>NZ_CAESCH010000001.1:427500-1711371 GCF_903166545.1 Metabacillus schmidteae | reverse complement strand
TCATACATTTGTCTTAATTCAACCGGTCCTACAATCATGGCATCTGGCAGATCATTACTAGCAATCGCCAAACTAACCTTCTGATCATAATTGGATGGAGCAGCAGTAAAATGGTGTTCTACATTAATATTAAGGTTTTCCTTTACACTTCTGGTATATTGATTATCTAATGGTGTATCTTCTGCTGGTAACGTTTTATCACTTGGATCCACTTCTTGACCTATCCTGATTGTTACTTCTTCTTCATATTTACCAAATGGATCTGGCGGATTATTTGGATCAATTTCTAGCTTGTTACTAGTTTCTTCCGATGAATTTGAACATGCTGTAACGAATAGTAGAAAAAGTGCGACCAAAATGAATAAAGCTTTTTTGACTGAGCGCATGCGCATGTTTCTTCCCCCTTTTAGTTGTTACGATTGATCTTACGAATATAATATAGCATAAATGTAACCGCTTCCATGATAGAAAGCGGTTTCTTATTTTGGGGATAAATGACCGGAAATTCCTTTGAGTATTCCAGATTATCCCTGCATTATATACATAATCAAACATTTATCTCACTTACAAAGAACAATCCTCACCCTAATGCTTGTCTTCTATACTCACTAGGTAAGACACCTGTTGCCTTACGAAAAATTCGGCTAAAATATTTGTCATCAGTATATCCGGTGTTTTCTGCAATCCAAGCTATTGTTTTTGTTGTATGCAGCAAATATTCCTTTGCTTTTTCAATTCGAACATGACGAACATACTCATTAAAGGTCATACCTACAAACTCCTTAAAACATTGGCTAAAATAACTACGACTCATATTAACTTTTTTAGCAACATCTGAGGCATGAACCGGATTAGCCAGTTCTTCATGTATTATCCTTATTGCTCTTGTTAAACTTTCCTGTACTCCGGTAGAGAAATGAGAGCTTCTCATTGAATCACATATAATATTTCTTGCAGTATGAAACCACTCTTCTACTTCATACCAGAAATGAATTCCTTCTGGTAATTCGATTTTAGAACGAATAGGACTACATATTTTTATCCACTCATTAGCAAAAAAATAAAGTAAATTGATTAACTTCGTTGTAGGTAAATGTAAGTTTTTCAATTCTTGTAATACATTATTAAATTCATCTAGCTTTTGTATAGAATTAAAAGAAACCATTCTTTCTTTTACTTTATTTATGTTCTTCTCGTTAGCATCTGAATTATTAGTGAGTAATCCAATGGAGGTAGTTAAGATTTTATTGTGAGGATGGAAATCATAAAAATAATGTTTTTCATTATATTGAATCAACAGTTCTTCCAATTCACGTTTACTTGTTTTCTTAATCTCCCTTACTTTTAACACCATATAATGTTGAAGAACATTTATTTTCATTAGGAGATTTAATAATTGTTTTTCTTCACTCTCTTTTTTTGTTTGCCAAACTAAAAAACTTTTACTTAGTAAATCAGGTTTACTTGGTAATTTTATACCAAATAGACTCATTTCATCTTCGTTCCAAACTATCTTTTCATCTGTTGTCATAAGGACTAAACAGCTCTCAAAGGTAAAATCTACGGTTGAATCTTCAGGGGAATCTTGTACTATTCGTTTCCCTTTCCCATTGGCTAATTTATTTCCAACCCTCTCTAAAGCTTCATCAAAACTACTCATCTCTATTTTTGCAATATAATCAATAGCTCCTAACCTTAAAGCATCTTGAATATACTCAAAATCCTGGTGCATTGTTAACACTACCATTGATATATAGGGGTGCTTTTCACCAACAACCCTCATTAATTCTAAGCCTGACATAACAGGCATTGCCAAATCAGTTATTAGTAAATCGACTTCATTAGACTCAATAAAATCCAAAGCCTTCTCACCATTTTTCGCTTCACCTATGATGATCATGCCATATTTTTCCCAGGGAATAGTCGTAATCAGTCCTTTTCTGACCATCTTATCGTCATCAACTATAAGCACTTTAATCATCCATTTTCATCTCCAAAACTGGCAGAGTCAATACTATACTGGTTCCCTCACCTACTATACTGTTAATCTCAAGCTCTGCTTCCCCTTCATAATAGCTTTCCAACATTCTTTTTACATAGTTTATTCCAATACCCATCCCTGCTTTCTGTTGTTTAATTTGGTTTTGATTTAATATTCTGTGAATGTCTGTTTCCTTGATTCCATCTCCATTATCATGAACCCCTATTCGTATTCTGTCCTCTATTCTAGTTACTTCTATATAAATATATCCATCATCACTAAGTCCATGGTAAATAGCATTTTCAACTAGTGGTTGTAGAATAAATCGTGGAACAGGCATATGTAAGTAGGAATCCTCCGTTTGAACTCTAACATCAAATTCAAAATCATACCTGAACTTTTGGATTTCTAAGTATTCTTTTAACGTATCTAACTCTTCAAATATCGTAGACGATTGACCAGCCTTTCCTAAATTATAATATAGCAACCTATTAAGTGAAGAAACTAGCTGACTAATATCCTTCTGATTATTCATTACAGCTAGCCAGTTAGCAGTATCTAGCGTATTCATTAAAAAGTGAGGGTTGATTTGATACAATAACTTCTCAACTTCTAAATCAGCTCTTCGTTTTTCTTTCTGTTCCACTACTTTAAATAACTCTGATATTTGATTTTTCATTTTATGAAACTGTCTTAATAAATGATCAAATTCAGGGATAAAGGTCCAGGAGGTGTTATATTTAAAATCACTTTTTAACATCCCACCTATCTCCTTATCAAATTTTTGTAATGGTCTATATACCATCTTCCAAAGTAGCCAGGCAATGGTAAGACTAACTATACCAAAGAAAATGGATAAATAAATCATTTGGACAATCCATTGATTCTTCTCTTTATTATATTCTGAAATGGGTATTAATGAGACAACACTCCAACCTTGATCACTCGTTTCTTTAAACCAGTAGTAATCTGATAATAAACCTGAATCACTATTAAGATCTCCTTCATTGAAATATGTTTTTTCTATAAAAAGCGAATTCATCTCACTATAAGAAATTTTCCCTTTATTATCTAAAATCAGATAACTCTGTTGATCGGTATGATTACCTTGTAAGATATTCTTTGTAAGGTCCAAACTAGATTCGATATACACATAAACTTCATTTTCAGATGACAAATCGACCTTTCTCCAAACTGATAGAACATATTTATCGTTATAAGGTTGATTGCTAATATGCGGACCATAATTTGTAATCTTATAGTTGTCAATAAGCATTGGTAATTCCTTTACAGAAAAATCACCTTTAACTCCATAGGTGTTAAAGAGATACTTGTTTTCATCAGCTAAATAATACATGGTTAACCCAATGCCTGGATTAGTAAAGGTAATCTCGTTTATCTCTGTTTTTATATCTTGATAGAGCTTTGCACGCTGGTAAGGTTCTTCAGAATAGAAATATGAATCTAATTTCACCCCCACACTGCCCGGAATAGCAAGCTGCTGGGATACATGATTTATATTACTAATTGTATTTTCAAGGGATTGCGTAACACTTTTTAGATTATTTTTAACTCCTGCTTCTACTTTACTATTTAGAATTGATGTCATGGCATTATATGAGATAAAGGCAGTACAAATAAAGGGAATTAGAGTCCCCATTGCAAAAATAATGACTATTCTTTTTTTTAATGTTAGCTTTTTTATAAAGGAAAATATTTTATGGTTTCTTTTCATTTTGCCAACACCCTTGATCTTTCTCTATTAATATTTTATGTAATATCATATCATGGGTATTCTCTTTTGAAAACGGTAACAATTATTAACTTTTATATGTAATGAATATGACTACATGATTCTCCTTTCTATTTATATTTAAAGTAAAGAAAGCACATTTATAGGTACGGTGCTGCTCATATTGTCGACAAAAGGGGTTCGGAATGTTTTACATTCCGAACCCCTTTTAAAAGTATTTTTCTTATTTCCAATCCATTTTCAACAACTTCTCATACGCGTTTTCCCCATAATAATCCTTAAGATTAAACATAACAACAGTCAAGATCATAAACAATTTCAGACAGAAACTTGTTGCCTTTTAAATTTCTAATAGCTTGTCTCGCTTCTTTTTCTGACTCATATTCGTACATTTTCATACTTTCATTTAAAAAGACCGTAATTACCCACATGAATAGTACCTCCAGCTATATCCTTAATATTTCTCTAATCCGAAAATCATTTCCATTTCAATTCTTTTCGTTTCTATTATTAATTGGCAGAATTTACGCCAACTTTGAGGTAAATTCGTAATTTTTCTTTGTATATACATACCCTTCCAATATCATACGCGCTGTACGAACAACCTTGATTGCACCAATGTTTCCAGCAATAAAATCTACCTTGGTTTCCATGATCCCAGCAGGATGACCTAATCTAACAACTTGTTGATTCACATTTACAATCTCTGATAAGATTGTACCTTTCAAAAAAGCTCCTGCAGTTGTACAAATGGCACCTGTTATTGCTAGTGCTTGATGTGGTTTTTGCATTGACATCATTCTTATTGTACAGTCCATATCTGCAGCTTTTCTTTCGACCCCTGTTACATCAATATAATCCATTGGCTGAGCTATTATCGTCATTTTCGGGACAGCAGGTGATTTTTTTGTTGCTTCTTCTTTTTTTGAAAATTGACACATCTCGGCTGCAATAGATCTAATAATTTCTAATTCTATTAACTTTTCTTCTGTTAGTTGATCAGGTAATTCATTTCCCGTAAGACCAACATCACTGGCATGAACAAACACTAATGGGTTCGCCACATCGATAATAGATATGTTTACTGGTCCGAAAGGTGTCCGTATAACATCTATAGCGTTCCCGGTTGGAAACAATTTGCCAGTTACCGCACCTTCTGCGTTCGTGAATGAAAGATAGATCGGGGAGCCTGTTCCTGGAACTCCAGGGATTGAACACATTCCATCGGTTTTTACTTGACCGTTTTCAACCTCTACTTCAGCAATAATCACCTTTTGAGTATTTGTATTAAATATCCTTACAGTTGTAATAGGTTCAATTGCGGGGACTAGACCTTGTTCAATAGCATAGGGACCTACTGCAGAAGAAATATTTCCGCAGTTTCCTTTAAAATCAACTAATTGATTTTCAACACTCACTTGAGCAAAGGTATATTCTACATCGATCTCTTTCAGATTCGACTTTTTAATAATAGCTACTTTACTTGTTAATGAATTTGCCCCACCAAGACCGTCAATCTGTCTGCGATCCGGACTTCCCATTATATCCAATATAAACTCATCCCAAAGCAAACGATCTGCCGGCATATGATCATAATTAAGAAATACGCCTTTACTTGTTCCTCCACGCATAACAACAACAGGCACTCTCATCTAAATAACCACCTTTTCTTATTCACTTTTTAAAAAGTACCGGTGCTTTTAAAAATATAGTATGATATGTTATATCATAAGTAAAATAGATATTTTATTTAAAAAACGCAAAAAAAAACTTATAATCAATTGATAGGAGATGAGTCATATGGATGAAAAGGATTGGAATGCTATCCTCGTACTATATCAAGAGAAAAATATTAGCCGAGCATCAGAACGTTTATATATTTCGCAACCAGCATTAACATATAGACTTAAAAACTTAGAAAAGGAGTTTGGCACAAGGTTATTTTTTAAAATAAAAGGAGGCATTGAGTTTACTTCAGAAGGCTTACATTTAGTTGAGTATTCCGAGGAAATGATTAAAAAATTGCAAAAAACGAAGGACTTTATGATAGATATGCAAAGTGAAGTAAGAGGAACATTAAGGTTAGGAGTTTCAAGTAACTTTGCTCAATATCGGCTCCCGAAAATATTAAAGAAGTTTTCAACAGAATTTCCAAATGTTCAATTTAATATTACGACAGGTTGGAGCACTGATATTTTAAACTCTCTTAATTCTGCTACTGTACAATTAGGAATATTACGCGGAAATTACGAATGGTATGGAAAAAAAGCACTGTTACATAAAGAAAAACTTTGTTTGATTTCTAAAAAAGAGATCGATCTGGAAAACTTACCAAAGCTTCCACTCATTAATTATAAAACAGATAGTTCACTAAAAGCCCTAATTAATGGATGGTGGCATGATAGATTTTCGGAACCTCCATTCATAATGATGGAAACAGACCGACTAGAAACATGCAAAGAAATGGTTAAAAATGACTTAGGTATTGCTATCGTACCGAATATTTGTCTTCAGCCTTCAGATAACTTGCAGATCCACGAATTATCCTATAAAAATGATGAACCTGTATTTCGATCTACATGGTTAATGTATAATCAAGATGCATTAAAGCTTTCCACAGTTAAAAATTTCATTGATTTTTTATTAAAAGACCCAGCTATTTAGTTAAATGAACCATCTATCATTGGGATTTTTCCTTATCCTCACTGATGGTTAGAGAAACTTATCACATAAAAACTTTACTCCTGATCTTAGTCAGATCTTCACCGCATTTAACTTCCACTTTTGTTTCACTCGAATCTTAAAGTGGAAGTTAAACTTCACCTTAGGAAATGGGATAATAATCTTCAATTTTTCATCATTAAGATAAATTCCCAAAATACAATAATCTTGCTTGGCGATAGATATCTAATTTTCTAGATTATAAGTTTTTTTTTATAAAAATGATAAAAATTATATATTTTACTTATTTATCTTAGTGTAATATTCTAAAAACACGAAATATTATTTCTCTTTGCTAATGTAAAGAGAAGTTAATGAATTAACGGTTTCGAACTAATTGTAAGCGATTTCTTTTCGGGAGGGGATTATAATTCTTACTTTTTTAGGAATTTCAATGGTTGTCGTTTTTACTTATTTGATCATGGCGAAAAAACTATCACCTGTTACTGCTTTAGTCATTGTACCTATCATTTTTGCAGTAATTGGTGGATTTGGACTAGAGCTTGGAGATATGATGCTTGATGGTTTAAAAGAAGTTGCTCCTTCAGCTGCATTACTACTGTTTGCTATATTGTTTTTCGGAATTTTAATAGACGCAGGCTTATTTGATCCACTGATCAATACTATGATGAAATTCGTCAAAGGAGATCCGGTAAAAATAGCAATTGGTACTGCAATAATTGCGATGACTGTCGCACTTGATGGCGATGGAACAACTACCCATATGATTACTATTTCTGCAATGTTAGCTCTTTATCTTCGAATTGGTATGAACACACTTGTTCTCGCAACAATTTCTTTGCTTTCTGTCAGTATAATGAGTGGTATGACTCCTTGGGGCGGACCGGCTACAAGGGCAATTGCCTCTTTAGGTCTTGATGCTAATGAATTTTTCCTGCCACTTTTGCCGACAATGTTATCCGGGATGGGATGTATACTTTTCATCGCCTTTGTTCTTGGAAGAAAAGAACGGGCGAGAATTGGTATTATTAATGTAGAAGAAATACCACAACAATCTTTACAATTAAGTGAAGCTGCAGCAGCTTTTTCAGTTCAAGATACGATGAAACGACCAAAATTGAGATGGGTAAACTTCATTTTAGTTTTAGCAATTATGACCGTATTGGTAATGGGGTTAATTTCAGCTCCTATTCTATTTCTAATTGGATTTGTAATCGCTGCCATGATTAACTATCCAACTTTAGAAGAGCAAAAAGAACGAATACTATCACACGCCGGAAATGCTTTAACTGTTGTTATATTAGTATTTGCAGCTGGTATCTTCTCCGGAATTTTTTCGGGAACAAAAATGGTCGATGCCATTTCAAATGCATTAGTATCAATTATTCCCGAATCTGTAGGCTCATTTTTCCCTCTTGTCGTTGCACTAACAAGTATGCCATTTACTTTCGTTTTATCAAACGATGCTTATTACTTTGGAGTTTTGCCAATTCTAGCTGAAGCAGGAGCAGCTTATGGGGTAAGTCCATTAGAAATCGCCAGAGCATCCGTATTAGGTCAACCTGTCCATTTCCTAAGTCCGCTTGTTGCATCAACTCTTTTACTAGTAGGAATGGTCAAAAAGGATATTGGCGAATTCCAACGCTATGCATTTAAATGGACTGTTCTTTGTTCATTAGTCATTATAGCTGTTGCTTTCGTTACAAGTGCTATTAATTAAAAATTTATCTAAAATAAAACGAAGCCGCCCAAATTCAGTTAATAACCTGAATGATGGACGGCTTAATTTTTTATCAATTTATTAAATAAAAACTTTATCACAAATAGTTTCGCTAATTATTATCGTATACCTTTGTAATTACTTTCACAATCTTTTTCGCTAGATTCATGACTGTGTACAATCGCGTATCATTTAAAAATTGAGAAGTTGGTAATGGATCAATATAATTTACAATCCCCACAAAGTGGCAATCCCCCACTTCTGGGAGCATTTTTTCAAGTGCTTTCCCAGGAGTTAGAGGCCCCTCTCTGAAGATTACATCACCCACTTGATTTTTAGCACCAATTGACGCATCTATACTAATGATAAGCGGCTTTTTAAACCGTTTATTGATCTCTTTCACAATTCCTTTTAAGTTAAACGCATGTACAGGTTCTTCTAATGTTCCATAGACACGTAAAGGAACTCCGTTTTCTTTTAGCATTGTACCTACTAAAGGACCCAAGGAATCACCAACATATCGATCAGATCCGATACATAAAAAGACAATATCATTACCTTCTCGTAATGTATTCTCAATCACTTCTTTTATTTTTAGCGTTAATATTTCTATATCTATTTCTTCTGTCTCTCTATTAGATTTCAAATGATATGAATAACCTTCTTGACTCTTATTTTCTTTTTCGAAATGAAAAAAACCCACGATTATCACCCTTAAGATTAAATTCCCGCTAAAAATTGTCAATTTTAATAATTATAGCTTTAAACCAATGGATATAACAATAAATTTATGCCGATACATGTGACTGAGTTTTCTTTTTGACTTTTACATATTTTAAAAATCTAAAAAATGGCGGGAGAGTGATGCAAACAGTGACAACCCTAAGTACCTGCACAGCGACAACAAATGTAGCATCCCCATGTAGAACTAAAGCTGTAGTAGTCATCTCAGCAATACCACCCGGTGCAAATGCTAAACCTGCAGTAATAAATGATATATCTGTAATAGTCGAAACAAAGTATGCACATATAAACATAAAAAGAATTAAACCTATTGTACTCAAAAAAGAAACGAACAAAGTTTTATATATCCCTATAAACATATTTTTATGAAAGCGGGAGCCGATGCTTGCACCAATAAAAATTTGCGATAGTATGATGAAAGTATGCGGCCACCACGCCATCAGATCATACCCAATAAACATAGAACCAAAAGATTTGAAAGTTGCAACACTAATCATGCTTCCAATCAGCCAAGGGGCAGGAATCTTCATAAATTTTACTATTTTATATCCAATCCATGCGATGAGTACATAAACAAACGTCATAGTCAGTTGATTTATCTCAAATGTAATTGGTTCTGTAACAATTATAGATTTATTTACATCCAGCCCAGAATGTCCAAAAAAGAATGAAATAATAACGGGGATTGTTAGGATGACTAAAAAACACGCATAGCCTGAATAATACTAACAACACCAGTATTCGCCCCAACCTCTTCTGCAATACCAGGAATTGAAGACAAACCACCTGGTGCAGTAGCGAAAAAACTACTTAACATATCCAACTTACTATACTTCCATAACACAATACCTGAAAGTAAAGAAAAGAAGATCGACAATAGAAGCATGATTGTAATAGTTGGCCAATTTTCAAAAAAAATGTAGAATACAGAACTATTTACCTTTTGTCCTAATTCGATTCCCAATAAACACTGTCCTAGATATAACCAATATTTTGGAATTCCATTTTGATGAAGAAGAGCTACTGACAAAAATTTCGGCCTAAAAATTGAAAGAAAGGTCGCTGTTAGAAGTGTCCCGATCATCCACCCAATTGGAAGACCTGTTAAAGAGAGAAAAAAACCACCAATACCACTAAATGTTATAAACCAAATATAATGAAAAAAATTTTTCATTGTAATCCTTCTTTCTCTCATTTACTTAAGTATGCAACCTGTAGTTTTGCTTGTTAAATAAAATATAGTATAATTTGAGAAATAAATAAAATATCGGTTTTTTATTAATATATATAAATAATCCTTATGGCTAAAAAGGGAGGTTATTCTTTTGGATGAACGTGATTGGATGGTTTTACAAACTCTTTATAAAGAAAAAAACATGACAAAGGCTGCTCAACTTTTGTATATTTCTCAACCAGCTTTGACAAACCGTTTACAGCAATTAGAAAAGGAATTTGGCGTACAAATTGTTAATCGCGGGAGACGCGGGGTTCAATTTACTCCACAAGGAGAATATTTGGCAAAAAGTGCACATGAAATGCTCTTAGCCATACAAAAAATAAAGGAAAATGTCCTCAACATGGAGGATCAGATGGTCGGTACTTTAAGATTGGGGGTTTCTAACTTTTTTACGGATTATATGCTTCCAGATCTTTTAAAGCGCTTTAAAGATCAATATCCGGATATTGAGTTTAAAGTAACAACAAACTTTAGCAGCCATATTGCTCATTTAATTTACAATCAAGACGTCCATATCGGAATTATAAAAGGAGACTATAATTGGAAAGATCAAGAGCACTTACTTTTTGAAGAAACCATTTGTATTGCATCAAAGGAAAAAATAGACATACATAATCTTCCTAACCTGCCAAGAATTGATTATCATACTGATTCATCACTAAAAAATTCCATCGATAAATGGTGGTCTGAACATTTCAACCAACCACCGCTAATTAGCATTGAAGTTGATAAAGTTGATACATGCAAAAAAATGGTTATGAATGGTTTAGGTTATGCTATCTTACCTAGTTTAATAGTAAAAGATGTAAATGATTTATATATAACCACTCTTACATCAATTGATGGAAAACCTATCGTTCGTAAAACTTGGATGATTTATCACAAGGATTCATTAAATTTAAACATTGTAAAAGCATTTGTAGACTTTGTGGAAAAAGAATATAAAGAATAGTCTGAACTAACAAGCACTTATTTATTCCGCTCTTACCGGGCAGTAAGATTCCCACTTCAAGAATTAAGCAAAATAAAGAAGATAAGTGGGGGATAACTGCCCGTAAAGATGCGAACAAGGACAGGATGTTCAAGTCAGGCACGCCACAGGACGTGAATATTTATGCGTGATTATTTTCACTGACCATCAGTGGGAATTGCAGAAAACATCCACTGATAGAGGTCTCACCTTATGAAATCTCTACCTTTTCTTTCGAGTATTGAGCAGCATTTGTTCCTGCTAATTTCCCAAAAACAGCTCCTGACATTAAACCTGATCCACCAGGGTAATTTTTATAAAAGATTCCGCCTACCATTTCACCTGCTGCATAAAGACCAGCTATAGGTCTCTCCTCTTTGTTTAATACTTCACCTACTGTACTAACATGTAACCCTCCAAAGGCAAAAGTAATTCCGCAAGTAACTGGATATGCATAAAAAGGAGCTTCCTCTATTCGTAATGCCCAATTTGTCTTTGGTAAAGGGATTCCAACTGTTCCTTTTCCGTCTTTAATAGTTGGATTATATTCACCTTCTTGTACAGCCGAATTATATTCTTCTATTGTTTTTAAAAATTGAACTTTATCTACAGACATCAATTCTGCCAATTCTTCTAGTCTATCTGCTTGATAGTAAGTAGCTTCTTCCAGATTGTATTCCTTGCGCAGCATTGGACGCACTTGAGAATCAAAAAGTTGAAAAGCTATTTGGCCTGGCTGTTTTAAAACTTCACGACCATACTTGGCATATGTGTAGTTACGGAAATCAGCCCCCTCATCAACAAATCGGT
Organism: Metabacillus schmidteae; assembly: GCF_903166545.1. Taxonomy (NCBI): domain Bacteria; kingdom Bacillati; phylum Bacillota; class Bacilli; order Caryophanales; family Bacillaceae; genus Metabacillus; species Metabacillus schmidteae. The sequence goes on along the minus strand of NZ_CAESCH010000001.1, from coordinate 1,699,474 downwards.
TTCCTTCTTTATTAATTAATAGACCAAGAGGGAATGAGGACTTTTTATAAATATCACCCGGCTTGTTAAAGTCACCCACTTTAGGAGCATGATAATCTGTACCGATCGAGTGACAGCCAGTCCAGCCAAACTCACCATATTTTTGAGCACCGATTGCTAGCGCCATTGTAATTCCGTCTCCAGTATTAAATTCTGTTCCTCTAACAATGGCAGCTTCCCATTCTTCGCCAAGATATTGACTCCGCATTTCTCTGTTTGCTTCAAAGCTGCCGCAAGCTAGAATGACACTTGTTGCTTGAATAATAATCAAGTTTTCACTTTGTTCTACTTTAATAGCAGTAATCTTATCATTAACTGTGACTAACTCAGTAGCCCGTGAATTATACCAAATGTCGATGCCTATTTCTTTAGCTCTGTTAAATAGACTTTTTATTAAACCTACACCTTTATTTTCCGTTTTTATTGGAAGTCCACCCCAAAAATGACGCTTCCCTTCTTTTTCAAAGGATTGATTTTCATAGTTTAATTCAAATTTAATTCCATGTTTGCGCATCCATAAAATCGTTTCAAAAGATTTAGAAATAAGCTGGTTTGCTAGATCTGATTCACTTTTACCTTCTGTCACTCTCATTAAGTCATTATGAAAATCAACTTGAGTATATTCTGGCATTACAATCTTTTCAGCATCTTTATCAGTAAGTTCAGGAATGATCTTTCTAATATCTTCTAAATTATTATAGGCAACGCGAATGGCTCCGTCTGTAAAAAAAGAATTACCCCCACGCTTTTCTACAGGACCTCGTTCTAAAACAAGAACTTGTGAACCATTTTCCTTCGCTGCGATTGCTGCACACAAAGCTGCATTTCCAGCTCCTACTACAACCACATCATAATTCTGTATTCTCTCCATGTTACCCCTCCTAAGTAATTGACTTAATAACTTCTATAAAACTAATATATGTCAATATCAGAAATTAATAAAATATCGTTACTTTATAATATTCCATAAACAATGATTATAGCTGAATATATTGTAGAAAGTATTAACCAATCTTTAAGAGAATAGAGGCATACAATAATCACCATGATTATCGGAATTTAAATAAGATGACCCCTGTGGGACTGAGGTCATCTATTAGAAATATAGGCTCTATTAACTGTCCAATTTACAGGGGAGTACAGCTAGTGCTTCTTTACAAAATATTTTATTAACCTTCTTTTACTTGGCTTTCATCTTGATTTTTTAGCTTTTCAAGTTCATTGTTCAATTCATCCTCATTCACATAGTTACGATAGTAAGCATCATGCTGAGTTAAAGGACTCGTAAATTGATCGCCGGCTTGGACCTCTGCTTCCATTAATAATATACGTTCCTCAGCACGGGCTACTCCTCTGGATATTGTGTCAGTTTGGAATGATGCAGTGGCATTCTGAATTTGTTTTATTGACTGAGCCACGTTTACTCTTGATGCTAACAGAACCTTTTTATGTTGTAATTCACTGTGAATTTCCTGAAGTTCTTGCAGCTTGTCCTTTAGCATTTTGGTTTGTCCTTGAATAGACCCATATTGCTGCTGAAAAACATTAAGTTGCTTTTCATAATTTAACTTTTCCTGAACAGCTAATTTCGCCATTTGTTCATCTTCATGTTGAATAGCCAGCTTAGCTTGTCTTGTTCTTTTATCAATTATATTCTTTGTATCAAGAATCAGAGCAGCCTGTTTATTTTCCACAAAAAATTGACGGGAAAGGGCCTTCTGAGCTTTTACCATTTCCTGCTCCATCTCACGCGAATATTCATTTAACATTGCGATCGGATCTTCTGCCTTATCAAGCAAACTATTCATATCAGCCTTTGCAATTGTTTTAATCCTTTTAAAAATTCCCATTTTAGTTATTCTCCTTTTTAGTCGTTATGTTTCTTTCCCACTGATCTAAAATATTTTCATTTTGGTTGATAACAGGTTTATGTGAAGACATAAGTGATGTATCAATTAACTGTTGCATAGATGAAGTCTTTGCTTTTCTTCTAAGCATTTTCACTAAAAGAATCAATATAGCGATCCCAATAATAAGGAAAATGAGAAAGCTAATCCAGGAAAAACCTCCATGCTGAGGACCATACATTTGGTGATGCCCACCAAATCCTCCTCGTGGGCTCATCCCTCCAGGTCCGTGTCCATGTGGCCCTGCTGCTAGAGCGCTATAACCTCCGACCAAAAAATAGACTCCCAAAACCATTGGTGTAATAATTGCACCCCAGAATACTGTTTTCTTCATCGTTTCTTTCCTCCTTTCGTTCTCGATGTGTATAGAATAGTAGAGTTTGGTGAAAAAACGGTGAAAGGAAACGGGGTCTCAAGAAAAATTTTGCTACTCTATCAAAAAAAGACCTTATACCATTAAATGGTATAAGGTCTTAAAAGAATCATCTTCTATAAGCCAAATAGATTAGGCAAGAATAAACTTATTTGAGGGATATATGTAACTAACACAACAATCGCAATGATCGCAACATAAAACGGTACTAATGGTTTGAGAAGTTTTTCGATCTTAACCTTCCCTATGCTGGCACCTACAAATAACCCTGTACCGACAGGCGGTGTAATGGTCCCAATACATAAGTTGAAAATAAAGAATATTCCAAAGTGAACTGGATCAATTCCTAAGTTTGTAGCGATTGGTAAGAAGATTGGCGTAAATATTAGTATAGCTGGTGCGATATCCATAAACGTACCAATCAACAATAAAATAATCGTAATACATGCTAGAATAACAAATTTATTATCTGAGATTCCTAAAATTAGATTACTAATCGCCTCCGGTAATCCTGTTAACGCCATAACAAAGGACATACCTGATGATGCAGCAATTAAAAACATGATGACTCCTGTCATTTTTACTGCTTCTATTAAAACACTTGGTAATTGCTTAAGAGATATTGACCGATAAAATAGTAAAGCTAAAAATAATGAATAAACCACACAAACTGCTGATGCCTCTATTGCTGTGAAAATACCTGATAGTATCCCCCCGATAATTATCACAATCAATAATAAACTAGGAATTGCTTCGATGATGATCCTTTTGCCTTCATTAAAAGAAACCCTTGGTGCTATTGGATACTTATGCTTCTTTGCAATAATATAAGCCACTATCATAACAGCTAATCCCCATAAAATCCCTACAACATAACCACCCATAAATAAAGCAGCTATAGAAGTTCCTCCACTTATTAAGGAAAAGATAATAAATGCCGAACTAGGAGGGATTAACATTCCTGTTGGAGCTGATGCAATATTTACTGCAGCTGAAAATGTTTTATCATAGCCTTCTTTTTCTTGTAAAGGTATTAACGTCCCTCCAATTGCTGTTGATGCAGCAATTGCAGAACCGGATATAGATCCAAAAAACATATTTCCAATAATATTCGTATGAGCCAATGAACCAGGTATTCTTCCACCTAACAACTTAGCTAAATTCACTAGTTTGATAGCGATTCCACCATTATTCATAATAATCCCTGACAAGATAAAAAATGGAACTGCCAATAAGGAAAAGCTATCTAAACTTGTAATCATCTTTTGTGCAGATGTAAATAATGACACATCAAAAGGTAAAACAATGATAACTGTTGCAAGTGATGCAGCAGCTATACTAATAGCAATGGGTATACCTATAAACATAAGGACGGCAAACACGCTAATTAATATTAAACTAGCTTGTAACTCCATATATCTCACCTACTTTCATTTAATGGAACTTCACGTATTAGCATGCTTTTTTCTCTTCAATTATAATAACTTTTTTCTTCCTATTTTTAATCTCCTGTATATTAATCACGCTATAAAAAAGAATGAATACTCCTGACAAAGGTAATGCCAAATATACATATCCCATCGGCAAATGGAGTGCTGGAGAAATCTGGGCCATCGTTAGAGATACTGCCTTTGCACCACCATATACCATAACCGTTGCTGAGAATAATAGGAAAAATGCTTGAATGACAATATCTAATTTCTTTGCAGAATCTTCATCTAAACGGTCTCTCAAATATGTAATGGCAATATGCTCACTTCTTCCAACAACATAAGCAGTTGCCAGCATAGCAAGCCAAATTAAACTATACCTTAACAGCTCTTCTGTAAATGTACTAGGGTTTTTCAAAATAAAACGACTTAATACCTGCCAACTTGCAACCGCTATCATAACTAAGAATAAAGCACACGTCAGAAATTCTATGACTCTATCGACACTTTTCTTTACATATCTCATCGTATCGCCCTCTATCATTTATTTTCCTTCATTTTCATGATCTCTTTATATAGCTTTTTAAACGTTTCATTTTTAGCAAACTCATCATGTAACGGCTGCACCGCTACTTGGAATGGTTTTTTATCAACATCATTAAAAACCACATTAAACTCATTTTCTGATCTTTCTTTTGCTTGATCTACAGCATCCTTCCAAACAACTTTTTCAAACTCTGTAGACTCTCTTGCCGCCTCGTATACAGCCTCTTGTTGATCTTTTGTCAGACCTTCTAATGTTTCTTTATTGATAACCATTATATCTGGTACTCTTGTATGTTCATCATATGAATAATATTTTGCTACTTCACCATGTCCAGCTTCTGTAATGGCAAACTCATTATTTTCTGCACCATCTAAGATCCCTTGCTGCAAAGAAGTATAGACCTCGCCACTATCCATAGGTGTTGGTGAACCACCTAGCAGTTGAACCATTTTTATTGCCGTTTGACTTTGCATAACCCTAATTTTCTTTCCTTTTAAATCATCTGGCGTCTCAATAGGTCCGTCTGTCATGTAAAAGCTTCTTTGTCCTGAATCATAATAGGTTAACCCTACAAATCCCAACTTTTCTGTTGATTGATAAATCGGTTTGACAAGATCACTATCCATAACTCGGTAAAAATGTTCTTCATTTTCAAACAAATATGGAAGACCGAATATTGAATATTGATTAGAGAAGCTTTCTAATGCTGATCCGCTAACCTTCGTAATATCTACTGCACCTGTTTGTGTTAATTCAATCAATTCCCGTTCCCCGCCTAGCTGACTATCTGGAAAATATTCAACTGTTACTTCACCATTTGTTTTTTCAGATAGAAGCTTTCCAAACTCAGCCATCGCATCTTTAACTGGTTGGCTATTACTTGCATAAGCAAATCGTAAAACTATGGAATCGTTCTCATTTTTGCTATAACCAGTAATTAAAATAATAGACAATAAGCCTATTATGATAATAGGAATGACCTTCTTCATTTTTTGTCCCCCTTGTGCCTATGTTTTTAATAGACTTGGAATCTGATGAACCAAGTCTATTAAAAATTAAGGATTTACACTCTTTTTAGTTTAGATATACTCATATAAGAATTCAGCCAAGCAAAGTACAGCTAAAGACTGTCCGTATGGCATTGTCGTGATTTTAATTTCTTTATAAAACTCTAATGAATCTCCCATACCTGTTCCTACAGACACTTTTTGTAAGGCACCATCTTCATTAATTTCTTCTACAATGCCTTTGATCGCTTTGTAAGCTACATCCTTGTACTCTTGGCTAATATAACGTTTATGGATAGATTTTAAGATACCATAGGCAAATCCTGCTGTTGCAGATGCTTCCAAGTAAGAAGTTTTATCATTAATTAAGGTATGCCATAATCCGCTTTCATTTTGATATTCAGCTAATGCCTCAACCTGTCTTTGTAACGTATCTATTAAAAATTCTCTTAAGAAATCTCCCTGTTGTAAATCCAGTATTTCAATAATTTCTGGAATTGCAATTGTAATCCAACAATTTCCTCGTCCCCATAAAGCTTCTGCATAATTGTGATTTTCTTCAAATGTCCAGCCATGAAACCACAGACCTGTTTTTCGATCACTTAAGTATTTGATGTGAATTAAGAATTGTTTTTTAGCTTCTTCGATATATTCTTGTTTATTGAAAAGCCTTCCAATTTTCGCTAGAGGTAATACCGTCATCATTAATGTATCATCCCACAGCTGATTTTTATTTTCAGGTCCATATGTCATATGCTGAAGACCATTTTCCTTTGTACGGGGCATATCATACATAACCCATTCAGCCCAGCTTTCTAAGTATGGCACAAATGTCTGATCCTTCGTTTCTTCATACAAAAATGCTAAGGTAAGGAGTGGAGCCATTGTGTTAACATTTTTAGGCGGTACACCCTCTTTAAATCTAGCATTAAACCAATCTGTTATAATTTTTAAAGCCTTCTGATCATTTGTTAGTTTCCAATATTTAAATATTCCATAAAGCCCAACACCTTGTGGCCAATTCCAAACATTCCAGCTTTTATCATCAACAACTAAACCATCAAAGTTTAATAAGAATTCACCCGTATCATCTTTAATTTGTGAAAGATTATCCATTAATACATCTATATAATTTAAGACGTCAATTTTTTCAAGAGATACTTGTTTTTGTACCATTATTTGTTCCCTCCCATTTTAAGTTCAACATATTCCCTAATTAAACGTTTTCATTTTTACTTTTTTCCGCAATGTGTTTTCTTTCCCTTTTGGGACTGTTTATTTATTTCTGTTTTTGTTTACTTATTTCCCTTTTGATTATAAAGAAAATATTTTCTCTGGTCAATGGAATTTTAGGTAATTTTCTAAATAATTAAGAGAATAGAAATCAGTTTTCCCTCTTTATATAAGGTTTTATTAGTAGCATTCCAGCTCTTTAGTATTTCTTATTCAGTGTCTATAAATACTATTTTCCAAATATTTTATACAGTTCTAAATTATCTTTTCCTCTCGTCTAATCGAAATACTTGAAGAAAACTAATGCATTCATCTGTTTGTTATTATTTGTTTATGTTTGTTTTTGTTTGATATGGTTTTATTATAGCACAAACAAAAAAGATGACAACGATAAAATCGTTATCATCTTTTTTCTCCTTATCTCCAGCTCCCTTTAACAAAAATGAAAACTCGTTATATTTTCGCAAGATGAAGTCGAATATTTTTTTCTTGGAATTTTTCTAGAACAAGGTGATCAAGATTAGAGTCTGTTACAATTTCATTCACTTCTTCCAGTGCAGCAAATTGAATGAGGGCCACCTTTTCAAATTTTGTTGAATCTGCTAACAATGTAATTTGATCGGCACACCTAATAATTTGCTTTTTCCAGTCAGCGTGAATACTATTAAATACCGTTAAACCATGATCGACTGACACGCCTGTTGTTCCGAAGAATAATCTGTTTACTCTCATACGACTAAGCATTTCTGTTGCCTGCGCCCCCATTAAAGAGGAAGATTTGTCGATCCTCATTCCTCCTAAAACCATTAATTGAACATTGGTTTTAGTTAGCAGTACATTCGCAATCTTTAAGTCGTTTGTAATAACGGTTATAGGAAAATCACCTAATAACTCAGCAATAGCAAGTGTAGTACTTCCACCGTCCATTAAAATTGTTTCATTTGGTTGAATTAATTTAAATGCCTCTCTTGCAATAGCAAGCTTTACCTCACTATGACCTGACTGACGCTCAGCTATCGGAAGCATTTTCCCGGCGTCCTCAGCTATAACTGCACCACCATGTATGCGATTCAACAATCCTTTATTTTCTAAGAGCTCAAGATCTCCACGAATTGTTTTTTCTGTAACACCTAAAAGGTTACTAAGCTCTGACACTTTCACAATTTTATTTTTATCTAATTGATCTAAAATTCTTTCATGCCGTTCTAAAGCAAGCATATTGTTCCCCCGTAATTTAAACATTTTCTATAACATTATAGGATAAGTTCATACAAAAACAAACAATATATCATTTTTTGTATGAATAATGGTATATCCTATTTAGAGGTTCACAAAAAGCAACCTTCATAAACGAATGGTTGCCAATTATGAGTTATTCTCCTCTTGCTTCTTTCACCGCTTTAATAAACTTGGCTGCAGTTGTTGTGATTTCGCTTAAGTAAGCTGATGTTAGTTCCTTTTTCGTATTTACTAACGAACTGCCAACTCCAACTCCAGCTGCACCTGCTTTAATATATTCACCTACATTATCTACAGAGATTCCACCAGTTGTTATAAGGGGAACTTGAGGCAGAGGCCCATGAATATCTTTAATATAACTTGGTCCAAATACATTTGCCGGAAATACTTTAATTAAATCTGCTCCGTTTTCATAAGCAGTAAGGATTTCAGTTGGTGTTAACGCACCAGGAATGCTCACAACTCCATATCTTTTGGCCATTTCAATTGTTTTACTATTTGTCGTAGGAGAAAAAATAAATTTCGCTCCAGACATAATGGCAATTCGTGCTGTTTCAGCATCGAGAACAGTGCCAGCCCCTACAAGAACATCATCAAGTTCTAAAGATGCTTTTTCAATTGCTGCACATGCACCTGGTGTTTCAACAGTTATTTCTAATACCTTTACTCCACCCGCTTTTAACGCTTCAGCAATAGCAATAATATTGTCAGTTGTTGCCCCTCGAATAACGGCTGCTACTCCAGTTTCCTTTATAATATCAATATGACTCATTTTATTCTCTCCTTATCGAACAACATCTTCACTGTTTTTATTTAGTAATTGCTCTACTTCATCTCTTTCAGGTAAACCATCAACATCTCCATTAACCATTGTTACTAAAGCACCAACAGCATTTGCACGTTCAACTGCTTTGCCCACTTCTAACCCATCAAGTAATCCTGATAGAAAACCTGCCGCAAAACCATCTCCTGCTCCAACAGGATCCACGACCTGTTTAACAGGAAACCCCGGAATTAAAGCGCTATCTTTTCCTGTGAAATAATACGCACCCTCAGCTCCCATTTTCAGGACAACAACTTTTGCACCTTGTTCCAAAAATAAATTTCCGAGTCTTTTAGGATCACTTTCTCCAAATAAAAATTCTCCCTCATCCACACCAGGCAACACAATATCGGCTTCCCTTGCCATCTTTAGCAATGTGTCTCTTGCTGTTTCCTCGTCCCAAAGCTTTGTACGAAGATTTGGATCGAAAACAATTGTACTTCCATTTTCTTTGGCTAACCTTATTGCTTCAAAAACAGTTTCCTTACAGCTTTCACTTAATGCCGGAGTAATACCGGTGATATGGAGATATTTAGCTTTGCCAAGATATTCTTGATTAAGATTAGTTGGCGAAAGCTTACTCGCTGCAGAGCCCTTCCGATAATAGTAAACTCTTGTACTATTCTGTCTTCTCGGCTCCTTAAAATATATCCCTGTTGGTGCATCAGAATCAAAAGTTACCTGACTTACATCAACATTTTCCCCTTTTAAACAGGCGAGGATAGCTTTTCCGAATTCATCATCACCAAGTTTGCTGATCCATCCTACTTGATGTCCTAATCTTGCAAGACCAACTGCAACATTTGACTCTGCTCCCCCAATTTTTTTTGAAAATTGAGAAGCGTTTCTCATGAAACCGTCACTCATTGGAGTAAAAACAACCATTGATTCCCCAATTGTTACAACATCCATATAAATCCCCCACCAACCGAGTTTATTTTTGTTTACAAATTATCTTTTTTGTTCACTTATGTATAGTATATAGTTTGTTGGAGAATTTCTCTATACTTTTTATAAATAATGTAAATGTTTTAGTCGGTGTGTCACTATACATTTTCTCCCCTCAATTACTCTAATAAGATAACTCTACTTACAAAAATTCTCAGTCTGAAACACCAATAGTCGGGAAAAATACCAACAGATATTTCATATTGGAGGTTTACTTATAATGAATGGTAATTCTTTAGCTCCACACGAGTCATTAGATTTACATGAAATAATTAACTTTAAGACACTTTGCGTAGCAAAATCAAAGCTAATGCAAGGTCTTGTTTTTGATGATGATCTTAAAAAGCTCATGCAAAAAGATGTAGAACAATCCATTCAGGCACTTACTGAATTACAGGCTGTTTATCAACGTGCACCATTTGAGGCTCCTGTTCCACAAAATCGTCCAACACCAATCATAAACTAAAAAGGAGGGTAAATGCTGTGAACAATGATTACTTAGATCCAATAAATTCTTTACATGTCCCCGAACTTGCAGATACCACCTTTGCGATGGATTTTCTTATTCGAGCTAAAGAAGGAGTAAGAAATATTGCAGCAGCTTTAACGGAAACCTCTTCCCCTGATCTAAGAGCTATATTACGTAAACAACTTATGCAAGGCATAGCCATGCATCAAGAAATTACTGACCTTATGGTTGAAAAAAAATGGTTTCACCCTCATGACTTAAAAGAACAATATCAATTGGATCAGCTATCAGCCAACAATACAAAAATGATTGGAAACATGAATTTATTCCCAAATGGGACAAATCGTAAAGGCATGTTCGATCGTACACCTGATGAACATTAACATTGGAGGTTTAATAACATGAAGGCTGTAACATATCAAGGCATTAAAAATGTTGAAGTGAAAGAAGTTGAAGATCCAAAAATCCTAAAGCCGGACGACATGATTATTAAAGTAACAAGTACAGCCATTTGCGGTTCTGATTTACATTTAATTCATGGAATGATACCTAATATGCAGGAAAACTATGTAATCGGACATGAACCGATGGGTATTGTTGAAGAGACTGGACCAGGTGTCACAAAAGTAAAAAAGGGAGATCGTGTCATTATTCCTTTTAATATTGCATGCGGTGAATGCCACTACTGTAAAAATCAACTAGAGAGTCAATGTGATAACTCGAATGATAATGGAGAAATGGGCGCCTATTTCGGTTATTCAGGTAATACAGGTGGTTACCCTGGGGGCCAAGCTGAATATTTGAGAGTCCCTTTTGCTAATTTTACTCACTTTAAGATTCCAGAATCCTGTGAAGAACCTGATGAAAAGCTAAGTGTGATCTCAGATGCCATGACCACTGGCTATTGGAGTGTTGACAATGCAGGTGTGAAAGATGGCGATACGGTTATTGTCCTTGGATGTGGACCTGTTGGTCTCTTCGCTCAAAAGTTTTGTTGGTTAAAAGGAGCAAAGCGTGTCATAGCTGTTGATTATGTTGATTATCGATTGCAGCATGCAAAACGAACAAACAAAGTAGAGATTGTTAACTTTGAAAGCAAAGAAAATGTGGGGAACTATCTCAAAGAAATCACGCTAGGTGGAGCTGATGTCGTTATAGATGCTGTTGGGATGGATGGCAAAATGAATGATTTAGAATTCCTTGCATCAGGGTTAAAACTTCAAGGTGGAACAATGAGTGCACTTGTCATTGCCTCTCAAGCTGTTCGAAAAGGCGGCACCATTCAAATTACAGGTATTTATGGAGGAAGATATAACGGTTTTCCATTAGGAGATATTATGCAGCGTAACGTGAATATCCGTTCCGGTCAGGCTCCTGTTATTCACTACATGCCTTATATGTTTGAATTAGTATCAACAGGTAAAATTGATCCGGGCGATGTGGTCAGTCATGTTATCCCCTTGAGTGAAGCGAAACATGGTTATGAAATATTTGACACCAAAACAGATAATTGTATTAAAGTCGTTTTAAAACCATAACGAAAGGAGAATGCAGTTTGGATTACGCTTTACATGAAGTGCTCGAAGTTCAGGAAATGGCAGCATTTAAGACAACCTGTTTAACGAAGTCCAAAACAATGAGAGCTCTAGTGTCCGACCCGGAGTTAAAAGAGATCATGCAACAGGATATTAATACATCAACGAGACAGTTAGAAGAATACTCGTCTATTTTATCAAAAGCAAAAGAAATGCACTAATTGGAGATGATATCATGAACTCAATCTTTGAAAGTTTAACTGGTATGAAGGCATTAACAGATCAAGTTGTCGCAATGGATTTATTGATTTCTGCAAAAAGTGGAGTTAGAAATTATGCAATGGCATTAACTGAATCAGGTACCCCTGAAATAAAGCATACTCTTACTCGCCATTTAGAGGAAGCACTTGACATGCATGAAAAAATCTCCGCTTACATGGTTTCAAAAGGCTGGTACCATGCATTTGACACAAATGAACAAATTGAGTTAAATCTAAAAAACATACACACTGCTATGAACCTACCGACTTTATAATACACTTGTAGAGGACGTTCTCAATTTGTTAATGTAAACGTTCCTCTACTAATATGTGTTTACTAACTAATGAACTATAAACCGAAAAATGATAAAAGTTTTTGCCAAAAAGAAGGATTTTCTGTTTGTCTTTCAGCACGAACATTCATTTGATTATTCGCTGTTGATTCTTTCATGCTTTCAGTATCTTCAGTATCTGTTTTTGACGAAACAGTTGTTGTCTCAGTTTCTGTATTATCACTGGTTTCTTTCTCCTCAGTCGTACCTTCTTCTATATCCTTTTCAAAGATTAATACATATGTTTTGCGATCCGCATCGTTTTTGACAACGATAGAAACGGCTGTTTTTGCTTTATCTCCAATTGTTACTGTCGAATTATCAGAGATCGCCTCATCTTCAATAAAAATTTCCGCGCTTGATTCCTCTGAGTCAGCAGATAAAGTGAGAGTTTTCACATCGTTTTCTAAAGAGATATGATACGTGTACGAATCAGAAGAAAACGTCTTGTTCCAGGTACCGCCCGAAACAGATAATGAGTCAAGATTGGCTGTTGTCTTTGTTTCACTCATACTTGTTGTAGAAGATGATCCAAAACTTTCGGTACTTTTTGTACTACTATCGTTTGAGACTGCCAATACATCAACATTTGCAAAACTGTTTGTTCCGCGATTATTTGACTCTGCCTGTGTTGGAGTAGCTTCCGAGTTATTGCTTTTTGAAGATGTTTCAGCAGTTGGCTGATCTTGAACTGATTGTTCTTTTTCTTCCTCTATGTCGTTTGAACTTGAAGTTTGCTCAGCTTCCCTTACAACAGTGACAGTATATGTTTTTTTGTTGCCGTTCTCTGCTGTTACAATGATCGTAAATGTCGTAGAACCAACAGGCAGTTGTGCCTCATATCCGTCACCACCTTTGACGTTAGTTCCATTAATTGTTACTGCTGACGTATCGGCTTCTGCATTAGGCTTTAGGGTTAATTTACTAATTCCGTTTTTTACTTCTATATGGTAGTCCGTCTTTTCCGGATCAAAATTAAAGTTCCCGTTGGATAAAGATAGATTTGAAAGCTGGTTATTATCATTTTTTGCTCGAACAACCACAATCGAATAAGAAGATACTTCAGTTCCATTTGTAACAGTAATTACAAATTCATTCTCTCCTGTTGATAGTGGTAAGCTTATTTTTACTCCACTGTCAATTTCTTCTCCATTAACTGTAATTGCAGCTGCTTCCTCTTTTTTCTCTACTAATAGATTCATTGTTTTAATATCGTTCTCAACTGATGCCGTATATTCTTTTACATCAGGTGAAAATTCTTGATCCAAGTTAAATTCTTCAATTGATACTGATTGTAATTCAGCAGCGTTCTCTAGAATGGTTATTTCCTCTGCATTTGCGTGAGCTATTGGATAGGCTGAAACATTGGCACCAATGATCGTGCCGGCAGCAATTAACTTTATTCCTAACTGTTTTCTCATTTAGCTTCACCTCTTAGAAATAGTATTTTGTCTTTAGTCTATTAAAAACTTAAACCACTAAACTTTGTTGCTTTTTTCTTGTAAGAAAAAATAGAAGAATCCACACAATACCTAATCCAAGAGATAAGCAATTTATGACAAATCCAGGAATACCGTTTTCAATGCTTCGTAAAGCGGTAGATAAAGAACTGTCTTGAGGTCCTCTATTCATCTGCATTTGACCATTCTGACTTGATGCATCTATACTTTTTTCTTGAGCACTGGAATTAGTTGAATTTGTTCCTTCTTCAGTATTTTGAGTTGGTGTACCACCGAAGCCATTACCTCCCTCAGCATTAAAGCTACCTCTATCCGGAAATCCTTGTGGCGTTCCCGTCGAAGAATAATTTATGATTCCTATCGTTGATTGAATAAGTAACAGTACTAATGCCAAAACTCCTACCAAGTTCATCATTTTTATCATTGAGTAGTCACTCCCTATTGAATTTTTCTTCTTTTAAAAATGTTTAGTTACTCCTGACGCAAAGCCTGAATAGGATTTAATTTAGAAGCTTTATTTGCAGGGAATACTCCAAAAATAATCCCAATGGCAAAAGAGAATAAGAAAGCTGATAATGTAACTGTTGGTGAATACGATATGGACAGACTAGAGAATAACTCAATTAGTTTTGAAATACCTAAACCTAATACAACCCCTATAAGTCCGCCAATTACACTTAAAACAACTGCCTCAATTAGGAACTGAAGAAGTATTGATTTGCGGTTTGCACCAATTGCTTTTCTGATCCCAATTTCCTTTGTTCGCTCAGATACCGAGACAAGCATAATGTTCATGACACCAATTCCGCCTACCAACAAGGATATACTTGCGATGCCGCCCAACATAACTGTCATGGTATCTGAAACAGATGTCATTGTTTCCATTAAATCCTCTTGACTTGATACCGAATAATAATCACTTAGATTTGGAAATAGTGTCGTCATCACACCTTGTACTTGAAATTTCGCTCTGTCTACCATTTGTTCGTCCTGTGCATTTAAATAAATCGTGCCTATCGTTGTATTTTTCGTGACTCTTTGTGTTGTAGAAAGAGGAGCAATGATGACACTGTCACCGCTTGTTCCAAGTGAGCTACCTACAGATTCAAGTACACCAATAACCTTAAAAGATACTCCATTTATTTGAATACTCTCTCCAATTGGATTTGTATTCGGAAACAAAGTTGAAGCAGTATCCGAGCCTAATACAACCACTTTTTGTCTTAACTCATTCTCCATGTCAGATAAGAACCGACCTTGACTTAGTGATAAATCTCTAACAGTTAAATAGGATGAAGTCGTACCCGTAATTGAAACTTGTGTAGAGTTCTCACCATATATTGCTGTTATTCTTCCCGAAACGATCGGAGCTACTTCTGAAATTCCATTTAATACAGTAAATTGCTCAAGCTGATCTTCTTTTAATGAAACTGATTCGGTATCTGTTACACTAAGAGTTAATAGATTTGTTCCAAGACTACCAATTTCCTCTGTTACTGAGTTTGATGAGCCTTGACCGACGCCTACCAACGTAATGACAGACGCAACCCCGATGATAATTCCAAGCATGGTAAGAAAAGCTCTTAATTTATTGCCTTTGATACTCTTTAGCGCCATCTTGATTGATTCCAACAGGTTCAAACCAGTCACCTCCATTTTCAAAAACTTTACCATCATGAATTCTTACAACCCGTTTAGCTTGCTTTGCAACCTCTAAATCATGTGTAATTAAAATGATCACATGTCCTTTTGCATTTAATTCTTTAAGCAATTGCAAGACCTCTTTACTTGTCTTACTATCTAAAGCACCTGTTGGCTCATCGGCCAGCAGGACAGAAGGGTTGCCCGCAAGTGCCCTTGCAATCGCAACCCTCTGCTGTTGCCCACCTGAAAGCTGAGTTGGCAAATGTTGGTATCTCCCAGTCAATCCCACTAAATCTAAGCAAGAAGCAGCCTTTTCTCTACGTTCTTTCGCTCCCATTCCTCGATAAACAAGGGGAAGTTCAACATTTTCTAAAGCTGTCAGCTTATTTAGCAAATTGAAGTGTTGGAAGACAAACCCGATTTTCACATTACGTACCATAGCAAGCTCTTGATCTTTCATTGTTGCGACATTTTTTCCATCTAGTAAGTACTCTCCTCCATCTGGTGTATCTAAGCAGCCAAGCATGTTCATGAATGTAGATTTTCCTGAACCAGAAGGACCAATGATGGATAGGAAGTCCCCTTCATTTATTTGAAGGGAAACATCCTGCAAGGCATGTACCGTTTCATCGCCAAGCTCATATGACTTTGACATGTTTTTAATTTCAATAATTGGTTTCGTCATATTACTCATTACCTCTTCCTGCTCCACTCGGCATTCCTTGTCCCCCATTACCTGGGAATCCTTGTCCACTACCAGCAGCACCCGGGAATCCCTGCTCTCTATTTCCACCTGTGAATCCTTGAGTAGATTCGCTTGCAGTTGACGTATTAACCTGTAACTGGATCGTTTGTCCTTCTGTTAAACCGGAAATGATCTCAATATTTTGATCATCATTAATTCCAGTTTCAACTACTTGATCTGTTGTACTTGCTTCAGTATCACTTGAAGCAGATTCTTGAAGGGTCACATATTTTTCTTCACCATTCACCTTTACTGATTCAATTGGAACATAAAGAACATCCTGCTTACTCTCTGTAATGATGTTGACCTCTGTTGACATCCCAATTAACAAGCTTTTTGGATCTTTTAGTTGTACAGTTACACTGAAGCTTGAAACACCGTTCTCAGCCGTTCCTTCTTTCGAAACCTCTGTTACCGTCCCTTCATATGTTTCATCAGGAAAAGCACTTGCTGTAATTTCTGCTGTTTGTCCTACTTTCATTTTCGAAATGTCAAGCTCATCAATACTAATCACTGTCTCTAACGTTTCATAATCTGTGATATGACCAAGTACTTGGGAATTTTGAACACGACTACCGCTTTCGACATCAATGGTCGTAATTGTACCTGCATGAGCAGCTGTAATCGGGTCACTTCCATCTGTAAAAGTAATAAGCTCGTCTCCCGCTTCAACAACATCATTTACCTCTACTAAAACTTCCTCAACCTCTCCTTCTAAATCAGCTGTGATATCAGAGCTATTAATAGAAGCAACTGTACCTGAGCCACTAACCCCAACCTGGATGTCTCCTTTTTGAACGGTTGTAGTCATGGCTTGTGCTGAAACAGGTGTTGCTGTTTGTTTACTTTGAAAAAACCAAACCCCTCCACCTACTGCTAGAATGATAATTACGATAATTGAAATCCACTTTTTCACAAGTATTCCTCCTATTTATAATGTTTGGTTTAAGTCGTATGTTCACTTCAGAAGTGATTATAGAATGTGAACCTTAACGAATCCTTAAAAATATAAGCCATAAAAAAACTTTTGAGGAAAATTGTTTTTCATTTTTTTACATACAAATAAAAAAGCTCCAATCCCTTGTAAACCAAGGAATTGAAGCCTTCTATATTAAAGTCCCGCTAATCTAGTTGTTTCCAAACCTGTTCATATACTTTCTTTAAAGGAATTTTATATGTACTCGCAATATTTTTACATTCCTCAAATTCAGGTGCCCTTTGGATAACTTGTCCATCATACATCCCTTCCTTAACAGTTACAGGTCCCCATTCCGTTTGAACCTGCCTAAACGTCCTTTCTGCCCTAAATACTGTTAAGGGATAATACCTTATACCAAGAGTTGTGGTTTCTTTTAGCAAAACTTCTCTTATCGTACCAAGTTTTTCACGATGACATAGAAGCTGAAGTAACACACCTGGTCTATTTTTTTTCATATAAATCGGTGTATAAAAAACATCATTTGCACCTGCTTCAAAAAGTAAATCCATTACATACCCAAGCCATTCTCCTGAAATATCATCAAGATTCACTTCTACTTTGAGCATTTGATCATCAATATGTTCCTCGTTTGGTGGTGGTTGAGAAATCATGAAATTACTCCTATCCGTTACCTATTCCCCTATTACTACTCTTAATACATTTGGTCGATCTTTAAATGTTTTTGTTCCTGCTCCATATCCGATTGCCTTTACTTCCATGGACGGAAGTGTACAAAATTCTTCAGAGAGGACCGATACAATGGCAGCTCCAGTTGGGGTGGTCAATTCAAATCTAACATTACTTTGTTCGATTGGAACACCTTTTAACATTTCTAACGTTGCAGGAGCTGGTACAGGATAAATTCCGTGATCGATGTGAATTCTTCCTGTTCCTACTGGAATAGCTGACGATTTTACCTTTTTAATACCTAACTGATGAAGTAATATGGCCGTACCAATAATATCAATAATGGAATCAACCGCACCTACTTCATGGAAATGTACGTTATCAAGAGGTAAACCATGTATATGCCCCTCTGCTTCACCAATTTTTCTAAAAACTTTTAAAGCTGTTTCTGTTACTTCACTTGAAAACCCTGCAGACTCTATTAATTTAACGATGTCTTTGTAGGTTCTGTGATGATGGTGATGTCCATGCTCATGATGGTGGTCATGGTCATGAGTGTGTCCATGCTCATGGTGGTGGTCATGGTCATGAGTGTGTCCATGCTCATGGTGGTGGTCATGGTCATGAGTGTGTCCATGTTCATGGTGGTGGTCATGGTCATGAGTGTGTCCATGTTCATGGTGGTCATGCTCATGTTGATTTTTTAGTATCACATCAAATTTCGTACTAGTAATACCATTTTTAACAACTTTTTTCCATTGGAGTTCATACTCTTCATCTATTTTAAGTTTTTTTAATTCTTCCACAAGATATGCCGGGTCTCCTCCAACATCAATAAGAGCCCCAATCATCATGTCACCGCTAATTCCAGAAAAACAGTCTAGGTAAAGTGTTTTCATTGTTGTTCTTCCCCTTTTTGAGCTAGTCGATCAATTAAAACTGCGTTATATGCAGCTCCAAAGCCGTTATCAATATTGACTACACTTATCCCTGATGCACATGAATTTAACATCGTTAATAAAGCAGACAATCCATTAAAATTTGCTCCATAGCCTACACTTGTTGGAACGGCAAGGATTGGATGACTAACGAGACCTCCAACAACACTTGGAAGAGCGCCTTCCATTCCTGCCACAACAACGGAAACTGTAGCATTCTGGATTTCTTCTATAGAATCAAATAAACGATGTATTCCTGCGACACCCACATCATAAAATCTCCTAACATTGCTTCCCAATGCCTCAGCTGTTACTGCCGCTTCCTCTGCAACCTTTAAATCTGATGTTCCTGCACAGACAATGGCAATATACCCTTTGGATTCCTCACTTTGCTTTTCATCTTTCCAGAAAAGAATTTGAGCGATCTCATGATAAGTAAATTCAGGATACTCTTCTAGAATATGTGTTGCTTTTTCTTTAGAAATCCGTGTAACAAGTACGTTATTTTCCTTTGATCGGATCGCTTTAATAATAGCTAAAATTTGTTCTTTCGTTTTTCCCTCACCATAAACGACTTCCGGGAACCCTTGTCGCTTCTTTCGATGATGATCAACCTTTGCAAATCCTAAGTTTTCATATGTTGAAAGCTTTTCTTTTGCTTCATTTATAGTTAATGATCCCGTTTGTACTTCCTTTAAAATATCTTCCAGCATTGTTTTTTCACTCACCTTAGTTTAAAAGCTTTTCCTTTATTATGCTATATTTAAAAATGCTTTGCTATGTCTTTTACCAATGCCTCATATTTTTTATAGATTTCTAAATAGTTTTTATGTCTATTTTCATCTGGCACAATTGGAGAACTCATCGGAATATTTTCTTTAATTTCTTCAAAGGAAGAAACTTTATCAAGAGCAACTAAGCCTGTCCAGGCTGCACCCCATGCAGCACTATGATGACTCTCGGAAACATAAACTTCTTTCCCGAAGATATCAGCAAGCATTTGAAGCCACAACTTTGATCTCGACAAGCCACCGTTTACATAGATTTTTTCTGGTGCACCTGCAAGACTTTCCAAGCTTTGTCCAATTTGATAGATGTTAAAAGTAATTCCTTCTAAAACGGCACGGACAAAATGTTCTTTCTTATGAGTAATACTCATTCCGAAAAAATTACCTTTTGCTTGTTGGTTCCATAATGGTGCCCTCTCACCATTTATATAAGGAAGAAAAATTAACCCCTCAGCACCCGGATCTACCTTTTCAGCTTCTTTTGTAAAATCATCAAAACTACCTTCATAGTTTAAAAGTTCCTTCAACCATTGTAATGCGATGCCACCATTATTTGTTGGACCGCCAATAATTGAATAATCCTCTGTAAAGGCATAGCAAAATGTTTCACGTTTATCTGTTATGCTGAAACCGTTTGTAAATTGTCTGATAGCTCCACTTGTTCCGGCAGTGATGGCTACCTCTCCAGAGGAAATGGCTCCAATTCCCAAGTTAGCCAATTGTCCATCTGCTGATCCTAGTACGAATGGTAAATCCTCTGAAACTCCCATTTCTTCTGCGATTTCTTTTTTCAGTCCACGTAAGACCGTCGTAGGTGATGCAACTTCCGAAAGTTGCTCCTTCTTAATACCAGTCATTTCCATTAATTCATGATCCCAATCAAGCGTATGTGCATTCAATAAACCTGTTGAAGTTGCCATTGAATAATCAACTACTCGTTTGTTAAACCATTTTAAAAGGATATATTCCTTAATCGAAATAAAATAACTTGCATTCTCATAAGCCTTATATCCTACCTCTTTCATCCACAATAATTTTGATAGTGGTGTCATCGGATGAAGCGGCACACCAGTTTTTTGAAAGACTTTCTCTCCATTCTGCTCTTTCAACATTTCTGCTTGCTCAATACTTCTTCCGTCTGCCCATATAATTCCGTTCGATAAAGGTCGATATTCCTCATCAATACAGACTAGCGAGTGCATAGCAGAAGAAAAGCTAATTGTAACCAGCTCGTCCTTTTGAATATTCGCTTTCTTTATCACATCTCTCACAGCTTTTACAGCAAACTGCTCAATTTCAATAGGATCTTGTTCTACCCACCCTTGCTGAGGGTATAGAGATGAAATCAGTTCCTCTGCTTCTGCCACTACTTTTCCAGTCATTTCAAAAACAACTGCTTTTACACTTGTCGTTCCAATATCAAGTCCAATAACAAACTCCCTTAACATCTAATCATCTTCTTTCGACAATATTCTCTTCTTTTCTATAGAAAAGGCCTTGGACTAATTCCAAAGCCTGTTTGATTATGATAGAACTTTATTCATACTACCGCTCTTATATCCAATTAAATCTAAAGTTATATATTTATATCCGTATTTTGTTAGTTCACTAGCGATCATCTCATGATTCTCAAGGATAATCTTCATATCATTTGGTTCAACTTCAATTCTAGCCATTTCCTGGTGTGTTCGAACACGTACTTGACGAATATTTAGTGTTTTTAAATATGCTTCTGCTTTTTCGACTTTTGTCAGTTTTTCAATTGTTATCTTATCTCCATAGGCTATTCTTGAAGACAAACAAGCAAAGGAAGGCTTATTCCAAGTTGGTAAATCTAATTCTCTTGAAAGTTCTCTTATTTCATCTTTAAATAAGTTTGCTTCCTGCAAGGGACCACGTACTCCCTTTTCCTTCGCAGCCTTCATTCCTGGTCGAAATTCATTTAAATCATCTGCAATAACACCGTATACGATATTTTGAAATCCCTCTTTCTCCATAACAGGGATCAGATGTTCAAATAAGCTGTTTTTACAAAAATAGCATCTGTTTCGATCATTTTCTGTATATCCAGGAATCGCTAATTCTGATGTTTCAATTACTCTATGTTTTGCTCCAATTTTTTCAGCTAATTCTTTAGCTTCCTCAAGCTCACTTGAAGGATATGTTTCAGAATCGGCTGTTACAGCTAGT
The DNA here is from genome assembly GCF_903166545.1 of Metabacillus schmidteae. Classification (NCBI taxonomy): domain Bacteria; kingdom Bacillati; phylum Bacillota; class Bacilli; order Caryophanales; family Bacillaceae; genus Metabacillus; species Metabacillus schmidteae. Next base: position 1,677,961 of record NZ_CAESCH010000001.1, on the reverse strand, counting down.
ACATGCTCAGGTCCTAGTGTATCTACTGCTACTTTCAGCAGAAAGGTACTATCAACTCCACCTGAAAAAGCGACAACAACTGATTTCATCTCTTGGAGAATTGACACTAAACTTTGTAGTTTTTCATTCATCGCTGCCTTCTCCCCTCTCTCTAACAATACTAATATACCAGATCCTTTACCGATGGATCTATATTAGATTGTCATGCTGCCAAAACCGCCGTCTACACGAATAAGGGCACCTGTAACAAAGCTTGATGCACTCTCTGAAGATAACCACACCGCTGCACCTTGTAGTTCATCCGGGCTACCAAATCGTTTCATAGGTGTGTGATTCATTATCGATTCAACACGCTCTTCACTTAATATTTTACGATTCTGTTCAGCTGGGAAGAAACCCGGTATGATCGCATTTACCCTAATACCATGTGGGGCAAATTCACGTGCAAGGAATTGGGTCATGCTATTTACACCTGCTTTTGAAACGGAATACGTAAATACTTTTGAAAGAGGTGTTGTAGATGAAACAGAAGAAATATTAATAATACTTCCTTTTCTTCCTTGGTCAATCATTTTCTTAGCGAAAATTTGACACGTAATCATCATTCCTTTTAGATTAACATCCATGATGTCATCCCATTCTTCATCAGTTAATTCAAAGAATGGTGTTGAGCTGTTTTTCCCTGGTGCATTTAGAAGAATATCAAATCCGCCAGACCACTCTTCAATTTCTTTCACTACATTTTCTAAAGATTCACGCGAGCTTACATCTGCCTGAAATGCTTTTGCCGTACCGCCTGATTCTTCAATTTCTTTTACAACTTCGTTTGCTTTTTCGAGGTTACGGCCAACGATTGCAATATTGGCTCCATGTGCAGATAGTCCACTGGCAATAGATGAACCTAAAACACTGTTACCACCTATTGCTACGGCTGTTTTTCCTGTTAAATCAAATAAATTAGACATCTTAGAAGTCCCCCTCATTCTATTCATAAAACAAATGGCATATGTTAAGTGATCAGGTAATTATGATAAGTTTCCTTCTTCATTAAATGTAAGTTCAAAAAGATCTGATAGTTGCTCCATATCCGGATGTTGAGCTACATGATCGATCAAAGCTTCTGAGACTTCAATTTCAGCGATATCTAATGTGTTTTTAATACGAACCATTTTCACCTTTGTAAAATCCAAAATATTACATGTTTTAATCGCTGCTTTAATTGCATCTTCATCATTTGCTAATGTCGTAGCGATTTTTGTAGGTGCACAAACTGTTGAAGTTAATCCGTTTGCATACGTTACTTCCCGATCCATTTTGTCAACAAGACGCTGTGTTGTAAAATCTGCAGTCCCAACTCCATTGGCATTTCCTTCTGTTTGATGAGTTAAATCAAGCACAACCATTTTATTTACATCAGGTCCGCCTTTAGCATACGGTGTTGGGTAACGTCCTGTAATATTTGGATCCATTCCGTCACCACTTATGTTTTTTCCAATTTCATCAATAACAAGGACATCAATTTGATCAAAGAACAGTTTTGGCAATAATTGCTTAGCTAATGCTTGTAGTGCCGGTTCTTTTTCTTCAATCTCCTCAACTGGTAAAACCTCAACCCTTGCTACTTTATCAAATGCGTTTTCAAGTGTGGCTACACCGAATAAAATTGGTGTTTTTTCCATCATCATTTTTGCCATAGCAGGTACATTTTCCGCCATATATTTAAACCCTAACTGATGAGTTGCTTCTGCTCCTTTTTGCTTTCCTAATCCAATACTAATCATTTTCATTATGCCGCTCTCAACAGGTCCCCGGAATGCAGTATGTGGTTTTATACGATTGATCACTACAATTCCATCTGCCTCTGAAGCATATTTATCTATATAAACAGGTAAGCCGTTAGGTAATTCCCCTAATTTTATGACTTCCATTGAAGAACGAATTTCGGCTTTTACGCTTTCTTCAGTTACACCAAGATGGGCTAAAACATCACGTTGACCTTCAGCTGTCGCTCCACCATGACTCCCCATACTTGGGACGATAAAAGGCACAGCACCTAAATCTTTTAAGAATTGAACAGTAAGTGCCGTAATCTCTACAAGTCGATCTACACCTCTGCTTCCGACAGCTACGGCAATTTCCATACCCGGCTTCACCTTTGAACGAATGGATTCTTGTTGAAACTTTTCTTGTATCACTTGTTCCAGGTTTTCTATTTTTGTATTATCAAAGTTCTGCTTCACTTTTGCCATTTTTGGGACAGGAATATCTTTTAATAGATCTTGAAGTATACCCATATTTTTTATCTCCTTACCGTTCAGAAAAATATTTTTTTGCGTTGTTGAAACCTATGTTCTCGACCATTTGCTTTAATATTCTTTCATCATTTGGCACTTTTCCTTCTTCAACCCACTCACCAATGATGTTACAAAGAATTCTTCTGAAATATTCATGGCGGGGATATGATAAGAAACTACGAGAATCAGTTGTCATACCAATAAAATGACTTAATACGCCTAAGTTAGCTAAGTCTTTCATCTGTCTAACCATTCCATCGTATTGGTCATTAAACCACCAGCCTGAGCCGAATTGTACTTTGCCTGGTACACCTTCTTCGAAGAAGTTGCCAATCATTGTACCCAATACATAATTATCTCGTGGATTTAAATTATAAAGGACCGTTCTAGGTAATTTTCTTGCCTGATCCAACGTATCTAAGAAGCGGGATAATCCTTCTGCCAGCAGGTGATCTCCAATTGAGTCAAATCCGCCATCAGCTCCAATTTTTTCCTGCATAAATGTATTATTATTCCTTAATGCTCCCATATGCAGTTGCATAACCCATTCTTTGTCAGCATACATTTTCCCTAGCTCAACAAGCATGTAAGAGCGATATCCAATTAGCTCATCATTTGTTACTTCCTCGTTATTCAAACGCTTTGAAAAGATCTCTTCTACTTTACTTTTCGGTAGTTGTTTATAGGCCATAAGTTGAATATCATGATCAGATGCATAACATCCGTGTTCAGCAAAATAATCTACTCTTTGCTGTAACGCATCGACTAATTCATTAAGAGATCCGATTTCTATACCCGAAACAGACTCCAGTTTTTTCAACCATTCTGGAAAGCTCGCTCTTTCAAGATATAAAGCCTGATCCGGACGGAATGTTGGTGCTACTTCAACAGCAAAAGTTGTATCTTCCTTTATTAACTTATGAAACTCAAGTGTATCTGTCGGATCATCTGTCGTACCGACTAGTCGAACATTCGATCTCTCAATATACCGACGAGTTGTAAAGTCATCTGTTTGAAGCTTTTCGTTGCATTCTTCCCAAATTTCCCGCGCAGTATCTGGTGACAGAAGCTTATTAATTCCGAAGAACGTTCTTAACTCCATATGTGTCCAGTGATATAATGGATTTCCAAATAAATGAGGGACAGTTTCAGCCCATGCTTCAAACTTCTCCCAATCACTTGCATGACCTGTAATAAAATCTTCTTTTACACCATGAATACGCATCGCACGCCATTTATAATGATCACCTGCAAGCCAAAGCTGTGTAATATTTTCGAACGCTTGATTTTCATAGATTTCCTTAGGACTTAAATGACAATGATAGTCAAATATCGGTAAATCCTTCATGATGTTATGATAAAGATTTTCTGCCGTAGCATTAGTTAATAAGAATGAATCACTTAAAAACGGTTTCATTTTATCTCCTCCATACCCTATTATTCTTTAAAAGATTTTTTTATATTCTCTGTTCGTCTTATACTTTTGTGTTATAATGTGTTTACTTCTATTAATTAGTTTACAAAACAAATTAATAATCTATGTGTAGAATATCATTTCTGCTATTTCTCGTCAATCATTTGCTGCCACTTCTCTTATGACTGTTTTTTGTAAGATGTGGCAGAATGTATAATAGATTTCGTTGATGATTTTAGAGTTAATTTTTAAAGCTGTATTTTCAAAGTTTTTTGCTTTTGAGGACTAATTTTAACCTTTAACTGTATTAATAAATAACAAAGTATACGAGAAAACAGACTTTCAAAAAAATGTAAGGGTGATTTACATGGCAACAGGTGACGCTGCCTATATAAAAAGTATTAATAGACGTTTAATTATAAGTAAAATTATTGAAGCAGGCATGATCTCAAGAGCAGATTTATCAAAGATTACGAAACTAACAAGAGCAACTATTTCTGTTCAGGTAGCTGACTTATTAGAAGAAGAATTAATTGTTGAATCACAACAGGAACATAATAGTGTTGGAAGAAAACCGATTATGCTATCCATAAATCTAAAAGCGGGTTATGCATTAGGAATTGATTTGGATCATAAACATATTACTTTCACACTTTCTGATCTTGGGGGAAATCCTGTAAGCACGGATATTATTGAGTTAAAAAACTCTAGCTATAACGATATTCTTAACATACTCATAGCTAAAATTAAACAATATGATGATGAATATTCCGAAAGTCGATTCGGTATTGTAGGTGTCGTTATAGGAATTCATGGGACTGTCTCTAAAAATGAAATAATTAACTTTATTCCACAACATAAATGGAAAGATAAAAACTTAAAAGAAGACTTAGAAAAAGAACTCAATATGCAAATTCATATAGAAAATAATGCAAACCTATGCTCATTTGCAGAAAGAGTATTCAAACATCATCATAGTGAAAATTTAGTCAGTATTAGTATGTACTCCGGTATTGGATTAGGTGTATTAATAAACGGTGAGCTTCTTAAGGGGTATCATGGTTACGCTGGAGAAATGGGGCACATGATCATCGTACCTGATGGAAGGCCTTGTAACTGCGGAAATTCGGGTTGTTGGGAATTATATGCTTCAGAAGCAAGTATCCTACAACAGCTTAGGGAATTACATTCTAATCAGAATCTAGCATATAAAGATGTACACACCTTTATCGCGGATCAAAATCAAGTAACGTGCGATGTTTTGGATTCATTTATTAAGTATGTTGCAATTGGTTTAAATAATATTATTAATTTACTAAATCCGGAAACAATTGTTTTGAATAGTGAGTTATTAAAAATGTATCCTGATGTTATCAAGAAAATAGAGTCAAACCTAACTTCTTCTATAAGCAATTATCATGAAATATTGATTTCTGATCTAGGAAAACAAGCAGCAGCATTGGGGGCCTGTGCCTTAGCAATCAAAAGTTTCCTGGATGTACCTGATATCCGTTTAACGATTGAAGAACATAATCTTGCCCTTTGAAATCTATACAAAAAAAACCCTGCCATTGAAGGTAGGGTTTTTTATTCATTAATTTGAAGATAAGTGTTTAGTAGTCGATCAGCAACGTGTTGAAATTGGAATTGCTTGTTCACATACTCTCTTCCCAACATACCAAATGACTTTTTCTTTGAGGGGTTTGAAAATAAATAATCTATTGCATCTGCAAATGCTTTTGGATTGTCATAGTCATTTATGACAAGTCCATTTTCCCCATGTTGAATAACTTCTCCATTTCCTCCACGATTTGTTGTAATAATAGGAACTCCAGCTGCCATCGCTTCATAATGGACACGTGCTAGTGGTTCATGCCATTGTGAACTGCAAACAAATATATCAGCCATGACTAAATGTTCTGGTATCTTCTCTGTTGGGACGTACTTTGTGAAGAGAACACGAGTAGAAAACCTCGAACTAAGATCAAATAAACTTTGAACGTAATCATCAACAGTATTATCACTAAACCACTTTCCACCTACGATAACCAGCACAATGTCAGGATATTTAGTAATTAAATGATCCAGTGCTTTTATTAACAGGTGTGGTCCCTTGGTTTTACTTAATCGACCAATAAAAAGAATGACTTGTTTTCCTTGAAGATTGTATTGTTTGCGGACTCTTTTTCGTATGATTTTCCCTTGTGTTTCAAAGACAGTTTGGTATTTTTTTAAATCGACACCAGAATAAATGACATGGACTTTGTGGGAGGCATGGGGAAATCTTTTAACGATTGTTTGCTTTATATATTTACTGACTGTTGTGATTGCATCTGCACACTCAATCGCTTTTAACCCTTCTTCTCTTGTTAATTTTAATTCTGAAAACATATCATTATGGAGACTAAGAACAAACTTGCTATTTGGTGAGGACTCTTTGTATAGAGAGATATGACTGGGTCTGTTAAAAACATGGATTACATGAAATTGTTGTTTTTTTATTTCATCAGCAACATCATTTATATAGGTTTCTTTAGGAAAACGGATATATTCTATGAATGATTGCTTCTCAGTATTAGGAAGAGATTGATCAGAGATGGAAAAGATCGTCAGTTGATGATCATGAAAAAAAGGAACAATGCCATCAATCATGATTTGAATGGCTCCACCTTTTATAGCAGGTGACGGCAACTTTTCTGTACATATAAAGGCAATTCTCATTCCACTTTCACCTCTACAAATCATAAACTGATCGGATATAGTTCATTTCTCGTGCTAAACCTTCCTTTAATGATATTTTAGGATCATAGTTTAGTAATGTTTGAGCAAGTGTAATATCTGCCCAAGTATGCTTTGGTTCTCCACTAACTTTATCTGTGTAGTTTATTTTGGCTTTTTTTCCTGTTATCTGTTCCAGCATCGTAATGATTTCATTGATAGAAGCTCTTTCCTTTCCCCCTATATTTATTGTCCTGCCAATTAGATGATCGTGATGTAATACTGATGATGTTGCCTCCACACAATCACTAATAAAAGTAAAATCTCTTGATTGAGTACCGTCTCCAAAAATCGTAATCGGTTCTTCTTTTAAAATTTGAGCGATAAATCGGTGAAATGCCATATCTGGCCGTTGGCGTGGTCCATAAACTGTAAAAAACCTAACAACTACAATCGGTACATTGAAACTCTTATTATAAACATGACAAAGGTATTCACCAGTTAACTTTGTAATTCCATAAGGTGAAAGTGGAGTAGGAATTGAATCTTCTGATACTTTCCCGCTTTTTTCACCATAAATAGATGATGTGGATGCATAGATGAATTTTTTGAGGTTTTTGGTTTTAGCTGTTTCCAAAAGACGTTGAGTAACTAATATATTATATGTTACATAAGGATCAAAGTCTTTTCCCCAACTAGATCGAACCCCGGGCATACCAGCTAAATGATAAATTGTATCGACTTCAGATAATAAATTGTCTAGATCCGCGGTGAGTAGATCTGATTCAATGAACTGAAATCTTGGATGATTCTTAAGTGATTGAAGGTTAATTTCTTTTAAATTTATTGGAGTTGGTCCTATAAAGGTATCGACACCAATTAGTTTATTTTTTGGATCGTTTAGCAGCTTCTCACATAAATGAGATCCGATAAAGCCTGCAGCACCCGTAACTAGTATTTTCATGAGCGAGCAACTCCAACATATTCAAATCCATTTTCATATACTTTTGATTGATCAATGCAGTTTCTTGCATCTAATACAACATTTCCCTTCATCAGCTGCCTAAGTTTCTTCCAATCTAAATAAAGAAATTCAGCCCATTCTGTAGCGATAATAACACAATCAGCATCAGTAACTGCCTGCTCTAATGTAGGAAATTGAGTAATGTTTGGTTCCCCTAAAAAAGGTAAAGTTGCTTTTGGATCATACGTGTTAATGGTACAACCTAATTGACTCAGCTTTTTGATAAGATGAACAGCCTGGGATTCTCTAGTGTCATCTGTATTTGGTTTAAAAGCAATACCAAGAACTGAAATCGTTTTCCCTTTCAACGACTCAAATACCGTTAAAAGCTTTTCAATATAATAATCAATTTGCGTATCATTTGTTGTTTGTATAGCTTGTAATATGATAGGAGTTATCTTTTTATCAATTGCACTTTGTTCTAAAGAACGAACATCTTTAGGGAAACAAGAGCCTCCATAACCTAGTCCTGAACTAAGAAAGTGTGGGCTTATTCTTGGGTCTGTACTTATTCCTCGAACAACGTCATCAATATTGACTTCATATTTATCACATATTCTAGCCATTTCATTAATAAATGAAATTTTTGTCGCTAAAAATGCATTAGATACATATTTAATCATTTCTGCACCTGAAAGACTTGTTACAACATAGGGTGCTTCTATTCCTTTATAAAGAGTCTTTATAATATTTAATGATTTGTTGTCATATTTGTTTTTTCCAACTACAATTTTATCAGCATGTAACATATCGAAAAGTGCTGATCCTTCTCTTAAAAATTCAGGGTTTGAGACGATTGCAAACTGTTCTGGATCAATTCCTTTTTGTAGTAATCTAGCATATATCTTTTCGTTTGTACCAGGTGGAACTGTACTTTTCGTAATGATTGTTTTATAGTCTGTAAGAACTCCCGCAATCATATCGACTACACTGTATATATATGTTAAGTTCGTTTTTCCATCTGGGAGGGATGGTGTTCCAACTGCAATCATGATAACTGAAGCTTTGCGAATATTTTCTACAACTTCAGAACTAAATATTAAATTTTCTGCGTTTCGAGAAATAACCTCCTCTAATCCAGGCTCATAGATCGGGACTTCTCCCTTATTTAATGAAGTAATCTTCTCTTTATTTGTATCAACACAGCAAACAATGTGCCCTAAATCAGCTAAAACAGCTGCAGAAGTAAGACCAACATATCCTGCGCCTACAACACATATCTTCATCTCTATATCCCCTCTCCAAAAAGATTGTATATTTCTTATTGTATTTGTGGATAAGCTTATTTTGTCATAGTGCATCAGCACAATTAACAATGAAAAACATAAAAATGGCTGAGGTTTTAATTAATAGTATGAAAAAAATCCTCCTGGTAGGGGCAAATAATCGAGGATTTTAATAGAATATAGACCGGGACGTGCACAAATAATGCAATTCTTTATGCCGTGACCTCTTTTGTAAGGTAAGAGGAGTTATAAAGCCAACACGAATGACATTACAAGCCAATTATTTTTGTCACTATGTCTTGAAATTAGACAGACTGCGTTTAGCAGTCTAGTTTTTTTATACTATTCATCTTCATCAGAAACATCTTGCATAGAAAATGGTAAATCCATTGATGAAATCTTACTACAATGAATTAATATCGGGACCCCGCCATAACTGTAAAATTGATCAATCATAAACAAAGCTATACTTGTTCTTGGATAAATTTTTTTGAAAATAGCATTATAATAAGACTTATCATTTGTATGAATATTCACCTCAGAACCTGATGGTAGTGAACGTAAAATTGCACAGTAGTCATCCATAAACTTCCCCTCCGATTAGAGTGACATGTCTTCTATTGTAATATATGAAAAACAGGACAAATGTGCTTGAACAAATACCCAAAAATCTATAAAAGAGGATAAAAAACTGTCATCAATAGAAATGTACAATTTTTTTACGGTCAATAAATTGATAAAGTTGTACTATATCAACTATTTTTAAACTTACATAAATTAATATAACTTCCAGCAAACTTTTCTACTTAATACGAGGGTTTTAGAATTTAATTCTATTTATCTTTTAATATGTTTATGGGTCTTATTCAAGTGTACTTTAAATAGTAAATAGCTCATCTATTAAGAGTAAAGGTTGGAAAAAAAAAATCCGGGGGGAAATAAAATGGAAAATGTGAGTTATGGAGAAGATATTTGTGGTTCTTATGAACAAACAGGACAAGAAGGTGAGACTGTTGAAGAGTTATTAACTGAAGAACTAAGTGAATTACTTGTTGATATGGAAAGCGAGCAGCAAGAGGGTAAGTATAAATTTCATGGCGACATCGATGATGACGACGAAGATGATGACGATGATGACGAAGATGATGACGATGATGACGATGATGACGACGATGATGACGACGATGATGATGACGATGATGACGACGATGATGACGACGACGATGACGACGATGACGACGATGACGACGATGATGACGACGATGATGACGACGATGATGACGACGATGATGACGATGATGATGACGACGATGATGACGACGATGATGACGACGATGATGAAGACGATGATGACGATGATGATGACGACGATGATGACGACGATGACGACGATGATGACGACGATGACGACGATGATGACGACGATGATGACGATGATGACGACGATGATGACGATGATGACGATGATGACGACAAATAAATTATCATATTCGCATATATAATTAAATCCCTCTTTTCCTTAAGAAATTTACTTAAGGAAAAGAGGGATTATTTATCGGATAAAATATTTTATAAGAAACTATTAAATCTTTAAAATGTGTAAAACGTCCACAAGGATAAATGTTCATTTTTCTTGTGGACGTTTTCTCACATTATCAGTTTTATTCAAAAGATCTATTCATTAAGTTTTCAAGAGAAGATTTCACTTAAATCTTAATCATTTCTCTTAGTGCTGCTTTTAATGCATTCCTCTTTTCCTCTCTACTAGTTATTATGTTACTATTTTCCTTACTTGTTTTTGTTTCTGCTTTTGTTTCTGTTTTTGTATTTGTCACTTCAGTTTTATCTTCTGCATTAATCATTTGAAGTAACGAATTCTTTGTTCCTTCCATAGTTGAAATTCGTGAATTTACTAAAGAAGATCTAATCATGTCTCTTAACGCAGCTCTTAGTAAGTCTTTCTTGCTATTTATTGCCTTATTTTTTTCCATGCTTGTTTCTTTGTTTGGAATATCCTTTTCTTCTACTTCAATTGATTGATATACAGGTGCCGGATCATTTACTAAAGCATCAATATTTTCTTTTTGTAAAGATTCTGTTTGGTCTAGGTTATTATTTGGTGAATCAATCGTTGGTAATACTTCATGTTGGGACACATTTAGCGGTGCTGCAAATGATTTTCTCCACACCTCAAGAATGTCAGAGGCAACCCTATCCCATTGATATAACCTAAGAGCATACTCTCTTCCTTTTTCCCCCATTTTCCTCATCAAAGAACGATTCGAAAGTATTTGAGAAATCTTTTCTACAAAAACACCAGGATCTTCCGGATTTTCTACCACAAGTCCATTCTCATTTAAGTTGATAACTTCGGCATTTCCTCCTCTTGCTGTTGTTACAATCGGAAGTCCTGCTGCCATTGCTTCGTAATGAACTCGGGCAAGTGGTTCTTGCCATACTGATGTACAAACGAATAAATCAGCTGCTGCAAACCAATTTTGGATTTCACTTGGGGCAACAAATCCTGTCGTAACAACTGGTATAGGCAATTTCTTAGCCAATGCTCTTACGTAAGCTACATAGTCAGTCACATCATTTTGACTAAACCATTTGCTCCCAACTATGACAAGGGCTAAATCCTTATGTTTTTTTGAAAGCTCGGGTAGTGCTCTTACTAACCTATCCACACCTTTATTATTGGAAAGTCGCCCTGCAAATAATAATACCGTTTTATTCTCTAAACCATTTGCACTGCGAAGTTCATTCCTTATTTTTTGCATTTTCGGATGATGACCTGGTAAAAATCGATTTGTATCAACTCCGGAATATACTGTATGCAGCTTATGCGCAGCCTCCGGATATAAATCACGAATGACATTTCCAACATAATTACTTATCGTAATAATGTTAGCCACTTCGTTTATAACTGCTTTTGCTTCTTCTGGATTAATTTTTTCAGGTTGAAACATATCGTTATGCATACTAAGAACAATTTTTGAATTTGGTGCCGCTTGTCGGACTGGAAGGACTAAACGAGGTCGGTTAAAAATGTGAATGAGATCGAATTGGTTGGCTTCCACATAACGGATCACTTCTTCTCGGTAAATCTCTAGTATTTTTCCTGGAACACGTACATACTGTATACCATCAATAGTTTCTTGATCCGGCAGAGATGGGTCATTTACTCCTAAAACTGTAATGTTATGGGCGTTTCTTAAATGAGGCATGCTTCCGGCAATATAGGTTTGAATGGCTCCACCAAGTACGGGAGGTACAGGAAGCTTTTCCGTACAAATCATTAATATTTTCATATTATTCTACTCCCTTCCAATCGTCTTTAATTTCCTCTAGGATCGGCCATTTTGTTTGGTCAGTATCAACAATTGTTTGAATCATCGTTATGACAGCTGGATCATTTAAGAAAGTTTCAGGATCATATACGACTTCCTTGATATTTTTGTAAAATTCATTCGGTAAAGATAAATCGATCATCAAGAGATTATATATATCTTGTGAAATCGGGTTTGCTTCGTGATAAGCTTTAATCATTTCTCTTATCCAGGTTGCATCCCACCTAAATAAGTCTGCCATCGTACCTGTGATTAATTTTCTTAAATCACGGATTGGAATATCATATGCTACACCATCAAGGTCAATAATCCACATTCCGTTGGAACCCATTTGACCATTTGACCAACCATAATCCTGGTGAACTAAGCCCCAATATTCATTGCCTCTACTTGCCAGTTCAAGGTAGTTAGATTGAGTTAACATATCAAGGCTTCTTTTTGCCTGTTCTTCAAATTGATCAACAACGGCTAATATATGAGAGCTTACAGGTAACTCTTCATAAGCCCTGGCAATATTACGAAACCACTCCATTTTATTCACTGTTTTTTGGTAATTTTTTGGCCATTTTAACACCCTTGAGGCTATTTCAGCTTGAGGAGGCGGAACATATCCTTTCGTTAAAGCGTGGAATTCACCAAGAGCATGACAAAGATGTTTTGCTCCTTCTAAATCTTTTGTAACGGGTACTAAAGATTCAATCCATTCGGCAACAAACCATAATTTCCCTCCGGCCTCAACGTAATTTTTTCCATCCTTCGTTTTTACAATAGGCGGTACTCTTGCCTGCCTAACGTCTACAAGATATTCCTGAGCTCCTAGGCTAAACTTACTTCTTGTAGGTCTGCGATGTAATAGTTTTATACTTTTTGGGCCTGCACTAGTTTCTATTTTCCATATTGCGCCACCTTTATCAGGTTTTGTGGTGACGATTTCAAAACTTTTTACAGAGAAATCGTAATGAACTAGGACATCATGTGCCATTTTTTCAATGTATTCAGGAACGTAAAACTCATGTTGGGTAAGTTCATCCACTTCCCATGGCACAATTAGCTGCTGCTCCATGAAAACCCCTCCTTTAATAGGTCAAAGTCATTTCTATCAGAAAAATAAAATTGCAGCATGTTTTTCTTGTTCATCTTAATGGCGAATCTTGTAAGTAATGGAAAATGAGTTTGAAGGATTCCATTTCATAATTCCTTGAAGTTGAATTATTTTACTAAATGAGTAATTGAACGTTCTAGTAATATATAAGAAGTTTGAAAAGATGATGTGGAAGTAAGGGAAAGACATTTCCATTTTTCATTAGTAGTTTTTCTGAAGAATATACTTTTTATTAAACTATGACAGAGGATAAATTTTGTATAGGACAGCTCACCCAAGTCTATATGATATTGTTACTTAATCGGTCCATTCCCTCCCGAAGAAATACAAAAATTTCCGAAAAACTGAGCTATTCTCTCATACAGTTTAGGTTATTTTACAATATGAATATAGTAACAAAATAATTTGAGCTTGTTTTATTGAAGGAGGGGTAGGTATGAAAATTCGCAAAGCAATCATTCCGGCAGCAGGATTAGGCACACGATTCTTGCCTGCAACCAAAGCCTTACCAAAAGAAATGTTACCGATCGTGGATAAACCAACCATACAATATATAGTGGAAGAAGCAGTTGCATCCGGAATTGAAGACATTATTATTATAAGTGGTCGTGGAAAACGTTCGATTGAGGATCATTTTGACCAATCGTATGAATTAGAAGATACATTGATAAAAAAGAATAAACAATTACTTTATGAAGAAGTTCATAACATCTCAAGCTTGGCTAATATTCACTATATCCGTCAAAAGGAACCAAAAGGTTTAGGACATGCAATTCAATGTGCGAGGAGTTTTATAGGTAATGAACCTTTTGCCGTTTTACTTGGAGATGACATTATTAAATCCCAAACACCTTGTTTGAAACAATTAATTGATGTTTACAATCGATATCATTCCTCAATTGTAGCAATCCAGGAGGTATCTGAAGAGGATGTGTCAAAATACGGTATTATTAAGCCAAAAGGAAGAAATGTTGATGATCACATCATTAATATTGATACTCTCATTGAAAAACCAAAAAAAGAAGTTGCACCATCACGATTTGCCATTATGGGACGTTATGTGTTAAGACCGGAAATTTTCGAAGTATTACACAATGTATCACCTGATAAAAGCGGAGAAATCCAATTAACTGATGCAATTAAAATTTTAAATGAATCTCAAGTCGTTTATGCTTATCAATTTGAAGGGGATAGGTATGATATTGGCAATAAAGCTGGATTTATTCGTGCAACAATCGATTTTGCATTAGAACGTGAAGATTTACGAGATGAGGTTATTCATTATTTAAGGAAAACTGTTGCTAAAATGGATAAATGATGTTTGTTTTTAACTTTGTTGTCTATAAGGAGTATTGTGTGTGGTTGATTTCCGCTACAGGATTCTCACTTTCCGTGGGGCGTGCGGTGAGCCTCCTCAGCGCTTTGCCCTTGCGGGGTCTCACCTGTCCCGCTGCTCCCACAGGAGTCTCGCACCTTTCGCTCCAATCAACCTAAAATAGTTTAGTTTACTATAGGTCTTAAAAATAATAATCTTACAAAAAAATCTTAGACTGTAAACAAATTTTATTAATTCACAGTCTAAGAGATTTTAAAACTGAATTTTTTAAAGCTTTATCAGTTACTAACCAATGAAAACAATTGAGAACATATTATATTAATACCTATGATCAAGACATCCAGTTTGTATGGAAAACTCCTTCTTTATCAACACGTTGGTACGTATGTGCACCAAAGTAATCACGTTGTGCTTGCAGGAGATTTGCTGGTAATGTTTCACTACGATAGCTATCAAAGTAAGCAATTGCGCTTGAGAAAGCAGGTACAGGGATACCATTTTGTACTGCTAATGAGATTACTTTACGCAGAGCTGATTGATAATTTGTGGCAATTTCATTAAAGTATGGATCTAATAACAAGTTTGCTAATTGTGGATCACGATCGTAAGCATCTTTAATTTTTTGCAGGAATTGAGCACGAATAATACATCCACCTCGGAAAATCATTGCGATATCCCCATAACTAAGATTCCAATCGTATTCATCTGATGCAGCTCTCATTTGTGCAAAACCTTGTGCATATGACACGATTTTACTTAAATATAGAGCTTCACGTACTGCTTCAATTAACTCTTCTTTATTTCCGTTAAATGCAGCAACCTCAGGACCCTTTAATAGTTTACTAGCTTTTACACGTTCTTCTTTCATCGCTGAGATAAATCGTGCAAATACTGATTCCGTAATAATAGGAAGTGGAATTCCTAAGTCTAGAGCATTTTGGCTTGTCCATTTACCAGTTCCTTTTTGACCTGCAGTATCAAGAATAACATCTACTAAAGGCTTTCCTGTTTCGTCATCAACCTTTGTGAAGATGTCAGCTGTAATCTCAATTAGATAGCTATCTAACTCGCCTTTATTCCATTCAGAAAATACATCGTGTAACTCAGCTGCACTTAATCCAAGTACATTTTTTAGAATAAAATATGCTTCACAGATTAATTGCATATCACCATATTCAATGCCATTATGAACCATCTTTACATAGTGACCTGCACCATTAGGTCCTATGTACGTTACACAAGGATCTTCATTAACTTTTGCAGAAATTGCTTTAAAAATTGGTTCTACAAGCTTGTAGGCTTCCTTCTGACCTCCCGGCATAATAGAAGGTCCTTTAAGAGCTCCTTCTTCACCACCAGATACACCTGTTCCTATGAAGTGAATGCCTGTTGATTCCAATTCCTTATTTCGTCTAATTGTATCTTGGAAGAACGTATTTCCACCATCTATTAAAATATCACCTTTTTCGAGGTATGGCTTTAATGATTCGATTGTAGCATCAGTTGCACTACCAGCTTTAACCATTAACAATATTTTACGTGGTGTTTCTAATGATTGAACAAATTCTTCAATCGTTTGTAATCCAACAAAATTCTTTCCTTCCGCTTCGTTCTTTAAAAATTCCTCTGTCTTATCATAAGAGCGATTGAAAACAGATACTGAATAGCCTCTACTCTCAATATTTAGCGCAAGATTCTTTCCCATTACAGCTAAGCCGATAACACCAATTTGTTGTTTTGACATCATTATTTTCCTTTCTAAATAAATTCGTCTTTAGTTTCCGGGCAAAAAATTACCACTAAAATAAACCTTCTAATTAATTTGTTTTGTAAACTAATTAATAATAGAAAGATACCATTTAATATGTTGTTGTGTCAATATAACAATTAAAAACGTTATCAAAATGCTACAGATTAATAGAACGTTTCAGTATAAGAAGGTGCCTTTTCTACATATTTAAGGGCTTTTAAATATTTTATTTTTCTTAGAGTATTTCTTGTGGATGGTACATTTCTATTTGGGAGAAAATACATCTGAAAGGAGTGTAAAAGATGAAAAAGCAAAATAACACAACTAATCAACCAACAATTGCAGAAGGAATGAATACTGAGGATGAGTTGCAACAAGATGCTACCACAGACGAAATTTCTAAAGGAGAATACACAAATGTAACAACTCTCTCTTTAGATGAGAATGACCCAAGCTAATTGAAATTGATATATGGTCAAAATACTTCTACACCGTTGTATTAACGGTGTTTTTGCTTTCTTATTCTCTTAGTTCTCAATATAGGTATGACTTAAAAAACTGAATTTATACTGTTGACTTCTATACAAAAAGGAAAAAACGTCTCAAATCCCTAATTAAATGGATTTAAGACGTTCCTTCCTAAATTCTTAATATAACTTTACAAAGCTACAGTATATCCTTTAGCTCCCTTTTTTAATTCTTCTCCATTTACATACAGTTTGCGTTCTTCATTTTCAGGTAAATAGAAGTTAATCGATTCATATGGAAGCTTGTATTCTCCATTAATTTTATAACTTACTTCTATTTTCTCAGCATCAGCATTCATTTGAACAGAGACGATTGTATGATTTTCTTTGTAGTTAGCTGAAACACCGTCATCCTCATAAAGATCATAAGATGCACTGCCTGATTGCTTGTGTGGGAATAACCAGAATCCTCGTTCATCCTTCTCTTTATTTTGGAATGTAGAGTCTGCATCATTAATTGGGATAATGCTTCCCCCTTTAATTAATAAAGGATTATATTCTAACGGTGCTGGAATAGTAACAGTCTGACCACCTTCATACCATTTAGATGTATGATAATCATACCAACCACCTTCATATGTTGGTAAATAGACTGTTCTTTCTCTTTGTCCTTCTTCAACAACTGAAGCAACAAGCATAGATTCACCTAACATGAAATCATCATTTTCTTCAAATGTTTTTGTATCAGATTCAAATTCATAAAAAGTAGGACGAAGGATTGGCTCATACTTTTCATGTGCATTGTATAAAGCAGTATAAAGATATGGTGTTATTCTATGACGAAACTTGATTAAATCTCGAATCGTATCCGTTGTCTCTTCATACATCCAAGGAACATTAACTGATTTGTCATCATTCCATGAATGAATGGTAAAACGCGGATGGAAAATTCCGTTCTGTACCCATCTAACCAATAATTCCGGTTCTGGAGCCGGCCCTGAGAAGCCGCCAATATCATGTCCAATATTATAAATACCTGACAAGCTTAACCCAAGTCCCATTTTGATATTGTATTTTATGGATTTCCAACTTGTATAGTTGTCACCAGACCATGTTTGCACGTAACGCTGCATACCCGGGCTTCCTGATCTGGAAATTAAATAAGGCCTAATTTCTGGAGCGAATTCTTTTTGTGCTTCGTATGATGCTTTCATCATAAGAAGCGGCTGCAAAGAGCGCACAGCTTCAAAATTGATCCGCTCTCCAAATCCATTACATTGTGCATCCTTAGACCAGATTTCAAACTCATTATTATCATTCCATGTGGAATCGATGCCATATTCAAGTAACTGTTCTGTTACTTTTTGTTTCCACCAATTAACAGACTCTTCATTTGTAAAGTCAACATACGCGCCCACTTCATCCCAGAATTGAGCCATTTCTGTATTTCCATCACCTGATTTAATAAACATCTCTTTTTCATTTAACTCACTAAAAAGAGGGTGATCATTTAATAAAGCAGGTTTAATATTGGCACAAAGTTTAACACCTTTTTCATGATAGTGATTAAATAATCCTTTTGGATCTGGAAACTTATCTGTATTCCAATTAAACACATAACGTTTGTCTTCTATTGATGTATATCCTGAAGATAGTTGAAAAGAATCACAGATAATATCATGCTCTTCAACTTCTTCAATAAACTTATTCAATTGCTCTTGAGCATTAGGAGCATCCGTATAAGTCATAGTTGAGCCTGAATAACCGAAACTCCATTTAGGTGCAAAAATTGTTTTTCCTGTTAACCAGGAATATTTTTTCACAACATCTTTTACTTCAGGTCCTAACATGACATAATAGTCTAAATCTCCATCCATCGATTGGTAATAACGATACCACCCATGATAATTATCCATTTCCTGTCCCATATCGAAGATGCTTTGTGCCATATTATCATAAAAGATACCAAATGATATCCCTGTTTGCTTACTTCTCGTAATATAAAATGGAATATGTTTATACAAAGGATCAGTATGTTGAGCATCATAGCCCATTGGATCAACGCTCAACATTCTATAACGTTTCCCATATCTGTCCATTTCTCCACTTTTTTCACCAAGTCCATAATATTGTTCATCTTTCGTGCGTTGAAGATAGTGAAAATTTCCTTCGCCTAATGAACCGTCAAAATTATATGCTTGTGTATATCGATCAGCAGCAATTTGCTTCACATTTCCTTCACTGTCTTTTGAGTACCATGTAATTTTAAATCCGTCTAAATTAATATCCAGCTTTAACATTTCTGTCTCAACTGTGAATTGTTTCCCATTATCTTGGAATGAATATTCCGGTAAGGAAAACGGCGATAAATCCAGACGATCTCTACCTTTAAGAGGCACGTCGTCCATTCCTGGAGCGACTAGCCATGTATTCTTTACTTCTAACTGATCACTTTTGGTCATCAATACCCTTATCATATCTTGTTCCAGCACAATAATTCTAGCTAATACATCAGAATCCTCTAGGCTGAAAGATAAAATATTATTCTTTTCTTCTACAAATCGAAATTGATATTTTCCTCTTAATGACATCGAATCACCTTTTTTCTTTATGTTGTCAGTATTTTTGTTTATTTCTTCCAGTAAGTGATTTATATTAGAACATTACCATTAATAGCCAAGTAATCTTGGAAGTACCATACTAATCTCCGGTATATACGTAACAAGAAGCAAGACAATAATAATTACTACATAGAATGGGATTAATGGCTTTATGACATCTTCCAAATCTAAATTAGCAATACTTGCCCCAACAAACAACGCGCTTCCAACTGGAGGTGTAATATTTCCAATACTTAAGTTCATGATTAACATAACACCGAAATGTATTGGATCCATTCCAAAGCTTGTTGCAATTGGCAGGAAGATTGGTGTGAAAATAAGAACCGCTGGAGTAATATCCATGAATGTTCCGATAATTAGTAAGAATATATTAATGATTAAAAGGATGATAATTGGGTTATCAGAGATCCCTAAAATAATTTCACTTATCGCAGTAGGTATGCCAGTAAACGCCATTACCCACGACATAATAGAAGATGCTGCAACAAGAAGCATAATAACAGCTGTAATTTCAACTGTTTCCATAATGATTCTTGGCATATCTGAAATCTTAACTGTACGGTAGACCAATGCTAGTATAAATGTGTAAGCAACAGCGACAGCCGCAGCTTCAGTAGCAGTGAAAATACCACCTAAAATTCCACCTATTACGATAACAATTAGCAATAAGCTCGGGATTGCCTCTAAAAATGTTTTAAAAGCAACGCCAAAAGATACTCGCTCAGATACAGGGTAATTTCTTCGCTTTGCGATAATAAATCCTACAACCATACATGCTAATCCCCATAAAATCCCTGGAATATAGCCTGCAATAAATAGTGCTGCTACTGATGTTCCTCCACTTACCAATGAATAGATAATTAATGCACCACTTGGAGGAATAATAAGACCTGTCGGTGCAGATGCAATATTTACTGCTGCTGAAAATTTAGGATCGTATCCTTCTTTCTTTTGCAAGGGTCCAATCGTACCGCCGATTGCTGCCGCTGCTGCAACAGAAGAACCGGAAAGAGATCCGAATAACATATTTCCTAATACGTTTGCGTGACCTAAAGAACCTGGCATTCTACCTACAAGCACTTTCGCAAAATTAATTAGACGTTCAGCAATTCCACCATTATTCATTAAAATTCCAGAAAGAATAAAAAATGGAACAGCTAGTAACGTAAAACTATCCAGTCCTGTTACAATCTTTTGTGATGCCGTAAATATTGCCATGTCCCAAGGCAAAACGGATAGAATCGCAGCCATTGAAGAAATAACGATACTTACAGAAATAGGCACACTTAAAATAAGCAAGAGTAAAAATACAATAATTAACACAAGCCCTGCCTGTAATGCCATGAATGCTCACTCCTTTTTTCGTACATACCTCTAAAAATTTGTCGTTATGATCTATTCACCTACGACTGTGTTATTTGTTTTCGTAAAATAATCTCTTATATGAAGAATTAAATAAAATAGGAATAAAACGCCTGCAACAATAAGGCTTAAATATAAATATTCCATTGGCATGCCCAACGCTGATGAAACCTGTCCTACTGCATTTTGATAAGCTTTCGTTCCTCCGAATAGGAGAATAACAGCAATGAATACCAATACAAATGCTTCAACAACCAAGTGAAGAAATAATTGGTATTTCTCAGGTACTTTCCTAGCAACAAACACAACGGCTAAATGTTTCTTCTTTCCATATGCATAAGCTGAACCAACCATTGTAAGCCAAATAAGTGAGTATCGTAAAAACTCCTCAGATACTGTACTTGGTGAATTTAAGACAAAACGAGTAAACACTTGCCAACAAGCCACTAAAACCATAACGATCATTAAGGAGCATGTTAAAAATGCTGTTACCTTATCCACTATTTTTCTCATCAGATCGTCACCTTCTCTTTCATATTTTGATAGGCCTCTTATTCCTGAAATATGAATACCAGGAATTGAGAGGCCTATTGTCTTTAGTCTCTATTTAAGATAGCTTTGGAAATCATCAAAGTATTTTGCATTAGTTTCATTTTCTGCTTTGTATGCTTCATGTAATGGTGCTGCGGCATCAATAAAAGCCTTTTTATCAATCTTATAGAAAGTTACACCCATTTCTTCTGAAGCCTTGATTGAATCTTCAACTGCTTTTTGCCATACATCTTTATGACTTTCAGATGAAGCTTTTGCTGCATCTTGAATTGCTTTTTGTTGATCTTCTGATAACTTATCCCACATGTTAGTGCTTACAATCAATACATCCGGTACATATTGGTGTTCTGTATAAGTGTAGGCTTTTGCAACTTCTCCGTGTTTGTTGTTTGTTAAAGCAGTTTCATTATTTTCTGCACCATCAATAACACCTTGTTGTAATGAAGTGTATACCTCACCAAATGACATTGGAGTTGGAGCTCCGCCCATTGCTTCAATCATAGAGATTGATGTTGGACTTTCTTGTACACGAATTTTTAACCCTTTCATATCAGCAGGTGTTGCAACTTCTTTATCAGCAGTGTAAATACTGCGTTGTCCACCATCATACCAGCCAATAGCAACAAATCCTTGATCTTTAGTACCTTGGAAAATTTCCTGAACAGCTTCACTGTTATCCATTACATTATGGTAGTGTTCTCTGCTTTGGAAAATATATGGTAGTGAGAAGATTGCATAGCTTGGATCAAACGCTTCCAATGCACTCGCACTTACCTTTGCCATATCAAGTGTACCTGATTTTACAAGTTCAATTACATCACGTTCTTGACCAAGTTGACCATTTGGGAAGATTTCAATTTTAACGTTTCCATCTGAATTTTCCTCTGTTAATGATTTGAACTCTGATAAAGAAGTGTGAATAGGATGATCTTCTGCCTGGTTATGTGCAAGTCTTAAAGAAACTGCTTTTTCACTTCCACCTTCCGCATTTCCTCCATCACCATTTGAACCACATGCCGCTAATAACGATAACGATAAAATACTAGTTGCAGCAATCGAAAATAATTTTTTCATTTTCATATATTTATCCCCCTAGCTTTCTATTTTTTAAATGTTTTAAATCGTCTAAACTGTAATCCCTTTCAGCACTCCCTAAAAAAATACTTGTTATGAAAGAATAACCTCTAAGCATAAAAAACGTTTTCATTTTTTATAATCAAAGGGTTTACAATCCCGTCTTAACAAATATAACAACGTTGTTATTACATTTACTATCCTACATGATGTAAGCCCTTTTTTCAAGTGTTTTTCGACAAAAATTTCATTAAAATAATATTGAAAGCGTTTGACTTTTATCTATTTACCTGTAAAAATATGAATATATATTTAAAATCTGAGATTAATCATAACAACATTATCAAACGTTGTTATTCGAATATAAAAATAACTGTATAGTTGGTGAATTCTTATGACGATTACGATAAAAGATATCGCAAAACAAGTCGGTGTTAGTTATTCCACTGTCTCTAAAGCTCTAAATGATAGCCCCCTTGTAAAACATGAAACAAAGGCTAAAATCATTAAATTAGCAAAAGAGATGGGGTACGAACCGAATTATGCTGCCCAGAGGCTTGTCTCCAAGCAATCAAAGGTTATCGGCTTAATTTGGCCAACCTTAGAACGTGTTGCCCCTTCTACTTTAATTACAAAAATTAATGAAGAAATTAGTAAGCATGGCTATTCCATGATCCTTTCCATTAACTCAATTGAGGAATCAATTGAAATGTTTAAACGATTTCAAGTGGACGGGGTTATCATATTTAATCGAGACAACTTTGAAATGCCAAAAACCTTTCCTATGCCTGTTGTAACTTATGGGGTAAATAAAAATAAGTCGATCCCTGTTATTGATGTAAATTATAGGGAAGCTATGCATTCAGCTGTTGAATACTTATATCGTTTGGGACATGAAAACATCGCTTTTCTAGGAGACTTTTCTTTTATTGATGAAAGACAAGTCGAAAAATATTACGGTTTTCAGCAAGCGATGGAAAAATTAGGTCTAAAAATAAATAGTCATAACTTAATCAATACCGGTGGACTTGATTGGTATGATGGTTACATGGCTACAAATCGACTATTAAGCTCTGCTTTTCAGCCCACAGCTATTATCGGAACAAGTTATGACATAAGTGCTGGAATTGTTCGTTCCTTAAGACAAGCAAATTATATTCTTCCAAAGGATATGTCTGTTATAAGCTATGACAATATTCCGCAGATGGAAAATTTGGAAGTTCCATTAACAAGCGTTGGAGTGCCTGTCGAAGAAATTGCTCAAAACATGGTGAAAACGTTGTTAAACTATATTAAAGATCCAAATTCGGTTCCAGTTAGTCAAACCTTAACACCAAAAATTAACGAAAGAACATCCTGTGCCACAGCAGGAAGATTACCGTTAGAACAATAAGATCACAACAAATGATTCCAAGCAACAACTTGGAATCATTTGTTTTTAAGTCATGTAGTGTTTACCTAATTTGCAACTCCAGTGTTACTTTATTGGATTATGTCCTGTTGCAGCCTCTATTGCCACTTCAAGTTCAGCAAAAAACCTTTGATTTTGGATATCAGACCAACCAAATTGATCTCTCATATATTGACATACATTATCTTTCCATTCTCTTACTGAATCAATATCAAACAACAAATTACCTGTTCTTCTAAAATAGAAATCAACTGGAGTAGCCGCCATTTCATATTTAAGAGCATAAAGAAGCTTTGCTAAAACAACTAATGGAAGTCCGTACTTTTCCGCTTCTTCTTTCTTTTCATTTAACAATTCAAATACATCAAAAACATTTGAACCATAGAATGATGCAAGATGAACAGCATCTTCTTTTGATAATCCGATATTTACGCCTTTAGCTGCTGCATCTTGAACAAATTTCTCGTAATTTTTAGAACCTCCAACATCTCCACCTGAAATTGGAAGCTTCAATGTTTGACATCCCTTAAAGGTACGTCCCTCTTCTGATTGAAATTTCTGTGCAACAACATTCACAATTGTTTCAGCCATTTTTCTGTATCCAGTTAATTTTCCACCGGCGATGGTGATTAGACCAGAATCAGATTCCCAAATTTCGTCTTTACGTGAAATCTCCGACGGATCTTTCCCTTCTTCAAGAATAAGCGGTCGAACTCCAGCCCAAGATGATTCCACATCAGTTCTTGTCGCCTTAATGTCAGGAAACATAAAGTTAATAGCATCAAGAATGTAATCAACATCATCCAAAGTAATTTCAGGAGACACAGGATCATCATGATAAAATGTATCTGTTGTCCCTACGTAGGTTTTACCGTTTCTTGGGATCGCAAATATCATCCTTTTGTCTTCTTTTGTATCAAAATAGATTGCTTGCTTTAACGGAAAGCGTGACTGATCAATGACGATATGAACACCTTTTGACAAGATTAAGCCTTTTCCTTTTTTAGATCCATCTTTTTCCCTTAAACCGTCTACCCATGGACCTGTTGCATTAATGACTTTTTTAGCTCTTACTTCATATGTTTCACCAGTTAATTGGTCTTCAACAATAACTCCTACTACTTTGCCAGCTTCATAAAGGAAATCTTGAACCTTTGAATAATTTAATGCTTTTGTTCCTTTCTTAACTGCAGCTTTTAACACTTCAATCGTTAATCTTGCATCATCTGTACGATATTCAACATAATAACCGCCACCCTTTAACCCGTCTTTTTTGATCAAAGGAGCTCTTTTTAGGGTTTCTTCAACATTAAACATGACTCTTCGTTCACTTTTTTTTACGCCAGCCAGGAAGTCATAAACCCTTAACCCAATAGAGGTCATAAATTTACCGAAATTTCCTCCTTCATAGAACGGGAGAAGCATCCACTCTGGTGTTGTTACATGTGGACCATTTTCATATACAATCGCTCTTTCCTTCCCAACCTCTGCCACTACTTTGAAGTCAAATTGTTTTAAGTATCTTAATCCTCCGTGTACTAACTTTGTAGAACGACTTGATGTACCTGCAGCAAAATCCTGCATTTCGACTAATGCTGTACTCATTCCACGTGTTGTTGCATCAAGTGCAATTCCTGCACCTGTGATACCGCCTCCGATAACTAATAAATCGAACCGCTGTCCTGTTAATTCAGTAATAATTTCGCTTCTATTTAAATTGGATAACATTTGTTTTTCCTCCTAATATCCCTATTATACGCAAAAAGAGACCACAAACAGCATTACCCCAAAATAGGTAATGTGCCGTGGTCTCTCCGTTTCTCAATACCGTTTATTAACTTGTGTATAGTATACCAAATTTATTTCTGTTTGTATATCTTAAATTTAAAATATCATTTAAATGCCATTGCTGCATGAACGGCCTTTTTCCATCCATTATATAGTTGATTACGTTTGTCTTCTGTCATATTCGGTTCGAATTGGTGATCAATAGCCCATTGTGATTCAATTTCCTTTTGACTCTCCCAATAACCTACAGCCAAGCCTGCGAGATATGCTGCGCCAAGTGCTGTCGTCTCATTAATGACCGGTCTCTCAACCAGTACATTTAATAAGTCACTTTGAAATTCTAATAGGAAGTTATTTTTGACAGCTCCTCCATCAACTCGGAGTGTTTTTAACTTAATGCCTGAGTCAATTTCCATCACTGATAATACATCTTTTGTTTGATAAGCAAGCGATTCGATCGTTGCTCTTACAAAGTGCTCTTTCGTTGTTCCACGAGTTAATCCAAAAACAGAACCCCTTACCTCACTATCCCAATAAGGTGTGCCAAGCCCGACAAAGGCAGGAACCACATAAACACCATCTGTTGACTCCACTCTTCTTGCGTATTTTTCACTATCACTTGCTTGTTTCAACAATCTCATACTGTCCTTAAGCCATTGGATAGCTGCTCCGGCAATAAAAATACTTCCTTCAAGAGCATATTCTACTTTACCGTTTATTCCCCAAGCAATAGTAGTTAATAACCCATGCTCTGATTCAACAGCTTTTTCACCTGTGTTCATTAACATGAAACATCCTGTTCCATAGGTGCTTTTCCCCATACCTTTTTCAAAGCAAGCTTGGCCGAACATAGCAGCCTGCTGATCTCCAGCTGCTCCAGCGATAGGAACCTCTGCCCCAAAGAAATGATATCCAACTGTATGAGCATAAATTTCAGAGGATGAGCGAACCTCCGGCAGCATTGAAGCCGGAATTGTTAAAATATCTAATAATTCACTATCCCACTTCAACTCATGAATGTTATACATTAACGTTCTCGATGCATTGCTATAATCTGTTACATGCGCCCTACCACCGGAGAGCTTCCAAATAAGCCAAGTATCAATCGTTCCGAATAACAATTTCCCCTCTTCAGCTTTACTTCTCGCTCCTTCAACATTGTCCAATATCCACTTTACTTTTGTACCTGAAAAATAAGGATCTATTAATAATCCGGTTTTTTTGCGGATTTTTGATTCATAACCACCTTGCTTAAGCTCTTCACAAATTTCACTTGTTTGTCTTGATTGCCAAACAATCGCATTATAAACAGGTATACCTGTCTCTTTATCCCACACAACTGTTGTTTCACGTTGATTCGTAATTCCAATTCCTTCTATTTGTTCTGCTCTTATACTGGATTCTGATAAAACGGTTGCAATAACAGCGAGGACTGATCCCCAAATCTCACTGGCATTATGTTCAACCCATCCTGATTGAGGGAAAAATTGAGTGAATTCTTTTTGTGCAACATGAACAATTTCACCCTTTTTATTAAAGATAATCGCCCTTGAGCTAGTTGTACCTTGATCTAGTGATAAGATGTATGTTTCCATCTATAAATCCTCCTACAATGTATCTTCGTGAATAGTTTTCTTTTGCGAACATTTATTCAAAATTGTTATTGAAAAAAAAGAGATTCAACAGAAAACACCCTATATCGGGCATTTGTCTGTGAATCTCCTAATCTCCGTCACACTCATTAACTTGTATAAAATTATATCCCGATTGTGGAAACGATGTCAAATGGTTTTGAAATTAACCTATAAAAATGATTCATTCCTTATTATGTTTTTCTACTTTTAGAAGAATTTTTTTGAAACCAGAATAGGCTTATAACAAGAAAAAACACCGTTAAAAAATCCGGTGTTCCCTTGTGACTATAATTTCTTCCCTACCTCATGATTTGGATCGGTTTTATTTCCAGTTGAGGCTTCATAACCAACCATATATGTACCTTTCTCGGCGTTTTTGACCGCATCCGGCATTTTATATTGATCTAAATCATCCTGAAATTGCTTTTCTTTCATATTATGCACCTTCTCTTCATGACATGATTAATAATAGAATCTCCTTCCTAGGTATAATTATTAATGTTAATTTTTAGAATTTCTTTGGAGATATCTATTATTTTCAGACCTTCATCTTGGTTATGAAAGACATTTGGTGTTGTTTCCTTGTGTGAATTGTCCTTCATCTTAGTTATGAAAGACAGTTGATGTTGTTTCCTTGTGTGGATTGTCCTTCATCTTGGTTATGAAAGACAGTTGATGTTGTTTCCCTTCCTTGTGTGGATTGTCCTTCATCTTGACTATGAAAGACAGTTGATGCTCCTTTCTTGTGTGGATTGTCCTTCATCTTGACTACGAAAGACATTTGGTGTTGTTTTCTCGTGTGGATTGTCCTTTATCTTAGCTATGAAAGACAGTTGATGTTGCTTACTTGTGTGAATTGTCCTTCATCTTGACTATGAAAGACAGTTGATGTTGCTTACTTGTGTGAATTGTCCTTCATCTTGACTATGAAAGACAGTTGATGCTCCTTTCTTGTGTTGATTGTCCTTCATCTTGACTATGAAAGACAGTTGATGCTCCTTTCTTGTGTTGATTGTCCTTCATCTTGACTATGAAAGACATTTCGTGTTGTTTTCTCGTATAGATTGTCCTTTATCTTGGCTAGAAACATATTTGACTTTGCTTTAATGAGTGTTTTATCAACATTCATCTATTGTTTTACAAAAGCCTCTGTACCAAGAAAGAGAGCCATTTTAGTAGGCTCTCTTTCATCTTCACAAAGTTTTAAAAATAATATCGGCAACATAAAGCTCAGAACAAAATAGTACCGGCCTTCCTTAGTTTAGCTTAATGAGTTCATCAACCTTCACCGGTTGACCTGTATTAAGAGAGATGTTTCCAGCAATACCCGTTAAAATTGACATCGCCCCATCAACATGTGTAGCCGCACGATTAAACTCGTCTTTTACAGGAGTTCCGAAAATATCTTGTAAAAGAATAGGGTCACCACCTCCGTGTCCTCCTGTTCCTTCAACCACTTCGACTTCATAAGGTTGGCCGAACATAGGCATGACCATAATTGATTTTCCTTGTACCTTTCCTTCATCATCCTTGCTTCCACCGGAATTAATGTATGATTGCTCACGAATGCGCACTTCAATTCTGCCTTTGGTACCATTGAAAGACACCATATATCCTTCCCACGGAAGATAAGCATTTAGAGAATAATTGAGAATCGCTTTATTTTTATATGTCACCATAACACCAAGAGTATCCTCGATGTTTATTCCATCACCGAATACACTTTGATCTCGTTGATAGCCATCTTCAATCTCTGCGTCAAGGTACATCGCTTTTAGATGCGGATTTCCTTCCAGGTCAATGGCAAATGGATCTTCCTTAGCAAATTTGCTTCCATGTGCACGTTGATAAAATTGTGTTACACCTCTTGCTTCAGCATTTTCTCTTCCATAAAAACGCAATCCGCCAGCTGCATAAACCGTTTCAGGGGTTGTTCCAAGCCAAAAATTCACTAAATCAAAATGGTGAGTTGATTTATGTACAAGTAGGCCACCACTATTTCGCTTATCACGGTGCCATCTGCGGAAGTAATCTGCACCATGCTGTGTATCCAATGCCCATTCAAAATTAACAGAGTTCACTTGTCCAATCACATCATTCATTATAAGTTCCCTAATTTTTGTATTGTGAGGAGCATAGCGATAATTAAAGGCTACCCGAACTTCTTTTCCGGTTCGATTTACCGAATCAATTATGGCCTGACATTTCTCCGTATCTACGGTCATTGGCTTTTCAGTAACAACATCACACCCAAGCTCCAACGCTTTTATAATATACGTATGATGGGTACGGTCAACAGAAGTAACAACAACAGTGTCCGGCTTTTCTCTTTCAATCATCGTCTCAAAGTCTGTGTGTAAGTATGTGTTAATTTTCGGATGACCATATCTTTCTTCTAGCAAACGATTTGCATAATCCATTCTAGTTTGATTTAAGTCACAAAAAGCTATCAGCTGACATGTTTCTTTAAAGTCTCTAACAATGGCTCCGTAAAAAAACTCCGCTCTCCCACCTGTTCCTACTAAAACGTATTTCTTCACGATTAAAAACTCCTTATCTATTATTTTTTATCTATCCATTTCACTTTATTACTTTTTCAAGATTTTCATGCTTCCCGGCCTGCCATTTTTTAGTTTATGAGATTTATATTATTGAAATATCTCTTCATCTATTAGTTTCCTTTGACCACTTTCTTTTAGAGGTGCGGATTCTATATAAGGAATTTCATTCTCCACCTCTTCAATTTTTGATAGTAGTCGTTCTCTTAAAAACCTAGTTACCTCTTGGTGTGATTTATACCCTATTAAGTTTGTTAGTTCATAAGGATCTAACTCGAGATCATACAAAAATTCCTCAATATAATGATCTGACTTTGAATGGTCGATCCCATTTTTGGTTGGATCTGAAACACTATATTTCCATTTTTTTGTTCTAATCGCTCTACCTACTTGTGATTCACTTATTTGGACAAAAACTTCCTTTTGCCACGATTGATTGCTCCTGGTAATAAGAGGAAGCACTGATCGCCCAGACATCTCTTCCGGAACTTTTAAACCTGCTGCATCAAGTAATGTTGGTGCAAGATCAACTAAGCTGACCAGTTCTCTCTTTCTCCCGCCCTGAAAGAAACCTGGTCCAGTAATAGCAGTTGGGATCCGGATTGAACTCTCATGACAAGATCGTTTATACTCCGAATTTCTAGTCTTGAAATGACACCCATGATCTGATGTAAATAAAATAATCGTACTTTCCTCTAATTTAAGGCTTTTTAATGCGTCCATTATTCTTCCAAGTGCTTCATCCAGACGTTTTACCATTCCATAATAGCCACCTAATTGTTGATGAGCTAGACCTCCAAGTGAGGCAAGGTCCGGAGGAGTCCACCTTGACGTATACATCTCCTGATAGCTAGTTGGTGCAGGATAGTTATCATTTCTATTTTGATGATGCGGCTCTAAATAAGAAAGGAAAAGAAAAAAAGGTTTGTCCTTTTCTCCATCTATAAAGCGTATTGCTGCGTCAGTTAAAGCATCCACACGATATCCTGGTAATTCAACCGGTTGACAGTTATGATCATAAACGGTGGTATGATAAGGATCAGAAGTATGTTCAAGACTATTAGATGCTAGCCAATATTCGTATCCTCCTCTTCTCTCTTCCTTAACTGGTTCTTCAGCAGCTAAATGCCATTTCCCTATATAACCCGTATAGTAACCTCCTTTCTTGAAATGATTTGCTAGTGTTTTACTCCCAGAGGGAAAAGGTATAGCGTTACGAAAACAACCTATTTCTGTCGCATACTGACCTGATTGAAGGGATGCACGTGCAGGACCACAAACAGGTTGAGATGTAAATGTATGATATAAGTGTGTTCCTTCTTGTGCCATTCGATCAAAATTTGGTGTTAGACCTAATGGGTTACCATGAACCCCAGTTGTATCCCACCTTTGTTGATCAGTAAAAAACACAATGACATTTGGTTTTTCGCTTTGTGTCAATACGATCACTCCACTCTGATAATTAACCTTTTTCATGTATGAATGATGTCTTGTATCTTGTTTTTAATACATCCCTTCGCTGCAAGTTAACATTCACCTACACGAAGAGATGCATTTCAATGAATCTTGTAAAAGCACTATTACACAAAAGAAGCTATAATAGTATTTTCTTATCTATTCATACACATAACGATTCTTGAATTTACCTTCTACATTAAACAAGGTATGAGTTTCATAATCGAAGGTCTTTCCTTCTAATAAACCAATTAACGTATTTGTTACTTTGACTTCAATCTCATTTTTTCCTGCTTTAAGAATGGAGGTCGGCCCTTCCCAGCGATATGGTGTCCAAGCTCGTACCCCTAGTGAATAGCCATTTATCCTAACCTCCAGACAATCATGGAAATTCTTATCCAAGTCACTCAAATGAAGAGCGAATTTATCGCTGTTTGGTAGATTATCAAGATGTTCATTACGCTTGAATAATACCGTTCCTGCATAGTAGGGTAGTAGCGGTAATGGTCCGTGTTGAATTGATATCAACATGCTTTGATCAATTTTCGTCATAATTGGCTGATCATTTGGACCGAACGCAACTCCAAAATCACCAATTAAGTAAATTGGATCAACTACTCCATCCGTATCGTGAAATAGTGTTACTTCAATTCGAAGTTTGTTTTTTCCATTTTGCAAAATCGATGTAATATCACATATTTGATTTCGGTGATCATAAACAAATTGATTCTTAAAATTTGATACTGCCTGATCATTTACCCATATTTGATATTGGCCGGATATCGCCTCTTTATCCATAAATATAGAGCACTGTCCTGGTAGAGCTTCAATGTCAAATTCCTTTTCATAAATACATGATAGTGGATAGTTAACAGACATTTTCATCGGTGTTCCGAAAACTTGATGAAAGGATAGTGGCAAACTTTCTTTATCAGCAACATCTGTAAATTGATCAATAAATGTTTTGACTTGAACTTCTGAACCCGTATCACTGCTTTCTTGACTATCATTAATTGTTAGGTTAAATTTTTCAAATCTCATTACATTTCCTTGCAATGGCTTCATCTGCCATGGTTCATTTGCTTTCACACTCCATATGGTTTGATCTGAATTATCGTACGGTATTTCCTTCGGTTTCGTTGTTGGAATTATTTGGATTAAGTGAGATTGATATGGATTAAAATATAAATTAACCTTCCATCTATCACCTTCACATTCAGAATGAAGTGCTTCAATACGACCTGTCTCCAAATCTAAGGATTGAAACATATAGCTTTGGTTATGATCTAATGGTTGATGATAGAGTGTGGCATTATGTGAACCACCTTCTTGGTTACTCATAAACACAAGTACAGAATCATCTTGCAGAGCCCTTTTCTCAACAAGAAAGCTTTTGCTCTTGTCAGCTGGTTTAAATAGAATCTCATCATGAAGAAAATTCTCTAATAATGTAAGAGGAGTTTGCTGACTGCTTTCTCTTTTGTAAACAAAGAATGCATTTTGATCACCTTTTATCCAATCCTCATGGTGATTTGACTTTTTAAAATAATGAATCTCAGCACCTTTGTTGAAACCAAAAGTGTGCAAGATTTCTTCTCCTTGGAAATCATCATGGATTTGTTCAAATGGAAGTAATCCATTTGCAATTACTACCCCGTCTTGATCATGAAATTCTTTTATTTTTTTCCAAGCTTTCTTTTCGATATTAGAAATTGGAGGTAATATAAGAACTGAATAGGAAGCGTTACCAATTTTGATTTCTCCATTTTCCACTTTTGCTTCCGTAAGTAATTCCGGATCCAAGTGATCATAATCCTTATGATGCAAAGTTAGTTGTTTACAAATATTTGACCAATCTTGTAATAATTCATTTAATCTCTTTTCTTCCTCTTTATTTTCTCCACCATAATCAAATCTATGAAACGGGTTCCCCATATGTGTCCAAAGACTTGTAGTTGGATCAAGAACAGCAATCTTACGTATCGGTTTACCGCAGCTCATAACGTACCCAAGACGTCCTGCATAATCTCCTAATAAACGGAAATGCTCCCAATATGGATTTTGAAGAAATTGTGATGGAGGAGCATCATGTTTTTTTAATCCGTCTAACGTGTAAAAAAAGGCATGAAAATTAAAGAAGTTAATTCCAAATGCTGCTAGTCTATCTAACATCCATTTTGCATCTTGGAGGGTCATGGACCAACCTATACTATGGAAACATTCGATTAATGCCCGTTCTCTGTCAAGCTGATTTGCGAGTGAACTAATTAATTTTGGATTGGCCCTAAGGCTCGTTACGTCTTTTTCAAGAATCCACTGTAAAGAACGACCAAGCTTTTCATGTGCACTATCTCCGCCTGGTACATGACTGTAAGCTTGAGTGGTCATTCGGACAGATGGTACTTCTGCAACATACTGAAGACCATGCTCCTCACACCAATCATGGATTTGTTTGTGATATGTTTTTCTTAATAATAAATGTATGGATTGAAAATAATCATAACGAACCTTAGCTGATTCTGGTGCTTGATCATCGATTAACGCATATAAATATTTTTTTAAATCATATCCATTCGTTTCTTTGAAAAATTCAGGAAGCTGAGTGCTCCACGGTATTTTTCCTAATAGCCCTGTTTCATCTGTAAACATTCCTTTTACCGTAAGACCAAATTCCTCACCCAGTTTTTTCGCATATCGATTATGCGTTAAGTTAATAAAAGTTTTCATCGCTTCCTCATGACATGGGTCAACAAATGTACCATAATACTTAAAATCGTCAATCTCTACTTCCAGGAAACAATGAACCTCCCATTTTCCTTTAGGAGCCTGCCAGTTTAATTTCTTACGTGTATTGTAAGTAAAATAACGTTTTTGATTGTATGCAGTTAAACCTGTCTTTTGAAACACTCGTTCGGCCTGGTAATTTCCAATAAACTCTTCAATACCTAAAGCTTGATCCCAGCTTCGTTTTCCTGTCTCTATATCAATTGAAACAGCTTTAGCTGATAAAATTCGCCCCCATGGCAAATCAAGGCTGCATGACTCTCCATTCTCAACCGTTACAACTTTATGGACTAGTTGATACTGTTTTGCTTCTGGATGCTCTAATGTTACCTCTCCACCTGCTATTCCACTTGGATATGGATATTCATCATATAACCACACTTCTAGTTGAAATTTTTTCGCTGTTGCAACTGCAAACTTTACCTTCTCAAACCATTCCTCAGATAAATATGGAATCGTTAAACCTTGTCGTGGGCAAATAAAAAATCCGCCAACCCCTTTCTCAGCCATTTCCTTAATCTGGTGCTCAATTTCATTTTCCTCCATCTCCCCGTTCCAAAACCAAAACGGCTGTACACGGTAGGCAGCTTTTGGATGAAGAAAGTCTTGTTTTGTAAAAACTGGACGACTTGACTTCGTTTGCACATTAGACATTGGTTCGCCTCCTTCTCATTTGTACTTAACTATAGGTTTTGACAGCGTTTCCAACAACCGTAATTTTTTATTTAATCAATAGGATTTTTTTATAAAAGTTGCACTTTTTTAATACAAAAAAGTGAGGAAAAACTTCCCCACTCCTGCTGCGTTAGCCAGCTTGATCCCTTCTTATTTCACGATATTGACCGGGTGTATATCCCTCATGTTTTTTAAATAGTCTATTAAAATAACTATTTTTATAGCCAATAGTTTCTGCAATTTCATTGATTTTCATATCTGTATGCACAAGCAGTTCCTTTGCTTTCGACAGGCGGATATTTGTTAAATAATCAATAAAATTCACCCCCACTATATCTTTAAAAACTTTACTAAGAATGGAAGGACTCAAATTCACGTGATCTGCACAGTAATCCAATGAAATATCCTCCATATACTTTTCCTGAAGTAAAGATGTCACCTTTTCAATCAATTGTTTCATCCGTTCATCCTGTTTACGGGATAGCTGTTCGAGTAGCGGCAATATGACCTCATGTTTAAACCACCCTTCCACTTCGTCAGGCTCACGAATCTGACCGAGTTGCTCATATAGATTAGCTCCGTCAAAAACAGTGTTTGGAATCAGGCCGGATTGCATTTCAACTTCCACAATTCTTCCTAATAATTGATACATCCCCTGTTTCATAAAAGCTTCATTAACATTAGAAAGGGTTTGGACAAACGTATGCAAATGCATCATTGTATCCTGCTCCATTCTTAGACGGATGGCGTGAACAATTTCCTTTTCTACATCAAACGGATACTCGAAATGAATAGACTTATCCAATAGATCTAAGTTTTCAATTTCAATAATTTGATTTCTCTCTTGCAGATTTCGGAAGCTAAGTGATATTTTTGTCTCCTCAAAAATATTCGGAATGGCTTTTACTGAATCTGTCATTCTTCCAATACAAATTGACACATCCATTTGGGTTGTAAGGTTGATTCCACTTATGACCTGATGATTTAATTCATTGATATTCTCTGTCACTTCACTTTTGTCCATGTGTTTCGGAATAAACAGCAATATACATAGAGAGAGGTCATGAAAATTAATCACACTACTATCTAAATTGATTTCCTGTAATACCTCTTCTACAATATTTGCAGCCATAAATGTCAGCAGACCTTCTTCATCTTTTTTCGTATCCTCCAATTTTCCGTATCCAAATAACTGGATGAAAATCGGCAAATATCTCGTCTCTTCTGCCTTCCACCCAAACTTTTGCATACGCTCCTTCAAATCCGATTCACGTAACGAGTAAAGATATCCATGAATAAGCTGCAAAAGAAATCCTTCCCGCATAAGGGGCAGCTGTGTTTCTAATTGTGTTTTTAATGCACGGCTTTCCTTTGAGAGATTGTTCCATCTTTCTTCAATTAATTCAAACTCATTACAAACGTTGGAATGGGACTGTTCATATTTAGGGTCATTCAATTTCTGGAGTAACTGAGCAAGTGGTGAATAAAGCCGTTTAGAAACAATAATTGATAAAATAATAGCAATAAATAATATACCTAGACTTACTCCAATCATCCATTTTGATACGATGAGAACAGGTGCTGTTATGCTTGATAATGGTGCAGCTGATGCATAAATCCACGTATTGCCTAATCGGGTAAAGGTTTCATATGTGACAGAATAAGTAGATTGTTTCCATTCAAACAAAAATGTTTCCGTTGTATGTTTATGAGTTTTTACTTCATTCAGGATAGCTTGATCCATCTCTTCTGGTTCCATTCTGCTGCTGTTACCAAACAACCATTGTCCCTTGTCTGTTAATAAGAATGCCGTTCCTTCTTCATAAGGAGCACGCAATAAATTGGCCATTTTTTCTTTGTTTAACGAAACAATAATAGCTCCATAAGGTTGATCAATACCGCTTGGTATTTTGTGTACCAGCCTTAAAGGAGAATATTCCTGATCTTCACTTTTTCTCCAATAAAGTGTTCGTTCTCCTTTAACAAAATCATCAAAAGCATCAATTTGCTCAGCTTGTACTAAATGCCTGTATCTATCTTTTGTGAATACGATAGGTGTTGGTTTGTTAATATATAATTCCACTCGATCAATAAGGTGGTTTGATCCCTCCATAATCAAAAGAGATTGATATAATTCATGAATCTCTTTATATTTATTAGCCAGATCTATTTCTTGGTAATTTTCTTTAAAGCTGGAGTCTACCGCCCAATGGGCCACTAATTCTTCAACATATGAAAACTGTTCTTCGATTGTTTTCATTGTGCTATATAAATGATTTTCATGAATTTCCTTTAATTCTCCCTCAATATGTGCTCTACTAATAACAAACATGACAAAGCCAATAATCATTCCTGGTAAACTAGCTAGAATTAATAATGTAATTAAATTCTTCTGATAATAGCTTCTTGATCGAAAATGAATAAACTGATACAACATCCCCTTCAATTTCTTCAATGCTCAATCCCCCTCGAGTATGTAATCGCTTACACAAACAATAGTGTATCACATAATCAGAATTTTCTTAATATAAAAAAGAGAGGTTTTCCATACACAAAGTAGTGAAAACCTCTCTCGATTCATTATCTTTCTTTATAAGATTGATTCATTTCTTCTGTTAGCTTGATAAAGTTTTGATCAGCCTTAAGGTCATTCACAAATGTGTCCCACGCACTTAGCGGCTCTCGTCCTAAAATAATTTTCGTTTTTAAATCCATTATTTTTTTTGTTAATTCCGGTAAGTATGTTTGTCCTGTTTCAGAGTACAACCCTATGCTCACATCTGCAACACTGCTTTTTGCTCTTTCATCTTGAACTTCTGCATAAAACTTCTGTACTTCTTCCGGGAATGTAGGTTTTACTGTACTAGCATATGGATCAGATACATACAAAATTTGATTAAAGTCTGCTACTGCATCCTCCACCATTTTTTCTGTATCAACAACAACTTCACCATTTTCAACCTTATGGTGGACTCCTTCTATTCCTTGTTTATGAAGTGAAAACACATCTTCTTCCACCCAACGGTCTAACACCGCTAATATTTTCTTCATTTTTTCTTCTGGAACACTTTTTGGTATAGCGTTTATTCCTGCGAATCCAGGTCCTTTTGGATTATAACTATTAACACTTGTAAGCGGGTATAGATTCATAAAATCAAAGTCTTTTACAATCTTAGAAAGCGGATCATACGTTTCTTGCATAGCACCTGTTTTTTGACTTATCATCCCGGCTTTGTTGGCTTGGAACATTTCCTTCACTTGTGAAATTTGCAAAGAAGCAAAGTCCTCTGGAATTAATTTTTCTTTATAAGCATTTGCCAAGAATTCAAGTGCTTCTTTCATTTCTGGTAGAGTTGCTGTATGAACAAGTTCACCATTTACCTCTTTCCAATCTCCTGTAGCACCTGTAAAGATTCCTTCAAAATTCACTAAGCTCCCCATACCAATTGGGTCAATTTGACCTGCTACCCCAATTGTATCATCTTTTCCATTTTGATCCGGATCTCCATAAGTAAATGCCTTCATTACTTCATACAACTCATCTGATGTCTTCGGAACATCTAATCCTACATGATCCAGCCAATCTTTTCGTAGAATTAAAAATGTTTCTCCATCAGTTGGTCTTGGTCGAGGTATTCCAAAATTTCCTCCATTCATTTTCGTTAAATCCCAAGCAATTGGATCGATCGTTTTATTTAGATTTGGGTAATCTTTAATATATGGTGAAACATCCCAAAATGCCCCTTGCTCAGCAGCTTTTCGAAACACCGGATTGAATGGATCAGGAATTAACATCAAATCAGGCAAGTCACCAGATGCCAGCATAACATTCAATTTATCAGTATAGTTATTGGCTGAAACCCATTCAATGTTTAACTTAGAATTTGTAGCTTTCTCAATCTCTTTTTTTACCGCGCTATCATTAGATGGCGGTGTTGGATTAAAAAAATGACTCATAACACGGATCTCAGTAGGACCATCCCCACCACTTTCTTCAGTTGATGATTTTTCACCTGAGCATGCTGATAAAATCATTGAGAATACCAATGTAAGTACTAAAAGCAAATAAGCCTTTCTTTTTCCCATCCTTTTTCTCCCCTTATTATTTTTTTATGAATAAGATTTTAGTAATAAAATCTAGTTCACTCCTTAATCGAACCAATCATTACCCCTTTGGCAAAATGCTTTTGTAAAAATGGATATACCAGTAAAATTGGTGCAATTGCGATAATAACAGCCGCCATTTTCAATGTTTGACTTGGCGGGGGCTGAACCAGAGGATCAACATCGCCTAGACTACTGGTGGAAGCGTCAATCAGCATATTTTGCAGTAAAACCTGAATTGGCCATTTGCTAGAATCATTTAAATAAAGTAAAGCATTAAAATATTGATTCCAATACGCTACTGCGAAGAATAAACCAAATGCGGCAATCGCCGGAAGTGATAGTGGCAGAACAATCTTAAAAAATGCTGTTATTTCATTACATCCATCAATTGTCGCTGCTTCTACCAATGTTTCGGGAATGGAATCAAAAAATCCTTTCATCAAAATAACATACCAGCCACTTGATAACGATACTAAGATGACAGACCAAATATTATTTAATAATCCTAGCTCTTTTACAAGTAGATAATTCGGGATAATCCCCGGATTAAAAAGAATCGTAAATAAAATGAATAGTAGAATAAATCTTCTTCCACGAAATCTTTTTCGTGATAGAGCATAAGCCAACGTGGATGTAATGAGTAAGCTACAAAATGTACCTACAACTGCTAGAAATGTACTAACTCCAATTGAGTTAAGAAATGCATCGGTTGATAACAAATATTTATAGGAAGCTAAAGACCAATTTTCCGGAAAAAGCACAAGGTTCTTTTGGATATACTCTGTTGGATCTGTAAATGAAACAACAAAAACATAATAAATTGGAAATAGACTAATTAAAGCCACGATACCTAGAATGACGATATTACATACATTAAAAACCCGGTCTCCCCTCGATACCTTCATCTTAAACACCCCCTCTAATAAATACCTTCTTCTCCAAATTTCTTTGCTAAACGATTTGCACCAACAACCAATATCAGTCCAACAATAGATTTGAATAATCCGATAGCTGTACTGTAACTGAATTGTCCTTGTTGAATACCAACTCTATACACAAACGTATCAAACACTTCCGCTACCTCTGCTACAGCTCCGTTATACATAAGGAAAACTTGTTCAAATCCTACCTCCATAATGTCACCTAATCTTAAAATAAGAAGAATCAAGATAACATTTCGGATTGCAGGCAAGGTCACATGCCAAATTTGCTGTAATCGATTCGCTCCATCCATTTTTGCCGCTTCATAAAGCTGTGTATTTACTCCCGCAATCGCTGCTAAGAAAATAATGGTCCCCCAACCAACTTCCTTCCATATCGATTGAGAGGTTAACATCAACCAAAATGTATTGGGATTCGTCAAAAATTGAACTTTTTCAAAGCCTAAAAAGACAAGAATCTGATTAATTAGTCCTTCTGACTGGGATAACATCATAAATGTCAAGGTCGCAATAATAACCCATGAAAGAAAATGAGGTAAATAGATAATCGATTGCACGGTTCTCTTGTAAAATTGACTTCTTAATTCATTCAGCATGATCGCTAAAATAATCGGTAATGGAAAAAATAATAGTAGATTTAAGAAGCTAATCGCCAATGTATTCCGAAATATTAACCAAAAATCCGGATTAGCAAACAATGCTTGAAAATGTTTAAACCCAACCCAGTTGCTCTCAGCAAAGCCCAGATAAGGTGAATAATCCTGAAAAGCGATGGCAATCCCGAGCATTGGTACGTACTTAAATACAAGGAAATAAAGAATGCCTGGTAATGCAAGGAGGTATAAATACTTATCTTTTGCTATGATTCTATAGAGACTTTTTATTTTCGCCTCCTTTTTGTAAACGGTTACTTTTTGTTGTATCTCAATTTCTCTTTCCACTTTGACACCTTCCTTCTTTTTAAACTTGTTTGATTAATCTAAAGGTATTTCACCCTTGCATTTCCTGCAATGACACTTTTTATTTATCAGGTGATTTTTATCGATTGCACTTTTTCTATTTCATTGACTTTTTTTGAGAAAGCTAGTGTTTGTAAGGGGTGAGGCGGGATTGGGCAATTAGGTTCGCTATAGAATATTAGCCGGTAAACATTGTAAATGACATTTTCTAATACAAAGTAATTGGCATGTTGATATAGAAAACTTCCACAGCGGGTCCTTGCATCAACTAAGTTCGTTTGTTTGTCAACATGATTAAAACCGCCAGAAAATATATCTGACGGTCTCTCTTTCAGGAAACGTTAATAAGGTAAAAGTTACCTCATCACTTTTAAAAATTTACGCTTACCAACTTGCACAACTAATTCGTCTGTCAGTGTAATCTGCATTGAAACATCTTCTATCCTTTTACCATTTAGCTTAACACCCCTATTATCAATCATTCTTCGCGCTTCGCTTTTAGAATGTAGTAGCTTTAGTTCAACAAGTAAATCCACAACTGATACTTCCTCGTTGCCCTTCCACTTAAAAACTGGAATCTCTTCAGGCATAGCTCCTTTTTGAAACACAGAAATAAACTGGCTTTCTGCTTTCTCAGCCGCTTCTATCCCGTGGTACATACGCACGATCGTTTTAGCAAGCAGCATTTTTGCATCTCTTGGATGTAAAATTTCATTATCAAGCTCTTCCTTCAATATGTTGATTTGAGCTGGTGTAAAATCAGTTACAAGTTCAAAGTACTTGATCATTAATTCATCAGGAATTGACATGGATTTTCCGTACATTTCTTGTGGACTTTCATCAATTCCGATGTAATTTTTCTTGGATTTTGACATTTTTTCTACACCATCAAGTCCTTCTAACAAAGGCATTAATAAGGCTACTTGCTTTTCTTTACCAAACTTCTCTTGGAAATGTCTACCCATCAAAATGTTAAAATGCTGATCTGTCCCGCCTAGTTCAATATCATTTTCTAAAACAACAGAATCATAACCTTGCATTAATGGGTAAAAGAATTCGTGCAGAGATATTGGTTTATTAAATGCAATTCTTTCTTCAAAATCATCTCTTTCTAAAAGTCTCGCTACCGTAATTTTTCCAGCAAGTTGAATAACATCCTCGAAATTTAGTTGAGACAACCATTTAGAATTATAGTGCAATTCAACCTTTTCCATATCGATAACTTTTGCAAATTGCTCAAAGTATGTTTTAGCGTTATGTTTTACTTCTTCCTGTCAACTGCTTTCTAGCAATAGATTTTCCTGTTGGGTCACCTATTTTTCCGGTAAAATCCCCGATAATGAGTTGAATAATATGTCCATTCTCTTGAAATTGTCTCATTTTGTTTAATACAACAGTATGACCAAGGTGAACATCAGGGGCTGATGGATCTAATCCTAATTTGATTTTTAATGGTCGTTTTTCAACAATTGACTTCGCAATTTTAGCTTCTAATTCTTCCGTTGGGATAATTTCCTGTACACCCTGACTGTATATCTCAAGCTGCCTTTTTACTTCTACTGTTTGTGCCTCAGTTAATTTCATCCGGATCTCTCCTCAGTTTTTAATATAAAAAAACCACATCCCTAAAAAAAGGGACGTGGTTGACTTGTTCACGCGGTACCACCCTTGTTGAAGAATCATGTTCTTCCGCTTACTGGATAACGGTTTGACCGTTCTTTGCTGAAATTTTAACAACAAAGAAAGCTCAAGGAATGTAATTCGTGTTATCTTTGTATCGATTCACACCTACCATCGACTCTCTGTAAACAGGGAGATAACGACTACTTCTTTTCCTATCTTCGCTTGTACTTTATTAAAATTTATTTTCCCTAATGACTCTTCTTAGTAAGTTTGCAATTGATACTTGTTCTGACACACTTAAACTGGAAACAATGTCAACTTCACCTGTATGGAAGCGTGGGTACAGCTCTTCTATCACTTTCTTCCCTTTTTCAGTCAACAAGACAAAGGTATTTCTTCTGTCTTTGTCATCAACTTTCCGGTAGCAAAGTTCTTTTCGTTCCAATGTATTTGTTATGTTACTTATTGTAGCTTTTGACACACCTGCTGATTCAGCAAGTTTTTTTGTTTCAAGAGAGCCCCATATCCATAAATCATAAAGAATCGAAAATGAAGTCCAAGAAAGTCCATATTCTGAAAGTACTTCCTGCTCCATTTTATTCTTTAACCCTTGTGCTATTCTATAGATATTCGTTACAACAGCAACTGCATCCAAATTAAGTGAATCTATTGGTAACTTTGTTAACGAGCTGATTGTATCGACCTCTTCTTGAAGCAATTCTCCATCTCTATTATATATATGAATAAAATCTCACCTACTTTGAATCATAATCGTTAGCTATGAAACGATTTTAACGGAAAATATTTAATAGTGCAAGGTCAAATATACAAAGAACCCCCAATACTAATTGTACGGGGGGTTTCAGCCATTTTCAGTTTATATTGCTTGTGGCTTTATGTTCTGAAACAACGATGGCCTGCTCTTGTGCAAGCAAACACAATTCAGCAGCTTTAAAGGCATGAGCCTGAGTCATCGCTGTTTCTGTTCGGTTCATACAATCCAGGATGAGTTGCCCGAAGAATGGATATCCGACTTTGCCGGTAACGTTAAAATATTGTTCTCCGCCTTTATTGACTAAGTACACATGATTTCCACTTTGTTCTCTTGCAAGATCAACATATTTGCGAATCTCAATTGTTCCTTCTGTTCCGATAATAAACGTTCTTCCGTCTCCCCATGTACTTAATCCATCAGGTGTGAACCAATCTACTCGGAAGTAATTTGTGGCCCCATTATCACCAACAAGTGTGGCATCACCATAATCCTCTAACTCAGGAAATTCACTATTATGATAGTTTGCTATTTTACTATGCAGGACTTTCGCATCCTGACAGCCAGCATAGTACAAAAACTGTTCGATTTGATGACTGCCTATATCACATAGTATCCCACCATATTGCTCTTTCTTAAAAAACCACTCAGGTCGGCTCGGTGCATTTAAGCGGTGTGGCCCAAATCCGGTAACTTGAATTACTTGACCAATGGCACCTTCCTCAATGAGATCACCAGCAAATACAGCCCCTTCAACATGGAGACGTTCACTGTAATACACCATATACTTTTGTCCGGTCTGCGCAACCACTTTCTTTGCCTCTTCCAATTGTTCCAGGGAAGTAAATGGTGCTTTGTCTGTAAAGTAATCCTTACCTGCTTTCATCACTTGAATTCCAAGTTCACTACGTTTTGATGGAATCGCTGCTCCTGCGACAAGTTTAACCTCTGTATCAGTTAATATTTTCTCTAAAGATTCAGCAGGCTTTACTTCTGGAAATGCTTTAACAAACTGAGCTACTTTTTCTGGATCAGGGTCATATACCCATTTCAATGTGGCACCTGCTTCTACTAGTCCATTACACATCCCATAAATATGACCATGATCAAGACATGCAGCAGCAAATTGAAATTGCCCTTTTTCTACGACAGGATTTGGTTTTCCTTTTGGGGCATAGTTCATTCCATCCTTTGACATCAATAAATCCCCTCTCTTAATGTGTTCCCGACACATCTAAAGTCATTTTAGTTACGTTCTTTTTTCTGAAAGTAGATTGGCTTATTTTTTCTTGCAGTTTTTCATGATAAAGCTCTGGATTAATTGGCAATTCAACCGGCTCATTTAACCATGATGATAAATAAATTGCATTTGAAATTTCCAGCCCTTTAATTCCT
The DNA here is from genome assembly GCF_903166545.1 of Metabacillus schmidteae. NCBI lineage: Bacteria > Bacillati > Bacillota > Bacilli > Caryophanales > Bacillaceae > Metabacillus > Metabacillus schmidteae. The sequence goes on along the minus strand of NZ_CAESCH010000001.1, from coordinate 1,633,569 downwards.
TCTTCACCAGGTGCTAATAATGGGGTATCTTTTGTAATTGAATCAATCCAGTTTTGAATAATTCCCTGATGCTCTGTTGCTTTTCCCTCAATAGGTATATCAATTGTCCAGCATTCAGGACTTCCAAATCCACCTTTATATGTTGCATTAAATTCACGTTCTGATTGAGTTAAGCGATAAAAGGATAGTTTATTATTTTCGACAACCATTTTTCCGCGATCACCGACAATTTCAAAACGGTTTGTGCCAGGCGCTTCACCTGTTGAAGTAATGAAAACACCTGTTGCACCATTTTCATATTCAACGTATGCTGTAATATCATCTTCAACTTCTATATCGTGGTATTTACCATTATGGCAAAAGGCATGGACTTTCTTTGGCATCAATCCTGTTGTCCACTGCCATAAGTCCAGTTGGTGTGGCGCCTGATTTAATAATACGCCGCCTCCTTCACCTTCCCAAGTTGCGCGCCATTCACTTGAATCGTAATAGCTTTGAGAGCGGTACCAATCTGTGATAATCCAATTGGTACGTTTAATTTCACCTAATTCTCCAGCTTTAATTAGACTGCGCAATTTTTGATATATCGGGTTTGTCCGTTGATTGTACATGATACTAAAGACTTTTCCGCTTTCTTTAGCTGCAATGTTCATCTCAGCCACATCTTTTGTATATACACCTGCAGGTTTTTCAATAAGTACATGTATTCCCTTGGAGAATGCCTTTATTGCTAAATTTGGATGATCATAATGCGGTGTTGAAATAAGAATAGCATCTATTCCTGATTCATTTAAAAATGTATCTTCATCAAGATATGTTTGTACATGACCAGATGCGTACCGAGATATCATATCAAGCTGTTCTTGATTTTGATCACATATTGCTGACAGAGTTGCTCCATTAATTTTCCCGTCTACTAAAAGCTTTGCGTGTGAACTTCCCATATTTCCAATGCCAATAATCCCTACTTTAATTAATGTCATCTTTCCACCTCAAACCCTCTCATTTTATTTTACTAGTCATTTCCCGTAAGTTTCTTAAACTAATTTCCAAGCTTTCTAATGGAGGACGTTCACATATGTCCTGTTCTACTGCATACCATTCAACACCATTTTCTTCACCCCATTGCAAAATCGGGCTAAAATCAATTACACCTGTTCCTACTTCAGCAAATGTTTGACGATCATCATTTGTCATATCTTTTAAATGGATAATCGGCATCCGATTTGCATATGGTGTGAGATATTCTAATGGTTCCTTACCAGCCTTTTTAACCCAATACACATCAACTTCTGCTAGGATATTGTTTCCATTTTGCGGGTCAAGAAGATAGCTAAGGCCATCCTGCCCATCAATTTCTATATCAAATTCGAATGCATGATTATGATAGGAAATGCGATATTGTGGTGCTTCATTTGCGACTTGGTTTAATCTTCTTTTTATTTCCTTAAAACCCTCTGCATGTTGTAATTCTTTTGGAATAAATGGAAGGATAATATCTTTAGTTCCATAAAGGTCTGCTTCTTTTACTACACCTTCAAGGTCATTTGTTAAACGATCTAATGAGATATGCATTCCTGCAGCTTGCAAATTGTTTTCTTTTAAGGCAAAAGCTACTTCATGCTTGTCATATCCTTCAGGCAAAGCTGAAATTTGTACTCCAGCCCATCCCATATTTTTTAGTTTTTTAAATAACGGATGTATCCCTTCTTTTATCTCTTCTCGCAAAGTAAATAATTGTGCAGCAAATTTATGTTCCATACCTAACCACTTCCTTTATTGAGGATTTAATCGCATATTTCGGTATTCTTTTGCGGTTATGCCCGCTTTTTCACGAAAATAACGGCTAAAATGTGTGGGGCTTTCAAAACCAGATTCATACGCAACATCTTTTAACGGTTTAAGCGGTTCCATTTCAAGCAAATATTTTGCCTGGGTAAGCCTGCATTCCATTACAAATTCCATTATCGTATAGCCTGTCATTGTCTTAAATACTTTCGCGACATAGGATCTACTTAAATTCAACTCATCTGCAACACTCTGTAATGTAATCTTTTTCATGAAATGCTGTTGAAGATAATTTGCAATGTTTTCGGCATGCAATGTTTTATCTTCTTTTTGATTTGGAATTTCAATCGAACTCATCCTTCCTAAACGATGTACAATGGTCAAAGCATGAAGCAACAGTATTTTCATCTCAGTCTCGTCATGTAAGGTGGGTTTTCCAGCTGTTCTGTATAAATTAGCTAATCGATTAAAAACCCTCTCTAATTCCTTTGATTCCTCATTTTCATTGGTCCGAATTAAGCAATTATGCAAAGTTTGAAATGTTTCCAGTAGATACATACTCCCCATTTCCATAAGAAGATTTTTAATCCAAACTGGAGAAAACTGAATCACACTTCGAACATACTCCCTTGTTGGCTTAACATTTGGTTTATGCAATGTTAACCCATCCATAACAATAATGTCACCAGGCTCTAGATCATAAATTTGATTATGAATTAAATACCTTCATTCTCCTCCATGAAAAAAATAAATTTCATAATCTTGATGAGAATGATAATTAAAGGGGTGCTCCCCATTCCATTTGTTTCGATAGCTAGCAGATAGCATCTCTTCCTAAAACCTCCAATGGAACTATCCTTATTATAGTGAAATCTCACGGTTCATTCATCGTCTCATATTATCTAGTTTTCTTTTAAAATTATCTGAGAGTCTTTTCATATACTTTACTATTTAAACATTTTCATGAAAATCCCTCTAAAAAAGGCAAGAAAAAATCTTGGCATTGAATAGAAGTTCCAAGTTCGTTATTTCTATATCATTTTCATCATCCATAATTTGTCACTTGTTAGGAAACGTTTTCCAATGTTATTAATGACAATATTAAACTATATTTCTTTGATAAGAGAGAGAGGACGTAATAATGAAGGTTGGCGATGAAGTTATTTATGAATCTAAACGGTATAAGATTGTGCACATTTACGACAGCGGGTATTGTGAAATTAAGAAAGAGGATAGTAGTTATGAGGTTTTGCTGGTAAAGTTATTAGAGCTTAAAAAATAATCAAAATTGCTTGTCATATGAAATTTTGGATCTATATACATACCTACTAGATTATGGGGAAAAATATAAGCGTTAAATTAAACCTAGGTGGTTAAATTATGTATGTTTTGTATGTAAATTTTGATTTAGCAAAAGGTATTTGGTATCCAATCGTTCTTACTATTTTACTGATTCTTATTATCCTTATTTCACCAAAGAAGCTTTCAAAACAGGAGTTTTATGTCACGTTTGGTGTTATTGGATATGTTGTATGGATGGTGGATATAACACTTGCAGCTCCCTTCGATATATTCGATATTGGGACTAAACGTAATGGCCTTCCAGAATTATTGTTATTTGGACTTATCCCATCTTGCATAGCCATTATTTTTTTAAACTTTTATCAATCAACTTCAAAGAAAAAAGCACTAATAATCCTGTTTATCATTTCATCATTTATTCTTGAGTGGTTAGCCGAAATAACCGGAATAATGACTTCGAAAATCTGGCATGCTTACTATTCAATTCCAATTTTTACAGTTGTTTTTTACTTCGCTTTACCTTGGCATTTAAAATTTATTAGAACAGGGGATTATTCTAATAAATGATGGCTTATCTATCCAAACCTCAGTTCCGTATGTTAATCGGATCTGAGGCTTCCTGCCATTAATAGTATGAATGCTCTATTTAGGAACATCATTTTCATTTATTAGTGAAATTGACGATTTTCCTCCTCTAGAAACTGCTGAAAGATATTTAGAGTTCGAGTAGGATGATTCGTAAGTAATTCAATATAATGACGTTGACGGTGAAGATCAAGGGCTCTGCTTTTTTCCACTCTTTCCTTCATATAAGAAATGCTGACTTTTTGAATTTCTTTCATGGAATATCTTACTTCTTTTTGAAAAGCAAATCCTAACGCTCCAATTGCGGCAAATATGAGCGTAGAAATAAACATTTCCTGGCTAAAAGGTGTAAAGAAAACCAAACTAAGTAAATTCAGAATAGAGATAGGGATAATGAGAACAGCTAAGAACGAGTATTTTCTCGTTTTTTTCATAATTGGCAATGTTAACTTTTGAATTTCTTCTATTTCCCTTTCTACATATCTAGGAATATTCGTAAACATTTTCATTTGTAATCCTCCTCTTAACGTAAAAATGGCCTATACACTTGGTATGGCCATTTTTATATACACAAATAGACCTGTACCATATTGGTAAGGTCTCGCTAACAACATATGCTGCCAGCAAAGCCGAGAGTTTTGGACACTCCGTAATGACGACCTTGCTGTAAAAGCTACTCCCCTTAAAAAAGGATGTTATTTTATTAGTTAAACTAGTGAACTATATGTTTATTTTAAATCATTCCTAGATATTGGTCAACTTTCTTTTCTCTCATTTTCCTGCTATTAGCCTTTCAAGATATTGAAATGATACGAATCACACATTATTTTCTTTTGATGATTCTCGAATGATAAGCTGGGTATTGATAATCTTCCCTTTTCCTTTCCCTTTTCCATTCATAATACGATCAATCGTCCTCATTACCTCATTTACTAAGACATCATAATTATGATTAACGCTAGTTAAACTTGGGTATACGATGTCTGACGGGTAAATATCATCAAAGCCAACAAAAGAAAAGGTATCAATAGAAATATTTTGATCTCTGCACTCCTTGTAAGCTCCGTATATGACAAGATCATTCATACCAATAATTGCACTAGGCAGTGAGTTTCTTTCTAACAATTTTTTCATCGCTTTCCTACCAGATTCGACTGAAAAATCAGAATATATTTGCCAGTCTTCGTTAAATTCTAAATGATACTCTTTTAAAACACGTTTAAAAATCGCAAGTTTATGATCTGATGAAGATATCCCTTTCATACCACCTATCAGAGCCATTTTAGTATGTCCCAGTGTTACTAAATGCTCCACAATCGAACGAATTCCTTCTTCTTCATTTGATCGAATATTTACTGAGTTTACCCCTGTCATTTTACCATTTACCATAATAATCGGAACTTTACTTAACACATCCTGCATTTCATTAATCTCGTCATCTGAAGGATTGGTCTTATTAATACGTCCTCCCATGAACACAATACATGCTGCTCTTCTTTCGGTAAATTCACGCAGATGTGTGGATTCAACTTCACTATTACTCATTGAGTTCCTTAATAACAAAGTGTAACCCTTTTCAAATGCCCTTTTCTCTACTTCCAAATAGATTTGTGAAAAGAATGGATTTGTAATATCAGGTAGGATGAATCCTATTAAATTTGCTTGTGGTTTCGTTAGTCTTCTTGCAGCCTCATTAGGTGAAAAATCAAGTTCTTTCATTTTTTCAAGTACCTTCTGTCTCGTACTTTCCTTTACTAACGGATTATTCGTTAAAACTCTTGAAACAGTTGTAGGTGATACATTTGCTTCTTTTGCAATATCATAAATTGTTATATTTTTTTTAGTCATTATTATACCTCACTCTTGAAACCGATTGCATTACCAATATAAGCCCTTTATATTCCCTTGTCAATCAATTTCAAATTGAAGATAAAGGCAACTGCCTATTCGTCTATTTTAACTATTATTAATTGTTTTATCGACATCAACAACAGGCTTTCCACCATAATCTTCCCCGTCTTTCAAAATAAATGGGTCAGCCCACTCCCCCTTAATAATAGGATCTTGCGTTATCATCTCCATCTTTCTTCCTCCAGTTTTTATTGAGGTACGTTTTACATAATCGGTCGTATTCCGATTTTGTGACAGGCAACACTGATCCATGTCGTGGAGTTATAGGCATTGAAAATTCTTTAGGCATATTCCACTTGCCGGAAGTAAGATCGGTTGTTTCCAGTGGTAGATATCCTCTGAGACCATACTCATCAATAAAAAGATACCACTTTTCCTCTACATTTGATTTAAAAACGATCGGTCCTTCCCCGCGGTTCATGAATTCATTCTCAACATTATCGTTTATTAATTTAAACTTCCCATCCAAAAAAGAACTTCCAGATTCCTGTACAATATGCTTTCCTTTACTAAAACGAAACATTTGTCCTTTATGCTCAATTACTGTTGTGTCAATAATTGAGCATCCATAATCTATGAAAACTTGAGGCTTTGTAAATGTTGTAAAATCTTTTGTTTTTACATAGAGCATTTTATGATATCCTTTTGAACCATTTATTGGCTCTTTGTCTGGGAGCATAGATGCCCAAAAGATCAGGTATTCACTTGAAGATTTATCGTAATGGATTTCTGGTGCCCATGTGCATCCTGCTTCTGGCGGTGCTATTTCGACCATCCTTTGATTAGACCATTCTATTAAATTAGTAGATTCCCAGATCATGATATTCCTGCTGCCTTCCGTAACAGCTCTTTGCCAATCCCCATTTCCATGTATCCTTAAATCAGTTGCTATCAAATAAAATTTATCACCATCTGATGAACGAAAAAGATATGGATCCCTTACTCCCTTCTCACCTAATGAGGATGTCAAAACTGGTTTTCCATTATTTAATTCTTGCCAATCTAAAGGGTTATTTCCTTTACTTAAAGCAAAATAAATTTGCTCCCCATCCGCAGTTTCTTCACCTGTAAAGTAACTAAATAAATATCCTGCAAACTCTGTTTGATTTTGCATTATTTTCATCATCCAATCCTTTGTATTGACGATTACTCAAAATTTTCACTTTCTGATAGTGAAAAAAAAGAAAGAGCCAAAGCTCTCAAAGTGTAGACAAAGTAAAATTGCTAGCCCCTCAGACTGATTGCTAACGCTTGCCTTTCGAGGCACGAAGCCTTGTGAGGAGCGGAGTTACCGGTGTTGGTAATGAGCACCGCAGCAAGGTGAGTAACGAAGAAAGCGAGCGTTTGTCAACAGTCTGAGAGCCAAAGCTCTTTCTATATTCTACTAATCATAAACTCGAACTCTATCTCTTTATCCGCTTGAATAAGATGTTCATCATGTACCGGAGCTCCCCAGCTGTCATCTCCACCAACTCCCATCTGCTTTCCTGCAACCGTTACGACTGTATAGTGCACATTTGGAAGCTCATAGTGATGTGCAGCATTTTCAAGTTCAAACGCCGTATATGGTGAGAAATTACATTGTAATGGATCTGTTAATGACTTAATTTTTATCCCCTGGCTATTGTTGTTTGTTAATTTAGCCCAGCGAACTCCTGTCTTGTTACCAGACTCTTGGGGTACAACATATCCTTTGTTGTTTTTGACTTGAGATTTATAAATCCCCAACTTTGCACCGTTATTGCGGTCTGAATAGTTCTCTTCCGGCCCCATAGCATACACTTCAACCTGATCATAATCTGCAGATACCTTAAAGGAAACAGCGAATATCGGCATTTGCGGGAGATTTTCTGCTCCAGAGTAAGTAGATTTCACTCGTAAACTTCCATCTGAATGGACAGTATAGGCAATTTTCACCTTCATATCGGGTGAGATAGAGAACTTATAGGTAAAACCAACCGTGACCTTATCGTTTTCTGTTTCCAGTTCAATGCCGATACATTTTCTTGCCATACTTGCAGTTAACCAGCATCCTGATTGGAAGCTTTGCTTATATCCTTTATCATTATCTGTTTGTGCTCTCCAGAATAATGGTGAAGGAGACTGTTCAATCATTTCTTTCCCTGCATAATTAATAGAAATTAAGCTTCCGACTTGCTTAGAAAACATGATGATGAAGTCTTTACCATGAACACCAATATTTACATCACCATTCACAACTCTTAATTTGTCTTTTGATATACCATCCTTTTCATTTATCAACTGACCTTCATGGAAGATAAACTGTCCAAAAGCAATTTCATATCCCGCTTCAGCCCAAAGGGTATTCTCCTTTAACTTCAATGAAGTTTGAATACAATATTCTCCGGCTGCCTCTACACTCCCCTCCGGTAAGTCAAATGCAATTTGCTGCTTACTCTGTGGCGCTACATCTACATGAATGATTTCTTGGAACTTCTCTTCTCCTTCAAGTACAAGCTTATACTCTAGTTCATAGTCCTTGGTTCTACTAAATAGATTGTTATTATGAATCATTACACCATCCCTATTTGGGACTAGTTTAATATTTTGATATAAAAACTTCACTTCCTGCATTTTCGGCGATAGCTCTCGATTTGCATAAACAATTCCGTTCGTACAAAAACCATAATCTGTCGGGCGGTCTCCAAAATCTCCGCCATACGCTAAAAATTCTTGTCCGTAACGATCTTTCTTTAGTAAAGATTGATCAATATAGTCCCAAATAAAACCACCTTGATACATCGGATATTTCTCCTCAAGATCGCTATACTTATACATACCGCCAAGCGAATTCCCCATAGCATGCATATATTCACAGCTAATATAGGGCTTTTCGGGCTGATTTTTCAAATAGTTCTCAATATCCGCCGGTTTTGCATACATACGACTTTCCATATCACTTGTATCATTATAAGCTCGATTATGGAAAACTCCCTCGTAGTGAACTAGACGACTTGGATCAACAGATTTAAAGTATTTTGAAACATTTAAGATGACTTCACCTGCATAAGATTCATTTCCACACGACCAAATGAGAATAGAAGGGTGGTTTTTATCTCTTTCGTACATAGAGATCGCTCTGTCCATCACGATGTCCTGCCACTCCAGATTATTTCCCGGGACGTTCCATGAAGGCTCAACCGCCCCCATTTTTTGCCATGATCCATGTGTTTCGAGATTCATTTCATCTATAACATATACACCATATTCATCACACAGCTCATACCAATAGCTTTGATTCGGATAATGAGATGTTCGAACTGCGTTGATATTATGTTGCTTTAGTGTCTTAATATCCCATAGCATATCTTCCTTTGTGATGGCGCGACCACTTCGACAGTTAAACTCATGTCGATTTACACCTTTGAACACAATGCGTTCACCATTAATGCACATGATTTTGTCAATAAGCTCAAATCTTCTAAAACCAACCTTTTGGGGTATGACCTCCACCAGAGCACCGTGTTCATTATATACAGCTATATATAGTTTGTATAAATAAGGATTTTCAGCATTCCATAACGTTGGGCTATCAAGTTCTAATGAGAAAGATTGGTTCATTCCACTTATTCGACAATTCGAAGAAGCAACCACATCATTATCTTTATCATGCAATTTCACTACAATCGTTGAACCTTCAGGAACAGAAGATAAAAACTTAAGATCTGCCTGAACAATTCCCTTCGTAAAAGAAGCATCAAGTTCTGCACGAACATGTAAATCATATACGTGGATCTCAGGAACAGTATAAAGATACACATCTCGGAAAATACCGGAAAATCTCCAAAAATCCTGATCCTCAAGCCAACTACCGGTACTACGTTGATAGACTTCCACCGCTAGTTTATTCTCACCTTCCACTAGATAAGGAGAGAGATCAAATTCAGCAGGTGTAAAGGAATCTTCACTGTAGCCGATAAATTCACCATTTAACCAAACGTAAAAAGCTGACTCCACACCTTGAAAAGAGATAAATACCGGTTTATTTTGCATATTTTTCGGTACATGAAAATACTTTACATAGCTTCCAACCGGATTATGATCCTTTGGAATTTCAGGTGGTCGGATATCATTGTGGCCGTCCCAAGGATACATTGTGTTCACATATTGCGGCTGACCATGCCCCTGCAGTTGAATATGTCCGGGTACATGAATATCGCCCCACCCAGCACAATCGAAATCATGCTTATAAAAATGTTCCGGTCTCATTTGAGGATTAACTGAATAGTGAAATTTCCAACTTCCATTTAGATCATATCTCAACTTCATTTCAGCCGAAGCTTGAGCCTCCTGCTTTGTTTCATAAAAATGGTGATCCGAATGGGCTGGTAATCTATTTACTGCAAATACATTAAGATCTGAAAGCCAGCTAATACTAGGGGTTATTTTTTTATTTACACTAGTTGTTGTCATGGATATCTCTACACTCCTTTTCTCATTGAAACCTATTTTGGGTAGCAGTGAGTTTATATCATTATGAAACCGGTACCATTATGTTTAAAATTTTTTTACTAACTTTCTATTAAGATATTATTTTCTTAACCTTAAATACTTTGAAGTGAAAATTAAATCAAAAACTAAAATGAAACTGGTTCCATTCCACTTTCAAAAAAAAGAATGTCTATACCCTACCTCCCACCTATTGAAAGCACTTTCATAAACTAATCTTATTTTACCTTTATTTAAAGATAGGTGTCAATTAATTTCATTTCGATTCTTTTTTTGCATGCTGCCTTCATTACAGTTCAGGAAATTCTCTTCTCGGTAAAGTAAGATGAGACCCCTTTAATGTCTCACCTCACCACCTTTTTCTTGCATACTAACTATAAATAGACTTCTTTTAGGAATCTATTAGTAATAGCTAAACTTTATTGATAGGCTATGGTTTATAACAGTGATTCAGCACCATCAACAAAGATTTCCGTTCCTGTTATATGGTTTGAAGCATCAGAGAACAAAAACTGAACTAGATCTGCAACTTGTTCCGGTTTTGCAGCTTTATGTTCAAGCGGCTGGCTGCCTTCAGGGTAAACGATCGGTATTTTTATCTTTTCCAGATTTTCTTTTTCAGGAAACGTATTTTGACCGATATTGGTTTCTACAGCACCAGGGCAAATGATATTCACACGAATTTTGTACTTGGCAAGCTCTAATGCTGCCATTTTTCCAAACGCTACTTGAGCCGCTTTTGATGAACTATATGCAGACATACCAAATCCTGTAAACTTCCTGTTTCCATTAATTGAGCTAGTAATGACAACACTTCCACCATTGTTCTTTAAATGTGGAATTGAGTATTTTACTGTTAAGAATGTACTTTTTAAATTTGTTGTTATCGTTTGATCCCATTCCTCTGGGGATAAATCTTCAATTGGTGCAACCGTTCCATTAATTCCGGCATTTGCAAAGACAAAATCTAATCGATTCCATTTTTCATAAATTTCTTTTACACTTTGTTCGACTCTTTTAGGATCAGATACATCAGTATCAGTTATGATTGCTTTTCCACCTTCTACTTCAATATCATGTTTAACTTTTTCAAGCTTTTCCTCTTTTAAATCAACAAGACCAAGTTTTACTCCTTCTTTCGCAAGGCGCATAGCAGTAGCACGTCCTATACCAGATCCTGCTCCAGTTATGAGAGCAACTTTGTTTTGAAGTGACATATTAGCATCTCCTTTTTTTACATTTTTAAAATTAATTTACCCATTTTGGGTATTAAGTATGTAAGAAAAGGAAAAAATATAAACTTTTAATATGGCTGTTTTCGCATACTTTGTTGTTTTTAATGCAATTTAAGGTGTAAATTAATTCGTTCCATAGCGAAAACAGCCTTTAAGATAAACATTATGAACTAGGCATAAGTGAAATACCGCTAAATAAGGTTTTCATCGGTATATCATTCATTTGCCTAATCTTTTATCCAGATCTTTTGAACTGATAGAAAGTATTTGACATCCTTCTTATTTAGCAACTAACGTAACGATTGAACGAGGAGGAATGGAAACTGCTTTTTTTGCCGGGATTAAGTTTTTCTCCTCTAAATCATCGTTTTCAGATGTAACATATGGTTTGAATTGGACCGCTTTCTTTTTCCCAGGAAGATGATCAACATTCACTTTTACTGACTTTTCTTCATTACTGTAATTAACAAACACAACAGATAGCTGATCGTCTTCTTCATGATAATACGCGGAGCCCATTAGTTCCTCTTGATCATTTGCTCCTTGTAAATCAACTCGGTAGGCACCTGGTCGAACAAAGCGGCTGTAGTTCCCCATTGCCCAAAGTAATTTTGACTCAATGATCGACTCCTCATCACCAGGCTGAGAATAATCTGTATAAATCAAGCCATCCTTATAATCATAATTTGACATTGCCAGCCACCATTGCCAAGCTGAGGCTTGAGTTTCGACCATATCAAAATGAATTAACCTTGCTACATCAAGTGCAGTCTTCATTGTTAAATCTCTTCCAGGTCCATTACTTCCCAAAATACAATATTCAGACATCCAAAATTTAATATCTTGACCATACTGATTTAGATTTTCCCTTACAGATTTCCTTAAAGGAACAAGACGGTCTTCACCAGAATAATGATCTGACCAATACGCATGTGCACTAATTTTACTTCCGATTATCTCCTTTATCTCTGGGTCTCCCAGCATTTCTTTAATATATTCACGGTACTTTCCAGGATAACTACCATTTGCATTTCCACTATTGTATACAGAATCACCGCCTGTAAATTTCTGATACATCTCATCATCAAGAAGGGATGTATACTCTACGGCTTCAGTAGCATCAATTTCTGTATCAAGTCCTCTCTCTTCAAGTTCAGCGTGTAACGCCAATAGTACTTCTTTTATATCTTCAATGTTATAACGATTGCCTTCCTGACCAGCATAATCCCAATTCCATGTTGGTTCATTAATAGGACTAATATAGTTGAATGGCAAATTTTGTTCTTCAAAGTGCTCCAATACATCTGCAAGGAATACCGCAAAATCATCAACTGATTCTTCTTTTAAATTCGTGCTCCCTACAGAAGGATCAGGTTGAGCGTGGCCATTTTTTGTCATCCATACAGGTGGGCTGTTTACAAACGCAATAAATTCCTCCACACCTCTTTCTTTTGCTGCATTTAGAAACCATTGCTGTCCAGCTTGTTTAGACCAATCATATGGCTCATTTTCGCCTGATTTAAAACTCTCGGCTCTTCTCCACGGGTCTGTAATGATTTCCTTATCTGTTTCTTCACTTCCAGCGCCTATGTTAAAGCGCCACATAGATAAGCCAATTCCTTTTTCCGTTGAAAATAGCAAATCGGCAATCTGTTTCTTATTTTCCTCAGACCATTCAGAGCCTATTTTATCAAAGGACCAAGCACCTGAAGCTCCAAATCCATCAATTTCTTGGTATTTGTTATCTACATTAATCGTTATTTCTTGGGTATTTTCCTTTTTTTTCGTAGACATATTGTTTTCCTTTGCTTTGATATTTGTTGGTACAAGTGTGAACATTAATAGAGATATAGATAATATACAGAATCTTGAAACTGCCTTTTTATTAAGTAACATAACTCTGCCTACCCCCTGCTTACATATTTATGATTTGGGACGAGGGACCTGTCCCCATGGTCCAATTACGTTAAAGCTATTTTCGGTTTCTTCTATTTCGTAGATTTTTGCACGGGATTCTGGGGTGCTGAAGGGATGATGCAGGATGAGCTTCCAGGTGTCTTCAAATGTTTTGAAGAGCATGCCGTGTCCACTGTCTCCTTTGACTAAAGGTTCTAGTTGTTCCCATGGACCTTCCAGTTTACCAGTCTGAGATCTTGCAATTGTTTGGACATATCCTTCATCGTTATAACTTGACCAGAGCATACATAAGTGACCGCCTTTTGTTCGATATAATTGACATCCATCAGATACGTACACTAGGGGCTTTACATTAGGCTTTTGTTCCGCATTTATCCATGGGGCATCTGAAGCTTTAAATAGATGTTTTGGTTCACCATCTGCTGCAGATAAATCAGGCTTTAACGGGATAGCTTCAAAAGTACCATCCAGTACTTGAATCCATTCGTGACAATAGACCATCCATGGTTTTCCATTCTCATCCTCATACAAGGTTCCATCTAAAGTCATAAAGTTTCTAGGTGGCACCGGTCCATCCTTTTTTATTAAATGGAATGGACCTTCTGGAGAATCTGATACTGCAATACTCGTTCCGCGAAGATGATTCGTTTTCCAAACCTCTGGTGGCTCTGCTAATATGGTATCTCTGTTATGAAGGGTAACGAATAAATAATATTTACCTTTGTATTGATGGACTTCCGGAGCCCATGTTCCATGCTTTGGATGTGCCCATATCCCATCAGGAACCTCAAAAATCACAAAAGGTCCCTCCCAATCTAGTAAATCCTTACTCTTGTAAACTAACACCCCATTTCTATCTAAATCTGTTAATTCAGGAATTCCTGTTGTATATAAATAATAGGTATTTGTTTCTTTATGTGATAAGACAAATGGGTCATGTGCAGGAATATCGCTTAGGCTAAAGCCCTTCCTAGGATTGGTTGTATCAGATGCAGCATTATAGGGCATTCGGTCATCATCTCCTCATCTTTATTTTTTTCATTCTAATTAACGTTTATGACAACAGATGAGCTATCCAATCCATCGGACGTTACCTTTAATGTAATTGTCCCAGATTGATCAGAAGCTTTCACATAAATTAACAATTTTCCTTGGTAGGCATTTCTGTAGGTCTCTTTATAATTCTGATGACTTGCAGGGTTGCTGCATTCCATTCCGATGATTTCACCAGGTCCTTCAATTTCGCAATTTATTTGATTATTTGCATCAAAGACAAGATAATTATCGGCATCAAGGATATTTACTTCTACATGTGCTACATCATATTTATCAGCTTTAAGAGCAATGGTATCAGGGTGTAATTGGAGTTTAACAGGCTTATCAGCTGTATTTAATTCATAAGAACAACTAATTTCTCCGTTTCTTTTCCCTACTGCTCTTAATGTCCCTTTCTCGTATGGAACATCCCAATAAATTGTTCCGCCTGGGAAGTCTTTGCTTTTTTTGACTCCATATGATGTTCCATTTAAAATTAAATCCACTTCCGGACAATTTGTACAACAAGCAACTCTTACAAGTTCCCCTTCAGTCCCTTTCCACGCACTAACAACTTCATGGTCCCAATAAATTTGTTTAGATTCTCCATCCTTAATAGCTGTTGTTCCTAAATAAACCATATCTTTTTCAGACCACTGACTTTGTTTGAAAAAGTATAGCGGCTTCTTGAATCCAGCAAGGTCGAGCATCCCTGGTGTTGCATGGCGAACCGGCCAACCACGCGCTTCTCCTAAATAATCAATTCCTGTCCAGATAAAATGTCCTGACACAAAGTCATTATCTTTTACAGCCATCCACTCATTGTGATGCCTTCCGTTTTCACTACCATAAATGACTCTCTTAGGGTATTTTTCATGGTCTTTTTGATAACGAAATTCTTGATAGTTATAACCAACCACATCAAGTGCGTCTGGAAATTCAGTTTCATTTGACATGATGACACTTGCCAGTGCTGCTGTAACAGGCCGTGTCTGATCATATTGTTTTACAACGCTCACCAATTTTTTCGCAATATCTCCCATTCCTTTTGCTTCAGGTTTATCAGCTTTGTAACGATCTTCAAGTACCGGATGTGAATAAGGATCATTAGGATAATCAATTTCATTTCCAATACTCCAGAAAATAATTGACGGATGGTTTCGATCCCTTAATACCATATCTCTTAAATCTGCCTCTGCCCATTCAGCAAAGTCTGATGCATATCCATCAAGTGAAGGTTCTCCCTTATTCCACCCTTCTACCCATTTGTTCTTAGGATGCTCCCATTCATCAAATGCTTCATCCTGGACTAAAAATCCGTAAGTATCACACATATCCAGTAACTCTGGTGCAGGTGGATTGTGGCTCATTCTGATCGCATTTACTCCAGCTTCCTTCAATCGTTGCAAACGTCGGTGCCATACCTTTTCAGGAACTGCTGCTCCAAGGCACCCTGCATCATGATGAAGACAAACACCTTTCATTTTTAGGCTCTCTCCGTTTAGATAAAATCCAGAGTCCACATCAAAGTGGAAATATCGAACTCCAAGTGAAGTTGTCTCAAAGTCAATTACTTCACCATCTTTTATTAACTTCGTTTCAACACTGTATAAGTATGGATTTTCAGGAGACCAAAGATTTGGTTTTTCTAAGAAGATAGAATGAAGAAAATGTTGTTCATTATTTGCTTGAATGGTCTCCATGGAAGAACAGACTATTAAATCTTTACCCTTAGCATCTTTTATACGATGTTCAATTATCATTTCACTTTTGTGATTGTAATCATTTTTTACACTTGTTTGAATGTTAATTTCTGCTTCTGATGTTGAAATATTCGGAGTTGTAACATATATACCGTAAGGCTTGATGTACACATGATCACTTAAATTAATATGTACATTTCGATAAATACCTGATCCCGGATACCACCTGGAATCCGCAAAATCCGAGTGATCCACCTTTACAGAAATGACATTTTCATTTGATTCGAAGTTTATAAACGGTGTTAAATCATAGTGAAATGAGCTGTATCCATAAGGTCTTTTACCAAGAAAATGTTCATTAATCCAAACTTCACTATTTTTATAAATGCCATCGAATTGAATGACGATCTTCTTACCTTTTAAATGATCTGGCACAATAAATTTTTTTCGATACCAACCAATACCTCCAGGTAAATACCCGGTGGAGCTTGCGTATTCCTTCTTAAAAGGGCCTTCTATACTCCAATCATGTGGCAGGTATACTGTGCGCCAATCAGAATCATCATACTGAATTTTGAGTGCTTTCGAGTCGTCACCTTTTAAAAATTTCCAATCAAAGTTAAACTTTCTGCTCTTAACAGATAGATCCCATTCTTGAGTGATTGCATTTTTCATTTTTGTATACACCCTTTCCAGTAATGGAAGATTGATAGATAAAGGGCTATCAAATAAGTATGATAGCCCTCTTTTCACTTTTCTCTTCTAAATTAGTTACCTTCTACAAGTTTCTTATATTCATCCATTTGTTTTTGGATTTCCTTTAAAACTTTCTCATAACCCGCTGCTTCTAATCTCTTACGGAAATCTTCAACAGCTTTTTCCGGGTCTCCCGCTTTACCGAATGCAATTGCCGGTACCATTTGGGCAGTCACTTGTGAAAGTGCAGCAATTTCAGCTTCTACAGGTGTACTATCGAAAACAAATTGTCCATAAGGGAACGGCTTCTTAATTTTATCGTACTCTGCGTAGATCTCAGGCATTCCTTCCCATCTGTCAGAACTAGGGATTTCAAATTTATCTACACGGCCACCCCAGAAGTTAGAAGCAAATGAATCTTTTGTTTCATCATACCCTTCCGGACGAACACGTTTTCCATCTTTAATTTCGTACTGAACTCCTTCAATCCCATAGTTAAATAACTTATAAATTTCCTCATCGTTTCGAAGTAAGTCATATACCATTAACGCACGCTCTGGGTTTTTACTATGTGCACCTACAGCCGTAGCTCCATGAGTAATAGACATTGAGATTAAGTTATCACGAGTGTCAGACCAGGCAAACATATCAATTTCAGATCCTGGCTGTTTCACATCCATTTGTGGACGTAAAGTCGAGAAAGTTTCTGTATGATGCTGATCAGCACCGGTTTTTCCAGCTTGGAATAAAGCACGTGTGTCACCTTTGTAATTTAATACATCAGAACGCCAATATCCTTTATCTGCCCAATCCTTCATTAGCGTTGCATAATCGACAAAAATATCTTCAAACACTGGACTAACAACGTCATACGGTTCATCAGCAGATTTACCCCAGTAAATCGGGAATACTCCTGTAGCAATCGGCAGTTCAATTTGATCTGAGTAAGAAGTTGTATATCCCCATGCTGTTGTAACGTTTGTTCCTGGTGTATCCCAAGGAATCACACCCGGCTTATTATCAACAATCCCTTGGAAGTATTCTCCTAATGTCTCAAAATCTTTAATAGGTTCAGTAATTCCAAATTCCTTTGCCCAATCCGTACGATAGAAGAAGCCGTGGTTAACCCATTGTGTAAAGGAGTCTTCTGGAATCATGACAATTTTCCCATTGTATTTTGTTTGCTCCCAGCTTTCATCAGAAACTTCTTCCCATGTTTTTGGAGCATATGTTGGCAGAAGTTCAGAAATGTCCTTGAATGCACCTTTCTGAGCATTTCCCCATGCATCTAACCAGTCAGTAGCAGTGATAATTAAATCAACTGGTTCACCGGAAGCTAAAGTAAGGTTATACTTTGTCATATAGTCCGCCCATTCAATCCATTTTATTTCAAGATGAGCGTTTACTTTTTCTTTTAATTTCGCATTTACTTGTTCCATTACTTTTTCTAATTGTCCGTTTGTCGGTTTATCCCCCAATGCCATTATTGTAATATTGACAAATTCAGACGTATCAATTTCCCCATTTTCATTAACCTTTGTACTTGGTTTCTTGTTTTCTGAACTTGTTTGACTGGATCCATTACAAGCCACAAGGCTAAAGGTT
Source organism: Metabacillus schmidteae (assembly GCF_903166545.1). Classification (NCBI taxonomy): domain Bacteria; kingdom Bacillati; phylum Bacillota; class Bacilli; order Caryophanales; family Bacillaceae; genus Metabacillus; species Metabacillus schmidteae. Next base: position 1,615,322 of record NZ_CAESCH010000001.1, on the reverse strand, counting down.
AACAGCATGACCATGACTAGTACGAAGAATTTTTTCATCTTCAACATTTCATTTCCTCCCCTTTATCTTTTTTTGTTCTTGATCTATGAAACAAGGAAAAATCCTTACTCATATTCATTAGCCCTTAACTGCACCAATTGTAATACCTTGAATAAAGAACCGTTGCACAAACGGATAAAATAGAATAACAGGACCCGTAGCCACAACTGCTGTTGCCATTTTCATAGATTCCAAAGGAATTTCTTGTGGTGCTACATTAGAAGATGCCGCAGAGTTCCTGATAAAATCAGCACTTGTGATGACATTATAGAGAAACAACTGGAGTGGCCGATATTCCATATTAGGTGAAAGGAAAAGCATGGCATTATACCATTCATTCCAATATCCTAAGGCAATGAAAAGTCCGATTGTCGCTAAAGCTGGAGTAGACATCGGTAAAATTAATTTTAAAAAGATTGTAAAGTCACCTGCACCATCCATCTTTGCGGATTCGGTAATTTCATGAGGGATCGACTTTGTAAACGCCTTCATCATAATGATTAGAAAAGGACTCAGCAATCCTGGAAGCAGTACTGCAAGATAATTATCTTTAAGATCCAGATACTGGGTAACCAAAAGATAAAACGGAACAAGTCCACCTGAAAAAAGGGTTGTAAAGTAGATATAGAATGATATTTTATTACGATACAAGAAATCCGCACGTTGCAAGGCATAACCGGTCATGGCCACAATAAACAAACCAACTGCAGTCCCAACAATCGTAATCCCCATTGTTACGACATAAGAACCTATGATAAGCCTTGGATTTCGGAAAACAATTTCATATGCAAATGTAGAAAATTCTTTCGGCCATAAAGCAAACCCACTTTCCATAATTGCCTTCTCAGATGTGAATGAAGAAGATAAGATTAGGACAAAGGGCAAAAGACAACATAGAGCAAATAGACCAATAAATCCATATCCAATAATACGAACCATGATCGTAGAAAAATCTACATTTCGTCTGAATGTATTTTCCACAAGTACATCCCTCCTTTAGAATAATGAATTTTCTGGTGAAACCTTCTTAACAATCCAATTTGCTGTAATGACAATAAAGAAGCCAAAAATAGATTGATATAAACTTACAGCACTTCCTAATGAGAAGTTAAAATTCGTCATTAATGTCCGGAATACATAGGTTTCGATAATATCTGTGGTTGGATATAGCATTGTATTATTGGCACCGACTAAGTTATAAAATAAGCCGAAGTTTCCTTTTAATACTCCCCCTAACGAGAATAATAATAAAATGATGAAAGTTGGTTTTAGCCAAGGAATAATAATATATCGAATACGTTGAAAAGCATTAGCCCCGTCAATTTCTGCAGCTTCTAAAATTGATTTATCAAGGCCCATAATGGCAGCAAAATAGACGATTGATCCGTAGCCTGTAGATTGCCAGAGGAAAGTAATAACAATAATATATGGCCAAATTGCCGGATTCGAATAAGTTTGTACTGGATCTAAGCCAAGCATTTCTAGAAATGAATTGAGTAGGCCATAATCATAACTAAGAATGTTATAAGCTAAAAGTCCAACTAAAACGGCGGAAATGAAATGTGGTAGAAACATAATGGTTTGCGATATTTTTTTAAACCATTTATTTCTTAGTTCGTTAAGCATGATGGCTACAGCTATTTGCAGGAAATTACCTAATATAATGAAAGCAAGATTATAGGCAATCGTATTAAAGGTTAACTTCCATAAATCACCCGTCATAACTAGAAAGCGGAAATTTTCCAATCCTACAAAAGCACTTTTAAAGATCCCAAGTGTATAATCATAATTTACGAAAGCAAGATAAAGCCCCGGCATTGGAAGATACGCAAATACGGCAAAGAAAATAATAGCAGGCATACACATTAGAAGAAGGGTCCGGTTCTTCCATATTTTTTTAAAGTGCGACTCTTTCGTTTGTTTTTTAACAATAGGTGTCTGTGACTTTACAATAACGGCTTTCATATAATTCCCCCCTATGCTCACGATCTTAATTTCGATGCAGCAACCCATCTTAAAAAAAGAATGACAAGGTAATTCTGTAAATACTAATCTTAAAGCAGCTGTGTACCAAAAAATTAAAAGGCATCGTAGACAAAGAAAATGAGGAAATGAAACGGGTTTCATTAATGTGCAAAAAAGTCTAACGGTAAAATCTATATTTGCAATTTATATAAAGTTATACCACACACAAAATGAAACGGGTTTCATAAAAAGCTAAGAATAACTTAACGTTAGAGTCATTTCATATCATTAGTTAGTTATACATGAACCAAAGTACAAGAGCCTTGGTCTCTCTAGGATAAGTAAGTCAATTTAGAAAAGAAAGCTGTTTTTTCGCTTTAAATCTAAATTACCTAAGTTCCTTAAAGAGGTCTTGTCGAAACGACTTCACTTGCACGACATATGCTTTAGATCAAAGTATCAAAGCACTGTCCACGATTAAGAAATTAATAACAACACAAAAATGAAACGGGTTTCATTTTTGTGTATCATTTCTTTGCTAAATACCATATTAATTAATGATCATCATTTTTTGAAAGCGGTTACTTCTCCTTCATTATAGTTCCATTCCTATTAAAAGTAAATAACATTTTATCAAATAAATACACTTTAACTAATAATTCTATAAATTCTGTATTTTCCCTACGTATATAATTGAACGAACTTCTTTTCTGACAACTTATAGAACCTAATGAAAAAAGCATCAATTCCTTATATCATTACAAGAATTAATGCTTCTATCCATTCAGAGGGAAATTCCTCCTGTCTCACGTCATATTCTAAAATGCATTATTCACCACTTGATCGGAAATGATTAATTCAGGCTCAGTGGACTCAATTACATCCTGCACACTATAATCTTGTGCAACTTCAATTAACTTCAATCCATCCTTTGTTACATCAATTACTGCTCGATCTGTTATGATTCGATCCACAACATTTTGCCCTGTTAATGGTAACGAACATTTCTTAAGGATCTTTGGCTGTCCGGCCTTATTCACATGTTCCATAATGACAATAATTTTTTTGGCACCGTGAACTAAATCCATTGCCCCTCCCATACCTTTAATCATTTTTCCAGGTATCATCCAATTTGCTAAATCACCATTTTCCGACACCTCCATGCCACCTAAAATGGCTAAATCAATATGACCGCCACGTATCATGGCAAATGATTCAGCATTACTAAAAAAGCTGGCTCCTTTAATAGCGGTTACTGTTTCTTTTCCCGCGTTAATTAAATCTGGATCTACTTCGTCATTTGTTGGATACGGACCTATGCCTAATAAACCATTCTCCGATTGTAAGACAACCTGTTTATTAGTAGAAATGTAGTTTGCAACCATAGTTGGCATTCCTATCCCTAAGTTTACGTAGAATCCATCTTGAATTTCTCTTTCAGCTCTTTGTGCAATTTGTACTCTTACGTTTTTCGTCATCATTTTCCCTCCTCTATTTCATTTATGATTGAACAGTAAGGCGTTCGATCCTCTTCTCATGTCTACCAACAATCAGTCCTTGAACATAAATACTTGGAGTATGAATTTGGTCAGGATCTAATTCCCCAACTTCAACAATTTCCTCTACTTCAGCAATTGTAATTTTACCTGCAGCGGCCATGATAGGATTGAAATTTTGTGCTGTTTTGCGGTAGATGATATTGCCCATTTTGTCTGCTTTCCACGCTTTTATTAAGCTAAAATCTGCAGTAAGGGATTCTTCAAGTAAATATTTCTTCCCATGAAACTCCCTCGTTTCTCTGCCTTCTGCAACAGGCGTTCCGACTCCGGCCGGGGTATAAAAGGCAGGAATCCCGGCTCCACCGGCACGAATTTTTTCTGCTAATGAACCTTGTGGTGTCAGCTGTACCTCTAACTCTCCGCTCAATACTTGTCTTTCAAACTCTTTATTTTCACCAACATAGGAGGAAACCATTTTTTTAATTTGTTTATTTTTCAGTAATAGACCCAATCCCCAATCATCTACTCCACAGTTGTTTGAAATGACTGTTAAATCCTTTACATTCTTTTCACAAAGTGCATTGATAAGATTCTCTGGTATACCTACCAGTCCGAATCCTCCAACCATTAGTGTCATTCCATAGGTAATGTCTTTGACCGCTTCTTCAAAACTAGTAAATATTTTTTTCATCACAATACACCTCTCGTTTCATAGTTTTCTATAATGGTTGAGGCTCCTTGCCCTCCTCCGATACATAACGATGCTAAGCCATATTTTCCATTTCTTCGTTTTAACTCATGAATTAATGTCGTAAGTATTCTCGCACCACTTGCCCCAATCGGATGTCCTAAGGCAATGGCTCCACCATTCACATTTAATTTATCGTTTGGAAATTGAAGCTCTTTTCCAACTGCTAATGCTTGTGCCGCAAATGCTTCGTTTGCCTCTATTAAGTCCAAGTCTTGTATGGTAAGACCAGCTTTACTTAAAGCTTTATTCGTTGCAGGAACTGGACCAATCCCCATAATACTTGGATCTACAGCTGCAGTTGTATTTGCTCGAATCGTAACTAACGGTTTGATGCCAAGTTCCTTTGCTTTACGAAGACTCATTATGAGAACGGCAGCAGCTCCATCATTAATTCCAGAAGCATTACCTGCTGTTACACGTCCATCCTTTTTAAAGGCAGGTCTTAGTTTTCCTAACTTCTCCGCTGTTGTCCCAGGCTTCACATATTCATCTGTATCAAAATGAAAAGAATCCCCTTTTCGTTGAGGTATTTCAATTGGAACAATTTCATCTTTAAATTTTCCTTCGACGATTGCATTTGCTGCTTTTTCTTGGCTCCAAGCTGCAAATACATCTTGTTCCTGACGGGTTATTTCAAATTGGTCGCAAATATTTTCTGCTGTAATTCCCATGTGATAATCATTAAAAGCACACCATAGCCCGTCATGAATCATACTATCAATAAGCTTCTGATTCCCCATTCTATAACCCTCTCTAGCTCCCATAGAAAGGTATGGTGCCTGACTCATATTTTCCATTCCACCAGCTACAATCATTTCAGCATCTCCTGTTAAAATGGACTGTGTTGCTAAATGGACGGCCTTTAATCCTGATCCACACACTTTATTTATAGTGAAAGCAGAAACATGTTCAGGAAGACCTGCGAGTATAGCTGCCTGCCTTGCCGGGTTCTGACCAAGACCCGCTTGAAGCACATTCCCCATAATGACTTCATCTATTTGATCTCCACAAATTCCAACTTGGTCAATCACTGCTCTAATCACATGTGAACCCAATTGGACTGCACTTACATCTTTTAAACTTCCTCCAAATTGACCAATCGGCGTTCTTAAAGCGCTTACAATTACTACATCATTTTTATCCACTATACTGCTCCTCTCCCTCCATCAAGTTTATTCAGAACTTTCTCTATATATTTACTTATTAATTTACAGCATACCTACTTATGAGTAAAATGAATAATAAGTATATTTTTTATTCCAAAACAGAATAAAAGGTGATAATAAATGGAATTAAAGGATCTTCGATATTTTACCGAAGTAGCAAATTACGGCAGCTTTACAAAAGCAGCTGCAGGTACCTATATCTCACAGCCAACTTTAAGTAAATCGATCAAAAAATTAGAAGCTGAACTCAAAGTCGAGCTCTTTGAACGTTCGACACGTACATTAAAGTTGACGGATGCAGGTGAAATTGTCTTTAGGCAAGCAAGCAAAATATTAGGGGCTACAGATGAGCTTTCTATTCTTTTAGATGATTTAATGAATTTACCAACCGGGAAAATTAAAATAGGCATTCCTCCATTAATTGGGACGCTATTTTTTCCGGAGATAGCGAAACAATTTAACTATCATTATCCAGAGGTAAATGTGGAATTAATTGAACTAGGAGCAAAACGAATTGAACACTTGGTAGATGAAGGTGTGGTAGACGTAGGTATCATTGTTTTTCCTACAGATACTAGTAAGTTTGATGTTACTCCGTTTATAAAAGAGGAATTCATGCTTTACACAAGTACAAAGCATCATCTTGCAGAAATGGACGAGGTCAGCATTAAACTATTAGCTGATGAACATTTCATTCTTTTCAACCGGGAATTTGCCTTACACGAGTTAGTTATTAAAGAATGCCAAAAAGCAGGTTTTCAACCAAACATTTCCTACGAAAGCTCACAGTGGGATTTAATAGCAGAACTTGTTGGAGAGGAACTCGGTATTACACTAATGCCAAAATCAATTTATCGAAAAATGGACCATCGCAACATTAGGATGATAAAATTAACGTCCCCTCCTATGTGGGAGCTTGGATTTATTACCAAAAAAGATCGCTATCAATCATTTGCTGTGAGAACTCTATTAAAGTATGTTTCTAAATTTTAATTTGAAGTTAATAAGCCGATTGAGGAGTGAACCCAATCGGCTTCAATATACTAATTTTTTAATCTAAGAAGCGTTAGACCGCACCTGTCTGCTCATCGCTATTTGACGCCATTTGCCCTGACGCCATCTCCAAAGCATGAGGACACCCCTTAGCCATTCATCAACTATAAAGGCAATCCAAATTCCAGCAAGCCCGAATCCAAAATATATGCCAAGGATATAAGCTACCGGAACACTAACTCCCCACATCGAGAGAATGCCGATAAAAACAGGAAAGTTCACATCTCCAGCAGCACGTAATGAGCTGATAACAACCGCATTAAACGCACGACCTGGTTCAACTAAAGCTGTTAACAACAGCAGAATACTCCCTGTGACAATAATATCTTGATTCGTTGTAAAAAGACTCAGTATCGGTTTGCTAAATAAAAAAGAATGATACCAACAATACTTGTTATGCCTATTGCTATTAAGAGACTATGAACACAGCGCTTATATGCTGCATCAAATTGCTTTGCACCGATTTGATGTCCAATGATAATTTGATTTCCTTGGCCGATCGCGAGTGAAAAGAGCAGAACAAACATCCCAATATTTTGAGCATACACCTTTGTTGTAATTGCTTCTGTACCAAGTAACACAATAAACGAAGTAATCACAAGCTGTGATCCATTAAATGAAAGATGCTCTCCCGCAGAAGGAACTCCAATTTGAAGTATTTTTTTCAGCTCAAAACTTGGAAATCTCCTAAACAAGTACGAAAAAGGCAGTGTAGGATTAACTCTTTTATACAAAATCATAAAAATGATCATCAATCCAATAAGTCTACTAATAATAGTTGAAATCGCTACCCCTGTTACTCCAAGTACCGGAAGTCCAAACAACCCAAATATAAACAGAGCATTACCAACAATATTTATGACATTCATCCCAAGAGTTACAAACATGGCCTCTCTCGTAAAGCGGTAGCTACGTAATATCGCTCCCATCGTCATAATACCTGATTGCAGGAAAATACAACCACCTACAATCTGCAAGTAAAGTGTAGCTTCTGACATGAGATTACTAGAAACACCCATCATAGAAATAACGCTCGAAGCTGCAAACAAGAGGATAATTCCAATCATTAGCCCTAAGAGGATATTTGTAATAATGGAGACAACAGCTATTCGACTTGCTTCTTTAAATGAATTGGCCCCAAGATTTCTGGAAACAAGTACACTCGTTCCTGTTGCTACAAATCCAAACATCACCACAATTAACGATAAAATTTGATTCGAAACCCCAACAGCCGCCACTGCATCATCTGAATACTGACTTAGCATGAGTGTATCAGCATTCCCCATCAGTAAATGTAGAGATGTTTCAATAAAAATTGGCCAAGTAATAGCGAAAAGACTAAGCTTTTGAGCTGTATTTTCTTTCGGCTTCATGTTGATCTCACCTTCGTGACAAATGATTTTTAAATAAATTGATTTTAAGAACCTCCAGCCAATTATAAAGAAACCTTTTTCTTTTCAACATATAAATATCCGACATTAAGGAGTAGAAAGCAGTGTTTTGAAGCCATTGTAAATTACAAAAGATTACAAGGAAAAAAATTGACTTAAAATAAGAAAAAACTTGACTCTCCCCTTAAAGGAGAGTTTAAAATAACGTCTTATAGTTGTAAAAATCTTTTAAGGAGATGTTGAGTATGTTAAGACAGAACATTACTTTAACAATATTATTACTAAATCTTTTCATCGCTTTTTTAGGTATAGGACTTGTTATTCCTGTAACACCCACAATTATGAATGAATTAAATTTATCCGGTTCAATTGTGGGTTACATGGTTGCAGCTTTTGCTGTCGCCCAGTTAGTTGTATCCCCAATTGCAGGCCGTTGGGTAGACAAATTTGGTAGAAAAAGAATGATTATCATCGGATTATTTATATTTGGGAGTTCAGAGTTGTTATTTGGAGTTGGAAATACACTGAGCGTTCTTTTTCTCTCTCGGATACTAGGAGGTATAAGTGCTGCATTTATTATGCCGGCTGTAACTGCCTTTATTGCAGATACAACATCATTAGAAACACGATCAAAAGCACTTGGGTACATGTCAGCAGCTATCTCCACCGGCTTTATAATTGGTCCCGGAATCGGAGGATTTTTAGCGGAAATCGGAACTCGCATCCCCTTTTTCTTTGCTGGTGCTTTAGGATTTTCAGCAGCCATTTTATCCATCATTACATTAAAAGAACCGAAACGGAATTTGCAAGGTGAAGAGGAATTAGAACCAAAAGCTAGATTGAATCGTATCTTTTCACCCGTATATTTCATTTCATTTATGATTATCTTAATTTCAGCTTTTGGCCTATCTTCATTTGAATCTTTGTTCGCTCTATTTGTAGACCATAAGTTCGGATTTACTCCACAGGATATTGCGATCATGATAACTGGAGGGGCTATTGTCGGGGCTATTGCTCAAGTAGCTTTATTTGATCGACTTACAAGATGGCTTGGAGAAATACGTTTAATTCGGTACAGTCTTATATTTTCAGCCATTCTAGTCTTTTTATTAACTATCGTAAATCATTACTATATGGTTTTATTTACGACAATTATTGTGTTTATTGGTTTTGATTTAATGAGACCTGCTGTTACTACTTATCTTTCTAAAATTGCCGGCAATGAACAAGGATTTGTAGGTGGTATGAATTCCATGTTTACGAGTATTGGAAATGTGTTTGGCCCAATCATTGGAGGTATACTATTTGATATGAATTTAAATTATCCATTTTACTTTGCAACCATCTTCCTAGCTATTGGTACAGGGCTAACTCTCGCTTGGAAACAGCATCCACTTGCTAAAGTTTCCCCTGCAAAAATAAACTAAGCCGAAATAGAAATGGGGTGGATTTAATATGGAAGATAAACTTTATTCAATAGGTGAAGTTTCAAAGTTAATGAACATTACCATTAAAGCTTTACGCTACTATGATTCTATAGATTTGTTTAAACCCGTCTATGTAGATCCAAAGTCAAATTATCGTTACTACAGTGATTTACAATTGTATCGCTTGGATCTCATAAAATCTCTAAGTTATATCGGGACTCCTTTAAACCAAATCAAAAAGGTAGAAGATTTAAATAATGAGGAGTATGTTTCCTTTTTAATGGATCAAGAAAAAATTGTGGAAGAAAAACTGGATGAGCTATTTGAAATACAAGAGATTATCGCCAATGTTAGAGAGGAATTACAAAGACAAGACGCTCCTTATGATGAAATTGTCCTTTTAGAAAAAGATGAAATGAAAATAATTCAAACAAAGGTTACTGGTTTAGGGCCAATTAACACACTTAACTCATCATATAGCAGTTTGAAAAAATATGGACCATCAACAGAAGGCTTTAGAAAAAAAGGTTATGGCTCAATTTTTCCATTTAAACAATACAATAAAGTCGAAGATATCAATTATCACTATTTGTTTACACCTGTGCTATCAAATAAACATATTTCATCTCTTCAAAATGATGCGGAATTCGCAGTCTTACCTGAAGGGAAATATTTAAGTATTATTTCAAACTCTACTTCATTTGAAAATTACTTTAAAACTTTTCAAAAGCTAATGGATCATATAAGAGCCGATCAGATAAAACCCCTAAGCGATATATACGAATTCTTTTCTGTTTATTTTCAAAATAATGAGCACCGCTATATAAGCGAGTTTAGAGTAAAAATTATGGACTAGGGGGACAGTACCTCGTCCCAGGAACAAAAGCGCAAGCGCCTTGATCAGCCCCGAAAAGCATAAGACGATTTAGAATAGAAGGCGCTCTTTGTCTTCAATTCTAAATTGGCTTATGACCTCGAGGGGCTAGGCGCTGGAGCTGGATGTCAAAGCGCTTATCCACAGTTCAAGAAATTTATAATTTCCTAAAAGGTGAAAACTGGGACAAGGTACCTGTCCCCCTGTATCTTTACATGTAATAACTAATAAACAAACCAATAAAAAGAAGAAAACCAAAGATTGTATTCGTTTGAGCGGTTGCTTTCATTGCTAAACCAGTGTTCATAGGTATTTCCGTGTTTAAGAATCCTTTGACAGCTTGAATTGGCTTAGGAACACTTAATAAGACAAGGAAAAGCCAAGGACTTGTATTGCCCACTAACACTAATCCGGTAATCCATATATAAGAAATAATAAATAACAATGCCAGAAAATAGACTGCTTTTTTGTGGCCCAGTAATATAGCTAATGTTTTCCTGCCGCCTTTTTTATCTTCTTCAATATCTCGAATATTGTTAGATAGATTAATAGCTCCAACTAGAATGGCGATAGGAATAGAAATTAAGATTATTTGAGTGTTAATGAAACTTGTTTGGATAAAAAATGAAATTAATACAAAAAGAGAGCCCATACATAGACCAGCAAATAGTTCTCCAAACGGTGTATATGCGATAGGAAATGGACCTCCAGTATAAAGGTATCCTACTAACATTCCCATGATCCCAATTAAAGCTAACCACCAACTGCTATTTGCACAAATATAAATCCCTAACAATAGTGCCAAAAAATACAAACCTAAAGCGAGCTGTAATACAGTTTTTGGTTTCATTCCATGACGTACGATAGCTCCCCCAATACCTACCGAATCCTCTGTATCCAATCCTCGTTTAAAATCATAATATTCATTGAATAAATTTGTAGCAATTTGAAGAAAAAGACATGAAACTAACATTGCGATAAAAATCAAGATGTCAATCTTCATATAAAACATAGCTGATACAGTTCCTATTAAAACAGGTATAAAAGACGCTGTTAACGTATGAGGGCGGGTTAATTGCCATAACAGTTTTCCTGTACTTAATTTTTCCAGGTTTTTATTTTCTTTAACCATTTTACCTTGATTCATCATTTCATTCCTTTCAACCAGATAGTAGCAAACAAATTATTTTACCATATTTGAAGTCCTAAAAGGAATATCCTCGCAACTAAAATCTGTAACTTTACCTCCTCTTTAGTTATATCATACTAGTTTACTAAATGGGTACTATGCGTATTAATCATATTTTGGAAATCTATAATCCTACCATAAAAAAAACTGCCTAAAAAAGGCAGCCTTGTTATTATTATGATTGAAGTTGAAGTTCGAATTGTTTTTGTTCCTGTTTAATCTTAGCCTGTGCTGCTGCCAGACGTGCTAGAGGTACACGGTATGGAGAACAACTCACATAATCAAGTCCCACATCATGGCAGAATTGGATTGAATTCTTTTCTCCGCCATGTTCACCGCATATTCCGGTTTTTAATTCAGGCTTTAATCTCCTGCCAAGTTTTACACCTGTTTCAACCAGTTTCCCTACGCCTTCCTGGTCAAGGGAAGCAAACGGATTTGTTGGAAGTACTTTGTTTTCAATATAAGCTTGTAAAAACTTACTCTCTGCGTCATCACGGCTATATCCAAATGTTGTTTGTGTTAGATCATTTGTTCCGAAGGAGAAAAAGTCTGCCTCCTCGGCGATTTGGTCTGCAGTTAAGGCAGCTCGAGGTACTTCAACCATTGTACCTATTAGATAGTTGAATTTTTGCCCTATCTCTTCCTCAACTTGAACCCCCGCAGAGATCACTAATTGACGCATTTCTTTTAACTCATTTACGTGGCCAACTAAAGGAATCATAATTTCCGGGCCTACAGCAATTCCTTTTTCCATCACCTTCGAAATCGCGTAAAAAATGGCTTTCGCTTGCATCACGTAAATCTCCGGAAAAATCATTCCCAAACGGCAACCGCGATGACCTAGCATCGGGTTGAATTCATCAAGTTGACGCACTTTTCTTAAAAGCTGCTCTTTCTCTTGTAACTCCTTAGGATTTGAATTTGTTAATTGAAGTTTAGTCACCTCAACCAGCAGCTCTTCCTTATCTGGTAAAAACTCGTGAAGAGGAGGGTCTAATAAACGAATGGTTACAGGATTACCATCCATTGCTTCAAAAATCCCCTCAAAGTCTTCTTGTTGCATTGGTAATAATTTAGCTAATGCAAGTTCTCGTTCCTGATGTGTTTCAGCAAGAATCATCTCTTGAACAATTGGAATACGTCCAGCATCCATAAACATATGCTCTGTACGGCATAATCCGATTCCTCCTGCTCCAAATTCAAGTGCTTTTTTGGCATCAATTGGATTGTCTGCATTTGCTCTCACACCAAGTTTTCGTTCCTCATCTGCCCAAGAAAGCAACAATTGAAATTCATCAGAAAGTTTTGGTTCAATCATTGGAATTTCTCCTAGCATTATTTCACCAGTTGAACCATCAATCGTAATGATATCACCTTGTTTTATCATCGTATCTCCAACTTTAAATTGCTTTGACTTAAGATCAATCTTTAATGCTTCACATCCGCATATACATGCTTTTCCCATACCTCTAGCAACAACGGCTGCATGGCTTGTCATTCCTCCGCGGCTAGTAACAGTTGCCTCTGCAGCAACAATTCCATGAATATCATCAGGCGTTGTTTCCGGACGGACAAGAATAATCTTCTTTTTCTCATCTTTTGCTAACCTTTCAGCTTCATCTGCATCAAATACGACTTCACCTGTTGCTGCCCCGGGAGAAGCTGGCAGTCCTTTCGCTATCTGTTTTCGTTCATGCGTGTCATCGATTCGACGATGGAGCAGTTGATTAAGTTGATCAGGATCTACTCGTAATATGGCTTCTTGTTTCGTAATAATATGTTCTTTAACTAATTCAACAGCAATTCTTATCGCAGCTTGAGCTGTTCTCTTTCCGGTACGTGTTTGCAGAATAAAAAGTTCTCCTCGTTCTACAGTGAACTCAATGTCCTGCATGTCTTTATTATGATTTTCAAGGAGCTGACATGTTTGTGTAAACTGCTGATATACAGCTGGCATTTCCTCTTGAAGTGATGTAATTGGTTGTGGAGTACGGATACCAGCAACTACATCCTCCCCCTGTGCATTGATTAAATATTCACCGTAAAGCTTTGCTTCCCCTGTTGATGGATTACGCGTAAAAGCTACTCCAGTACCCGAATTGTTGCCCATATTACCAAAGACCATGCTCTGAATGTTCACTGCTGTTCCAAGATGTTCGGGGATATTTTGAAGACGGCGGTATACAATAGCACGTTGATTATTCCATGAATCAAAAACAGCACGAATCGATAGGAATAACTGCTCTTTTGGATCCTCTGGAAAGGCCGTTCTCGAATGCTTCGCAACAATTTTCTTGTATTCTTTTACAACCTCTTTCCAATCTTCAGAAGTCATTTCAGGATCTGAGCTATATCCCTTCTCTTCCCTGACTTCGTCCAAATATTGTTCAAAATAAAAACTATCAACTTTTAATACAACATCGCTAAACATTTGGATAAATCTTCTGTAAGAATCATAAGCAAAGCGCGGATTATTCGTTAGATTTGCAAGACCCTCGACAGTTTCATCATTTATGCCAAGATTTAAAATCGTATCCATCATTCCCGGCATTGAATGCACTGCACCTGATCTTACGGAAACAAGCAATGGGTTGGAGGAATCTCCAAGTCTTTTCCCTGTTTTTTCTTCGAGAGTAGTGAGTGCTTCCAAAATCTGATGTTCAATATTCGATGAAATTGATTTTCCCGCACCATAATATGTGTTACAGGTTTCAGTTGTAATAGTAAATCCATAAGGTACTGGTAAGCCAATCTTCGTCATTTCAGCTAAATTAGCTCCTTTTCCTCCTAATAATTCCTTTTTGCTACTATCCCCTTCATCAAACATATAAACAAATTTAACCACGGAAAACAGCTCCCCTCTTTTTTAACATCGCTAATATTAAATCAGCTGTCTCTTCAATTGCTTTATTTGAAACATTAATAACTGGACACCCAATTCGCTTCATGATTTTTTCGGCATAATCTAATTCTTTAAGGATTCGATCTAAATTCGCATAATTTGCTTGTGTTGTTAGTCCCAAACTTTTTAATCGCTCCAGGCGAATCTCATTTAGCTTATTTGGTGTTATAACTAACCCAACACATTTATTTTTTGGAATAGAAAAAAGTTCATCAGGAGGTGCTATTTCTGGTACTAAAGGGACATTTGTCACCTTATATTGTTTATGGGCCAAATACATTGAAAGCGGTGTCTTGGATGTTCTGGAAACTCCAATCAAGACGATATCTGCATGTTTAATTCCTCTTACATCTTGACCGTCATCGTATTTTACAGCGAATTCCACTGCTTCGACTCTACGAAAATAGTTTTCATCTAATTTTCTCATTAACCCCGGTTGTCGGATCGGCTCTGTATGTAATTTTTCAACAAACGCATCCATAAGCGGTTTCATTAAATCAATAGCAGGAATTCCCGCTTCCCATGCCCGCTCGTCAAGATATTTCTTTAAAGAAGGTACTACAATTGTGTAGGCAATGATGGAGTGATTATATTTCGCAGCTGTAATAACATGATCAAGATCTTTCATATCCTCTATGTAGGAAATATGCTTAATTTCTACATCTTGCCGATTAAATTGAGTTGCAACAGCTTTAACTAATAGTTCAGCTGTTTCACCAACCGAATCGGAAACCACATAAATAATTTCCTTCTTATTCACTACTAACCTCCTACTCCATGGCTCTTTTCATTTAGTAACGTTATTGTGTTATACTTAAAATTATAATTACAATAAATATGTTATACTATTTATTAAGTAGTATATTAACACTTGCAATACTTCGATTCAATCCCTTTTTCAAAAAATTAAAATTATTTTATATTTCTTAAGGTTTCGGTAAAATTGATACATAAGAAAGCAGAGATTGGATTTTCCCTCTAAAATAGGATAATCTAATAGACATAAATTCTAAGATTGGATGGAAATAAAAATGATTGCAAAAACTGAAGAAGATTTTAACGGATTAAAAGAAATAGGAAAAATTGTGGCCTTAATTCGAAATGAATTAGTTGAAAAGACAGTCATTGGTATCACCACAAAAGAACTTGATGAAATGGCAGGAACTTTATTTGAAAAGCATGGGGCTATTTCTGCGCCAATGGGAGAATACAATTTTCCTGGATACACTTGTATAAGTGTTAATGAAGAAGTGGCACATGGTATCCCGGGCAGTCGTGTTATCCAAGATGGTGATCTTGTAAATATAGATGTTTCAGGCTCAAAAAATGGTTATTTTGCTGACACTGGAATCTCATTTGTAGTTGGTAACAGTACACCTGAATTAACCAAATTATGTAATACTGCTAGAGAAGCCTTTGATGCAGGTTTAAAAAGAGTAAAACCCGGTACAAAGAAAAGCAGACTAGGCAAAGCCGTTATAGCTACTGCACGGGAAAATGGATTTACCGTTATTATGAACCTTACAGGTCATGGAATTGGGCGCACCATTCATGAGGCCCCACACCATATTTATAATTATTATGAGCCTTCTGATGACGAGCTTCTTAAAGAAGGAATGGTTATTGCTTTTGAACCATTCATCTCGACACGTGAAGAGGAAGTATTTCAATACAAAGATGATGAATGGACATTTGCAACAGAAAACAGCTTTGTAGCACAATGTGAACATACGGTTATTATTACGAAAGATGGCCCTATTGTCATTACTTTATAATGATGAATGTACAGTACGAAAAGACCACCCTTATTATCTAAAAAGGGTGGTCTTTTTATATGCCATTAGCTTATTATTGGTGTTTTTGATTGTTCTTTTTTCTTCTTTTCTTTTGTTTTTTTCTTTTTTTCAATTTCGACATTGGCCGCTTTATAAAACGAAGAGCCCATCAATATTATGACCACGGAAAATGGAAGGGCAGCAATGATCAGCATATTCTGCAGTCCCTGTGTACCGCCAAAATAAACAATAATAGCTGCCATTGCTGACATGGCAAGACCCCAAGTAACTTTAACTGCATTTGATGGATTTAGGGAACCCCATGTACTCAGCATTCCTAGAACGAACGTTGCTGAATCAGCCGAAGTGATAAAAAAGATAGCAATAACGATGATCGTTAAAAATGCCATAAAATCTCCGAGCGGGTAATGCTGAAGAACACCAAATGTAGCTGTTTCCAATGAATAGTTGGAAATAGCGTCAATTCCATTTTGTTCGATATTTAATGCGGAAACACCAAATACCGCAAAAAAGATAAAGCAAACGATCGCAGGGACAAAAAGGACTCCTAGTAAAAATTCCTTGACTGTTCTTCCCTTCGACACACGGGCAATAAAGATCCCTACAAATGGTGCCCAGGAAACCCACCATGCCCAATAAAAAATTGTCCAGTTATCGATCCATGTACGACCTTCCTCATTTAATGGAGACAGTCGGAAACTCATATCAAAGAAATTTGTAATATAACCACCGAGTGTTGTTGTAAACATATTCAAAATATATAATGTAGGTCCTACAATGAAAAGGATCAACAGAAGTACAAATCCAAGACCCATATTAATATTACTTAAATATTTTATCCCTTTTCCAATTCCAGACCAGGCTGAAAAAATAAACAGTATGGTTGAAATGGCAAGAATTAATAACTGCACCCCATAATTGTTTGGCGTATTAAATAGGTAGGCTAACCCACCGTTAATTTGCGCTGAACCGAAACCAAGAGTGGAAGCGACCCCTACAACTGTAGCGAAGATGGCCAGAGTATCAATTATCTTTCCCGGCATGGCTCGCATACTTTCTTCGCCAAATATAGGTATTAGTGTTGCACTTATTAATCCAGGATATCCTTTTCTAAATTTAAAGTAAGCTAAAACGAGAGCGACAACGCCATATACTGCCCAGGCATGAATTCCCCAATGAAAAAAGGAGTACTGCAGCGATTGTTTAATTGCCTCATCGGAACCCGGCTCAAATCCCGGCGTACTTTTAAATGCATGTGAAATAGGTTCTGCAGTTGTCCAAAAAACCAGCCCCATCCCCATTCCTGCACTAAATAACATAGCAAACCAGGTAGGTGTACTAAATTCCGGTTTATCATCTTCTTTACCTAATTTGATTTTTCCAAACCTGGAAAACATTAAATAGATACAAAAAGCCAGCAGCAGCATGATAAGTAATAAATAGTACCATCCAAATGCTTCTGAAATGTATGACGTTAGAGTTGACGTCAAGTTTTGTAAATGCTGTGGAGCCCAAGCCCCCCAAACAACTAGCACTACACAAATAGCGAGTGCATACCAAAAAACTGAACTAACTTTGTTCACAAATTTTCACCTCATATGAAATATTCATATATTAATTATGTCGTAGCTTCTGTTATATAGCAAATATTTATAGATAAGTATATGTATGTATATCCATTTTATTGTATGATCATTCATCACTACTGTTGAAATATAGATCCTTTTTTGTCCCATTCACCAAATCATCCATATTTTATGCATATTAATAAAAGTTAATAATATTTCTAACCTTGATTAAATGTTTCATTTGGAGGACATTTGAGGGCTTTTGATTTTGATCTGAGTATTTGGTTAATATGATTTTTGGCCATCATATCAAACTTTGCTATAACACAAGGAATAACAGACCGCACACGCAGTCTGTTATTCCTCAAATTTACTGATATTATTTATCTCTTCTCGGATTGTTAAAATCAGTCATGTTTCTATTTTGAAATAAATTTGTATCACTTGTTTTGATGTTCGTTTGCTCTGGATTTCTTTTCCATTCGCTTGGATCAGGACTTTGAATGGTTGTCTGCTCCATTTTATTACTTAATTTATTTAGAGTACGACCAGCAGCTTCTCTTCCGCCTAATCCAAAAGCCAATCCAAATGCAATGGTGAAACCTCCCAGGATTAAGATGAAGGCAGCATTGACAATTGTGCTAGCTACTCCTAATTGATTTAGTGCCATGAAGAAGGCTAGTGTAATAATTGTATATTTAGCAATATTTCCGAGCAGCTTCCCTTCTGTTTCTTGTCTTACCATGCTTTTCACAATACGTTTGACAAGATCTCCTGCATAAAATCCAATTCCAAGAATTAGAACAGCCGTTAGCACCATTGGGATATACGCTAATACAACGGTTAATATAGAAACTAAGCTATCTAGATTGACAAGCTGTAACGCTTCGATTGTAAATAATAGAACAACTATAATCTGTGCGATTAATCCGACCAGCTCAGAAATCGTTAACGTTTGTGTGCTCTTTCGCAGTGATCCTAGTCCTATTTTAGATAAAATGCTGTTAAATCCAACTCGTTCTAATAAAGAAGTAACGGCTGTTTTAACCCATTTACCGACCCATAAACCTGCTGCCACAAGTAGAATCGCTACAATGATATTTGGAATCATGTCCATGATTTGACCAAGCATTCCTACCGCCGGTTCAGAAATGCCATCAATATCTAATGTTTCAAGAGCCGAGATGACAACCGGGATTAAAATGAAAACATACACGATAGTCCCAATCAGCTGAGAAAGGGAATGTTTATCAAGTGCCTTTTCAGCACCTAGCTTAGCTGCAAGACGATCTGTTCCTATACTGCTCAAGAACTTCACAAGAATTTCTTTTACGATCTTCGCTACTAACCATCCAATAAAGAGGATAATCGCTGCACCAATTAGCTTAGGAATAAAGGCAAAGAATCCATTTAACATTCCTTCAAGAGGCTCTGAAATGGCCTCAATTCCGAGTGCTGAGAGAACAGCTGGCAAAAACAGCAACAGTGTTAAATAAAAGACTGCCTTAGAAACAGAAATGACCGCTTGATTACCTTGAATCGTGTCATTTGTCAGCTTCCATCGCGATAAAAATCCTTGAATACGCTGACTTCCTCCTGCCTTTTTAATCAGCATCGACAAACCTGATGCAATCAACCAGGCAACAACTGCGATAAGAGCCGCTTTTAATAGGTTTGGTATCGCAGCTACGATAACACCTAGTGCTTCGGAAATCGGCTGTGCCACATATGGCAGGCTCAACATATTTAAAAATAAAACAAAAGCTACAGCCATGATCAACCAAAATACAATCTTACTAATAATTTTTTCAGAAGAATAATTGACAGGCTTTGATGTACTCCGTTCTCTATCAGAATCAGGTCTCATCCATCGCGCCATTTTGTTATCAAAATCTGTACGATGCAAGGCAGCTTTTACAGCCTTTGCAACAAGTGCTGCAACAATCCACCCTATTAAAAGGACGAGAAGTGCAAGAACTAAATCTGGTAATCTACCTAAATACGCCATCCAAGAATCTGTTACTCCGTTGTAATCTATCATTTTCTTCCTCCTTTTAAAATTCGATTAAGTGTTGTGATTGCTCATAGTTTACTTTCCCAATGAACAGGATGGTTAAACGGCAAATATTTCAAAAAAATAACTAGAATTTAGGTTTCAAAAAATGTTAATAGGGTTAGAGATTAAACAATTATTATAAAGATGATTAATTAAATTTAGTAAACTACCTCACCTCTATGTTTACAAAAAATGAGGAAGGGTATCCATGAAAACGAAGGACAATAAATCATGAAGGAGGAATAAACATGCAAATTACCGAAGTTATGACAACTGAAGTGGAAAGTTGTACACTTAAAAGTTCTTGCAGTGATGTAGCCTTAAAAATGAAAGAGCTTGAAGTAGGCTCAATTCCTATTTGTGAAGATGATAGTTTAGTAGGGATCGTAACAGATCGTGATATGGTCATAAAAGGGATAGCAAACAATCTATCAGGTGAAACATCAATTTCAAAGATAATGACCGAAGATGTTATAAAAGGAACCCCGGATATGACAGTTGAACAAGCGACAGAGATTATGTCAAAATATCAAATTCGAAGACTACCTATTGTTGAAGGTAGAAAATTGGTAGGAATGGTCTCGCTTGGTGACTTAGCTGTTCATAATGATTCAACGAAAAAAGCCGGAAAAGCACTTGAGGATATTTCCGTACCCGCCGAACCTAATAAATAAAATAGATGAAACCTAAGGATCGAGAAAAGGAGTGGTATAAATGCCATTGTTGGAAATTAGCATCATTCCCATCGGAACTGATTCGACCAGCTTCAGTTCAGAGGTTTCCAATGTTGTCAAAAAAATAGAGGATAAAGGTTTAACGTATAAGTTGACTCCGACCTCTACTGTCATCGAAGGAGAGATTGATCAACTGTGGGACATCGCAAAGGACATGCATGAAGAAGCATTATCAGCCGGTCCTGACCGTATTGTGACCAATGTCAGCATTGACCATCGTACAGACAAGCAGATGGATATGAAGCATCAGGTGAATACGGTTAAGAAGGATTTAGAATAGATAAATAAAGACACAGAGAAGACCCACATACTTATTCAAAGTATGTGGGTCTTCTCTGTGTTGGATAAAATATTTTATTTTATGGTAGACTTAAGTAGGAAAAAATGTGAAAAGAGGAACATGATGAGTGTGAATGAAAAACATAAACAAATTAAATTAAGAAAGCTTCTACAAGGATTAATGGTCATTATTGGCGGAATTGTAGCAGCATATGGATTAGAAACAGTATTAATTCCTAACAATGTATCTGATGGAGGAGTGACAGGACTTAGCATCGTTGCCTCAAAACTATTTGATATACCGTTAGGAGTTTTAATCGCAGCCCTAAACATCCCTTTTGTTTGGCTGGGATACAAACAAATTGGTAAAACCTTCACGATATTATCCATTCTTGGAATAGCTTCTCTTGCTGTTAGTACTGTTTTCATGCACCATATACCTGCAATTATTGAAGGGGATACCTTATTAGTTACTGTAGTCGGAGGAATTATTCTCGGCTTTGGGATGGGGTTAGCATTACGTAATGGTGGGGCATTAGATGGAATTGATATGCTTGCCGTATTACTATCCCGGAAATTACCATTCGGTACAAGTGATCTCATTCTATTCTTAAATATTTTTGTCTTTATTTTTGTATCAACCGTATTCGGTCTCCAAGGGGCCATACTTTCTGCTATTGCTTATTTTATCGCTTCAAAAGTTATACATATTGTTGAAGTAGGTTTAAGTGGTTCCAAAACATTTCAGATTATTACAACTCAGCCTGACATAATGATTGAGACAATAAGAGATCGTTTAGGTAGAAGTGCGACATATAAAGAAGCTTACGGCGGCTTTTCTAATGAGAAATTCAAAGAAATCACATGTGTCATCAACCGTATGGAAGAAACCAAGCTGAAAGAAATCATTAATGAAATTGATGGAGGTGCCTTTGTTACTGTATATGATGTAGCTGAAGTCAAAGGTGGTAATTTCAAGAAGCATAATATCCATTAATTTATGTTTCCTCAATAAAAAGGCGCAAACATATGCGCCTTTTTGATTTAGGATTTAAAAGATCAAAAAAATGGTTCCTATCGTGATAACTATCCCACCTATAACCTTTGCTTTAGTAATTTTCTCCTTTAAAATAACAAAACTCAGAATCATTGTTATGACAACACTTGACTTATCAATTGGAGCCACAACAGAAACCTTCCCAATAGCCAATGCAGCAAAATAGCAAAGCCATGATAAACCTGTCGCCACCCCTGAAAGAATTAAAAAAAGATAACCTTTTGATGAGATTTTTTTCATTTCTTTATGATTACCTTTAAAAAATACGATTGTCCATGAAAAAAGTAAAATCACAATCGTTCTTAAAAAGGTTGCAACATTTGAATCAACATCCTCAATTCCTATTTTCGCCAATATGGCCGTTAATGCAGCAAATACAGCCCCTAATATGGCATACACAATATAAATTTGCGAACCTGTAAATCGTTTCTTTTCTTCATTCTTCCCTATCAAGATAAAGGTCCCAACAGCAATTAGTGCCCCTCCAACCATAATATGCGGGACAGCTTTCTCACCCAAAATTACAATCGATAAAATAATTGTTAATACCACACTTGATTTATCAATCGGTACTACCTTGGAAGCATCCCCCATCGCAAGTGCTCTAAAGAAAAACAACCATGATATACCCGTTGCAACCCCTGATAATAGGATAAACAGTAATGCTTTTGTTGAAATCAGGGTTATTGAATAAAGCTGGTCTGTAATTAACACAATCAAAAAAGCCATTATTAACACAATAACCGTACGAATGGCAGTAGCTAAGTTTGAATTCACATTCTCCATCCCAATTTTCGCCAGTATCCCTGTTAGTGAAGCGAAAAAAGCTGCAAGTAACGCTAGTGTAACACTCATGTTTATACCCTTCTTTACTTTTAATTTCTTCTATAATATGAATAAAGCTCTGTCTTTACTAAGATCGTAAGTAAGAACAATTACTCTTTCTTAGAAAACACCATTCTCATTTGGAGAATTTTCCGGTATAGGCTGGCCCACATCCCAGAGTTCGGCGATAAGGTCATTATGGAAACGGAAGATATGGACAACAGCTCCTCCAAGATCATCTTGGTTTTGCTTTACATGAGAGTGAACCGCAACAATATCACCTTCTCCGATGACACGTTTCACCTCAAAAATTTTGTTAGGATTCTTGCTTGCATTTTCTTCCATTGCGAGCATAAGAGATTCAGCATCTCCACGGAAGTATGGATTATGATGGCGGAAATTCGGACCACTAAACCTACGGTATGCTTCACGCACTTCTCCTGACGCAACTAATTGTAAAAACGACACCGCTTTTTCCTTTAATGAATTCTTCATTGCAAATCATCCTTTCTACATATGGATTATAATTTGTAATTAGTATATTTCTTTCAATACCTCAGATACTCCTTGGTACAACTTATCTGGAAAACATATTCGCCTGCTTTTATCCCGTTTAGATAAACTCATACTAAAACCCAAACAGGGGAATCTTATAAAAAATAGATCAAGGAGGATTGCATATGTCAAAAAAAATGAATAAAGAGAAAGTTACTCTTATATCAAATGATGCGATTCGGGGAAAGCCATCGTTTGATATTGACCGTGTTTTCAATGTTAAAGAAACAAAAAAATCTGATAGAAAATAAGTAAAACATAATTTTCTAAAAGAAAAAATAGATTAAGAAATTATTTAGAATTTAGCTCTGTTAAAAATTCAATAGAACATCTTTTTTCATAGATGTTCTATTGATGCATTATTGGCTTAACCGCTTTGTTTGTTATCATTAGATATGGCTAAGTTAAAGTTTTTCTATTTCCTTTATCTAAAGTTACGTACGATTTTTTACTTCCTAGCTTTATAAAAGCATGCACATTCCTTTTTTGCGTATTCTTTTTTCACTTCTCATCTTATAAACGATACATAAATGGACAATATTGCAATTTTCATTACTTTTTAAATCCTTTCTTCCTTTTCTTGGATTTTGCGAATGTTTTTTTCCTCGATAACTCTTCAAAGCATACGTATTTCTTCTTTGCGTAAACTTTTTTCACTTTCACCCTTATTAACGATACAAAAATGGATAATATTAACAGTTTTTGTTGCTTTCGAGATCATTTCTACCTTTTTTTGGATTTTACGAATGATTTTTTCTCAATGACTTCTTCAAAGCATACGGATTTCTTCTTTACGTATGCTTTTTTCACTTTTCCCCCTTATAAACGATACAAAAATGGATAATACTAACAGTTTTTTGCTCTCTCTCAAGATCATTTCTACCTTTTTTTTGGATTTTACGAATATTTTTTTCTCAATGACTTCTTCAAAGCATACGGATTTCTTCTTTACGTATGCTTTTTTCACTTTTCCCCCTTATAAACGATACGCAAATAGTTAATATTTACAAATTTTCACTTTTGAACCCCCGCTTCCCTTTTCTGGTTGTTGGAAATGGATACTCATGTCGGGTTATGTATAGGCAGGCACATTTTTTTATGTATTCTTTTTTTTGAAAAAGCAAATCGCTTCCATAAAGAAATGTCTTGGACTAAGCTTATGATCTGGCCCATTTCTAAAATTATACATTCCCCTCCTTCTTGTGTTTACCTGCGTAATCGTTAGGGTATTAAAAATCCAAGTGAACAATTACTATCATAAGGAGGAATTTTGATGGATCGAGATAAAGTGCAAAGTAAGAAAAAAGATAATCCTGAACGGTTTCAAAAAGATAGGGAAGATCAGAAAGAAGTAGACCAACTAGTAATGCCTATTGATGATTTACCACTTGAAGATATAAAAGAAGAAAAAAGAGAAGAAAAAGACAAACACGACACAAAAGATCAATCTTCTAGTGAAAAAAAATACAAGCCCTAAATTTTTCTATGCACATCCTTCAGACGTTAAAAATGCAGTGGAGGTTCCACTGCATTTATATATATAACTTTATTTAATCATAACAAGTAAGGAGTCAGCTCGTTACTTGTTTGTCATTGCATGAAATGGACATTTTCCTTCAATAGGCTTAGCATCATCTCCAATAAAGTACTGTTTCCATTCTCGATGATCTGGATCACCATAATGGCTTATATTAGGATGCTTTGGCAGCTGATCCCACTTTTCCACACGCTCTCTCACTTTCTCCCTGGACATTGCGCCACCTTTCGAAGTTCCCTCCAGCCCTTCAAAAATACGTCTTGGTTGAAAACCTAAAATGAGGCTGTTCCCTAAATTTCTTGTCTTTCGTTGTTTGTACGCAGGTGCATTTCCGAAAACAAAAAATGGTTCATTTGCAAATGAAAACGCCCATAGATGATGGTCCGGATCATACGGAATATCCTCCGGCCACTCTCTTTCATCATGTTTATGTAAATACTGCAGGATTTCCCAAAAATAGTTCCGATAATATGAAATAGATTTCTCAGTCTGCTCAGGCTCTACAAAAAGAAACAATCCATGACGAATAAGCTTAGGTGCATTAAATAACTCTATAAAACTATTAATTGTATCAGGTAATTGTGACCAATTATCATGTGTAATGTAAGAATAACGAAGTTCTCCTTTATTCTCTGCACTCATTCCAAAATAACAAGGAAATGTAGGCTCTGTAACGGTTTCATGAAATGTCTGGTATTCGTCAATAACCCATTTAGGAACGATTTGTTCATTTGTCATGTCTTCTTTCGTTAACAATAAACTCTTTTTTGTTTTCAATTTCATCACCTTCTATTATTTATTTACTTATACAAATTGAAATTAAATTTCTTTTTTATGCAAAGAGACTGCCTGTTAGCAGCCTCTCTCATATTTTTAAATTTTACGCATGTTTTCGGAAACCTTTCATTACTAAACTAACGACAAATACTAGAACAATAGCTCCTATTAAAGCCGGAATAATATAGAAGCCACCTGCTTCCGGTCCCCACTGCCCTAATAAGAAAGAGCCGAGCCATGCTCCAATAAATCCTGCAATGATATTACCAATAATCCCTCCTGGAATATCACGTCCTGCGATTAATCCTGCTAACCACCCAATAACTCCACCTATAATTAATGCCCAAAGAAATCCCATAATTCATCTCTCCTTTTAAAGTTTTTTAAATGTGTTTACTAGTAGATACCCATTGTTCAAAATGATAAACTTATAAGTTTAGGATTATTAAAAGAAACTTTATTACTCTATTATCATTTCAAAGGTCCATAAAAGAGCTTGTACTAGTTTTATGTACAAGCTTCTTTTATGGTTATGAATCATCCACTTAAAAAAGCTTACTCATTATCTCTTTGTTTACTACGGGCCTCTCCACCTTTTTCACCAATTTCTTGGTAAAACTCTTTATCGTGATTTTGTGAAGTAGCTTCTCCGCCTTTTCTACCAATCTCTTGATAAAACTCTTTATCATGATTTCTAGCGGTAGCCTCTCCGCCTTTTCGGCCTGCTTCTTCTACTGTCATTTTCTCATCATTTTTTTTAGCCATTTTAATTCCTCCTCTAGAAAAATAATAGTTAAAGAGTTGTCCTCTTGGACGTATAGAATCTATAACCTTATTGTTTAAGAAATAAACATGTATTTTTAGAAAAAGCTAATTTTCTACTTGTAAAAGGATAAAAGTATCTACTGGTATATGTTGCTCCGATCATTTAAATCACTTTAAATCATTATTAATATTTTCCCCTTACAAGTTTTAATAGGAAAATTTAAAGGGTAAGTAACCATTAAGAAAATAATAGATCTATTGGATTTGTAAAAATTGAATAAAACAAATAAACGAAAGGAAGTTTTTAATGATGGGAAGAAAACCGGACTCTGCAAAGGATTTAGTAATGGAAGAAAAACCAAAGACGACAAATGAGGAAACACAGGAAGGGGCGAGCAATGACCCTATTGCTGCTATAAGATCGGAAATGCCTTCTAAGGAACAACAAAACGGGATGGATATTACCAATCCATATGAAATCGCAAAACGGTTAATTGAACGTGCAACAGAGTCACTTAACCTGCCAAAAGGTGTTTATGAAATTTTAAAAAATCCGACAAGAGTCATGAAAGTTTCGATTCCAATTCGGAAGGATAATGGTGAATATGTAAGCTATACCGGTATTCGTTCCCAACATATCGATATACTGGGACCAACGAAAGGTGGAGTTCGATTCCATCAAAATGTTACCGAGGATGAAGTAATAGCCTTGTCAATGTGGATGTCTTTAAAATCTGCCCTTATCGGTTTACCTTTTGGAGGAGGAAAAGGTGGAATTATTGTTGATCCACATGAACTTTCAAATAGAGAACTCGAGGAATTAAGTCGTGGATTTATTAGGGAATTGGAACCTATTATTGGACCTGAAAAAGATGTCCCCGCGCCTGATGTGAATACTAATCAACAAATAATGGGCTGGATGCTGGACGAATTTGATCAATTATCAGGACATAGTGTTCCCGGATTTATAACAGGTAAACCGATCGTCATTGGAGGGTCAGCAGGACGTATTGAGGCAACCGGACGTGGAGTTGTTATTTCCATTCTTGAGGCTGCCAAACGTTTAAATCTCAAACTCGACAATTTAACCGCAGTTATTCAAGGATTTGGGAATGTTGGTTCGATCACTGCAAAACTATTACATCAGCATGGTGTCAAGGTCGTTGCTATTACTGATGCACAAGGCGGAGCCTATCAACCAAATGGGTTGGACATCATGAATCTTATTGATTATGTTAATGAAAACGGAACGGTAAAAGGTTTTAAAGACAGTATAAATATCACAAATGAGGAACTGTTTTCAATAGAATGTGACATCCTCGTTCCAGCAGCATTAGAGAACCAAATCACTAGCAAAACTGCTCCAAATATCAAGGCGAAAATTGTAGCGGAAGCTGCTAATGGCCCAACAACACCGGAAGGAAATAACATAATGGAGAAAAAGGGCATATTTGTGATTCCGGATATATTATGTAACGCTGGTGGTGTAACCGTATCCTATTTTGAATGGGTTCAAAATTCAATGAATTATTTTTGGAAAGAAGATGAAATTAATGATAAGCTTCAAGAGAAATTAACCAACGCATTTGAAAGTGTTTATAGAATGAAAGAAGAGAAAAAAGTGAGTATGCGAGAATCAGCCTATTTAGTAGGAGTAGGAAGACTTGCCGAAGCCATGAAGGCTCGAGGATGGATTAAGGACTGGAAAATGCCGATTGATTGTTAAGTGAGACAAATGTTCTCTAACAATAATGAAAGAGGGGGATGTTTTTAACATCCCCCTCTTTCATTATATTTCATGGAAAATACATTAAAAAACCAGCTCCACTTTTAATGGAGCTGGCTTAATATTTTTAATGATCGTATTTCCTGTTTCGTTTCATCCGTACCTAGTTGATAAATTTTTTCATATAGTTTTGTGAGTAAACGATATTGTTCTTCTCTTGCTTCTATACCATTTTCTTCATTTAACGATGTGAGAATTGGTTTTGGGTCATATTCTGTTATTTCGATCTCTTTTAAGATCATCTCAATTTCTTCCACTTGCTCCTTCGAAGCCACTATTTCATAATAATGAAAGTGATCATCATATTGGGAATTCTGGATATCCCCGGCTTCAACTGATACATAGTATCTATTCGCCATTTTAATCGCTCCTAAAAACTATTTAGTTCAATTAATGGACTTCCTTTTTTACTCTGTTTCTGGATTTTTATTTTCGTTATCTACATCGTCCTTTTGTTCTCCATCACTAGGACCATTGTCTTGATCGACTCCATCAGCACACCCTGCTAGTCCTCCAAAGGTTAATGTTGCAGCCATTCCACCAATAATTAATTTCTTCTTCCAACTTTTATCCATTTCTAATTCCTCCTTCTAACTGTGTTAGGAAGGTTTTACCCTACATGAAAAGCTCTCAAACGTAAAACTCTTATCTTCATAACAGTTCTTTTAAAAAACAGAAGATTTATTAAAACATTTCCTTTTAGATGGCCACTTACATCCTTAAAATTAGAATTTAAATTTAAAGTGGAATAAATGTTTTACAAAAAATAGGACGGGTATGAATCAGATTAAGAATACTAAACAAAATTGGGGGACTATCCATGTTCGGATTTGAAGATATGGGGAAATTCTTTATTTCACTCTTTCTAGTACTTCCTCTTGTTACCATCATCCATCAAAGCGGGCATTTATTTTTCGCAAAGCTTTTAGGCTGTGAAGTAGAAATTCATATAGGTACAGGAAAAATGCTTTGCAAAATGGGCCCTTTTTGTATGCGTAAGGTCTATTTTATGGATGGATGGTGTGAATATAAAGAATTGCATCATAGAAATAATGGGAAGATCAAAAAAACCCTCATTTTTCTTGGTGGTTCTATATTTAACCTTACAACAATTATTATCGTTAATGGTTTAATTCTTCAAGGGATCCTTGAACCAAGTATACTACTCTATCAATTTGTTTACTTTTCTGTTTATTATGTTTTTTTCTCTCTCTTTCCAACACAATTTGTAAGTGGCTGTCCAAGTGATGGCAAAGCAGTATTAAACATCCTTTTTAATAAGCCATTAGAAAAAGATCCTATCAACTAATTGTTTAATAAAAGCTAAAAACAAAGAACTTGTTGTTGCTCATAAATTGACTACTAGAAAATGGGATCAAGATTAATACCTACTTAATTTATGAGCAATTTCTTTTTCTAAGAATGTTTAGAGTTATTTATTTAGGGAAACTGTTTAGAAAAAACATTGGTGGTAGCTATGAAAAATAATAATCAAGAAAAACACAGTGATAGTCAATACCCTAGCAGGCAATTTTACTTTCCCGAACAAATTATCGAATCCTTTATACTAAAAGGAAAAGAAACGCTGCAATTTAAAAGACGTGCACAATTTATTCTTTCCCTCATGGCGGGAGCGTTTATTTCATTTGGTGCCTTAGCTTCTGTTTTATTATCTATAAACATCGAAATAGATGGTTATTTTCATCTTTTATCGGGGATTGGTTTTGCCATTGGATATGCCATGATATTGTTATCAGGATCTATTCTTTTTACAGAAGTTAATGTTTTATTACCGAGTTACATTTTATATAGTAAGTATTCGTTAAGCAAAAAGGTTTTACAGTTTTGGATCGTTTGTTATATCGGGAATTTTCTGGGAGCTCTTTTTGTTGGGTTTTTACTTAATCTTTCTGGTTCATTGGATAAAGAATTTTATGAAGGTCTTCTCGTTTTCATGGAGAAAAAAATGCAGTTTACTGAGCGAGGGACATGGGGATGGTTTCAAGTTCTTTTTTCAGGTATTCTTGCCAATTGGTTAATTGGAATTGCAGCTGTTCTATCCACAGCTGCCAGAGATGTTGCAGGGAAAATTTTAGGTATCTTCCTACCTGTTATTATTTTTGAAGCAGGTAATTTTCAGCATGCTGTAGCAAATATGGGGTATTTTAGTATTACGGTGTTGGAAGGCTTTGAATATAATTGGTTTCAACTCATCTTTTATAATATTATTCCTGCCTCGATAGGTAATTTAATAGGAGGAGGAATTTTAGTTTCACTACTTTTATCGTTCGCTTTTAAAGAGGATATTGATGAAGAAGTGCTTGAAGAGGAATCAAAAAGCATAGAAGGATGAGGATAGATTAACAGGCTTTAACCTCTCCCATTCGGAGAGGTTTTTTAAATGCGTGCTAAAGATTTCTGTTTCTTGACCTAGCCGGCATTGTCTTCAATCTGCCTCAATACATAAAGAAGAGCTTTAACTTCTTGAAAGGAAGTCTTTTTAGCTTTTAGCCAAAGCCTGACAAGCTTTTTTCACTTTTTTCTTACATATGATACACAAATGGGTTTTATTTACAATTTATATCGCATTCGAGATCATTACTTCCTTATTATGGTTGTTACGTATGGGTTTTTCTTGCTTGATTCGAAAAAGCATACGCATTTTTAGTTTCCGTATGTTTTCTTCACTCTTTCACCTTATAAATGATACACAAATGGGTTTTATTTACAATTTCCATCCCATTTGACATCATTTCTACCTTATTATGGTTGTTACGTATGGGTTTTTCTTACTGGCTTCGAAAAAGCATACGCTTTTTTAGTTTCTGTATGTTTTCTTCACTCTTCCACCTTATAAATGATACAAAAATGGGTTTTATTTACAATCCCCATCCCATTCGACATCATTTCTACCTTATTATGGTTGTTACGTATGGTTTTTTCTTACTGGCTTTGAAAAAGCATACGCATTTTTAGTTTCCGTATGTTTTCTTCACTCTTCCACCTTATAACGATACACAAATGGGTTTTATTTACAATTCCCATCCCGTTCGACATCATTTCTACCTTATTATGGTTGTTACGAATGGGTTTTTCTTGCTTGATTCGAAAAAGCATACGCATTTTTAGTTTCCGTATGTTTTCTTCACCCTTTCACCTTATAAACGATACACAAATGGGTTTTATTTACAATTACCATCCCGTTCGACATTATTTCTTCCTTATTATGGTTGTTACGAATGGGTTTTTCTTACTGGCTTCGAAAAAGCATACGCATTTCCAGTTTCCGTATGTTTTCTTCACCCTTTCACCTTATAAACGATACACAAGTGGTTAATTCTCTTTAAATGTGATTTAGCTAATTTCTTACCAACCTCATAAATAATTACCCTCTTTTTAAATAATTTGTCTGTTTTTTTCCTTCCAAGGTATTTATAATGGAATCTATAAGTTTTTTAATAAATAAAAGCAACTCTTTCAAATTCTTGTGAGTTGGAAATTCATAACATATACATGGTCAACATATACTTAACAAAAGAACTAAAAGAGGGAATAAAGTGACAGAACATAATAAAATTATTCAGATAGCTAATGAACTGTTGTATGTATCTAATAGTTTGGTTGAAGTTAAAATCGAAGAAAATTGTCCGTTAAATCGGAATATAGGCGGGAAATACAGTCTAAACGAGCATTCCATTACATTATATATAGCTGAAATAAAAAAACAATGTGAGTTATTGTTCCCAGGGAAAAATGTATTCCTTGATTACACAGCTGTTATTCTTGCTCATGAACTCGGGCATGCCACAGATGAATCTCTTTTAACTTTGATTGAATTGCAAGAGAAAACAAAGGAGCCGTTAAAAAGAAGACAAATTGACTTTCTAATTGAGTTTCAAGCGTGGAAAAATGCAAAAAATTTAGTACCTAATATTCCATCTTCTTTTTTTAATTATATAAAACGTCATTCGTTAGAGTATTATTACAATGAAATGAATCGGTATTATGCTGTTTAAAATCGACGTGCTAAATAGACACCCATAAATCCTCAAAATAGAAGCTTGTACAATTCAGTACAAGCTTCTACACGTTACTTAATTTTTATCGTTACATTTCAATAATGAAAATTAATCGTTATCTCGTTGTTTACTGCGGGATTCTCCACCCTTTTCACCAATTTCCTGGTAAAACTCTTTATCATGGTTTTCTGAAGTAGCTTCTCCGCCTTTGCGTCCGATTTCCTGATAAAACTCTTTATCATGGTTTTCTGAAGTGGTTTCTCCACCTTTGCGTCCAATTTCCTCATAAAATTCCTTATCATGATTCTCTGAAGTGGCTTCTCCGCCTTTGCGTCCGATTTCCTGATAAAATTCTTTATCGTGATTCTTTGAAGTGGCTTCTCCACCTTTGCGACCTGCTTCTTCTACTGTCATTTTTTTATCATCGTTTTTAGCCATTTTCAATTCCTCCTCGAAAAAGTAAAATATAGTTTGTCCTCTCGGACTTAATGAACTATAACCGCTTTGTTAAGAATGTAAACATTATTTTCAAATAAAAGTTAGTACTTTTTCAATCCGACCTTCTGTAACTTTGTAATACAAGTACCACTATTCTATTATCAGGTTTCATTTATTCACCAATCGGGAATTTAATAGATAAAAACTTGTATATAAGGTGATAAAATGATAACGAGTATCGGCCCCAATAACTGGAAATGGCATCAATATAACAAGAATGAGATTGAAAAGATAAAACATGTTATCCATAAAGAATATTGTCCCTTTAATAAGGAATGGCTGGATAATGTTCAGGAAAATAAAACAAATTGCCTAAGAACTGTACTATTAGAAAATGAGAAAAAAATTGTAAAAGGATCACTTGTTTACGATCAAAACTTCGATGATGAATTAGAACATAAAATTTGCCATTTTTATATAACAAATGATCAATTAATTACCGTAGATCTTGAGCTTTCTTCTCTTCAGCATATGAGCCAGGAACTATTATTCCAACAAATTGATAAAACAGAAAATGCAGTTGATGGCTTTTTAATTATTCTTGGAGAACTAATGAATGAAATGTTATACGGTATTGATCAATTTGAAGAAAAACTAAATAAACTGATTTGGAATGTAAGTAAAAAAAATAAAACAAGCATTCTTGATAAAATATACATACAGCGACATGAACTCTTAATTTGGAAAAACCTAATTATTCCAATGAAGGAGTTAAAAATGGCCATAGAGGAAATCTATCTTGATGATATTAATACAGGAAACATTTTCAAACGTACATGTAAAAAGATTGACAGAGCAATGGCTCTAATTACCGAATATGAAACTGAAATTGATTCTATGATTAATTTAGAAGAGGTCATTTCCTCCCATCGCGGAAATGAAATTATGAAAACTTTAACAGTTATAACGACAATCTTCACTCCAGTAATGGCCCTTGGTGCTCTATGGGGAATGAATTTCAAGCACATGCCTGAGCTCGAATGGAAATACGGCTATTTATTTTCAGTCTTACTAATCGTAATTTCCACTCTGGCCCTTTATGGTTATTTAAAAATGAAAGGCTGGACGGGTGACCTTCTAGAAGGCAGAAAAAAGGGCTCATTTTTCGAATGACAGACTAGTAAATAAAAACAATACCTATCATTTTGGTCATGATTTAAAACTTCTTTAATCTTTTTGCCATTTTTATGAAATGTTCGTGTAACATGAGTATGATACGATCTTTATAAAGCTGAAAAAAGGAGTTTAATCTATGCCAAAATATTTCATAGATCATTCCAAACTAGTCGTCCATCGAACAGCTTTCATTACTGATGGATGTAACCATCATAAGATCCTTCTTAAAAACTTAGAAGAAACAAATAATGATGAACAAGTACTAAACTTGATAGATCAAGAAGAGTATAATGGATGCCCCCACTGTTTTGACTATTTTGCCTTAATGAAGAATAGCCGAGATTATGTTAGCCACTAGATGTCATGTCTGATCATATGAAATGACTTTATTTATGAACCAAAAAGCTCCTTTTAAAGAAAGATCCATCTAACTCATTGCTAGATGGATTTTTTGTTTTTCTTTCAGGATTAATTCAAACCTACAAAAACTTTGATTGGTCTATATCTACTATAACTGATTTTAATCTTTCTTATACTTTTACTAAAATCTCTCTATATAGTATAGTTTAGGTATATTTTTATTTACTTCATTGGTTAAGCTGTAAGTTTTCTCTACATATTGGAAATAGTAATTCTATTAATAAAATGCTCGAGAGATAAAATAGAACGTTTAAAAAATCTGACTTTTAACAGGGGATGATAAATCATGCAAAATACTGAAACAAATAAGCCACCTTTTTCAAGAACAAATCCATTTCAAGCAAAAGTACTTAAAAATATTGACTTAAATAAACCTGGTTCTAATAAAGAAACGATGCATATTGAGTTATCTTTAGAGAACTCGGGCCTTTCTTATATTCCTGGGGATACCCTTGGCATAATCCCTCAAAATGATCCGGAACTGGTTGATTCCATTATTGAGGAAATGAAGTGGGATGGAAAAATCCCCGTAACAATCAATAAAGAAGGAGATACACTTCCACTAGAAGAAGCGCTAACAACACACTTTGAAATTACACTTCTAACCAAAAAGATTTTACAGCAAGCTGCCGAATTAACAGAAAATGAAAAGTTACAAAGGCTGTTGTTAGCTGAAAATGCAAAACAAATAAAAGAATATACGGTTGGACGTGACTTGCTTGACATGCTGCGTGACTTCGGCCCTTGGAATGCGTCTGCTGAAAAAATTGTTTCGCTTTTAAGAAAAATGACACCACGTCTTTATTCTATTGCCAGCAGCATGACAGCGTACCCTAATGAAGTTCATCTTACAATCGGTGCTGTTCGCTACACAGCTCACAGTCGTAACCGAAAAGGAGTTTGTTCTGTATTGGTTGCTGAACGAGTACAAGAAGGAGATACACTTCCTATTTTTATTCAACAAAATAAACACTTTAATCTGCCGAATTCCGAAGATAAGGACATTATTATGGTTGGTCCAGGAACAGGAATTGCCCCATTCCGTTCATTTATTCAGGAACGAGCGGTGACAAAAGCGACAGGCAGATCATGGCTATTTTTTGGAGAGCAGTATGCAGCAACAGATTTCCTTTATCAAGACGAGTTAGAGCAATTTTTAAGTGACGGGGCTTTAACAAAATTAGTGACTGCGTTCTCGCGTGATACAGAGCAAAAAATATATGTACAGCACAGAATGCTTGAGAATAGCAAAGAATTGTTTGATTGGCTGGAAAATGGAGCTTACTTCTACGTTTGTGGTGATAAGCTTAATATGGCAAAAGATGTTCATAACACACTTATTAGTATTATTGAAACAGAAGGTGCGATGACCCAAGAAGAAGCTGAAGTATATCTAAATGAGCTAAAGAAGCAAGGTCGTTACCAGCGTGATGTTTATTAAATGAAAAATGGTAGAAATTCAAGGCTTTCGTCAAATCCTAATGACGAAAGCCTTTGTTTTTTATTTATGATGTTCCTAAATTCTTTAAGAACTATTTATAGTTCAGTCCCTCTCTGTTTGTAAATAAGTTACTCAACTTGCTCAATTAAGTTTTAGTTTCGATGCTTAGTGGTATTTATGCTACATGCTAACTAAATATCTATTGATAAAGGAAGCAATTATTGAAAAAGATTTATTTGTCATTGGAATGGTTGAGTTAATAATTATCTCTATTTTTATGAAATTATTGATTTTTCTAAAAAAATAATTAATACTATAATAGAATTCATTTCATATTTTTATTTTCACTTAAATATGAAAGCGTTATTACCGAGAATACAAAGGAGGATTCCATGATACAACAAAAACATACACAAATTGAGCAAGATCTAGGGGTAAAAAAATCTACCATTATTGGACCTGGCTTGATTGTTGCTGCTACTGGCGTAGGTGCAGGTGATTTAGTTGCCGCACTTGTGGCAGGTACAAATTATGGCTTAGTTTTTCTCTGGGCGATTCTTATAGGTTCCATTCTTAAATTCGCTTTAAATGAAGGTGTTGGTCGTTGGCATTTAACAAGTGGTAAAACGATATTAGAAGGCTGGCGCCTAATGGGGAAATGGGCTACAGGTTATTTTGGTGTTTATTCAGTCATTTGGGGCTTTGTTTATGGTGCTGCAGGTACAGCTTCATGTGCGCTTGCAATGGCGGCATTATTCCCGCAACTTTCTTTAACTCAATGGGCAATCATACATGGGTTATTAGCATTTATATTAGTATGGTGGGGAAAGTATAAAACATTTGAAAAAATTATGAACGTGTTAATCGGACTCATGTTTATCGCAGTTGTTGGATCTGCCCTTTTAGTCATCCCGCAACTAGGTGATATCTTGGGGACTGCTGTACCGACACTTCCACAAGGATCATTAGTGTATGCTCTCGGTTTAATTGGTGGTGTAGGTGGTTCACTAACTATGGCTTCTTATGGTTATTGGTTACAAGAGAATAAATGGAAGGGACCATCTTTTATCCGTGCTGTTCGCTATGATTCTGCAATTGCATATATTGTTACTGGGTTGTTTACAATCTCACTTCTAGTATTGGGTGCAGGATTATTATATGGAACTGATGTTAATATTAGTGGAGAAAAGGGATTAGTAGAATTTGCTTCAATCTTAGGTAATGAACTACATCCATCTGTTCGATATTTATTCTTAATCGGATTCTGGTCAGCTTCATTTAGTTCTGTCCTTGGAGTATGGAATGGTGTTCCTTATTTATTTGCGGATTTCATTAGATCCATTCGTCACCAAGACATTAGTAATGATGATTTAAGTAAATCAAAGGCATATCGTTTCTATGTACTATGGTTAACATTCCCTCCAATGCTCCTTCATTTTATAGGAAAGCCTGTTGGATTAATCATAGCATATGGCGCACTAGGATCTATCTTTATGCCTTTTATGGCAATCACGTTGCTTTATTTACTAAACAAGAAAAAATATGTTGGTTCTATTGATCGCCATCAGTGGCTATCTAATATTGCGCTAGGCGTTAGTATTTTACTATTCATTATTTTAACTATTATTGAATTAAAAGGTATATTTTTTGGTTAATCGTAGACATGTGGATTTGATATAGGATTTCTCTTTATATGAAAAGTTACAAAGGTTGTTTTTTATTTCAATTATCAATCATACAAAATAGCAAAGGACATGGTGAAGTACCATGTCCTTTATTATTAGTTAATTTCTTGATACTCTTTTGTCGTTTTTTCCTGCAAGGATAATAGACGTTGTTTGATTTCTTCTGTATTTACATTTTTTTGTGAAACCCCGGATTCGATAGCAGCACCAGCAACCGCTGCCGCAACATAAGCAGCCACTCTGCTGTCAAATGGATCTGGAATGACATAATCGCAATGAAGCTCTTCCGCATCAATAATTCCCGCAATTGCATAAACAGCTGCAAGCTTCATTTCTTCATTTATTTCTTTCGCTTGAACATCTAATGCTCCCCGGAAAATACCAGGGAATGCTAGAACATTATTGACCTGATTCGGAAAGTCAGAACGACCTGTTCCTATTACAAGTGCACCCGCCTCTTTTGCCTCCTCAGGCATAATTTCCGGTACAGGATTTGCCATTGCAAAAATGATTGGATCTTGATTCATGGAGCGAACCATTTCTTTTGTGACAGCACCTGCTGCTGAGACACCAACAAATACATCTGCACCGACAAGTGCATCTGCTAGTAAGCCTTGTTTTTGTTGTTTATTCGTTATACGGGCCATTTCATCTTTAAATGGATTCATTCCCACAGTTCGACCTTCATATATAATTCCTTTTGTATCACATAAAATGGCATCTTTTACACCCATACTAAGAAGTAGCTTAACAATTGCTACTCCTGCAGCACCTGCTCCATTTATGACGACAGATATATCTTCGATTCTTTTATTTGCTAATTTTAAAGCGTTAATTAACCCTGCTGCTGTTACAATAGCTGTACCATGTTGGTCATCATGAAAAATCGGAATTTGACAAACCTTACGTAAGCGCTCTTCAATTTCAAAACATTGTGGAGCCGTAATATCTTCCAAATTAACTCCGCCAAACGTCGGCTGTAACAACTTAACAACTTCAACAATTTTATCAGGATCATTTGTATCCAGACAAATAGGAAATGCATCCACATCAGCAAATGATTTAAATAATAAAGCCTTCCCTTCCATTACCGGCATGGCAGCTTTTGGACCTATATTGCCAAGGCCAAGTACAGCTGAACCATCTGAGACCACCGCGACAAGGTTTCCTTTCATCGTATAGTCATATACTTTGCTTTCATCTTCATATATATCTTTACAAGGCTCAGCCACACCTGGTGAATATGCCAAACTTAAATCTTTCGTATTACTTACCGCAACTTTCGAATGGACACCAAGCTTTCCTTGATTTTCCTTGTGCATTTTTAATGCTTCTTCACGTAGAGTGGACATCTTTTTGTCTCCTTTTTTTGTGTGTAGTAGAAAACGATTTTTTAAAAGAGATAAGGAATCTTTGTGCAGTATGGACCTATTTTCAAGGCAGATTGACTAATTATGTTAGCCTTCGAATAGTGAGTAATAATCCATACTATGAATTCCCCCTAAAGATATCGTTTCATCATTTTCATAAAGATAAGTATTTTTTTAAAAGTATCGTATTTACCTTAGCCAAAACCATTACAAGATTGTAGGTCCCATGGCTGATTTGTTGTTAAAAATGCAGCTAATTCTTTACTTTTTTGTTTTCGTTCTTTACGCATTCTTGCTCTCTCGGGCGCAGTTTCATGTAACTTTTTCTCTTCTTCCGTTTCGGGAATCACTTGTGGAACGCGAGTTGGACGTTTTTGTTCATCCAGTGCGACAAAAGTTAAGAGGGCGGTCGCTGCCATTTTACGTTTACCGCTTTTTAAGTCTTCCGCAATAATTTTCACAAAAACTTCCATGGATGATGTTCCTGTCCATGTCACATACGATTCAAAACAAACTGAATCCGTCGGCTGAACAGGATGTAAAAAATCAACTGAATCTGTTGAAGCCGTTACACATTCTCTCCGGCTATGACGCGCTGCAGAAATGGAAGCGATTTGGTCAACATCACTCATTAACCTGCCTCCAAATAATGTATTGTGGTTGTTAACATCATTTGGGAACACACGACTTGTTCGTATTACTCTAGACTCTTTACAATATTTTGCTTCCATCCACACATCCCCTTAAAACCTAACTCTCTATTGTCGTTTTATTGCTTTCCCCAAATATGGATGAAGCTTCCCTATAAAAGTTTAGCTCTCATCTTATAGAGAAGCTTGCTAAGTCAATTACTTTTTATCCTTCTAATAATAAAGTTTCCGGGTCTTCTAAAAGATCTTTTATCATAGCCAGGAAGCTAACTGCTTCTTTTCCATCAACGATTCGATGATCATATGAAAGGGCAATGTACATCATTGGACGGTTTTCAATTCGGTCGTTATCAATAGCTACCGGTCTTGTTTGAATCTTATGCAT
The DNA here is from genome assembly GCF_903166545.1 of Metabacillus schmidteae. Lineage (NCBI taxonomy): Bacteria > Bacillati > Bacillota > Bacilli > Caryophanales > Bacillaceae > Metabacillus > Metabacillus schmidteae. Next base: position 1,575,744 of record NZ_CAESCH010000001.1, on the reverse strand, counting down.
ACCTAGAATTCCTACTTGTGGTGCGTTTAAAATCGGTGTTGACATTAAAGATCCAAACACACCGCCATTTGTAATCGTAAATGTACCACCTTGTAAATCTTTTAATGTTAGAGCATTGTCCCGGGCTTTTTTACCAAGCTGGCCAATTTCTCTCTCAATATCAGCGAAGCTTTTTTGATTAGCATCACGCACGACTGGTACTACTAACCCCTCCGGAGCTGCTACTGCAATACCAATATCATAAAATTTCTTTAATACAAGCTCATCCCCTTGAATTTCGGCATTCAATAGAGGGTATTTTCTTAAAGCCGCTACTACAGCTTTTGTAAAGAACGACATGAAACCTAGACGGACATCATGTTTTTCCAGGAAGGCATCTTTGCGTTTTTTCCGGATATCCATAACTGCTGTCATGTCTACTTCATTAAAAGTCGTTAACATTGCAGCAGTATGTTGGACTTCTACAAGACGTTTGGCAATGGTTTGACGACGACGGGACATTTTAATGCGTTCTACTGATTTATCATTCTCTTGATTTGCCTGTAGAGCAGCTGGCTTTGAACTCGGATTTTCTGATTTTTGCTCTTCTTTTTCTTTTGTAACAGGCGTCTGTAAATGTGCTTTTACGTCATGCGGTCTAATTCTGCCAAGTGGATCACTGCTTACTACTTGATTTAAATCAATTCCCAGTTCTCTTGCCAATTTTCTAGCGGATGGTGAAGCAATCGGCTGTAATGTTTTTGAATTTTGCGGTGCGCTTGGTGTACTAGGTGGTTGAACCTCTTCTTTTACCGGTTCTTTCGACGCTTCTGCCTCGGCTCGAACTGTACCCTCTGCAGCATTATCTTCTAAAATAGCGATTACGTCACCTACTTCGACTGTATCTCCAGGCTCTCTTAGTACTTTTGTTACGACACCAGAGTATTCAGTATTTACTTCTAAATTGACTTTGTCTGTTTCAAGTTCTACAATGCCTTCTCCTTTGGACACTTGATCACCTATTTTAACAAGCCATTCTAAAACCGTTCCCTCTGTAATGGATTCTGCTAGTTCTGGTACTTTTACTTCAATCATGTGATTCTCCTCCTAGACTATTTTGTCTTACTATTAAAAGTGAATCTGCTACCTTAGTTCACTTGTCGGATTATGTTCGGTTAAAACATTCCAATTCCATGATTTAGTGTATCTACTAGACTATCTACTTCAAATGTTTGCTCAATAATACGTTCTTGTTCTCTTTTATGCACAAGTGGATCACCACCTGCAGGACTGGAACGATGCGGACGACCAATGTACCCTACTTCCAGAATGCCGGAAGCAAGTTCAATTAGAATAGGAGCGATATAATGCCATGAACCCATATTCTTCGGTTCTTCCTGTACCCAGATTATTTCACTTAAGTTCGGATATCGCTGTATAATTTCCCTTACTTGTTCCTTTGGAAATGGATACAATTGTTCAATACGAATGATGTGAACTTCATCCAGGTTTCGATTTCCTTTCATTTCCTCAACTTTTGCAGCCAAATCAATGGCCATTTTTCCTGTTGTGAATACTAAACGCTTCACTTCATTTACATTTGATCCCGTTTGCGGCTGTTCTACTACTGTTTTAAAATGACTTTCGCTAAGCTCTGTACCTGCAGAAGCAGTTAATGGATGTCTAAGCAAACTTTTCGGTGTCATGATGACTAACGGTCGAACAAATTCGGTTCCCAAAATAGCAGCCTGACGACGTAAAATATGGAAATATTGCGCTGCACTTGTTAAGTTTGCAACTGTCCAGTTATTTTCAGCTGCTAATTGTAAAAAGCGTTCAATTCTAGCACTGGAGTGTTCAGGACCTTGACCTTCATATCCATGCGGCAACAGAAGAACAAGTCCTGATTTTTGTCCCCATTTCGCTCTTGCTGCGGAAAGGAATTGATCAAAGAATGGCTGAGCAGTGTTGGCAAAATCACCATATTGCGCTTCCCACATCACAAGTGTTTCAGGTGCAAACACATTGTAGCCATATTCAAAACCGATAACTGCCGCCTCAGACAATGGGCTATTGTGAACAGCAAACGAAGCCTGAGTTTGTGGAATTCGGTGCAAAGGTGAAAAGGTTTCATTTGTTATGGAGTCATGCAATACGATATGACGCTGTGCAAACGTTCCACGTTCCGAATCCTGACCTGTTAGACGAATTGGCGTACCATCTTTTATGATTGTTGCAAATGCTAGTGCTTCCGCTGTCGCCCATTCTACCTTCCCGTTCTGTTCCAAGGCATTTTTTCGGCGTTCAAGGATGCGCTTTAATTTTGGATAGACATTAAAGCCCTCTGGCCATTTCAATAAATCCTCATTTACCTCTCGAAGGTTATCTAGCTGAACCTTTGTTTCGATAGATGGAATTCCTTTAGCAATAACCCCCGGGACCTCTACATCAGCAGCAGGTTCATCTTGTTTATTCTCTAACGCCTTTTCATATTCAGCTTTCACTGTTTCCTGCACAGTTTGATAGATTTGCTGTATTTCTTCTTGACCGAGGGTGCTGTTTGTCTGTAAATGATCAGCATATAAATCTCTTACTGTCTTATGACTAGTCACTATTTTGTAAGTTTTAGGCTGAGTAACTGCCGGATCATCCATCTCATTATGTCCAAATCGGCGATAACCGACCAAGTCAATCAAAAAGTCTTTTCCAAAGCGTACACGGTATTGATAAGCTAGATGGACGGCTGCCAAACAAGCTTCCGGATCATCTGCATTCACATGTACAACAGGAATTTCGTATCCTTTCGCTAGATCACTAGCATATCTTGTATAACGCGAATCATGGCTGTCTGTTGTAAATCCAATCATATTGTTGGCGATAATATGGATCGTACCGCCTGTTTTATATCCCTTTAATCCCGCTAAATTCAAGGTTTCTGCTACAATCCCCTGCCCTGGAAACGCGGCATCACCATGAACTAAAATTGCAAACGCCTTCGATGTATCTTGTACAGGGTAGCCGGCTTGATTGCGTTCTTCTTGAGCGGCTCTAGCAAATCCCTCAACTATTGGATCAACAAATTCAAGGTGGCTTGGGTTATTTGCTAAGGTAATACGGGTACGAACCTCACCGGAACCTGTGATAAATCGGTCGCTTCCTAAATGGTATTTCACATCTCCTGTCCATCCCTCACTTATATCGAGTAAATCTCCTGATGGTCCTTGCTGCTTTGCATTTGAATGCTGAAATTCAGAGAAAATTTTATGATAAGGTTTTTCCATTACATGTGCCAGAACACTTAAACGACCGCGGTGGGCCATTCCAATCATGACATTACATACCCCATCCTTAGCCCCTTCCCTAACCGCATGATCGAGCATCGGTACGAGAGAGTCGACTCCTTCAATAGAGAATCTTTTTTGACCGACAAATGTTTTGTGTAAAAACTGTTCAAATCCTTCCACTTCTGCCAGTTTCGTTAATAACTCTGTACACTCTTTTTTGGATAAGTCACGCTTTACAGCACCGCTTTCCACCATCTGAGTTAACCATTCTCGTTCTTCCTCTTCATGTACATGACTGAACTCATATGCTAAGGATCCTGTGTAAAAATCCGTTAATAGGTTAACTGCATCAAGTGCATTGTGAATACCCTTTGGAGCATTTGTCCATACCAACTCAGTTGGAATCGCTTTCAAATCATGCTCACTTAGGCCATATCGTTCAGGAGTTGGGAGAGAGTTATTTTTATCTTCATTCTTTTCTAACGGATTAATTTTGGCGGCTAAATGTCCATTAAGTCGAATATCATCAAGCAGTTTAGCTGCTTTTAATATTTTCTTCGTACTTGTCAGATCGCTTTGAACAGCTCCTGTTATTTCAATACTATTTTGAACGTGCATTCCTTCAGCTTGTAAAGGAGAACCCCAACTTTTGAAAAGCTCCTTTAATTCTGAATCAACCGAGTCAGCACCATTTACATACATTTCATATTGTTCCATTACATAGCCAAGGTTTGGACCATGAAAATGACTCCATGGATTTTGTTTATATTCATTTCGTGTCAACGACAATGCCCCCTCGAATAGGTATTACGTATATTTTTTATTGCATTATGAAAGAAGTAATTTACCATTGCTTACGAATAAGGATAATGCAATAATTAAAATAAATAAAATATTGAAAAATTATATATAAATATAATTAAAATTTATATCGCAAGGATTGGGAAAATATGGATTACCGAGATTGGGAGATACTAAAGGTTCTTTATAGTCAAAAGAATATTACAAAAGCAGCTAGACTTTTATTTATTACTCAACCAGCATTAACAAACCGTTTGAAGCACATGCAGGAGGAGCTAGGTGTTAAAATCGTAACCCGTGAAAGCAGAGGCGTTCATTTTACTCCACAAGGAGAATATCTTGTCCAATGTGCGGACGAAGCCCTTTCTCACTATCAAAAAGTCAAAGAAAATGTCCAAAATATGAGTCATATTTCCAGTAATGAAGTTGCAGGCACATTAAAATTAGGCGTTTCAAATTTCTTTGCTAATTATGAACTTCCATATATCTTAAAATTATTTAAAGCACAATATCCTCATGTTGAATTTAAGGTTGTTACGGGGTGGAGCAGAGATGTCACTCAACTGATCCACAACAAAGATGTTCATATAAGTTTTATACGAGGAGACTATGGTTGGAGAGGGTTATCAAAACATTTATTGTTTGAAGAAACAATATGTATTACTTCAAAGGAAGAAATAGATATTACCGAACTCCCCCATCTACCAAAAATTGAATATAAAGTAGATTATTTACTAAAATCAATAGAAGATCATTGGTGGGCTGAAAACTATTCAAAAGAACCATTTGTTAGTATAGCAGTCGACCAAGTTGATACCTGCAAGGAAATGGTGATCAATGGTCTAGGTTACGGGGTCTTGTCCAGCAGGGTTCTTACCGGGATTGATGACTTATATAAAATAGAATTAAAGGATCAGAATGGAGATCCTATATTGCGAAGAACGTGGATGTATTATCACGAGGAATCTCTGGAATGGAATGTTGTTAAGGCTTTCGTTAATTTTATTAAAGATTTTGATTGGAAATAGGTTGAAAGGTTTGTTCTGTTTAGATTAGAAATCCTTTAAAATTAATATTACTAGATACAAAGGGAAAGATGAATTTTCATCTTTCCCTTTCCTTTATTCTTACACTTCAGTTGTTTGGAAAACTGTCGAAAATGCTCCTTATGTGCTTCTAGCATTTCATAAGGATCCGACATAGTTTTGAAAGCGTTAGATTTGTTTTTCACTTTAAGGCATTTGTTTCTTATAAGTAACACTGCGTTTCTCTTTTGAAGTATAATGACAAAAGAATGTACACAAGAAGGGAGAAAAGGATTTGTTTACGAATGAGGTAATTGCAACATTCAATGACCTTGAGATGCTGATTTATAAATATGTTATGCAACATAAAGAAAAAGTCATTTATATGCGGATAAGGGATCTTGCTGATGAGGCTCATGTTTCCACATCTACAATCATGCGATTCTGCAGGAAATTAGATTGTGAAGGTTTTTCGGAATTTAAAGTAAAACTGAAATTATCAATGGACGAAAAGAGTGACACATTGATCAAAAGCGGCCAGCATGTGGTAGCGGAGTTTTTAGAACGCACCCAAAATGAGCATTTCACTACTAAGCTCGATGATGCTGCGGACACCATATCTAAAGCAAATCATGTATATTTTATCGGAATCGGCAGTTCGGGTACTCTTGCCGAATATGGTGCTAGATACTTTTCAAGCTTAGGGACGTTTTCTACATACTTAAAAGACTGGTATACACCTATTCACGCCAACTTAAACAACAGCATCACAATTGCTTTATCCGCATCGGGAGAAAATCACTTTACCCTCTCCCACATCCATATGTTGAAAGATAAAAACAGTAAGATTCTAAGTATTACAAATAACGGACAATCTACAATAGCCAAAATTTCCGATAAAAATATATCCTACTATGTGTCTGAAGAATTTTATGAAACATCGAATATCACGACTCAAATTCCAGTTGTTTATATACTTGAGGAATTAGCAAGAAGGGTATATGAAAAGAATAGAAAGAGTCATTAACGTAAAAATTCTTTCCATAATAAAAGCTCCTTTTATAAACGTAAAGTAGGAGCTTTTTTCAAACTACCGCTTATTGAATATAATTCCCATAATTCTTCCCTAGTTTTTCGTTTAATATCTCAAATCGAACAAAACGATCTTCGCGCAAATATTCCTTTTGGTCTATGATCAAAAGCATAATAGGGGCAGTTAAAATCTAGGATTGAGAGGGTTCACACGTAATGGTTTGGAGATCAGGTTAAGCAACAGAGCTGATAAATACACGGAAAAATTCCGCTTAATTAATAATTAATAATTAATAATTAATAGTAAAAAAAGGCTGTAATAGACGGAGGGATTCCGCCTATTGGCTCGAAAGATTCGAAAATAGGAAACTTTGCTGTGCATAATCGGAAAAACTCCCCTTATTTTCTCCGAAACAAGCTCCATTCTGCATTTAACCGAAAAAACTCCGCTTATTTTACTTTCGTGATTCTTAGATAAAGGACAAAACATCTTATTTAAAAGATTACAGTGAACCATATACCTGTGAGTGAGGTTTTATATACCAATAATGATGCCAATACGATAGTCATTTCAGCACATATTATTAAAAATACACCTCAAAACAGAACGGTTTAGGATATAGTGGAAGGACATCTTTCCATTTTTTCCATTTATTCTTTTACTTCTATAACAAATGGATAAACATTGACCTGATCCCCGAACTTGAACTCTGCCCATAGCTTATAAATTCCCGGTTTATCAAACTGTGTTTCAAATACAGTCTTATCATCCGCTACCGGGTGAACATGGATATATTGCTCTCCATTTTCATCCAAAATAACAACATGGCCTAAGGCGCCTAAATATGGATCAGGCTTTGCATTCTTCACATCAAAGTTAAGGGTTATTTCTTTGTTGACTTCAAAAGACTCAGTTATTAATTCAACTGTTTGACCATTGATGGTCTTAATAAATTCCTTATCGGCTACTAGATCATTCTCCTCGTGTTCATGATTCGCTTTACCAACATGGAATTCCATAGGTGTTACAGAATATTGAAAACCTTTTGGTTTAATGTCAACAAACGCTTGATAAGAATGACCTGGTAAACTTACCTTCTGTTTGTAGATTCCATCTCCCGCTTTCTCGGGATGAAAATGGTGGTACTCTTTTAAGTCTGAACTCACGACGATGAAATGCATGTATTTTTCATGGGAAACTTCCAGTTCCGGAACATTGTTATTCTTATCTTTTAACTCAATGGTGATTTCTCCGTTAGCATAAGAAACCTTTGGTGTAACGTCGCTAATTGTGTTTACACTATGATTTTCGTCATCGTGATGACTATGATTCTTATTTTCTTCTTCCTGATCAGTAGTTTCATGGGTAAGGTGTTCTTCTGATTTTGGATTCATACTAGCGTAAACTTTGAAACCTACAATGACTACTCCAAGGTACACGATTGCTGAAATGGTCCAAATCAATATACTTTTTTTCAAACTAGGCGCCTCCTTTCTACTTTTAAGCCTTTAACTTAATTCTTTGAAGCCTTAAGGCATTAATAACAACAGATACAGAACTGAAAGCCATTGCTGCTCCGGCTAACCATGGAGCTAAGAATCCTAATGCAGCAATTGGAACACCTAAACTGTTATAAGCAAGTGCCCAGAAAAGATTTTGCTTAATATTTGTGATTGTCTTCTTACTCATATAAATTGCGTCTGCAATACTTGTTAAATCCCCGCGGATAAGCGTGATATCAGCTGCTTCCATGGCCACATCTGTACCTGTACCAATCGCCATCCCAATGTCAGCTGTAGCTAGTGCCGGGGCATCGTTTATTCCGTCTCCTACCATGGCTACTTTTTTACCAGCCTGCTGAAGCTTTTTCACTTCTTCTGCCTTGCCTTCCGGTAAAACCTCTGCAATGACGTTTTTAATTCCAACCTGTTCTGCAATTGCTTGAGCCGTTTTGGTGTTATCCCCTGTAATCATAACTACATCTAAGCCCATGCTATGCAAGCGGGAAATGGCTTCTTTAGATGTATCTTTAATGGTATCTGCAACAGCAACAATACCTGCATAGTGTCCATCAATGGCTACGAGCATCGCTGTTTTCCCTTGCTTCTCTAAATTCTCCATTTTCACTAATTCAGTTTTTACATCGATATTATGTTTCGCCATCAGCTTTCTTGTACCGATAACTAGTTCCTTACCTTGCACAGCCGCTTTTATCCCAAAACCTGGAATGGCTTCAAAGGTATCGGCTGATCCTAGTGTAATATCTTTTTCTTTAATCCCTTCAACGATTGCTTCGGCAAGTGGGTGTTCTGAGTTTCGCTCTGATGTACCAACAAGCGTAAGAAATTCTGTTTCATCGATACCTTCAGCTAAAATAACGTCAGTTAAAGATGGTTTTCCATTTGTAACTGTACCTGTTTTATCAAGAATAACAGTGTCTAATTGATGAGTTGTTTCAAGGTGCTCCCCACCTTTAAATAAAATACCAAATTCAGCTGCACGACCGGATCCAGCCATTATGGAAGTTGGTGTGGCAAGACCAAGTGCACAAGGACATGCGATAACTAATACCGCAATGAACTTTTCAAGGGCTTCGGCAAAATCTCCGGGGCTAACAGCAAAATACCATATAAGGAAGGTTACAATCGCTATACCGACTACAATAGGTACGAAAATACCTGAAATTACGTCAGCTAAACGTTGGATCGGTGCTTTTGAACCTTGGGCTTCTTCCACCACTTTAATAATTTGAGCTAAAGCCGTATCTTTCCCTACTTTTGTTGCTTTAATTTTTAGGAAGCCATTTTTATTGATCGTTGAACCAATGACATGGTCTCCTCCCTTTTTATCGACTGGAATACTTTCTCCGGTTAGCATTGATTCATCAAGCGCTGATTGTCCTTCAACAATTTCACCGTCAACCGGCACTTTTTCACCTGGTTTCACATAGACGATATCGCCTTCTAATACATCTTCAATTGGAATGATCATTTCTTGACCATTACGCATAACCGTTGCGTTTTTCGCCTGTAACCCCATTAATTTCTTAATTGCTTCTGAGGATCGGCCTTTCGCTTTTGCTTCAAATAATTTACCTAATATTATTAATGTAATAAGAACAGCACTTGTTTCATAATAGAGCTCAACCATATGTTCGTTTGAACCGATTGACATAATACTTAAATACAAACTATAAAAATAAGCAGCTGATGTACCTAATGCAACGAGTACATCCATGTTTGCACTTTTATTTCTTAACGCCTTATAAGCTCCAACATAGAATTGTCTACCTACGATAAATTGAACAGGTGTAGCTAGAGCTAGTTGGACCCAAGGATTCATAAACATATCCGGAAGCCAAATAAAGCGTGTAAATTCAAAATGACTGACCATGGCCCACAATAACGGAAATGACAAAATGACCGAGAAAAGAAACTTCCCTTGTTGCTTTTCAATTTCTTTTTGACGATGATCGACTTGTTCTCCTTCTTTTTCTTGCTTTTGTTCAAGCGAATAACCTAATTTTTTAATTGCCTCTTTCATATCAGAAATGGATACCTGATCAGGGTTATATTCCACACGAACTGTTTCTAACGCGAAGTTAACTGTTGCTTGATCAACGCCTTCTAATTTGTTTAGCCGTTTTTCAATTCTATTCGCACATGCAGCACACGTCATTCCCGTAATATCAAACTCCATTTTCTCGCTTACAACGTTATAGCCTAAAGATTGGACTTTTTCCTTAAACTTCCCTACATCCGTAATATCGGGATTATATTTTATATTCGTTTTCTCAAGGGCAAAGTTCACATTAGCCTCTTCGACCCCTTCAATTTTTTTAAGTCCTTTTTCAATTCTTGTCGCACAAGCTGCACATGTCATACCTTGGATTTGCAGTGTTGTTTCCTTTTGATTCATGTTTTCTCACTCCTCGCTACATACTACTAGGGGGTATATATTTTTGTAAAAAGTAATTGTGCCGGCTACCAGCACAATCACTCTGTATTTCTATATAAAATTAACTTTCCACATCATATCCTTGATCTTCAATTACATCTGTAATTTCTTTCATACTTACGACGTTCGAATCGAATGTTACATCAACTTTTCCTGTATCAAGATGTACCTTAACGGCTTCAACACCTTTTAACTCTCCTACATTTCCTTCAATTGAATTCACGCAATGTCCACAAGACATTCCCTCTACATTTAGTGTTACTTGTTTCATAGAAAATTCCTCCTTAACATTTCTATTATACAATACCCTAGTAAGGTATTTAATAAACAACTTTTATCAAAGAACTATCATAAATTCAATTTACCATACCCCCTGTGGGTATGTCAACAGATAGACTGCCAGCATCTTTCAATTACTGAGATTTAGAAAAACGTTTAAACACTTCCATTAATTCTGAAATGGCCTCTTCTCCATCTCCATCCCTAATCGCGTCTGATACACAATGGTGTGCATGCTTTTCCAACAATTGAAGGCCGACTTTATTCATGGCTGCGTTAATAGCCGAAATTTGGGTGAGAATATCTACACAATACCTCTCATTTTCAATCATATTTTGAATTCCTCGGACTTGGCCTTCGATTCGTTTTAAACGGGTAATCAATTGATCTTTTTCTTTTGTTGATCTATGTGTCACTTTTCCTTCTTCAGAATTAGCCATGCAATTCCCTCCCTCTTTTTCCCTTTAATATATAAAGTTAAATATACGTAACTGGGGTATAATATAATTGTACCATATAGTTAAGGAGAAAGGTAAACCCGCAGCAATTTTAAGAAAGCATCAACATAACTATTGCTATTTTATTATAAGCATAACGAGCTATCGAGTAATAAGAAAAAACGCTAGAATCTTTTTTAACTGATTCTAACGTTTTATATGTTAGGTATTATTTTCTATCATTTAAAATCTATGTTCTTAACCTAAACCTTTGTACTTTACCTGTTGCTGTTTTTGGTAATTCCTCTAAAAACTCTACTTCTCTTGGATATTTATATGGAGCCAAATTATTTTTCACATATAATTTTAGCTCACCCGCAAGTTCTTCAGAAGGTTCGACTCCTTCTTTTAAGACGATGTATGCTTTAGGATATACTAAATTATTCTCCGTTTTCTTTCCAATAACAGCAACTTCCAAAACTTTTTCATGATGATAAAGCACTGTTTCAATTTCAATTGGTGAGACCCAGATGCCACCAACCTTTAACATATCATCTGATCGACCTGAATACCAAAAGCAACCATTTTCATCACGATAATATTTATCACCGGTGTACATCCATTCACCGTAAAATTTCCGATGATTTTCCTCGATATTGCACCAATAGCCACCAGTTAAACTCTCACCTTTAATAACTAAGTCACCAACCACATTTGGACCAACCTCTTGTGAGTTATCATTAAGAATTCTTGCCTCATACCCAGGAACGACTTTTCCTGTGCTGCCACTTTTGACATCCCCAATTCGGTTCGAGAGGTATATGTGCAATGCCTCGGTTGAGCCAATTCCATCGAGTATATCTAAATTGAAGATTTCTCTCCATTTATTTATAAAGGCAGAAGGAAGCGGTTCCCCTGCAGATACACAGATTCTGACAGAAGAAAGGTCTGGAATTGAACCTGTTTTTTCTACATAGTTAATCATGGCACCATAAAGAGTTGGTACTCCGAAAAAGACGGTTGGTTTTGAGTCAATAATTTTATTAAAGATGTTTTCCGGGGTTGGTCTGTCTTTCATTAGAACGGTCGTCCCACCGGCTCCAAGCGGAAAATACATGCCATTACCTAGCCCGTAAGCAAAAAACAGCTTTGAAGCAGAAAACGTAATATCAGCTTCAGTTATGTTCAACACTTGTTTTGCAAAGTTATCAAAAGCTGCTTCCATACTTTTATGGTAGTGCATGACTCCTTTCGGGTTGCCTGTACTACCTGAACTATATAGCCAAAAGCCTGGATCTTCTGGGGTTGTATATAAAGATTGTAATTCAGAAGATGCTCGATTCGTCATTTCATGAAAATTGAAAACGTCCGTACTATGTGAAGCTTGTTTCGAAATAACAATAATATGTTTTAGAAATACAAAACGTTCACGAAACTCTTGTAAACTGTTCCAAATATCCTCATGAACGACAAGAGCCTTTGCACGACTATTATTTAACATATACTCATAATCCTGGGGCTGTAACATCGTGCTGATTGGTATAGGAACAGCTCCTATTTTCATTGTTCCAAAAAACGTTGCAATAAACTCAGGAGAATCATAAGTTAATAGAATGATCCTATTTTCTCTTTCAATATCAAGTTCCTTTAAAGCGCTTCCAAATTTATTCACCTGTATAAGAAGATCATTGTATGTTACGTGTTCATCATCACCAATAATGGCTATTTTTTCACCCAATCCTCTTCGTACATTTTCCTCAATGAACCGATTAGCTGCATTATAACGCTCCTTTAATCCCTTAAAGGTAGTTGCTGATTCGATCACATTTTTCCCCCCAAGAAAAACGATTTTATGAACTTGTTAGGCATATATTGCTTGAATACATTCTTCACATTAATCAAAAGGTAAAGTAGAGTCTTTACCTTTTGATTTAATATTCGTCTTCCAACCAGGTAATCCTTTTATTTTCCTGACCAATTAGCACCGCGTTTTTCAATAAATGCGCTCAGCCCTTCTTGAGCATCTTGTGAACGGAATAATAGATTTTGCAGCTCGCCCTCATAACGAACAGCTACATTTAATGGCATTTCTTTTCCATTCATAATGGATAGTTTAATATTTGATGCTGCATATGTTGCACTGCTTGCAATTTTCTCTGCGTATTCTAATGTTTTTGCTCTTGTTTCAGCTTGAGGGAAAACACGGTCAACCAGCTGAATATCCAGAGCTTCCTGTGGTGTTAACGTTTCACCTGTTAAATTAAGATCCAACGCTTTCGAATGGCCAACTTGACGTGCAAGACGTTGGGTTCCGCCTGTGCCGGCTAATACACCTAGTGTAATTTCCGGTAAGCCGATTTTTCCTGCTTCATCTCCCATAAAGCGTAAGTCACAAGCAAGTGCCATCTCTAATCCGCCGCCAACTGTATGTCCTTCTAAGCAGGCAATCCAAATTTGTGGAGAGCGGGCGATTTTATCAAGTGTTTCGTTACAGAATAAGCAAAATTGTGTTTTAAAGCGAGGCTCTGCAGCTTTTAAAAAGTTAATATTTGCTCCGGCTGAGAAAAACTTCGGCATATCACTCATTAACACAGCCACTTTAATATCACTATCAAAGCGGATATCGTCAATCGCAGCATTTAATTCTCTGTAATAGTCAAGATCATAAGCATTTGTTTTGTTTACATGAATGTGTACTTCAGCGATTCCATTGTTTTTTACCACCGTTAAATTTTTTGTTTTCGTTTCTGCTGTCGTCATTTTAATTCCTCCATTTTTTATTATCTTTGTAGTTAATTTAAATCTGTTTTCGCATATTTTGTTGTTCTGATGAGAAAGGTTGAAAATTAGTCCGTTCCATTGCGCTGCAGAGCTAAAATAGTGTTTTAAAAGCCACAACCTTTGTGAAAACAGCCTACTCTTAAAAAATTAAATTCCAAATAGGTTTAAAGGACGTTCTCCAGTATAAGAGACAACACTTTTTGTTTCTGTATATAAATCCAATGTCTCAACACTCAATTCTCTTCCAAACCCTGATTGCTTATAGCCGCCAAAAGGTGTTCCAGGGAATGCAGAGATTGGGTTATTTACCATCACAATTCCAGCTCGCAGTCCTGCTGCAAGTCGATGAGCTTTACCGTGATCTTTTGTCCAAACAGCTGACCCAAGTCCAAAAATCGTATCATTAGCTAATTTCAGAACTTCTTTTTCATCACTGAACTTCATTACAACAACTACAGGACCAAACACTTCCTCTTGTGCAATTCTCATATCATTTGTGACATTGCCGATGATTGTTGGCATATACCAATAACCTTTTTCAAATTCAGGCCCCTCAGGACGCTTGCCTCCATATAAAACTTCGCCACCTTCTTCGACTGCGAGCTGTACATAACCATCCACCACTTCTTCATGGCTTTTAGAAATTAATGCACCCATATGTGTTTCTTTGTTGAAAGGATCGCCTACCTTTAACAGCTTTGCCTTTTCTATGAACTTTGCTAAAAATTCATCGTAAATATTTTCATGAACAAACAGTCTTGATCGCGCTTCACAAGATTGACCGGTGTTATAAAAAATTCCATAAAGAGATCCAACAACGGCTCCATCAATATCACAGTCATCAAACACAATGTTCGGTGATTTCCCGCCTAACTCAAGAGTCACTCGTTTTAATGTCTGAGATGCCCGGGCCATGATATCCTTACCTGTTTCTGTTTCTCCAGTGAAGGCCACCTTATCGACACCCGGATGTTCTGTTAAATAAGGGCCAATTTCAGAACCGCTGCCTGTAATGACATTGACAACCCCTTCTGGTACACCAGCTTCATGGCAAATGTCAGCAAGCATATACGCGGTAATTGGTGTGTTCGAAGCTGGTTTTAAAATGACGGTACATCCTGCGGCCAGTGCAGGAGCTACTTTCCATGCCGCCATCATGAATGGATAATTCCAAGGAATAATTTGTGCGCATACACCAACAGGCTCCTTTAATGTGTAGTTAAAGAATCCATTTGGCATAGGATTTGTACGGCCTCCAAATGTTGAAATAGCTCCTGCATAAAATTCGAAATCTTCAATCGCCTGAGTAATCTGTCCTTGTGCTGCAGCAACTGTTTTACCAGTATCCAACACCTCTGCTTCAACCAATTCATTGAAACGCTTTCTCATAATGGCTGCAATATTATTCAACAACCTTGCACGCTTTGTATGAGTTTGTCTTGGCCATTTTCCTGTCTCAAATGCATTTCTTGCCGCTTCAACTGTCCGATCAACATCATCTTTTGTTGCTTTGGCAACCTTTGCTAACACCTCACCGGTTGCAGGATTAATTGTTTCGAAAAAATGATTGTTACTACTATTTGAGTAGTCGCCGTTAATGTATAATTGGTACGTTTCTTTTATCACGCCGGTTTGATTGCTTACATTTAACACTTCGCTCACTCTCCTTAAACTTTTTCAATAATTGTAGAAATTCCCTGACCTACCCCGATACACATTGTCGCTAATCCATAGCGGACATCCCGCTTTTGCATTTCATGAACAAGAGTCGTTACGATTCGGGCCCCGCTACATCCAAGAGGGTGTCCTAAAGCAATGGCTCCACCATTCACATTGACCTTTTCCATTGGAAGACCAAGCTCTTTGATACATGCAACAGATTGTGCTGCAAAAGCCTCATTAATTTCGATGAGATCAAGGTCATTGATTGTAAGGTTTGCTCTTTTTAATGCCTTTAGTGTTGCGGGGATCGGACCAATCCCCATATAGCCGGGATCTACACCACTTACAGCGGAAGTAACAATTTTTGCAATTGGTTTTAAGCCGAGCTGCTGAGCGGTCTCTTTTTCCATGATTAATAACGCACTTGCCCCATCATTAATTCCTGAAGAGTTGCCCGCAGTTACCGTTCCTCCTTCTCTGAAAACAGGCCGGAGTTTAGATAGCGCTTCCATTGTTGTGTCAGGTCTTACATGTTCATCTGTATCAAACGAAACAGTATCACCTTTCTTTTGAGAAATCTCCATTGGAACAATTTCTTCTTTAAATCTGCCTGTTTTGATAGCTTGTTCTGCTTTCTTTTGACTAAGAAAAGCTAATTCATCTTGTTCTTCTCTTGAAATCCGGTATTTTTCAGCTACATTTTCTGCTGTTTCTCCTAGACTAATAGGAGGGTACATTTCTGCAAGCTTAGGATTAACAAGGCGCCAGCCTATTGTTGTATCATGTAATGTTTGATTTCCGCGTGGATTTGTTATATGCGGCTTCATCATGACATACGGAGCTCTAGTCATACTTTCTGTTCCACCAGCGATAAATACTTGACCAAGACCTGCTTTAATGGCTGCTGATGCTTGGTTAATAGCATCAAGTCCAGAACCACACAAACGATTGACAGTTACACCTGACACTGTTTCAGGTACTCCTGCTAATAGCAAACCCATCCTGGCAACATTTCGATTGTCTTCACCACCTTGGTTTGCACATCCAAAATAAACATCTTCAATGAGATCTTTATCAATTGAGATTCGATTGAGCAATTCTTTTATGACATGTGCCGCAAGATCATCTGGCCTGACACTTGTTAAAGCGCCGTTCACCTTACCGATAGGTGTTCGAACAGCATCAATGATGACGGCTTCTTTCATAGTGAAAACTCCTTTATATTACGATTTTGATAGTGATAAAAACACTTATCTTTTTCACCGCCAATCCACCCTGCATAAACAAGCTTTTTCATAAGAGGTGCAGGTCGGTACCGCTCTTCCCCATACTGTTTATATAAACCTGCTAAAACAGCGTATACATCATCTAACCCGATCTTCTCACACCATTCAAAAGGACCTAACGGATAATTTGTGCCCTTTTTCATCGCTTGGTCAATATCATAAGCAGATGCTGTACCTTCGGTTAATGCAAAAGCAGCTTCATTAATAATGAGTGACAGAATGCGCGGAAATACTAATCCAACTTCATCCTCCACAACTTCTGTCTCTATACCTAGTAATTGAAACATTGATTGTACATTTTGGAGATAACGTAAATCAGCCTGTAGGGGAAGTGCCACTTCAACAAGGTCATGCTCATAAAAGTCAGCAAAAGCAGCAAACCCTACAAGTCTATCAGGTTGTTGCAGCCATGAAGCTGCTTCTGTTGCAGATACGTGAAGAATGGATGATAGGATACATGTGTCAGGCGATACGATCGACTCTATTTGTTGTAAATTTCTTTTCTTTTCCTCTAAATGAAGATTCGTTGTTTCAATGACGAGATCAGCTTGCTCCAACAACGAAAACTCATTAAAAGGAATACTTCCCTTCACTTTTTTCTCAAGAACTCCTACCACTCTCTTAGCTAGTAAATTTTCACCTATAACGGCTATAGTTTTATTCATCATAATGAAAGTATCCTCCATTAGACTTCCGCCCCAAGCTTCCAGCTTGAACCATTCGCTCCTGGTAAAAATGCGGTCTAAATCGACTTTCTCCATGAAAACCGGCATGAACTGATTTCGTTGTGGCAAGATTCACATCAATACCTATTAAGTCCTGTAATTGGAATGGACCCATTTTAAACTTTCCTGCCCGTTTCATAATGCGATCGATTTGCTCAACATCAGCAACTTGATCATTCATAATTCTTAGTGCTTCATTATAAAAAGGGCGAGCAACCCGGTTCACGATAAATCCCGGAGTGTCCTTACAAACTACAGGAGTTTTATTAATGTTTTTCGCAAATTCTACTAATCTCTCTACTGTTTTCGGCTCTGTTTTTAATCCTTTTATTACCTCTACTAAGGGCATCAATGGAGCTGGATTAAAAAAGTGAAGGCCTATGACCCGCTCAGGATGTAACATATGACCGGAAATTTCTGTAATTGAAAAAGATGATGTATTTGTAGCTAAAATTGTATCTTGTGAACAAATTTCTTCGAGTTGTGTAAATAGAGATCGTTTAATCTCAATTTTTTCAGGGGCTGCCTCTATTACTAATTGACAATGGTTAAAATCCTGCAGGTCTGTTGTTATGTCTAGGAGGTTGATGCTGGAGGTCATTTCTTTATCTGTTAGTTTCTTCTTTTCAACTAAGCGATTTAACTTTGCTTCAATAGTTGTTTTTGCCTTTTGCAAAAAATCATACTGAAGATCGTATAGGATTGTTTTGTAGCCATGTTGAATCATTAGCTGTGCTATACCGGCACCCATTGTTCCAGATCCGACTACACCAATTTGTTTTATTTGCCCCATTGTTAGTCGACACCTTTCATTCTTTCGTTTCAGAGTCCTGCCAACGAATGTATTCGAAAACACAACGACAATTGTTGCAATAATACTGTCTCACTAACTGAGCTGTCCCAAATGATGAAAGCTTATCTACCTTGTTTGATGAACAAAATGCGCATTTTACTTCAGAACGTTGATCAAGCATTGGAAACAGCTCCAACATTCAGTAATTCATTGACAATTTCTTTACACTTAGAAACTAAGTTTTCATTTTTATTTATAATATTTTGCGAGAGTAAGAGATGGTCTGACTCTATTGTCTTCAACCACTCAACAACTTCAATCATCACCTTCTCTAAAGAGATCTTAAAATGTCCAGGTATAGATCCCTTATCATTTAGTAACTGTTTACACCAAACTTTCGAATAAACCAGATGCTCATTTTGCTCTTTTAGCATTTTGCTGAAAGGATGATTAATATCGGTATTTCCACTTTCGATAATTGCTCGCATGACTAAATCTGTCGCTACATTTACCGCATAAAGACCGGCAATGAGTTCAATCCAATTATTTATTTCTACATTTCGACTAAATGCCTTTCCTGTTTGATCTTTAATTTCAATTTTACTGCCGTTTACACCCTTTAAATCATTCGCCCATCTGTAAATTAATCGGGAGTGACCTAATTCCTGCTGAGCCATTGCAATGGCCGATAGTGTTGCTTCCAGTGTTGGTCCGCTTACACCAATTTCAACAAGACGATCACCTAAAATATATTTATTATCTGCTATCGTTTCAGCGAGAGTTATTAATGAGCTGTAATTGTTCTCTGCCATTTAGTTCACCCCTTCCTTTTTAAATAATGGTTCGGGACTACGTAAGCAAATCAACGACTCTTTTGGCACGACATGCATTTCCACCCAATCTTCTTCATCATAAATATGTTCGGCATAAATTTTGGCTAAGTCGTCACATGTTGCTTTAAAAGACCCAACTTGAATCAAATCGTCTCCACGCTTAATTCGGGTAAAAAGTAAGTAGTCAATCTGTTTCAATTCTGTCATGAACTTACCCCCCAATGCTTTAACATCTTCTTTCCTTCTTCACTAAGGTTGTTAACCGTCCAAGGCGGATCCCATACAACCTGAATATTTACATCATTAATTTCTTCTTCCTTAAGCAAGCGCTCTTTGATATCGCTTTCAATCCACTGCATACAAGCGCATCCTGTTGACGTATATGTCATCCGAACTTCTAATTGATTTTTATTTTTCATAATTTCATAGATTAACCCCATATCTACGACGCTGATTGGAAATTCAGGATCCATTACTTCCTTGAGGGCATTCCAATATTTTGCTGTTGCTTGTGCATTGATTGTTGTTTCGTTCAACACTTATACCACCTCTTCTCTCATTTCTTGTAACTCCCTGGCACCCTTTTGAATTCTATGAACAAATTCTTCATTCTGCGGTCCGCGGGCTTTAAAGCGTTGAATTACGTTTTCCCATGTATCAGGTTGATCAAATAACCATTTTTTATTTTCTACATCGAACTTACATGGGAATGGTACATCTAAAACATATTTACCTTGTTCTTCATCATAGTGAGCTGGAACTTTTACACCAATTGACTCACAGAATGGAACAGCCGTTGATAACCACCTTTGACGAAGTTCATCATTTGTTCTCCCTTTTAACCTGTAATCAAGTTGTGCCGAACGGCTTTTCAGCCCATCTGCCACACCAAAAAACTCGAGAGCCATTAAGAACATCCAATCAACAGCTTCCTGAACCTGCTTAGCTGTTTCCGGCTTTTTCATTCCAGCTTTCATAATGATTTCACCATTTCTTAAATGAAACAATTCTTCTTTATCTACTTTAACTAAGGCACGTTTCCATGGTCCGTATGATGTATGCTCATGCGCATCACCGAGCAATGTATATCCGGCGCGGTCAAATAGCCCATTAAAAACACCTAATTCAATCCAATTGTCTAATTTATAATCAAATGCATAAGGATTCTTCCACCGATTCGGCTGTCTCTCATACAATAGACTGTTAACGTCTTCACCTAGATCCTCTAATAATCTGAAAGCAATATGAGCATGCCCAATTTCATCCTGCATAATTGCTAGAGCGGTAATTTTATAGTTTAAGTTCGGTGCTTGATTATAGACAGTTAAGAGTGGAGGCACACTTAGAAGTTCAGTATCTCCTACAATCGTCAATGTTTGCTTTAATGCTTTTAAATACTCCTCGTTCATATCTTCAATATTTTCTACCTTAAAGCCATTTTGGACTTTCTCTAATAGAATCTCGGTTTGATTCACACTCATTGTTACACCTCATCTTTATTATGTTTTTTATTTCTTCGTCTATATTTAATAATATAAATCATTCGCAATAGTCTGTCAATGAATTTATTATGTTTTATTTACGAACGTACAAAATATGATACAAAACAAAAAACACATGAATTCTGGGTAGAGAATTCATGTGTTTTGATACTTTGTTCGTTTCATTGCGCTGCAGACTCTCGCTTTCCGCGGGGAGGAAGCTGAGCCTCCTCGGCTTTGCCTGCGGGGTCTCAGCCTTTCCTCACTTCCCGCAGGAGTCGAGTGTCTTCCGCTTCATTCCACTATAGAGGTTAAAAATAGTATCTTTAGAAACAATCATTCCGAAACAGTCACTAAATAAAATCCATTATTGATGTGAAACATTTATTTTTTCATGATAAATGATGGGTCTTGTACCTTGACATTCAATTCGATTTTCTTGTTCCAGGTAATTTAAATGGGCAATTGTTTCCGCTATAGCAAATCGCCATTGGTGTGGAGTTAAGTTTTTATGTGAGAAGAGAATTTCTGCGATTTCAAATGCCGTTTTTCCTCGGGCCAAATTTTCTATTTTGGCTAATCGCTCATGATGATGGGCGATTAGTTCATCAATTCGATCGTTTACGTTTTCAATTGACACATTGTGTGCAGTGTAGGCTGTTTTGATGGATAATGTTTTCAGCATTTTTAACGACTCCATATAATCGTGTAATGGTTTTTGGCTTGCTCCCGGCCACACGCTTATGTTCGGAGTAATTTTATCCAAAATCATATCTCCAGAAATCATCGTTTTATCATTTTCTTGGTAAAAACATATATGACCACTGCTGTGTCCAGGGGTATGAATAACCTTCCAATCCTTATGACCAAATTGAACTTCCAAACCAATTTTTTTAAATTTTGGCAATGGCAAAACACTTTTTCTGAGCTTTTCCATATGCATAATAATCTTTTCACTTAGTTGTTCAGGTACACCATGTTTAAGGATCATTTCTTTTAATTTTACGGTTTGAACACTGTTTTCGCCAAATACTCTTTCCATCATTTCAGTATCAATTTCATGCATATAAACATCCGCACCTGTTAATTCCTGCATCCATCCGGCCAAACCTGTATGGTCAGGATGAAAATGTGTTAAATAAATCGTCTTTATATCTGAAAATTGTATAGTTAAAAATTCAAAGACCTTTGCCCATGTTTCTCTTGCTTCACTGTAGTTTAATCCAACATCTATCAAGGTATATCCATCATTTTGTTTAAATAGATAGCAGTAAACATACTTCATTGGAAAAGGAACTGGAATTCCGATTCGATAGCCGTCATATTTTATCTTTTCAATATTCACCGTTACACCCCCAATAAAACACAGATATTTTGTTCAATATCCCAGCACTAAATGACAACGCTTACTTACTAGATTTTTTGATATTATTCTCCTTTAAAGTTCGGTGGACGCTTTTCTCTAAAAGCCTCTAAAGCTTCTATTCTATCTTTGGATGGAATAATGACTTCATATGCTTTCGATTCAATCGCAAGACCTGTATGCATATCAACACTTGATCCATAATTGATCGCATATTTCGCTTGAGTAACAGCAAGAGGGCCATTTTGCATGATTTCTTCTGCAAGTGAAATGGCACTGCTTGATAACTCATCCATTCGATCAACAACTTTATTAAGTATTCCTAATTCAAAAGCCTGTTGTGCATCAATTTTTCTCGCTGTAAGAATAAGCTCCTTTGCTTTTGATGTACCTATTAAACGGCTTAATCGCTGGGTTCCGCCTGCACCTGGAATAATTCCCCAACTAACTTCTGTTAAACCGATTTTAGCTGTTTTGATAGCATAGCGGAAATCACATACAAGTGCAAGCTCGAAACCGCCCCCAAGTGCATACCCATTTATTGCTGCAATCGTTGGCTGTGGTAATTCTTCAATCATTGAGAAAACATCACGAATTTTGTTCACATTTCTTCTTACTTCTTTTTCGGTTAAAGTACGTCTTTCCTTTAAATCAGCTCCGGCACTAAATGCTTTTTCACCTTTTCCAGTGAATATAACAACCCGGATTTCCTTATTAAGTTTAATGTCTTCTACAATGTTTTCAAGTTCTAAAAGTGTTTCATAATCAAAACAATTCAACTGCTCTTCACGATTAATCGTAACAAATGCAAGGTGATTCCTAACTTCCATTAATACTTTACTCATGAATATCCCTCACTTCTATCGAGAACTATTAATACATTATAGAAACTTGATGAACCTGGGGAATTGGGTGTAGTAGAGTGAGACAGAAAAGAATATTACCTATACACGAACATCTCTAAATGGATTTATCGCTTTATCACGCTTTGCCTGGACATCACGATCAGGTGCAGCTTCATAAAGAGTTTCAAAGAAGCGGACAGCCGGAATAGAAATTAGTTGATGAATATTCCAAAATAATTCCCTTGCCTTTGCACCAGACCATTTATCAGGTAGTAAATCACGAGGAAAACCAGGATCCTGAAAAAGAAACTTCCGATATTCATGGACAAGTTGTGTTCTTTCAATAAAACATTCTACATCTGAAATGCTGTTATTTAGTGCTTTTTCACATAGAGTTTCATAGATAGGGGTATATTTGTTGATAAAAATATCATATTCACTTGAGATTGCTTCAAGATCCCAACCTTTATCAATAATACTTTGGTTGTCATGTGAAACAATTGAAGAAGCACTGAATAAAAAGGCATTCTCTTCAATCTCGTACGTTTGAATCAGTTCTAATACTTGATCTTCCAATGCATTAGGACTAACCCATGTACTGTTTGAAATGGCTCCAAACCCTGTCCAGTTCAATTCTTTTCTAATTTCATTACGAAGTTCCCGCTTTTCCTCTGGAAACGAATAGGTTAAAATTCTCCACATACCATCCCATGTCTCACTTTGCGTGGTATAAACCCTTTTTACCCCATCTTCCATTCTACGATTTCCTTGATCTGATAATGAATAATAGCTTTTATTTCCTATCTTTCTAACAGTTAATAAATTTTTTTGAACCATTCGTAAAATAGCGCCTCTTACAGAAGATTCTGAAACTCCAAAATGGCTCATCATCTGTATTAAGCTTCCAACCCAAATTTCTCCTCCATAATATTCAATGTATTCTCCGTATAATGTAAACATCAAAGACCTTGGCTTCAACTTCTTCACCATCCAAATTGATTATGTTATGTTCATATGAGACATTATAGAGGATTGTTTGCGATTATGCATTAAATACAGTTCTATCAGCCATGTCTTTTGTATGCGTATTTTCTTGTAAAATGTTTTTCACCTCTAAAGGAATGGGGACAGCTTTTATTTGTTGATCTTGTTGGCTTACCCAGCCTCTCAATTCATATCCGTGACCAGTTCTTACATTCCCTTTAAAGACTTGATGACTTAATTTAATTGTTTTATTGTTTATCTCCTGTACTTCTGTATGAATGGTCATAATATCTTCATATAATAAAGGTTTTTCAAAACTGCATCTTGCGTCTAAAAGTGGAAGAATAATATTTCTCTCCTTCTCAAGCTTTTGTGGAGATAAATTACAGCTTCGAAAGAATTGATGACCTGCTATATCAAACCATTTAAAATAATTTGGATAATAGACAATACCAGCTTTGTCGGTATCTCCCCAGTTGACCATAATGTTTATTTCATTTGAACGCAAAGTATCCCCCCTATTTCTTTCCAGTCCAAAATCCTTCAGGATCAATCTCCCGTATAACACGAAGCTCTTCTTCAGAAGGCGGAGCTGTTTCGATTAAATTAGATGATACTTTTAACTCCCAACCTGTATTTTCCTTTACATCCTCAACAGTAATACCCGGATGCACACTACTTAATTCCAATTCCTTTGTAACAGGATCCGGCCTCATAAGTCCAAGCGTAGTAATTAGTGCACCAATACCACCCCGTGGAAGACCTTGTTCCTCTCTCCAATTTCCTCCACTTCCATATCCAGGAGAAGTAATATAATCAACACCCTCTCTAAATCTTCTTTTCTCATGATTCATAATGACAAGAAGTCTTTTTGAAAGTGAAGCAATATCTGCTGCTCCTCCGCTTCCCGGGAGTTTTATTTTTGGATTTTTATAATCACCTATATATGAGGTGTTTACATTACCATACTTATCTATTTCAGCCCCACCGATAAAACCACAATCAACATTGCCTTGCTGCATTAAAAACATTAAGTGATTTGTTGATGTACACCATTGAGCACCAATCACATTAGGAGTATCTCCCATGGTATAAAGTAATGTTTTAGAAGGCTCATCACGGACAATACCACATTCATAAAATCCAACCGAATTTGGTGCATGCAGCTTTTTCGCCACTGCAAAGGCAAGCATCGGTAAACGCATGCCAACAAACACAACTTCCTCGTCTTTTATTTCTCTTGCCGCAGCAACTACCATTAACTCTTCTGTTGTAAAGTTCAACTTCTTCACTCCCTTTTATTCAGAGGCATAATTAACCGGTGCGGCTAAATGCTGACTCTTCACTTTTAATGCTTCCATTCTTAATTGACCAACTATCTCTAAATAGTTTTCATGTGATTGAACGTCTTTTACCCACTTATTGATCCAATCAATAAATCCTTCTCTAGATTTTGTAAGAGTATGATACTCTTGGAAAAATTCGTGATCTCTACCATAATGACCTTGCATTGGAGAAGGATGGCAAAATGCCGGACAATGTACGACAGATGTCACTTTAAAGCCGGGCACAAATACTCGATTAGGATCACTTTCTATGACACTCGTATCCACAATTTCCTCAGCTAATAAAATAACCTTTTTACTTGCAAGTGCCGCATCCTGAGCTATCCCAAAATTCCCCCAAAGATGAGCGTTTCCATTTTTGTCTGCCCGTTGTACGCCAATAATCGCAACATCCGGGTTTAAGGCAGGAACATGGACCAGTTTTTCCCCGTTATACTCTTCCACCTTAAAGTGTTGATTACTTTCTAAAAGCCCTGTTCCTAAAAGAGTTTTCGCTGGTACATACGGTACCCCCATTGCACCGGCCAGTAGTGCCAATCCTATAGAAAAATTGCTATGATCCTCAATTTCTATTCGTAAAGGAATACTTTTTTCAATAGAACGACGATAATTATGACCAAGACCCGCACTTACATTTCCTGCCCATGCGGCAATTATTTTTTTCACTCTTCCGTCACCAATTAACATATCAAACAAAATATCTGAAATAGGAGCGATGACGGTTAGCTCACTTTTTTCCTGGCGAATGATTTCATGTGCAGCGGCAAAGGGAATCATTGGCTCCAAGCAAGCGCCTAATACAACGGAATCACCATGCTGAATATGCTCTTCAATTGATTCTTTCAAGGTTTGCAGCTTATTCCTCATAAATACTCACTTCCATTCTTTTATTCTTATGAAAACGGCGATATCGGTTTTCCGATATCGCCCACTCGTATCATTTGTTTACTGTCCAGACCAATTAGCACCGCGTTTTTCAATAAATGCGCTCAGCCCTTCTTGAGCATCTTGTGAACGGAATAATAGATTTTGCAGCTCGCCCTCATAACGAACAGCTACATTTAATGGCATTTCTTTTCCATTCATAATGGATAGTTTAATATTTGATGCTGCATATGTTGCACTGCTTGCAATTTTCTCTGCGTATTCTAATGTTTTTGCTCTTGTTTCAGCTTGAGGGAAAACACGGTCAACCAGCTGAATATCCAGAGCTTCCTGTGGTGTTAACGTTTCACCTGTTAAATTAAGATCCAACGCTTTCGAATGGCCAACTTGACGTGCAAGACGTTGTGTTCCGCCTGTGCCGGCTAATACACCTAGTGTAATTTCCGGTAAGCCGATTTTTCCTGCTTCATCTCCCATAAAGCGTAAGTCACAAGCAAGTGCCATTTCTAGTCCGCCGCCAACTGTATGTCCTTCTAAGCAGGCAATCCAAATTTGTGGAGAGCGGGCGATTTTATCAAGTGTTTCATTACAGAATAAGCAAAATTGTGTTTTAAAGCGAGGCTCTGCAGCTTTTAAAAAGTTAATATTCGCTCCGGCTGAGAAAAACTTCGGCATATCACTCATTAACACAGCAACTTTAATATCACTATCAAAGCGGATATCGTCGATTGCAGCATTTAATTCTCTGTAATAGTCAAGATCATAAGCATTTGTTTTGTTCACATGAATGTGTACTTCTGCAATTCCATTAGCCTTTTTAACTGTAAGCGTTTTCGTTTTAGATAGTGTGATTGACATGATAAAACCTCCCAAGTGTTATGTGTTTATTTCTTTCGTAACTAATTCATAATATACAGAATAGTTTTCCAACTTTCAAAGTTAATTAAAGGCTGTTTTCTTGGGGATTTACCATTTATTCTATCTTTTTCTCTATTATACTCTGAAATACTAATTATTTTACGAACGTTAAAAAAACATAATTTTAATTTAGTTTATACAGTCTCAGTCTTCTCATTTTTATTAAGAACAACATGCCTTTAAATATATAAGAAATAATTTCTTTATAGATTTCACATCTTGACAGATGATTGAGAATATTTTATATTACTTATAATTAACGAAGGTAAAATAAACGTAATGTAAATAGGAGGTATTCTATGTCACACCCATCTGTTCAGGAAATTACCATTATTGGAGGAGGGCCAACAGGGCTATTTGCTGCATTTTATGCTGGAATGAGAAACTCTTCTGTTAAGGTTATTGAAAGCTTACCTCAACTAGGAGGGCAATTATCTGCCCTTTATCCTGAAAAATATATTTACGATATAGCCGGATTCCCAAGAGTCCGTGCACAGGAATTAATTGACCGCCTCAAAGAACAAGCTCAACAATTCAACCCTGCCATCTGTCTTGACCAAATGGTTGAGAACTTAGAGATTATTGACGATGGTGTCATTCGACTCACTACAAATAAAGAAGCACATCTAACAAAAACGGTTATTCTCACAGCCGGTAACGGTGCCTTTCAACCTCGCAAACTTGAATTAGAAAATGCTGAAATCTATGAATCAAGCAATCTTCACTATTTTATCGACAATCTTGAAAAGTTCAGAAACAAAAAGGTTCTCATTTGTGGTGGGGGTGACTCTGCTGTTGATTGGTCCTTAATGCTGGAACCTATTGCCGCTCAAGTAACTCTTGTTCACCGACGTGATAAGTTTCGTGCTCATGAATCAAGCGTTACTAATCTAATGAAAAGTAATGTTGTGATAAAAACCCCGTTCATTCCTGTTGGCCTTAATGGAGATGGAGAGACAATACATTCTGTTAAACTGGAACACTCAAAAGATGGAACGGAAGAAATAGTGGATGTAGATGATGTCATTATTAACTACGGGTTTCTATCATCACTTGGTCCAATGAAAAACTGGGGGCTAACAATTGAAAAAAACTCTGTTGTTGTAAACTCGAAAATGGAAACCAATATTCCGGGGGTTTATGCAGCCGGAGACATCTGTACGTACGATGGAAAAGTCAAGCTAATCGCTACGGGATTTGGTGAAGCTCCAACTGCAGTTAATAATGCAAAGGCCTATATTGACCCAAAAGCTAAAGTACAACCGCTTCATAGTACGAGTATATTTGCGTAATCTATCATTTAATTGGAGGCGACTTTGATGGCTAAGTATACAATGGTTGATAAAGAAACATGCATTGCATGTGGAGCATGCGGGGCTACTGCTCCTGATCTTTTTGATTATGATGATGAAGGAATTGCTGAGGCAATATTAGATAATAACCAAGGAGTCACAGCTGTTAGTGAAGACTTTGAAGATGATTTAATCGATGCAGAAGAAGGGTGTCCAACTGAATCGATTAAAGTTTCTAATCAACCGTTTCATACACATGCGGAAGTATAAACTTAATTTAGAAAAGCAGGGGTGAAATGATCTCCCTGCTTTTTAATTACTCCTAATGTCAATTAGAGAATTAATAATGATTTATAATGATGGACGCTTCTATCTTTTTTTGTTTTCGAAATGTCCTTCATCAGTCCTATGAAGGACATTCCTCTACCTTTTTAACTTTGTTGTGTCTTTCATGAGCCCAATGAAGAACATTCCTCTCCTTTTCTGACTTCTTTTTGTCCTTCATTCAATGAAAAGACATTTCTCTTCCTTTTTGTCTCTGCTTTGTCTTTCATAAGCCTTCTGAAGAATATTTCTCTTTATTTTTGACTTTGTTTTGTCCTTCATAAGCCCCATGAAAGACATTCCTCTTCCTTCTGACTTTGTTTTGTCCTTCATTAGCCCCATGAAAGACATTCCTCTTCCTTCTGAATTTGTTTTGTCCTTCATGTGACCGATGAAGGACATCCCTCTACCCTTTCTATCTCTGTTTTGTCCTTCATGAGCTCAATGAACACCAAGAGGACGAAAAAAATGGCCAGCAATATCTGGCCATTTTCAACTTACGAACTTAACGATAAATATTTATTTTTAACCCCTGAATCAAATTCCTTTGGTGTTCCCTCAAACACAATAGATCCCTTATTTAAAATGTATACATAATCGGCTAAATCCATTGCCATGGCTAAATTCTGCTCAACAAGCAGCATCGACATGCCATTATCTTTTAACTCCCTAATGATTCTAATCACTTCCCTAACCATTAAAGGTGAAAGGCCTTCTGATGGCTCATCTAGTAAGAGAAGCTCCGGATTTGTCATAAGAGCTCTTCCAATTGAAAGCATTTGCTGCTCTCCTCCGCTAAGTGTTCCTCCCATTGATGTTTCTCTTTCTTTTAGTCTTGGAAACATCTCATAAATTTTATTCAAATCCCATCCATTATTGATTGGTCGATAGGTCGTTAATAAATTTTCTTTTACTGTTAAATCACTAAAAATCCTCCTTCCCTGAGGCACAATTCCAATTCCATGTTTCGAAACTTGATAGCTTGGCTTTCCGTTTATTTCTGTATTTTTTATTAATACCTTCCCGCTTTTGGGTGGTACAATCCCCATTATGGAGTGAAGTGTTGTTGTTTTTCCCATCCCGTTACGGCCAAGAAGAACAGAAACTGAACCTTTTTTCACTTTTAAAGAAACATCGTGAAGAATATGGCTTTCTCCATAGTAAGTGTGGAGATTTTGAACATCTAACATTTGACTTCATCTCCGCTTCCGATATAGATTTTGTTCACTTTCTCATCTTTTTTTACGACCTCAGGTGGGCCATCTATTAAAATCTCACCTTCAAATAATACGATCATACGATCAGCCAAACCAAACACGATTTCAAGATCATGTTCAATAATCATGACGGTTAAATCTTTTGGGAGTTTATAAAGTAGATCGACAATGTGATTTGTTTCTGACTGAGACATTCCGGCTGTTGGTTCATCGAGTAATAGAATGGTAGGTTCTGTGGCAACACCAAGCAGTATTTCAATTTGTCTTTGCTCACCATATGATAGATTTTTTACAATCGCATTTCGTTGATGAAATAAGCCCCATTTTTCAAGCAGTTCATCGGCCTTTGTATAAAGGTCACGATATTGTTTTGCTCCTCTCTGCTTGAACCATACATGACCAATTCCATTCTTCCTCTGCAATACAAGAAGCAAATTGTCAATTACAGACAACTCATTTAAAAGATTATTTTTTTGGAACGTTCGAACAATCCCATTTCGAGCACGTTTATAATTTGGTTGTTTTGAAATATTTGCTTTTCCGTAATAGATTTCTCCGAAACTTGGCTCCAAATCTCCTGTTAACAAATTAAAAAACGTCGTTTTACCAGCACCATTCGGTCCGATGATCCCTATTCTTTCCCCTTTTTCTACTTCCAAAGAGATATTTTTTAAAATGTGTAAGCCACCAAAACTTTTACCTATCCCACTAATCGTTAAGATTTTGTCTTCAACCAAGCAACTCACCTCTTATTTTATTGACATTAAGTAGCATGAGATTTTTTTTGTTCATAAGCTTGTTTTTTCCTGGTTTTGATAGAAATGAGCATACGTTCTCCAATACCAACGATTCCTTTCGGGAAAAAGATGACGAAAATAATAAACACGGAACCAACAATGAGCATCCATGAATTTGTGTACGAACTAATTAAGGTTTCAAGGGTAACGAACAAGGCTGCACCCAACACAGGGCCGGTCATCGTTCCTGCTCCTCCAATCAAAACCATAATAAGCGCAGCACCGGACATCGTCCAATATACATCACTAGGTGCAACAAACCCGTTAAAATATGTGTACAAAGATCCTGCGATTCCTCCGAAGCTTCCGGCAATTAAAAACGCTGCGTATTTATAAAGGGATGTGTTATACCCCATTGACTTTATTCTTGTTTCGTTTTCACGAATCCCAATTAGCACTTGGCCAAAAGGTGACCTCATGACAAGCCTTAATGCAAAATACGTGAGTAAAAAGATTAGCAAAATGAGATAGAAGATATAGACTGGATTGGAAAATTGGAATGCACCTAGCACAGCTTTTGGAATACCTGATAATCCGTTAGACCCTCCGGTCAGGTTTGTAGATTGATAGATATAGGAATAAATCATTTGAGAGAAAGCTAATGTTAACATTAAGAAGTAAAACCCGCTTACTTTTAAACAAAACATCCCAATAACTGCAGCTACAAGAACAGATATCAGAACAGCTAAGCCTACTGTCATGATTAAATTACTAGTAAGATTCTTTGCAACTAGCCCGGCAGTATAAGCACCAACTCCAAAAAAAGCTGCATGACCTAATGAAACAAGTCCTGTATAGCCAACCAATACATTTAAACTCAACGCAAAAATCGCAAAAATTAGTATCTCAGATAGCAAATTCAAATGAAAGAGCGACAAGAAAAAAGGGGTCAGGCATAAAAAAATAATAATAATTAGGTATTTTGCAAATGTTTTTTTCATGTTAAGCGACCTTCTTTCCAAATAATCCGTTTGGCTTAACAACAAGAATGACCACCATTAATCCGAATATAAGGAACATGCTGAGATCAGGGAACACAAATCGACTAAATGTTTCAAATACTCCTACAAGCAGGCCGGCCACTAATGTTCCTGCTATTGAACCAAGTCCCCCAATAACAAGCACAACAA
The DNA here is from genome assembly GCF_903166545.1 of Metabacillus schmidteae. NCBI lineage: Bacteria > Bacillati > Bacillota > Bacilli > Caryophanales > Bacillaceae > Metabacillus > Metabacillus schmidteae. The sequence goes on along the minus strand of NZ_CAESCH010000001.1, from coordinate 1,544,287 downwards.
GGGCAAGTATTAATGTTTGGAATTCCATACTAGGATAAATTCCGAGGATTGGACCTGCAATAACACCACCAAAACCAGCTAGAAGTCCACCAATGACAAAGACAATAGTAAATACAAGTGTAATATTTACTCCAAGGGCACTAACCATTTCTTTATCATTCAAACCCGCTCGAATAATGGCCCCCCATCTTGTTTTTGCTTGGATAAACCATAATAATGCCGCAATAATAATCCCAATCACAATAACCACAATTCGATATACTGGGAAAACTTGACCAAATATAGAGATGGAGCCTGAAAAAACAGAAGGAACTTTAATTGTAAGAACATTAGATCCCCAAATATGTGATGCGATGTCATGAAAAACATAAGCTAGGCCGAATGTAAGCAATACTTGAGATAAATGGCCTAATTTGTAGGTAGGGCGGAGCAAGACAAGCTCCACCACTAACGCTAACAACGCTACACATATCGGGGCAATTAGTAATGCTATCCAAAAGCTTTGGGTATATGTTGCGGTTAGTGAATAAGCGATGTAGGCACCGAACATATACATTGAACCATGTGCTAAATTTAAAACTCCCAAAATCCCAAAGACAAGTGATAATCCACATGTGATGACAAATAGAAGCAGACCATATGACACACCATTTACTAATTGCGCTCCGATTAAATCCATCTCAAAACTCCTTTCTTATCATCATTACTTGCCAGGATCCTGAACTTTTTCAATCGTATCAATGATTTTGTTCTCTGTTTTCCCTTCAGAAATGATCGTTTCAGAAATGTACATGTCTTGAATGACATGATGTGTTTCTTTATCAAAGGAAATGGTACCTCTTGGACTTGTAAACGAAACATTGGCCATAGCCTCCACAAACTTATCTGAATCTGAAACATCTCCTTTAGTAGTAGCAAGTGCTTCAGCGATGATTCGTGCAGCATCATAGCCTTCTAACGATTCAATTGTTGGTCTTCTGTTATAAGCTTCTTCGTACGCTTTAACAAACGCTTGATTTTCCTCAGTTTCTAAACTGTAATCCCAGAATGTTGACGCGTAAGTACCTTCTGCAGCGTTCCCAATCGTTTCACGTAAATCTTCAGCCACTAACCATCCAGAACCAACAAGCTTGTATTTTTCTTTTAATCCAAACTGCTCATACTGTTGAACGAATCGTACAGCATCACTACCGGCAAAAAATGCATAAACACCATCTGCTTCCACTCCACCAATTGTGGTTAAATAAGAAGAATAGTCATTATTCCCAAGAGGTGGATACACTTCACCAACAATTTCTCCGCCTGCATTTGTATAAGCCTCAATAAATGCTTGTGAAACTTCCCTTCCAAATGCATAATCAGCAGCTGCAATGTATATTTTATCTCCTACATTTTCAAACGCCCATTCACCCATAGAGTGACCTATTTGCCATGATGAAAAGGATGATCTCCAAATATAATCACTGCGTTTTGCTCTAGTTAAATCATTTCCTCCTGCATGTGAAGTAAGATATGGCAATTTCTTGGAATCAACTTCATCACGAATTGCATAAGCAACAGCCGTACTGACTGATCCATTTAAAATATCAATATCATCCTGATCCATAAGTTTACGTAGTTTTCGTAAAGCAACCTGGGGATCTGCCTCTGTATCTTCCTCAATTAATTCAATCTTTTTTCCCTCTACTTCCCAATCAATACTGTCAAAATACAACTTCATTCCATCTGATAAATCTTTCCCAAGAGAAGCGTAAACACCAGAAAACGGAAGAATTGAACCAATCTTAATCGTTTCGTTGCTATCACCTTGTTGAGAGGATTCATTTTCTTCTTCATTTGTACTTGTATTAATGGCACTGTTTCCACAAGCAGCTAGTAAGGTTAAAACCAAGATGAAACTGAACATTTTACCTAATCTTTTCTTCACATTCATCCACCCCTTTACAGTCTTTAGTAACCGCTTACAAAAATACCTATCCTCCTTTTTAAGTATTCTAACTATTAGAATATATCCGAAAGCACTATTAATCAATATCTTTTTTAAACTTTCGTAAATAAAATATTATATAAATTTTTGTAAAATAAAGAAAAACCCATATAAAAAAGACTTTTTCACCATTAATTCATTATATAAATAATTTCTTCGTAAATATTACATTATATAATATATTTAATATAAACTGGTTTTGTAGTACTATTGTTATAAGGAGAGGTGGTATATATGAACATGAATAGCAATTATGAAATTTTTCCGGTTATTGTTCCCACACAATCAAGTTTAAGAAGTATTAATTTTTACATTGTGAAATCTGAAGATTCTCTTTCTTTAATTGATGCAGGGCTTAATAACGAGGGTTGTTTCAATGCATTAAATAAACAGTTAAATGAAATGGGATGTTCTATTTCAGATTTAACTGACATTATTTTAACTCACCATCATATTGACCATGTCGGCTTGGTGAATCGTATTTTTACGGAACAACAAATTCCAGTTTACACACACCCTTTGTCTATTCCCCGCTTAACAAGAGAAAACTCCTTTCTTGAAATGAGAGTTGAATTTTTCTCCACTCTATATTCACAAATGGGCTGTGGAGAAATGGGAAATAAACAAGTTCATTATTTAAAAGAAAGCATAGTAAAAAACAGGGATCATGCGATAACAGCAGCTCTTACACCATTGGAAGATTCTAAGCTTCATCACTTTGATATTATTCACACCCCAGGTCATGCCCCTGATCAAATCGCCCTTTATCATTTAACAAACAAATGGTTACTGTCTGGTGATTTATTGATCAGCCATATTTCCAGCAATGCATTAGTTGAACCTGACCCATATGGAAAAAGGATACATACTCTTGTTGAACATATTGATTCTTTAATGAAATGTCGGTCCTTACAGCTTGACCTTGTTTTCCCGGGACATGGTGAGGTGATTGATAAACCGGAGGATCTCATTCAAAAACGACTTGATAGAATTGAAGAAAAGGCGGAAAGATTGAAGAGTTTCATTAATGAAGGATTTAATACAGGAAGTGCTATTGCCCAACACTATTATAAAAACAACTATGAAAAGCAGTTTTCTCTCGTTATGTCAGAGATTATTGGGTTTTTAGATTACTTAGAGGGTAAGAGGGAGATTACGAAGGGCTTGGTTGAAGGGGTTTGGAGGTATTCGGTTTTATAGTTTTTTTCCTTTGTGTAAAAGGCAACATTTAATATGGAATGTTGCCTTTTATACTTTGACTTTTTCAGCATTAATTTGTTGTTTTTAATGCAGTTAAGGTGAAATTTAGTTCGTTCCATTATGCTCCAGAAACTATAGACTATAGTTTTACTTTTTCCACCGCATGCCCGCCAAACTCATTTCTTAGCGCTGATACCACTTTTCCAGTGAACGTATCCGTACTTAATGAGCGGTAACGCATTAAAAGCGCCAATGCAATAACAGGTGTAGCTGTTTGTAAATCAAGCGCTGCTTCTACTGTCCATTTCCCTTCACCGGATGAGTTCATCACCCCATTAATTTCTTCCAAATTAGAATCTTTAGAGAACGCTCTTTCTGTTAATTCCATCAGCCATGAACGAATAACAGATCCGTGGTTCCATACTCTCGCAACTTGTTCATAATCGTATTGAAATTCACTTTTATCTAGTATTTCAAATCCTTCACCAATCGCTGCCATCATGCCGTATTCAATTCCATTGTGAATCATTTTAAGGTAGTGACCGCTTCCTGCCTTACCAGTATAAAGACAGCCATTTTCAACAGATGTGTCTTCAAAAAGCTCTTTTACGATTCTCCAAGCTTCATGGTCACCCCCGACCATATAGCAGGCTCCATTTCTAGCACCCTCCATACCGCCTGATGTACCAACATCCATAAACCGTATACCCATTTCTTTTAAACGATAATATCTTGTAATGGATTCTTTATAGTGTGAGTTTCCGGCATCTATCACAATATCATTACTGTCTAAAAGAGAAGTTAATTCATAAATAACAGTATCAACAACTGAATGTGGAACCATTAGCCACAAAACTCTGGGCTTTTCTAATGATTGAACAAGATCTTTTAAATGGTGATACCCTTCAGCCCCATCTTTCACGATCTCTTTAACTGCTTCTCTATTAAGGTCATAAACTGAAATCTGGTGACCTGAATCTAACAAATTTCTACCTAAATTCAACCCCATCTTGCCTAGTCCGATTAGTCCAATTTTCATATGTAGCCTCCTAAAAAGTTTAGATCGTTTACCACCAATTAAACCCATCCTCTTGTATCAAATGAGTAGATTCTATAGGTCCTAACGAACCGGATTTATAAAAATAAAGAGGTGCTTTATTTTCTTTAAATGCTTCTAATACAGGTTGAACCCACTCCCAAGATAATTCGACTTCCCGCCAATGAGCAAAGAATGTGGCGTCACCTTTTAATGCATCAAATAGTAAAAGTTCGTAAGCTTCAGGTACAGATTGTTGGTTATTATAGTAATGAACTTTTACTGGTTCAATTTCCCCGTTAAATGGGTTTTTCATATTTAACTTTAATGATATAGACTCATTTGGATTTATTGAGATCACCATACAGTTTGGTAATTTAGCCGTATCATTATTTTTAAATTCAATGACGATTTTAGTAGACTTTTCCTTCATTCTTTTACCAGTTCGTATATAAAAAGGTACACCTTTCCACATCTCATTATCAATCCATACACGTGCGGCAATATACGTGTCATTAACGGAGTTAGAAGCTACTCCACGCTCATCACGATAACCAATTACCTTTTCCCCTGCTATTTCACCAGATTGATATTGCCCTCTGATCACATTACCTTTTACTTCATCTTTTTCTAAAAAGCGGAGCGACTCCATAATCTTTATTTTTTCATTCCTAATGACTTCAGGACTACTATTTTCCGGTAAATTCATACTCGTCATCATTAGTAGTTGCAGTAAATGGTTTTGCAGCATATCTCTAATTGCCCCTGCATGATCGTAATATCCCGCTCGATCTTCCACACCAACTGTTTCACTTGCAGTAATTTGTATATTGGATACATTTTGGTTATTCCAAAGTGCCCGAATAATAGGATTTGCAAATTTTAATGCTTCAAGGTTTTGCACCATCGGTTTTCCTAAATAATGGTCTATTCGGAAAATTTCATGTTCCATAAAACTTTTTGTTAATTTTTCATTTAATTGTCGGGCAGATTCTAAGTCATGGCCGAACGGCTTTTCTATAATAAGACGTTTCCATCCCGTTGTATGACCTAGTCCACTGTTCTTAATATTTAAAGAAATATCATCGATTAATTCCGGAGCAACAGACAAATAGAACATTCTGTTTTCAGGTATTCCATGTTTTTCTTCAAAATCTTTCACTGTTTCTAATAAATCGAGGTAATCAGAATTCTTTTTTGCATCGAAGGTAACATAGGAAAAAGACTGAAGAAAATCTTTGATATCAACATTGTCATTTCGCGTTTCTCTTGAAAATGTTTTGATGGATTCAATCACATGTTTCTGAAACATAGCTGTGGACCAATCACTCCTCCCTAAACCTATCACTCTAAAAGTCTTCGGGAATTTTTCATGAATAAATAAGTTGTATAGTGCCGGGAAAATTTTTCTTTTCGCTAAATCTCCTGATGCACCAAACAAAATAAATGTCATGGGGTCTAACTGAGTAGATACATTAACATGCGATAAATCTTCAGGACTATCCTTACGGAATACAGCTAAGCTACTCATCATTTTCCTCCTTCATCTCTTTTCTTACTTGCTAACTAATTATGGAGTCAGTATAACTTGAGTTGTAAATTTAAGTAAGTACGCACTTTTATTTCATTAAGTGTCAAAAACCATACCATGTATACTAAGGAAAAAATGAAATAAGTGAAGAACTTATATTTTTTGTAACCTTTACTAACAAGTATCTTTCAAATCCAAAATTTACATGTAAAAATGAAACCACTTTAAACAATATCAACTAGAAGAAGATTAATAGGGAAGCAGATAATTGATTTTCGAAACGAAATGAGGTGAAAAAAGTGGAGGAAAACAAACTGTCATTTGAATCAAAGAAAATCATGACAATGGGTACTGTCAAGGAAATGACAGGTCTTTCAGAGCGACAAATAAGATACTATGAAGAGAAAAAACTAGTATTTCCAGAACGATCATCATCAGGTACACGAAAATATTCTTTGTCAGATATAAAACTATTAATTAACATTGCAGAGCAAATACGAAAGGGAATCCATACAGATATGATTCGAGATCAAATACATGGAGAAAATCTTTCAATCACTTAAGATCATTTTTTTAAAAAGATGTTACATTTCATAACATCTTTTTTAAAATTATCCCAATATTCAGGAAAATCAACTACTTTATAAAAAACCTCATATGTCATGATGTATGTATTCCAGATACTTAATGTTGATAGCAACGGTCTTAATGGAAAAGAAAAATTATAGGAGTGATTGTAATGAATGAAGGTACTTTAACAAAAATGGATATTGATTATTTAAGCAAAAAACCTGGTGTCCAATTAATTAAAGCTGGTACATACCAGAAGAAAGAGCTTAATGAGCAATTAGGAATTCCAAATTTAAAAAGTCAAATTATTGATGTACCGATAACTTCTAAAAGTGAAGCATTCCAAATCGGTTACTTTTCTATGCAGCCTTCAGAGGATTTTGAGTTTACTTATACTTTTCTCGAAGCTAAAGTCGTGATTAGCGGAAAGATTATTATCCGTGACGACCAAGGTGTTAAATATGTGGCGGAAGCAGGAGATGTATTACTTTTCACTCCTGATACAACCGTTATTTTTGACAAAGAAAGTGATGGGCAAGCCATTTATTCTGCACACCGTTCACCAGAACCAGCATTCTTGTAAGACCGAATAGGTTAGAAAGCATTCTACCAATGTTTCTCGTAGAATGCTTTCTATTTTTACCATCATAACCTTACATTTTAGGAGGATCCTCATGACTGAAGAAAAGGTAAAACATATTGATACTCGTCCCTTAATCGAACGATTTCCATTTCCATTCAAAGCAGATTCCTATCGCTATTCCAATAATGCAGAGTCTCTTATACCGTCATTTGTATTAGACGTTACACCTGAATATTTCCATGAAATAAGTGAAAAAAGAAGAGTTTTAGACAGCAGAAATGAGCAGGCATTCCAATCATTCCCTCATTCAATGGATGCACAATGGGAGCTCCTTGAAATGATTATTGATGAAATGACAGAGAGATTTCCGACCTTTTTCAGCGTAAAAAAAATGGATGACCTATGGACATTTCAAAACCACTTACTGAAGGAAAAATACACATTTGTCTTTGGCGATTCAACCACTTTACCTTACGAACCACTTGATTTTATCGGCCGACATGTTCAAGAAGACTTAGTTTATCTTGCAAATAGAGACGGAGATCTATACATGGATGCCGGTCAGCTTTGTTTTCCTGCTAACTGGTCAATCGCCTTTAATCTTGGGATGACGTTTACCGAGTTTCATTCTCCGGTACCTTTCACTGATCGCGGCTTTATAGAGAAAGTGAGAAACTTCCTATTAAGAATGGAACCTGGTAAACCTTTTACTCGATTAAATTGGACGATAACTGTTGAACATATCCTTGATACGTTTCCAGAAAACTATGATGAATGGGGACCGAAAAAAGAGAAGATCACAACCGAAAACATTGGTGAACTTGTGCACTTAAGAGTAGAAGATCAACGATTATTCCGTCTCCCTAAATCAAACGGAATTCTTTTTAGCATTCATACAAGTTTACTACCAATAGAAGAACTACAAAAAAATGAAGAGTGGTTAACTCGTTTTTATCATGTTTTAACTGATTTACCTGATCACATTGCTCAGTATAAAGGTTTTCTCTCTTATAAAGATAAAATGATTCAATATTTAGAAGAGATATTACAAAAAAAAGCAGGTGTCTTAAAATGAACACTTTAACATGCGAGATCATACAAGAATATAAAATGTTTAATTCCGTTTATAGTGCAGAGGTAAAGGTGAAAGAAGGGTCTTTTCCAAACGAAGTAGGAATCTCAAACTCTATGAATTCCTTACATTCACTCGTAAGCTATCACGTTATTTCAGGTGATGAAGGATTATACCGTCTCTATTACCAATCTCGTCATGAATCACCATTTATAGAATTACAATTTAACGAAGATAAACTACCAATAATATCCAAATCATATAAGAAATTATTATTATTTATTGATGATTTTTCACTAATTGAAAGCCTTGCTCTTATTCGTTATTTAACAACTCAACCATTTAATGGCTATGTATATTTACTAACAGAGATGAACAATGAAGATAATAAATCTCTTTATTTTCAAGATATTCTTGGAAATCAATTCTCAAAAATATCCTTCTCACATAAAGAATTGAATCAAACCTTGCAATCCCAAGAGATTGGTACAAGACTCTTTTTAGTAGGAAAATGGGCAATGGTTGACGATATCGAAAAGATCGCACATGAAATTGGGTTTACGAATGAAGAGATTGTTAAACATGGATTGGGTGAAAAGGTAGACCATATTTTCTGTGTGAAGTGTTATCAATTCAGTATAAAACAAGATCCCTTGCAAGAAGAAACAACCTGTAGTCATTGTCAAATACGATTAGATATTTCCAATCATTTTTCGAAAAGGCATAATGCCTATCTTGGCTATATCCATATTTAAAAAATAACACAAAGGAGTACTGTAAGATGAACACAACTACAATCGATGTTATCGTTGAACAAATCCGACAAGAATCACCTAATGTAAAAAGCTTCAGACTTGTTCCGGCAAATGGTTCACATCTTCCACGTTTTAGTGGCGGCTCACACCTCACTACGTACTTAGATACCGAAGCTGGTGTTCTTGAACGCCATTATTCTCTTACAACCGACCCTAACGTCAACAATTATTATGAGATTGCCATTCGTCGCAGTGAAACATCTAAAGGTGGTTCAATTTATTGGCACGATAAGGTACGTGAAGGAAAAAAACTATCTGTCAGCTATCCTAAAAATCACTTTCCTCTAAGCTTTCATGCAAAGCACCATGTATTTTTCGCTGCTGGTATTGGGATAACTCCCTTTTTAGCAATGGCAGCGGAGTTACATAAACATGGTAAATCTTTTGAGCTTCACTACGCCTCCCCGTCCAGGGAAAAATGTGCCTTTTATGACTTACTTTCTACAAACTATAAAGACGTGACACATTTCTACTTCTCGAATGAAGGACGTAAAATGACTTCTACTCTTATGGAAAACAAACCAATTGGGACACATGTTTATTTTTGTGGATCAGAAACAATGATGAGAAATTTTGCTGAGGCTGCAAAAGCAATTGGCTACCCTGAAAAAAGTATTCACTTTGAATTATTCACTCCCCCTGACTTCGGGCCTCAACACCCTTTTCAAGTTAAATTACGACAAAGTAACATCGTACTTGATATCCCTGAAGACCAGTCATTATTAGATACTCTTTTAAAGCATGACATCCAAGCTCCATATTCCTGTAAGATTGGCGGTTGTGGAAGCTGTCAAGTTGAGGTACTGGATGGTGACATTGATCATCGGGATTTCTTTTTAAGTGAAGCGGAAAAAAATGAAGGGGACGCGATGTTAACCTGTGTATCTAGAGGGAAGGGTTGTATTACATTGGATTTATGATGAAACGGGTAAATCATTCTTACCCGTTTTTTGTTGCCAATTACAAAAGAAATGTAATTATAAAAGATAACAGAGGCTCTACTGTGCCCTTCACAACTTATGCAATCAACTATTTTCAGGTATAAATCTAGATATTTTAGGGTAGCCTTTATTATAAATAGCCCCTATCGTAATGTAGCTCTGATTTGGTTTTCTATAAAAACAGATTAACCTACGATGTTACGAGTAAGGGGCTATTTTGTTCAATATAACCTATACTATTTTTTGAGCTAAGAGTTTTATCTAAGTTTTAAAATACAAATTCCCAAAAAAGATAGTGGAATGGAGCGGAAGAAACTTGACTCCTGCGGGAAGTGAGGAAAGGCTGAGACCCCGCAGGCGAAGCCAAGGAGGCTCAGCTTCCTCCCCGCGGAAAGCAAGTTTCTGGAGCGCAATGGAACGAACAAGTTTTTAAGTTTAACTATGTTAAAAACAACAAAGTGTACGAAACTAGGTCTAATCATATTTCCTGTTGAAATTTATACTTATTTTATACAACCCCATAAACAATTACTCTCTCTGAAAGTAAAAACTCCACACCAATTGTTACGTTCTTAACCAATCAGTGTGGAGCTTTTAAACTTTTTTCTACTATTATATATACTATCAGTTTACCCCTTCTACTTTTACAGGAATCGTAAATTCCGGTTCCCAGCTTACTTTTAACTCTTCTTGGATACTTGGATATAAATCTGCTGTTTCTTCAAATGATTGTCTTTCATGTCTCATTACCGTCACAATCAGCGCGCCAACCACGGCTACAGCTAAAACGATTGATAACCATATTCCAATAGAAGCAGGACCAAAAGTAAAATATGCACCAACATTTTCCCAACTTGTTATAGGACTTGTATTCATTACGTTCCCTCCATTATTTATCCAATTTTATTTTGAGCTGTTACTTTCAACTTTTCTCTATCCTGTGTCGAAGGAATTCCTTCCGGATAAGCAGAACCTGGGATTTCCGCTAAATCAATTCCGATAATCTCAGCTTGCTCTGGAATCCTTAATACATTCATCTTTTTCATTACCAAGGAAATAACATATCCAGGTATAATACCTAAAGCTATAATGATGACGGCACATATTAATTGACCTAAGAAAGAAATTTCCGGACCATTTATATTTGGGTATCCGGAAGCAAATATCCCAACTGCCAGAACAGACCATATCCCTGCAAATCCATGTACAGCAATGGCCCCTACTGGATCATCAATTTTTTTCCTTTCGAGGTAATTCCCAATTAACGCACAGATAATCCCACCACTGATTGCAATTAAAAATGCAAGTGCAGGGTGATAAAGATCCAAACCAGCTCCAACTGATATCATTCCTGCAAGTCCACCGGAAGCTACCCAGAAAGGATCTCCTTTTGTGATCAGGTAAGCACCTATGAAACCACCAGCTAATCCCATCAAGGCATTAAATGCAAAAGCTGATAAATTTGTAGGTGTTCCATAGATCGTTAACCACTCCCCATTACTTACAGCAATAATACATCCACCTAAAAATCCAAAAAATCCTACAAAAATGAGCATTAATCCTAATAATGTTGAAGGAAGATTGTGCGGCAGAATCCTGTTCGGCTTGCCATCTTCCGTATACTTCCCTATTCTTGGTCCTAAGTTGATGAGAACACCAAGTGCAAAGAATCCGGCGATGGCATGAACGACTCCTGCGGCTGCTACATCATGATATCCCAGTTTCGTTAAAAACCACCCTTCACCATGCCATCCCCAAGAAGCTGCAAGATTCCAAATGACAGATCCTAAGACAATCGCTAAAATCATAAATGCACTAAGTCGAATTCTTTCTATAATAGCACCTGATAAGATTGAGGCGGTTGTCGCTGCAAAAAGAGCAAAAGCTCCCCAGAAGATTCCGCTGGCATGGTCCGTCACATTCGGACCCATGTTTTCACTCCAAGGTAAAGCCGCCATTGCAACGTCAGTCATCCGGGGAATGAGTCCATCTGGAAAGGCATTATAGATCCACCAACCAAAAAAATAAAATGTCGGGATCACGACTGCTAGAGTCATAATGTTTTTCACGGCAGAAGCAAGTACGTTTTTCACCCTTGATACACCAATTTCATAGGATAAAAATCCCGCGTGTATTAACAACATGAAAGCAATACACCACCAATAGAAAGCCTCAATCGTTGTAGCAGAGAAAATTTCAAACGAATTAGCTAAATCTTCCACGATCTCTTTCCCCCTTTTTTCGTTTAGTTTTTCCTTACAATAATAATCTCAAAATTCAAAAAATAAACATACCTGATTTTCTCTTATTTTGGGAAAATCCTATTTTCATTGATACATAATGTTACATGAACAAAGAATTAAATGTGTTTTTTACAAATCTTATCCTGTTTGTTTGTTATAAAAACTAACAAAAAAAGACCAGATACATAAGATCTGGTCCGAGTTCATGTGATTATGAAATTGCTTTTGCGGAAGACTCGCTATCATTTGTTGAAGAGTATGCAGGTTCTTCGTGAAAGCTCAGATCCAGACCCATAAGCTCTTCTTCCTTACTCACTCTAAGTGGTGTAAAGATACTTACAATTTTAAGAATAATAAACGTACCAATTGTTGCCATAGCGATCGCAGTTAGTACACCGATACATTGGTGCAATAATTGTTCTGGATTGCCATAAAACAACCCGTTGTTTCCAGCTTCATTCACTGATGTTGTGGCAAATAATCCTGTAGCAATAGCGCCCCAAATACCACCAAGACCATGAACTCCAAATGCATCTAATGTATCATCATACTTAAAGCGGGCTTTAATAAAATGAATACCGAAGAAGCATACTGGTGCTGCTACTAATCCAATAATGAGAGCTGAGATGACAGTAACAAATCCAGCTGCAGGTGTTACACCTACTAATCCGGCAATTGCTCCAGTTGCTGCTCCGACTAGTGTTGGACGTTTACGAACTTTCCATTCAATGAACAGCCATGCAAGTCCGCCTGCTGCCGCAGCGACTTGTGTATTGGCAAAAGATAATGCCGTTAAACCATTTGCAGCAAGAGCACTTCCTGAATTAAATCCAAACCAACCAAACCATAGTGTAGCAGCCCCAATTAAGAACAGGACAATATTATGTGGTTGATGATCTTTCTTTAAATGTTCAAATCTAGGTCCGATCACGATAGCTGCTGTTAATGCACTTACACCAGATAGGATATGGACGACAGTTCCACCCGCAAAGTCTAACTCACCCATTGTGAAGAGCCAGCCTCCTCCCCAAACCCAGTGAGCCATTGGTGCATAAATAAACGTGATCCATAAAACCGAAAACAAAATCCAAGCCGGGAATGAAATTCTCCCTGCAATACCACCTGAGATAATGGCAACTGTTATTGCAGCAAAAGCACATTGAAAAATAGCAAATGTATAATGAGGAATTGTAAGTGATCCAAGTGCTGCCTCTTCCCCAACATTATTAAATCCTAAGTAATCAAGCCCGCCTATAAAACCGCCAATATCAGTACCAAAGGCTAAGCTATATCCCCATAAAACCCACACAATGCTAATGACTAACAAACTTACAAAACTATGCATCATGGTGGATACAACATTTCTGTCACTGACTAGTCCTCCATAAAATAAAGCCAAGCCAGGCACATGCATGAAAATAACGATTGCTGTTGCAATTAACATCCATGTCGTATCACCGGAATCAATGACTACTTCTGTTTCTGCAGCAAACACATTGACTGGAATAAATAAGATAACAAGTGCTGATAAGATCATGAGCATTTGTTTGTTTTTTAGTAAAAGCTTCATAAAGTTAACCCCCATAACATTTTTAGTTTGAGATATCTAAAATTAATGATGCCTGTGATCATGATTGACTTCATCTTTTTGAATTGGTTCTGCTTTTTGATCAATGAAGTTAAAAACCCCTACAATTAACACCGGAATAATAATCGATAAGATAAAGGAAAAGGATGGACGAGTCTTTTTTTGTGGCACTTTCCGTTGTTCGAATCCTTCTTTTTTAATTAATAGCAACATATAAGCCATGCTAACAATGTATATAGTATCGAAGAAAAATAACGTCAAACTAAAATCCTGACTTGGCAGCATTTCTCCTAACATAGCTCCCATCATTCCTCCCATTAAACTCGAACAAAGAGCTTCGGTGGAGGCCATATGTCCAAATGGTCTGGCAATTAGCAAGGCAAAAACAAAACTGATAATAATAGCTAATATAGTTGCTCTTGCAAAGTTGCCTTGCATTAGAATTCCCATTATCAACCCTATGAGAGTACTGCTGGTCATTCCAAGAATCATGCCTGTCATTTTAGAGGTCATTTTTGTGATGTTTTGTTTTTTCGGATAAACGATAAGAATATAAAACGTGAGGTATGCTACTAATAAAGCAGAACTGATTAAAATCATATGCGATTGAACACCACCTATTATTGATGGAACATAGAGGATGAATTCCTCTATGTTCCTTTGATCATTAGTGACAACTTGAACCTTTCTTCGGAGCTGGACGCGGTAAATCAAGAGCCGGGTTACGATCAAAGAAACCGACTGGTTTTAGTTGGAAGCTTTGATATGCTGTTGGCATTACCGGCCAATCTTCAGGACGTGTAATATGATGGTGTCCCATTGTGTACCAAATGACCACATCTTCGTTTTCAATGTTACGGTCAGCTTTTACATAATGTTCTAAACTGTCGCCACCTTTATGCTGATTTGGATATAGACCAGATGCATACATTTCCCTGCGATCAAATTTCGTCACATGTAAGTGATTTTTAATAAATCCTGCACGTTGAATAACTGTTGCGTCATCACTTGCAAATGGTAAGCAGTTTTCACCTGTGACAATTTTATAGCTTACTGGTTGACCTACAAAGTTCTTCGAGTTAGGATTAACTATTTTCCATGTTCTTTGAGTCGGAATATCTATATTTCTAACAGACTCTGTTTCCGTTTTAAATGTTTTTGATACAGGATAGAACGCATTATTATTTGGATTGTGCGGTCCTGGTGTTTCAGCAACTGTATGTGTTTCAACTACTGAGTTCTTCACACCATCAATCATCGGATCAATACGGAAGTTAAAGAAATGCTGGTGATGTGGTGCGTTTACTTGTGGAGAAACCATTGTTCCATATTTAGGAATTTCCCCTTCATCAAGAGCTCCTACATTTAAAATACCAGTTAATTTCACTTCACACTCAATTGTTCCATCTTGATAGAATGACCAGAAGAATCCGTAATCATAGTTTGCTACTGTTGCAAAGAAGGAAATGACGAGGCGACGTGAACGACGAACCTCAACTTGATTTGTTCTCCAATCCGTATGCTTCCAAGCAATTCCATAATCTTCTTCATGTAAGCAAACTGCATTTTTAACTGTAAATGGTTCACCTTTACTATTAGACATAACAGCATCAAAATATTTAATATAACCTAAGCAGTCACATCCAAGTTCCAGTGAATTTGCAAGCTGTCCAATTCCGTATTCGCCTGCATCAAACGCATTTTGCCAGTTATGTGCAGGGTTTGTGTCAGCATAAGGTACAACCATTTCAGATAATGCTGCTCGATAAAGGATCGGACGTACTGTTCCTTTATCTTCATATCCAACAGTATGTAGCACAAGACCTTCCCTAGGTGTGAATCCAAAACGGATTTTCCATTTTTGCCATTCGATTGAATGACCTTCAATATTGAAACTTGGTCCTTCAGGTTGAGTAATGTCTAAAGGTTTCACATCTTCACGTGTATTTATTTCATAGCTTTCAGCTTCTTCAGGAGCATAAGCACCATCTGTTGGTGGTAATGGTTTTACACCATAATCTTCAATTCTTAAAATTTCCATTTTATTCACATCAACAACGGCAATAAGTCCAGTGATTGGATATGCATATCCATTTTTGTTTGCTGCTGGTCTAACCCATGCTAATGCTCTTACTAATCTTTTTCCTTCATCTTCTGCGATATTAAAGTAACCTGAAGACCAAGGATCAACCATAACCAAACTAGGATCTTTTATTCCTCTCTTTAGGAGTGCTTCTTGATAGTCAGCATCGTTTATCACTAATTTCTCTATTTCATCAAACTCGTCTAAAATAAATCCCGGGCGAACATCAGGAATGAATTCCCATGAAATGACATCGTTTTTTGTTAGTGATACTACTGCTTCAAATGTTTCACTTGTTTCAGGCTCTAATAGAATAATATGGGCTTCCCTTTCAAATTGGTCTCCCTCTTTAAAATTGATTACGACTTCTTTTTCCGGCTCATGAAGGATAACCTGAGCAAATCTAGCTTTTTCACTTAACTCCTTTTTTTCTCTTAAAATGGCAACGGCCTGAGTAATTTCATCTGTTGTTAATGGTTCTAAAGGATGTTTAATTCGATTTTCAACGGCTTGCATGTATACATCGCTCCCTTTTCAATTTTTATATTTTTTGAAAATTAAAAAATATTTAATCTATTTTTACTCCAAATTAGAATCTCTCAGCAATCGATATGTCACATATTCTCCCATCATTTTTACAAAAAGTCTCAAAATTCTCCTTTTCTACTACTAAGTGCAAAAAAAAATACTAAGTAATGAATTTCATTACCTAGTACTCTTAAAAACTAACATTAACGAACTGCGTCTTCTTCGAATTTTGTATGTTCTAAATATTTCTTTCTGTAATTTTTTCCCCATTCATACATGGATTCAAGGATCGGCATTAATGTTTTACCTTGTTCTGTAAGGGAATATTCTACTTTTGGAGGTACTACTGGATAAACTTCACGATGCACAATTAAATCTTCTTCGAGCTCTCTTAATTGGTTAACTAACATTCTTTGGGTAATTCCTGGAATTAGGGTTTTTAATTGGTTAAAGCGAAGAGTTCCATCTTTCCCCAAGTGCCACATGATTAGCATTTTCCATTTACCACCAATTACATTCAGCGTTAATTCTTTTTCACAGTTAAATGTTTTCTCATCGAAACGGCTCATTAGGTCCTCCTTTTTTGTACCCACACTTTCACTTAGTATACTTTTATACACTATATGATTTAAAAGTGCGTACTTTTTTTTTTGATCAATTCAAATATAATTGAAACCGTAAGAATATACAAACAACCAATTCGAGGAGGAATAAGTTATGGAATTACAATTAGCATTAGACTTAGTGAATATCGAAGAAGCGAAACAAGTGGTAAGTGAAGTTCAAGAATATATTGATATTGTTGAAATTGGTACTCCAGTCGTTATAAACGAAGGACTAAGAGCTGTAAAAGAAGTAAAAGAAGCTTTCCCTTCTCTTACTGTTTTAGCAGATTTAAAAGTAATGGATGCAGGTGGCTATGAAGTGATGAAAGCTTCTGAAGCAGGTGCAGGAATTGTAACAATTCTTGGTGCAACAGATGATGCAACAATTAAAGGTGCTGTTGAAGAAGCAAAAAAACATGGAACAAAAATCTTAGTAGATATGATCAATGTGAAAGATATTGCACAACGTGCTAAAGAGATTGATGCTCTTGGTGTTGATTATATTTGTGTACATACTGGATATGATCTTCAAGCACAAGGAGAAAATTCCTTTGAGCAATTACGTACAATCAAAGGTGTTGTATCAAACGCGAAAACTGCTGTAGCTGGCGGAATTAAATTAGAAACTTTACCGGAAGTTATTGCAGCCGGGCCGGATTTAGTTATTGTTGGCGGCGGAATCACTGGTAAAGATGATAAACAAGGTGTTGCAGCTGAAATGCAAAAATTAGTAAAAGAAGCTACTTTAGTATAAAAGGGCTTGAATATGGAAACATCCTATTATCTATCAAAAGTACTGGAAGAATTGAACCAATCTGTTCAATATATAACTGATGCTGATGCTGAGAATCTAGTTGGAGCCATTAGATCCTCTAAAAAAGTGTTTGTTGCAGGTGCAGGTCGATCAGGTTTTATGGGCAAGTCATTTGCCATGAGGATGATGCATATGGGAATCGACTCATATGTGGTCGGTGAAACAGTGACTGCCAATATTACAGAAGATGATTTACTTATTATTGCTTCAGGTTCCGGAGAAACAAAGAGTTTAATTACGATGGCTGAGAAAGCAAAAGGGTATGGGGCTAAAGTGGCTGTTGTTACCATTAATCCTGAATCCACAATTGGAAAACTAGCTGAAATTGTCGTCAAGATGCCTGGTTCACCTAAAGACCAGGAAACAAGCAAGTATCAAACGATCCAACCAATGGCTTCTCTATTTGAACAAACGTTACTACTATTTTTTGATTCTGTCATTCTTAGATATATGGATTTGGAAGGGTTAAATTCTTCATCTATGTTTAGTAGACACGCTAACCTTGAATAGTCATTATTTTATAAGCAGAAAGGGATTTATTTGAGCCTTTTCTGCTTATATATTTTTTTAGGCACTCCCCACCAATAAAAAATTTCATTTTCTTCCGAGTTTCTACTATTATAATATTGAGAAAAACCGCAATAACGGTAAGATGAAAACACTCCCAAACAATGTGATGCCTCCTGGAATTTTTCAAAAAAGTTCGTAGGAAAATCTAACACACTAACAAAAAAATCAAGGTATTTCCTTTACTATTAATTTAAAAATACATAGGAGTTGTTCAGATTGTCAGGGGTTATACAAAAATCAATGGTATTGCTAAGTTTATTGAAGCCTAGTAATGAAAAAGATGATTGGAGTACTACTGAAATAAGTAGAGAAATTGATATTCCCGTTCAAACTGTACATCGGTTATTAAATTGTTTATGTGAGGTAGGATTTGTTGTTCAAAACAAGGAAACCCGCAGATTTAGTCTTGGTACAAAAATAATAGACTTAGGTCTTTCTGTTAGGGAAAATAATACGATTCGTAATACTGCTCTGCCTTTTCTTATTGAATTATCAAAAAAAACAAAGGAAAATGTATATTTAACAATTGTAGAAGGAAATGAAGGGGTTGTTTTAGATTGTGTAAATGCTGCAAAACCAATCTATCATTTTAATACCGAAATTAAGGGGATACGTCTTCCGCTCTCAGTAGATGCTCCTAATAAAGTATTACTTGCAAATGTAAACCTCAATACAAGAGATAAAATAGTCTCTGATCTTTTAAATCAAAAGCTGATAACTGATAGAACTGAATTAGAGTCCGAGTTAAGGATCATAAAACAATACGGCTTTTCCATCACTTTAGGAGAAAAAGAGAAGGATATCACCAGTATTGCAGCCCCTATTTTTTCATGGGATGATACGGTTGTTGCATCAATTAGTATATCCATTTATCATGCTTGGCTTTTGGAACAATTAAATACATACATAGACGCAGTGCTAAAATGTTCGAAGGATATTTCTAGAGAATTAGGGTGGATCGGTAATTGAAAGTTAGTCAGTTTTATAAAACAAAATTATCTTAAAAAGAAAGACAGCTTTCGCACTTTGTTGTTATTTAAAGCAGTTAAAAGTGAAAGTTAGTCCGTTCCATTGCGCTATAGAGTTACAATATCATTGAAAAGAAACAATTTTTTCTAAAACAACCAAAAGAAAAGATAGCTAATTATTTCCTAGCTATCTTTTCTTTTATTTATCATTCTTTTAGATCTTCAATCGAGTCAATATCCATATATGCTGGAACGACTAATCCAAGCTTAGTTCCAGTAAGGTTTGGACCCAGGTCTTCAAATTGTCCTTCGTATTCAGCGTAATAGTCAGCATGAGTTGTAGGCAACCACGCACCTACCATCGCATCTCCGCTTCCATCTGCAATACCAGCCCACATTGGACCTGCATCAACTTGAACTAGTTCCACTTCATATCCAACACTTTCCAAGACATTTTCTACAACATGTGAACTTGCGATAACATCATCCCATGCTACATAAAGAATCTTTAACTCTTCACCGTCAACGTTGTTAACCCCTTCAGTCCAAGCGCTAACCAATTCTTCATTTTCGCCTGCCCATTGTGCTGCTGCTTCTGCCGGATCATTTCCTTCTTGGATTAAATTCATCACTGCTTCGATATGTTCCGGTTCCCAATTAAATTGATCAAGAAGCTTATAAGCATCAGGATGGTCTTCCTTTAATCCTTGACGAACAATTGTGTTAACATCTTCTGCTCCACCATAGATACCTTTCGGATCTTCTAAGTATTTTAAGTCATAGCTTGCAAACTTCCAGTGCGGGCTCCAGCCTGTTACAATAATAGGTTCCTCTTTATCATATGCCTTTTTCAAAGCTGCAGTCATAGCTGCACCAGAACCCTCTACTACTTCCCAGTCATCTAGCCCGTATTCAGGTAAAACTTCATTGATCGTCAATTTCATGATTCCTGCACCTGGATCGATTCCCACAATTTCATAATCAAGCTGTTCTCCTATAGATTCAGATGAGCCTTCTGAAGATGATCCTCCTGTTTCATTTCCTCCACATGCAGCTAAACCTAAAGTGAGTGTTAATGCAGATGTAACTCCTACTAATTTTTTTAACATTATACTGTTCCCCCTTGTTTTTTCTTACCTATATTTTGTGTGATACGGTCCAGCAAAATAGCAATGACGACGATTGCTAATCCAGCCTCAAATCCTACACCAGTTTTAATTTGGGTAACAGCACGATAAACTTCTGTGCCGAGACCTGGCGCTCCTACCATAGATGCGATGACAACCATGGATAACGCTAACATGATACTTTGATTAATTCCTGCCATAATCGTTGGCATAGCCAGTGGCAATTGCACCTTTAACAGCTTTTGCTTAGTCGTAGAACCAAAAGCTTCCGTTGCTTCAATTAAGTCTGCAGGTACTTGTTTAATACCAAGTACAGTTAACCGAATCGTTGGCGGCATGGCAAAAATAACGGATGCAATAACTCCTGGCACCACACCTATACTAAAGAAAAAGATGGCTGGTAATAAGTAAACGAAAGCCGGCATCGTCTGCATCAAATCAAGGATCGGTGTAACGATTTTCCTTACATTTTCACTTTGTGATGCCCAAATTCCAACCGGAATTCCAATGACGATTGAAATTAACACAGCCGTTAACACGAGCGCTAACGTCTCTAACATTTCCTCCCAATATCCTAAATTATCAATAAGTAGTAAGCCTATTAATGCAAATAAAGCAATTCTTATATTACAAACCTTCCAAGCTAGTAAACTTATAAGTATAATTAGTAAAATTGACGGGATAAAGCTTAAACCTGCAACAATTCCATCAACAAAAAATCCAACCCCATCAGATATGCCGTCAAACAATCCCCCGAAGGTATCTGTCATCCAATCGACTAAAGCATCTATCCAATCAGCTAAGGGAAGTTTCGGTAACATTCCTTCCACCTTACATCACCTCCTTAGCAACCGGTACTTCAGGTTCGGCAACCCCATTTATATATTGTTCGTTCCCCGTAAGTGCTCCTATTACTGCACCTTTAATTAAAATCCCTTTTAATCGGTTATTTTCATCCGTAACCGCAACTGGAATTGTTGCAGATGAAACTTTATCAAATAGATCGATTAATAACGTTTCCGTTCCTACCACACTTATATCTTTCTCTAGGAATGAATCTAAGGACTTATTTTCTTCGGCTGCTTTTGAGGCATCTTTGGCGGTAATAACACCGAGAAGAGTCTGCTGTTTATCAACAACATATATAGAGGAAATCCCTAAATTTTTCATTAATGCAAGGGCAACACGCGGACCCTTATCAACTTGTACGGTTTCGGCACGTTTCATTACATGTTGTGCAGTCAGTACCTTAGAAAGATCAACATCCTCTACGAATCTCTCAACATATTCATTAGAAGGATTCATTAATATTTCTTCAGGTGTTCCTATTTGTACGATGTTACCATCCTTCATAAGGGCTATTCTGTCACCAATACGAAGGGCTTCATCCAAATCATGGGTAATAAAGACGATTGTCTTCTCCATATTTGATTGTAACTCTAGCAACTCATCCTGCATGTCTTTTCGGATCAACGGATCCAATGCGCTAAAAGCTTCATCCATTAAAAGAACATCAGGATCATTTGCCAGTGCTCGTGCAAGTCCTACACGCTGCTGCATTCCACCACTCAGTTGACTTGGAAGTTGGTTTTCATAGCCCTTTAATCCAACTAATTCCAATGCTTCTAATGCTTTATGGCTTCTTTCGTCCTTTGCTACACCTTGAATTTCCAGCCCATATTCCGTGTTTTCAAGAACTGTTTTATGCGGAAACAAGGCAAACTTTTGAAATACCATACTTATTTTTTTCCTTCGTACCTCTCTTAGTTCTTCCTTATTCATCTTCACGACATCTTTCCCATCAATTTGAACCTGCCCTAATGTTGGTTCAATAAGGCGGTTAAGCAATCGTACTAAGGTCGATTTACCACTCCCTGATAAACCCATAATCACAAATATTTCGCCCGACTTTACTTCAAAGGACGCCCGGTTAACTCCAACAGTTGAGCCGGTTTCCTTTAATATTTGCTCTTTTGATTTTCCTTCTTTCACTAACTGTAAAGCCTTCTTTAATGATTTCCCAAAAATCTTGGTCACATCATTAACCCTTATCTTCACTTCATTTTCTCCCATTCTTTCACTCCTTTTTATTTGTTTTTCTAGGACCTTCTTAATTGTAAACTGAAAATTCAAAGTAGTTCAAACGGCATATATCGCCTTAATTGTTTGTGTAGTACGTACAGATATAACTGTACGTACTATGCAAACAGAATACTTAGAAATCCTCCATAATCCTCCATATCAGCTAGTAAAGGAGTTGTTTACATTTCTCTAATTAATATGTAGGCTGAATGTAAATATTAATAAAATATTTTGGGATGTGAGATGATTGAAAGGAAATGAAGAGTTAGAAAGAACAAGAACAATGGTAATCGATGCAATTGCTCAAAATATGAATCTTTACGGAATCACTCCCTCTGCAGGGCGATTATACGGGCTTCTTTTCTTTTCTGATAAACCGCTTACACTTGATGAAATGAAAGAAGAGCTCGGCATGAGTAAAACAAGTATGAGTACTGCCGTTCGAAGCTTACTCGATTTAAATATGGTGGATAAGGTTTGGGTAAAGGGCGAAAGAAAGGATCTATATGTCATTAAAGAAGACTGGTATCAGTGCTTTTTTGATTACTTTACAATAAAATGGCGCACAGCGATCACAATGAATAGCATTGCTATGGAAAAATCTATATCCAGTTTACAAGAGCTTATTGCTGATCCGAATACTTCTGAAGATATTCGTGAGTCTGCCGAGATGGATATAAAAAAGCTTAAAGAAAGACTCGAATATTACGATTGGCAAAACAAACTCTTCGATAGCTTTGAAACGAAGGAGATTTTAGATTATATACCAATTGAAAAGAAGGAAAAATAGGAGGGGACGTTAACGTCCCCTCCCTTATTTAAGTTGGCATTTTTTATATTTTACAGACAGGTTAAGACACTGAGAAATTTGTGATAATGTGTAAAAGAAACAACCGTGTTAATCTTCAATAAATGTTTTCTTATCCCCTTTTCAACTTTCCATTTCTACTATCATTTTTTTCCTAAAAAAGGACATCTTAATAATAATAATCTTTAAAAAGTTTAATTTCTTTAGTTGTTATAGTTATTTTGCAGGTTTGATATACAGATGCTTGAGAGGAGTTTTATTGTGAAATTGTATCAAGTAAGAAAAGGACAATTTGTATATTACAATAATGAATTACATAAGGTTTACGGAGTTAAACCAATGTATAAGCAATCCATTCATCTTATACGGCTAAGAGATCTAACTCAGCATTTAACAAAAGCTGCACAAGTAGAAAGATACAAGCCCAAAGAACTAGACAGCTTTGTTTTTAACTATAAAGCATACACGCTTAGAAATGATCGAAAGGCTGAAGTCGGAGATTATATTTTAATTCACAATCCAAGGCCCGATTCCTTAGATACTTATTTTTTAAATGAAATTGAAGAAGTTGAAAAAGTGGATGAAAAAGGAATCATTACTAGTAATTCTCACGGAGTCAAACACAATGAGTACTTATTAATGGTACCCGGCCGCGATAATGGCAGCCATCCAATTGACTTTAAGGATATTTCAACTGCTGACTCATTACATTTACAGGACATTGAGTTACATCTAACAAGTAGTATAAACAATGGATTTATACCATCAGTAGGTGACATATATAAAAAGAAGGAAAGTACTGAATTATTTGAAGCTATGGTTGTTGCAGTTAAGGATCACAGTGTTTATCTGGGAGGCGGTTTAGAAGTACCGCTAGTTGAGTTAATGAACATCGACAAGTGGATTTTTCTGTATAGTCTTTACGACAAGGAGGATAACTAATTAAAACGCAGCATTTTCCCTTACAAAAAACATGCTCTATACTTCCGGGAGGTTTTTATGGCCAGCAAACGTAAAAAAGAATCTAGCGTTTTTATTATTTCATTATTACTAATCCTCACTTTTATAATATGGGGAGTGTTTTTTACAGATAATCTCGCTTATGTAACAGATATCATCTATAATGGTTCAATTGATTATCTCGGGTGGGTATATCTTGCTGCTTCCCTATTTTTCGTGGTTTTCTCTGTTTATTTACTTTTATCTAAGTACGGCCATATTCGACTCGGCAAAAAAACAGACAGACCTGACTTCAGTACCCCTTCTTGGCTGGCGATGTTATTCGGTGCCGGGATGGGTATCGGAATTGTCTATTGGAGTGTTGCCGAACCAGTTACCCATTATACAACTCCACCGTATGGAGAGGGCTATACAGTGGAAGCCGCCAATACGGCAATGAAATATACATTTTTCCATTGGGGTCTGGACCCATGGGCCATCTACACGGTTATTGGTTTGGCCCTTGCTTTTTTCCAATATAACAAAAGACTTCCTGCAGCGATTAGTTCTGCGTTCCATCCTATACTTGGTGACAGAATTTATGGTCCGATCGGCAAAACGATTGATATACTGTCAATCTTTGCGACTGTTTTCGGTATTGCAACATCTCTAGGCCTTGGTGCGATGCAGGTTACAGCAGGAATGCATGACCTATTTGGAGTTCCTAATGAGTTATTCGTTCAGATGATTGTGATTGCAGTGGCGACAGTCCTTTTTATCATCTCAATTAATACAGGCTTAGAGAAAGGAATCCAGTTCTTATCTAATGCAGCGATGGTTTTCTCCTTTGCGATTATGTTGTTGATTTTAATTGTGGGTCCTACAATGACTGTTTTCAAAGTTTTCTTCAATACAACGGGTCTCTATCTAAGTGATTTTATCCATATGAGTTTAAGACTGAAGCCCTTTAGTGAAGGAGAATGGATTGCATCATGGACATTATTTTATTGGGCATGGTGGATTGCCTGGGCTCCATTCGTAGGAATGTTTATTGCCCGTGTTTCAAAAGGAAGAACAATAAAAGAGTTTGTTTTTGGCGTTCTGATTGTTCCTACCCTGGGGACTTGTCTTTGGATGTCCATTTTTGGAGGCTCCGCATTAGAGATCGTTCAAAGCACTGGAAACCATGAGCTGGCTAAAAATATTACCGAAAACGTCTCATTAGCTATTTTTACCTTCTTTGATTATCTCCCCTTAAGTTCTTTCTTAAGTATTTTAGGGTTTGCTGTTGTGGCTATTTATTATATTACAGTTGCCGACACAGCTACATTTGTATTAGGTATGTTAAGTGAAGGCGGAACGCTAAATCCTTCTAATAAAATAAAAGTAACATGGGGCATTATTCAATCAGCTTTAGCTGCAGTTCTACTCTTAGCTGGCGGCTTGGATGTATTGCAAACAGCATCGATTGCAGCTGCTCTCCCATTTGCGATTATCATGCTCGTTATGTCCTATTCCTTATTGAAAGGGTTAAAAAGTGAAGCAGAAATACTGAAAGGCAAAAAAAGATCAACACATTCTTAAAAACAAAAAAATCTCCTTGATACTATATTTCATCAAGGAGATTTTTTGTCTTATATCACTTACCACATCATTCTATTTGTATTTACTAGGAAATATTTCTAATGGGCACTTTCAAACAGTATTTTATTCATACTGCCGCTTTTATATCCTGTTAGGTCAAGTGTTACATAGGTATATCCATATGTCTGAAGTTTTTTTACAATTTCATTGTGGTGCTCTAGCAATTGAGACATCTCAGACGGCTCCACTTCAATCCTCGCAATCTCTCCATGAGTACGCACCCGTACTTGGCGGATACCAAATGTCCTGATAGCCTGTTCTGATTGATCAATTCTATTAAGTTTTTCAATCGTAATCTTTTCTCCATAGGCAATTCGTGAAGATAGACAGGCAAAAGATGGCTTATCCCACGTCGGTAATCCCATTTGTTGAGAGAGCTCCCGAATATCGTCTTTATATAGATCCGCTTCCTGGAGTGGTCCGCGTACGTTGAATTCCTTTGCAGCTTTTGTTCCTGGGCGATGTTCACCAAGGTCATCGGCAATTAAACCGAAAGCTAGATTTTTATATTGCTGCTCATGCATGATTGGGACCAAATGTTCAAACAAGTTTTTCTTACAGAAGTAGCAACGGTTTGAGGTATTTTCAGCATATCCCGGGATCGCCAGCTCCGACGTTTGAATCACTTCATGCCGTGCTCCAAGAAGTTTAGCTAATTTTATGGCTTCCTGGAGCTCTTCAAAAGGATATGTCTCACTGTCTGCTGTAACAGCAAGCACATTCTCCTTCCCCAGTGTATCAAGTGCTGCTTTTAATAAAAATGTACTATCCACACCTCCGGAAAAGGCAACGACCACAGTCCCCATTTCTGCCAAAATCTCTTGCAATCTTTCATATTTACTTTCCAGCAATTTTATCACCCTTAAAAAAATTGATATTTATATATTTCCTACTCCTCTACATAAGGAATGGTTAATGGTCCAAGTGGTAGGACAGCAATTGTCATGTTTTCTCCATAAACTTGTTTAAGCTCTTCAAGTGTTTTTTCTATATTATGGGTTGGTTTAAGCATAGTAGATCGCACTTGCTCATCTGTCAGCTTTGAGTAAACATGAATATCCGCCCAAACCTGGGTAACCGCTTGTTTTTGAACCTGCCACTGATCAAACATTTTAAATTCTGGATTCTCGATTAAATCGAGCAAGCCTTGTGGGCTATCAGCAAGTTCAAAGATTTTCGAATAATTTCCGTGATCAGGAAGACCATCAGAACATTCAGATGCAACAATAATTGTTCCACCCTTTTTTACGATTTTATGAGCAGCACTCATACCTTTTACAGCTTGATAGAGATTCTGATCAAGTGGATAGCCGGAATTTGATGTGATCACAACATCAAAGCGCTCTTCACATCGAATCATTGCATGCTCTTTTACAAATTCGCACCCTCTGTCATGTGCTTCATATAGTTCCCCCGCAAAAACAGCGGTAATTTCTTTTTCACGATTCAATGTTACATTAAGCATAAAATGAGGCTTGCACATCTTGTTGACTTCCCGTGTCATTTCCTGAACTGGATTCTCAACCATATTCCCCCATGTTGAGCGGGCATCACCGATCATTCTGGCGTTATGGAACGTCATAATTGTTTCAATTCCAGCGATTCCAGGCATGATTCCTTTAGGTCCTCCAGAGAATCCTGCAAAGAAATGCGGCTCAATAAAACCTGTAACAATCCGGAAATCTGCTTCAACGTATTCTTTGTTTAAATAAACATCACAGCCAAATTTACTTTTTCCTAAGTTAACATGCGTCTCTTTATCATGGCAGTGGTTGTTTATAATTCGGATATTATCAACTACCCACTCGCCAAGCATTTGGATGAACTCTTCTCTCGTCTGATCGCGATGTGTTCCTGTTCCATTAATAATTACGAAGTTTTCAAGAGGTACATGCTTTAACTCTTCAAGCAGAGCAGGAATTAACTTATGATTCGGCGTTGGTCTTGTTATATCACTAATGGCAATTGCAACTTTATCTGTTGGTTTGACCATTTCTTTTAAAGATGGAGTACCTATCGGATTGTTCAATGCAGTCTTTAATGCCTCCATATCATTTTCCAATCCAGCCAGGTTGTTAGGCTCTACCACAAATGTTTTATCAGGTAGATTCAGAGTTAAACCTTCTTTTCCATATAATAATGTTGTTTTCACTTTAATCCCTCGCTTTAATATATTGGAAATAGTTACAGAACGATCTTCTTTGGATCTTTAAGAAAAACCTTACCCCTGAGCATCTCAGGGGTAATTTGGAGTTATTTAACAATAGCTTCCTGACTTTGGTCGACGGTGGCAGAACTACTTCGCTCATTCTTCCCGTCAATCCCTCTTTTCCTTTGCCATTTATCTACGAGGATAACGGCAATTGGACAAAGAATCGCTGTCGTCAACACTGAAATCGAGATTTGCGCCGTTGCAATGTTCACGATCCCTGCATATGCCGCCGCATCTGCTTCTGACATCATACCAGAGCTTGCCGCTACTGCAGCTGCTGCTGCAATCGCTGCTGGTGTACCAACTGCATTTCCTGCCGTAGATGCTTCAGCAACCGGTGCAATATAGCTCTTTTCTCTAAATAATTTAAAGACAAGCATACCTGTAAGCCCTGTCAAAACTGTTGTCAAAATTCCAAGTGTAAGTCCTGCAGCTAAAACTTCCGGGTTAAAGAATGTGGCAAAGTTCATCCCTGCACCCAGGGCAAAAGCAAAAAACGGAACAGGAAGAATTTCTCCTGGTTTTAAGAACTTGCGAATGTCAGAGTCAAGATTCCCTAAAATCATTCCAATTAAAATTGGAAGTAACACAGCTATAAATGAGATAATCGGGAATTGCGATCCGAGTAAACCTAAAGACATTAATGTAAAAAATGGTCCATCATTAAGGGACAGAACGGCTACAGCACCTATATCAGAACGGTTTCCGTATTGACTTGTTAATGCAGCAAACATCCCGCCATTTCCATTTGTCATCGCGGCAATGATGGCAACAGTAGATAAGCCGAATATCCCGGACATTGGATCAAATAAATACCCGAAAAGTAGACCAATTGCTAAGCCTGTTAAATATTTTGAAGACGTAAGCATTACGCCTTTTTTTAATGCAGTACCCCCAACACGGAAGTTCATTTGACTTCCTGCACAGAAAAGAAATAAAGCAATTAAAACAAGTGCTCCATCTTTAAACAGCTGTTGAGAAAAACCTCCAATTCGCAGAAATTCATAATGACCGTCTTCTGTTGGAGATACACCTAAAGACTTCAGACCTTCCATGATAAACGGAAGATGCATTTGGTCGATTGTATTTAGCGCAGCACCTAACATAAGTGGGACAACCATTAGCCCCCCAGGAACTTTTTCAATGGTCTGTTTAATTTTCATTATAGTGAACCACCTTTCCTTGTTGCATTTTATGATCGTTAAAATAGGATCGTACAACTTGCTCAGCGGCGAATTCGATTAGTTTCTCTGCATTTTCCATTGCTTCATTCAACGTCATTGGCCGATTTATAATGCTATTTACACTTACAATTCCATATTGATAAAGGACATCAACTCCTGCTCCAACAGATCCTGCAAGAATAATAGTAGGAATGTCATGAGACTGGGCCGTCTGTGCAACCCCCATTGGAGTTTTTCCTGATGCCGTTTGGAAATCTACTTGTCCCTCACCGGTAATAACTAAGTCTGCTCCATTAAGAGTCTTCCGGAATCCAGTATGTTCGATAACAACATCGATGCCCCTCCTCATGTTTGATGGAAAGAAAGCTTGAAATGCACCACCAATTCCCCCGGCAGCTCCTGCTCCTTTTAATTCATGGAGCCTGACTCCGGTTACTTTTTCAACACAATCTCCCCAATGGGACAAATTGGTATCAAGCTTTTTAACGATATCTAAATTTGCCCCCTTTTGCGGACCGAATACGTAAGAAGCACCATTGGGACCAATTAAAGGATTCTCCACATCAGATGCGATTAAAAACGTTGAAGTACGAATCCGTGGATTAAGATCACTCACATCAATAGTGTGAACCTTTCCAAGCTCACCACCGCCTTGGCCGATTTCATTTCCATTCTCATCTAAAACCTTTAAACCAAGTGCCTGCAGCATTCCTACCCCGCCATCATTTGTGGCAGAACCACCTAATGCGAGAATGAAGGATGTATACCCACTGTCAAACGCATGACGGATCAGCTCTCCTGTTCCGTAAGTTGTTGCCTTGAGAGGATTTAATTGCCCCTCAGGGACCAGTGCAAGTCCTGAAGCTGTCGCCATCTCAATAACACATGTTTTGTTATCACCTAAAATGCCATATTCTGCATCAATCTGTTGCCCTAGTGGACCGGTAACTCTAACCGCCTTCGTATGACCATTTGTAGCTGCAACCAATGTATCAAGTGTCCCCTCACCACCATCTCCAATTGGCAAACAAACTGTCTCAAAATCAGGGAACGCTTTCAAAATTCCTCTTTCAATCGCAAGTGCTGCTTCAACTGCACTTACACTCCCTTTAAATGAGTCAGGTGCTATCACAATCTTCATAAATTTCTCTCCTTCCCCAAAAAAGAAAACGTTTACATTTAATATATTCATTATACTAAGGTTGTTTAATTAATTCATCGTGTGTACCATATAAAAAAGAGAGGGAAAATTAAGATTTTTTTGTAAGGTATAACTAATTTTATGGAGGAAAAGGGATGCTAACAAAAGAAATGGCCCAGACTATCGTCAATGAAACCTCACAGAAATTAAATCGAAACATCAATATTATGAATGAAAAGGGAATTATTATTGCTTCCACTGATCCTTCACGAATTGATGACATCCACGGGGGAGCCGAAGAAGTATTAAGAACCCGCAAGCCCTTGACCATTTTTGCCGATAAAGAAAAAGGATGGCGCGGTGCCCATCAAGGGATTAACCTCCCCATCGAGTTTCACGGAGAAATTGTTGGGGTGATCGGTATCACAGGAGACCCCACAGAAGTCAAAGACTTTGCGGGTATTGTCAAAATGATTACAGAATTAATGATTAAAGAAAAATTTATAGCAAATCAATTGGAGTGGCAGCAACGAATGAAAGAAATGATCGTTGAAGAATTATTAAAAGAGCTGCCTTCTTATAAAAATGTTGATCGTGGCTTAAATTTACTTGAAACAGCACTTATAGCCCCATTTACTATACATGTTGTCCAACTACAAGAACGTTCCATTTCCAACCAAACGATTATTCAAGCAGTAGAGAGAATAATCGGTGATCACAATGGATTTTCATGTTTTATTAATATTAATAGACTTTTCTTCGTCCTTTCAGGTATGCCGGAAGCTGAAGCCAATAAGAAACGAAATCGAATTTATAAAGAATTAAAAAATAAGAAATTAACATTCAAACTTGCCTATAGTACAACATTTTCATTACTTAATGAATTTAGACATTCGTACACAAACTGTGAGTTAACCTTAAAACTCAGCTTGGAAAGCGAGGATTTCATCTCATTTGCAGACATTGAAGCAGAAGCCTTAATTCATTTAATTGATTCAGCATGGACCGAAAAATTCTCCGAACGGATAATAAACAATAGCATAAAAAAATACACCCAAACACTCGAAACCTTTTTTAGTAAAAACCTAAACATTCAACAAACAGCAGATGAACTGTTTATCCATCGAAATACACTGATTTATCGATTAACCAAAGTTCACGAAGAAACCGGTTACGACCCCAAAAATTTTAAAGATGCCCTTACGCTCCAACTTGCAATTTGGTGTGCTAGGAAGTCTTAGTGTGATGTAAAGCTCAATCAGTTTGGTTAACTTTGAAGAGGTTAATTTTCTATCCGTTTAAGCTAGCCTAAGAATTCATCCTTTGTATTTATTTTTTAATGTTTTTAAATTTTATAGGCATTCGGAATTAAATCATTTCGAATGCCTTGTTTATACAAACTCAACCGATAAAATTCTCGAAACATGTTTCTATGTTCATCTTAGTTTCATTTCTTCACCAATCGACATCTACTATAAGGTTCCTGAGGTTTAAGCAAGATTAATAAAGCTTTTTGGTAGATTCAGTACCTTCTCCTTTAGAGTTAATCGTATATAATTAGACTTCAAACGGAATAACAGAATCGATCAGTTTTTGTGCATACTCATGTTGAACACGATAAAGCTCTCTCGTATCAATTTGTTCAACAATTTGTCCGCTTTGTAAAAACATGATTTTATCACATAAATGCGAAACAGCTTGTAAGTCATGAGCAATAAATAAAATCGTGATGTTCATATCCTCTTTAATCTTGCGGAATATTTCCATCATTTGTGCCTGTATCGAAACATCAAGTGAGCTAATCGCTTCATCAAGAATTAACATTCTGGGATTCATACTTATCGCTCTCGCAATACACACACGTTGTAATTGCCCGCCGCTTAATTCGTGTGGATATCGGTTGGCAACCGATAAAGGTAAGCCGACCATTGTTAATAATTGTTCCACTCTATCCTTGATACCCTCTTTTTCTCCAAATGCATAAAAAAGTTCCGCTATAATATCACTTACTTTAAAGCGGG
Organism: Metabacillus schmidteae; assembly: GCF_903166545.1. Lineage (NCBI taxonomy): Bacteria > Bacillati > Bacillota > Bacilli > Caryophanales > Bacillaceae > Metabacillus > Metabacillus schmidteae. The sequence continues at coordinate 1,511,995 of NZ_CAESCH010000001.1, read as the reverse complement.
GATTAGCTGATGATGTGTAATCTTGGAAAACAACACTCATTTGTCCCTTGTTTCTTTTCAACCAATCTGAAACATGTTCCCCTTCAACAACAATGCTACCCTTATCTACTTTTTCAAGACCTAATATCAATCGACTTAAAGTGCTTTTACCACTGCCGCTTTCACCCACTAATCCTACACATTCACCGGCATTGATTGTAAAAGATATACCATCAAGGACATTCAGCTTTTCCCGTTTTAAAAAACTACCTGTTTTCACATATCCTTTATATACTTCTTTTACCTCTAGCATCTTAAAACAGTATCCCTTCTCATTGCCTCTGTAAAGGACTTTGTTAATTGTACTCTAGTACTAACTAAATATTGTGTATAGCTATGCTTAGGATGTAGAAATACCTCTTTTACATGACCGTACTCTACTTGTTTACCTTCCTTCATAACAAGCACAGTTTGCGCTAATGTCTGTACTACTCCAAGATCATGAGAAATAAAAATGATCGCTGTATTTTGTTCCCTTTGCATCCTTTGAAATTCTTTTACAACTTCATTTTGAGTAATCGAATCCAGGGCAGTTGTAGGTTCATCAGCAATAATAATATCCGGTTTAACTGCCATTGCAATGGCGATCATACAGCGTTGTAGCATTCCTCCTGAAAGTTGATGAGGATATTTTTTTAGAACTTGTTTCGGATCTTTAATGTGCATCTTTTCAAGTTCTTCGACTGAGCGTGTTTTTGCCTCTTTTTTCGAAATGTTGAGGTTTTCACATAATGTTTCAATCATTTGACTGCCTATTTTCGATAATGGATCAAAAGCGGACATCGCATCTTGTAAAACCATACATATACGCTTTCCTCTTATTTCTCTCCATTCTTTTGCTTTCATATCAAGTAAATTCTTTCCCCAAAAGCATACCGAGCCCGTTACTTCGATGGAGGGATGAAGTAAACCTAGAAGGGCCTTTGCAGTCAAGGATTTTCCACTTCCACTTTCCCCAACAATCCCGAGACAAGTATTATGTTCTAATGAAAAACTTACATCCTTCACTAGTTCTTCTCCCTTTTGTTCTATAATGGTTAAGTTTTTAACTTCTAACAAACTCATTTATTTCACCCCGCACGCTTTCCCCGCTTAGTATTGAAGGCATCCTGTAAGCTGTCACCTAAGAAGTTAAACGCCGCGACAACTAATAAAATGGCGATCCCAGGGGCAACCATCTGAAAAGGGTGCACTATCATTACATTTTTCGCTTCATTGAGCATCATTCCCCATTCAGGAGTTGGAGCTTGTATACCCAATCCTAAAAAAGAAAGAGCTGATATCATTAAAATCACCGCTCCAGTATCAAGTGTAGCAAGAACCGATATTTCACCTGCTGCACCGGGGAGTAAATGTTTTTTTACAATATGCCCCATACTGCATCCTGAAACGCGGGCAAAACGGACATAATTTTGATCCGTATAATGTAAGACAATCGTCCGAATCATACGAGTATACCATGCCCACTTGGCAATAATGCATGCTAACACAACATTAAAAAGCCCGGGACCTAACATCCCTATAATGGCTAAAATAATGATCTCATTTGGAAAAGATAGAAAAACATCGCAGATTCTCATGATGAACCCATCCACTTTCCCGCGTAATCCTCCTGCAAGAACACCAAGCAGTGTTCCAAATAGAATCGTCATCGTCATGGCTAGTAAAGAAATAAATACTGTCGTACGAATTCCAAATAATACTCTTGATAAAATACATCGACCTAAATGATCTGTACCTAATGGGTAATTCATACTCAGGCTCGCAAATTTTTCTTTCACATTCATTTCAGCCGGACTATGTGGAGCAATAATTGGAGCAAAAATTCCTGCTAGTATCACAACAAGTAAAAAAAACATACACAAAAGAGCGAGACGATCCTCTTTTAATCTTTTTAACACATCCACACTTATGCCTCATTTCTCAATCTCGGATCTAAAAACCTTGCCACAATATCTACAAGTAAATTACATACAACAAATAAAGAAGCCATTAGAAAAACATAGGCCTGAATCATTGGATAATCATGATTAAATATCGCGGTTACACATAGTCTGCCAACTCCCGGCCACGCAAAAATATTCTCTATAATAACTGTTCCGGCTATAAGCTTTGGAATAGACATCCCTAGAGCGGTAATGGCTGTTTGAAGTGAGTTTTTCATAATATGACTAATAATGATTCGTTCCTTTAAACCGCGGGCTTTTGCATATAATACATAATTTTCTACTTTGTTTTGCACCATATTATTCCGGAGCAGCCTTACGTACGTTGAAATATAGGCAAGCGAAAGGGTTATGGCAGGAAGAATAACCGAGCTCGGCGTCTCCATACCACTCGTCGGAAACAAGTTCAACTTTACCGAAAAAAACCACATAAAAAGAAGGCCAATCCAAAAACTCGGTACTGCCTCAGCAAAAAAGACAATCCCTCTAATACTTCGGTCGATTAGACTACCTTCATATATCGTACAAAGTACAGCTGCTACCATACTAACAATCAGAATGATTAAAAGTGATATGAATGCTAACAATAGAGTTGCCGGTAGAGCCTGAAGTATTTCTTCAATGACTGGTTCATTCGTTATATAACTATTGCCTAAATCACCGTGCAAACTATTGGTTATCCAAGTAATATATCTTTCGATAAAAGGCTCGTCCAACCCAAGTTCTTCACGCATCTCCGCTACTGCCTCTTTAGTCGGTGTAATTTCATTTACCCGAAGTGCCACTTCTGCAGGATCGCTTGGACTTAGACTCATTAAAATAAACGAAAACAATGATATCCCTATTAGTAGTGGTATTAGACTCAAGATTCTTTTAAAGATGTAATTTTTCATCTATTACTTCAAATCTCCTTAACATTTGAAAAGGCAGATACATAAATCTGCCTTTTCAACGATTCACTTAGTTATCGAAATACATGTTTTCAAAAGGTATTTCGTATTGAGATACATTAAATGATACTCCTTTTAACTCAGGAACATGAACAGCCTTCGTACGTGAATAGGTAAGCGGAATATAGACATCTTCGTTATGAACGTATGTTAAAATATCTGCATACATTTCCTTACGTTTTTCTTCATTCGCCTCAATCATCACAGCTGTAATTGTATTATCTAGCCATTTTTTCTTATCTAGCCCGATTTGTGCTTGGTAATCACCATGAGCCGGTATCCTCCAGGATGATAAATAAGATTGAGGGTCATATGGTGTTCCCCAAGATAAAGAATACATTAAATCAAAATCCCCGGTTTTTTGACGATCTAAAAACGCCTGTTTTTCTTCACCAATAATGTTAAGACTAACACCGACATTTTTTAGATCACTTTGCATATATTCACTGATCGTTTTTTCTTGGGCATTATCAGAATTATAGTAAATAGAAACCTCTAATTTTTCCCCGTCTTTATAGCGATATTGATCATCCGCTAGTTTCCAGCCGGCTTCTTCTAATAATTTATTTGCTTGATCAGGATCAAATGATTTCTTCTCTAAATCTACATCACTATAAGGTACAGTGGATGAAAGCAGCGTATCTGCAACTGTTTCAGAGCCATTTAAAATATCTTTGGCAATGGTTTGTTTATCAATTGCATATTGAAACGCTTCACGAACTTTTTGATCTCCTGTTATTTCCTTGTTTGAATTTAATAGTATCGCACGGGATGCAATTGGCTGACTAACCTCTGTTTGGTATTTTCCTTGTTCTTCTAAGGCTTTGAAAGAATTAATATCTATCATATCTCCGTCCGCTCCGAAAATGAGATCAATCTCTCCTTTCTCAAGAGCGAGGAGTATTGTTTGATGATCTGGCATAACCTTCCATCTTACAGATTGGACTTTCGGTTTTTCGCCCCAATAATGTTCATTTACTTTAAAGACAGCATATTGATCTTTTTTATGTTCCGTTAACACCCATGGACCTGTGCCTGCATAGGTTTTCACTCCATCTTTTGTTTGTCCATCTACAAACGACTTTGGAGATATAAATCGAAACGGACGGGTAAGGCCTAATTCCGTTAAAGTCGGGTAGTATGGATGCTTTAGCACAAGTTTATACGTATATTCATCTACTACAACGTTTTCCTTAATTTCATTCACCATGTCAAGCCATGCATGGCGCTCACTATTGTCTAAAATAGCATCCATATTCAATTTAACAGCTTCAGCATTAAATGGTTCTCCATCTGAGAAAGTAACTCCCTGTCTTAAATGGAAGGTATACTCTAATCCATCATCTGAAATAACCCACCTATCAGCTAAAGCTGGTTTCACACCATCCTCTGTATTTACTACAAGAGATTCAAACACCATGTTTTGGGCAGACATCTCTCCACTATACAAATGAGGATTAATATCACGGATATCTTTTGTACTAGCATATACGATCTCATCTCGGTTACTGTTTTCACTTTGTGATTCACTATTCCCCTGACAGCCCGCCAGTAGTACAAAGCAGCATAAGATAAAAATAAGTAATTTATTCGTTTTCACTGATGTAACTCCCTTTTGTTTTTCTACTTATGTACATTCAAACTCATATCCATATGTACTGTTTTCCAGATTGGATCATCTTCAGCTAAGCTTACCTTAAATCCTTGATTTTCCCAAAACGATATCGCTCCAGGTAAAAAAGGATGTGTATGTAAATAAAGTCTTTGATATCCGGCACCTTCACTAAACTTCAACGCTTCCCGAAACAGTGTCGTTCCAATTTTTAAGCGTCTATACGTCGAATCTATGTAGCATTTCACAATTTCAGCAGTTGGAATATTGTTGTAAAAGCCTTCTAATTGATGGAATCTTCCATCGTAAGGAACAATACCGATTGTTCCGATCAAAGTCCCATCAGGCATTCGTGCTGAAAACACTGCAGCATTTTCCCGTTGGATATAATGTTGCCTAAAATGGAGTAAGTCTGGCGGGAGTTGGTCTTGTGAGAGCATCGGAAAAACTTCACTTCTTATTTTCATCATAAATTCAATAACCTGACTTATGTCTTCTTCACCAGCTTTATCTATGGCATAGGGTTGTTTTATATTCACTATTGTCATCCCTCCCTTACTTCTATTAAACTTACTTCCTCAATACCAATTTAATCTCCAATTAGTTCACATGACTCAATTCATTCTGACAGTTTAGAATAACACTATAGTAACACAATCCCGATAATTTGTAGCACACTCAAAAGATAAAAGAATAAATTAATTCTTTTTCAAAGTTTCCACTTTCCTAAAATAATCATTCTTGAATTAGTCCTTATAATGATAAATAGTGCTTATCCTTAATAAGCGTTAAGCATTTCCGGAAGACTGGTATATTATTTTACATTTGGATATGTTGTCTCATTGGCTCAATTTATTTAATTAAGTACATTTTAGGTTGAAAATCACGTAACGTCATGTTCTATACTGCACATAGGAGGTGATCGTAATGAAAAATTTTTTACAATGGAAAAGCATCATAATTGGAAAGATTGACAAAAATCATCCTCAAACAGAAAAGATTAACCAAACAATCGATGAAACTTTTACTTCTGTAAATAACATCATCAATGAACTAACATTCATTTGCGGTAACAACAAGCATGATTAATTTTTAGTCACTTTTCTTCCCTAGTGAACCTAAATCTCTGCTTTTGGACCGTGTACTATAAAATATTGATGCAGGCTCTAAAAAATCCAAAATCAAAAAGGAAGGGAAATGATCAACTAATCTTTTCCCTTCCTTTTTAGTTGAACCTTTTTCAACCCCAGTTATATTAAAGTTACTAAATGAGGCACCATTTAAAATACCCCTTTTTAACGTACATTTCGAATGAGCTTGATATGAGTTTTGTTCTTCATACTAGTGATGAAAGACATTTCGGATGAGCTTGATATGAGTTTTGTTCTTCATACTAGTGATGAAAGACATTTCGGATGAGCTCGATATGAGTTTGTTCTTCATACTAGTGATGAAAGACATTTCGGATGGACTTGATATGAGTTTTGTTCTTCATACTAGCGATGAAAGACATTTCGAATGAGCTTGATATGAGTTTTGTTCTTCATACTAGTGATGAAAGACATTTCGGATGAGTTCGATATGAGTTTTGTTCTTCATACTAGTGATGAAAGACATTTCGAATGAGTTCGATATGAGTTTTGTTCTTCATACTAGTGATGAAAGACATTTCGAATGAGCTTGATATGAATTTTCTTCTTCATACTAGTAATGAAAGACATTTCGGATTAGCTTGATATGAGTTTTGTTCTTCATACTAGTGATGAAAGACATTTCGGACTAGTTCGATATGAGTTTTGTTCTTCATACTAGTGATGAAAGACATTTCGGTTGAGTTCGATATGAGTTTTGTTCTTCATATCAGTGATAAAAACCAACAAATCATTATAAAAACTATACCTACTAAAAGATGTACCAATGTATTCTTTTCTACATTGGTACATCTTTGTGATTTCATCGTTTATTTTATGAGCTTATCCTCGTATAAATCCACCTTCTGAATGAATAATTTGTCCAGTAATCCATTCAGCTTCATCACTTGCAAGAAAAGAAATTATTTTTGCTACATCATCCGGTGTACCAATACGTCCCATTGGGAATTTAGGTAATAGAAATGCTCTTATTTCATCATTCATCCATGTAGAATCAGTTGGTCCCGGGTTTACAGCATTAACAGTTATTCCTAATGGTGCAAGTTCTTGTGATAATGACCTGGTAAAAGCAGAAATAGCACCTTTTGTTGCTGCATAGGCTAACTCTCCGGGCATTGGACCTAAATCCTGCCCTGATGTCATATTGATGATTCTTCCTGAATTTAAATTTGCTTCTTTAAATCGACGTGCAAATTCAACACAAAGAAGAAAATTTGATCTCATATTAACCGTATAATGTTCATCAAGTGTTTTAGCATCTAATGATAAATAATCATTACTGGTAGAATGAGCTGCATTATTAATGAGGATTGATGGATATCCTAATTTATCCTCAACTTCTTCAAAAATTTTGTAAGCAGCGTTTTCATCTGATAAATCTATTTCCATTGCCACACTGCTGACACCTTTTTGTAAAAGTTCTTCTTGAAACCTTTCTATCCATGCAGCTTCAGAATTCCAGTGGGTAAAGAAAATATCAATATCCTGTGATGCTAACTTACGGCAAATGGCTGTACCGATATCTTTTTGACTGCTTGCTCCTGTAATAACTGCCATTTTCTTTTGAGTATGACTCATTATTTTACCCTCCATATGAACAGGACATAATGATATTGGTAATAGAGATGCAGTTTCTTATAAAAATGAAAAGCAGACACCATAAAAGTATCTGCCAAGTATTGGGTAATACATAACTCCACACCACTCGTCCCTATTTTATAATGAATATCCAATAAATAGACAGACTACTCCCTTAGAAAGTTATCAATTTATTTCATTACAGAGTTTGCCACATGTAGAATCTCAATTCCCCTTTCATACATCTCTATCCTTAATATACAAACTTGACTGGTAAATAACAACAATTTCTATTGGAATCATCTGGATTTCATACATTAGTCGAATAAGAAAAAGAAATTAATTAAACCAATCTCTTTAATTATTTAAGATATAATTATTTTGCCAATATAACCGCTCGATAAGCTAGATAAGTAATTTGCTCATAATAAAGTCCGTTTGTTCTTCATCACCCATATAAAAAGCGTGTTTTCCAGTTTGGACAAACCCCATTTTCTTATAAAAACCAATCGCATTTTCATTCTTTTCCCATACACCGAGCCATATTTTCTTTTTATTCTCCTTACGTGCCAGTTCTATTGCTTTAGTTATCATATATTTCCCAAGCCCGTGTTTTTGGAATTTCTTTTTGATATATATCCTCTCAATTTCAACTGATTCTTCACCCATTTTTTCAGTTTGAGCATCATTCTTATTGATCTTTAAGTACCCTGCGACTTCATTACTATAAAAAACAAAATAGAATTGTGAAGAAGTATTGGATAATTCTTTTTCTAATTGTTTTACGTTAAAAGCCTTTTCCAAATAAGCCTTCATACTTTCAGGTGAATTCTGATCTTTAAAGGTTTCATTAAATGTTTCGTAACTAATTTCCTGGAGTTTGTGTAAATCCTCCAGATTACACTGTTTTAAAGTTATATTCATATAAATATACGGCTCCTTTATATCCTCAATAATTTCTCTTGTTTCCTTTTTTTACAAATTCCCAGTCTTTTTCAATATTTTTTCTTACTCTATGAAGGAGATTGTAAATAGTTTCTGTATCTTCCTCGGAAAACCCCTCTTGTGCAACCATATTCGAATAATCATTTTCTCTTTTAATAAAAGGATAAACTTGATTCCCTTTCTCTGTAGGAAAGAGTCTTTTAATTTTTTTATTATACTCATCCTCTTTCTTTTCAATAAAGCCATTCATTTCAAGTTTTTTAATAGCACGAGCTGCTGTTGTTCGATCTACTTTTATCATCTCAGCTACTTTTTCTTGAATGATTCCCGGATTTTCACATATTCGCACAAGATATAAATACTGGCCTTTTGTCAGATCATATTCTTTAAATTCTATATTACTTATAGAATCTAATGCCCTGGCGATCATGCCAATTTCACGCAAAATTTCTCTCATGATTTATCTCCCTAACTTTTTTTGTTGCATTTACAATAAAAGTGATATAAATTAAATGTATTCTATTTTTGTTGTATTTGCAATAAAATGACCTCATTACTCTATAAGGACTGAAAAAAATGAATGTAAAAAGAATTACGCTTGATGAAGATTTAAAGGCAGCATTTGCTATTCGAAAAGAAGTATTTGTGAAGGAACAAGGTGTCCCTTTAGAAGGTGAATTTGATCAATTTGATACACTGAATGGACTTTGTGAGCATATATTAGTTCATTACAATGATCAACCAGTCGGAACAGGAAGACTAAGAGTAGCAGATGGCTTTGGAAAATTAGAAAGAATTTGTATCCTAAAGCCATTTCGTAAATTTGGACTAGGTAAAGTTATGATTAAAGCATTGGAAGAAATTGCAGAAGAAGAAGGAATATTGCAGGTCAAATTACACGGACAAACACAGGCAGAGGGTTTTTATAAAAAACTTGGGTACCAAACCTCTTCTCCTATATTTATGGAAGAGGGAATCCCCCACATTTTAATGGTAAAAGAACTAACTTCTAAATAAAAATGAAGAGAATGGTTTAAGTGAAATATGCTTTTTATGTAGCAGGAATTTTCACCTTAACGCTTGGTATTTCATTCACAATCCAATCTGATCTTGGTACATCACCTTTTGATGCACTTTTGGTTGGTTTATCCTTAAACGTTGGGCTAACGGTGGGCAGCTGGGAGATCATTATAGCTTTCATACTGATAGGCTGTAATTCATTTATAAAAAGACAAAAACCTGAATTGTTGGGTTTGGTAACAGCTTTTATCACGGGTATTGGTATTGATATGTGGATTTTACTATTACACAACTTACTAACACCTGAACTATTATCTAGTAAACTGGTTTGCTTTGGAATCGGCATGGTTCTAATTGGAATGGGGACTGCGATATATTTACACACAAATTTTGCTCCTATTCCAATCGATCGTTTAACTTTAATCATTCAAGAATTAACCAGAACTAATATACTGTTTTCGAGAACACTCATTTATTTTGTATTCTTAATTATGGCATTATTATTCAAAGGACCAATTGGTGTTGGAACTGTACTTACAGTTTGTTTTGGTGGAGTATTACTTAATTATTTTATGCCAGTTACGAGGAGAATGCTAGATAGGATTTAACGTTTTCAAAACCTTATCATTCTTTCAAATGATAGTAAAAAAACGTCTTATTCCAGTATTATCGAGGGATATAGACGTTTATTTTGGTTTAGTGTTCTTCAACAATCTAAGTGCTATTCGTGAATATAGTAACCTTCCTTCTTAACAAGAGGTATTTAAAGGAGATTATAAATGCAAGAATTCACACAATCTTTCTTAGAGGATGAAATTTCTGATCAGGAACCAAATAATTAATCTCTAAGTCTTGTGTAAAAAACTTATTACTAAACAAGTACCCTATTGCACCTACAATGGCAAACAATAAACCCTTCATCTTCTTTCCCCTGATAAATTCCAAATAAATAAAATACCGTTTCATCATTTTATGTAACTGAATTCATTATTTCTCTAAATGGCAATTAGTCGAAGACCAAAAAGGAAATAAGGTTGACGCTGCAATCTATTAATTCGTGTTCATTACATGTGCCCGTTAGTTATACATAAAGATTTACACAATAATTGCATATTATATAAATAGTGCGACAATAAGTAATTATTTTTTATTTTTTAGTTCTAAAAGTATAGGTGCTATATTTAGTACGATTGAAACAATTGTCAAAAACCATAATGCCTTTTCCATAGTAGGTACAACATCCAATAAAGCTGGCCAATCTTCACTTTTTACCCAATTAGATACAAGGCTATATTCTGCACAGAGTGTCAATGCTGTAAATGATAATCCCATTGCCATTGCAAGTTTATAATCTTTTCCTGTTTTATACCTATAAAGATTTATAAAAGTTGCTACTATTGCAATAATTCCTAATAGTATCCACATAAATATACCTCCATAATATTTTTATTTAAGATGAACAATTATCTGAAAAGATATATTAAAAGGTCCAGTTATCCTATGTTGAAATCTGGCCTTACACACAAAATATCAGCTATCCTTATTTAATTAACGCACCTGTTGAAGAACAAAACTACTTCATATAAATATGAATTAACTGATATATGGCTATACAAAGTCCTAGGAAACTCGCTTTTAGTTTAGATGAATGGTTTCTTTTACTACGAAACAAGTAAAGGAACACTACTATAAATCCCAAGGGAAGCCATAGCTGAAAAATACCCTCTTTTGTACTTAGAGAATAAATTGGGGCAATGTATGTGCTAATCAGAAAATAAAAGAAAACCGTAAAACGTCGTGTTTCTAATCGCTTACTCCATTTTACTAACAAGATAATAATTATTATTGCGATAATCGTAATGTGTAAGGGAGGTAGAACAATAGCACCGTTCCCAATTTTGAATTCCATTTTAGACTGTCCTCCTTATTTAGAGTATATCTTTATTTGTGGTGAGATATGGGGAGGTTTTATTCAAACTAGCAGCTCACTAGTATATAAACTTATACTCTACCTTGCTCATTAGTTCGAACAAGGAAATAAGCCACTAAAAAAGAAATTCCAAACTTTAACTTTTGCACCTTTAGCTTAATAATATCTACATAACCCAAGTAAGGAGAACTGAAATGATAAAACTTTGAATGAGTAAAATTGTATATCCTTTTTTCTTGCCTGCTTTACCTTTTGGTAAATATGTTTTAATATAAAGCTGAATGATTATAACTAGTACAAGGAAAGTAAAGATGTATGTTAGTACAAATTCATAAGCCACTTCCAATTCTCCTTTTTATTGACTATTAACTATATAATAGCATAATTTCCTTAAATTGGTTGTTGAACTAACCCGCTCTATTCCTTTAAGTACTATAAAAAGCCCTTACCTTTATTCAAGATAAGGGCTTGATTGTTGATGATCAATATTGATTAAAGCGCTTTAGTTCGCGGCAAAATCTTTCTATATATTACTCAATCAATTCAACAGAAAGTGTATTAATTTGGGCAGGATATGATTCTAAAACCGTTCCATCAAATTCTACCTTTATCTTGTCCCCGACCTTGAATGTTTTTGTATTATTTACAGAAAGGTCAACAAACACATCACCTTCTGGGTTTCCCTCAAATATTTTGGCATAAACGAGTGCCCTGTGACCGTTGATTTCCTTGATTGTTCCTATAAAGTTAGAATTTTCTGTTTCAATTACTACTCCTTGATTATCATCTTCAGAAAAACTACACGCAGATAGTAATCCAATTAATACAATTGAGAATAATATAGGATATTTTCTTTTCAAGATGCCCACACCTCTATTATGCAACTATGATAAAGTAAGCACTGTTCCTTGTCAGGATAGCGTTTGATTGTTGAAGAGCTAAAAGTCAATCTTTAAATAGATTATTAATTTTTCTTTTTTCCTAATAGAGCACCAACTAATAGACAACCAATACCAATTATATTCATAATAATATTACCTAAATCACCGAATTGATCAATTGTTAACCCTAGCAAAAAAGCACCGAACAAAATGAGTAAAATACCCAAAAACAAAAATATATTAAATCCCCTTCTAACATACCTTGATCCGCAATAAAGTTATCTAGTGAAACTGCAACATGATAAATCAATTCTGCCATTCAGTCACCCTCCAAGAAAATGAATTTCATAAATTAATTCTATAAAACCATTTTAATATCCTTTTCTTGTTAAACAACCAATCCAGTTAATTCATTATGCTTTATTCAATTAAATGGCCCTTTTCATGCAAAATAAGCGCAGATCCTTATTCCGGAAATGCGCCCTTTACTTGAATAAGCTAATACATAATATCTTTGAACTACGAAGTAAGCATAATACATAAAATAATACTAATTTTAAATAATCTTACATGTTATAATTTAACAATATTAAAAATTTGAGGTGACTATAATGATTAAAAATTTACCTTTACTACTTGCTGTGTTTCTTGTAGGTTTAGGCTTACGAAGTATTACAGCAACAGCAAGCTTATCTCCAATGTTATATTGGCCAGTAGTAATAATTTCTACGGTGCTACTCATTTGGAGCATGGTAGCTTTAATTTTAAATATCGGTATACAAAAACATGAAAAAATAAGAGCCAAAATGGATCAGTAATAACTGTTCCATTTTTTTGTTGTAGTTGCTGCGCAATTTGTGTCAAATATGAAATTACACAATCCTTGTTAAAGTATTGCGCCTTTTTGCTGAAGATCACTCCTTTACTGATTCTTCGAACTTCGACATAACACCATACATTAAGACCATCAACTAATTTGTATTTTTTTGGAACTTTTGATCATTTCAATCGTATTTGATAACAAATACAATTGTTAGGAGTTGATTCCCATAGACACGCAAATGATATGTAAGGCCTGCGGTAGTCAAAGTTTCTCTGAAGGACAATTAGGTAATGGTTATACAAGTTTGAAGCCCATAGATAATCCCTTTTCTAATGGCTCACCTCTAATATTCACCATTTGTAAAAGCTGTGGTGAAGTAGCTTCTATAAAAGTCAAAAAACCAAACAAATTTTGAGCTTGTATTTTTACAGGCTTTTTTTATTACTTCGTAATTTCCATCAATTCTATTTTTTTCAAACAGAAATAAGCACTTTTCATTGTTCCAGAAAAGCGCCCTATTCTTGAATAACGGAAATATGAAATTTGAAAAGAACACTTTACTAAAGCCACATATGTATATCTTTGTTACTCTTACTCAATACATAATTCTGAAATATTCTTCCAGCCATACGCAACATCCTCTACTGCTGCTCCTCCAAACGTACTAGTCCTATGAATATATTCTTTTCCTCCCATACGTTCATAAAAACCAAGTCCAGATTTATTCTGTTTCATTACCCAAACCATCATAGAATAAATACATTTTTCTTTAAAATGTTTAGCAATAGCTGAAACAAGCTGCCTACCAACACCTAATCCTCTACATTCCTGTAAGAGATAAAGCGAATATAGTTCTCCATCAAAATTATTTTCATCAATACTTTTACCTGATGCAAAACCTATAATTTTCCCTGTATTACTAATTGCAACATAAATAAAAGGTTCATTTTCGTTATTTAAAAAATCAATCCATCTTTTTTCTGCATCTTCGTACGATAATTCGTCCAGATAATCGTCAGGTACTAGACCACGATAAGTAGTCCTCCAACTATCAACATAAACTCTTAATACGCCCTTTATATCTTCTTTACTTGCTATTCTCATTTCCAAGTTAAGTGCCTCCAATGCAAAACAGTAAAATAATGAAATTTATTATATCATTCTTTCTTCAACCCCAGTTTGCCCAATAAGTGTTATTCCCTATAATGGCCCTTAACATGAAAAGCACTTATCTTTATTCAAGATAAGCGCTTAGATTGCTGAAGATTGTTATTGAATTAACGTTTCCCCTTAAGTGCAATATATAGGCAGATATTATAAATTGAATAAATGCATAACAAAAAAAACAAGTGGAGGAATTATTATTGATGGTAGAAGATTTAAGGTATTACATTTCTTAATCCCCAAAATACTTAAACCTGATGCTATGATTAATATACCTCCTACAATGGTCACTTCGTTTAGAAGATCATTATTTATGGAGTTCTCCATTAAAATAGCAATTAAATAAATCGAACCCTGCCAAATAAATAAAACAATTCCTGAAACAGCAATACCAATGCCAAATGTGGATGCTAAAACAATAGAAGTAATTCCATCCAGTATCCCATTTGCAAGAAGATACGTATAATCTCCCTTTAACGCTGCCTCAACAGGACCAATAATCGATAGTGTTCCGATACAAAATAATAAGATAGCAGTCGCTAACCCTTCAGCTAAATTACCCTTGGAATACTTATTAACTAAAGCATTAAATTTTGATTCCAAATCCATCCTTTGACCAAGCAATCCCCCTGCTGCTAAACTTATTATAAAAAGTACAGGATATTTACTAGAAGGTAAATGTTCTACTAACGCATTAATTCCTAACCCCAATGCAACTAACCCCATAGCCTGCATTAGAATGTTATGATATTCATCTTTTATTCCCTTTTTAAAGATGCTACCGACAATGCTACCTATTAGTATCATCATTGTATTAAAGATTGTTCCAAACATAATTATTTCTCCTTTTAACTATTTTCCTATTCTAAAAATATAGACCCTCCCGTTAGGTGAGGGTCAATACTTTATTGGTATTTGTATTTCTGTCAAATAGTCTTCTTTACTACCGGAGATATAATGGTCTATTATTGTTCTTTCAATGGAGTCCCCGATAATTTCGAAACCATTATCATTAATAAAATTCAGTAAGGCTCGATAATGTTCAGGGGAAGCGCTATGATTACCGTTATAATAAATACAAACATACATTCCTTCTGGAATGGTGGCCACTAAAGGACTCTGAATATCATCTTCTTCAATTAAAATAAATATTGAGTTATATTCATTGAATTTGTTGTTTACTATATTATTAATACTTAAGGTAAGACCCACTCCCCCAATGAATATAGAAGAACTCCTATTGGACTGACTCTCTAATTGCCGCAGGGAAACTTCCAGCTCTGGTTCTGAACTGATTCTTTCCATTAACCTTACTATCCTTCTTTCTTCCATCCTTTTTATGAATGGAACATCCAATTCCTTTATTGCTCGTGCCCGTTTAATGTCCTTTATTCTATTTTGAAACCTGCTATTAATTTGCTCTAGTTTTTTAATTTTTTCTTCTGTTAATCGTTTCTGCTCCTCTAATAGAATTAAAAAACCTTCGATATTCCTGTGATCCAGATGTCCTTTAATTTCCTTTAATGAAAAGCCTAATTCCTTTAAATAGTGAATGGTATTCAACTGTTCAAATTGTTCTGTTGAATAATATCTATAGCCATTGTTTTCATCTGTATATATAGGTTTCAATAAATCAATTTCATCATAATATCGAAGAGTTTTTAACGTCATATTATGAAGTTTAGCCATTTCTCCAATTGTAAATCTATTCTTCAATTTAATCTTCCTTTGAAAGCCGTCATCTTAACACTATAATACATGATCATTTGGTGTTAAATAAACCTGCACAATTATTTTAACTACATTCCTTCATAGTTTTAGCTTATTATTCACACACGTTATTCAACAATCTGGCCCTTTAAATGAAAAACAAGCGCCATCCTTATTCAAGAATGGCGCCCTTATCTTGAAGACTCAATTTCAAGATAATATAAAAGTTATTACATAATAAACTATAGTTTTCACTCCAATTTGAGGAATAAGATCCTGATTGTGTTCACTTAAAATAATGAAGGATTAACTGCATGAAAAAGGAGCTATCAAAAAGTCCAATTTTGACTAATAAGCATATTAATGAAAAACACTAGAATACTGTTAATGAACTGTATCCCGAATAATGGACACTTATAAAAAAGTCCATTATTCGGGATTTTTATGTTTTATCATAGAAAACCCGTTATAATTAAAACAAATAGAGAGAACGGGGAACTAATATGAGTAAAATTATTTTTAATGAATTTCAACGTAAACAACTTGAGAACAACCCAAATGTTAATCATGTATCAGATCGTTCGATCTCATACAAACCTGAATTTAAAATTGCTGCCATTAAGGAAAACCAAAATGGCAAAGGGCCAAAAGATATTTTCATTGAATATGGATTTGATCTAGACATAATTGGACCAGAAAAGCCTCAACAATGTTTAAAACGTTGGCGAAAAACTTATGAAAAGTATGGTGAAAAAGGTTTTAAAAATGAGCGTCGCGGAAAAGGAAGCACAGGACGTCCATCTTCGAAGGATCCTACATTAGAAGACAAACTAAAAAAAGCTGAAGCACGTATAGCCTTCTTAGAGATGGAAAACGATTTCTTAAAAAAGTTAGAAGAACTAGAGAGGAAGGCGAAGAAACAAGACTAACATTATCAGAGAAGTTCCAACTAATTGAGGCCACCATTCGTAAACATGGTCTGGTTAGGATGATTTCCTATCTGTGTGAATTAGCTGCAGTAAAACGCAAAAGTTATTATGCCTGGCTTAAGGCTGAACCTAAGCGTATCCAAAGAGAACGTAAGGATGAACAGGATTTTAAACTTATAAAACAAGTCTACGATGAAAAAAATGGTAAATCAGGTGGACGAGATATAAGAATGGTTCTAGAAAATGACTATTTTACTGTGATGAATCTCAAGAAAATCTATCGTATTATGAATAAGTTTAACCTAAGGTCCAAAATTAGAAGGTCAAACCCATATAAACGAATGGCTCAAGCAACACAAGAACACCGCACATGTGCTAATATCCTAAATCGAAACTTTGTACATAATGAGCCTGGTAAAGTGTTACTTACTGACATCACGTATCTTTATTTAGAAAATGGAACACCTGTTTATTTGTCATGTGTTAAAGACGGTTCTACACGCGAAATTTTGGCCTATTATCTATCGACAACATTAGAAATGAGACTTGTTTATCGAACCCTTGATAACTTAATTGCTGCTTTGGACGGAAACATTCACCCGGAAGCTATTCTACATTCTGATCAAGGATTTCACTATACAAATCCAGAATATCGACAGAAGCTTAAGAAACTTAGGTTTATTCAATCAATGTCTCGTAAAGGAAACTGTTGGGATAACGCACCAATGGAATCATTCTTTGGCCATTTAAAAGATGAAATTGACGCATCTTCATGTCAAACACTCACACAGCTAAGAGGGGTAATTGAAGATTATATGGTCTACTATAATTCATACCGATATCAATGGGGATTAAAGAGAATGACCCCGGAACAATACCGGGGTCATCTATTAAGTGCATAAAGGTCTTTTTATAAACTGTCTATTTTTAAGGGTACAGTTCACAAATCAACATTCTTGGTTTTTATTTTTCTACTATTTGCGGCTTTTGGGACAGCACCTTTTAGCTGTTTGTTAAATTAAAAACACTTTTTGTTTAGAGTTCATGACTCAAAAGCACCATGCCATTCTTTTTGTTTTTCTTTTCTTTTAAGCATTTGATAAAATTCAAATTTAGTTACTTCAAAATAAGCGAAACTCCAAAGAACACCTATAACAAAGGCAATTAAGCCTAATAAAATCCAAAAACTAAAAATTGCATACAATGATATTAATGAGAGTCGGTTTCCTTTCATCATCTTACAGCTATTCTTAATACAGTTTAATATGCTTATTTTTGGTTCTTCATAAAGTAAATACATACACTGGGATAGACCGAGATACACCCAAATTATTATTATAATAGTTAAAATCAGACCAAGTAATTTTATAATTCTTATACCAGTAAGCTCCCCAATAAAAAGCGTTAAAAAATTAACTATTACAATTGCAGTGAGTATCACGATTCCAAACTGTAATAATCTATTAAGAGAGTTAATTAAAAATCCTTTAATTAAAAGACTTTTAGTTTTAAAACTATATAAAAATGTTAATAGGAACCTTTTCCTTATATTAAATTTGATGTTATGTATTAAATCAACTATAGCAAAGAAACAAATACTACCAATAAAACCGCCTAAAATCACCACAAATATACTATCCGAAGCTGAAAATGTTAATAATCGAAAGTTAAAATCTCCATTATTAAAAGTGAGTGTAGACCTGCCAGTTCCTGTGATTACACCAATGAAAAAACATAAAAACATCATAAAGACAACCTTAAACCAATTACCTTTTAATACAGCGAATGCCTTTCCTTTTACATCGAATATCATTTCTTTCTCCTTATTTTTTTGAATTTCTTGCTCCAGAAATGCGCCCTTTTCTTGAAGACTCGATATCGAGATAATATTAAAGGCATAACATAATTCTACTGTTTTTGCGCCCCTTTTTTTAGCAACAGGCTATTTTACTATTAAGAGCTAAAAGGACTAAAAGTGCCGGAAAAACTGAAAGCTTAACCATTTCCAGATAACATAACTAAGTCATACATATAGTCGACAACCTCTCCCATTCTCCAAGCTATCACCGCCAAACTGACAGCAATTATAGCTAAACTTACTACTTTAACAAACTGTAATTGTTCTTTATTAACAATAGCCTCTCCTCGTTAGAATTTTAGATATTATTTTTATTTCACAGCCCACTGATGTAGCATTACCCAACAAATGCGCCCTTTTGCGGAAGATCCTAGTGATAATTCATATTTATAAAATCCCAGAGATCTAACATAAAAAAATCAAATAAAATAATCATAGTAGTAAAAAACAGTTAAACAAAAACTTATTACTATAAACATCACTAATCCTAAAGTAATTGGAGATAAACGAAATCGAAACAATTTCACTCCCCCAGCGTCCTGCCCTGTCATTCCTTTTACATTTGCATTATATTGGTTTTGACTATGAGTAGAGGAATATAGGAGTATCCATAATATTGCAAATATGGATACTCCACCTAAGAATAAAATCTCCATAAGTTCAATTGAAAAAACTATAGATATACCCCATAATACACCTGTCTCTATTAATAAAGTTAAAATTACTCCCAATACTTTTTTCACTTTTATCCCCCCTCATCTATATTTATTTACGAATGATCTATAAGAAAGTTCCTAAATTTACCACATCCTATACAAGAAACCTTCTGAAATAATAAAGAGCGCTCATCCTTGCTCAAGAATGGCGCTTGATTGTGGAAGATCCGTTATACGATTATCACTAACTAAGGTGAATCAGAATATAAAGACCATAAAAGAATAAAACTATTGTTGAAGCTGTTAAAATCCAATCTATTTTGCTTGTCTTGACTACCTTTATTTTGTTATACCAAAATGTCTTAAACATCATAAAAATAAAAAGTGAAATTAGTACAAATAAAATAATTAAAAGTATATATTCAGCTGTTATATATAAACGACCAAATGAAAACAGTGCTAAAAATAATAAAAAGATAGGGAACTTGATGTTTCGGAATTTTTTAGGATTAAATAAGAATTCAATAACTTTTTCTTTCATCTACTCACTCTCCCACCATAATTATGATGTTTCACCTTCCAAATACTGCTCAGTTAGTACAAATAGCTTAAATAATAAGTGCGTCAATCTTTTTTTAGATTAATGCGCTTCTATTGTTGAAGATTTGAAACTCAAAGATATTTATCCTTCAAGCAGATAAACACAATAGTGTACTTGCAAAAGATCGAAGGATATGAAGTCTAAGTATCTAGATTTAGTATAGATCCTATTTTAATACTTCATTTTGTTGAATTCACTAATAAATATGACCTACCTACTATAAAGGGAATTATAAATGTCTTTGCTTTCAAGTTTAAGGCACTAAATACATGCAGCCCTTCCATTAAAGATCATTAATTATAGATTATTAGCTTCTTACATAGTCGAACATGTTTGTTAAGTAAAACTCCTCAAATTCTATATATTAACTAAAAAAATATATAACTTAGCCCACCACTATATAATTTCCTTGACCATTTTTATATTTGTAATCTTATAGCCTAAATCCTCATATAATCTTCTTGCAATTTTGTTATGACCAAAAACTTGAAGACCTATCTTCTTAATACCTATCTCCTTACTGACTTTCTCAATAAGCTTCACCGCTACTTTTCCATATCCTAATCCCCGATGACCTTCCATAATATTAATATCATAAATAAAACCATCTTCATCGGACTTCCTCGCAAGCCAAAGCATTCCTACTATTTGGTCATCTAATTGTATATTATATAAATAATTTTCTTGAGTTTTTTCACCTTTTGGTAGGAGTTTGACAAATTCAGCCCTTGCGTTAATTAGTGATTCCTCCCTAGGCCAGTTTCCAGATAAGGTCTTTTCTAATGCATAGTTTTCAATAGCGGAAGTCAGATATTCTTGAAACTCATTCGAATTCATCAAAACCAATTTAACTGATGCTAGACTAAAAAGTAGACACAGATTGTTATAATAAAAATAAAAACTATAACGAGGTGTGTCGAAATGCCAAAAGGTACTGGGAAAAGATATGATGAATCATTTAAAAAGGAAACAGTAAAGTATATTGCAGAGAACAACAAGTCTGTGGCTCAGGTAGCTAGAGAAATGGATGTTAATGAGAATACTATTTATAACTGGATGAAAAAATATGGCCAAGAACCAGGAGTGAAGTCTGTTCAATCGTTCTCTTCTGCAGAAGCTGAATTAAGAGCACTTCAAAAGGAAATGCGTGATCTCAAGGAGGAGAATGAAATCTTAAAAAAGGCGATGCACTACTTCGCGAAAGACCCTCGGTAAAGTATGAATTCATCTATGAAAATCGCTCCCAATTCCGAGTAGAGAAGATGTGCAATGTTTTGGGAGTTTCTAAAAGTGGATACTTCAAGTGGCTAAATCGCCCAAAAAGTGAGAGACAGAAGAAACATGAAAAACTCTCACAAGAGATATTAAAGACCCACCTTGAATTCAAACAACGTTATGGAAGTGTTAAAATCGCAAAAACACTAAAGAAGCGTGGTGTTAAAGTAAGTGACCGTACGGTTTCACGGATCATGACACGAAACCAATGGAAGTCTTTTACAGTCAAAAAGTACAAGGCTACGACCAATTCGAGGCACCATCATCCTGTAAGTGAAAACGTCTTAAATCGACAGTTTAAAGCGAGTAAACCCAACCAGTTCTGGGTCACGGATATCACTTATATTCCGACAAATTTAGGGCTGGTTGTATTTGGCGACCGTAATGGACTTGTATTCTCGTAAGATAGTAGGCTGGGCCATGGATAAAAACATGACTAAAGATTTAGTTATCAGTGCGTTAAAGATAGCGTACAAGCGTCAGAAATCTGGAAAAGGTGTCGTCCATCATTCAGATCGTGGTGTTCAATATGCTTCTTATGAATATCAAAATCTATTAAAACAGTACAATATGACTGGCAGCATGAGCCGAAAAGGAAACTGTTACGACAACGCTTGTATTGAGTCCTTTCACGGGATTCTAAAACGAGAGCTTGTTTACCAAACAAAGTATAAAACAAGAGAAGAAGCAAAAAAATCACTATTTGAATACATTGAGTTCTTTTACAATTCCAAGCGAATTCATCCGACATTGGGGTATTACACACCGAATGAATTTGAACAAATGTACAGGAAATTCGCAGCTTGATTTCTCCTTCATAAAAAAGTTTAAATCTTTATAAATTTAAATTTTTTTATGAAGGCCACCAAGCGAAAGCGCGATAGAAATCTGTGTCTATTTTCTTGACGTAGTATCAACTACTTTATCTCTATTAAAAGGTTTAAACCAATAAGTATCATTTTCTATAAATTTAGATGCTAAATATAGAGATATTAAGGTTTGAATAATAGTTAAGATAAATAATTGTATAATCTTAATGTCTTTTGAAGCAATTACTGATATGATCATAAAAAACAAAAAAACTATGAAAAGAAAAGGTGCATCCTGATTTTTTAAATGTTGTTCATATTCATAATAGTGGAATAGAAAAGGAACCGGTATTAACAGCACTAAATAGTTCAAATACTTCATATGGACCTCCTTTAAAAAACGCACAAGGTGTTTTTTCCTATACTTTGGGTGTCATAACGTATTTCTTAATCCAAGAAATACTTATACCTATTAAAAGCAAGAAAGATAAAATACAAATAATACTTATGATTGGTTGGTATTTTAAAGCATAAAAGAACTTATCAATTTCATAAATTTGTTGAGGTTCTTTCATATTTACAGGAGTAAAAACAATATGTTCTTTCCAATTTTCTTCAAGCATAATGTACGAACCCGTCCAAGAAGTTGCAAAAAAACTATATGCAAATACAGGAAATAAAAGGATAAAAATAAGGAACTTTTTCAAATTTCATTCACTCCTCATTAAATAACTCATTTAACCGGATTAAAGTTTCTTGTTTATCAAACGAACTAAACCATCTAAATTGTTGGTCATCAATAATTCGATAATGTTGGCTAACCAAATTTTGTTGTAATCGAAAATTTCCCTTTTTATTAATTTCTTGCCACCAGATTTTTCCTCCCATTGTCTTATCCTTTGGTTTTTCCATTCTATCGTGGGCAATTGTCTCAATGACTTCCAGAGGCTCATCGCCTAAAACAGATCGTAAAATCTCACTGTCTCTAAATAAGGAACATATTACAACTGAATTTGACCAACCAGCTAAGGATCTCCCTTTTTCAATTTGAACAAGAGTTTTTTTTTGAGATGCCCATGATTTCAGCCATTTTGTCTTGAGAATACCTTTTTTCTAGACGAATTAATCTAATTTTCGATGATATAATTTTGATAATTTGATCTTTATCCATGCTAACCTCACTTTGTTTACTTTATGCTTCAAATAAAGTTTGATTATAGTTAAATTACAAACCCCTACCTAGAGACAATGTAAAAACTCCATTTTGAATAAAGATTGATCAAAATGGAGTCTTGCTAAATAAGTATAAAATTTCCATAAAAAAGATTGATCATTTTCTTACTGTTTATTCAACAATCGCGCCCTTTAATGAAGTAATTGAGTAGTTTCTATTAGCTGGTTTAGTACAATAAAAAAAGGATCGCCGCAGCCATCCCAATCATTAACTCTTGCACCCAATAGTTGAAAAACATTCATTTTTCAATTCTCACTAATGTTTTTTCAGGAATACTTATCTTGTCTATATCAAAGGTATTTAGTCGGAGGGACAGTTCACCGTCCCTCTTTTCCGTTTCTTCACCGATCCAACAGCTAGTTTAATAAGCCCTTGCCCACTACTGCATCTTTAATTTTCTTTTCTTACAAGTTGGAACAGCACTTTATATGTCCGGAGTGTATGTGGCAACACATGGGATGCTGGTGTGTTAATTTTATTGCTTAATAATCGGACTCGACGATGCCAATGTGAGCAGTCCATAGCACAAATACCATAAATAAATTATTTTATACCAAATTTTTTATAATGACATATATCGCCATTATCTGAACGAATGCCAAGATACTGCATCCAACAATCCACTATTGCCTGAAGTCTCCCGCCACTGACGCTACCAATATCCCACTTCCAAAACCACCCAAAAAAAACTGTAATTTTATAAATCCTATTATTAGCATAATTCTTTAAAATTCCTCTATAATTTCAAAATTTTAAAAGAATAATTAAATAACCGGATAATAGAATCAAAATCCCAATAAAATCAATAAACGAAGGTCCATGTGCGTTACTGAAAGAAAATAATCGCTTACTGGCAAAGAAATTACCAATAAACCACAAAACATTAGGAACATTGCTAAAACTATTCTTTGTTTCAAACCTCCATTTCCCTTCATTTTTTTAGTAGAGCAGGGAGGAATTGTTGGTGCGAGAAATCCAGTTAAAACAAATTTAATTAAACTTCATCAAAACTGATTAATATTGGAAGTTTAATTGTTCTAGTTTCTAATGTCGGAGTTTGCTAGTTTTTTATTTAAGATTCACTTAAACCAATACAAAGGGTTTATGTGTACCTGCATCGGCCGGATGTACTCTATGACGGTAGAATTCGGCTTTAACAGGATCCAGCGGTTTACGACCTAGGATTAAGTCCGATGCCTTTTCCGCCAACATCAACACCGGTGCATGAATATTGCCGTTAGTTACGTAAGGCATAGCAGACGCATCGACCACTCGTACATTGTCGAGACCATGGACCTTCATGGTTAGCGGATCTACGACAGACATGGGATCTGAAGCGGGCCCCATCTTTGCCGTACAACTCGGATGAAGTGCAGTCTCGGCATCTTTCGCTACCCAATCCAAAATCTCCTTATCTGTACGAACGGAAGGGCCGGGTGAGATTTCTCCCGAATTGTAGGGTGCCATAGCTGGTTGAGATAGGATATCACGTGAAACTTTTATCGCTTCAATCCACTCACGCCGGTCCTGTTCGGTAGAAAGATAGTTGAAGACCATACTCGGGTGCTGAGTGGGATCACTCGAACGGATCTTCAATTTCCCCCGAGCATCGGAGTACATAGGTCCGACATGTACCTGGAATCCGTGAGCAGTGGGCGCTTTCTGTCCGTCGTACCGAACCGCTACAGGAAGGAAATGGAACATCAGATTTGGGTAAGCGACGTCCTCGTTCGAACGGACGAAACCTCCGCCTTCGAAATGGTTAGTCGCTGCCGGACCAGTGCGTCCAAGCATCCACTGCAAACCAATCCAAGGCATCCGCCGTTTCTGTAAGTTAGGCTGTTCGGAAACCGGCAGCGGACAAGAGTGTTGGATATAGACTTCGAGATGATCCTGAAGGTTTTCGCCTACACCAGGAAGGTGAACTACCGGTTTGATGCCGAGTGAGCGCAGATAATCAGCATCGCCCACACCCGACAGCTGAAGTAACTGCGGCGTGTTGATTGCACCACCAGCGAGTATAACTTCACCCGCCGTAACATGATGAGTCTTCCCGTCTCGTCGATATGTCACACCGTTGGCTCGCCTACCATTGAAATCGATACCTGTAACAAAAGCACGGGTTTTCACAGTGAGGTTCTGACGCCCCATAACCGGATGCAGATATGCACGTGAAGGTCCAAACCGCCTACCTTTGTACACATGCTTATCAAACGGACCGAATCCCTCCTGCCGAAAACCGTTCACATCGGGGGTTCGCGAGTAGCCAGCCTCTACAGCTGCCTCAAAGAACGCTTGGAATAGAGGATTAGTAGCTGGACCGCGTTCCAGTTTGAGAGGACCATCGTGGCCACGCAGTTCATCTTCTGGATCGGAACCTAAAGCATTTTCCATACGTTTAAAATACGGGAGACAGTGCGAAAAATCCCACGTTTCCATACCTGGATCTGCTCCCCAACGTTCATAGTCTAATGGATTACCGCGTTGGTAAATCATGCCATTGATTGAGCCCGAACCTCCGAGCACCTTTCCCCGGGCATGCTTGACACGTCGTCCATTCATATAAGGTTCAGGGTCAGACACGTATCTCCAGTCGTAGAGTGGCTTCCCTGCGGGGAACGGCAAAGCTGCTGGCATTTGGATCAATAGATCCCATGAATAATCCCTACGTCCTGCCTCTAGAACAAGAACAGTGCGTGTCCCATCTTCACTTAGACGGTTGCCGAGAACACAACCCGCACTACCGCCGCCAATAATAACAATGTCATATGTTTCTTTCATCTACCAGACCTCCTTGGATGTTGAAAAATTTGAATGCAGTGATAAATATGAAAAGCATTCATTAAAAAATCCTACTTCAGTTATTGAATCCGTTAATAGCTTCTAGGTTAAAGCAACGGCGTAAATCCATTCTTATCCTTTTACATATTAATATCACAAGGGTTTACAATGGAATACGAATCATTAAACGCTTCTTTATCCCAGCGCGGAATCATATCCCAAGGTACTCCCTGTTCGGCAAGTTTAGGAATTCCAACGTCTTCCACTAGTTGATAAACCGCTTAAGAACTACTCCTTCATTTTATAATTTTAAAATTCTGCTAATTGACTTGCTTTTCCCTTTACTTCTTTAAACCAATTCATAGGTTCTGGTTGCGTATTTAAATAAATATGTTTGATTTCTGTATATTCTTCAATCCCAACATGACTCAACTCCCGTCCGATTCCGGACTGTTTATAACCACCCCATGGTGCTTGTGGAAAGTACGGATGATAGTCATTAATCCATGTTGTTCCCATACGAAGTTTCCTTACAACACGCTCGGCACGGTTCATATCGCGTGTCCAGACTGCTCCAGCAAGTCCATACAAACTATCGTTAGCAAGACGGACTGCCTCTTCCTCTGTTTCAAATTTCTCTATTGTTAGTACAGGGCCAAAGGATTCCTCTTGTACAATGTGCATATTCGTATGACAATTTGTAAAAATAGTTGGTTCGATAAAAAAGCCTTTTTGCAGCTCAGGTGCACTAGGCCTTTTTCCTCCAAGAACAAGCGTTGCACCTTCCTTCAGCCCTGTTTGAATATAATCTTCAATACTAGCCAAATGCTCAGCAGAGATAACCGGCCCCATTTGAGTATCTTCATCGAAACCGTCTCCAATTCTAATATGCTTTGCTCGTTCTACGACTGCTTCTACAAATCGATCGTGAATGGATTTTTCTAGAATTAATCGGGCACCTGCGGAACAAACTTGTCCAGCATGGAAGAAAACAGCATTTAGGGCATAATCAACAGCCGTATCAAAATCGGCATCCGCAAACACAAGGTTTGGATTTTTTCCGCCAAGTTCCATTGAAATCTTTTTAAAGTTACCACTGGCTGCTTTCATAATTTGTCTGCCCCCTTCTGCTCCACCTGTAAATGAAATAAGGTCGACAAGCGGGTTTTCAGCCAATTCTGACCCGACTGATGAACCTGGGCCCAATACAAGGTTTATGACACCTTTTGGAAAGCCTACTTCTTCAAAAATCTCACACATTTTGATCGATGTAAGTGGTGTAATTTCGGCTGGTTTTAGCACAACTGTATTGCCCGCAGCTAATGCCGGTGCTAGTTTCCATGATGCTTGAAGCAATGGATAATTCCAAGGAGCAATCAATCCACAAACACCAACAGGTTCACGTATGACACGACTAACTGAATTTGGATTAGGAGATTCAATCATCAAACCTCCGTCTTTATCAGCAAGTCCTGCATAATATTGAAACACCCCAGCAATCCCATCCATATCAGCAAGACTTTCTGTAACCGTTTTCCCTGTATTCAGTGACTCTAACTCAGCCAATTCTTGTTTATTCTCTTTTATTTTTTGAGCTACTTGAAAAAGAAGATCACCTCGTTCAGCCGCTGATAGGTGACCCCACTCTCCTTCATCAAAAGCATTTCTTGCTGCTAGAATTGCTTCTTTTGCATCTTCCCTGCTTCCTCGAGGAACTGTTTCAATCACTTCTTGATTAAAAGGATTGATGATCTCTTTAGTTTCATTACTTTTTGCCTGAACCCATTGACCATTGATGTACATTCGTTTCATTAGAAATAGACACCTCCAAAAATTGGTATTTGTTAAGAAAAAATTAAACGTTTTTAATATACCGAAAGTATAAAACTTTCTTTTTATTCTGTCAATACTAAATTTTCCGAATATTTTGTATTGACTTTTACTTTCTCTCTGCTATATTAAATTTATATTTTATGTATTATTTTTACGAAAAAGGGGGGTGATATTATGGAGAGGATGTGTGTTAATGTGGTAGAACGAGATCTTCAACCCCATGATAAGGATTATTTAGAAGTACTAGAAGAAGCAGAGGCAATTGTTATTGATGCTATAGCTGAAACGATGGATTTATATGGAATAACTCTATCAGTCGGCAGACTTTATGGAGTTCTATATTTTAGTGAAGAACCAATGACATTGAACCAGATGAGCAATAGTTTGGGAATGAGCAAACCAAGCATGAGCACAGGTATTCATTCTCTAATGGATATCGAAATGGTACAAAAAGTTTGGCGAAAAGGGGAACGAAAAGATTTATATACAGCAGAGAAAGACTTTTTTGTATCATTTGTTTCCTTTTTCTGCAAAAAGTGGGATCGTGAACTCTCAATAAACTTACAAGCGATCGAAAAAGCAACTCAACAATTAAATTCTCTAGTAGAAAATCCCGATGTGCCTGATGCTTTACATCGAAAAGCAAAAAAAGATCTTCAACTACTTGAAGAATCAACTAAATATTATTTGTGGTTAAAAAAATTGGTACATGCATTTCGATCGAAAGACCTGTTTAAAATGATTGAAGAATATGATGCGGATTAAAACCGTCCCTACATCAATATGGGGGAAAATACGAGGTTGAAACGCTCCTTTAAAAGGGGCGAAAAAAAATGGCGCTATACAAATACCCTTAGATTAGTTGTTATAACAAGATAAATCAGAGCTCTCTCAGATTCACTAATTGGTACATCTAATTAGCTCATCTATACTGTAAGCATTTTCAAAAAAAAAAAAAAAACATAATATTAACCATTCCTACAAGAGGAAAGACCTATTTCTCCTGAAAAGTGCAGTCAAGAATCTCCTTTACGTTGTGAAAAAATATAAAGAACCCCTCTGTTCAACCTATCCTTTATCCATAGATTTACAGCAAGAGCAAAAAAATATAGGGTTGATTATTATTTTACTATACAAAGGTAAAAAAGGGCGAACTAAGTAAAGTTGGCGCTATACCGTTCACCCCTTAGATACGATGGTCAAATAACATGACACATCTAATTATAATTTTAACATATCTACATCCAGGTCGCACCTATCCTTCTATGTCTTTCTGAAGATTGATTAGATGTCAAGTGATTATATAGATGAACACCTAACACTAACCATAAGAAAGAAGGGATGAAATTGAGTGGAAATCAGGCAACTCAACTAAACAGCGATGTTGAAACTTCCACGGAGCTTTCAGAAAGTCCAAAGCGAATATTTTGGACTCCGTTAAAAACAGCAGTTGCTGGTTTTATCGTATTCACTAGTTTTACAGTGATTTATTCTCTTATAACCAAAAAAAGCATTTATTGGCCAGGCTTGTTCATTATGCTGGCTTTATACTGTCTTTTCTATTACATTGGTGCAAAAGCAGTCGAGAAAAGGCGAGGTAAAACAGATGACATGCTTGTTGCTGGAAGATCAATGCCACTTTGGCTATCCATGTTTACGATGACAGCGACTTGGGTTGGTGGAGGGTACATCGCCGGAACGGCTGAAACGATCCACGCTTCTGGTATTGTGTGGACACAAGCACCATGGGCATATGGAATTAGCTTAATATTTGGAGGCATTTTTTACGCACGAAAAATGAGACGAATGGAATTTATGACTATGCTGGATCCGTTGGAATCTCGATTCGGAAATAAAGTAGCTGGGCTTCTCTATTTCCCTGCTCTTCTTGGAGAATTGTTTTGGAGTGCTGCTATATTAACGGCACTTGGGACAACATTCAGTGTTATTCTCGGTTTAAGTTTTACAGTTTCAATTATTATTTCATCTATCGTTGCGATTGCGTATACAGTAGTCGGGGGTCTTTGGGCAATTGCTCATACGGACGTTTTACAAATCACGATTATGTTTTTTGGGTTGTTGTTAGTATTACCGTTCGCTTTCTCTCATGTAGGAGGTTTTCAAACGGCTTTTGAGAATTATGCTACCAACATGCAAGGAGCGCTAAGTCTTTTTCCCCCGTTAACTGGGTGGAATGATCCTGAATGGGGAAATTTATATTGGTATTGGTGGGATTTCGCACTTTTATTAGTGTTCGGGGGGATCCCTTGGCAAATCTATTTCCAACGTGTTCTTTCTGCAAAGAACGAAAATGTGGCGATGTGGCTATCGATTTGGGCGGGAGTGTTATGTATTTTGTGTGCGATTCCACCTGCATTAATCGGAATTGCCGGTTTTAGTGCTGATTGGGGATCACTTGGGACATCAGCTCCGGAACACTCTTCGATGATCCTTACCTATGTATTTAAATATATGACACCAGGGCTTGTTGGTGCAATTGCTCTTGGTGGATTGGCTGCAGCTGTTTTAGCAGCTGTTGCAGCATCACTCCTATCGGCATCAGGTATGGCAGCTTGGAACGTTTATCGTCCGCTCGTAAAACCGAAAGCAAGCCCGAAGCAATTGCAAAAAGTCATTCGAAGCAGTGTCATTATTGTTGGGGTCGGGGCAACATTAATTGCCTTAAATGCCAAAAGCGTTTATGCGTTATGGTACTTATCGAGTGATATGGTATATTGCATTTTATTTCCGCAACTAACCTGTGCCCTATACTATAAATGGGCAAACTGGTATGGAGCGCTTTCTGGTTTTATTGTTGCCTTCGTATTAAGGGTTGGGGGTGGAGAGCCATTACTTGGATTACCACATTTTATTCCATATCCTTTAGTAGAGGATGGAACGGTATATTTCCCTTTCCGTACTACTGCTATGCTTGCAGGATTGATTACCATTCTCGTAGTCTCTTATTTGACCCGACATAAATGTCCGCCACTACCACTGCGCAACTTACACAGTGATAAAAATGAACATCTCGCTTCATAATATGAAATTAATAGGAACATTAGGTAGCCTCGGTCGAAAAGACGCAATCGGCACGATCGGAGATCATAAAACCCAGTTAAAAGGTTTTCCAGCAACATTAATGAAGGAAGCTAGTAACATTCGTTACCTTTCACACATTAATGGACTGTTCAGTTTGGCATATTGATTTGGACAAGAGAATTTTTATACTAATTCTTTAAAAGGCTTTTTGCCTAGTAAATCAATCCAGACTTAAGTCAAATATAGAATTAGAACTGTTCACAGCATGCCCTTGTTCACCCTTTTCATAAATGGAAACACGTATAATAAGTCATGGAACGGAGATTATACAATCAAATTGAAAATCTATTAAATTTAAACACTCTCCGTTCCGTGGAAAAACGTGAGTGCACAAATCATAGTAAATCAGAATGTAACCAGTGAAACGGCAAAAGCCCCTTACATGAGGGGCTTTCGCTTATTAATATCATTACTCTGCTAAATATGCAGCTCCCTAGATGATCATATTCAAAAAGGACACCTTCTTCTTCGAGAAGTGCCCCCTATCGTATTACAGAAATTTCTCTACTTGCCCTTATGTCTTTGAATTTGAATTGTCCACCGGTAAAAAGTCAAAAATTTCACCGGACTCGATTGAATCCACCAGTTGTTGGAGCCAATAACAGTATTTCCTGTATTCCTCTAACTGTTGCAAGTCTTGCCTAGCTCTTTCTTTTAACCTTTCTTCAGTTTTTTCATCTTCCATGACTGCTTGAAGTCGATGTTCCGCTTGTTCAATGGCGAAAAGGTTCAACTCAGCCTCTCTTTTCCATTTGCTTCCGAAAAATTGGCTAAAATAATTAAAGAAATTTTTCTCAGCCACAAAATGGTCTTTCCTGGAGCCTTTTTGCCATATCTTCTGGACGATGTTGATTTCCTGTAATTGGCGGACCGCTGTGCTCATACTGGGTTTGCTCATACCGACATCGTCTTTCATTTCATCAAGAGTCATCGGATGCTGTTTAAAGTACATGATGGCATAGAGTCGGCCAATTGACGGGGTGATACCGTACAAATCCATCGTTTCGGCAATGGCATGAATGACTATTTCCTCGGCTTGGCTGATTTCTGATTCAGCAGACGGTTGTTTGTTTTCGTCCATGGGTAACCCTCTTTCTAATTATTTCGTAGGGCAGGATGTTCACTACCTTAGGACTTGATTTCGGTCGGTATTTAGTCCCACGTGCCGATTGTCCTACCCCGACTACCTAAATCATAACCCATTTAAAATAGGACAACCAGAAATAACTGGTTATCCTTATACGAACAGGTGATTTAACTAAATAAAGCGTCTAAAGGATCTTTCTAGATGAAAGTCTTTTTATTACCTGTAAGGATGATTATGTTGACTAAATTTGTATAGCGTATACATAAGATACTTTTTTTAACTAACAGACAGGTTGGAGAAAGACATCAAAAGAACCTTAGCTTGAAAGTTCTTTTGCTGCACCTGTATTTTTAGATGAGTTCGATATAACATCTGCTTCTGTATTTTTAGATGAGTTCAACAATACAACTCCACCTATAATCTGGTTCTACCTCCATTCAAGTACGAGAATCTAAAACTGTAAATGGCAAAGGAAGAAGAGTATATGTATCTGGCGATACAATGAATGTTTTTCAAGATTATCTAATTGATTATCATGATGCGGATACCAATCATGTATTTATAAATTTAACTGGTCCTAATAAGGGAGAACCATTAAATTATCAAGCAGCTTTCGATGTAATTAAACGTATAAGAAAGAAAACTCAGATTGATATTACACCCCATATGTTAAGGCATACTTATGCCACTGAGCTTCATGAACAAGGGGTAGAAATATCGATAATCCAAAAGTTGTTGGGTCATTCGAACGTTCAAACAACAATAAAAACGTATATTCATCCGACCGATGACACTATACGAAAAGAGTGGCAGAAAGCACATGACAAGATGAAAGGTGACAATAAAAATGATTTTAAATAAAGCTACTGAACAACAAGCTATAGCTCTAAGATATGAGCAAATTATGCAAGAGTTAAGTGGATATTGGAAAAACAATCAATGGGATGCATTAGAATGCCCTCTTTACAAAAAAAAACAAAAATAAAAAGCCAATCAATTAAATTTGAGGAAGCATTAAATCCAAGAATTAGAAATGAATTTAAATAGTATTTCTTCAGACGATTGACTAATTCAGAAATAAATATGGCGACAGTATGGAGTAGTACTAGTGCATTCAATAGATTGCAAGATTTTATTTTCAGGTTTTATTCTGATATTAGTTCTATTCTAGACATTCCTTATGGGAAATTTTCAATTCACTATAAAACCTATCTTTTTGAACATGGGAAAAGCGACTTAACAGTAAAAGGCTACCTCCAGTTATACAATCGAATTTATTCATTTTTCTTTGACTGGTATGATCAACGAAAGGAAACAGAGAAAGATATTTGGGATGTTCGAAAACTAGGTATTGATTACAATAATAGTAATTGTGGTTACACCCTAAATTTCACTTCTGTACCAAAGCCTTTTCGAAATTTGGCAAAAAGATATATCGAAAAGCGTGTTCTAATACAAGAGAGTTTAAGCTGGGGATCAGCCATACAAACCATGGCAAAGCTGCAAGAATTCTTTAAGTATATTTATAGAAAGTATCCAAATTGGCAAGACTTAACCTCATTAAGTAGAACCGATATAGAGGGTTTTATATATTTCTTGCGAACTTCCCCTATGGGTGGAGATAGCGTTCATAAAGGCCAAGCCCCTTCTGAGAATCACATACATCGCTCATTATCTGTACTAGAAACGTTTATTGTATATATTCAAAGATATGAATGGGATGAAGCTCCCAAAAAGCCTGTAGGAATCTTAATTGTACCTGAAGATAAACCTAGACTACCTCCAAAGGCATCTAACCAAATTAAATACATATCTGATTTTGTTTGGAATCAGATCGTGGATCACATGGGAAAACTGCCACAAGAGATTGTACCGATTGTAATATTGTTAGAAGCATCAGGTTTTAGAATTTCAGATGTGTGTACTTTGAAAGTAGATTGCTTGATTCAAAGAGAAGATGGTTGGTGGATCGTCGGTGATCAGCGTAAAGTAAAGGGGAAAAATCATCGAGTCCCAATTTCAGAGGAAATAGCTAAGGTTGTGCTTTCTCAACAAAAATTAACAAGGGAAAAATCGACTTCAGAAACAAATCCATTAAATTATTTATTTCCAACTTATCACGGGACAAGAAAAGGTCAGCCTATTTCGAGGGACAACGTAGTAAATAATTTAAACAAACTAGCTATAGAGAATAATATAGTTGATGAAAAAGGTGACATCTATCGATGTAAAGCACATGCATTTAGACATCGTTATGGAGTAAACCTTATTAATAACGGTATGAACATTTTACATGTACAAAAGCTTATGGCTCATGTGAGCCCTGAAATGACACTGGTATATGCCCAGATTCATGATACAACTCTTCGAAAAGAATGGGAAAAAGCTACAAGCAATGGAGCTGTAAGATTGAATACAGGCGGCAAAATTATCGCTACAAGTATAGAAAAACAAGCAGACGAAAATGGATTAGAGTTAGAATGGCTACGCCACAATTTGGATTCCATCCGATTAGATCACGGTTTTTGTATTAAAAGCCCCAAAAATAATTGTGACTTTTTGGAACAAACTTTAGAACCACCATGTATAAAAAACAATTGCCGTAGTTTCCATGTAGATCAGACGTTTCTAGATTTCTATAACGACCAAATTCTTAAAATGGAATCTGATATTGAGATATATCAAAAGTCAGGTAGAAATAGATCAATTGAAATTATTCAGCCAAAATTGAAAAAGTATAAAGAAATTAGAGATGGAATTATAAATAATGGTGGGATTTATGGACTCCCTAAAACAAGAAGAGAATTGAGAAACTAAATATAGAAAGAGATGAAATACAATGGCAAATAAAAACCCAAACACTGAACCATTACTTCGAAGTATCGAAGATAAGAAGCAAAAAGCCAAGCAAAAGGTTGAAAGCACCATTAAAGAAATGATTAAACAAAAAGAAAAGATAAATTTTAATTCTGTATCAGCAAAATCAGGAGTATCAAAACCTTTTTTATATAAATACAGCGAGATCAGGTCTAGAATTGAAATACTAAGAAATCAGGAGGAAAAGTTAGATTCACCGAACCAAGTAAAACGAAATATGACAGAAGACTCTAAAGTTGTGATAATTGCATCACTTCGAAAGAAAGTGAAGCATCTCGAAGAAGAAAATAAGAAATTGAAGGACCAATTAAAGGTTGATTGGGCGGAAATTTATAAGGATATCAATTAAAATAAACCATATCTTTAGTAACATGTAAACATAGAATGAGGTTCGATCGAACCTCATTTTTTTCCATGATACTATATATAAGGTCCATTTAATAGATAACTCAATCTACAAAAACCTTGAAAGACAAAGGGAATTCTGTATCTTTATCAAGAATCGCGCCCGATTGTTGATGATCACTGTCCAAAATATGAGCAAATTAGAGTTACATATAAATTTTTATAAGGAAAGATAGTGATTGCATGTGATAGAATTATCTTAAATAAGAGGTGGAGTTTTTATGTCAATGTGGAATCCTGCTGGAATACTTATATTCACCTTAATTATTGCAGCACTAATAGGTATTGTATTTATAAGTATTAAGAAATTAAAAAGGAAATAGGCGCAAATCTTATTCAAGAATGGCGCCCTATAGCAGTAGACTCGATTTCAAGATAACCTTTAAAGACATTAATTTAAAGCTGAAATTACTATGAAGTCAATTGATTTTAGAAATTACATTAGGATATCCCCTTTGTTTCTATGCACCTTTAAATCTTACTAAGAACGGAGTTAGCAGAGAACCAATAAACGCTAAGAATACTCCAATAGCAAAAGTCAATAAAACATTATTAAAAGGTGATAGAAAGTTTATAAATATTAACATTGGTAAAATAGTAAGAAGAGTAACGATAAAACGTCCAGAAACAGTAATACGATGCTTCATACCACAATTTTCACATATAATTGGTTTGTATACCCATCCCCAAAACGACCGATAAATATTATTCCAACTAAAAGGCACATTGCATTTTTTGCACTGCTGCACAGCACGCACCACCTTCACCATAACCTTTTCCTAATTTTAACATAATTTAATTATTGTTATGCTACAATCTGGCCCACAAAACGGAAAATGAGCGCCAATTCCTCTGGAATAGCGCCCGATTGTGGAAGATCGTTATTGAACTAAAGCACCCTTTAACAGAAGATTCGATTTCAAGATAATCTCAAAAGGAAATAATAATGTTCTTTCACTATTACCATCATTAGTTGAAGGACTTAAATAAAAAAGTACGTATCCTACCTGACCAACGCACCAGCACAGTTAATGATTATGTAAAATTTCTTTATTTTGTAAGCTACAAATTTACTACAATAATTTTGATTCTAATAGTTTTGTTAATTGTTCCTCTGCATAAAAAAATCCAAATAGCTTTTTGCCCTTATGAATTTCTTTCTTTATTTCCGATAATTTTTGTATCGCTTGTTGCTCATCCCCTTTTACTTTTGCCAGAATCGCTTGACTTCTTTTATAACTAATAGGCTCTATTGGATTCAAAAATTGATGCAGCTCGTTTATTCTTTCCTCATCATAATTTCCCTCAATAATCAAATCTATCTGCTGAATGTGATTGATAAATTGCAACGCTATTTGATTTTGCTTAGTTACAGGTAATTTCTTAAACGGTTCAAGTAATGCGGAAGCATTTTTGTACCCTTCTTTTATTAGTGTGTAGTAAAAAAGAATATATCCAACCATAACATTGTCAACAGATGGTTGTAAGGTTTTTGCTTTTTCAATTAATTCTAAGGACCAGTCCGTTGGATGTATTGGGGAATTCATTTCTTTCATCAATAATAAAGATATTAAAAATTCTTCAGTCTGTTTACCTTGTTTTGACAGCTCAAGTAAGACCCTTCCATCTGATTTTATAGCTCCTTGGTATGGCAAAATCGTAGCGAAAAAAATAACTAAATTAAATATTCCGAAGTATGTAAAGAAGTGTATGCCCATTGATGTGCCTAATATTAAACTGATACTCGCTGTTATAATAGAAAAAATTGGTCCACCAGCAACAAACCGTTTATGTTGTTTAGCAATACTTTTTAAATCGCTTGATAGAGGCGAACAACTTGCTACACCCCCAACTAATAACCAAATGTCATTCACCTTAATATGTAAATGATCAGTATTTTCAATTGTTAAAGGACCAACCGTTAAATAGTTAAATCTGTAACCTGACCATATACCAAACAATACGTGTCCTAACTCATGAATTAACAAGGTAATAAATAAAAGGACCAAAGTTAAACCCATAAAATTCGCCATTGTAGCGTATTTTGTAAAGTTAAATAAAAAAATTAATATCGCTATAATAATTGTTAATCCTAAAGGTTTTGTAATAGTATTCATATAGTTCTCTCCCCTACATGTAATACGGATAAAGTAATCGAAAGTTTCAATGTGTTGGACTTAATTGCCCTTAATTTAATTAAAAGCATAGAAAAACGGACCGCTGAAACAGTCCATTCAAGTTTTTGTATGCCTATCAACATTAATTAGGAAAAATTCGTAAATACTCATGCAAATAAAGTTGCTCATTATCTTGAATTCAAGTCTTCCATTTAATGGCCCTTAACATAAAGAAAGAGCACAATTCATGCTGCGGAATTGCGCCCTTTTCTTTAAAAACTAAAGATAAAATATAGACTAGCTAAGTATGCTAACGACATTAAACTTAGAAGGAAAACAAAAGATGCATAAAGTAAAACCTTTGACTTTTTATTCATTACTACGCCATTTTTTAAGGAGTTAGAGAACCCTAATAACAAACCTCCTAAAATCGATATTAATCCGAACAATGGATCAATCATGCCACCCATCCATATTCCTATCATAAAAAGCATTAAATAAAATATCGGATTGAAAATAATATTCACAGCCACTTTGATTCCCCCCTTATTTAAATCCAAAATAATTTAGTTAAACGCACCCATCTGCTACATATATATTACAGCGTAGCACAATTTCAATATCCCTTTAAATACTTTTGTTTTTGTTGTTACTCGACAATCTGGGCCCATAACAAAAATAAGCGCATCTCTTGTTTGATATATGCGCCCGTTACTTGAATAAGTTATGGTGCAAAATTTTGTACAACATCCCTTACAAACATAAGTCCACCAATAAGAAGCAAAATTAATATTGCAGTTAAAATTAAGACTACCTTTTTGTTCTGTCTTTTTATAATAATTAAAATGATTAATGCAATTAAAACTACAAAAAATAGTAATGAATACATATTCTCCCTTTCTTAGCCCATAGATTTCAATACCTAACCTATTCCTTTTATTAAAACATTTTTTATCATTAACCTCTTTAGCAGATTAATTAGCTTTCAATTTTCTTTAGTTTTACTCCACTTGCAACAACTCCAATTAAACCAGCAATTACAAATATATATGCTACAAACAAAGGTGTAAAAGTAAGAGATTCAGTAAGTATTCTAAACACGCCAACAGCAAAAATAAGAAAACTACTCACAAATGTAATAATTGTTCGAGTTTTATTCATTTTTCTCCCCCTTAAAAGTAAATAATTACCTATATATAAGTTAACACATATAGTTTTTTTTACCATTATTTCGATTTAATTCCAATTAACCTGCCAAGTAGTTTAAGTATAGACCTTTATAATATCCCCTTTACTTTAAAAGCGGTATTAAACAATCGGGCGCTTATATGTAGTATCTGTTCAAAAACATTGATAGGGTGCACCATTTATCATTATTTACATGTAACCATAGATAAGCCGTTTAAGGACTTGACTTGGAGCCTCTGTGGTCATGATTGGTCTTGAAAGGCTGAAGCAGGTGTTTCAGTGGCGTATCAGCCTATCATACCCACCCCTCCAAGTAAAGTCCTATCGTTGTTTACGTTGGAAACTATAATTAATAACTATATATAACTAGTAAACAAAGATAGGAAATAGGCTGTTTTTGTAACTTTATTAACGTTAATTACGGTCCAAAACCATACTACATATAATGGCCCTTTTGTGGAAGAAAGAGATACAGATAGAATCTCTAATGATTCTTCCTCCCTAACGTGTTAAAACATTTCTCGCTCGTTCCTCATTTAATAAAAAAACGTCTCAGCTCCTGCACTATCAAGGATCTAAGACGTTTTAACAATTCCTATTTAGTTGTGTTAATCAATACTTCACACGAAATCTATATTTGGAAGATTAATAAGTGCTTGCTCTCTCTGTTCCTATTGCTACTTCCAACTTGATAATACCTAATGCACGAACCTTTACTTTATTATTAATTCAACCGGGGGACATGCCCCCGTTGCTTTAAAATATAAAATCAAGCTTTCTTTTTTGTCGGGTATCCAATGAGGATAGCGATAATTCCACAGATTCCTATAAGAATTGGATAGAATGAGTATTGCAGGATGCTTACTGGTGATATTCCCGCGACGCTTGCAGCTGCCAGAAGTTGTGCTCCGTATGGCAGAAGGCCCTGGATCGCACAGGAGAAAATATCTAATATACTTGCTGACTTTCGCGGGTCAATCCCATACTGATCAGCCATATTTTTTGCAAGCGGACCGGCGATCAGAATTGCAATCGTATTATTGGCCGTGGATAGACCAGTTAAGCTCACAAGACCGGCAATTCCAAATTCTGCACCCTTTTTCGATTTAATTCTTCGTGTCGCAAGGTGAAGCAGAAAGTCAATTCCGCCGTTAAATTTAATAACCTCCACCATTCCAGCTATTAATATCGCAAGAAAGGCGATTTCATACATGCCTGCCATTCCTTCGCCAATCGTTTGCAAAAGGCTCATTAAATGGTAGCTGCCATCCGCTAAGCCAACAGCTCCCGCGAGAACAGTCCCTAATGCAAGAACAAGGAAAACGTTCATTCCAGCTAACGCAAAAATAATGACCAGAACATAGGGAACAATTTTTACCCAATTATAGCTTAAATGCTCTACTTGTGCCGTTTCACCCATTGTAATAGCACCTAAAATAATGCCTGTTACAATGGCTGCCGGCAACACAATCCAAAAATTCACCTTAAATTTATCCTTCATTTGTACGCCTTGTGAACGAACCGCAGTGATAGTTGTATCTGAAATAAAGGATAAATTATCGCCAAACATTGAACCTCCAATAATCGCCGCCATTACTAAAGCAATTGAAAGCTCGGTATGTTCGCTTATCCCAACTCCAATTGGCGCCAATGCCACAATCGTTCCCATCGACGTACCCATGGATAGGGAGATAAAGCAGGCAATGATGAACAAGCCTACAACAAGCAAGTTTTGCGGAACAACCGATAAAGCAAAGTTAACAGTGGAGTCTACTGCCCCCATGCCTTTTGCTGTTTCTGAAAAAGCCCCAGCCAAAAGAAAAATAAGAACCATCAACATGACATTTACATTACCTGCACCTTGGCAAAAAATATCAACCTTCCGCGAAAACGATTCTTTTCGACTCATCGCCAGAGCAACAGCACCCGAAATCACAATGGCTACTATGACTGGAAAGGCATAAAAATCACCTGTAATAACTCCTGAACCAATAAATAAAACCAAAAACACAACAAATGGGATTAGCGCCCATGGATTACCTTTTTTCATTGTTCCACCTCCAAATATTAAATGGGACGGGTCTTTTGACCATTCTGTGCCCCATAAGAAAAACTCAAGGCGCCCGCCTATCGGCTCGAGCTAGACACTAAAACTACGCACAAACTTTTATGCTTTCTTATCTTCTTAGAAAAACTTGGCTTGTCGCCAAGTCCTAATGGCCAAAGCCTTAGTTTTTCTTATACTATCATCCATAAAAATTTATGTACTTTCTGATAGTACAAAAAAGCCGCTTCTCATAAAAACAAGAAGAGGCCTTATATCTATAAAATACTCTTCTCATCTATCAAGCCTTTCTTGTTGGAATTGGCACAGCAACTTAATCACTAAGTTCCGCTGCCGAGATCTCATCTGGCCAGTCCCTCCATCTCTCTTGATAAGAAGAAAAATCTATTTTTTTGTCACAGTATAAAAGATTACATGATATTTATTGCTATATCAACAAAATTTTTCTGGATAGTTTTTGGTTCTGGACAGAACTGAATATCTCACTTCCGTCATGATCATATTATTATTCCAAAATGATTTATTAAAATCTTTTGTAGATAAAGCCTAACAAGCAAAAGAACCGAAGAACACGAAAACGAGGGAGTACGAAAAAATACCATTCCCTTCTTTCGTGTTTACAATTTTGTTGAAAATCAATAGTACATCTAACGCTTTTCACCATGGTCTTTACTCTCTAAACCAAGTTCTAATTTCTTAATTTCTAATTCTATCTTTTTTTCTTCTATCTCTAATTTTTTCTTTTTTAAATCATTATCTATTTTCCTAACATATCCATAGTATATAAGAGAAAACCCAATAATTATTGTTATATAAAAATACAAATTCAAATGATTCACCACCTAAAAAAGACTAACAATTATGTAGTTACAATTAAATGATTACATACACATAAAAAAAAGAGGCGATCCTTCTTCCTAAAGACTTTTCATAAATAACACAACCCTGTTACTATCTTATTAGACTAACATCCCCCTTTATATATATTTTTTACAATTTCAATCTATACTAAATTATTAAGGTTTACTTCTATGTATGGCTTCTTGTACCCAAAACTTTTTTGTATCTATCATTGCAGCTCGCATTCAACCATTTCATCATTCATTTCTTATTCTCTATTATGGCTTCACGTAACTTTTTTATCTCTTCTGTTTGGTCCAAAATATTATTATTTACCTTTCTTAAAGCATCAAATATAGCAAAAATTCCCGCAAATATTAACATACCAAAAAGGATAATCATCTTAACACCTTCTTTAAATGAATTGGATGAATTAATTGTAACCTAAAATTACATAAAAAAAGAGCCCTCTCCTGTTTGAAGTGCAATAACACTTAATATTAGAACTTGTTTCCACAGTGATTTGTTAGCTCAAATTAATTGTTAAGCTCATAAGACCTAATGAATTAGGAAATCATTATACATGAGGTGATATTGTGGATGGTAATAAATTAAAACTCACATCTTCGGAGATAGGTTCACTTTGGGGAGAGTATGTAAACGGTACAATGACTGATGTGGTAAATCAATATATGGTTTCTATTATTGAAGACGAGCTAATTAAAAAAATTTTTGAAGATGCCATAAATACTTTCGGAAAACAAAAGAAACAAATCGCAAGTTTTATCGAGAACGAGGGGTTTCCAGTTCCAA
Source organism: Metabacillus schmidteae (assembly GCF_903166545.1). Taxonomy (NCBI): domain Bacteria; kingdom Bacillati; phylum Bacillota; class Bacilli; order Caryophanales; family Bacillaceae; genus Metabacillus; species Metabacillus schmidteae. Next base: position 1,469,776 of record NZ_CAESCH010000001.1, on the reverse strand, counting down.
TTGGATTTAATGAATCTGATCTTTTTAAAGATAAGCCAAGACTGTTTTCAGATATATTCTGCCTAAATTACTTACATATTATGACATTACATGGTTTACTTGGGCACAGTACTTCACTGGCTATATCAGTTAGAAAAGACTTAAGGGATTTTTACGATTCATGTGATAATGACGCTAAAAACATGTATCATCAAACAATCGAGTTATTGCTTGAAAAAGGAAATTTTCAAAGAGATCCCTTATTATATCCCAATAAAAATCCTGAATATATTTCCAGCAAGGATTTCACAGATGGATTTTTCGGTAAGGGTAGAAAATTAGCAGCAACCGAAATCATTAGTATTTCTTTAAACCTTAAAAAGAGCATAATGGCGAAAACACTTTCTATTGCGTTTAGTCAAATCACTCAATCAAAAGAAGTAAGGAAGTTTTTAACTGATTCCGAGAATACTGCTGACGAACAAATAAAGGATTTTTCCAAAATTATGCAAAGGGATAATTTACCTGTTCCAAAATCTTGGGAAACCGAAGTGACAACCTCAACTGAATCTCCTTTTTCAGATAAACTAATCTTGTATCATGTTGGTTTTTTATTTCAAGCAGCCCAAAACTATCATGGGGCAGGTTTAGCATCAGCTATGCGAACAGATCTTGTAACGACTTATGAGTCAACCATTCTGAAAAATCTTATGGTAACAAAGAAGTGGTTTGATTTAATGGTTCAAAATAAATGGCTCGAACAGCCACCGCTAGCTCCTAATAGGAAAGAAATTGCGACAGAGATATAGAAGGGATGTTTTTTCCTCAATTAGTGAATACATGAATTATTAATGCGTATTTCTCTATGTTAGTTTAAATATTTTTTTAACCATCCTTATTCATTATTAGGATGGTTTAGTTCGTTTAACTTAAAATTCGAAATTGCCTTTATTTGGTTTTTGCGTATGGCTTTGTACTTGCTGCCTTTGTAAAAGCATTCACATTTTTTTTTACGTATGCTTTTTTCTCTTTTTCACCTTATAAGCATACAGAAATGGTTTATTTTTACAAAACCCACAGCTTTCGAGCTCATTTTTCCCTTTATTTGGATTTTGCATATGGCTTTGTACTTGCTGCCTTTGTAAAAGCATTCACATTTTTTTTTACGTATGCTTTTTTCTCTTTTTCACCTTATAAGCATACAGAAATGGTTTATTTTTACAAAACCCACAGCTTTCGAGCTCATTTTTCCCTTTATTTGGATTTTGCATATGGCTTTGTACTTGCTGCCTTTGTAAAAGCATTCACATTTCTTTTTTACGTATGCTTTTTTCTCTTTTTCACCTTATAAGCATACAGAAATGGTTTATTTTTACAAAACCCACAGCTTTCGAGCTCATTTTTCCCTTTATTTGGATTTTGCATATGGCTTTGTACTTGCTACCTCTGTAAAAGCATTCACATTTCTTTTTTACGTATGCTTTATCCACTTTTCCCCTTCTAAAAGATACAGATGAACTCAAATCTACCTTTATTTGGTTTTTACATATTTATTTATACTTAAGCAATCAAATACTGAAAAAAGGGCCATCCATTATTTTGGACAGTCCCTCCATTTCCGCCATTTTGAATTTCTAATAAAACTCTAATACTATGCCAAAACGGCAATTTTACGTGCAATAGATTCTGTTAAACGAGATGCTACTTTTGGAACAGCCCATTTAATAATTGGTGATATCACTGCACCCGATAATCCTCCTGCACGGACGTCCACCGTACAAGTCATTGTTGTTTTACCGTTAACTTCTTCTGCAGTAAAGTGACCGCTTCCTGTAAAATTATCTGTTAAACCTTTTAATTCAAACTTTATATTTGAAGGTTCATTCCATTCGGTAATATCTACCTGCGCTTTTATTGTTTTTTTAATACCTTTCACATTACCTTCAAATGTCCAAATTGATTGCTTGTCATTTATGATTTCATGTTCTTTATAGGCTGGTACCGATGTTGCCCATTTTTCAAGATCACTGACATAGTCCCAAACTGCTTGTACATCTACTGGAATTTCTACTGTATGTGTTCCCTTTGCCATTATGATTCCCACTTTCACTATGTATGAATTGCAAAATTAACATTTCACAAAATAATTATTACATAAAAAAACATAAACTTACATCAATAATTATAAATAGCTTCCCTTTTTATAATCATCTAATATCTGTCTTGTTTTGCGGAGCATTTCACCTACATGTGCTAGATGTAAAGATTAATGAATTTGATAAAATGAAATTTGTACATCATTTGGTCTTCTAATGCCTTCACCAATAAAAATCATTCTATTCAAAAAAGAGTACTTTTCACTGCTTGTTTCAAAGGTTGGAGTTGTTTTGAAATAATAAGAACCGTCTGGAACCTGCTCACCACGAATGATTTTATCAATAATATCCTTAGGACCATGTCTGAATCCTTTATTAATCACATAGATAGGGATGCCATCATCCGTTTCAATCACATAATGAGCAAGCGCCTCTGTTACACCATCATATCTTATCATCTGGTAATCAGCCCCTCCTGAAAGGACTTTCCCTTTTATCCCATTGCCTTCGAACGCTCCCCCAATAATTGGTATGACTCTTCTTATCCCTGTTCCAACATCACCAACTTCAATTGGATCTGCCACCTCAATATTTGCTTTAAAAAGAAATGTTGTTTCCATCTGTTACCTTCCTTTCGTCTTTTATTGTCAATCCAACTACTAAAACTTGAAACAACAAATCTATCATTTCTCGAAAAATAGTAAGTAAAGAAAACCCCTTTAAAATGACAAACTTATTTCGCCACTTTCACTGGACGATTCTCTGGGTGTATCTCTTCTTTTGCTTCATAATAATTTCCGTGCTTTTCCTGAACAAATAACATCGCAACACCACCAAGTAACGCTGCTCCTCCAATTGCGACAAAGTTAAATTGCGGCAATAGATTCATCGTTAATAGGAATCCAACAAAGGTTGGTGCAACAATTCCCCCTATACGACCAAAGGCCATCGTACTTCCAATTGCTGTAGAGCGCATACTGGACGGATAGTACTGTGAAACAAAGGCGTTAGAAATATTTTGCACTCCTACTGAAGCTGCACCAATAATCGCAATTAAAATAAAGGCAATTCCCATGCTATTTGTCAACCCAATAAAGGATAACGCAATTGCTCCACAGAAAAATAATGGAACAAGAACCTTTTTAAATCCAATTTTGTCCACCAAACGACCGAAAACAATCGTTCCTATAATAGCACCTACCTGCATTACAGCAGTAAAGGCAAGACTTGAGCTAAGGTCATAACCTGACTGCATCATAAGTCGAGGCAGCCATGTGTTCATTGAATAAATTAAAACAAAGGCACTAAAACAGGAAATCCAAAACATAATCGTACTGAACGCTCTTTTATCTTCAAAAAGCTTCACAACTGGTGAGCCCTGCTCTTTTGCCGGCGGCTTAACAAATTCGAATTCCCCTCCTGCACTCAAACTTGGATCAACCTTCATTAGCGTTTCTTTGGCTTCTTCAACCTTACCTTTTTCAATAAGAAATCCTACCGACTCCGGAATACTTTTCATTAAAAATGGAATAAACAATAGTGGAATACCAGCTAACCAATAAACAGGTTCCCATCCAACGGTTGGTAGTAGGGACCGGCTTGTAAGTGCTGCTAAAAGTGCTCCAATTGAATAGCCGCAGAAAATAAAAGAAACAATGGCAGATCTCACCCTTTTGGGAGAAAACTCAGTAGCGAGAGCAATAACGTTAGGCATTACTCCACCTAGACCTACCCCCGCAATTATTCGAAATACGGCAAATAAAATTGGACCTGTTGCAAAACCAGATAACATAGTAAAGAAACTAAATAAGAACGTTGTAAGCAAAATGATCTTTTTTCGGCCAATTTTATCAGACAGCATCCCAAATATAACTGCCCCAAGTGCTGTTCCAATAACCGTGTAACTTCCTATTGCACCAGCTGTTACATCTGAAATCCCCCACTCCTGTATTAAGGAAGGCACAGACGCACCATATACAACAACATCATATCCATCAAATGTAATAACTAAAAACAACCAGGCAATAAGCCATACGTGAAACGAAGAAATTTTACTATTATCAATAACATTCATCGGGTTAATCACTTTCATTTCGTTATCCTCCTATTAAATATGCAGTAAACGTTTACAAATAACTCTCCTTTTTTAAATATTCAGATTTAATAGTTTTAATTATAATAGGTTTTAGGGAACAATAGGTAACTATTTTATTTTCGTTCGTTTCTGACATAATAAAAAACGTCTTATTCCCGTACTTTCAAAGGTTTAAGACGTTCACTGTGTTAAATTGAAGGTAAATTAATAGAATAATAGGGAATATTCTCTTTCCTATCCCCCTTCTATTATCCAGTATTTATTTAGCTATACGAACTTGAGTTTGTAACCTATCTCTACATCTTCTCAATAATTCACAGAAATCATAAAATTCAATCAAGAAGATGAATTTCATCCCCTACATGAATGTCCCCTGTTTTAACTACAGAAGCATAAACACCAAAAATATTGTTTCTTTCTTTTATAACCGTCCTATGTAAACTCGGATCTCGTTCGGCATTTTCAGGATTAACAGTAATAATCATACACCTTTTACAATACTCAACGAATTTCATTTCTACTTCAGTTCCGATCTTAATACGTCTGCCCATCCATTCTTCTTCAATAAAAGGCACTTTATCCTTTAACGAAATAAATAAATTTGGACGAAAACGTCTTGAATCAACTTCATCTTTCCCCCATAGTTCCTGCAATTTATGTAATGAGGCATCTGTTGCAAGTAGAACATGTTCTTCAGCAATTGGTCCAATTGGGACATGTGAAGGAGTATATTTTTTAGTAGAAATGTTTCGTTCCGACTTGTTTTCCATTTCACTAATTAATTCTTGATCATCCCAATCAAAAACCTTACCCTCAGGTGTGATTACTTCAACTTTGGGATATTCATCCATCGATTCTTCTCCAACAAATTTTGCTTCATATCGAACCATTTCATTGAAATATGTGATGGTTAAGAAATCTCCTTTCTTTGTTTCATCTAAATAAACATGACTGCGGTCTCCATATAGACCATAGTCCATTATTTTAGATTGTTGGACACTTTCTCCACGAAATGATTTTACCGGATGGCGAATAATTTCCTTTATATGACCGACTAACATGTAATTCTCTCCTCTTTCCAATATCAATTTTAATAGTATAACAGATGGGATTGTAAAGTATTACGCCCAATAATATTAGAATGTTATTGAATTTCATACTGATATTTTCGTGTTCACCAAGGTGTTTCAATTAAAGCTCTGAAATAATCCTTACTCTTTCCCTATATGATTTTTTCGATATTTAAGTGGCGAAATATTATATCTTTGTTTAAATGATCTTGAAAAATAAGGTCCCCATTTATACCCGCATAGTTCCGCTATTTGTTCTACAGGATAATCCGTTTTAATTAGAAGATTCCTGGCATGTTCTAACCTATATTCCTTTAAATATTCCATAGGGGTATATCCGTAATACTGCTTCAAATATTTGGCAAGTGTGTTTTCATGTAGATTGAATTTAGTAACTAACGTGTCATTTGTAATATCTTCTTGAAAATGTTCACGAATAAATTGTTCGACTTTCTCGGCAATTAATACGCTCGAATCTTTTGCGTGTTGTTGTCCATCTAAGAGATTTATGAGAGAAAAAAAACGTTGCTGTAAATCCCAAAAAGATATATTTGTATCCTTTTTTGTCGTTCCAGCTAGTAACTCTTGTATTTTCTGATAGATTTCATCCGTATCAATAAGCTGAGATTTTTTAGATAGATGAATGGTATGGAATTTATTATGAAAATGAAGCGAAGGAATTGGGATATTTGACTCCAGTTGTTTGGCTTGATGACTTTGTACGTAATGGCCAGTGGTATAAAAGTGAATCCAATAAAATTTAGTTATTTCATCTGTTGCTTTTAATGGATAGTGGTGCTTGTTCGGTAATAAAACCAACATTTCATTTTTTCGAATGGTATAATCCACACCTTCTTCTCCTAAATATAAAGCTCCTTCTTTAACAAAGATCAAATCAAAATATTCCAGGTTTCTTCTGTCAGGATGCCAAGCACCTACTCCATACTCAGTCAAGTTCCCTTCAATAAATATAGGAAATGGTGGAATAGCAATAGATATTACTAATTGATCATTCACTGATTGTACTCTCCTTAGTATAAGTTCCCATTGTAAGATAATTATACCATCAAAAGTGAAAAAGTATCAAAACTCATTGTAATCGTTTATTTAATTTATTTTCCCCTTTGCTATAATTAAGTCGAACGTTTACATGAAACGCTTACTTCCTTAATTTTACGCGATTTTCAATTCAAACATTTTTAAAAAGGAGTTGCGAGATGGAAAATCAAAACTATATGATTGAGTTCTGCCCAAATGGAAATGTATCAAAATTAATCTTAAAAAATGATCCATACAAGATGAATTGGGTCGTGGATGAGAACTATCTAGAAATCGTACATTATGATGATAAAGATAAATTATTCGGGAATTTTTCCATCACCATAAACGATAAAAAGTATACAAATCATGAAACCCAAGGAAAATTAAGCGAATCTGCTGGACTGACAACAGTCACATATGATTTTGATGAAGTAGCGGTCATGTTTCATTATGACTTGAGCAAATCAGAAGACTCTTTACGCTGGACGATTCAATTAGTCAATCGAACAAGTAGTGAAGTCTATATTTCAGATTTTAGTGTTTGGTCCTCATTTGCTTATGTCATGTATCGCATGAATGATTTAAATATGCAAACAAGGCACTCAACAGCCGTTTTTCCTTCTATTTCAAAAAGTTTTACTAAGTTAGCATGTGTACGACGAAGTAATACTGCACCACATCTTGGAATCTACCAGCTAAATGGAGAAACAAATTCAGTAGGAACCTACTGTGAATATAAAAATCTTTTTTTTGAAAATGCTTCTCCTTCATTAGACGGCATTTTATTCCATCAACTGGTATTTGCAGGCGGGTATCCTGAAGACTTTACTAATTCTGATTGGATCTATTGTAAAGACGGCTTTTCAATGAAAGCAAATGAAACGAAAGACTGGCAATTTGTACTGGAAGCATTTGATGATCAAGAGGATTTCTATGAGGTTGGTAAGAAGCATGGACATCCTGTCTATAACTTTGAACCTCTTGCCATTACAAACCAACCATATGATTTCTCTTTTAGTCTACCTTCCAATCGATCTTTAAAGGATGCTTATGTAGAGTATAAAAGTGAAAACGATGTGGTAAAGGTACAAAATATCATGTCAACTATTCATAAAAATGAAAGCGGTTATCAAGCGACTTTACTATTTGAGGAACCTAGTGAGCTTAAAGTTTCTATTGAGCTAGATAATGGCAAAATGGATAGCGTTATTGTGAATGTGATGAAACCAATTCAAAACATCATCGCCAATAGAGCAAAATATGTCAGCAATGTTCTCTATAGCGGACCTGATGGAGAAACTCCATTTTCCTATACCCCTATTTCGAATCAAGGAGAGTCTCTAGGAAAACTAAGCTTTGTCTTGAAGAAGAATTTATTAGGTACCACTGATCAATCTGAGGTGCAAAAGGTAGAAGAAAGTTGTGTGAACTATATTCGACCTAAATGGTTTATTAATGGAGATTTTACAAAGCCAGCCTTCCTTTACGGCGATTTCTACCGGTGCATGGATTTTGAATATATAGGTCATGTTTTTTATTTGTTGTCACAGTTTGATCAAAGTATTTTAAAGTATAACAGCCCTGATACTTATTTAGAGTGGGCCGCAGATGTATTTACATTACGCGTAAACCCTGACTTACATCACACGGAAAGAGGAAAAGAAGAAGCTCAGATGTTGGGGACATTCTTCTTATATATTAATGGCTTGTTAGATGAATTAAAGAGACGAGGATTAACGGATAAATATGATGAAATCAATGCTTTATGGTCTGATATTGCTACCAATGTAGCAAATGAAAGTAATTCTTTTAAAGCAGCGGTAACTGAACATTTTTATGATAACGCTGGATTTGGTCCTGCAGCAGGTGCATTAGCAAGTTCCGGCCATATTGAAGCTGCTAAAAAATACGGAGAATTATTGATAGCCAACATAGGTTTTTCTAATGATTTTAGAGCTCAAAATCCTGATCGCTGGTGGGAAGCACTTTCTTATATGATTCACTCTTTATGGGGTGGTTTAACGGCAGCTGCCACTCTGAAGGTCTATGAAAAATTACATGATCCACGTTATTTAAAGGCTGCTTATCGAGCTACGGTCGGAATTTTATATTGTTATGATACGGACGCAAAGGCTACTGACAAGAGATTAACGACCGGTGAAGCAGCATCTACCTATAGTGTTGCCGGGCCAAATGTGAATCGTCCTGATTTATCAAGAAATCGGTTTGGACAATCAACATTTTATAGAGATGGCGGAATCTTTTCGAAGTTGTTTAACAAAGAAGAGGAAACTTCTGACTGGGATATGGGAGAGGAACTTGCCGCATATCTAGACGGATTTGGTCAAAAAACATTTTTGTATGTAGAAAACAATCAAATAAAAGTAATAAACGGCTGTATTGAACATACAGAACAGGGACTTTTAATTCATAGTTATGCTCCATACCCAACGGAATATCATTTTTATGATGTAGATTCACACTTTATTTCAAAAAATGGAGAATTAGTAAGTGAAATTCTTTATGCAGACGGACGCTTTCAATTAGTTAAAAACGAGCAGGAGGTTGGATAAAAAATGGCGATGGCACATAAAGAACTTGAAGCCATGCATAATGGCGAATCAAAACAGTCGAAATTATCATTAAAGCGAATATTGGCTTTCGCTAGTACCGATACAGCAGGGAATTTACTCTACTGTACCTTAACGAGCTATATCATGTATTTTTATACAGATGTATTAGGAATTTCTGTAGCAGCAGCAGGGATGATTTTACTTGTAGCTCGAATTGTCGATGCTTTAGATGCTCCAATTTGGGGAATTGTTATTGATCATACGCGTACTAGATGGGGACAAAGTCGTCCTTACTGGTTATGGCTCTCCGTACCGTTTGGAGTTTTCGTTTTCCTGGCTTTTCTAGTTCCAGATCTATCAACAAATGGAAAAACAATTTATGCATTAATCACATATATATTAGCTGGTGTTGTTTACACAGGTATCAGTGCTTCCATGTCATCGGCACTTCCGAATTTGACTTATGATTCAAATGAACGAGTTCGCTTAAATTCTTGGAGAAGTAACGGAGGAATGATTGGGTATGTTATTACGGCTTCGTTTACCCTTCCTTTGGTTGCCTTCTTTGGACGAGGTAACGATGAATTAGGATTTAGTGTAACAGTAGGTATTTTTGCAGTTGTAGCTGTTCTGCTTCTTCTTTTCGCTTTTAGCGGAACAAGAGAAATTGGTACTACACAATCTAAGAAATCAATTTCGATTCGTGAAAGTTTCCGTGCTGTTAAAGGAAATTGGCCATGGATTACATTAGTTTTAGTATTTATCTTTTATTGGTTAGGAAACACAGCCAGAGCGTCGACAGTGATTTATTATAGCGAGTATAATTTGGGTTATAAGAATTTGGCCGCTATTTTAAATGGTCTTGTGGTTGTTCAAATGGTTTCGATAACAATACTTTCTTTTCTAGTTAAACGCTTTATAAAATCGCATACACAAATTATTGGATTGTCATTGGCTGCCATTGGTCAAGTTATTATCGGGTTCTCCGGAAGTAACATCACGTTAATTATTATTGGATGGATCGTTGCTTCACTAGGTACGGGTATTGCAGTAACTTTACCGTTTGCCATGCTTTCAGATACAGTCGACTATGGCGAGTGGAAGAATGGTATAAGAGCTAGTGGATTTTTAACAGCAGTTGGAATTTCCTTCTGTATCAAATTAGGTGCAGGATTAGGCAGCTTTATTCCATCATTAATTTTAGATGCTGCTGGTTATGTGGCTAATACGACACAAACGCCTCAATCATTGGCAGCCATTAAATTTTGCTTCACTTGGTTACCGGCAATTTTCTTTATTGTGGGAGCAGTGATCATGTTTAAATATATTAAATATGAAAAAAATGAAGCTAAGATTAAACTTGAATTAGAAGAGAGATTAAATACGAACGTTTAAATTTCAACCTTATTATTACTGTAGTAAAGGATGTGTGAAAATCTTCAAGATTTTCGCACATCCTTTTTTAGATTAGTTTTCTTTTTCACGTGCCACTCTCATAGTGTTGAATAACACTATAGGGATGTAACATCTAAAGTCGGTTAAAAATCTATAAGAATTATTACTCAATTAATTCAACAGAAAGTGTATTTATTTGGGCTGGATTTGATTCTAAAACCCTTCCATCAAATTCTACTTTTATCTTGTCCCCGACCTTGAATGTGTTATTAAGAGAAAGGTCAACAAACACATTGCCTTCTGGGTTACCCTCATATATTTTGGCAGAAACGAGGGCCCCGTTACCGCTAATTTCCTTGATTGTTCCTATAAAACTAGAATTTTCTGTTTCAATTACATCTGTTAGCTCATCCTCCGAAGAACTAAACGCATACAATAATCCAATTAATATAATTGCGAATAAAATAGGATATTTTCTTTTCATGATACCCTCACCTCTTTTAAGAAATTTTGCCCTTTTGTAAAGTAAGATCGCCATTCATCTTCAGAAAAAGCGCTCAATTGCTGAAGATTGATATTCAACTACTGACCCGTTAGCTCAATAAGATGGGAACTGCCAAACGACAACTCCATCTCTCATTAAAGCACCTTTTCGTAATAGCTTATCTTCAACAAAAAGATGGGTAATCGTAACTTCCTTAATTATTTATTCACCCATAATTTGTTTAAACATGATAGTCGTCCCTTTCAAATAAACTTTACCAGACATATTGTATATCGTTAACTAACTATTAATTAGAAGGGGATAAATTTGGGAATTAGACGACCAAACAACTGCGAACATTTAGTTGACTGTTGTCATTATCCATTGCAAATGTCATTACACATTTTTTCAATCCAATTTTCATTTGCCTATATCGGAGAGTAACAGGTTTTCGGTATGGCATATGGCAACATTTGTGTAAAAATAGAAAGGATGACCGTCATGGTCATCCTTTTTAAATTAATTTAATTTCTCGGCTTGAAAAACATCTGCTTTCAATGGAGCACCTACCATCTCCTTAGCAGCTGCGCTGAATTTTTGGAAGTGACTACTTGCATTATGGGCCTGGACAGCCTCCATGTCCTTCCAACTTTCTACCATAATAAAGCTGTTAGTATCTTTTGGATCCTGGAATAAGTCGTAGCTGTTATTACCAGCTTCTGCACGGCTCCCCGCCATAACTGCTTCAATTTCGTGAAGGAATTCTTCTTTTTTCTCTGGTTTAACTGACATTTTAGCGTGGATGATAATCATAGTTTCTCTCTCCTTATTTCCATTCTGTAATTTGTTCTACCGGCATACGATAGGACTTGTAGCCTGTATCTACTGCTTTACCGATAGAAAGCAGCATGACTGGAACATAACGGTCCTTATCCAAATCAAATGCTTCTGCGATTTGATCTTTCTCATATCCGCCAATCGGACATGTATCGTAGCCATATGCCTTTGCAGTCAGCATTAGCTGCATCGATACTAAACCACTATCAATTAAAATTGTTTCCCTATTTGCCTGTTCCGTAATAGATGAAAGCAGGTTACGGATAGAGGGTACTTGCTGATCTTTTACTTCTTGGGGCATTAGACCATGCTCTACCGCTTTTCCATAGATTTCTTCCAAATAGTCGAGGTTATTCATATCAGCAAAAACAGCTATTACTGCAGAAGAGGTTTTCACTTGCTGCTGATTGAATTTGGCAAGCGGTGCAAGCTTTGCTTTTGCTTCAGGGCTTTTAATCACAACAAAACGCCAAGGCTGTAAATTGACTGATGATGGTGCCTTAGTTGCTGCTGAGAGTATTTCAGACATTTCTTCCTGGCTAATTTTCACGTTTTCATCATACGTACGGATGGCACGACGATCCTCTACGATTTGTAGAAAAGCTTCTTTATTATATATAGGTGTTTGGTTCATTCGTTTTCTCCTCCTAGTTGATTCTTTGTGACACTGGACACATTTACCCTGACCTTGTTCAGCATTTGTAAAAATTGTTCTAGCTCTGCTTCTGTAAAGCCAGCAAGAGTCTCATTCACGAACTGGCTTTTTTCCTGATATGATTGCTTGATGTGACGCTTCGCTTCTTCCTCCAGCTTCACCCATGTAGCTCGCTGATCATTTGACTTCTTATAGCGCACAATCGTACCGGCAGCCTCAAGTTGCTTTAAATGTCTGGTAACAGCGGCGGCATCGATATTGACTTCCCCTTGCAATGCTGATTGGGTAACTTCCTCATGCTGCAATAAATAATGAAGAATCTCCACACGAGAAGGGCTTGCTCCTAAGCATGACTCAAACTTTGAGCAGAGCTCCTTATTCACAGCCTGCAGCTCCAAGAAAATCTGCAAACGAACGGAACAAATAGTCATCGGCATAACCCCTTTCTATATAGTTGATGCATCAATAATTGATACATCAATATTTGATAGGTCAATCATATATTGTAGCAATAAGTATGTCAATTCTATTGCTTCATAAATACGTTATTTATAATTTAAGCTATGTTAAATAACTCTGTTGATAGTTGAACATTAAGAACAATCGTTGATAATAAATAAAAAAGTAAGAGATGGAGTTGTTAAGAATGGCTTTGAAGGACATAATCCAAGAAATTAGAAAGTTAAGCACAGCGGACCAATACCGCCTTAACGAGTTCTTTGCCAACTCTCTGGCTGCATATTCCGCAAGTGAACCTGTGTTTAAGGACGACGAACAGCACTTATTCCTCGAAATAAGTGCTGTTCAATCCTTCATAATGTCCTTATTTTCCTGAGGTGCAATTACTGCTTTTTGTTGATTTCCTCCACTCAGATTGGAAACAGACTGATCAGGAGAAGCAATTTTAATACTTAATTCCTTGATATAACGATCTGCAGTAGCATTAACGTCTTTCCAACGAACTACTCCAGATTTTGAGTGTTTCTTAAGTTCTGCCATTAAGATATTCTCTTTTACAGACATAGATAAAAATAGTCCTTGTTCTTTTCTACTTTCTGGTACGTGTGCAATACCTTTGGATATCGCATCAATTGGTGAGTTGATTTTCACTAATTTGTCATCTACATAGATTTCTCCGCTTTTTAGATTGGAAGCACCGAATATGGCCCTCACTAATTCTGTTCTTCCTGCACCTACAAGTCCTGCAAGACCGACAATTTCACCTGGGTAAACCTTAAATGACACATTTTTAACTATCTTTTTATCCGCACACTAATCAAAAAAAATCACAAAATATTTTTTAAAAAAGATAGTTCACTGCATCTTTTGATAGTTACGTTTATATTTAGTGAGAAGCTAAAAAACCCCATTTCTCAATGGGGGAGGATACTGACTGCTGATTATCATTATTATTTAATTTCGTTTATCCATTCAGAAGTAACACTTACCATTTCATCCTGTTGCTTCTTTACAGAGATAGCTGCCTCATTATCTCCTTTTTGAAAACCGTAAACACCAAATTGAGCATGATTGCCACCTTTTATTTCATGTATTGTAGCATTTCTGGACAAAAGCTCCTTTGTTTCGTTAATTTTACCTACTGTGGTTAAGCCGTCCTTTTCTGCATAGAGCGATAGGATAGGAGTCATTGTTTTTGAGAAATCATTCCCTTCACTCGTATAGGATCCTAATAGAAAAACTCCATCTACTTTTTTAGGATGATCATAAGCAAATTTCGCCGCTGCAACTCCTCCTAGCGAATGACCGCCTATTATCCATTTTTCAACTGATGGGTAGCTCTCTATTATCTTAGTAGCTTTGCTGGAATCAAGCAGTGCAAAATTAAAACGAACATTTGGTATGGCAACTAAATAACCTTTTTCCGCTAACTGTTGCCCATAGTAGCTGTATGCTTCGGGCTCTACTTTTGCACCTGGATACAACACAATCCCTAACTTAGTGGTTGAGTGCTGATTGAAGATTATCCAATCATCCTCATACTGTATTTCACTTTCATCTATAAGTGTATAAAGCTCTGAAGAGGGTTTGTAAGTTTGTTGTGACCATGTGAAAAACCCAAGAAATAACACTACCAGTAATAAAGTAATCCCAAGTAGAATGTAGGTTATTTTTCTTTTCATCCGTAGACTCACTTCCATTATTAAATGATAAAGGATGTGCAAAAACTCGGGCACATCCTTTTTTTGATTAATTCTGTTTTTCTTTTATCCCTTTCAATTTACCTGGCCAAAAAGCAAACTTTCCTAACACAGTAGTAATGGCAGGTACAAGGAATGGACGAACAATAAATGTATCTAAAAGGATACCTAAAGCTGTGATAATACCGAACTGAACCAGAACTTGAATTGGTAATGTTGCTAGAACAGCGAAGGTAGCTGCCAAAATAATACCAGCTGATGTGATCACACCACTTGTTTCACTTACCCCTTCTTTAATCGCTTGTTTTAACGGCATGTATTTTCTTTTTCTCCAAATGCTTGAGATCATGAAAATATTATAATCTTCTCCAAGAGCTACCAGGAAAACAAACGCATATAAAGGAATGGCGCCTTGTATAGCATCTACACCCATTACATTATGAATAATAAACCATCCTAATCCCAAAGCAGCACTATATGACAAAACAACGGTTCCAACCAAATATAGCATCGCAACAATGGAACGTAAGTAAGCTAAAAGAAGAATAGAGATGAAGACAATAATTAATGGAACAATGAGATCAGTGTCTTCATTACTCGTGATCATGGTGTCATATTGTGTAGCCGTTTGACCCCCGACCCATACTTTTGACTCCACAGAAGAAACAGTTGCTTGTGTTAATGCCTGTTCAGCTGCATCTCTTAACTCCGGAATAGCTTCCATCGCCTCTGAGCTATATGGATTCACATTATACGTAACATCATATACCTTTAAATTTTCATTATCGACACTATTTTGCGGTGGAGATACTGTATCAACAAGATGATGTTTCTCTAACTCTTCCTCTAAGTCTACTGTTTTTCCTTCCGTATCAATGACAATTTGAACAGGTGCTAAATCACCGGGAGAATAAGCATCAGAAATAACCTGAAACCCTTCCCGTGATGGCATATCTTCAGGGAAAGAAGATAATAAATCGTAGGTATACTTAATTTGGCTCGAGTACATTGAGAAAGCCCCAAAGAAAACTAAACAAGCGATAATAATTGCCCACGGCTTCGTTGTAACAATATTTCCTACCCAATTTCCGAAACGACTTTTTTCCTTTCGTTTACGTACCGGCTTCCCTTTCTTTTTAGCCAACTCTTCTTCCATTTCAGAAGTACGAGGAATGAACGGGTAAAAAGATGCTCTTCCCATAACAGAAAGTAAAGCTGGAATAAGCGTTAGACTTGCAATTCCCATTACAAAAATAGATAAGCTAAAAGGAATAGCAAAACGATGGTAAGCTCCATATTTGGCGACAATTAAAACAAGCAGAGCAATAACAACTGTTAATCCGCTCATCGCGATTGCACCTGAAGCTTCTTGGAATGCATGAATTAATGCTTTTCTCTTATCTTTTACTTTTCGAAGTTCATCGCGGTACTGAGAAATTAAAAATAAGCAGTAATCAGTTCCAGCTCCAAATAATAATACGGTCATGATAGCTATTGCTTGTGAATCGACCGTAATCCACTCTTTATCTGCTAAAATACCAAGAATTGGACTAAGGACCATGTAGGCAAAACCTACACCAATTAAAGGAATAATGGCTAAAATTGGAGAACGGTAAATGACAAGCAGTAAAATTAATACTAATAAAACAGTTGCGATTAATAACGTCACATCTGCCCCTTCAAAAAGGCTTGTAGCATCCACTGAAATACCTACCGGACCTGTCACACGGGTGCTTAGTTTATCTTGATCATTGATAGCTGTTGCAAAAGAATCGTAAGAAACCTGCTCTTCTACGTGCTCTTTAATCTTATCTAAATTTTTTCTAGAATACTAGTTTCAGTGTTTTCTTTAAAGAAAATCGGTTGTACGAGTGTTGTGCCATCTTCTGAAATCATTTCCTGCAAGGCAGGTATTGGCATCTCATGCAAAGGAGGTATAGAGGATTGTCCTTCTAAAGGTTTATCGGATAAATCTTTTGATATATCTTGGATAGCCTTTAGATTTTCCTCATTTAAACCTGCTTCATTATGCCATGTAAGTAACGCTGGCACTCCTGAAGAATTAGGGAATTCTTCTTTGATTAAATTGTCTGCCTTTACAGAAGGCGAATCATCACTTAAATTTGGGGCATTATTAACCTCTGTCTCGCTCACAGGCGGCCAGACAATGGTTAACACCACCGTTGCAATAATCCAGGCAGCAATGACAATCCAACGGCTTACTTTCCCAGTCATATATTGGCTGAATGTTGTTAAAGGCGACTTTTTCACATAAACTCCCTCATTTCAATGTTTGTTTGTTTTTATAAATTACATTAAAATTAATATAGAACTAAGGATAATTATATATACCGGAAGGTTAATTAATCAACTAAATTAGTTGTGGCAATTTCTTGAACTAGAAGGAGGAACGTCATGCATGACTAAGAGAACACCTGGCAGACCAAAAGTTAAAGCTGAAATGAATATAACTAGGGAGCGAATTTCAACAACAGCCGCTCACCTATTTTTGACATACGGATACGAAAGTGTTTCAATGCAACAAGTAGCTGAAGCCAGCAATGTAACAAAAGCCAGTGTTTATTACTATTTTAAAGATAAAGCAACACTATTCACTAAAGCTGTATCAAGCATGTTTCAACGTATTACAACCCGCGTAGAGGAGTTATTACAAAGTTCGAAAGGATTAAAGGAAAGATTATATGAAGTAGTGCTGGAACATTTAAAAAGACCTCATGTTGATTTTGAAACATTATTACAAGAAGCGAGTTCTTCGCTCTCAGAAGATCATATCAGTGAAATTCGTAAATCAGAACAATACATCCATCAAGCACTGGAAGGTATATTTAAACAAGCAGTGGAAAATGGAGAAATCGTTACAACAAGCCCATTGCTGCTTGCACATGCATTTTCCAACGTAACAATGATTCGAAATAAGACGGAATTAATAACAGAATTAGGAGGATATGAAAAAACAGCTCAAGCACTAGTAGAACTTTTTTGGATAGGAATAGGTCCTAAATAGATGTTACTTTATAAAACTTATTTCAATTAATTTAAAGCCTAAAGATACTAGTAATCTTTAGGCTTTTTTGCAATCTTAGTATGAAGTAATTTACTGTTTTATCTATTTTATTACCTAAGAAATAACAACATTCAAAAAGTATAAAAAATACACTGAATATTATTTTAAAGCATGTTACATTCAACCTGTACTAACCAATATGATACATGAAGGGAAGAAAAAATGATGAAATATAAGGTTGAAACACTTCCAAACTATCGTGTGGCTTACATCCGACGAGTCGGACCTTATGGGAATGGAAATAGTGAAGTGTGGGAGAAGTTAAAAATATGGGCTGGAGAAAAGAACCTTCTTAACTCATCTACTATACTACTCGCAGTGCAGCAAGATAACCCCGAAACAACACTGCCGGAAAATTGTAGATTTGACGCCTGTATTGTGATTTCAGAGGAAGATCAAATAGATGATTCAATCAGCAAAAGTGAACTTTCGGGCGGACAACACATGGTCTTTCAAGTAAAACATACAAAAGAAGATATTCAACAAGCTTATGCTGCTATTTTTCCGTTTTTACAAAACAATGGATATCAAATAGAAAACAAACCAATTTTTGAAAGATACATTGGTGATATGAATAATAACCATTATTGCGAAATATGTGTCCCTGTAAAACTATAATTTTATATACTATCATTTAAAGAAGTCATAGAAGAAAAAGTTGGTTATTTTATACTTAACTTCTTATTCTTCCGTCCATTCTATAAAATACAGAAATGCAACTTTTCTTTAGGCTGTTTTCGCAAAGAATTTTGCTTGCTTTTAAGATACTATTTTAACCTCTATAGTGGAATGGAGCGCAAGACACTCGACTCCTGCGGGAAGTGAGGAAAGGCTGAGACCCCGCAGGCGAAGCCGAGGAGGCTCAGCTTCCTCCCCGCGGAAAGCGAGTGTCTGGAGCGCAATGGAACGAACTAATTTTTACATTAACTGCATCAAAAACAACAAATTATACAAAACAACCTTTCTTCATTCCGTCCATTCCAGTGCTTTTCGTTCTATCTCTTTAACAAACTCATCCTTACCATTTATATACGATTCAATATCATAAGGAAATTGCTGAGCTAGTCTCTCTTTTAATTCACCGTAATTCTCCACTTCATAAAGATGTGACTTTAAATAATCGCGAAAAGCTAGGTGTCGTTTTATTTCATAGCTTCCAGCCTGATAGATATGAACGTGATGTGAACGATTGTCTCCGCCTTTTTGGAAATATCTCCGTCCAGGAATTCCGTTTTCACCTTTAGGATCATAGCCGATTTCCTGCATCTCGATAGTATATTTATCAACATTGTTTATATCTTTCACAACAGGCATTATATCTATTATTGGTTTTGCTTTTAACCCTGGAACAGACGTACTACCAATATGATGAATATCTACAACTTCATTCCCGAAAATATGCTTTAGTTTTTCAGATTCTTCGCTAAACAGTTGAGCCCATTTTTCATTGTATGAACACACTTCCACCTTTCGCAACTTGTCTCTCCTTCAAATCCTTCAGATTTCAAAATCTACAAATATACTGTCCTCTACTCCAATCTCTTTCAAATAAGAGACAACTTTCTGATGTGCTGGATGTGGACCGTAGTTATCTAAAGATGCTCGATCTTTAAATCGAACCGTTAATCCAACGTCAAACCCCTTACTTCTGTTTGAAAAATTCAACCCCTGCTGAATATCTACTATACCCGGAATGACTTCTTTTAGAAGAAGTGTCTTCCTAATTAATTCTTCCTTTTGTTCAATGGTTGTTTCAGCTGAAAATTTAATTAACACAATATGCTCGATCATCATAACATACTCCTATTTACTATTTAACGTCTCCCGGTCAAAACCAGCGACCTTCTTGTACATATTTGCGATATCCTCAAGTTCTTGTCTAGTAATAACATCATGTAAATAATCAAAGCCATTAGGTGCTCGATCTTCTACAATCTGCATAACAATTTCCGGACCATTCTTCCGATTTGTATAAACAATATTGGACGTTGGCTCTAATCTTACTTGTTCATACTCTTTCAACGCTTGTTCTGCATGTGGTTGTTCCATAATTGTCTGCCCTAATGCATCTGCATCAAGAATTGCTTGTGATGCACCGTTTGATCCAATCGGATACATTGGGTGTGCCGCATCTCCGAGTAAAGTGACTCTTCCAAACGTCCATTGTGGAAGAGGGTCGCGGTCTGCCATCGGAAATTCATAAACAGCATCTGTTTTTTCGATTAACTCCGGTACATTCAGCCAGCCAAAATCCCATTTAGCAAATTCTGGTGCAAATTTTTCTTTATCTATTTTTTTGTTCCAATCGGTTATAGATGGCATTTCCTCTACTGCAAGTTCCGCAATCCAATTCACAAGAGAACGTCCTTTTGCTGCTGTTTCGGGACATACAGGGTACGCCACAAATTTTTTATCCTGATACCCGGCCATAATCATTGATTTTCCCGTTAAGAAAGAAGTTGATTCTGTCATTCCACGCCATAAAATCCGACCGCTATACTTTGGTAGACCTTCATTCGGATAGTAGAATTTCCGGACAGTTGAATGAATACCATCTGCGGAAATCATAATATCCGCCTCATAAGAACCAATACGTTCACCGGTCTTTTTGTTTTCAAAAAAGGCTGTCACCTTGTCGTTTGTTTGTTCAAATGATGATAAATGGTGTCCTGTGAACACTGCATCCTCACCTAATGTATCCTTCACCGCTTGGAGCAATAGCATTTGCAATTTTCCACGATGGATTGAATATTGAGGCCAACGATAACCTGCATTTATTCCTCTATCCTCTTGCCAAATCTCTTGACCAAATTTATTAACATACATGAGTTCCGCCGTAGGAATTCCTGTCTTTTTAAGTTCCTCTGCTAAACCAAGTTCCGTAAGTACTCTTACAGCATGAGGCAGAAGATTAATTCCAACCCCAAGCGCTTTAATTGTTTCCACACTTTCAAAGACACGCACTGATACGCCAACGCGGTGAAGTTTAAGTGCAGACACAAGCCCTCCAATACCACCGCCAATAATTATTGCCGAATTGATGCTAGACAACACAATCCCCTCCATGATGTAAAAATAATTCGATAGCTGATTCTTAAATTCAGACTCTTTATAATTATTACACAAATGTTAAAATTATCAATTAAAAGATGACAGAGTAATAGTTTTTATGAGAACAACTTCAATTACGTCCTTAAAAGAGTTCTACACACCTTTTTCCGGTTGACTACTACCAAACTCCTTCTACCGTGTATATATGGGAAAGTGATTAGAGAGTAGCGGATATTTCACATAAATTTAAAAAATATTTTTAAATAATCAATCTTGGTATTTTAACACTTCTTCTTCACTATTCGAGCTAAGTCACCATATTCGGTGTCACTGCTTTATTGTAGTTTTTCTTTTTCTTTTTCTTTTTCTTTTTCTTTTTCTTGTCCACAAATCGTACGCTTTTAGTTAACGATACGTGATCATAAACATTCGTTATGCTTTAGGAGCAAGATGAAATTATATCAGTAAACCTTTTCCACTTCCTAACTTAATGTAGTTAACGACTAAAAACTATAATAATTCTGCTATATTCATAAATTAACAATGTGATATATTAAAGACAAGAAAAGGTTTACAAAGAGATTGAAGGAGGCGGAAGCATGGCAGATATTGATTCACCATCTCATTACGTTGCATACCCTAAAGCAAATGTGTTAATTGCTGGTCATTTTCTTGTGGAAGATACATATCAAACGAAAAGACCTGAAGGAATGAGTGATTGGTTGATCACCTTTACTCTTGATGGTGAAGGTTATTTTAAAACCGGTGACGAAGATATTACATGCAGTCAAGGAGATGTCACTTTATTAAAGTCAATGGCCCCTCATCAATATGGAACAAGAAAGGGAAAAACATGGCAGTTTGTCTGGGCACACTTCTCTCCAGAACTATTTGAAACCAATTATTTAGCAGATAAAGATCTTGTCAATCTACCAATAGAAAACGAATATACCCGTGACAGGATTCACCAATCATTTGAAAAGCTTATCCAAGATTATCGAGAGAGAAAGAAATATTGGTATGAATTATGTGAAATTTCTTTAAAGGAAATTCTTTTATTAGTTGCTCAAAGACAAGAGCAAACGTTAGATCCACGTATCGATGAAGTTCTTCATTTACTTTCCAAACAAATGAAAGAATCGATTAGTATTAAAGAGCTGGCTAAAGATGTTGGATTATCTCCTTCACGACTTTCACATGTGTTTAAAGAAAACGTCGGAAATTCCATCCTTGATACACTGAAACAAATGAGACTAAATCAAGCAGCTCTCTTACTTGAACATACTGATCGATCTGCCTCAGAGGTGGCTTTCGAGGTTGGGTACCAAAACTATAATCATTTTGCTATTCAATTTCGAAGTCGCTATGGAGTTGCACCGAGACATTATAAGAAATTAAAGCTGCAAAACCATGTTGTTGAAAGTCATGGTGAATAGTTCAGTTTTCCGATAAAGATAAAATATTTGGTAGGTTATTGATGAAGGAAAAAGATATGCTATTTTCGCATAATTTGTTATTTTTGATGCAGTTAAAGTTAAATATTAGTCCATTCCATTTCGCTGCAGTCCACTATAGGGTTAAAATAATGTTTTTAAAACCACAACTTTTATAAAAACAGCCAAAAGACAAGAAGCTCCAATCCTTATCTTGAAGGCAATGGAGCTTTCAAAAAGATGATCCTCGAAGGATTCAAAACTACCTTTTCTTGTCAATAATTTTATTACTTTATTACAAAGTACAAATGACGTGGATTCAGTTGAATTTCGAAATATAACCTATAAATCTACTCTATTACTTATTAGTAATTCCCTCAAATTCACTCATCGTAGTATTTATTTTATGTTGTGTTGAAATCACACTTTGCTGCGAGCTTTCTGTTACTTCACTAACCTTCATTACTTCTTTTACAATGTTATCTACGTTTTTATTCATTTTGTTAATAGTTTCATCAACACTGCCGGCTAATTTACGTACTTCTGTTGCAACTACATTAAAGCCACGTCCATGTTCTCCTGCACGCGCAGCCTCTATTGCTGCATTCAATGCCAAAATATTAGTTTGGGATGAAATGCTTCTAATTGACTTTGATAATGCACTAATTAAATCGGTCTGTTCCTTCAACGATTGAATGGCTTTTATATTCTCTAAAGAGTTATTATTAACCATTTGCCCTAAGTCAAAAGACAAGTTTTTTAATTGAGTAACGATATCAATCGTCTTATATTCTCTCTCTGTAATATCTGTAGCAATTTTTAGAACTGCATAAACTTCATTCGCTTCATTTAAAACTGGAATGTACGTTGCTTCTAACCAGAGCAAATTTCCCGCTTAATCAACTCGTTGAATCTTCGCCTGAAACTTGTTTCCGTTCCTTAAATTCTCCCATAGATCAGCATATTCTTTACTGTTCTGTAATTCAAAAGGGCAAAATTGTTTATGTTGCATATTTTTCATTTCATCAACGTGATAACCTAAAGTTTGAGCGAAATTCTCATTTACCCATATGACCTTCCCTTCAAGATTAAATTCAATCATAGCTAAGTTAGATTCTAATGCGGCTAACACATGATTTTCGTCCAATACTTGGGTGCCTGTAAATATATTTGTAACCATGTTCAATATACTTCCTTTATATGTATTTTTTGAATATTATAGGGAAATAAGGAAAAATAGACAATATATTTTTGACTTTAATAACATATTTTTAATTCATCAAAACACTTTTCGAGTCCACAAGAACAAAAGCGCAACCGCCTTGATCAGCCTAGGGCAAATAAGACGCAAATGAATAGAAGACGTTCTTTGTCTTCAATTCATTTGTGGGTTATGACCTCGAGGGGCTAGGCGCTGGCAGTCAAAATACGCGACGTCCTGTCGCACTGACTGCACTTGCACATCCTGTGCTTCGGAGCTGGCTGTCGAAGTGCTTATCCACAGTTCAAGAGTTTTATAATTTCCTGGTAAACAATAAAAAAGTACATCACAAAAATAAGTGATGTACCGATTGTTTTGAACTAAAAATTGATTATAAAAACCTCGTAAGCATTCAACATGAATTCTTTTGATCTTCTTAAAGATTATTAAAATACCGCCTTATTCAAGAGACCGATCCCAGG
This sequence comes from Metabacillus schmidteae, assembly GCF_903166545.1. Classification (NCBI taxonomy): domain Bacteria; kingdom Bacillati; phylum Bacillota; class Bacilli; order Caryophanales; family Bacillaceae; genus Metabacillus; species Metabacillus schmidteae. The sequence goes on along the minus strand of NZ_CAESCH010000001.1, from coordinate 1,446,140 downwards.
CGATAAAGTTTGTAGTTGATCTGATCTTACTTGATAAGCAACCACTCTATTTTTAAATTGTTTAACTACATCTACATGGTCTGTATAACAGAAAACAAATAATGTAATTGCCTTTTTCCCTTTTTTCATGTCGACAACAATTGGGGATACATTTGTCTCTGGATGTAAGAATAACTGTTCATTTCCTTGAAATACAAAATATTTTTTCAAAAATATTGCTTCATTAAAATAATCGGTAAATTTCATTTTCTCTTCAGACTTTAGATGTTTACCGTTATATGTTACTTTGACATCTTTTGAATTTAGAGTTGGATGCAGTGCAAATTTTCTTAAGATCCAATCTACAACATCAGATGGCATACAAGTTAATACAATTTTAATTGCTGCTAGTAAAAATGAAACGATAAAAGCGGATATCATTTCAACTGGTCAACTCCTTGATGATAGTCAAAACAAGATCTTCCAAAGGGGAATTTTATTAACAGTCAATTTTCCTTTTATTGTAAGATCTGTAACATCTTATTTAATAAATATATAAGCTCCAATAACTAAGATTGAAAGAATAATCACAACGGCATAAATAGACGTTAATCTACTAATATTACCTTTTGTATTTTTAGTATAGCTAACCTCTGTATCCTTTGCCGCATATATTGTTCCAATCAATGCCAATACCGCTAAAAGAATAATAATAATTACCGCAAATGCCATTTACAAATCTCCTCTTAGATTAATACATGTGCAACACTGTTATCTTTCTTTTATATAGTAACTTATGATATTTATAAGTTAACCATCCAATTATGGAATATTTATACCATCCACTTCAATTATCTGTTGGTGAATTTGGAATGGGTGGAGGATTAATGAACTTAGCGGATGCTCTTAAACGCCTCAGCAAACCGCGAAATTCCTTCTCGAATTGAGTGTTGATTCTCCCGGCCAAACGTAAAGCGAACATAGCCTTTTTCCGTTCCAAAAATACTTCCCGGAATAAACGCTACGCCTCTTTTCACCGATTCCTCGAGTAGTTGATATTCACTAATTGAATCTTTTAGTTTACACCACATATGAATTCCTCCCTTTGGGACTAGAAACTCTGTTTTGTTACCTAATAATGTAGTTAAACTATCCGTTAGCTCATCTCTTTGACGTCTTAACTCTCTTCGGAGCATCGTAATATGGGAAGCGAATTCGGTTGAACCTATAAACTCGTTGGCAACCCATTGTGGAAAAATACTATGACCAAAGTCAACTTGTTGTTTCGCGTCAGCTAGACGTGCAATAACGTTTGATGGACCAATGATCCAGCCAATTCGTAAACCTGAGGCAACAATTTTAGATAATGAGCTAATATACAAAACATTTCCGTTAAAATCCATTGATTTCAACGTTGGATTAACATAACCGTCAAAAGTCGTTAAACTGTACGGATCATCCTCAATGATAGGAATACCGTATTCGGCTGACATTTCTAACACACGCTTACGACGCTCTAGAGAAAGAACTGTTCCTGTTGGATTATGATGGTCAGGATTTAAAAAGACCATTCGAATTCGATGCTTTTTATGTAAAGATACAAGATCATCAGGATTTATCCCATTCTTATCAATCGGTAAGAGAAAGGTCCTCAGTCCGGCAGATTGAAAGATCGGGAGGGAAAAGCAATAGGACGGATCCTCAATGGCAACAGCATCTCCCGGCTTTAGAAGACATTGAACAATAAGGTGAAGGGCCTGCTGGGCACCGGATGTAATGAGGATAGAAGAAGAAGTAGCATCAATGTTTTTATACTCTTTTACATGTGTGGCAATCGTCTCCCTCAATGTAGCATTTCCTTGGGGATGATCGTAACCAAGATGGCCTGTAAAAGGCCGGTCAGACAAAATCTTTTGAAATTGTTCCGCAGGAAATAACTGTGCTGTCAGCTCACCACTGGCCAAATTAATCAAATCTTTTTTTTCTGTTTCCATCCGGATTCGTTGGACTACAGGAAGGTTAGGCAAAAAGGAACCATCCTCTACATACCTGCCCCAATTCGGAATACGCTTGTGTGATACTCCCCAAATATCTGTACTAACACGTGTTCCGCTACCTTTTCTTCTACTCACTATTCCAAGTGACTGTAACTCTTCATAAGCAGCCACTACTGTGCTGCGGTTCACCTGTAATTCCTTCGCAAGAGTTCGTTCAGAAGGTAACAAACTGTCAGGCGGAAAAATCCCTGATGAAATTCCCTGTTCAATATAGTTGGCAATCTGCTTATAAATAGGCATTTTATCTGTTCGATCCGGTTTCCATTCCATTTTCGTTAAAACCCTTTCCACAATTATCTTTATCGCTAATTATAAGGAATTATCAAATGACAGTAAAATTTGATCGTATATAGCAAGTTTTGCTTCATCTTTTTAAGAGGTTATTGTTTGTTAAGAAACAATAAAAGGGAACCGAACTATTATTTCATGAAAATAAAAAAGCAGAGGTTTCATTTTCTAAAACCTCTGCTCCTTACCTATTATCTTCTCCAGATAGCTTCATTCCATTTTAATTCATTACGGAATTGTCTTACTTTTGTATCCTTATCGATGACAACGACTTCAATTTTTGCCATATCAGCAAAGTCGTATAATTGCTCTGTCGTTACCTCAAAAGAGAATACCGTATGGTGTGCACCACCAGCATAAATCCACGCTTCTGTCGCTTCACTTAATGATGGTTCCGGCTTCCACAATACTTTCGCAACAGGTAATTTTGGTGTATCAATCGTTGGTTGTTCAGCTTTTACCTCATTGATAACAAGACGGTATCTTCCACCTAATTCGATTAGAGAAGCATTCACTGCATCTCCACCTCTACCATCAAATACTAGACGCGCAGGATCTTCTTTTCCACCGATACCTAAAGGATTAACAACAATTTTCGGTTTAGTAGCAGATACTGTCGGACAGATTTCAAGCATGTGCGAACCAAGAATCATTTCATTACCTGGCTCTAAGTGGTACGTATAATCTTCCATGAAAGAAGTTCCTTTATTGCCAGAAATAATTTTCATTAGACGTAGTAATGCAGCCGTTCTCCAGTCACCTTCACCCGCAAATCCATAGCCTTCTGCCATTAAACGTTGTGCAGCAAGTCCTGGAAGCTGCTTCATGCCATGTAAATCTTCAAAGTTTGTTGTAAATGCGCTGTAATTTCCTTTAGATAGGAATGATTTTAATCCTAACTCAATACGTCCTTGCTCAAGGATCGCATCTCTCACTGCTCCCGGCTCACTTGCTTCTGCCGGAAGTTCGTATAATTCATTATACTCTTTATAAAGTGCATCCAAGTCTTCATCCGTTACTTTGCTCATTTCTTCCACTAGATCGCCGATACCGTAATAATCAACTGTCCAGCCAAATTTAATTTGAGCTTCAACTTTATCCCCATCTGTTACTGCAACGTTTCTCATATTATCTCCGAAACGGGCTACGCGAATGTTTGGACCTTCTGTAACACCTACAGCTGTTTTCATCCAGCTAGCTAATCTTGTCGTTACATCTTTATTTTGCCAATGTCCAACGATCACTTTTCTTGATACATCCATACGAGTTCCAATAAATCCGTACTCTCTGTCACCGTGTGCTGCTTGGTTCAAGTTCATAAAGTCCATGTCGATTTCATCCCATGGGATATCACGGTTATGTTGAGTATGAAGGTGAAGCAATGGCTTTTGTAGAGCTGTTAGTCCAGCAATCCACATTTTTGCAGGTGAGAATGTGTGCATCCAAGTAATGATACCCGCACAATTTTCATTCGAATTAGCTTCTAACGCTAATTGTCTAATCTCATCTGCCGTTTTAACAACAGATTTGAATACGATATTAAAAGGAAGGTCTCCTTCTTTATTTAATCCCTCTACAACTTCCTTAGAGTTGTCAGCCACTTGGCGTAAAGGTTCTTCTCCGTATAAGTTTTGACTACCAGTAACAAACCAAAATTCATAAGGTTTAGTTTTTAACATGTGTCTTCCTCCTAAATTTATCATGATAGATTGTTATTTTCAGATAGTAATTGAGAAATGCTTATTTTTTTTGTCCATAATAGGCATTTGCACCATGTTTTCTTAAATAGTGTTTATCTAATAATGTCTGGTCCATCGGCGGGATTTCCGGGTTAATTTGATATGTGTGGAAATTCATTTTCGCCACTTCTTCTAAGACAACAGCGTTATGCACGGCTTCGCTTGGGTCTTTCCCCCAATTGAATGGAGCATGACTATGAACTAGTACACTAGGAATCTGTAAATGGTCACTATCTTTAAATGTTTCAACAATGACATTTCCAGTTTCCAACTCGTACTCACCTTGTATCTCTTCTTCTGTCATTTTTCTCGTACAAGGGACAGTACCGTAAAAATAATCCGCTTGCGTTGTACCTAGTGCATGAATCGGTTTACCTGCCTGCGCCCAGCTTGTTGCCCAAGGAGAATGCGTATGAACAATTCCTCCAATACCGGGAAAGTTTTTATAAAGAACTAGATGTGTCGGGGTATCAGATGATGGGTTTAAATCACCTTCCACAATATTCCCATCTAAATCAAGCACAACTAGATCTTCTACAGCCAACTTGTCATAAGGAACTCCACTCGGCTTAATAACGACTAACCCTTCCTCTTTATCAAAACCGCTTACATTTCCCCACGTAAACGTTACCAAACCATACTTCGGTAAAGCCAAATTTGCCTCCAACACTTGCTTCTTCAAACTTTCTAACATAAGCTGTTTAGCACTCCTTTCAACCAACCATTATCTTGTACGCATAAACTTGTATTCTATGACTAAATCATATCGCAATTTGTACGTACAATCAATAAAGATTTTTAAAAAGATCTGTATCTATCTAAAATTTTTATACGTACTCCTGTATTAGGAGTACGTGTATAATTAGGCCAGTAGAAATATTTTTATAACACAACAGGAAAAAGCTATTCCTGTCGTGCTGAATATTCATTTTTTATTGAAGGTTTTCTACTGCTGCTCTTTCGATGACAAGCCCGTCCTTATAACGTTCCATAAATTGTTCAAAGCCTTCTACATCTTTTGGATCTGGATATACTTTCTTCACTGTTTGACCAACAAATACGTGATCATTTAAAAACTCTTCCAAGGATTCATTTTCCTTTTTGTTTATCATATAAGATCCAAGCAGAGCCATTCCCCAAGCTCCACCCTCACCTGCGGTTTCCATAACGGAAACAGGAACATTAAAAGCAGCTGCCAAGATACTTTGTCCTACACCTTCTGTTTTAAACAAACCGCCATGACCTAAAACTTCATCCAATTTGACATTCTCTTCCTTAAGTAAAATATCCATACCAATTTTCATGGCACCGAATGCTGTAAATAAATTTACGCGCATGAAATTAGCAAGATTAAACTGACTTCCTGTTGAACGAACAAACAATGGACGACCTTCTTCAAAATGAGTCATATGCTCACCTGAAAGATAGCCATAAGATAATAGGCCGCCTCCATCCGGATCTCCTTGAAGGGCTTGCTTAAATAAGGTTTCATACAATTTATTGCTATCTGCCTCAATACCCATTGCTTGTAAAAAGTCTCTAAATAATCCTACCCATGCATTTAAGTCAGAAGAACAGTTGTTTGAGTGAGCCATCGCTACTAGATTACCTGTAGGTGTTGTCACAAGATCAATTTCAGAATGAACCTTAGACAAATCTTTTTCCAGTACAACCATGGCAAACGCTGATGTCCCTGCTGAAACATTTCCAGTACGTTTCGCTACACTGTTTGTGGCAACCATACCAGTTCCCGCATCACCTTCCGGAGGACAAAGCGGAATACCTGCCTGCAGCTCTCCAGTAACATCCAGAAGTTTCGCTCCTTCTTCTGTCAGTACGCCGGCGTTTTCCCCTGCTAATAAAACGTTAGGCAGAATATCTTCCAGTTTCCATGGTAAATTCTTACCTGCATTCAATTCATTAAATTGAGCAATCATTGTTTGATTATAGTTTTTTGTGTTTAAATCAATCGGAAACACGCCTGATGCTTCTCCAACTCCTAAAACCTTCTGTCCGGTCAATTTCCAATGAACATAACCAGCCAAAGTTGTCAGAAATTGAATGTCACTAACATGTTCTTCCTTGTTTAAAATCGCTTGATGTAAATGAGCAATACTCCATCGTTGAGGAATTTGATAGTTAAACAACTCTGTTAATTCTTTTGAAGCATCTCCGGTAATATTGTTACGCCACGTACGGAATGGCACTAATAGTTCTTCATTTTTATCGAAAGCCATATAGCCGTGCATCATCGCACTAAAACCAATTGCACCAATTGTTTGTAAAGTGACTCCATACCGCTCCTTCACATCATTAGCCATCTTTTGAAAGCTGTCTTGAACACCCTTCCACACTTCCTCTAAACTATATGTCCAAATATTATTTACATAGCTATTTTCCCAATCATGGCTGCCAGATGCGATTGGTGCATTATTTTCGCCAATAAGAACGGCTTTAATTCGGGTTGATCCAAGTTCTATACCAAGTACTGTTTTACCACTTTGAATTGCATTTTTTATATCAACACTCATTCAATCTTCCTCCAATAGATTCAAAATTTAATAGCTCACTATAGTAATCGCTTACATAATCCTAACTTTTTAACATTACATTTACCAATAATTGCTGTTTTTTGATATAATTGGCTTATCACCAGGAACTAACGGAGCAAGCCTTAATTTTTCTTAAACTATCATCCATAAAACTTTATACTTTCTGGTAGTAAAATAAAAACAAACCATCTTGTTCGTATATATTTGAAATTACATCTCTATAATACTACAATTTGTACGTACAATCAATATCAAATTGGTTTGCCTTGTGACAGTCTTCTTTCCCTCCACATATTTAATTTCTCTTAATTCAAGTCATTCCTATAAATGTTTATTAAAGTATCGAATACATAGAATAAAAAAAAAGAAATAACTATACTACTAATGGTAAAAGTTAATTTTTATTGCATTTTCACAGCTCAAATAGTTAATGGTATACTTAACCTTAAATATCGACCTTTTTCAAGGAGGAAATGAATAATGGATTTTAATAAAAGAGCGTCCAATGCATCGAAGTTGGCAAGTGCTGTACAATCTGGGACAATTAATGTGAAAGAAATGGCTTCTATTGTAAACACTGCAAACAACTTTAAGTCAAGTATTGTTTTGCATGCAGAAGGCAAAATTATTGATGTGAAGAGTTTTCTTGGCTTAACTGTATCTTTAATGTCTAATTCTACTCAGTATAAATTAGAAATTCACGGTGATGATGAAGAAGCAGCAAAAGAAGCAATGATAAATGCTTTTAATGAATATGGAATTAAGGTTGAAATTAATTAATCTGCACTTTGATTTGAAAGGAAAGGAGTTTATTCTCCTTTCCTTTTTATATATCTTTACTATTCAGTTTGGTTTTACTAGAAGATTGGTTAATATTTGGGCTGTTTTCGTATGGATTGTTGCTTATAATACTGTTTTTTTACTCTATAGTGGAATGGAGCGGAAGACACTCGACTCCTGCGGGAAGTGAGGAGGCTCAGCTTCCTCCCCGCGGAAAGCGAGTGACTGCAGCGAAATGAAACGAACTAATTTTCAACTTTATCAAAACATTTTGCACTGAGTAAGCGATTTAACAACATAGTAACTATAGTAAATTGGATATAAAATTAACTACATCCCCTTGATAGAAAAGTAATATTTATTAGAAATAATTTTAAAATATAAATTTCAATAGGTAGTACATCGCAGAAATATTTACAAATTTCTAAAATTACCCAGACCAATTTTCTCATTTATTCCTCTTAAACCCTTGATATGACTTACTTCTCCTCTTTAAAACAGCCTTCATGAATAATAAACCTGTCTTTAATAAAGTGTTTACATTGTATCGTTATACTTTTTGTGTACTACATAACAAGGAGGAGATCTAGTTGAAAAAAGTTTTAAACCCTGTTTTATGCTTGGCAATGGTCACAATGTTGGTTTTTAGTACCTTTGCAGCAACACCAAATGTATTGGCTTCTGAAAAATCAGGAAAAGCCACTGAGGTAGATTTAAAGGTTATGACTTATAATTTAAGATATTTAAATAATAATGATCCATCACCTCATACTTGGGCAGAAAGAGTTCCGGCTATTAAAAAACTCATCCGCAAGGAACAACCTGATATTTTCGGTACTCAGGAAGTTTTATATCAACAACTAAAAGATCTTGAAACGAATTTGAAAAATTATAACTGGGTTGGCTTAGGTCGAGAGGGAGGAAGCAAAGGCGAATACTCCGCTATCTTCTATAATGAAAAGCAATTTTCTCCTATAGAATACGATCACTTCTGGCTGTCAGATACACCGGATGTAATTGGATCCAAGTCTTGGGGTAACAATATTCCTCGTATGGTAACGTGGGCAAAATTCCTTGATAAAAAGAGCAAGCAAAGCTTTTATGTTGTGAATACTCATTTCGATCATCAATCTGCAACTGCTAGAGAAAAGAGTGCTGAATTAATTATTGAGAAGATAAAAGAATTTGATGCAGAACTTCCGATTGTTTTAACAGGCGATTTTAATACAAGCCCTGATAGTGTTCCACACCAAACACTAACAAGTGAAGAGGCATTTGTTGATTTATTTAATACTGCTGAAGTTAGAATCAATGAAAACCTCGGAACCTTTAATGGATTCAATGATGTGACTGGTGGTGGACCTGATAGACGAATTGATTGGGTTCTTGCGAAAGGAAACGTATTTACACATAAAATTGAAATCTTAAATGATTATAAAAACGGACAATTCCCTAGTGATCATTACCCGGTCATGGCTGATGTAACTTTTTCATACTAATACCCACTTAAGAGGGCTCAATCCCCTTTTTCAAATAAGGATTGAGCCTCTTTTCCTTTGAAGCAATTTTATACATTTACACTAACTACTTCTGATGAGAATGGAATATTTCCTTCACCTTATGATAAGCAAGCTTTTCTCTTCGATAACGATCTACTAATCCCTTATTATTCTGCGATTTTGGTCTTCCATGAAACCAGCCCTTGTCTACCCTGCAATCTGCATACTGCCAGATGATCACTCCACTTAAATCCTCATCGGATAAAATGGAAGTTATTTGTTCATCTAAAGCATACTCCTGATATTCTTCCGTCCACTTCTCCTGATTATTACTTCTATGACCATAGATTGCACCCGCCCCTATTTCACTAATCAGTAATGGCTTACCTGCTCCACCAGTACGATTAACGAAATTTTTAAGAGTGCTCAAACAATCTTTTACTGGTGTATCATGGTACCAGTACGGATAGATATTAAAAGATACAATATCAACCAAATCCAGGCACAAATCTGAGCCTATATGAGCTTCAAGGCTGGCGAAGGATACCGGACGACTTGGATCCAGACTCTTTATAAGCTCAAACTGCTTAGCATAGCATGATCTTCCAAACTCTGTGTTGCTCACACATTCATTTAAAATCCCCCATACATAGATAGATGGATGGTTAATATGGTTTTCAATCATTTCCTTTATACAATCCAAACTTTGTTTTTCAAAGTTTTTGTGTCTCATCTGTTTTTCATTTAATCCTCTAGCATGAGACTCTTCCCATACTAGTATCCCGTTTTCATCACATAAATCCAGGAAACGTTCATCATTAGGATAATGGCTGGTACGAATGCAATTTGCACCTAATGATTTAATCAGTTCGATATCACGATACATGGCTTCAATGGGAATCGCACATCCAAATTCCGCATAGTCTTCATGACGGTTCACCCCTTTAATGATAACTTTTTCATCATTAAACAAAATATCTTTTCCGTCGACTTTTATTTCCCGAAAGCCTACTCTGTCAATGATATCGTCCACTACTTTATCATTGTACAAAAGCTTAGTGTCCATTATATACAATTTAGGATCTTCCAATGTATATGTAATTGCCAATGGAAATTCAAAGGTCTTCTCCAATAGTGTTTTAGCATTAGGCTGAAGGACTTTGTCAGAAAAGGAAACCTCCTCATCTCCGATCTTAATGTTCAGAGTTACATTCTGTTGCTCATTGGACAGATTTCTTACCGTGGAACTGATGGATCCATACCATTTCCCATTTTCCCGATATGGAATAAAGTGAACATTTTCAATAAACATTTCACCAATCTCTTCCATGACAACTGGGCGCGTAATTCCACCGTATGAATAATAATCATTGCTCACATGCAGAGCGGATTCCTCGTGAAACGAATTATCTACCTTAACCTCCAACAGATGCTCACCATATGGTATATCCTCTACTAATACGCTAAATTCTGTATAGGCATTATAATGGTATCCCACCTGTTTCTTATCCAAGTAGACATGTGCCGTGTGGCTGACTCCTTTGAATACTAAACGGGCATTACCGCCAAAGGTTACTTTTTTAGAATAAACCGCTTTTCCTTTGTAAGACGAAAGCCTAGGATTGCTTTCCCAGCAACCTGGAACAAGCATTTTGAATTTCTCCTGTTTTTCATTATCTGAATTTAAGGTATGAAAATCCCAGACAGGATCAAGTGAAATTTCTTTACGTATAATGTGATTTTGAAATAATCTCGTATTCATAAATTTCCTCCATAAGATTAGTTATCTACAATTATAGAAAACTTATATAAATATGGAATGCAAGAGAGTAAGCACTTCATGTCAAATAGTAACATTCGATAATACACATAAATACAACTGGTATAATAGTTTAACAGGTGTATGTCTAAAAGTTGGGTTTTATATTTACAAATAGATAGTGGGTATGCCCGGGAAAGTCCATTTAAGAATGACGAATGGAAATGAGTATTTAAGTAGGTGTTCCTACTTTCTGAGGAAAATTAAATTTTATTAAGTTCAGAGTTTGCCTTATCGGTTGGGGGAAAAGGGAAAGTACCTGAGTTGAAAAAATAGACGGAAAAATTCCCCTTATGTAGTATATTATTATTAAAAAAAGCATAAATAGACGGAGAGATTCCGCCTATTGACTCGAGAAATGCGAAAAAGGGAGATTTTGCTTTGCATAATCGGAAAACCTCCCCTTATTTATCCCGAAACGAGCTCCATCCTGCATATACCCGGAAAATCTCCGCTTATTTTCCTTTTGCTGATTACTCGATTCAGGACAAGACATCCTCATAATAGTAAGTGAGACTTTTTATAAATAAGTGTTTTGTATTCCTAATAAAGAAACTCGCCATTTCATCTATGTCGAGTTTTCCCTTTTTATACACCAATAACAATGGCAATTCCACTGTCATATCTGCACGTATTTTAAGAAAAGCACACCAAACAGAATCCTTTGTTTTTAGGTGTCTGCCCCTTTTCGCTAAAAATATCGCGATTAATTCAAGGAATGATAATTCATGCCTGTCAAAATTGAATTTACTTTATCAAGTCGCTCTGTTGTTCTTTCCGGATTATTTATTGCAATGGCACTTATTAGATAATCTGCAACAAACATAGAAGAGACCGCAGAATTATGGAAAGCAATACTACTGGAATTACATGGAAGAATCAAATTAGAATGTTCGACAAGTGGTGAGGAATAACTATCAGTAATCGAAATAACCTGCATACCGTTACCTTTTGCTGATTTTGCAAAGTCTATAATCCTTCTTGCATAACGCGGAAAACTTATCGCAATAAGTAAATCTTTAGAAGTCATATTTACCACACTATCGACCCAATCACTTACATCCGCTACAACAAGATGTGTATTTCCTAAAAGGCGGTTCAGTCCATGTGTTAAATACTGAGCAACTGGAAGTCCGCTCCGAACGCTCGTACAAATAATTCTTTCTGCCGAATTAATTAGATCTAGTGTTTTCTCAAGTGATTCAGGTGTAATCGTATCCAACGTATCTTGAATATTATTAATTTGTTTCTCCGCATAACGACTCCACAAGTTATTTTCACTAATCCCTTTTATATTAGCTTCTAATCTAGTCTGCGGTGCGGCTTGATTTCTTAAAATTTCCTGGAGACCTTTTTGAAATTCTGTATATCCTGAATAACCAATATTGAATGATAAACGCATAATAGTAGTTGTACTCGTCCCCACTACACCAGCTAATTGATCAATCGTTAAAAATGCTACATCAAGTGGATGTTTAATGATATAATCAGCTACTTTACGTTGAGATTCTGTTAATTCTGATATTCTCTTTTGTAATTTTACTATCGGATTTTCCATTTTTCTCTCTCCATACAAGAATTTGTTGTATATTTTCCACCTTTTCTTTATAAAGGAATAATATCATTTTTCATTTTTTTTGTAAAAAATGCTAAAGAGAATTAATGGAATTCAAAATTCAGGTACAAAAAAAGACAGACCCCATAAAAAAGTCTGCCTTCCCTTCTATTTATTGAACACTTCTCATTTCTCCATTTTCTTCTTGAGAAGTGGCTATGTGCTCTTCTGCTATGTTTTCCTTTGGAAAATACCCTAGAATATAACCAATTACTCCCGCCATGGCACTCAATATAAAGGTAGGATTCGCAAATATATCCCACGTTTTTATAACGAGATCTCCATTTTGGAAAATCAATCCGGCTAATTGACCAAAGACTAAACATGTACCACCAAGTAAGAACAAGATGAGGCAAAATTTGAATAAAAAGATTAATATATTTTTCACTATCTCTCTCCTCCTTTACACCGGTAGCGGTAGAATGCCCATTGCAATCAAGTAGCCGATTAACAAGATTGGAATTACGTAATACATAATTAGTGGCATAAATGTTTTTTCAGGTTGTGCACCAGCAAGTGATGCTGCTATAAAAATCGATCCAGATGCTGGTGGTGACGCCCCTTCTGTAGAAGCAAATACAAGAATAGCTACTACTGCTAATAGTGGATCAACCCCGGCAGAGACCATCGCCGCAAACGCAACCATACCAATTGCAGTCAACGTTGCTGTCGAAGATAATGGCCCTGCAACAAGTGCCACAAGTAACGCAATGATTAATACCATTAACCATTTAGAAATAGATATAGATTCCATTAATGATGTTAAATCTTCCGCAAGACCTAATTCTGTCAAAACTTGACTTGACGCATAGGCAAAAACAAGTAATGCACCAATTGTTGAAAACCGAGGAATCGCATTGTTAAGAAACTTCATCCAATCAGGCTTTGTTTTTGGCAGCTTTGTCCATCCTACTAATGAACTGATCATAATGATCAAAATAGGAATCCACGTTATAAGAGAAATGCTATCTAAAGCATCTGCACCGATAGCTGGATTATTCTCAAAACCTTCTGCTAAAGGACCAATTGTCATTACAATTGGAATGATTGCACCGAAAAAGATCAATGTTGACTTCCACCCTGTACGTAACGATTCTTTGAGTGGTTGAATAAATTCAGGAGAAATCGCTTTAATATTATCCCGTTTAACAAAGTACATGATTAAAAAGATTCGATAAACAATCTGATAGACACCCGCAATGAATAAACCAACATATAAATCTCCTTCAGCTACTACTGCACCTATAGGAGCAAACCCCAACATGATGAACATTGAAGCACTTGGAGGAAGTGCTGCACCAAGTCCTCCATTCCCCGCAACAACCGTTGCCGACAGTTCTCGACTAAACTTCGATTGAACCATCCATGGAGCAGTTATGGAACCCGTTGTTGCTGTATTCCCTGAATTCGATCCTGCAAGCGTTCCCATAACTCCAGATGCAATTGTGTCAACATATGCAGCTCCTCCGGGAAGACGTCCTAAAAGCGAGTTTAAAATCTTTACCAGGCTGTTAATAATAGCCGTGTGGTCAATAACATAGGCCATAAAGACAAAGGCAACTGAAGCATAAAGAACATCATTTGTTCCTGCAAATACAAGTCCATTCCACATTAAATCAAGCGCATTTGCTCCCCCGAATAATGAAGTAGCGATAAATCCCGCTAACATCGCTTCAGCAATATTTCTTTTTAAGACAAGATTCCAACATACTATAATTCCAATAAATAGGATTAATGCCCAAATTCCGATCCCCATACCAACACCTCACATGAAGTATATTTTACAAAAGGTAACAGCATAATTACACTTAATCAGCTGTCACCATTGTGTTTTTCTAGTCAACTTACTACTTTACAAGCTTCAATGACTTGCTGCCAATGCTCTGGTTTTTCCCCTTTAAATTTCTCTCTTAAATTGAAATCAGCTAATCTTTCTAGTTTAACCTTCGCCGCCTGAGACATTATTGAATCAACGTTAGCTGTATCCAACATATCAATCGTTCCACCAAGTTCAACTGATCGTCTTAGAGCATGAATGGAAGTACCTGTTACAAGTCTGTTCATCGTTTCTTCAAAAGAACGACCATTCATTGTTTCACTAATTGAATCAATGACAAGCTTCTCCACGTTAAATTCATGGGCCGCCTCAAGAAGCTCAAGGTATAAAGCGGCAATACCTTTCATATGAATACTTCTTATTAACTTTACTGCGGTAGCTTCACCCGGAGTATTACTTACCTTTGTCATATTCATTTCATAATTTTTCATTAAATCCAGGAAAATATCTGTGCCATCTCCGCTAGCTAGAATTGGAACTTGATGTTTGTACACAGGTAAAGGTCCCATCATTGCTGCATCTACAAATTTCCCGCCTTTTTCATTAACATTTAATGCTATCTCTTTCTTTATATCAGGTCCTGATGCTGACACATCTATATAGATAAGTTCGTTTTTAATGTATGGTTTAAGTTGTTTGCTAACATCAAGCGCTTTATCTGCCGGTACAGCAACGATAACTGCATCTACTTCTCCTAAAACTAATTCAGGAAATTCAACCAATGTTGCATTTGCTTCGTTAGCCCGCTTTAAAATTAAAGAACTAAACTCCTCTACATTCCAAAGTGGATCATATGCAGTAACCATTAAACTTTCATATTTTTTTAATCCTGAAGCTATCTCAAAAGCTGCTTCTCCAAAACCGATAAACCCCAAATTCATTTTGTTTCCCCTCTCAATCAATATCCATATTGTTTCATTTTATCTGCTAACCAACCCGGTGCTATACTCTTTCCATCCAGATTCTCTTGCTTACTCTTCTCTATAAAGCTATTAATCGTTTGTAAACGCTTTTCTTCATACACTAACTTATCTTCAGCCTTTCTAAGTACTTCCTCAATTTTGTCCTTAGGAACAACTGTAACTCCATCTTCGTCTCCTACTATTAAATCTCCAGGGTGTACAGAAACGCCAGCACATGATATCGGGATATTAATAGCTCCCGGGCCGTCTTTAAATGGTCCATTAGGAATGAAGCCTTTCGCAAAAATCGGCAGACCAATTTCACCTAGCATTTCTTTATCTCTGACAAGTCCATCAACAATGATTCCTTCTAGACCATTTGCTTTGGCTGCTGCAGCCATTAACTCACCGAGATAAGCATTTTCAGTGTGACCTTTACCATCAACGACAAGGACATACCCTTTACCACCACAGTAAATCCCCTGATGTAAAAACAAATTATCACCAGCTCTTAAATCAACTGTTAAAGCTGTCCCTACAACCTTCATCCCTGCAGCTACAGGCTTCACTCTATAATCCATTGCCCCAGTACAACCGAGTGCATCTGTAAGAACGGTTGTGTTTAATTTTTTTGCACGTTCTATTACTTCTTTAGATAGTAGCTCAGCATTATTACTCACTATAAGACACCCTTTACAAAATGATTTTCATGATAATCGCGAATCATCTACTTTATTGATAACGATTACAAAACACATTTAAAAAAATGACCAATTAATGGTGTAGTAAAAATAACAACTATAATTTATTCTGTAAAATTTATTACCACACCATCATAATATCACCGTTAATTAATGATGTAAACCGTTTATTTATTGTATTTTCAGATTTTTATATCAACGATCCTTCTAAGTTAGTAATCTAAATTACAAGGTTGATAATTCCTGTCTTATTTTTGTCATCATGATTCGGCCATTTCTTTTAACAAGTTATTTCTAAACTTCGGTTCGGTATTGATTTATAACACAAAAAGAGGTTAGGTAATTAAACCTAACCTCGAACTATTAAATATCAACCAATATTTGTAACAACTCAAATCTATTAACCTTTTATTCCACCTATCATTACACCCTTAACAAAATACTTTTGTAAGAACGGGTATAAACAAAGAATTGGTAATGTTGCCACAACAATAGTCGCATACTTTACAGTCTCGCCAATCGGAATAGCATCTACTGTACCAACTCCAGATGTCATGCTACTTGTGTCGTTTGCAATTAAAATTTCACGTAAGATGAGCTGAACCGGAAAAAGTTCCCGATCCTGCAAGAAGATCATCGCAGGGAACCATGAGTTCCAATGATACACACCATAGAAAAGAATCATAACTGAGACTACAGGTAGTGACAGTGGTAGAATGATCTTAAAAAGAATCGTAAAGTCATTTGCCCCATCAATACGAGCTGACTCTTCCAAGCTTGCCGGTATACCTTGGAAGGCAGTACGCATGATAATGAGATTAAACGCACTAACTGCTGTTGGGAAAATTAACGCCCAACGAGTATCAATCATATTCAATTCACTGACGAGCAAGTAAGAAGGGATAAGTCCTCCCTCGAAAAACATCGTGAAAACAATCATAAACATAATCAAGTTCGCCCACATGACATTTTTTCTAGAAAGCGCATAGGCACCTAAAGAGGTTAGGAAAATATTTAGAGTTGTACCAATCACTACATAGAACAACGTATTAAGGTAAGACGTCACAATCATTGGATTTTTAAATACCAATGTATACGCTTCAAGGGTGAAATCTTTTGGTGCAAGCATTATCCCTCTATTTTGGGCAACATAAGTGGGATCACTCACGGATGCAAATAAAATATAAAGGAGTGGGTATAGCGTGATGATTGATAAAAAAACGAGAAAAATGATATTCCCATAATCAAATAAACGCTCTCCCAGTGTCTTTTTCATCATGTATCCCTCCTACCACAATTTGGTGTCTCCAACTTTTCTTGCTATACCGTTAGCTATGATCAGTAACGTAAAGGCAATGACCGCCTTAAATAGACCAACAGCAGCACTGTAGCTGAAGTTACTCTCCAGGATCCCTTTTCTGTATACATAGGTTCCGATTACGTCAGCCGTTTCGTAGGTTGTCGGGTTATACATTAATAAGATTTTCTCATCACCAACTGTCATAAACTTTCCAATAAGCAAGATTAATAAGATAACAATTGTTGGCATAATTCCCGGTAATGTAATATGAATCATTTGTTTAAAGCGGCCGGCACCATCCATCTTTGCAGCTTCATACAACGCTGGATCAATATTTGACATCGCCGCGAGAAAAATAATAGAACTCCATCCAACGTTTTGCCAAATGTCTGATCCGATAAAAAGGGTTCTAAACCATTCGGCTTCTCTCATAAAAGCAATCGGTTCAATGCCAAATAAAGATACTAATATACTATTTACCACACCGTCTCTTGCTGTGAAATCAAATAATATACCGACGATAACGACCAATGAGACAAAGTGAGGCATGTAGGTAATCGTTTGAACTGTTCGTTTGAATATTCTGCCTCTCACTTCATTCAGTAATAAGGCCAGGATGATTCCTGCAGGAAAGGCAAAAAGCAAACTATAAAGGCTAAGAAGAATGGTATTTGTTAAGAGTCTCCCAAAATAGTAACTATTAAAAAATTCGATAAAGTGATCAAAACCTACCCACGGACTTCCAAGAAAACCAAGGACTGGTGAGTAATCTTTGAAAGCAATTTGTAATCCATACATAGGTCCATATTGGAAGATAATATAATAGAGGACCACCGGAGAAACCATTAAATAGATCACTTTGTTTCTTCTGAAATCTTTGATGACATTCTCTATGAAGCTATTAAATTTTGTGTTTAAGCTACTTTTAGTGTTTGAGTTAAACGTTGTAACTTCCTTTTCCAATTTCGCCATTACTCCACCCCTTTCTCCATAATATAAGCATGTTTAAAATGCTGTTGCGTTGAGAATCTCCCAACACAACAGCAGAAACACTAAATTACCTTTCCATATAACGATCTAGAGCAGCTTGTTGAAGTTCAATTGCCCTTTCAATCCCCATTCCTTTTAATGTTTCAACGAAATCATCAAAATTATCCAGCGGCTCTTCACCCATGATGAATCTGATAACGGTTTCATCATAATACGTGTTTAAGTCACTCATAATGGAGTTAAATTCTTCACTTTCTTCAACATTTAGAGTAGTTGGAGGCATATTAATTTTATTCTCTGCTGATTCCCCCCATATCTTAACCGCATCTTTTTGTTCAGGTAATTCATAGTATTGTTCTAAATAACGTTTATCTTGAATAAGTGGTCCACCATAAGATGCTCTTATATATTTTCCTAGAGCTTGTGTCATTGGCAAACCATCTGGATTATTAGTAATTTCCTCAGTGTAAGTAGGGTTTCCGTCTACCATTTCATAGCTTTCTCCTTCAATACCAAAGTTAAAGAGCATATGTCCTTCCTCTGAGTATGCAAAATCAAGCCATTTCACAATTTCTTCCGGGTTCTCCGCAGTACCTGAAATGGCAGCACTATGCATACCGGAATATGCATGCTCCAGATGACCTGTCGCTGCCTTTTCTCCTTCTTTAAGGCTAGGATTAGGTGTAGGAATAAGCTTAAAATCAGGATTTTTCTCTTTCATTAATTCCGTATATTTCCCAATTCCACCACCACTAAAGCCAAAGAAACTACCAAGTTGATCATTTGTTACCTTTGCATCCATTAACTTAGAATCAACTGCAGAAAAATCCGGGTCGAGTAATCCTTTCTCATACCAACTATTCATCGTTGTTAAAAAGTCCTTAAATTCAGGTTGAATTGACCCGTATTTGACAGTCCCATTGTCGTTATAGAATTGAGCATGAATGCCATACCCTCCAACAAACGCTCCAATATACTTAAAATCATTAAGCTGAACCATAAGCGGAATTTCATCTGCTTTACCATTTCCGTTAGGGTCCTCATTTTTAATCGCTGTTAAGACTTCCTCCCATTCACTAATCGTTGATGGTACTTCTAAATCAAGTTTGTCCAACCAATCTTGACGGATGATCATCCCCAAAAATACCATTAGTGATTCATCACCGCGAAGGAATGGAAACGTATAAATATTCCCATCATCGGTTGTCACCATTTTCTTAACTTCCGGGTTTTCATTTAGATATTTATTTAGATTTGGTGCATATTGTTCGATCAGTTCATTCAAGCGTATAATTGTACCCGCTTGAATCGCCTGATCAGGACCATTCGGAACAGTCCGCCAATTATACTCAATAACATCAGGTAACTTTCCAGATGCAACCATAAGGTTAAACTGTTCCGTAATATCCGAACCTTCCCCTGATGGATGTTTAAACTCAACCTTTGTACCCGTAATCTGTTCTAACTCTTGATATGCTGCTACATCGTTTAGGCTTTTTGATGTTGCTGCCACATTAGGAACTAACTCAGTCCAATAAGATATTTCATCCGGATATTCTACGTCCTCTGGATCCTTTAGTTCAATTTCTTTTCCTTTCTCATTTCCTTCACTAGACGTCTCATTGCCAGAACACCCAACAACTAATAGTAAAAATAGTAGAAGTAAAAATAGTCCTGATAGCGCTTTCGATTTCATCAGCATGTTAAGCAGACCTCCCTTTTATAGTTACCTTGAAAAACTTAGCTCGAATGAAACATAATTCAAGTAAAGTCTAAAGCCCGAGGTGCAAATGTGTAACAAAACATGTAATTCAAGATTTAGATGCTTATACAAGATCCTTTGCATACCAATGCTCAGGAATAATATCCTTTTCCAACTCTAAAAGTTCTTCAATGATTTGATCAGCATCAGCGATGGAGTTAACGAGAGGATCAGTCAGCATAGCCCTTCTAAGCTTCCTGCGGTCGCCTTCCATAACGGCTTCCACTGTTAATTCATGTGTATCCAGCACTATCTCTTGCATGCCGCGAATCCCGCGAGGCATATCGCCTACAGGTAAAGGCTTCACCCCATCCATCGTGACTTCACATAAAAGTTCTAGGAAGGAATCATCATTCATATTTGTTACCGCGCCTTGATTAAGTGTATTAATGTAGAACGGTTTCCCTAATCCGCCCACCATATTTTCAATAATATCTGTCGCATGGTCAGGACCAAATGTATCCATATACTCGCTGATTGGTGTTTCACCGCTTAGAAAACGGTCAATTTGCTGCCACATCTCATCATGGCGCTTATAACGATCTTCCGTTTCCCAAATCGATAATGGCGGTATCGTATCTTCCAGTTTGCCGTGCCCTTGCCAATAAGGAACATATTCCTTTGTATGTGCCGTACAAGTTGGAACATAGCCGAATATGTCATACAGTTGATAGCTGATGGCATCATTGTAAAGAGCCTTTGCCCCTGTGTCACCACCTACTGTTTCGGTTTCTGCCGAACGCTTTAATGATTCAGCAATAAGCGTAAGGACATCTTTTCCTTCATACTCTGCTTTTAACAGCCAAGTGAAGTGATTTACTCCGGCAATTCGTAAATCAAATTTACCGTCAATTTCTTCGGAATACTCACTTTTGTCCTTAATGATCCCTGCTCGTTCAGCATAAATCCTTTTCTTATGTGGCATATGATGTGAATCACACAAAGCAAACGTTTTTACATTCGGTGCATATCTTTTTAATGCCATCCCATTTACCGTTGAAGGGTTAATATAATTAATGACCCAGGCTTCAGGACAAATTTCTTCAATATCCTTTGCACAATCCATAATCATAGGAAGCTCGCGCATCGCTCGGAAAATTCCACCTGGTCCGATCGTATCACCAGAGCACATTCGTATCCCATACTTTTCGGAAATCTCACAATCTATTCCCCTGTACTTTACCGTATCCTTAGCAAAACTAAGTACAACAAAATCCGCATCTTGAAGAACTTCCTTACGGTCAACTGATCCCTCAATCTTCAAATCTACTCCATTAGCATCAACAACCATTCGGGCTAAATTGACCAATTTGTTTAATCGTTCTTCGTTTGTATCTACTAAAGTCAAAGTACCTTTGTTTAAATGTTTAGAATGAACCATTTGCCAAATACACTGACGACCGAAAAACAAACTCCCTGCTCCTAAAACGACGACCTTAGGCTTCTGAATTGTAATAGAAATCCCCTCCAATACATGTAATATCTCCAATTATAGATAGCGGTTACATAATTAGAAATGTAAGAGAGTAATCACTTCATGTCAAAAAGTAATATTAGATAATCCTTATAATTTCTTATGATATAATATGAAAATAATGAAATGTCTAAAAGTATCAATAATTTGTCTAAAAGTATGAGGGGGGTGTTTTTACCGATGAATAGTTTAGATATCTTCAACGAACTTTCAGAGCTCATCAAGCTGGGAATAAACTCTTGTAGTGAAGTTGCACATCCTAATAGTTGGATTGAAAGAAGACAACATAAGGATTATGACTTATGGTGCATTCAAGAAGGACAGATTGAAATTCGTATTCAAGAAGAGGTGTATCTCGCTTCAGAGGGAGATTTGATTCTTTTCACTCCAAAAATTTCCTATACTGCTACAACCTTAAGTACCGGTTGCAAATTTATCTTCACACACTTCGATCTTAGTCTCGGGGATCATATCAGGATATTAGACAATTTTCAGCTTTCTGGCATTATTAATACTACGCTTGTTGAAGAGGAGCTTGCCCTTTTTTTAGATACGTATAACCAATATAAACATAATGCCCCAATGTCAGGGATTCGATTGAAGGGTTGTTTGACGATTTTAATCGCTAAGATTTTAGAACAGTATGGCCGTAACCAATATCGAGGACAATTCATGCATGATCCAACGAATCAAAAAATGACCATGGATTTGGTTAAGCTTCAGCCTGTATTCGACTTTATCCATGAACATCTTCATCAACCCATTCGAGTGGAAGAGATTGCTGATGTAGCGGGTATGTCTGAGAAGTATTTTATCTCATATTTTAAGCAATCTATTGGTCTGACACCAGGACGCTACATTTACCAATTAAAAATGAATCGTGCCCGGGAATTATTGTACCTTAAACGCTATTCCATCCAGCAAATCGCAAGTATGCTCGGCTACCCTGATCCTTATAGCTTCTCTAAAGCGTTTAAAAAATATTATAAAGTGCCGCCTTCTAAGTTTGTATGGTAAGGTTACACGTTCTGTTGATGTATGTTGATATATTATCCGAGTTAGTTCCCTATATCTAAAAAAACGTCTAGATCCCTATCTAGACGTTTTTTGACTCTGGTATAGTTGAGTTAATTGATGCTTTTTACACGAAAAGATGAATTGTCTCTAATTCTCAACTTTTGAATAAAAATTCATATGACACAAACAATATAAGTAAATAAGCTAAAAAATTAGGAGGGATCGCATGGTAAATGTATGGGAAACAGTTATGGATGCCATGAAATCCATGACAGATCAAGATGAAGATCAACCTCTTCATGTAGGAGAAGTGATGGGATGCTGGATGTACTTAGCAGGCCTTGAATTAGCAAAAACTTCTGTTCAAGCAGCTATAAATACCACAACAGATAATGAACTAAAAGCAATGCTTGAAGAAGACATGAAACTAGGAACCAGTCAAAGGAAACGACTTCACGATTTTATGATTAAGGAAGGAATTACATTACCATCTGCACCTGAAGATATGCCAATATCAGAACCTAACAGTGTTCCTCCCGGTGTTAAATTAACGGATGATGTCATTGCAAACGAATTATCTTTAAAAATTATTAGTTTAATTATGCGTGCTGCTGGCGCTGCTTCAGAATCGATACGTACCGATGTAGGTTTATTGTTTATTCAATTTCAAACAGAAAAATTAGCTTTCGCAACTAGATTAAAACAGTTAATGCGCAAGCGAGGATGGATTAAAGTCCCTCCTTTTTACGTCCCACCTGGTTCTAACAACCGTTAGGTTAAAAATTCTATAGTGCTATATACATGAGTGATGAATGTAAAAATTAAGCATAGCAAAAAAGTAAATGAAAGTTTAGCTATACATAAACACTACTATAAGCAAAGACGCCAACCTATAAGATACAGAGGATCGGCGTTTTTATCATTTTTAAAGATTTTTAAAAGCAAGTCCTGATTGGACCTGCTTGCTATTTGACTATTACTTTTCCAACCATTCCTTCCTGGAGATGGTACCGACATATCAGTTCAAATGTACCAAGCTGTTTCGGTTTCACGGTAATGCTTTTTTCTTTTCCAGGCTGAACCTCAGCGTCAATTTCTAGCTTTTCCACTGTGAAGGTATGCTCTTTCTTACCTTTATTTTTCAATATCAACGTTGTGGTTGTTCCATTCGAAATAGTGATAACTTTCGGATTAAAGTAATCATCGTTCAACTCAACCTCAATCGATTTTACCGACTCCATAGGCTGAGTTACAACTTCGGATTCGGCAAATACGCCGCGTGAGCCTAGAGTTGTCACAACCACAATCATCGCAAGCACAACGACCAATCCTGTTACCCACTTTTTCACAGACATTCACAATCCCTCCTTTCCTAAACACTATTTTTCTCTAACTCATAAAATATTATCAATATAAATTTGATTCCAACGTGTGCTTTAGAATAGTAACTCTTTTATCTGGAACAGAGAAAAGAAAATCGAAAAGAGATGTGCATAGCTGTAAGAAGATTTAAAGCTTTTTTATATGGAAAAACCTATTAAACACATTCTTAATGCCACTAAAAGTTTAAATAGAAAGAAAACGGGAAATTAAAAAACCAATACCCTATACCAAATTAGTTTAGGAGGATGGTTTTTATGACACAAGTAGTTTCCTATAAAAATTCGAATGTTTCATCAAACGAAGAAGAACAGAACGGAAAGCTAGTAAAAGGAATGGTTTGGGGAGCAGTAATTGGCGGAGCACTAGCCATGCTTGACTCAAACACGAGACAGAAAGTAGCTTCCAATACGAAGAGTTTGAAAGACAATACAATAGAAATGGTTGGACAAGTGAAAAATGATCCATCCGGTGTTAAAAACGACCTACAAGAACGAATCAAATCAGCCCAATCTATTTTAAAGGACGCCATCAACGATGCTCAAAACCTATATGAAAAGATAAATGGAGAAATTGTCGGCCAGGTCAACCAAGTCAAAGAGGAGTCAACAGATATTCTTTCGACTGCCAAGGAAGCTACATCCGAGCTTAAAGACATCGGCGGAAAGGTAAAGGAAGCTGGCGCAGAAGTTATGGATGAAAACAATAACCAATCAAGCGGTTCCATGAATAGTGTTTCTACTTCAAATAATAGTACTGGCTTTAACAGCAATTCACCCAAAAACAATGACAGTAAATTACCAGGTCAAATTGGACGATAAAAAACCGGACTTCCCGGTTTTTTTTTTGCTTTCAACCAGATAATAGCAATACTTGTTTTATTATTCTTGAAAATTTAAAAGGAATAAGTTACAAATGGAAGAGTTAATAGTTTTCATCATGAAGGGAGTTTTACATGCAACTTTTCGGAATTTTATTTTTACTATTCTTCTTTGCAATGAACATGTACATCGGCTACAATGGCTGGATTTGGTTAAATTCAAAATTTATGTTTACATATAAAAAAACATACTTCTCTGTAATAGGCTTTTTATCAGTCTCTTTTATCCTAGGTAGAATACTAGATTTAAAGATACTCGACACCGTTGGCAGTTATTGGATGGTTGTGGTTGGGTACAGTATTGTTGTACTGCCTATTGCAAATATTATTTACTTTGCATTAAAAAAGAAAGGAAAGTTTCAAATTGGAATAGGGGTTTTGGTATTTTTCGCATTTGTCTTTATATATGGTTCATATAATGCATGGAATACAACCGTTAGAAATTACGAAGTACATATTGATAAGCAATCGGAAATGAAGAAATTAAAGGTGCTGCTTGCATCTGACATTCATATAGGTGAAAAAATCGGGACACATAACTTATTGCAAATGGTCGAGATTGTTAAAGAGCAGAATCCTGATATTGTTTTAATTGCTGGAGATATCATTAATAACGAGATGGAACCTTATCTAACTAATAAAATCGGGGATATCATGAAGGAAATAAAAGGTCCTCTAGGAGTCTATGCGGTTCCAGGCAATCACGATTATTATGAGAATAAGGTTGATGCTTTGGAAACCGAAATAGAAAAAAACGGTATTCACTTCCTACAAGATGAAGTAATCAACGTTAATGAGCTATTTTATATAGTAGGAAGACAAGATTTCACTGAAAAAGATCGAAAGCATATTAGCGAATTGGTTGCTGATTTAGATCAATCTAAACCAATGATTATGATTGACCATCAGCCAAGAGAACTTGGTGCTGCCGAGGAAAGTGGTGTAGATATCATTGTTTCAGGCCATACACATAGAGGCCAGCTTTTCCCAGCAAACTTCATTACAAACAGATTATTTGAAAATGACTGGGGCTATTTACAAAAAGAACAACTCCATTCATTCACCTCATCAGGACTTGGTTTATGGGGACCGGAATTAAGAATTGGAAGTCAATCAGAAGTAATGGTGATTGATGTAACCTTTAAATAATGTAAATGTGGACTGGTGTAATGTTAGTCTTTTCAGATTAACCTACTTCTCAGCAGGTTAATGTTGATTTATTTTTCTAACCACCACAATTATTAAGCTCAAACATTTGTACAAATGTTTGAGCTTATATGTTATATACCACTAATAATTTGTATTAAATTACAGTTTTCTAAATAAAATGGAAATAATTATCTACTTAGCTTATAGACTCTTGTTTCATACGGTCTTAGTTTAATAGAATAACCAAGGGTATCATCGTTTTGGTAGTTAGCAAGTAATAATTTACTTGAGGTGAATTTTAATTTTTTAGGAAGCTTGTATGTAATTTGATCTTGAAAAAGATTACACATAACTAGAATTTGATCGTCACCTTTGGTTCTTGTATACGAATACACCTTGGTATGTCTTTCATTTATATTGTTATAATCTCCATATACTAATACTTCATGATCTTTGCGGAGTCGAATTAAACATTTAAAATAATTTAATATTGAATCTGGATTATTTTGTTGTTGTTTGACATTTATCTCTTTATAGTTTGGGTTTATTCCTAACCAAGGTGATCCAGAGGTAAATCCTGCATTTTCACTATCATCCCACTGCATTGGTGTTCGACTATTATCTCTTCCGCGCTCCCAAATAACCTGCATGACATCCTCATGGGCCCTTCCCTTTGCGGTCTCAATATTATAGTAGTTGACCATTCCTATATCGTTATATTGATTGATAGATTCAAACTTTACATTCGTCATTCCAATTTCTTGTCCCTGATAAATAAATGGTGTTCCTTGCATTAAAAAATACATGGTTGCCAAACTTTTCGAACTTTGAACATGAAACTTCTTATCGTTACCCCATGTAGATACACTCCGTGGTTGATCATGATTTTCTAAAAACAAAGCATTCCAACCATTACTTTCAAGCGCTTTTTGCCATTTCGTTAAGGCTCTACGTAAAGAATGTAAATCGACTCCACCATTTGAACCCTTATCCCATAATCCCAAATGCTCAAACTGAAAGATCATATTAAACTTACCGTTTTCTTCGCCAACCCACTCTTCCGCTTGACTAGTAGATACTCCATTCGCTTCACCAACGGTCATAATATCGTACTTATCAAATGTTTCCTCTTTTAACTCTTGAAGAAACTCTTGTATTCCTTCACGATTCATATGTCCTTGATATGAAGGGACGTAGTCTAACTCTTTCGGGTTTGGTAAATCAGGTAATCCTGAAATTTTCTTAATGTGACTAATGGCATCAACTCGGAAACCATCAATACCTTTATCAAGCCACCAATTAATCATTTCATAAAGAGCTGTGCGAACATCTGGATTTTCCCAATTTAAATCGGGTTGTCTTGCAGAAAAAATATGCATGAAATACTGTTTGGTTTTTTCGTCATATTTCCAAGCGGAACCTGAGAAAATACTTTCCCAATTATTTGGTTCTTTATTACCTTTACCGTCTCTCCAGATATACCAATCCCTTTTTGGACTATCTTTTGAGGAACTAGATTCTATAAACCATGGATGTTCATCAGATGTATGATTTATTACTAAATCAATAATTAGCTTCATATCCCGCTTATGAACTTCTTCTAACAATTGATCAAAATCTTGCATTGTACCAAAATCGTCCATAATGTCCTGGTAATCAGATATATCATATCCATTATCATCATTAGGGGATTTATACATTGGGCAAATCCAAATGACATCGATACCTAGACTCTTTATATAATCTAGTTTTTGTATCATTCCTTGTAAATCACCAATTCCATCACCATTACTGTCATTGAAAGATCTTGGATAGACTTGATATGCAACCGCTTCCTTCCACCATACTTTTTTCATGTCAAATGGCACTCCCTAATTCATTTTTTCAGTTGATAATTACATTTAAAAACCTACATAGTGTTCTACGCTTTGCTCTGTTATAAAAACGTTTCATCCTTTATTCCTACGAATAGCTATCATGCTGTCGGAACCGATCCTTAAGTCACTTCCAGCAGCTACGCCACTTTGAACTAGCTTTTTATTTTACTTGAATGATAGAGAAACCATATGGAGCCAATTCAATCCTCGAGTTTTCTTTTACCAGTTCATTGTTCCATATATCAAATGGAATTTTTCCAGTAAAGTCATATGGGATATTCACTTCTATTTTTTTACTTGAATTATTTATTGCAATAATAATCATTTCATCATTTGATTTCTTTGAATAGATAATATGATTCGTACGATTGTTTGTTTCTAAAATTTCAAATTCCCCATAATTCCCCAATACCTTATACCTTTTTCTCAATGAAATTAGCTTTTTGACAAAACTAAACAATTCAAGATCTTGTTCTTCTTTATCCCAAACCATACATTTTCGACATCCAGGATCATTTTCACCAGTTAAACCAATTTCATCCCCATAATAAATACAAGGTGTCCCCAAAAAGGATAACTGTAATAAGAATAAAAGCCTTAGTTTCTCCTTGCTATCATGGCAAATCGTTAAAATTCTTGGAGTATCGTGGCTTCCTAGTAAATTAAATGCTACTTCATTTACATTTTTCGGATATAAAGTTAGTACGCTTGTTAACTTGTGTGCAAAATCTTCGGCCTGTATTTTATCTTTTGCCAAAAAATCTAACGCTGCTTCTGTAAAAGGATAATTCATTACAGCATCGAATTGATCTCCTTGTAACCATGGCATTGAGTCGTGCCAAATTTCCCCTAAGATATATAATTCTGGTTTAACTGACTTAACCGCTGTTCTAAATTCTCTCCAAAATTGGTGATCAACTTCATTTGCAACATCTAGACGCCAGCCATCAATATCGAATTCTTCAACCCAATAACGACCAACTCTAAGTAAATATTCCTTTACCTCTGGGTTTTCAGTATTCAATTTCGGCATCATATGTGTAAATGCGAATGTATCATAATTAGGTTCGGGTAGAGGCTTTACAGGAAACTCTCTTAAATGAAACCAATCTATGTACTTGGAGTTTTCCTGATTTTCTAGAATATCCTGAAATGCATCGAAGTAAAAACCACTATGGTTGAATACGGCATCGAGCATGACACGGATACCATTTTCATGGCAAATTTCAACTAGTTTCTTGAAGGTTTTTTTGTCTCCAAACTGAGGATCAATTTCTAAGTAATTGATTGTGTCATATTTATGGTTGGATGGAGCCTTAAATATTGGAGTAAAGTAAATTCCCGTAATTCCCAGGTCAACTAAATGATCTATATGTTGAATAATCCCTTCAAAATCTCCACCAAAGAAACTAGTTGGCTTTGGATCCTCACTTCCCCACGGTAGTACTCCCTTAGGGTCTAATTCTGGACAACCATTTGCAAATCTTTCAGGGAATATTTGGTACCATACAGTATCCTTCACCCACTCTGGTGCTTGAAATACATCCACTTGATTTAAGAATGGAAAGCAAAAATAAAACCCCGAATCTTTCGGATCATGATCTATAAATCCTCTTTCTCCATATACGATAGATTCATTTTGAGAATGTAATTCAAATCCATAGCGTAACCTGCGGTAATCAGGCTTCACCGCAACAAACCAATAATCAAATAACTCATCTGATCCTTCTAAAGACATTGGTTTCGTAGAATTATTCCATCCTTCCTTCGTCCACTGATACGGATCTCCAAAAATTAAATACACTTTTGTTACATCACCTTTTTTAGTACGAAGACGAATGTGAAGTGTTTCCTTGTCATATGCATACGCAAAATTGTTTTTCGGTCTGTGATAAACAGCTTCTTTTAACAAATTAAAAACTCCTCTCGTTTCAGAAAATGATTAAACGTTTAATCAATTAGTGAGTATAGGAGCATAATAGCCACTAGGCTATTAGAAACTCCTTTTTATTGTTTTCTTATAGGTGCTGTACTTTGTCGTACTTTTAAACTAACTGGACTAATAATTTTTCGATCCTGTGGATTTTTATTTTCAATTTGATCTATTAATAATTTTACAGCTGATTGCCCTCTTCCATAAATATCCTGCCTTATGGTCGTTAAACCTGGGGTTAAATATTCCGAGAAGTAGAGGTCATCAAATCCCATCACTGAAAATTCCTCTGGAACAGAAATATTTAAATCATAACAAGCTTTCAAAACTCCCATTGCTGCCATGTCAGAAAAAGCGAAAATAGCAGTTGCCCGATCTTTATATTGCAACATTTGCTGCACTGAGTGATAACCTTCCTCTACTGAAAATTCATTTTGAATAATTAATTCATGATTATACTCAATCCCAGCCTCTTCCAATGCCTTGCGGTAGCCTAATAAACGATAATGACCTATTGAATTAACCTCAGTTACCTTACCTGATAAGACCAAAATAGATCTATGGCCCAGGTTCAGTAAATGTTTAGTCCCCAGATACCCACCCATTTCATCATTCAATCCAACTTGGTAAAGGTCTGAGTCTGCCAAATAACTGTCCATATAAACAGTAGGTAATTTTAACTTTTGAATATCATCTAAAAGCTCAGGGTTATCATTTGCACCAAACACAATTAGTCCATTAATATGTTTTTCTAATAAAAACGATAGTTCCGGCTCTTCTTTTAAACCAGTTACAATAACGTGAAATTTTCGATCTCTTGCCCCACTTTCAACTCCTGCAATAAGTTGTGAGAAAAAGGGATTCATGATGATTTCTCCTCTTGGTGCGAATGGTACAACCAACGCAATCAATGGATTCAACTTATCCTTCAAGCTTCGAGCAGCTACATTTGGCATATAGTTGGACTGCTTTATAATTTTTTCTATTTTTTTTCTTGTCTCTTCGGAAAAACGTCCTTTTCCATTAATAACATTTGATACGGTCCCTATTGAAACATTTGCCATACTAGCTATATCCTTAATCGTTGGTCTATCCATCTATCCTATTCCTCTCACTATAGAACATAAAATAAAATCAAATCAATTTCTTTATAACCCGAATACTTTTAATCTTTCTTCTAAATAAAAGGGATTAAACATTTATCTCTTAACAACACGATAATCAATCAACTTCTCTTATTTTATCACGAATTAATTAGATATAGCGACGCTGTACCAATTTATTAAATCAATTAATTTCTCATTAAAACCAGAGTTGAATAAGGCGGTAAATCTACCTTTTCCTTTAATATTGGTTTTTCAAAAGTAGAATAGTAGACTTGCTTAAATTCCTTGTCCTCTTCATCTAATTTCAAGACAAGAAGATCTTTAGATACGTTATGAAATATAAGAACCTCTTGATCATCTGTTCTTCCTAGCGAAAAACTGCTTACAGAAAGAAATAGAGCTTTTTACAATCTCTATTTCTTCTACCCTGAGTTTACCCTTTATTAGCTCCCGCTTTTAGACCATCTACAAGTTGGTCCTGAAAGATGAAAAATAAAATAGTAATCGGTACAGCTACTAATACTGCCCCTGCTGCAAAAGTTGTAAATTCACTATTTCCCCGTCCTGTTACCATTTCAAATAAACCAATTGCTAATGTCTTCTTTTCACCTGAGCGAAGAACGAGTCTTGCAAAAATAAAGTCCATCCACGGTCCAATAAAGTTCGTGACCCCAATAAATACTAAGATCGGTTTTGAAAGTGGCATCATAATTTTATAGAAGATTGTGACATGGCTTGCACCATCAATTTTTGCTGCTTCTTCTAAGCTTCTTGGAAGACCATCAAAGTATCCCTTAACTAGCCATGCACCAAATGGAATCGAACCACCTGCATATACTAGAATCAGCCCCCAATGGTTATCTAGCAAATTCATTTGCAATAAGAGAATATAGATTGCAATCATTCCCATAAAACCAGGGAACATTTGTAAAACAAGCATTGTCATTAGCCCCTGTTTTCTACCTGGAAAACGGAATCTTGAAAATGCGTATGCTGCTGTAACAACTAAGAAAGTAGATAAAACCATATTCCAAAACGCAATTTTCAGCGTATTTTTATACCAAAGAAGATAATCCGTTTCTTGGAATAAATAGGCGTAATGCCGCAATGATAATGACTCTGGGATTAAACTAGTTGAAAATAAGGAATCGCCAGGGTTCAAGGACCCAGTAATAACCCAGACTACCGGATAAAGGACAAAGATCGTGGTAATAATTAAAATGGTATAAATGATCACGGTGCTTATTTTATTTTTCAAAGATAAACCGATCATGACATCATATCCTCCTCTTTAAAGGCTCTTGTTTTTCTAAAGTTATATATGGAGAAGGTCGCAATTACAGCAAATATTAAAATTGATACAACAGAAGCGACAGCAAATTGGCTATTATCGAGCGTCAATTTATAGATCCAGCTTATTAATATATCTGTGGATCCAGCGTATGAATAATCCGTATTTACTGGTCCACCCTGTGTCATTAAGTAAATAATATTAAAGTTATTAAAATTTCCTGCAAATGACATGATTGCAAGTGGTGCAGTAGCAAACATAATTAATGGCATTGTAATTTTCCAAAATCTTTGCATTGGAGAAGCTCCGTCTACTTCGGCTGCTTCATATACTTCTTTATCAATACTTGTCATGACACCACTCATCAACACCATCCAAAATGGGAAACCAAACCACATATTTACAACTACAAGTGTAACTTTAGCCAACAATGGGTCTGCTAACCAAGGTATAGCTGATTCAATAATGCCTAAATCCATTAAATATTTATTAATCGGTCCAAACTGTCCATTAAATATATTTCTAAAAATTAAAATTGATACAAACTGAGGAATGGCCCAAGGTAAAATAAAGATACTTCTCCAAACCTTCTTAAATTTAACCCCTTTTTGATTAATTAAGACGGCAAAAATCAGTCCTAAAAAGAATGTTGTTAGTGTTGAAAGTACAGCCCATATAACAGTCCAGCTGAATACTCCATAAAAAGTCGTACTCCATGTTTTCATTTGGAATAACTGAATAAATGTATCAAAGCCAACCCAATCGACTAAAGACTTTGGTGGTAAATGATTAGGTGCTGAATAGTTTGTAAAAGCAATTAAAATACCAAATAACAAAGGTAGAATCGTTAAGAAGGATGTAAATAGGATAGACGGTGTTAACAAAAGGTACGGGAACCCATTTTCCCAAATATTTTTAAACATTTCTTTTACATTATTGGGTTTAATTCCTTTATCACTTTTAGTTGCAACTTTGTATGCATCACGGATATTTAAATAATAAAACCATAAAAATAGAAGAAATGAAATTAAGAATAAAATTCCTTCGATCATTAAAAAGATAGAATGATCTCCTTGCACAATTTCAAAGCCTTTTCGTGTTTGTGCAGTTTCACCGAGAGTTGTTAGTCCCCACAATGCCCATTGAAAAGGCAGAGTCCAAAAAATAAGAAGATACAGTTCTAAAGCAAGAAAAGACAAACCTTTTAAAATTTGTTTATTGTATATTTGCCCAAGACCCATAAATAGTAAAGACAACAGTGCAGCGATTTTAGGTTTTGTGAAGAATGGTTTATTAGAAGATGTCGGATTTCCAGGAGTTTTTATTACTTTTTGTTGTCCAGGCTTTTTTACATCACCTAAATTGGTACTAGCTTGTTCACCCACAGTATTACCTCCTTCTTAACGGTGAGCTAATATCCTATAGATATTAGCTCACCATTACTACTTTATTTTGTTTGTGAATCAATTGCGTCTTTAATTTGTTGAACCCCTTTATCAAGTGCAGCTTTTGGTTCTGATTCTCCATTCCAAAGTGAAGTAAATGCTACTTCCATTCCTGCCCAGACATGTTGCATTGCAGGAATATTAGGCATTGAAATAGAATATTGCGACTGTTCTAGGAAAGCAAGATTCAGTTCATCTGATTTAATTGTTTCATCTTCAAGTAGAGCATTAGAAGGTGGTAATTGTCCTGTCATTTCATATCGTTTTAGTAGCATTTCATCCGTTGTAGCAAATTGAGCCAATAATGTCGCTGCTTTAGGGTAATCACTATAAGCGTTTACAAATAAAGATTTAACACTTGAGAAAGTTGTAGGAACTTCTCCATTGTCTAGCTTAGGCATTGTTTTCACTCCAAAATTTACACCTGCTTCTTGATGACCTTTTACTGCCCATGGACCAGTTATATAATATAAAAGTTTTCCCTCATTAAATTGTGAACTAATGACATCTCCAGTTATGTCTTCTTTTTTAAGTGGTAGGATTTCATCATGAATCTTCTTCATTAATTCTGCAGCTTTAAGTCCACCTTCATTGTTTAATCCAATATCTTCTGGATTTGTGTTATTCTCACCAAATATATAACCGCCATATCCTCCAAGGAATCCATGAATCAGGTAAAAGTTACCAGGTTCAACCATAAATCCATAAGATCCTGGATTTTTTCCCATAAATTCTTTTGATTGTTGCATCAGTTCTTCCATCGTTTCAGCTGGTTCAAAGCCCATTTGATCAAGTAAATCTTGGTTATAGAAAAGACCAACTGTTTCGATTGCTAATGGATATCCAAACATTTTATACTCTCCATCTGAATTTGCAGAAACCGCTGTTACTGCTCCTTCCATGAAACGCTCTTTGTATTCATCCGCAAAATAATTATCATAGATTAATCCAGCTACTTCCATATTCCCAACATGGTCATGTGCTCCTGTAAATACATCTCCACCTAAGCCAGCAGGTCCATCTGTTTCAAGCTTACCAGCTGCATCAGTATGACTCACTTCTTCGACTGTTACTGGAATTCCGTATTCATTAGTAAATTCTCCTGCAACATATTCTGCCCATTCAGCTTCTTGATCTCCGTTACTCCATAATACAAGTTCTGCTCCTTCTTCTGGTTCAAGTACAGTTGCTTCAGTAGATGTTTTTTCCGTCGTATCTTTAGTCTCTTCCTGTTCTGAACCGCCGGGTTTACTACATGCTGCTAATACAACAATAAAAAGTGCAACAAAAAATAAACTCAAAACCTTTTTCATTAATAATCTCCCACCTTTTTAGTAGTAATATTTCATTTATTTCAACGCCTATTTGATAGATTCATAAAATAGGCATTTAAATAACAACATGGTAAAACGTTTCATCAAATATCATACTGAGAATACATCATTTACATAGGTACTCGTTTAACATTTAATTGAAGCAAGAAGCCAGTTTCATAGTAGATCTTAGCAAAAATAGAAGTAAACAATTCAATATTTGATATAACGTTTAATCATTTTGTGAAAATCAAATGTTTCCTAAATAAAGTGAGGATTTCATTTTCTGCTTACACTATTTAATCAAATAGTTATTGAATCCCTCGTGATATAACGTTTAATCATATTTTGCAAATTCCCATTTTGGGTCTCTTTTTTGATATAACGTTTAATCACATTGTATATAAATATTATGAAAGTTTAGGAAGTAATCAATAAATATATGATTATCAGAAATCTTCTTTTATAAAATATAACTTTCCTCTTAAACAACAAGTTAAGTAAACGTTTTCAATAAAGTCATTATAAAATCCAAGGTATAATTTGTCAATATATTTTTAAAGCGCTTTCTTGTTTTAAAAATCTCAAATTGCCTCTTCAACATATTCTGTATCACCATGCTCTATGTTTTTGGTAATTTTTTAAACAACCAAAAAGGAGGCTTCCATTAAAGGTCCCCTCCTTTTTCTAGTTTTATTTTTACTTATCGTGCTGCTTTAACAGCTTCAATTGCAGCCTCATAATCAGGATGATTTGAAACTTCGTTTACATATTCAACATAAGTAACCTTATCACTTGAATCAATAACAAAAACGGCTCTTGTTAATAGGCGTAATTCTTTAATATGAACGCCATACGCTTCACCAAATGAAAGGCTACGGTGATCAGAAAGCGTTTTAACATTCTCAAGCCCATTTGATCCACACCATCTTTTTTGTGCAAATGGTAAATCAACGCTGATTGTTAATACTTCTACACCGCTTACACTAGAGGCATCTTCGTTAAAACGACGAGTTTGTGCATCACAAACCCCAGTGTCAAGTGAAGGTACTACTGAAATTAAGCGGACCTTTCCTTCTGAATCCTCAAGTCTTACTGGAGATAAATCATTATCAAGTACTTCAAAATCAGGTGCAGTGTCTCCGACTTTTATTTCTTTTCCTACTAATGTAACGGGATCATTTAAAAATGTAACTGAAGCCATACCAATTCCTCCTTTATGTCTATACATTAGATACACTTAGTTCATTAATGCAAACAAATTAACTACCAAACTAACTCACTTGTAATCTTGTATACTAAGTAATCCAATAATTAAAGTTTACTTTTCCAATTTGTCCTTGTCAACATCATATGCTCATTTCTTTTTATCTTTTGTTTATTAAAAAGCACCTTTTCAAATTCAATTTATTTAAAGGGTGTTATTTAATTTGTTGTTTTTAATGCAGTTAAAGATAAAATTTAGTTCGTTCCATTGCGCTGCAGTCACTCGCTTTCCGCGGGGAGGAAGCTGAGCCTCCTCGGCTTCGCCTGCGGGGTCTCAGCCTTTCCTCACTTCCCGCAGGAGTCGAGTGCCTTCCGCTCCATTCCACTATAGTGTTAGAATACTGTTTAATAGCCACAATCTTTGCCAAAACAGCCTATTTAAAAAACTCAACCAAGAATAGAGACACTCCAGGAATGACTGTAATGACAGTTAAGCTTAAAATCATCGCTACAAAAAATGGAATTGTAGCTTTAGCTAGGGACTCAATAGATAAACCAGATATACCAGAACCAACAAATAGATTTACACCTACAGGTGGTGTTATAAATCCTATGGCCAAGTTTACAATCATAATAATTCCAAAGTGTATAGGATCTATTCCAATATTTATAGCAATAGGCAATAAAATTGGAACTAATATAATAATTGCTGCGACAGTATCCATAAACATCCCAACAAATAATAGTAAGAGATTAATAAGTAATAATATGACCAGGGGATTCGAAGATATACTTAATAATGAATCAGCTACCAATCTAGGAATTTGTTCCATCGTTAAAATTCTTCCAAATGCATTTGCCGTTCCAATAATAATTAATATTGTTGCAGATGTTAATGCTGCATCCTTTAATACCTTAGGAAATGTCTTAAATGTCAGCTCTTTATAAACAAAAATACTAATAATTGCCGCGTATACAACAGCAACTACAGCTGCCTCAGTTGGCGTAAAAATACCTCCATATATGCCTCCTAAGATAAGGATAGGAATAAATATTGCCCACTTCGCCTCATTAATCCCGGATAGTGCTCTTTTAAATGTGAACTTTTCACCATTTCCTTTATAGTTATTCTTTTTCGAGTAAATATAACTCCATCCCATCATTACAGCACCAATAAGAACACCTGGTATGATACCGGCAATAAACATATCACCAATTGATACACTACCAGATACACCGTATATAACCATTGGAATACTTGGTGGAATAATAATGCCTAGTGCACCGGCAGCTACGACAACTGCAGTTGCAAATTTTTTATCATAACCATATCCAACCATTGCAGGAATCATAATCCCGCCAACTGCTGCAACTGTTGCAGGACCTGACCCGGAAATCGCTGCAAAAAACATACAAGTCAGTACTGCCGCCATTGCAAATCCACCTGTAAAATTCCCTACAAAAACATTAGCCAGCTTAAAAAGACGCTCAGATATTCCACCTTTCCCCATAATTTCTCCTGCTAAAATGAAGAAAGGAACTGCCATTAAAGGAAATGAATCAGTAGATTGAACAAGACTTTGTGCGAGGTATTCAACTGATGTGACATCTGCATATAAAATTGTGACAAGAGAAGCCAATCCCAATGAAATACCGATAGGGACTGTCAAAAGTAAAAAGAATACGAAACTACCAAACAATACGAGTGCTGTCATACTTATCACCTACTCCCCAGATCTAAATAGATCAAATTGAATTTTCATTCTTTGAATGATTCTAATAGCCGTTAATAATAATCCAACCATTGGAGCTGCGTACACCCATTGCATAGGTATATTTAAAGCGGGTGAAGTACGTGTAACTTGAATGACGACTTCAAAACTAAAGTATATAAGAATAACAGCAAATGCTAAAAATGCTACATTTGCGCACATCGCTAACAAAAACTTGCCTTTTCTTTTAAACAGCATTGCCAATGCGTCAACACTTATATGTGCTTGCCGTTTCACTCCATAACTTACCCCGATATAAATCATCCATATAAAAGCATACCTGGCTAGCTCCTCTGACCAAACAAGGGAGGAACTTAACACATACCTCATAAACACTTGGATAAAAACGACTACTACTGTTAGGATACTAAGTAAAATAAGTAAGAAGCCCTCTATATTCTCATCTAACCATTTTATAACCGACATAAATTTACCCCCTTTATAAAAAGCAGAATCTACTGAAGATAACCATTCGGATAGATTCTGCTTTTCTCACCTTTTTACTCTTGAGCCTTTAGGATACGGTCGATAAGGTCTTTACCATAAGTATCTTCATATTCTTCATATACAGATTTGGAAGCTTCTCTAAAAGATGCGATATCTGGTTTATTTACTTTCATTCCCTCTTTTTCAAGCTCTTTTAAAAGAGTCTCTTCATCCTTCATAACTAAGTCTCTATGAAATGTTGAAGCTTCTTTTAAACTTGATTGAACGATTTCCTGTTGTTCAGGTGTTAGCGTTTGCCAAAATTCATCACTAATTGCGACAGTCGTTGGGCTATATGAATGACTTGTTAAACTTAGATATTTTTGAACTTCATAGAACTTCGTTGCATGGATATTTGAGATAGGATTTTCCTGTCCATCCACCGTACCTTGTTGTAAGGCCATATAGAGTTCTCCAAATGCCATTGGGGTAGGGTTTGCTCCAAGCGATTCAAAGATACTAACTAATATAGGCATTTCAGGCGTACGAATTTTTAATCCTTTTAAATCTTCAACTTTTTCAATTGGTTTTGAATTATTCGTCACATGTCTGAATCCGTTTTCAAAATGTCCCAGCACACGTAAATTGTCATCAAGTAACCCTGCAAATACTTCTTCACCGATTGGGCCGTCTAATGCTTCCCATGCCTGTTCATTTGTCTCAAATAAGAAAGGTAATCCAAAAACATCTACCTTTGGTTCATATTGTGCGAACGTACTAGCAGCCACCATTTGAATATCGTTAAATGAAACACCTTCTACCATTTGCGGCTCACTGCCTAAAACTTCATTTGGGAAAACTTCCACAGTTATTTGATTATTGGACTTCTCTTCTACTAACGATTTAAATTTCAAAGCAGCCTCATGTCTTGAATTTGATTCAACTGCGCTATGTGCAAATTTAATATTAATTTTGTCTCCATTGCTACTACTCTTTTCACTTGATGTTTCTTTCCCACCGCATGCTGCTAAAAAGATCACCATCATTACTAACATGATAGATAAAATTGTTTTCCTCATCATTGCTCCCCCTTAAAATCTTACTTTTATATTTTTTAATAGGCCGTTTTTAAAACATACCTATCTTCTCACAAAGGTAATAGAGATTAATTTTTCATCATATCAAGAACAATTTTTATTGGAGAACCGTTTTTTGTTAAGGCTACTTCCATCGCCTCATTTATCTGGTCAAATTGATATCTATGCGTAATTAATGATTCAAGCTTATACTTACGACTCGCTAAAATATCAATTGCCATATTAAAGTCTTCTTTTACATACATAGAAGATCCATATATCTGAATCTCTGAAATCATCAATCTATTTAAATCAATCGAAACTTGTTCTTCGAATAAGGCAATAGAAATGATTTTTCCTTTTCTTTTGATAATATTCAAGGCATCATCTACTATCGTTTCATAACTCGCAGTAAGAAAAACATGATCAAATTGGCCAATATGAGCAGCAGCATATTCTTTTAAGGATTGATACCTTACATTCACAACATCTGTTGCACATAGTTTTTTTCCTATTTCTAAATTTTTATCGATCGCATCTGTCAAACATATCGTTTCAGCCCCTTTGGCATGAGCAGCAACTGCCGTAACAAGTCCTATAGGTCCTGAACCAAGTATGGCTACTTTATCTCCCTTTTTTACTTCGGCAATATTTACAGCATGAACACCTACTGCTAGAGGTTCTGTAAGGACAGCTAAATCTGGCGTTAATGATTTCGGAAGTTTGTAAACACTCTTCTCTTTAGCTACTACATATTCTGCGAAACCCCCATCCCACTTTGTTGTTCCGAGTACAACTTTTTCTTCGCAAAGATTATAGTCCCCTTTTATACAAGAATGGCAATTCCCACATCCAATCTGCGGTTCAATCGTGACCATATCTCCTTCTTCATAAGTTGAGACACTATGCCCCAACTCTATTATTTCGCCGACTACTTCATGTCCTAAAATGCTTGGTGGATGCCGAAAAGGATGTTTTCCCAAATATGCATGAATATCAGAACCACATATCCCGGCACTTATGACTTGAATTAACACTTCATTCCCCTTTATTTTTGGTACCTCTTTTCCAATGACCGTAAAATGTTCAACCCTATCAAATAATGCTGCTTTCAAAGTCCTTCCCCCTTAAGCTATTTTTCATAAGAAAAACACACGTAGGTAATCGCTTACATTTTTGATTAGTAAAACTTAAACTTGATGAGCGGAACATGATGTTACATACAGTAGAAGCCATATTCAATGACCGCAATCTGTTAAAAACTTCTGATGGTATCAACTCAAAAAGTAAACTGGAGACTGTTTTGCTGGCGATTACAAAAAACTAAGAACAATATTGTTATCTTATAATCTTGTTAACTTGTATGCTAAGTTAACTTATATCCACAGTATATCTACCCTTGACTAAAATGTCAATGTAAATCAGAAGAATATTCAGAACCTTCCGTTACTTTTTTTGCATCAAAATATATAAAAAAGGACTTTATCAAGAATGGAAACCTTGATAAAGTCCTTTAAGCATTTAGTATAACCGTTCTTTTACAATTAATCTTTCCAATATCGATCATAGAGGTTCTGCATATGAGTCGTCATTAGGTCTACAGCTTTCAATTCATCATGCTCTTCGATGGCTTTAATAAGCATTTTATGCTCTTCAAAGTTAACGTCTCGATAATCTGGACGAGTAAATGTCCGATCTCGAATGAGCTTCCACATTTCCTGCTGTTTCATTGCATTACTTATTGCAGCCATAATTTTAATAAATAAGTCATTATGAGAAGCCTTAGCTATTCCTTTATGAAGAGCTTCATCAGTCTCCGGGACATAGATGCCAGACTTTGTTTCTTCCTCCATTTTTTGAATTGTTGAGCGAAGTTCCTCAATATCCTCGTCAGTTGCTCTTAGTGCAGCATATTTAATAATAACCGGCTCAATATTCATTCTTGCTTCTACAATATCTTCTGGGGAGGTTGAATCCAATATAAAAGCTGAATCAGAATGATTTAATATTTGTGTATTTTTAACATACACACCTTCTCCTTGACGAGAGTATATGATACCATTCAACTCAAGAGCACTTAATGCTTGTCTAACCGGAGCACGACTAACTCCAAACTGTTCACAAAGCTCTCGTTCTGCAGGTAATTTATCACCTATATTGAAAGATCCTGATTGGATTTCTGAAAGAATTTGATTATAAATTTGTATATATAATTTTTCACTGGATACTCGATTAAAGCTAATTTTAATCACTTCTCTCAATATGTATTCTTACGTGTAAACGTTACTAAAACACATTTAATTATAAGCTTTTCTCTTTTAAAGAGCAACACTAATACAGGATTAATTTAACATATATCGACGCTATGCATGTTTCCTGCTGCGGTAGGGTTCTCATTATAGGCAATACAGATGTACCTGTGGATTCCCCTTCGAACCACATCACCATAGTTTCCAAAGCATTAAAATAGAGTGATGGGTAGACCATCACTCTCGTATAACATTATCTATATTGCATTTCAAGTTCAGTTACCTTATTAATACGATTTTCATGTCTTCCGCCATCTTCGAAAGAGGTAGTTAACCATATTTTTGTAATATCACGAGCTAATCCTGGACCAATGACACGCTCTCCCATAGCTAGAATATTCGAGTTATTATGTTCTCTCGTTGCTTTAGCGCTGAAGGTATCGTGAACAAGTGCACAACGTATTCCCTTTACCTTATTAGCGGCAATACTCATTCCAATACCAGTGCCACACACTAATATGCCTCTTTCTACCTCACCTTTTGCTACCTTTTCTGCTACCGGGACCGCATAATCAGGGTAATCTACGGAAGATTGACATTCACACCCTAAATCAATATACTCTATATTCATTTCCTCAAGCAAAGAGATAATTTCTTTGCGAATTGTTATACCACCATGATCTGATGCAATAGCTACTTTCATTTTATTTCCTCCTACACGTTTATATCTATCACTCTGACTAAATTACTAAGTTGTACTTCATTAAATTGAAAACCTTTTCATTTAATTCAAAAAGAACGAATATAAAATTATTATTTTGTACGATCAATCTTTTTAGCGCTGTCACAGCATTCACACTTAGAATAAAGAACAGTTACCTTTTCATTTTCAAAGTGATCTATCGTTGAATTACAATTTTGGCAAATTACTGTACCCATCTGTTCTCCTCCTCCATTCAATATATTATCTATAAATATTATGCCTTCCAATATCGCTCATAAAGATTTTCCATATGAGAGGTCATTAATTCTACTGCTTCTTTTGCATTATGTTCCTCAATAGCTTTGATAAGAGATAGATGTTCATCAAAATTTATATCTCTATAATCTGGTCTGGTTACCGTTCTATCTCGAATAAAATGCCACATTTCCTGCTGCTTCATTGCATTGCTAATAGCAGACATAAACTTTATAAATAAGTCATTATGAGAAGCCTCTGCTATTTGTTTGTGTAATGTTTCATCTGTTTCTGGTACATATATTCCGGCTTTCGTTTCTTCTTCCATCTTTTTGATCGTCTTTTGAAGTGCTTTAATATCTTCATCTGTAGCTCTTATTGCAGCAAATTCAATGATCAACGGCTCAATACTCATCCTTGCTTCAACAATATCCTCTGGGGAAATCGATTTTAAAAAGAAGGATGTTTGGAAATTCCCTGTTAGAATCTTATTATTTTTCACGAATACGCCTTCCCCTTGGCGTGAATAAATAACTCCATTCAACTCTAATGCACTAAGAGCCTGCCTAACAGGTGCCCGACTCACATTAAAAAGTTCACATAACTCTCTTTCCGAAGGAAGCTTTTCCCCTTCTTTTACTACGCCAACTTCAATCTCTGATAGTATTTGATTATAAATTTGTATATATAGTTTTTTACTGGAAACAGGGATAAAATTGATCGTCCTCACTTCTCTCTATAGTAAGTTATAGAAAACTATTAAAATGAATGTTGAAACAGGCAGCCAAATCTTGGTTGCCTGTTTCAACTATAGAAATTAATCCATGTGAGAACCACCGTTAATATCTATCTCTTCGCCTGTAATATAAGATGCTTCTTCTGACGCTAAGAATGAAATTGCTGATGCAATTTCACTAACTTCACCAGGTCTACCCATTGGAATGCTATCAATAACCTTCTTTGCATCTTCTTCAGGAAGAGACTTCCAAATTTCTGTGTTTACTAGTCCAGGTGCAACACTGTTTACAGTGATTCCATCAACAGCTACTTCACGTGCAAGATTTTTAGAGAAGCCTAATACAGCAGCTTTAGATGCTGAATAATGTGCTCCACCAAAAACTCCTCCACCTCTTTTTGCAGATACAGAGGACAGATTAATGATTCGACCAAACTTTTGTTTTTTCATCGGCTCTAGTACTGCTTGAGTACATAGGAACAGACCAAACATATTAACATTAAAGACTCTCGTCATATCCTCAAGTGTCATGTCCTGAACAGTTACTTTTTGAGATATGCCCGCATTATTAACGAGGATATCAATTCTTCCGTATTCTACGAGTACCTTTTCGATCATGGCATCAACAGACTCTTTATTTGTTACATTTAATTCTACACCTAATGCCTTACCACCAGCTTCAGTAATCGCGTTTACAGTATCATCGATTCCTTCTAAGTTTAAATCTGCTACAACAATCGCTGCACCTTGTTTTGCAAGAGCTAATGCAATTGTACGTCCAATGCCTTTTTTTGATCCACTTCCTGTTACGATTGCTACTCTATCATGTAATTGAAACATTTTCTTTCACTCCTAATTTTGTAGTTTTATATATTTATTTAAGTAATTTTTTTGCAGTATTAATGATGTTTTCAACAGTGATTCCATTCATTTCTAATAGCTTTTCATATGGAGCAGACTGACCAAATTGATCCTGAACCCCAATTCTACTTACTTTCCCTTTGCCTTCTTCAGCTACAACTTCACACACAGCGCTACCCAATCCATTTAATATATTGTGGTCTTCGACAGAAATAATTTTTCCAACTTCTAAACATTCAACCACAGCATCACGGTCTAATGGTTTAATTGTATGCATATCTAATAGCTTGACAGAGATTCCTTCTTTTTCTAATTCTTTTGTCGCTTCAATTGCTA
Source organism: Metabacillus schmidteae (assembly GCF_903166545.1). Classification (NCBI taxonomy): domain Bacteria; kingdom Bacillati; phylum Bacillota; class Bacilli; order Caryophanales; family Bacillaceae; genus Metabacillus; species Metabacillus schmidteae. Next base: position 1,401,835 of record NZ_CAESCH010000001.1, on the reverse strand, counting down.
AGCGCACAGTGTCACCGTTTGCAATAATGGCTATGTCTGAACCTTCTTGTAACTTTTTAGCCTTACCGATTGTAAATTCTTCATGCTCATCATAAATGATTGGAACAGTATCTCTTGTAAAGCGAAGGTAAACAGGACCATACATTTTTGCTGCCTGCTCAACCAGCTTTCTAGTAGAATAGTAATCTGCACCCATAATAACTGTCATATTTGGAAAGCTTCTTAATACTCCCATATCTTCAATGGCTTGGTGACTTCCACCATCACTAGCTGGAGTTAATCCACCGTGAGAACAAGCAATTTTAACATTTAAGTTTGGATAACAAACCTCTTGTCTGATTTGCTCTGCCATTCTTAAAGAACCAAAAACAGCGTAAGTGCTTACAAAAGGAATCTTCCCAGTGGTTGCAAGACCTGCTGCTAAACCAGCTGCGTTTTGCTCGGCAATTCCAACATTTATATGTTGATCAGGTAATTGCTTAATAAAATTGCTCGTTTTACAAGATTTCGCAATATCAACATCAATTACATAAATATCTTTATTTTCTTTTCCTAGCTTTACAATTTCATCACCAAAAGCTTCCCTGGTTGCTTTCTTTGTCGTTAGCGTTTTTTCTAAGATACTCATTATTTTAACCCCCCTGCGATTTCTCCAATTGCCTGTTTATATTCTTCATCATTAGGAGCTACTCCGTGCCAATCAGCAACATCTTCCATATAAGAAACACCTTTACCTTTTATCGTGTCCATCACGATACATTTCGGCTTACCATTTTTAGCAAATCTTACTTCATCAAGTACCTCAACAATCTCTTCCATTGAGTGTCCATCGATTCGTTTTGTTTCAAATCCAAACACTTCAAATTTCTTTTCTAAATCTTGTAATGGCATGACTTCATCAGTAGTGCCATCAATTTGAAGTCTGTTGTTATCAACAAATACAACTAAATTATCTAATTGATATTTCACTGCAGTCTGAGCTGCTTCCCAAATCTGGCCTTCTTGACATTCCCCATCACCTAATAAGGAGAAGACACGATAATCTTTTTTATCTCGTTTTCCTGCAATCGCCATCCCTACACCACAAGAAAGTCCTTGACCTAATGACCCAGTTGAGATATCAATACCAGGACATTTCTTCATGTCTGGATGCCCTTGGAATGGAGAACCATATTCTCTTAATGTGTAAATTGTGTCATATGGGACATACCCTTTTAAGGCCAAAGCTGAGTATTGAATTGGACAAACATGTCCTTTGGAAAGGACAAATCTGTCACGATCTTCCCAATTAGGATTGCTTGGATCAATGTTCATTTCTTTAAAATATAGCGCTGTCATTAGATCCGCAGCAGATAATGAACCACCTGGATGACCTGCTTGTGCTTTGTGAATCATTGTTACAGCTGTTTTTCTCATTTCTATCGCTATGTCTTTTAATTCTTCAATACTTATATTTTTCAACTTTTTCACCTCAATGAATTATTTTTAATTGTAACCTTATAATGTTGTTTACTTGTCATACAAGTTAAGTCGCACTTGTCTAACGAGTTTTTCTATAACTGTAGTATACATCTTTGACTTTCACTTGTCTACTAAGTATACAAATTATTTTTAATAAATTTATATTTTGTTAGAAATACTTGGCTTGTAGCAAAGTTCTAATGGCGAAAGCCCTAGTTTTTCTTATACGATCATCTTTAAAATTAGTTCGTTCCATTGCGCTTCAGACACTCGCTTTCCGCGGGGAGGAAGCTAAGCCTCCCTCTAGAAATGTTGGAATATCAACCTTTAAAGCCACTTTCCTGGCTAATAAAATTTTTTTATCCTTAATTATTTAATAAGATTTTCTAAATGTTCAAGAATCTGTAAGGGGAAGCTTACGCTTCGCTAGAGCTAATTGGAAATCATTAACTCTAAAGTGCTTATATGATGCACATTGGATCTCTGCGAATCTTATGATGACGAACCCTCCCATGTCTCTTGGCGTCTAGCGCATACATTCCTTCGTTTGGTCTATTCATAAGGCAGAGGCTGGCGATGCTCCTCGAGGGACTCTTGGTCTAATGGCTCATATTGTGCCGGCTTCTCCGTGTCATCCTCTTGTTTAGATTTCACAAACTACTAAGAAGTAGCTCAAGCTGCCTCTTGGAGGCAATGGAGGTCTCTTATCATAAGACTTGCATTAAAGTGCACACGTTTCACACACAAAGCGTGTAGAATTTTAAGTAACTTCCCACATAATACAACCATGGCTTCTTTCTTCTTCAGCGGATTAACAGTACGAGTTGTGTAGTATTGGTAAAGGGATTTAAATGCTATGTTATGTTGAATCAAAGGAAGAATAACTCTGTATAATATAGCTCTGAGTTTTCTTCTACCCCTTTTTGAGATTTTCTTTTGACCTTTATGTTTGCCTGAAGAGTTTTCCCTAAGTGTGAGTCCCGCTAATTTAATTAGTTGGCGTGGATGCTCATAATGGCTAAGGGAACCAATCTCAGAGAGTAATTCAACTGCTGTATTTTCACCTAAACCAGGAATAGATAAGATATACTCGTAGTCTGTCAATTGCTGTGCGAGTTCAGATAATCTTGAAGATAAAACTTCTAGTTGTTTTGAAAGAGCCTTGAATTGAGAAAGCAATGTTTTTATCTCAAATCGTCCCATTTCTAATCCCTCTGTAAGTCCGATGGACTTGGTGGCTAGCATTTTTAACTTTTGAATCTTAGAAAAAGAAAGACATTGTAGTCCTTCTACATTTTTGTATAGCTGAATCAGTTCTTTATCACTTTTACCATCAAAATCGATTGGTAATGGTGTCATTTCAAGCACAGCGCAAGCGTTCTTCCCAAAACTTTTGAATATGTGCTGAAACTCAGGGAAATAAAGATCTGTCCAACGTATCATACGGTTTTTAATAGATGTAATATCTTCTTGTAATTTAGACCGAAGGCTCGCTCCGTTTCGAAGTTCTGCTTCTACTCCAGTTAGTATTCGAGAATAAGTGAACCGTCCGTCACGTATTAAGCTAGCGATAACACGAGCGTCTTTTTGGTCGTTTTTGGTTTGAAGGTTATCATCTAATTCTTTCGTTCTATTGACGTGCATAGGATTTACCAAGACAAATCGAATTTGCTGATCAACCAGATATGCAGCTAAGTTCATCCAATAGTGCCCAGTGGGTTCAAATCCAACTATAACCTCTGATTTTTGATGGAGAGATTGTAGAGACTTGATTCTTTTAACCAGCTGTTCAAAACCGGCATCTGATTGAAAGAACGGAAATGATTTCTCTAACACACGGCCACGATCGTCCATTGCACATGCAAAGTGTTTCTGCTTGGCAATATCGATTCCAATGACCAAAGTAGTTTCAGAAACTTGATTAATTTTGTGATTGGTATTACTATTCATCATATGTCCTCCTGTATGGTGATTGAGTTTCGATTGGGAAGTTGATACTCAAGCATCTTACAAGAGGACTTTTTATTTTGCAAGAACCCTTTAGGATTATAAACAGGAATGCTCCTCGGCTTCGCCTGTGGGGTCTCAGCCTTTCCTCAATTCCCGCAGGAGTCGAGTGTCTTCCGCTTCATTCCACTATAGAGTTAAAGTAGTAATTAAAAGCAACAATCTTTGCGAAAATAGCCAAAAAATAAGAGGAGAGACATAATCTCTCACTCCAACTTACAGTAATAAAAGTGTTAATTTGGGTATAACTGCAATAATTGCCAAACTAACAAGCATGATGAAAAAGAACGGGACAACAGCTCTTACTAATGTAGGCATACTAAGTCCGGATATACCTGAGCCGACAAATAGATTCACACCAAGTGGCGGTGTAATAAAACCAATCGATAATGTCACAATCATGATAATTCCAAAATGAATTGGATCTAAACCTACTTGGCTTGCTACTGGAAAAAGAATTGGTGTAAAGATAATCACTGCTGCTGATGTATCAATAAAACATCCTATAATGAGTAACAAAAGAATGATGATTAATATGATCACTATTGAGTTTTCAGATATTGATAAGAAAGACTCTGCAACAGCTTGTGGTATTTTCTCCATTGTTAGAATCGTACCAAATGCGTTTGCTGTTCCAATAATAATGAGAATAGAAACAGAGCTTATAGCTGCTTCCGCAATAATTTTAGGGAATTTGCTGATTTTGATTTCCTTATGCAGGAATAGACTAACAAACGCTGCGTATACAACTCCAAAAACAGCTGCTTCTGTTGGAGTAAAAATTCCTCCGTATATCCCGCCTAATATAATGATTGGAACTAAAAGTGACCATTTGGCTTGATTTAAAGCACTAAGCATCTTTTTAAAGCTGAAGCTCTCTTTCGTACCTGAATAGCCCTTCTTCTTGGAATAGAAATAACACCAAATCATCAAACAAATTCCAATTAAAATTCCAGGGATAATACCACCTAGGAATAAATCCCCGATTGACTGGTTAGCTGAAACTCCAAAAAGAACCATCGGGATACTTGGAGGAATAATGATTCCAATAGACCCAGCTGTTACGATTACAGCAGTTGCAAATTTTCTATCATAGCCTTCCGCTACCATTGCAGGAATCATAATGCCGCCAACTGCTGCTACTGTTGCTGGCCCAGATCCGGAAATAGCCGCAAAGAACATACAAGTGACAACTGCTGCTATTGCGAAACCGCCTGTATAACGACCTACAAATATATTAGCTAAATTGAATAATCGACTTGATATTCCTCCCTTACCCATTATCTCACCGGCCAGGATAAAAAAAGGAATGGCCATTAACGCGAAATTATCAGTCGAAGTGACAAAGCCTTGTGCAAGAAACGTAATAGAAATATTCGGTGAATAAACGGCCGTGACTAAACCCGCTAACCCTAGAGAGATTGCAATCGGGACGGAAAGAAGCATAAACAAAAAGAAGGTACCAAATAATACAAAACTAGTCATACAATTTCCTCCCGAAGATCAGTCTTTTCTTCACTCTGGTCAAAGTTAGGTTGATTTAACGTTTTCAATTGGTTTACTAAACGAACTAATTTTTGAATGAGACGAATCGATGTTAAAATCATTCCGACGACAGGTGCAGCATAAACCCATTCAAGAGGTAATTCCAATGCAGCTGATTCTCTCGTTACCTTTAGGACGATATCAAAACCGTAGTAAGTCATGATCACAGCAAATAGTAAAAATGAGAAACTGGCGATCATATCAATGATTATTTTTCCCTTTTTTTCAAACAGCATTGGAAAGGCATCGACACCAAGATGTTTTTCTTTTTTCACTCCATAACTAATACCTACATATATCATCCAAATAAATAGATATCTTGCAACTTCCTCTGACCAAGTAAGAGACTCTCCCAGCACATATCTCATAAATACTTGTGTAAATACAATAATTACTGTAAGAACACTCAATACGATTAAGATATATTCTTCAAAGTGTTCTTCTAACCACTTGATTACTTTCATGACATGCCCTCCTTATGGTGTACTTTGAAACTTATTGTTTTTGTTCAACTGCCTTCAAAACGTTATTAACAAAATCCTCTCCGAACCTATTTTTATACGCCTCATAAACTGCTTCAGCTTTTTCTCTAAATTTATCTCGATCTGGTTGAATAACTGTCATACCGGCATCTTGTAGTTCACTAATCATCTTTTCTTCATTTTCTCTTAAAATCTCTCTGTGGAACGTTGCAGCTTCACTTGCACTGCTTTTAATAATCTCCTGCTCCTCTGGAGTAAGCGTTTGCCAAAACTCTTCACTAATGGCTACAGGTAATGGCATATATTGATGTCCAGTTAAATTTAGATAATCTTGAATTTCATTAAATTTACTAGCATACGTATTTGCGATTGGGTTTTCTTGAGCATCGACAGTACCTTGTTGTAAAGCCATATATAATTCGCCAAATGCCATCGGTGTAGGGTTAGAACCAAATGCCTTAAAGGTACTTATTGATAGTGGAAACTCCGGTGTTGTAATTTTCAAACCACCTAAATCTTCCGGTTCTTCAATTGGTTTATTTGACGTAACATGACGGAAACCGTTCTCAAAATATGCTACTACTCTTAACCCATCTTCTAATAGAGGTTCTGCCACTCGCTGTCCAATCTCACTATCCAGATTACTCCACGCCTGTTCGTAGGAATCAAATAGATACGGTAATTCAAACACACTTATTCTTTGATCATATTGACTAAAAGCACTCGCGGCTACCATTTGAAGGTCATTAAACGTAACACTTTCTATCATTTCCACCTCAGAGCCGAGTTGCTCATTAGGATACACTTGCACTTTCATTTTTCCATCTGATTTTTCTTCTACAAGTTCTTTAAATTTCATAACAGCTAAATGTCTTTCATTTGATTCTGCAGCGCCATGTCCAAACCTAATGATGGTTTCGTTATTAAAGCCTACTGCATTACTAGTAGTTAAGAAAACTACTAATATACTTAGAGCTAATCCTATTGTAAAAATGATCATCAACTTTTGAAGCGTTTTCATTTTATCCCCACCCTCTGATCCTTTTTATTTTTGGGTTAAATAATGAGAAACCTAATCTAATTTGGCCTTATTTTGGTAAGCGCTTTAATTTTATTTAGTTTTACATGCAATTTTCTCAAGAAGTTAAGTGTAGAATAATTTGGCTGTTTCCGCATACTTTGTTGTTATTTAATTCAGTTGATAGTAAATAATAGTTCGTTCCATTGCGCTCCAAAAACTTGCTTCCCGCAGGAGTCAAGTTTCTTCCGCTCCATTCCACTATAGAGTTAAACTATTATTTAAAAGCAACAATCTTTACGAAAACAGCAATTATTAAAATTAAAGAGACTTATCCTGAGCCATGTTTATATTGCACAGATGGGTTATGTAATCCTTTACATTTTCACAAAAAATTCGGTAAAGTTAAACATACCTCATAAAAATAAAGAACACACTATACTTTTTCTTCTTGTTCACTTGTCTACTAAGTAACCTTGTAGTTAAATTGTACTTTTCATAAAACTAATTGTCAAACGTTTTTTTGATAAAGCATATTGTTATTCATCATTTTCTTACACACTCTTCTCTTATAAAAATAACGTTTCACATATAAGCCAAAATAAAAAGATGCTCCAAAAGCCAGGCTCTTTGAACACCTTTTTTATTATTTTGTAGTAATTTACATTTTGTAAAGACACGATATTATCTATCTAAATAAATACATCAAGAATTAAAATAAACCCTAATCCAACTACAGCTGTAATAGAAGAAAGTACACTATAGGTTGCAAAGGTTTCTTTCATGGTCATTCCCATATACTCTTTTACAATCCAGAATGCTGCGTCATTTACATGTGAGCCCATACAACTTCCGACCCCTGTTGCAAGGGAAACCAATACTAAATTAACGTCTGGGGTTTGGCTCAATATCGGGATAACTAAACCTGCCGTTGATAATGTGGCAACCGTACCGGATCCGAGTGCAATACGTAAGATTGCAGCTACTGTCCATGCAAGTAGAACTGGTGAAATGGCCTTTCCTTCGAATAGTTGAGCGATATAATCCCCTACTCCGCCATCTATAAGAACTTGCTTAAAAGCTCCTCCTCCACCAATGATAAGAAGGAGCATTCCTAAGGCATTAATAGATTTTCCACATGATCCCATCAATGTTCTCATTGGAATCTTCCTGGCAATTCCCATTGTGTATATAGCTAACAATAAAGATAGCAAAATCGCTGTAGAAGAGTTTCCGATAAAACGAATTAATAAGATAACGCCATTATCCGAGAAACCTACTAATCTCTGAACAAAATCTACTATTGTTCCAAAAGTCATTAAAATAACCGGAAAGATGGCTGTAAAAACACTGATCCCGAAACCAGGGGTCTCGTCCTCTTTAAACTCTTTTTGTTCACCTATTGAATCCAAATTACTTTCTCTTGAAAATGTAGCTGGCATCCATTTCTCTACTAATCTTGTATACCACACTCCTGCGACTGCAACAGTTGGTATCGCAATGACAATACCGACGAGTAAAACTGTCCCCATATCTGCCCCATACTCCGCAGCAACAGCCGTCGCACCCGGGTGGGGTGGAAGAAAGGAATGCGTTGCTAATAAGGTAGCACTCATTGGAAGACCTAACTTAATAATCGAAATGTTTAACTCTTTGGCAATCGTAAAGATAATAGGAATTAATAAAACAAAGGCGACTTCATAAAATAAAGTGATTCCAACAATAAATGAAGCAAACACCACAGCCCACTGAATTTTCTTTTCCCCAAACCGGTTTATTAACGTCATGGCAATACGGTGTGCTCCACCCGCATCTGCAATGAGTCTACCAAGCATAGCACCGAGTCCAAAGATTAAACCGATATGACCAAGAGTCCCTCCTAAACCGCTTTCAATTGTATGAACAATATCCCCTGCAGGAATTCCCAATAATAAAGAAACAATAAAAGATACAATAATTAGTGACACAAAGGTGTTCAGTTTAAATCCCATAATTAATATGAGTAATATGACAACTCCAATAGCTGTAAATAATAATGGCATAATTGCCCTCCGTTCTACTATGCTAGTTCTCTAGTATATCCTGTTCATTTACTTTTCGTAAAAGAATTTCTTATACATTGTCATTTCCTATATTTCCTTTGTTAGCCCTTACAAACCTTTCCGGTAAGCTTATGTTGATAAATTAAGTGCCAGCTGATATAAAGAAATGTCGATTTTATGAAGTTCTTTGGCAGCTTGGTTAAAATGGGTGTGAGTAATTTTTCCATCCTTTATACTAACCATACTTCCATGCTTACCTTCTAGTAGAAGATCAACCGCTTTTGCTCCCATTTGACTACCAATCATTCTGTCATAAGCAGTAGGGGTTCCACCACGTTGTAAGAAACCTAGGACAACTACTCTTGAATCTAAACTAATATGTTCTTTTAATTCATCTCTTATTTCTTCAGCACTACACACTCCCTCTGCAACTATGATGATAGATTCCTTATTCCCCTGCTCTCGTGCCTGTTCGATACGGGTAATAAGATCTTTCATTTGGTAAGTAGCTTCTGGAATGATAATTGATTCTGCTCCTGTACAAAGTCCAGACCATAAAGCAATATCCCCGGCATCACGCCCCATAACCTCTACAATTGTCGTCTTCTCATGAGAGTATGCTGTATCACGAATCTTATCAATGGCATCAATAGCCGTACTTACTGCCGTATTAAAACCTATTGAATAGTCTGTACCAGAAATATCGTTATCAATTGTTCCTGGTATTCCCACTACTGGAAGTCCCTTTTCACCTAATTTCATTGCTCCTTGAAAAGATCCGTCACCACCAATTACGACTAGACCTTCAATCTCTAAATCTTTTAATGTTCGTATGGCATTGAACTACCACTCATCCTGTTTAAAACGCTCACTTCTCGAGGTACGTAAAATGGTTCCGCCTCGCTGGATGATATCCTTTACATTCTTCTGATTCAGGGGAACAATATTTCCTCCTATGAGTCCCTCATATCCATTGTAGACCCCGAATACTTCTAATCCTTTGTTAGCCCCGCTCAATACTACAGCCCTAATTGCAGCATTCATTCCAGGAGAATCCCCACCGCTTGTTAGCACAGCAATTTTTCTCATAAATTCCCCTACTTTCATTAAAAAATATATAAGATTTAACTGTTTAGTAAACAAATTAATGAATGAACATCACTCTCTTGTTTACTTGTCTACTAAGTAAACCACATATTAAATAATAATTTTATTCTTAGTTACTGTCAACTATTTTAAAGTACTAAAAACCCAATATACGATTAGAACAAAAGAGATTTTAAGAAATCTAGACATGTAATTGTTTTCTTCCCTGATGTTCCCGTTTTCATCAGAAATGCTACCGTTACCATCGGCTTTGCCTTTATCAAGTGGAAGAACGATAATGATTACATAAATTTCGTTCATACGAAAGAAGGTAAAAATAAATGGAAAAGTTTCTACAAAAGTTAATTGAAGGCATGGAATATTACGCAAAATCATACACCATTTCTGGAAACCATAATCTCTCTAGCTCTAAATCTTTCCGGTCTAGTTCAAAGAAAGAGAAAGAGATTGAGATTAAACATATACAAACTCTTTTCGCAGCACAACATAAATAATTTACAGAAACCTGCATAGAATATGTTGGTTTTTTCTTAGGAAAAATCTGAATGAACTTAAATAAACCCCTTCCGAGTTAAGTAAACCGTTCTATTTTGAGGTGCATTTTAAAAATATATGCTGAAATGACTATCGTATTGGCATCATTATTGGTATATAAACGGTAAGACTCGCCGAAGTAATTGGCGAGTTTCTTTATTAGGGATATGAAACTTACAGGTGATAGGGTTCATCATAATTTTTTTAAATAAGATGTCTTGCCTTTATCGAAGAACTGCGAAAGTAAAATAAGCGGAGATATTCCGGTTACAATGCATAGTGGAGCGTGTTTCAGAGTAAATAAGAGGAGTTTTTCCGCTTATGCAAAGTAAAGTTATCTATTTTCGAATCTTTCGAGCCAATAGGCGGAATCTCTCCGTCTATTTCAGGCTTTTTTACTATTAATTATTAATTAAGCGGAATTTTTCCGTGTATTTATCAGCTCTGTTGCTTAACCTGATCTCCCAACCGATACGTGCGAACCCTCTCAATCCTAAATGAGGGAATCAGCAGCTTTTTAACGACCAGCTAATAAAGATAATAAAATTGGTACTCAAAACGGCACTGCAAATGACAGAAGACTTGACCATCTTTTTTAGTTTTACAATACTTACTGTCCATCATAATAGCGATGTCAATTGCTATCAAAGTTAAGGGAATTTCGTAGAAAAAGTTAATAAATAAGGAAAAAGACGTATGCCAATTCATACGTCTTTTCTTGTGTCATTAAGTAAGGATTCACCTGAAAACGGAACCCTTTACGAGTTAAGGAAGAAGTTTATTTAAGTCATTTTGTTGTTTCTTTTGGAATTATATTGTCTCCTTCTAACTTTTTAGGGAGATTATTAATAAAGCTTTGGATATTACTTTCCATCAATTCTTTGATTTCATCTGTTAACTAACAACAGTAAGGAAGGTGAAAGCACTCTTGAATGGGAGGGGTATCAAAGATAATTGTAGAATTTTCGATACAAATGTGAATTTTATACTTTTCAAAGATTAGATTAACTTCTTTTATAGACATTGTTTTAATTACGAAATAAATGCAATCAATCTTATGAAACACCGTAGTTAATAGGTAAGATTAAAATAACTTTTTTTCTATCTTCCTAACCTTTTTCAGGGTACTATCCAGCTCTTTTCGAATTTCACTAATAGTTTGATAATCTTCTTTATTTAATAGTTTTTTTTCTTCCTGCTCCTTATTATCCTGAAGTAGAAAATCAGATGATGGTTTAAATTCCTCCTGGACTTTAATTAATTCTCTAAATTCCCCTTCTGTAAGATACCTTTTTTCATTTACCAAACTTTGCGAATCCTTTTTAATAGATAATTGTTTTCTGTATTCTGAAGGCGTTTTTCCGAAGCTATTTCTAAACGCCGTATTAAACGATTTCACCTCTGAAAATCCATAGGATAAAGCAATATCTGAGATTTTTTCTTCCAAATTGGCAAGGGCATAAGTAGCTTCCCTTAACCTAATTCTAGTCAGATATTCGTAAAAGTTGATACCAAGATTAAGCTTAACGATTTGCGAAATGTAGCTCTTATTATATCCAAATACATTCGAGAGCTCTTCTAAACTGATTTTATTTTTATAATTCTTATCAATATAATGAATAATTTCATTCACGGCATCATTTTTCCGCTTGTTACTTGCCATTTCTGTTGATGATATCTCTTCTGGAGGAAAATATTTAACCAAATTTGCCGTTAACTCATGAAGGAGACTCTCACACCACAACTTTTCAGTTGGTGTATTCCCTCCCATATATTGAATCATTTCAACAGCAAGTCTTCTTATTTTCTTGAAAGGTTCTTTATTATGATGTTCACCTATTGATATACACTTAAACTGAAGTAATTGGTAATCACTAAAATAGGAGCTAAAATAAATTGGATGCAGATGAATAACCATTGCGATGGAATTTGGTTTTCTCGCAAGAGTTGCATGTCCTACATTACTATTAATAATCATGAGATCGTCTTCTGCTAATATATCGTTCCTGCCATTGTGACTTACTTCAATCTCTCCCTGAAGAACAATTAAGAGTTCCATAGCATCATGCCAATTATAATGATAGGATCCTATATAGTATACATATTGCTTAACATCAATATCTCTTTTGTGATTTTCCAACGAATAATACATTTGATCCATATAATTCACCAACTCTCTTAAAGCAATTTGTAATTCAAATTATACCCCTCTGTATTAGATTAACAATAAAAAAGCGATGCTTTTTTCAGCATCGCCAGAAAATAATATCTACAATTCATTTTTAAAAACTAATGTCTACTTTACATAATTTCTTAGTTGACCAATATGCTCTACTTCAACGACTACAGTATCTCCCACTTTCATAGGACAACTTCCTGAAGGTGAACCAGTAGCAAGAATATCACCGGGCTCAAGTGTCATTACCTGTGAAATCCAACTAATAAGGAAAGGAATAGAAAGTGACATCTGATTCGTATTACCCTCTTGGACAACTTCTCCATTTAAAGTGGTAACAATCCTTAAGTTAGTTGGATCTATACCCGTAACAATACAAGGACCCAACGGAGCAAATGTATCGAAACCTTTTCCTCTTGTAAACTGAGGATCTGATTTAGTAAGATCTCTTGCTGTCACATCATTAAAGATAGTACAACCAAAAACATAATCTAAAGCTTCTTCTTCCTTTACATTTTTAGCACGTTTACCTATAACTAATGCTACTTCTCCCTCTAATTCTACTTGTTTGGTTAAATTAGCCGGCGGAAGAATGATTTCACCTTGATCTGGAATGAGAGAAGAAGTGGGCTTTAAAAAAAGAAATGGTTCACCAAGATTTGCCGTCCCACCAGTCTCTTTTGCATGCTCAGCATATGTCCAACCAAAATTAACAATTTTCTTGGGAACCACCGGCTCCAAAACCTTTACTTCATTATATTTTACTCTTTCGCCATCAAACTTTAGTTCATTGTTAACTACATCAGTGAAATCACTAGACAATTGTATAATTACATCTTCATCAACAATTCCATAATACACTTTACCTTGGTACTGATAGCGAACTATAGTTTGTGTATTCAGTAATGTCTTCATTCCACACGAACTCCTTCACTTACTTGATAAATCGAACCTGTTTGCTAATGAGTTCATATTGTTCTTCCTTCTTTTTATTAAACTCTATCTTATTTTGTTCAAAAATATTGTTTCCTTCTGTATCGATAGAAACAATTAGCGGGCCAAATTCTTTTACTTCACATACCCAAAGTGATTCAGGCATCCCTAGATCTTTCCAATGCACCTCTTTTATTTGTTCAACTTTTGTTGCTGCAAATACAGCATTTCCAGCTGGAAAGACGAGATGGAGTGCTTTATGTTCCCTGCATCCTTCTTCGGTATTTTTTCCCATACCACCTTTACCTACTATAAGTTTCACACCTGTTTCTTCAATAAATTCCTTCTCAAATTTCTCCATTCTCATACTAGTTGTAGGACCAACTGAAACAATCTCGTAATTATCATTCCCAAGGTCCCTAACAATAGGACCTGCGTGAAAAATTGCCTTTCCTTTAAGATCAACTGGTAACGGAATTTTTTCTTCAATAAGTCTTCGATGGGCAACATCCCTGCAGGTTACGATTGTACCAGTAAGATAAATAATATCTCCTGTTTTAATATCCTTTAGATCTTCATCTTTTATTGGTGTTGTTAATACCTTCTTACTCATAGTGTTACCCCCTCGTGAGTATCAATTTCGTAATTCAAATTAGCGTCAAAGGTAATTTTTCCTCGTCTATGAGACCAACATCCTGTATTAATCGCCACTCCAATAGTTGAAGGATGTCGTGCGGTGTTCACAACATTTACACCCATTAGAGATTTAGATCCCTTTAGACCCTGAGGTCCGAGACCAATCGCGTTTATTCCATCTTCAAGGAGTTTTTCCATTTTCGCTGCATTTTGATTTGGATTTTTACTTCCAACTGGTCTCATTAGAGCCATTTTGGAGTTCATAGCGGCTGTTTCAACAGATGTTCCAATCCCTACACCTACTAGAAGTGGAGGACATGCATTGAGTCCGTAACTTGTCATTCGATCAAGTACAAACTTTACGACGCCTTCATACCCTTCACCAGGCATAAGAACCGTTGCCATTCCTGGAAGGGTACAACCTCCCCCTGCCATATACGTATAGATTTCTACTTTGTCACTATCTTCTTCAATCTCCCAGAAGATACTAGGTGAACCATTACCGATGTTTTCTCCTGTATTGTATTCATCAAAAGTCTCTACTGAGTTATGACGTAATGGTGTTTCTTTCGTTGACTTATATACACTCTGTCTTAAAAGTTTTTCCAATTGTCCAATTAACGGGAAGTTCTCTCCACACTTTACAAAATACTGAAGAACTCCTGTATCCTGACAAGATGGTCTCTTTAACTCATACGCTAGTTTTTGGTTTTCTTCCATCGTTTCATAGATGATTTTTGAAAGAGGATTTGTCTCTTCTTCACTTAGTTCTTTTAGTTTAGCTTCTACATCTTTAGGAAGCTTGTAGCTGACAAGGGAAATAAACTTTGACATGATGTCTGTCATTTTTTCTACTTCTTGTTTTTTATCCATTTGTATTTTTTCCATATTAACTCTCCTTTTTATACTTACTTTAGTTTAGAAGGAACATGATAAAATCTGCTACAAAGTATCTTTAAACAATCCTCAGTTATTAGATTCATTACAGCTATGAATAATGAATCTAATAATAAATAGTGGACTAATTTTTAATCTCCTAAAAAGAAGTATCTTTGAGGATGTTTCTTATTCAAAATCTTAAATTATCAAAATTGTAAACGCTATCCGATTATTTAAAGGTTTTTCTTGTTTTTCCTAGTTACCTAGAACTTTCAACCGTTTATCTACTTGAAATCAATAAAAAACTAACCTTTTCATTTCATTTAAACAAAGCTATTCACAAGAGGAGTTCATGGATTTATAAACTATATTTTTATCTTTTTTTAAACCTTACATTCTAAATTAATACCTTAGTAAATATTTTAGATTTATTTTTTTATAGCTCTATTTATAAAATCTTGTTTTTTTCAAGTTATCTTTCTACATAATCACGTTTAACAATCAAAACTTACTATATCTCCTTATCGATTTCTGATTATGGATAGAAAGGGAAAAGAATTGGTAACAAAATCATGGCTACAATTGTTGAAATTAAAAGTAATGGTGCACCCGCTTTTACGTAATCTTTAAACGTATAGCCTCCCAAACTGTATACCATCGTGTTTGCCGGCATTGCAATTGGTGTTAAATAAGCACAAGATCCTCCAATTACTGTTGCCATTAAAACAGCTTTTGGATCTGCTCCCATTACATTCGCAATCGAAAGACCTATTGGAACCAATAGTGCTGTAGTGGCAGTATTGGACATAAAGTTTGTCATGACTGCTGCTAAAACAAATACAACGAATAATAAGAGATAGGGTGACGGATTCTCACCTAAGGTGCCAACAATAGTACTTGCTAATAAGTCTCCCGCACCGGATTTCACCATTGATTCTGCAAGTGCCAGTGAACCTACAAATAGCAAGATCGTATTCATATCTATAGATTTCATTGCATTTTTCTCTGAAATAACTTTTGTAGCAACTAAAACCAATGCCCCTATCCACGCTGAAATATATAACTTCACGCCAATTAGATCTTCAAATATCATGGCCAAAATTGTTAGAATAAGTACAATTAATGCCACATTCTGTTTCCATTTTGGTACCTTCGAGTAATCAACTTTTTTACTATAGATATTATCTGAATCCAGGGGATCATCTTTTCTATCCGGGAGCAGTTTATATCCGAATATACCAAAATATATAATCCCAATAATAAGCATTGGCAGACCAACTTTTGCATATTCAAAGAAACCAAACTGCAAACCCATTTCCTGTAATGCCGACTGAGCTATCATGTTACCTGGAGCACCAATTAAACTAAGGTTTCCTCCCATTGCTGAAGCCATCACCAAAGGCAAAAGTAGTTTAGATCGAGCAAAACCAGACTTTGCAGCTATACCTATTAGAACTGGTATAAGTACTGCTGCTGTTCCTGTATTAGAAAGAACTCCAGACATTAAACCTGTAATAACCATTACAGCAATGATTAACTGTCTTTCTGTTTTCGCAAACTTAGTAATTACTCCTCCTACTTTCTGAGCCATCCCAGTATCAAAAAATGCAGCACCTACAATAAACATGGCCATAAAAAGAAGAACATTACCATCTACAAAACCCGCAAATGCTTCTGCTGGGTCCAGAATTCCAGTAAGTGTAAGCCCAACAGCAACAATCATTGCTGTAATTGAAAGTGGTATCTTTTCCCAAGCAAACATAATAACAGCGAAAAGTAAGAATAATAGTGTAATAATTTCAGGACTCAATATAATATCCTCCCTCCAAGTAATTATTATCTTAACACACCTTATGAAAACGCCTTCATGCATTGAATGTTAAATCATTAGGAAGATTACCGCTATTCACTTTTTTGAAAGCGTTTTAATTTCTAACTCTACTTTTGTGACCTTTTATCAACCTTTCTAACCAAAAGAATATAAAGAATTCCCTATTTATAAAATAACCTCAAGTAGAGATTTCAAAGGTTGAAATCATTAATAGGCCAACTGAATTATATTTTCCGCTCAATTTTTGTTAAAAAAATTAACTAAGAAGAGTTTTTATAAATAAAAATATAAAAAATTTTTTTCTCTTTAAATGTAATCAATACATTACGCATTAGCCTTATATGATGACAATGGGAGGCATTCGTTTCCTGTTCATGTTTTCACTGTTAACAAAGATGTCGCTCCCACACTTTATACATCACGTTAATAATTGAATTCTTCTTTGAGGAATATAGAATCAAAAAGCTTAATAAATGAAAGGTTAATGAACATTAAAAAACATTGGGAAGGACTTAGCACGAGGGAAAGGATTAGAATAAACGCTGAACAAAAGTCTATACTGCAACTATTGAGTGTTGGGAAGGGTTTAGGAAAGACTTCTTATAAATAGAGGGTTAGAATGTAGATAAGTAAAATTACTAGCCCCTCAGAGTTTGTGCCTCAAAGCACGAATCCATGTGAGGAGCGTAGTTACAAGAGGAAATCAGAACCACAGCAAGGTGAGTAACACCACCTAATTGTATTTTACTTTTAGTTCTCCCATACGAAGGCTGCCGAAAAATATAGCATTACTAATCATAAGAATCATAAATGGAATACCACCCTCCCCATTGGTTAAGAACAGGAAAAATGTATATATAAATAAAGAAATTGAAAAAAGTAAAAACATTGCAATCCATAATTTATTCGTCTTACTTTTCTTCATTTCATCTGTTTTTCTCATTTGTTATCCTCCTTCATTTAAATAGTTGACCAATTATTGTATTAAGATTTTTTGCTAATACTAAAATCAAGTATCATATATAATATAGGATTTACAATTTAACGCGTGACAATACACTTTTAGGTATGTTTTTCTTAGTGAACCCTTTTCCTTTTTGCATGCAAATGCAAACTCACTTAACTGTCTACAAACAACTACAAAAAAGATCCAATAAAAAAACGCCTTTTCTCCTGTACTATTAAGGATTTAAGACGTATTAATTACTCAAATTAAGTTGTGGTAATAGATACTTTACACGAAGTTTATATTCCGAGATTAATAGGGACTTTCCTTCCCCCATTAGTTTTTTATATCTTTTCAATATATATCTGACTTGAAAATTAGTTAACGTATTTATTATACAATCTCAAATTTATTTATAACTCGTGAAATCATGTACTTCAACACTGTATCGAGTATAGTGAAGCCTTTCTACCTTATGGTACTGAATCTTGCTTGCACTATTATGAACATGGTATTAACGATTGCTTCAAATTTTTCCTCCAACGTAAAAGACTGAGCAGGACAGTTCGTTAATACATGTGTTCTGCTCAGTTATTTTTAGAAAACAGTATTCAATTAAATGGACAATGCACCTGTAATAATACCAACTACTATCATGACAAGAGCACTGCCAACAGCGTATTTAGTAGAGAATTTAATATGGTCACGAAAATTTATACCAACAAACCCAATTAATACATAAACAGAGCCAACAAGAGGACTTAACAAATAAAGAGGCTGACCAAGAAGTGATGCTTGTGCAATTTCTAATTTGTTGATTCCAATTTGTGAAGCTGTTTCAGCTAAAATAGGAACAATACCAAAATAATAAGGACGTTCGCCATAAAGAAAGTGAATGGCATGCTCGTCAAAACTGTATTCCATAACAAGACGATGGTCAACATTCTGTACATAACGTCCGCCACCAGGTTTTGCAATAACAATTCCTTCAGCCTCTAATACTCGAAGAGCTTCTCTCAGGGAAGTTCTACTGCATCCAAGCATAGTAGAAAGATCCCGCTCGCCAGGCAGATTGTCATCTTGTTGAATCACTTGGATAAATATTCTACAATTTTTATAACCGGGTGGATACAGGTTTGACGAAAAAATTCCTTAAAAATACTTTCCCACTAATAATCCCGTTTTCCTGAAAGAAGGCATATAGAATTCCCTAAAGACCAGTTAATAACACTTATCTTTAGAGTATTAAAATATATATACTCCAGATGTGAAGGATTCATTTAGTATAATTTAGATACTATTCTTAAAAAAATGAACCAAAAAGGAGGAGCTAACTAAAGGAACCTCCTTTTTTTGTATTTTATTTTCACTTACCGTGCTGCTTTAACAGCCTCAATTGCAGCCTCATAATCAGGATGATTTGAAACTTCGTTTACATATTCAACGTAAGTAACCTTATCAGTTGAATCAATAACAAAAACGGCCCTTGCTAAAAGGCGTAATTCTTTAATATGAACGCCATATGCTTCACCAAATGAAAGGCTACGGTGATCAGAAAGCGTTTTAACATTTTCTAGCCCATTTGATCCACACCATCTTTTTTGTGCAAATGGTAAATCAACGCTGATTGTTAGCACTTCTACACCGCTTACACTGGAAGCATCTTCGTTAAAACGACGAGTTTGTGCATCACAAACCCCATAAATAGTTCTTGGAAGCCAATACTCCTAATATGGAATATTGGCTTTTTTGCAGAAACTCAAAATAAAATAAACCTTTTCCGAAGTAAGGAAAAGGTTCTATTAATCTACCTTTACATAGGAAAGTAATTAATAAGAAATCTATAAATGAACTCGAGTTGAAGATGATGGATGCAAATCAGAACTGACGTCACCATTTGTTGTGCGGTTGACTAAACATAACAAAAATAAGCGGCCTTGTTTTCACCTTTACTGGTAAACAAGGCCGCTTAAATTATTTTTTCAATCATTACTTTTTATCCCTTTCGTTTACATATTAATCTAATGTTTTATCATTTTATCTTTAAACTTTTCCGTACTATTATCTTTTACTTGATGGATCAAATATGCAACATAAGAGTTTAGTTCAAATCGATCTCTTTTAACAAAATCCGAAAACGTTAATTTGCTTTGTTTAGACACTATTTATCCCCCCCTTGTTTAAATCCTTTATCTAAATAGTTACCATTCTATTAAACTTTTATACATACAAATAAATATACGGAACATAGAAAAAACATTAAACTCTTTAAATCTGTTCCTGGTATCAGCCCCACCTACGCCAAATACTTTGACAGCCACTCACGCCATCCAACCTATTGTTATTGTAATTGTAAGCGTTTTCTTTTTCAAGAGTTATTAGAAAACAAGTTTCGACATAAAAGATAATAGACAAATGTTTCTCTGGTTCCTAAAATACATTTTGCATTGAACTTTGTTTGTTTATTATGTAATCTAAAAATATTTAACTGTTTTCTAGTTTCATGTACTCTCTGTTTGACTGACAAAAAAGGTTGGAGGTAATTACCGATGATTTCATTTAGTATTATTGGAGGTGCCAGTTTTAGGGCTCAATATTACCTTAGAATTGCACATGCACTTCCTGAGCAATTTCGTGTATGCGGAATGGTTGTTAGGAACGAGGATAATGGATTGTATTTAGAACAAAAGTGGAATATCTCTACTTACAGTACTCTCGATCAACTCTTGGAAAATGAAAAACCTGACTTTGTGGTTGTATCCGTTAGTGGATCAGCATGTCCTGGCTATTTGCTTCAATTAGGAGAGCTTGGTATCCCCGTATTGGCAGAAACTCCCCCTGCTCCATCAATAGAAGAGTTAGTAACCCTCCATGAAAAACTAACCAGCAGAGGAGCTAAAGTACAAGTCGCAGAACAATATCATTTACATCCAATACAGGAAGCGAGACTTTCCATCATTCAATCGGGGAGAATAGGAAATGTTTCACAGGCCACTGTTTCGATTTCTCATTTTTATCACGGCGTAAGCTTAATGAGAAAAATGCTTGGGATTGGCTTTGAGGATTCAATCATAAGAGGAATGCGATTTACAGCACCAATCGTTGCTGGGCCAGATCGCAGCGGACCTCCAAAAGAAGAAAAGATGATTATGGCTGAACGAGACTTGGCCTGGGTTGAATTTGATGGAAAGTTAGGAATCTATGATTTCACAAAAGACCAGCATCGTTCGTGGATTCGTTCCAATCATCTGTCAGTTCGTGGAGACAAAGGGGAAATATTCGATAACCGTTTAACATTATTGACTGACTATTCAACTCCTGCTTCCTTGGATTTAAAAAGGATTAATAGAGGGGAAGAAGAAAACCAAGAAGGGTACTACCTTGATGGAATCATGGCCGGAGAACAATGGATCTATCGCAATCCTTTTGTCCCTGCAAGGCTATATGATGATGAAATTGCAATCGCTTCATGCTTGAAAAAGATGGGAGAATATATTGCAGGAGGCCCAAGTTTTTACAGCCTTCCTGAGGCCTCACAGGACCAATACCTCGGTCTTATGATGGAAAAGGCCATCATTTCTTCAGAAATCGTTAAGACAGTTCGCCAGCCATGGGCTGAAGTTTGAATTCAAACTTAACATGTAAACAACATTCTATTTAAAGCCAATTATTCTTATTTGTTACGAAGATATTCCAATATCTTATGGATTAAGAGTTTTAAAGTTTCTATCGAACCTAGAAATTTACTAAGGCAATTCCAATCACTAAATAAAAGAAGCTTATTTACCTAAGATTACATTCCATGATTTACGACACCTCCATGTTACTGCATTAATGGCATTGGGTGAAAATCCAAAAGTTGTTGCTGATCGACTAGGTCATAGCCGTGTTCAAGTCACTTTAGATATTTATTCACATGTTAGTACAGAGTTACAACGACAAACTGCAAATAAGTTTGAACAAGATTTTTTTAGTGACAATGTACATTCATCATTTAAGCTATTTTTCACAATTGGTAGTGAAGAAGCAAAAAAGCTCCAATCCCTTATCTACCAAGGAATTGAAGCTTCTCACTCTGATGATCCGAGAGGGATTCGAACCCCCGACCCCTACCCTGTCAAAATTGGGTGGGGAATTAATAGAGTTAAATGTAATATAACTGCGTTAAATAAGTATTAATAAATCAACGTTTTTTAGCTTGTGGTTGTAAAATAAGTTAATTAACATCAATGAAATAAATTAAGTCTGTGCAATTTTTGTGCAATATTAGAGTATTGGTCTAGCTAAGGATATCAAGCTCTTGTACCAAAAAAGTTACCTAGATCGTATTTTAAGATCAACCGGAACATTCATGGATGACCTATTTTTCATCCGAGTCCCCAACTTTTTATACTTCCTTAATTAAAAGGCCGACCTTTTCTCGTACGAAGGTCGGTTTATCTCCATGATTAATTTTCGGAATTATCTATTTTATTTTGATTGAGGTTTACATTTACAATTTGTGTAAGTGCCTCTTTGTTTGGCGTAACTGGGCGACCAAGAATTTTTTCAAAATCATTGCTTTCAATTTCAAGTGAACCATTTCGAATGCTTTCTTGAATTCCTACTACTATCGGAATCACAAATTCTGGTAAACCTAAACCTTTCATTACTTCGGCATATTCTTCGTCACTAACTTGTTTTACAGGTATTTCTTTTCCTAATACACTACCAAGAGCGGTAACCAATTCTTCTTGAGATAAAAGCGCACCAGAAAGTTCATATACTGTATTTTCGTGCCCTTCACCTACAAGAACGGCTGCTGCTGCATCTGCATAATCTTGTTGTAGTGCCCAGCCAACTTTACCAGTTCCAGCAGAAGTTACCCATGGAGCTCCTGCCATAGCACCTTGAATGCTACCAATTTCATTTTCCAAATACCAATTATTACGCAAGAAAGAATATGGGATACCCGTCTTCATGATGGCTGCTTCTGTCGCAACATGAGGAGGAGCCATTAAATTTTTGCTTTCTGTTGCATTTGCGATACTTGTGTATGCAATAAATTTTATCCCTGCACGTTCAGCTGCTTGCACTGCATTTGTATGTTGACGAATTCTTGTATCATTATCACCATCTGCAGAAATAATTAATAAACGATCAATCCCTTTAAAAGCATCATCTAATGTTTCTGGATGGTCAAAATCACCTTTTCGAACCTCTACTCCACGAGCTCGAAGTCCTTCTGCTTTCTCAGGATCTCGAACACTCACCGCCAGCTCACTCGCAGGTATAGATATTAATAATGACTCCACAACCTTAGATCCTAATTTTCCAGTTGCACCTGTAACTAATATTTTCATTTATATTCCTCCATTATGGTTTCGCTTGTAACAAATTTGATTACATGTATTTATTTTAGTTACATGTAGTCATTTTGTCAACAGGTTAGATCCCATATATTATTTTGTTCGAAATTTGGTATAATAGACTTGTAATCAAATTAATTACACTTATAAATTAGTAAACAGATTTATTCACAAGGTGGTGACTGAACATGTCAATCAGCAGCAGATTCGCTGTCGGCATTCATATATTAGCTTTAATTGAATTAAATAAAGAAGGGATAACGTCTTCTGAATTTTTAGCATCCAGTGTGAACACAAACTCAGCAGTGATCAGAAAACTCATGGGAATGTTAAAAAACGCTGGTTTAATAGAGGTAAAACCAGGTGTTGCAGGGGCTAAACTCTCAAAAGAATTATATGATATTACGCTGTTTGACGTTTATAAAGCAGTGAATGTAGTACAGGAAAAAGAGCTATTTAGCATCCATGAAAACCCAAATCCAAAATGTCCTGTAGGTAGGAACATCCAGAATACAATCGAACCATTGTTCACATCAGCTCAGTTAGCTATGGAGAAGATGTTGAGGAGCGTAACACTTGAGGATGTTGTGAAAGATATTGCTATGAATGAGAATAACTAGTAAAAAGGCATTCCAAAAATGGGATGTCTTTTTTAGCCGAGAGTTTGACCTAGATTTGAGCAAGAATACCTGAAATATTCCCTGCATCCACCTAGCTTGGTATCAATGATATCACCCTTTTATATGATAACCCTCTACTAATACTTATCTAAGTAAAATATATAACCCCACAAATAGCAGTGAAAAAGAAATGACAACTCCGTAAATATAAGTTAATCTTGTTAGATACCTTTTGTTTTTTTACTGTAGTTAGATTCTATATTTTTTTGCTGTGAATATCGTACCAAGTAATGCAAATATGGCTAAAATAAGAATAAGTATTACAGCAAATGTCATAGATACTTCCCTTTCACATATTTTTTCCAAAATTTCCATTATCTCTTGAAAAACCGCCAGATATTAATCCCTGGCGGTTTTCGATGTGAAAACTTAATTTGTTTTTGCAGGTACTTTTTCAAGATTCACCCACTGACCTTTTTCAGCTGATTCAAGAATCGCATCACTAATAACAGCAATTCGATATCCATCATCAAAGTTAGGAGAAACTGTTGTATCATCCACAATTGATTTAATAAAGTCATACGCTTCAATAATTTTTGTTTCACCGTAACCAATCCCTAACGCAGGAATTGGCCATAAGCCCTCACCGTACGGATGCGCTGGTCCAGTGTAAACAGTTCTGAACCCTTTTGCATCTCCTGGATCGTCTGAGAAGCAGACTTGAAGTTCATCACGACGCTCATAGTTGAAGTAGATAGAGCCTTTATCACCGTGAATTTCAAATGTTAGAAAGTTATTGCGTCCCCATGCATTACGAGTTGCTTCAATGCTTCCAACTGCACCATTTTCAAATTTGACTAATGTTGTGATTTCATCATCTACGTCTACTTTACCTTTAGGAACATCTCCTGCACTTTTTACAGTTCCTAATTTGTCTGCGCCGCCTGATTGAACTGGTCTTTCTGGGATCCACGTTTTTGATACGGCATTGACATCAGTGATTTCCCCAACTAAGTAGCGGGCAAAATCAATAACATGTGTACCAATGTCACCTAATGCACCTGATCCTGCAATTTCCTTTTGGAAGCGCCATGATAATGGTGAATTAGGATCTGCAGACCAATCTTGAAGATATGTTCCACGGAAGTTCAAAATGTTTCCAATTCTACCTTCTTCAATATATTTTTTTGCAAGTGCAACAGCTGGTGTTCTTCTGTAGTTAAAAGCAACCATATGCTTTACACCTGCTGCTTCTACTGCTTCTAACATTGTTTTTGTTTCGGCAGCATCTCTAGCTAAAGGTTTTTCACAGATTACATGTTTACCAGCTTTTGCTGCAGCTATGGCAATTTCAGCATGTGAATTATTTGGTGTCACTATATCAATAATGTCGATCTCTGGATTTTCTACTACCTCTCTCCAGTTAGATGAGTAATTATCAAAACCTAATTTTGCTGCTGCTTCTTTTGCAATTTCATCTGTCACGTCGACAAGCGTGTGACGATGTGGGACAGCAGGTGCCGGCCAAAAAAACATTGGCATTCCCGCGTAAGCAAGAGCATGTGCCTTTCCCATAAATCCTCCGCCAATCATTCCTACGTTTAATTTTTTCATATTTATTCCCTCCAATTAATTTTGTCTTTTATTATTTTGCAGCTTCTTGAATCGTATCTGGAGCTTCTTTTGAATAAACAAGTTTCCAAGAATCTAATACATTATCCGGTGTTACTTTTAATGCGGGAACTGCTACATATGCAGGTGCTTCTTTTCCAAGCAAACCATATCCAGCTAAAATCGCTTCTGATATTCCTTGATCATATGGAAGCTGTGCGCCTAAGCCTTTAATCATTCCATCTGAAGCAATATCAATGGCAACTGTTGTTCCTAAGTCAATTGTTGTGATAACTAGGTCATTTCTTCCAGCTGTCCGTGCTGCCGCTAATGCCCCCTCTGCAGGAACATCCCAAACGACAAACATGCCATCAAGATTAGGGTTCTTTGTTAACATACCTGAAGCGACTTTTTCTCCATCGTTCGGTGCCACAATTCCACCACGCTCTACGATTTCAATGTCTGGATATTTTTCTGTTATTGTTTTCTCAAATGCTTCAACACGTTGTTTTGTAACAAAGTAATCTGCATCATGATAGACAACACCGATATTCCCTTTCCCACCTAATTCTTCTGCCATTATTTCAGCTGCCTGAACTCCATTTCCATAGTTATCAGCGGATACAACGCTTACATAATCCTTACCAGCTTCTAAATTATTTGGCTTATTATCCATAAATACCACTTTTACTCCCGCATCGGTCGCTTTCTTAAATGCCGATGCTGTAGACACAGGATCAACAGGGATCCCAACGATGATATCTGGATCTTTAGCTAATACTGTTTCAATATCTGATACTTGTTTTTCTGCTTTAAATTGCGCGTCTGTTACTGCTACTACCTCAATTCCCATTCTGGCAAATGTTGCTTTCAACCCTTCAATTTGTGCTGTAGCCCAGTCATTTCCAGCATAGTGCATAACAATGGCTGCCTTATAGTTACCTTCTTTAATCTTTTGAACTTCCTCTTCTGTTAGCTCAAGTGTTTTTGCTGACACAGCCGACTCTCCATCAGGCCCTTTACTTAAGATTTCTTGATCAGGAATTTCCTGATTAATAGCGATAGGACCAGATACTTCTGTTGCGACTTCTTCTGTTGAACCTTGATCTTGATCACTTGTTTCAGAGGTAGTAGAACTTCCTTGGCTGCATCCTGCAAGACCTAGCATTGTCGCTAACGAAACCATAGATAAAATAGAAAGTAACTTTTTCATAATGTGCCCCCTTGTTTTGGACAATCTTTATATTGATGTCAAAGATTCATATTTCGAAAGATATTTACGGCTAATGTCTGCACCAGCCTTTGGATCTTCGTAGCTATCAAGTTCAACTGTTATCCACCCATCATATTGAACTTCTTCTAACACTCTTACCATTTCATCAAATTCTTGGTTTCCTTCACCTAATGGTAAAAATTCTCCATTTTGATAATCCTTAAAATGAACATATTGAATACGATCAATATATTTTTTAATGATGTCTACCGGATCCCCCCCACCTGCTTCAATGTGTGCAGTGTCAGGACATAAGTTAATGACAGTTAATGGCATTAATTTATCTAATTGTTCCGGTGACTGCACACAAGTACCTAAGTGTGGATGGTAGCTTGCAATAAGCCCATATTTTTCAGCAATATGACTGACCTTATTTAATGCTTCACCTAAATCTCTGTAATCGCTCTCTAAAATACCTTTAGCTCGAATTGCTCCTCCACCAACAACTAGGTGCTCTGCTCCTAGAGTAGATGCTAGAGCAGCAACTTCTTCAATTTTCATTAATTCATCTTCTAAAATGTCCGGAAAGATAAAGTTCCCACCAGTATAAACTCCGATAAAGTCTAGTGAATGCTCTTCAATCAAGCTTTTAAACTCTTCTTCTTTCCCTTTATATTGCATAAGGTTTCCATCAAAAAGTTCAAAACCCTTGTAACCTGCTGCGGCAATATCTTTCAATGCTGCTTCCGTTGATCCATTTGCAAGATAGTATGCATCTTTTACTGACGTTACACCTGCAGGATGGCCAATTACGCCTCCCCAAGTGTTCGTTTGATAACCTAACTTCATCATGTTCCTCCTAATTCAAATGATTATATTGACCAATACTCACCTCTCTAAAGGGCTGAGTAATGCAACAGTAGACTTACGGTGGATTCTAACATATAGAATCCACCACCTTAGTTCTTAGTAGATTTCAGATATCTTTTGTTTTAAGAATTCAATTGATGTTTTTGCGTACCAATCTGGTTCTGACTGTCTAGAATGGAAACCAACTTCCATTGAAAGATATCCATCATAATTAATGTCCTTTAATGCTTTTAACACCGCATCAAAGTCACATCTTCCTTGTCCTGGAGGAAGGCGATCATTGTCCGAAATATGAACATGGTGTAATTTTTCCTTCATGCGATAAACATAGTCACTAGGTACTTCATTTCGATAAAGTGCATGGAATGTATCAAACATTACTTTCACATTATCCATTTCTGATTCCTCGGCTAAAAGAAGTGCATCATCAGCAGTTTCTATTAAATTACTATCAGCAGGAGTAGGTTCAACAACTAACGTGATGCCAAGATCTTTTGCATAATTTGCAACTTCTTTTAAACCTTCTAAGCTATAATTCCATGCATCCTGCTGTGATGTCCCAAATGGTACCCATCCGGCAATCCACATAACAGTTGGACATTCCCAATCATGTGCTAATTTAACAACATCTTTATAATGCTGAATCGTAAATTCTCTTTCCTCTTTAATTGGTGAGCTTGGATTCATACCAGGTCCACCACCTGGAGCTGGTAGCATAGCTGAAACTTTTAAGTTTTTTTCTTTTAATAGATTAAATATTTCTTGTCTTCTCTCTGCTGATAAATAATCTGGCCAAGCATGAGGACTTGCGCAGCCAATTTCAATTGCATCATAACCAAATGATGATAAACGGTTTATTACTTCCTCTAGTGGATAAGAAGGTACCCAAGCTGGAAAACTACTATAAACCCATGTATTGAAAGAAATGCCCTTTAACATACATCATCAACTCCTAATTATTAGAGAATAGTAGGGGCCTAAAAAAGTAATGTCAGTAACCCTCTTCTCTGTTTTCACCAAACAAACACAGCTTTTTCTGTCTTTCTTTCATCAAACATACGGAATGCATCTGCTGCTTCTTCAAGCTTGAACGTATGTGTGACTAGTTTTTCAACAGGTAGATTTTTTCTCACAATAAATTCTGTAATTTCATCAAATTCTTGAATTGGGAAATACCATGAGCCCATAACAGTAGTTTGTTTACGGATTAATTGTTGGCTTGGTTTAATGGTTGTTTCCTTGCTTTCACCAATGAATGCCACACGTCCATGAGCTTTCACACAATCTAGGGCATCATTTTCAGCATAAGGACTTCCAGAGCAATCGATTGCTGCATCAGCACCTGCTCCATTTGTAATGCGATTAATCTCTTCTTGTACATTAAATTCTTTTCCATTAATTGTGTAATCAGCACCTAGATCTTTTGCTAATTCTAGGCGTTCATCAAGCATATCAACGGCAATAACAGTTGCGCCTAAGCCTTTTGCAATCATTACTCCAGCTCCACCCATAGGTCCCATCCCAAAAATAACGAGCGTATCTTTTCCAGATATGTTCATTCTTTTTTGAGCATGGTAGAGAGTCCCCACTGCATCCGTCGATACAGCAGCTGTAACAAAGCTCATACTATCAGGTAATCTCATGCAATTTTCAGCTGGAACAACCATATAATCTGCATCACCACCATGAGAGTCAAAGCCAATACATTTAAAGTCCTTACAGAACATTTTGTAGCCACTCTTACAATGTGCACACTCACCACAGCCTAGTGCTAAGTAAACAGCTACTCGATCTCCTTCTTGGAATTTTGTCACTCCTGGACCTACACCTGTAATCACACCTGCCGGCTCGTGACCTGGAACCGTACAACCTGTTTTTGTCCCTTCAAATACAGACGTACCATGGTATAAGCTCATATCACTACGGCATATAGCGGATGCTTTTAACTGAATTAACACTTCTCCCTGACCAGGAGTTGGAATGTCTACCTCACGAATTTCTACTTTTTTATCTCCTGGGAAAAAAACAGCCTTCATTGACATTGTTGTTTCGCCTCCATTGTTGAATGTTTGCTTTTATTAAGCCCACCACATTTCAGTTAGCTCTTCTTTAAACATGGCTCCTTTTAATAGAGAGATTGCTTTTTTTAGTCCTTCATCAGTCGAAGCCAGCATATCTTCATGTTCAATTGAGATCACATAATCATAACCAACTGCTCGCAATGTACTAATCATGTCTTTCCATAATTTCTCTTCATGTCCATATCCAACTGATCGAAATGTCCATGATCGATCTAAAATCTCACTGTAGTGCTTCGTATCTAAAACACCATTTACTTTTATGTTTTCTCTATCCAAATAGGTGTCCTTTGCATGGAAATGGAAGATCGCATTTTCACGTCCAAGCTTTTTAATCGCTGCAATCGGATCGATTCCTTGCCAAACTAAATGACTTGGATCAAAATTTGCTCCGATGTTATCCCCAGCATGTTCTCGTAACTTTAGCAATGTTTCAGGGTTATAAACGACAAATCCAGGATGCATTTCAAAAGCAACTTGAATACCACGTGATCTGGCAAACTTCGCTTCTTCCTTCCAGTAAGGAGTCACCACTTCATTCCACTGCCAGTTTAAAACCTCTGTAAATTCGGGCGGCCAAGAGCATGTTACCCAGTTTGGATTTTTTGCTTCATTATGATCTCCAGGACATCCGGAAAATCCATTTACAACAGGTATTTCTAATTTTTCAGCTAGGAGAACTGTTTTTCTCCACACCTCATGTGAATCATTGGCTACCTTCTTATTAGGGTGCAGAGGATTCCCATGGAAACTAAGTCCACTAATGGATAATCCTCTGCTTTCAATCGCTCTCATGAACCTCTTTGCTTTTTCAGGTGATTGAAGTAATTCATCTGGATCACAATGATGGTTACCAGGATAATTTCCTGTTCCAAGCTCAACTGTTTCTAATCCCATTTCCTTCACTTTATCCAGCATCATTTCAAACGGGAGGTTTTGATAAAGTGGTGTAAAAACACCTAGTTTCATGAGTAGACCTCCTTTTCTTGCTTGACCTTCACCCATTTCTGCTGTTTGTGACTTTCTAAGATAGCATCAGTAATACACATTGATAAGTGACCATCTTCAAACGTGGCAAAGTTAGGCTTATCTGTTTTAAGACTTTTCCCTTCTCTAATAAATGTATAAAAGTTTTGCATCATATTTTTTAACGCATCTGGCCAGCCCTCATTATGTCCGCCTGGATGATGAATTGCAGATTTTGCTGCTGCCGAGAATAAGCTTGGATCAGCTAATAGGATTTCGTTTGGCTTGTCACGGTGACCAATCCACAATTTTTCCGGTTCCTCTTGATTCCAAAATACTGAGCTCTTACTAGCATCGATTTCAAAGCTCAATCTATTTTTTCTTCCCGCACTTACTTGTGATACGGTGAAAACGCCTTTTGAGCCATCCTCAAAACGAACTAGTACAGATGCATAATCCTCCGTATTGATGGCAACATCCTCATAATCCTGCTCTTCATGACTAGCTGCACTGAACGTATTACTGCCAGATGTTGCTTTCTTTCTTACGGGGATAACCGTGGCAAGATCAGCAAAAACTTCTACAATTTTTTTCCCTGTTACATATTGAACCGTGTCACACCAATGTGAGCCGATATCTGCTACAGCACGGGATTTCCCCCCTACTTCTGGAGCTAATCTCCAGTTAAAATCCGTTTCATATAATAACCAATCTTGTAGATAGCTTCCATGCACCAAGTTGACCTTTCCTAAATCACCGTTTGTAATCATGGCTTGTAAATTTTGCACACTTGCATGCTGTCTATAATTAAAATTCACACCATGAACAACACCCTTTGTTTGAGCCAGAGCCAACAGCTCCCCTGACTCTTCGCTATTCATTGCTAACGGCTTTTCAGATACCACATGTTTACCGGCTAAAATGATGTCCTTATTTATCGTAAAGTGGACGTGATTTGGTGTGCAATTATGCACAACCTGGATCTCGTCATTTTTAAGCATTTCGCGGTAATCACCATAAGCAAGTGGAATGCCGAGTTCAGCAGCTTTAGTTTCAGCTTGCTCTTGGCTTGTTTCTGCTAATGCAACCACTTCTACAAATCCAAGTCTTCTAATTGCTTCGATATGAGTTGGCCCAATAAAACCTGTACCAATAATCCCTACCTTTATTTTTTTCATGTTTCATCCTCCTGTTCTGTCATTTTTTCTTGATGATTTCTTTTCTCTATTTATCTCTTAATTGCTTTTTTACCGAAAGCCACAGCTAAGATGATAATGATTCCTTTAATAATCATCTGCTGACTAACATCAAGACCCATAATGATCAATCCATTATTAATTGTTCCAATCATTAGAGAGCCAACAAGAGTTCCAACAATTGTTCCCACTCCACCAAATAGGCTTGTCCCTCCTAGAATTACAGCTGCAATGACAGAAAGCTCATCACCTTCACCAAAAGAGAAACGTCCTGCATTCATACGCCCTGCATATAATAGTCCCGCTAAACCAGCCATTGCACCTGTTCCTAAGAAAACGAGCAACTTAATTTTCATTGTTTTTACACCTGAGAAACGTGCAGCGCTTTCATTACCACCAGTTGCTAATACTTGTCTTCCAAAAGACGTCTTACGTAGTAAAACATGAGCAATGATTGTAAAGACAACCGTCCATAAAAGTAAAACCGGAATTGGACCAATATCACCAGAACCAAAGATAAAGTTGAAATTTGAGTTAACAATTGGAACTGGAGCTGTATCTGTTACCCACATTGCAAGACCTTTTATCGCTCCCATTGTCCCTAGTGTTACTAGGAAAGATGGAATTGCTACTTTTGTAACGAGTAAACCGTTAATTAAGCCAACCACAATACCCGTACCAACACCACCGATTAATCCGCCAATGATGCCATAGCCTGCCTGTAGAGCTAATGCCCCAACTAATGAAGATAAAGCAGCAATTGATCCAACCGAAAGATCAATTTCACCTGTACTAATAACAAATGTCATTGCAAGTGCCATTAAAGAAATGGTTGCTGTTTGTCTCACAATATTTAATAGATTGCTTGAAGATAAAAACCCTTCATCATATAAATTGATAGAAAAGTAAATTAACACTCCTACGAAGGCAAAATAGACGATATAGTTACGCCATTCAAATTTTTTAAACATAGGTAATGCTGGTTTTTCTACTTTAGAAACCTTGGATTGCATATTGAAGATCCTCCTCTGATTTAATCTCAGTTCGTTGTAGTTCCTTTTTTATCTTGCCTTGATGCATCACAAGGACACGATCACTCATAGCAAGAAGTTCCGGGATTTCTGAAGAGATAACAAGTATAGCCTTACCGCTATTTGCTAGTTCTCTAATAATTTCAATAATTTCTGTTTTTGCCCCAATGTCTACACCAATAGTTGGTTCATCAAGCAAAAGAACAGTCGGATTATTAGCTAACCATTTTGCAAGAACAATTTTTTGCTGATTTCCACCTGACAACAAGCCTGATTTTTTAAAGATATCATCAGTTTTTACATTTAACTTTTTAACAAGTTGATTACTTATTTCATTTGCTTTTTTGTTATCAATAAACAATCCTTTGTTCACTTTAGATAAAATTGGAAGAATCATATTGTCTTTCACACTATGTTCTAGAACCAATCCCTGCACACGTCGATCCTCGGGAATTAATGCAATGCCTGCATCTATTGCCTCTTTAGCCGAATTGATTGAACGTTTTTGACCATCAACGTAAATTTCACCACTGTCTATTGGGTCAATTCCAAATAAACAACGAACTAATTCCGTTCGACCACTTCCCATCAATCCAGCAATTCCAACTATTTCTCCAGGTTGAATTTTAAGATTAATATTTTGAACCTTATCTCCAGCGCTTACATTTTTCACCTCAAAAATCGGCGGTGCTTCTTTCGAGTATTCCCTCTCCTGATATTCAAAGGCTTGGTCAAACTCTTGTCCTACAATATGCTGAATAACTGTATCAAGATCCGTTTCACTACAATCCTCGGTTGTAATATATTGACCATCACGCAAGATCGTGATGCGATCACAAATTTCGAAAATCTCATCCATTCTGTGAGAAATATAAATAATCGCATAACCCTTTGCTTTTAATTGATTGATGAATTTGAATAATACTTCCGTTTCCGTTTGAGTTAACGAAGAGGTCGGCTCATCCATAATCAATATTTTCGCTTCCTGAGATAGTGCTTTTGCAATCTCAGTCATTTGCCAATAACCAACTCCTAGGTTATGAACAACATCAGATGGTTTAATATCCACCCCTAGTTCCTTTAAAAGTACCTCTGTTTTTTTCTCACATTCTTTATCATTTAAAAGCCCAATTGATGTCTTATCCTCTCTCGTTAAATAAATATTCTGGGCAACTGTAAGGGTTGGTACTAAGCTAAATTCTTGGAAGATCATTGAGATCTTATTTGCCTTTGCGTCATCAAAGCTTTTAATGCTTACAGGCTTTCCTTCAATTAAAATGTCTCCGCTGTCTGCTGTATAAACGCCAGTAAGGATTTTCATTAATGTTGATTTTCCGGCACCATTCCCACCCATCAAGGCATGTACTTCTCCTTTTTTCACTGAAAAGTTGACCTTGTTTAGGACCGTAATACCATTAAACGCTTTATTTATATTCTTCATTTCAAGAATAGGTTGATACATTGTTTGTTCACCTTCCTTTGGTTATAGAGGCTATAAGAGCCTGATAGCCTCTAAATTATTTCCATGCATCTTTCACAGTAGAAGGAGCTTCAACTCCATAAATTAATTTCCAAGCATCAAGAACATTTTCTTTTGTTACTTCTATAGCAGGAGAAGCAACATAAGGAGGAGCTTCTTTACCTAATAGGGCATATCCTGAAAGAATTCCCTGTGCTACACCTTGATCATAAGGTAATTGAGCACCTAGTCCTTGAACGATTCCATCAGATGCGATCGAAATTGCTACATTTGTACCTAAATCAACTGTTGTCACAACTAAGTCATCTCTTCCTGCTGTACGAGCCGCTGCCATAACACCTTCTGCCGGTACATCCCAAGGAGCGAAAATACCATCAATGTCTGGGTTTCTTGTCAGCATCGCTGAAGCAACTTCTTCTCCTTTATTCGGGTCCGTTATTCCACCTTGTGCTACGATTTCAATGTCAGGATATTTCTCTTTGATTGTTGCTTCAAATGCATCTGAGCGGTTTTTGGTTACGAAGAAGTTAACATCGTGATAAACGATACCAACTTTCCCTTTACCACCAATTTTTTCTGCCATAATGTCCGCTGCTAGAGCACCGTTTCCATAGTTGTCACCTGAAACAATACTGATGTAATCCTTACCTGCTTCAAGACCTTCTGCCGCTCCATCCATGAATACTAGTTTAACGCCTTGTTCTACTGCTTTTTTATAAGCTGGTGCAGTTGATACTGCATCAACTGGAACAGAAATCATGATATCTGGATCTTTCGCTAATACTGTTTCAATATCGTTTACTTGTTTCTCAGCCTTAAATTGTGCATCTGTTACAGCTACAACTTCAATTCCCATTTTTTCAAATGTATCTTGCATCGCTCCAACTGCCGCATTCATATAATCTGTACCTGAATAGTGCATAACAATGGCTGCTTTATAATTACCATCCTTAATTTTTTGAAGCTCTTCCTCAGTTAACTGTAATGACTTTGCAGAAACTGCTTGTTCACCATTTGGTCCTTTATCTAGAACTTCTAAATCTGGAATCTCTGGATTAATTGTTAATGGTCCTGATTCAGAGAGGTAATTTTCATTTTTTTCTGTGCTTCCTTCTGTTGTATGTGCTTCTTCCTTATTTCCA
The DNA here is from genome assembly GCF_903166545.1 of Metabacillus schmidteae. Classification (NCBI taxonomy): domain Bacteria; kingdom Bacillati; phylum Bacillota; class Bacilli; order Caryophanales; family Bacillaceae; genus Metabacillus; species Metabacillus schmidteae. The sequence continues at coordinate 1,366,683 of NZ_CAESCH010000001.1, read as the reverse complement.
CATCCGATTATTACACTAAAAACGAGTAGTAATAACACGGAAAGTAATAAATTCTTTTTCATTTCATAACCCCCAAATTTTTCAGTAGATTAACCTTTTGTATGGTACAACTAACGTTTTTTTAACAACCACCTCCTTTAAAGTTCAATTGCCAGAAATTTGTAATCGTTTACAAATTAACCGTAATGCGAAGTTTTATAAAAGTGCTTTCTTAACTTATAGAGAAAATGAATGAAATCTAATTTCTTTATTTTGTAATCCATTACATTTTCTTTATAAAAATAAACTTTTCCTCCCTGTTTACTTGGTTTAAAGTTAAGAGTGAATTGATATTTGTAATGGATTACATTAAGCGTGTAATGATTTATTGATTTTTGAGCACGATTCTCTTATGACAAGACTGTCATCTAAAATATATTGATTTTTCTCGATTCTCTTTTTATCCATAAGCATGATTAATAGTTCCATCGCTTTAGACCCTATCTCAAAAGCTGGTTGTGAGATTGTTGTCAAAGCAGGTTCGAAAATAGAGGAAAAATGAATATCATCAAATCCAATAACCGAGATATCTTCAGGTACTCTAAGGTTCATTGTTCTTATGGCTTTAACGGCACCTAAAGCCATTTCATCATTCGCTGCAAATACTCCTGTTGGCATTCTATTGAGCGCTAAAAACTTCTTCATTAAATTAAATCCGCTTTCATAATTAAAATGACCTTCTTGTACTAATACTGGATCTACTGATATGCTATACCTTGCCATTGCCTGGTAAAAACCCTTTAATCGATCCTGTCCTAATACACTATCAAGTGGCCCAGAAATAGTTCCTATTCTTCGGTGTCCCAACTGAATTAAATATTCTGTTGCCTTTCTAGCACTGCTAACATTGTCAATTGAAATGGTAGGAATAGAAGATCCTTCAATATATTCACAGGCAAGCACTACTGGAAATTCAATAGCCATTTCTTCGACAAGCTCTGGTTTCATTTTTGCTGTTAATAAGATCATACCGTCTGCTTTTTTCTGACGGAGCATATCTAAATACCGACTTTCCTGTTCACTATCATTCCCAGCATCACCAAGTAAAACTTGGTATCCGTTAGCAGATGCAAGATTTTCTATTCCTCGTAGAACCTTTGAAAAGAAAGGATTAGATATATCCGGAATCACAACAATCACTGTTTTAGTTTCTGACGTCCTTAGCTGACGAGCTAAAACATTTGGATGATAGTTTAATTCTTTAATGGCTCTTAATACTTTGTTAATTGTTTCCTCTCTTACAGTATCAGGCTTACTTATGACTCTAGAGACTGTAGCAGTAGAAACATTTGCCTTCTTTGCAACATCTACGATTCTAACCATCTAAGACTCTCTTTTCTATTAACTTAATAATGTAAAATTGTAATCGCAATCATTTTCGTTTAGATAAAATGTAATGCTTGTTTATTTCTTAGTTATATCTTATCGATTATTGAAAATCGAAAAAACATGGTTAAATTAATTTTTCACCATGCATTTTTAGTGTAGATGTAGGGATAAGTGTTTACGTTTTCTCTTTTAGAAATTATAGGCATTAAACAACCAAAAACCCTCAGAAATCTGAGGGTCCCAGAGTGTAGACAAAGTAAAATTGCTAGCCCCTCAGACTGATTGCTAACGCTTGCCTTTCGAGGCACGAAGCCTTGTGAGGAGCGGAGTTACCGGGGTTGGTAATGAGCACCGCAGCAAGGTGAGTAACAAAGAAAGCGAGCGTTTGTCAACAGTCTGAAACCCTCAGAAATCTGAGGGTCCAGGAAAAATTTTAATTATCTCAACAAATTATTTACAGCCTCATCAGCCTTCGTTAATGCTTCTTCAACTGACATTTTCCCAAGTTGGGCATCGTGTAAATAACCGGTTATAACACTTTCCCATTGTTCTTCCTGTGGGAAAAATGGACGCGCTTTTGCTGTCTTCATTGCTTCATTTACTGCTTCGTAACGGCGAAATTTCTCAACATCAGTTCCATCAACTTCCACTTGCTTAAGAGTTGGATCTAAATAAGAAGAGAGTCGGACTGGATCTCCTCCACCCATCTGAGCTTGTCTGACATCATTTTGTTTACTTTCTAACCAAACCATAAATTTAAATGCTTCGTCAGGATGTTTTGATGTTCTGGGAATAACAATTGTCCAGCCCGCTAGATGTGGAACAGATGCTTTCATTGCTGGCGTTTGGGCAAATTCCCATTGGCCAACAGTATTAGAATAGGCATGATCATCTACCTTATCAGCTGCCCAAGACCAGTGAATAGCCATTGCAACGTTTCCTTCTGCTGCATCAGCTGATACTTCTGAAAAGGTATAATCATTTATACCTGGAGGAGAGAATTGCAGTAGGTCAATCCACGTTTTTGTCGCCTCTATGACTTCTGGAGTTGATAATGATGATGTCATCTTATTCCAATCAATGACATCTCCGCCGTTAGAATAGACAAATGTTAACCATGTATGCACATTGCCGAACCCTTCGCTAGCTTGTCCAGCCCAGCCATATATTTTTTTTCCATTTACGATTTTCCCATTAAAAAATTCAGCCATATCGCGAAATTGATCCATGGTTTTGGGAGGTGTTAGGTTATATCCGTATTTACTTTTAAACTCTGATTTCAATTTATTTTTTTTGAATAAATCAGAACGATACCAAAGGATATGAGGATGGATCGTCTGTGGCAATCCATAATTATTACCACCTTCGCCATAAGCACCATTTTTTCCGTTCCATTGTGTTAGGGATAATGCTCTAGGTAAAAAACCTTCCGTATCAAGCTGTTCTTGTACCATATAGGTGTCCAAAGGGAGTAAACTATTAGTAGACACGAGTTCAGGTACCCAGGTATAATCAACATTAAAAAGATCATAACTAGCATTACCAGCAATCGAAAGAGACATTTTTTGAAAAATCATATCGCGTCCGACCAACTCAATATTTACAGATACACCTGTTTCTTCCTCGTATTCTTCCGCCAATTGTTGGGTTACCTCTCCCCATGTCGTGTTAAGAAAAACACCATTTAAAGATATTTGCTTTTTCACCTCAACCTCTTTATTTTCTTCCAAGGCCTCTTCTTGCTTTCTTAATGGTTGATTGCAAGAGGCTAAAATAAAAGAGCTCACAAACATCAAGACCATCAAGAGAGTAAAGTTCTTTGTCAATAATCTCCCCCCTTTTGTTAACTATTGTTCAATCGCGAACTGGATGACGAATGATCACTCTAAAGCCTTGATGATGATCTTCATCAACTTTTATTCCATAATCAGTTCCAAAATGAATCTGAAGTCTTTTATGAACATTTTTCAAACCAATGCCATGATGTACATGACTTGAGTTTTGTTCTTTATCCAATTTGTTACTCGTCAGTCCTGGCCCGTTATCTTCAATAATAAAAATAATATCCTGTTCAATGCGCTTAGCTGTTAACAGAATTTTCCCTTTCCCTTCTGGGAGGTTACTAATTCCATGCTTGATGCAATTTTCTACGATTGGTTGAAGGATTAGCTTGATGACGTTATATTTTAATATCGTTGGATCTACCTGAACAAATACTTTAAATAAACGATTACTTCTTAGCATTTCTATGTCTAAATAATTCTTGGCATGCTCAAGTTCTCTTTCAATCGTTGTCCACTCATTATTATTATTTAAACTGAATCGAAGTAAGTTAGCTAATTTCGTTACCATTAGAGCAATATTTTTTTCATCTACCTTTTCTGCTCTCCACTTAATTGCATCTAGTGTATTATAGAAAAAATGTGGATTAATTTGATGATTTAATGTCTGAAGCTCAAAATTTCGTTTGTCAGATTCCATCTTTTTTGTTTGTTCAATAAGTTCAGACATTCCTGTAATCATTTGGTTAAACCCGCCAACAAGCTGACCAATCTCATCTTTTCTAGACCTTTCCATACGGAAATGCTTCAATACTCCAATTCGGACTTTTTCCATATGTAAGACAAGAGCCTTAATTGGTAATGTAAAATTACGAACAATAAAAACAAGGTAGACCGAAACAATAAATATACTGATCACAACAATCCACAAAGTAAAGTTTTTTATTTGTTCAATATTTCCTGTAACCTCTTTGTTTGGCAGGGCAGTGATTAATTTCCATCCCTGCTCATTTAATTGAGTTTCAGCAATATTCCAATCCTCTTCTGGTACAAATTTTTCATGATAAAGAGAAGAGTTTGCGTCAGAAATAATGTTATTTTCTCGATCAACAATCATCGTATTGTAATTTTTAAAAGATGAGGGGAAGGATAATTCCTCTCGAACAGATGAATCAGGAATTTTTAGGACAATAACACCAAGTGGTTCAAAATAATAAGATGAACGAACCGCTCTTATATAAGTGAAAACTGGTTTATTTGAAGTTTCATCCCAATAATGGTACCAAATCCCTTTATCTTTCAATTCAAAGGCTTTTAACATCAATTCCGTACTTGGCTTAAAATCATTTCCATTAATTAGCTCCAAATAATTTGGATAGTACTTCATTTGTTTTGGAAAGACATAAACTCCGTATGTCCCTTTTAACTGGGCAATAAGCTGACTGATCCGATTGATAAAAGCCTTTTCTTCTTCATAAGATGTTGGTGGATTAGTTTGCAAGAGCTTTTGTAACTGTATAGATGTCACCATTTTTTCTGATTCAATTTCTGCATCTTTTAATAAACGATTAACCTGCTTTTTATTTAATTCTATATTGTCTTGAAGAAGCTGAGAGGTAACCGTTTCTAACTGAGACTTAGATCGATCATATGATAAATAACCTAATAATACTAATGGAATTATGATGGATAAGGAAATAAAGACAAACATTTTGTTAAATAAATTATCTTCTATTCTTACCTTTTTAATTTTCATTTTCCGTACCTATACTCTTTGGGTGTTTGACTTGTTCTTTTTTTAAAGATAGTACCGAAATGCTGTAGATTTTGATAGCCTACAGATTCCGCTATCTCATATACTTTCATGCTTGTTTCTCTTAGGAGTGTTTTCGCTTTGTTAATCCGCGTCTCTGTTAAAAAATCCATATATGTTTGTCCCGTTTCTTTTTTAAACAACTGACTTAGCCAGACTGGATGTAAGGATAGCTCGTCTGCGATTATTTGTAAGCTCAAATCCTCCATGTAACTAGAATGAATTATTTGAATGGCTCTCTCAATTATTGAATTGGTAGCATGTGTTGAAACCGTATGACCAACACTCGTTAAATACTCAAATAATACCTTTTCATATTCTTCTAATGTGGTGCATTCATCCACCTTTTCCCATACACTCATTGGGATTTCTTTAAGCTCCTTTGAGGTTTGTTTACTTATACTTGTAAGGGTCTGTGACAAGTAGTTTAATGTTTTTCGCGTAATATCGTCTCTTGATTCAAGTCCATCGAGTAATATGACCTGTTTAAAGAAAACCTTTACCACCTGACGAATGCTTTCTTCATCTTTATTTATAACTAATGATGCTAAATGGTTAGCTGTGGTAAGGTCTGTAGACATCAGATGATCAGATTTTGTATAGTCCTCGCGATTTGTTAGAGAGCTAATTTGAAATTCTTTTAGTGTAGAGCTGTAAGCCGCATGCATTTCCTCAAATGACGATACTTTTGTGCTAATGCCTATTGCTAACTCGATTTTTTGATATTCCTTTATCTTTTTGTGAATAGACCTAGCTATTTCCTCGGCATCTTCAATAGTTGTTAATAATACCCATCGATTTTTAGGATCTTTATAAAGGATTGAGTGCATATGATCTCGGATTACATCTTGCATAATATTTCCTATCACAAAAGTTTTTAATTGATTTTCTTCTGTAAAAGGTTTCCCGTCAGGATAGCCCTTTACATCAAAAATAAGGAGTGAGAAGGATTTATTCGCTAACCAATCAATATTCCATAAACACAGTCTATGATAGAGATGTTCTTCAAGAGGTGTTCTTTTTAAACAAAACTCGACTAGATAGTTATCCCTCATAGAACGTGTTCCAATCTCTACAAATGACTTTTGCTGCTCAGTATACAGAAGTTGTTCTTTTTCCTCCTTTATCATTGAGAGAGTCCTGTCTACCTTTTCTGTGAACTCCTTTGTGCTATATGGTTTTAATAAATAATCTACTGCACCAAAGCGTATACTTCTTCTCGCATATTCAAAATCACCGAAACCGCTTACAACAATAACCTTTGGTTGGTAGTCTTTATTTACAACCTCTTCAATTAAATCAAGACCAGATATACCAGGAAGCATAATATCGGTAATAATTAATTCTGGATAGTGTTTATAAATGACCTCTCTTGCATCTTCCGCATTAATTGAGGTGTGTAATTCTACTTCGACATTATAAAGAGAATCAATAGCCTTTTTCATTCCCATTAAGGAATCTGGTTCGTCTTCAATCAATAATAACCTCAATCTTTTACCCTCCATTCAGTGGGAAATTACATTTATATTAACCAGAACAAGTTTTAGTGGTCAATTATAATAACAATATGTTCTAGAATTGATGAATTTATGGGGAATTTTGGATAAGTTACTCGGGGGTTTAGTCCTTATTAGAGAAGAACCAAGACTTACTTAAAAAGCCTCGGTTTCCTACAGATTACTATCTCTTACAAATTAACTAATACAAATTACTTTTTTTAAACTGAATGTCCACCAAAATTCATTTCGAAGGGCAGCGACCACTTTCCCTGTAAAGGTGTCACTATCTAAGAACGGTAACACATCAAAAGAGACATGGCTATAACAGGCGTGGCTGCCTGTCAATCCAAAGCAGTTTCCACTGTCCACTTTCGATTCTCCTGATGATTGCATTATACCTAAATTTGCATATCTCCTTCAAATAAGGTAAGCAAAAATTGTTTTATACAAATCCACCAACATATCCTACTTCTAATGACAAATCTATTTAATGTTTAGCTTCATTAACAAGCTGCTTCATTGAGTTTAACTTTGCAGAAAGTTCGATAAACCAGTTCTCATCGCCAGTTGACAACGCTAAATCTATTAGAAAAAGAATTTGTTCCTTGTTTACCACTTTAGAAATCGGCAATTTCTTAACCTGTTTAAGTGAAATGGATATTTTTTTACCAATTGTTTCATCAGCTTCACTTTTAATGACAGATACTCTTACTGTTCCTTTTGGAAAATCCAGTGATTCGATATAACCAATGATTATTTCTCCATCCTGTAACTTTCCTTTAATCCAATCACCTGTTTTTAAATTGGCATGATTATTCAATGACATGTTTTTTTCACCTTCTTACATGATTTTAGATTATTAAAATATGAACATCCTTCTCTTTTATAGATAAGTCGAATAGAACTGTAATTATTTTCATTACATTTATATCAAAAAGCAGCCTGCGAAGATTAATCCTTTGCAGCCACTTATGATTCTTGATTAATCAGGTCCACAACTTCTTTTATCGTATAATCCTTCAAAAACGTACCAAGATGTTTTTCTGCACCTGTAAAAATTGCAAAAAGGACATGTTGCATGTTTTTGCCTACAATACATTGCTTATTTGATTCAGGACATTTAGGCTGAAGGGCACCTTCAGAAGTAATTGTATATATATCCCAAAGATTCACTTCACTTAAATCTAGTGCAAAAATAAATCCGCCACCTGTTCCTTCTTTTGATTTAATAAATCCATGTTTTTTTAACAAACTTAGGACTTTACGAATACGAACCGGATGGACACCAGCACTCTCAGAAATAGCATCACTTGTTGACATTCGGTCATGCTGTAAAGCAAGATATGTTAAACTATGAACGGCAAGAGTAAAATCACTATTCATGGCCTGCCTCCTTGTGACTAGTCTTCTATTTTTTACATAATTTAGATGATGAATTAACATACTGTAATACTAAATGTTACAGATTAGATTGTCAAGATTAGTTGATTTTTAGACCTATAAATATTTTCAAACTATTTCATCTTAATTTGCAGCTCTTTGCATATTCATGTTCACAAATGTTCGAAGCTTACGTGGAAGAAAACGACGAATCTCTTCTTCGTTATATCCAACTTGCAATCTTTTTTCGTCCTGGACAATTGGTCGACGTAACATTTGTGGGTGCTTCATGATTAAATCATAAAATTTGTAAAGTGGTAGAGATTCAATATCCACATTTAAATCTTGAAACGTTTTTGAATTAGTAGAAATAATCTCAGTAGTCCCTTCTTCAGTCAAGCGAAGAATCGATTTAATCTCATCAATTGTAAGAGGCTGAGATATAATGTTTCTTTCAACATAGTCTATTTGATGTTCCTCAAGCCAAGCTTTTGCTTTTCGGCAAGAAGTACAGCTTGGTGTTGTATATAGAATTACCATTCTTTAGACACTCCTTATAAAATTATTAGTTAAGGCTGTTTTTAGTGTTTCCATCCATATTAAGTGACAGAAACAGGACATTTCCTGTTGAGTTTTTCATTTTAGCACCTAAAAGTTATACTGTAACTTTAATCATTACAGTAAATGATGTCAACTGTGAATATATGGTTGAGTGAAATTTGTTATTCAATTAATTTGTTCTATAGCTAATAACGACAAGCACTTTCTACGTTTATAAATTCAATATATTTAGATAGGTAAAAACCACAAGTATCAACTAAATAATGCTTGTGGTTCTACTCTCTTCATCATGAAACTATTCTCTTAATATGATGTAGTTTTATTTACAGGTGTGTCCATCACAATTTCCATATAAGTCTTCCCCCATTGATACATAGAATCGAGTATCGGCATTAAGCTTTTCCCTTGTTCAGTCAATGAATATTCTACTTTTGGTGGAACAACTGGATAAACTTTTCGTTCAACAATTAGATCTTCTTCTAACTCACGCAATTGATTAACAAGCATTCTTTGAGTAATGCCTGGGATAAGAGCTTTGAGTTCCCCAAATCGTTTGGTTCCCTCTTTTCCTAAATGCCACAATATAAGCATCTTCCATTTTCCACCAATAACTGAAAGAGTTAATTCTTTTTCACAGTTAAACGTTTTTTCATTTAAACGTGACATCTGTATCACCCCAAGGTTCATAGAATATCAAATAGTATACTTTTTGTCACTATGTAAAAATAAAGTGCGTACTTCCTCATTTTTAAACTACGTATTATACTAACATCCGTAACATTGTTACGAGAAAATGTTGGATTCAGCTGCAAGAAATAATAAAAATGAACAATGGAGATTATTAGTATTGTTCAATATGTAAAAAAAATTATTAGGAGTGGTTATAGATGGAATTACAATTAGCATTAGATTTAGTGAACATTCCAGAAGCAATTGAACTGGTTAAAGAAGTAGAGGAGCATATTGATATCGTTGAAATCGGTACACCGGTTGTAATTAATGAAGGTCTCCATGCAGTAAAGGCTGTAAAAGAAGCATTCCCAAATTTAAAAGTATTAGCTGACCTTAAAATTATGGATGCTGCTGGATATGAAGTGATGAAAGCTTCCGAAGCAGGTGCTGATATTATTACAATTCTTGGAGCTGCAGAAGATATGTCCATTAAAGGTGCAGTTGAAGAAGCGAAAAAACAAGGTAAAAAAATACTTGTTGATATGATTGCGGTGAAAGATCTTTCAGCTCGTGCTAAAGAATTAGATGAGATGGGTGTAGATTATATTTGTGTACACACTGGCTATGACCTTCAAGCAGTTGGAAAAAACTCATTTGAAGATCTTCAAACGCTCAAAAGTGTGGTAAAAAACGCAAAAACGGCAATCGCAGGCGGTATTAAATTAGAAACACTTCCAGAGGTTATCAAAGTACAACCTGATCTTATCATTGTTGGTGGCGGTATTACTGGACAAGAAGATAAAAAAGCTGCTGCTGCTAAAATGCAAGAAATGATGAAGGTTACAGTAGGTTAAATTAACATGCAAACAACTCAATATTTAGCTGAGATCCTAAAAGAGCTTCATCGTTCATTAGACTTAATTGCAAACGAAGAAGGAGAAAAGCTTGTAAACGGGATACTCGAATCAAAAAAGATCTTTGTAGCTGGTGCAGGTAGAACAGGCTTTATGGCCAAATCTTTTGCGATGAGAATGATGCATATGGGAATTGACGCCTATGTAGTCGGCGAAACAGTCACACCCAACTTTGAAAAAGATGATATCTTAATCATCGGTTCAGGTTCTGGAGAAACCAAAAGCTTAGTTTCTATGGCTGAAAAAGCTAAAAGCATTGGTGGTAAGATCGCAGCTGTCACGATATTCCCTGAGTCCACAATTGGGCAGTTAGCAGATTTCACAATTAAATTAACTGGATCACCAAAAGACCAATCAGAGGGTCATTATCAAACAATCCAACCAATGGGCTCACTCTTTGAGCAAACCCTTTTACTTTTTTATGATGCTGTCATTTTGAGGTTTATGGAGAAAAAGGGATTAGATACGAATAAAATGTATGGCAGACATGCAAATCTTGAATAAACATTGGGCATAAGAATGTAGTAGCCGAAAGACCGCGATGATTTCAGAAAAGCTTTGCGGTCTTTCGGTTTATTTTTCCGAAAATCTTGTAATGGTTTATTAAAATTTTTAAATAAGGAATGATAGTATGGTCTTATTAAAAGGTAAAAACACCTTAATTACTGGGGCTGGAAGAGGAATTGGACGTGCTACTGCGATTGCTTTAGCACCAAGAAGGCGTTCATCTTGGATTGACTAGTTGTTCAATGTAATGCTAATTTGCTCGAAGTAATAATAAGGAAAATTTTTGGGGTTATACTAACGGTATAATTAATGAAAATAAGGAGGAACCATTATTGGATCGTTTGCATGAATTTGACAATATTCTTTATGATAGAAAAGAGAATACTGATTCCTTAATTAACTATTGGGTAGACTACTCTAACCCTCTTACGTGGCAATTTTGGATTCTAATTGCTATTCTTTTAGTCCCACTAATAATTCTTTACTTCAAAATTGATCGGAGCAAAGTATTTCTAATAGGTTTTTTTGGATATAACGTTCATGTTTTTTTTACCTTTATCGATATTTACGGCATAAATAGAGGTTATTGGCATTACCCTTATCAAGTAATCCCTGCTCTGCCAAGCATTTCATTAGACACTTCCTTAGTTCCAGTGGCTTTTATGCTTATTTATCAATGGACATTAAATAATCAGAAAAATTATTACATATACGCAATAATACTAGCTGCTATATTTGCATTTATTTTAAAGCCTATATTAGTAAATATTGGTCTTTTTAGAATGTACGGTAATATAAATTACTTTCATTTATTTATCGGTTACATAATTGTACTATTAATATCCAAATGGATAACTTGGATATTTCACAAATTATATAAACCTAATTTTTCAGCTGAATGAGGATTAGAAAAGTACTCATTAAATTTGGGTACTTTCTTAATTTGTTATTATTTACATCACTGTTTTTTGAAATTTTTGTAAATTCAGCAGTAAAAGACGCTTGCTTTTCTAATTAAATAGTCCGGTTGTATAAATCATTATTGAAGGAATATAGTGTCAAACTTTTTAATTATGGCCATTAGTTGTTCAATGTCTTTGATCTGATTACTTCGCTATCTTCATAAAAACCAACAAAGTATGGAAAAAAGTCTTTCGTTTTAAAATCCTACATCAAACCATCTAAGTTGCCTCCAAATTTTTATACCAAATTCACAAATATTTTTTCAGAGTTAATTATCCTATGTCGGGAAAAATACTCAAGCACCAGATTAAAAAGGAGGATTACTTTGAATGCATTCTCAAAAATTAGCTCCACACGAATCTTTGGACTTACATGAGGTTATTAACTTTAAAACACTTTGTGTCGCAAAATCAAAGTTAATGCAAGGACTAGCTTTTGATCAAGACCTTAGAAACTTAATGCAAAAAGATGTTGATCAATCCATCCAGGCACTTAATGAGTTACAGGCAATTTATCAGCGTGCGCCTTTTGAAGCTCCTGTCCCACAAAATCGTCCAACGCCAATTATCAACTGAAAGGAAGGTTACAAGCATTGAACAATGACTATTTAGACCCAATAAATTCGTTACATGTTCCTGAGCTTGCAGATACAACTTTTGCAATGGATTTTCTTATTCGTGCAAAAGAGGCGGTAAGAAATACGGCTGTGGCTTTAACCGAAACCTCTTCACCTGACTTAAGAGCCATGTTGCGAAAGCAATTAACGCAAAGCATCGCCATGCATCAAGAAATTACGGAGCTTATGGTTGAGAAAAAATGGTTTCATCCACATGATTTAAAAGAGCAATATAAATTGGATCAGCTTTCTGCAAATAACACAATTATGGTTGGAAACATGAATCTATTTCCTGTTGAGACCAATCGAAAAGGTATGTTTGACCGTACACCCGATGAACATTAATATTGGAGGTTATATAGTATGAAGGCCGTAACATATCAAGGTATCAAAAATGTTGAAGTGAAAGAAGTTGAAGATCCAAAAATCCAAAAGCCTGACGACATGATTATTAAAGTAACAAGTACGGCAATTTGTGGATCTGATTTACATTTAATTCATGGAATGATTCCTAATATGCAAGAAGACTATGTGATAGGGCATGAACCAATGGGGATCGTTGAAGAGGTTGGTCCGGAAGTAACTAAATTGAAAAAAGGCGACCGCGTCATTATTCCATTTAATATTGCCTGTGGTGAATGCCAATATTGTAAAAGCAACCTTGAGAGTCAATGTGATAATTCAAATGAAAATGGTGATATGGGGGCCTATTTCGGTTATTCGGGTACTACAGGTGGTTACCCAGGTGGTCAAGCAGAATACTTAAGAGTTCCTTTTGCCAATTTTACTCATTTTAAAATACCAGAAACCTGTGAAGAACCTGATGAGAAATTAAGTGTTATTGCAGATGCAATGTCCACTGGCTTTTGGAGTGTTGATAATGCAGGTGTAAAAAATGGAGATACTGTGATTGTTCTAGGTTGTGGACCAGTTGGCCTTTTTGCTCAAAAGTTTTGTTGGTTAAAAGGAGCAAAACGAGTAATTGCTGTAGATTATGTCAAGTACCGTTTAGAACATGCGAAACGTACAAATAAAGTTGAGATAGTTAATTTTGAAGACCATGAGAATGTAGGAAGTTACCTGAAGGAAATCACAAAAGGTGGAGCGGATGTTGTCATTGATGCAGTTGGAATGGATGGAAAAATGACCGAAATGGAGTTCCTAGCTACGGGATTAAAGCTTCAAGGTGGTGCCATGAGTGCAATTGTTATGGCTTCCCAAGCCGTTCGTAAAGGAGGGACCATCCAAATTACAGGTGTGTACGGTGGTCGATATAATGGATTCCCACTAGGAGATATCATGCAGCGTAATGTAAACATACGCTCAGGACAAGCTCCGATGATCCACTATATGCCTTACATGTTTGAATTAGTTTCCACTGGCAAGATTGATCCGGGTGATGTTGTGAGTCACGTTCTTCCACTAAGTGAAGCGAAACGTGGTTATGAAATTTTTGACACAAAAACAGACAATTGTATTAAAGTCGTATTAAAACCATAAGGAAGGAGAATTTAAGGATGGATTATGCTTTACATGAAGTGCTTGAGGTTCAGGAAATAGCCTCATTTAAAACAACCTGTTTAACAAAGTCCAAAACGATGAGAGCTCTCGTATCCGATCAAGAGCTAAAAGATATCATGCAGCAGGACATTACGATATCAAGTCGTCAGTTAGATGAATATTCTTCTATTTTATCTAAAGCACAAGGAATGCACTAGTTAGGAGATGAATAAACATGAACTCAATGATAGAAAATTTAACTGGAATGAATGCGATGTCTGATCAAGTCATAGCCACTGACTTATTGATTTCAGCAAAAAGTGGTGTTAGAAACTATGCAATGGCAGTTACTGAAGCAGGAACGCCTGAAATTAAACACACTCTTACTCGCCACCTAGAGGAAGCCCTCGACATGCATGAAAAAATATCGAACTATATGGTCTCAAAAGGATGGTATCATGCTTATGATACCAAAGAACAAATTCAACTTAATTTACAAAATATTAATACAGCAATGAATTTACCGACCCTATAACCTAGTAGAGGAACTATTTTTATTAAAGAAAATAGTTCCTCTACTATCAATATAAATTCTCCATTTCTCCAACAAATGAATTTGGATTTCTATCTATTTGTAAACTATTATGAGATTGCTTTAACCTTTCTATAGTGTTTTTCAACAGATAGTGGAGATCTATTCATTAATTCTGCGATCTTATTATATTTAAGTCCCTTATTCTCCCTAAGCTCAATAAGTTTTCTTTCCTCAAGTTTTGTCCAATGCTTATAACTTCTTTGCTTCATATTTTCAAACCTTTCAGTAGTAATATTCGATCCTAGATCTTATTAATGTGAAAGAATATGTTCGTTTATCACCTATAGATAACGAAAACAATAATCCACTTTATGTATCTTATGGAGTTTTTAAACTGTTGTCTAACTCCTTTCAGACATAGATCTTTATCATTCAATACAAATTCATAGGGTTTTAATCATGAATCTTATAAATTGGAACAAAAATTGCATAAAATAAAAAACTCAGTATCATTTACTAAGTTTTTTATAAGGATTTATATGTTTGTATAAGAAGTATCTTATTTTTTGAGATTTTTACCGGTTTTGTATAATTGCTAAACCTTCCAATATAGCTTTGACCTTTGGACTCAATCATTTCTAAATAATCCATATTAATGATATATGACCTGTGACATTCTATAAACCTTTTATCAAGTTGTTGACACAAGCTTGTAAGACTTTCATAAGATTCATATTGTTTATTTATTGTATGGATAATAGATTTTCTATCCCTTTTTTCAATAATGATGATCTCTACTAATGGGATAAAAACAATATTATTGTAATGTTTTATAATTAAATTACTTTTTATTTTGTTTTTTTCTTTATTGCTATTTATAAAAGAAGTCTTTAATTCATGATCAGCACTTTGCTTTTTAGTATGTTTTGTAACGTCAATACACGATCCTACCACTTCAACAACTTTCCCATTTTTCTTTTCTGGTCTTAGAGAGGCCACTTGATAAACCCCATTAATCTCGGTTTCATACTGAACAAAATTACCCTTCCATGCTTCCAAATAGTATTGATGTTTAATTTTGGCATAATCCTCTGGGTAGAAATCATGTAATGTTTTCCCTACAATATCACCTTGTGTAAAACCTAAATGAAAAAGTAACTCCCCTACACACAACGTATGAATAAAAGCATCCTCTTTTTTTGTAAACTTATAAACCATTCCTGTATTAGATGCATCTAATTGTTTAACATAACCAAATTTATTCACGCTATCTCTCCAGTACTTACAGATTATTTTTAAGGATATTAATAGGGGATTTTTTACATCCGGTCATTCCACTAAGGTTTTAATAAAATTGACCCAGGATTTTTTGGGAATGGTGAGGCATTTTTAGGTAATAAATAAAACGAAGTCCATCTTAGAGGTATTGGTAAAACATTATATATAATAAACTCAATTTAATACTCTTGTCTATCGGAAAAAAGAACCTATTTAGAACAACTATAAGCTATTACTATTCTGCAAGAATTGAAGTTTCATTTTTGCGAATATACCTTCCCATTATGGTTATTATAAACATATCATAAAGTCATAGTAGGTGATGTAAGTGGATGCGCGCTTTGAAAACATGGATAAAATACGTTTATTAGAAGACCAAATTTATCGTTTAGATGTTAGAGGGTGGTTAGAAAACGAGTTTTTATCATGGGAATGGTGGATTTTACTGATTTTTTTAGTTGTCCCTTGGTTTATATGGCTTAAGCTTGCTAAAAGAGATTTGCTTGTGGAATCATATCTTTATGGTTCAATTATTATCATCATCACCATATTATTAGATACTGTTGGTTTACAATTTAGTTTTTGGGAATATCCTATTGAATTTTTACCGGTTATTCCTCGGGCCTTTCCATTTGATGTTTCAATGGTCCCTATTGCTTTTATGTTATTATTCAATTATTTTAGAACATGGAAAACCTACTCCATCGCCCTATTGATTATGGCTTTAATCTACGCTTTTATAGGAGAGCCTTTTTGTGAGTGGATTCATTTAGTCTATTACATTAAGTGGAATTACCTTTATTCATTTTTGTATTATATAGTAGTTGGAATTGGGGTTCGCTCCTTAGTACTTACCATTGTTTCTTTGAAGAGGTAAAAACATAATTATTCCACTTCTATCACAATGGCAAATTCATGTCGATATAGCCGGTAGACTGATTATGTGTGGAAAACTTACTATAGGGTAAGTGTTTTTTAATTTTGAAACAGTTCATATGCACGTTTTAAAAAAATAAAAATCTAACTTTATTTTAAAGACTTTACCATGAAATCGAATATAAAGTCCTTCTATTAGCCAAAGTATGATTAACATAGTTGTAAAGGAGAAGATTTATGGATATAGCCCTCATTTTAGAATACCTTTGGGTTTTAATCGTCTTAATTGGTTTAGAAGGAATCTTGGCAGCTGATAACGCATTAGTTATTGCCATAATGGTTAAACATTTACCTGAAGATAAGAGAAAGAAAGCATTATTTTATGGACTAGCTGGAGCATTTGTATTTAGATTTGGATCGCTATTCATTATTTCATTCTTAGTAGATGTATGGCAGGTTCAAGCGATTGGTGCCTTATATTTATTGCTTTTATCTTTTAACCACATATTTAAAAAGTTTGTGCTAAGAAAAGGAGAAAACAAGAAAATAGGAGATGAAAAACAAGGCTCTGGATTTTGGACAACAGTACTAAAGGTAGAATTAGCTGATTTAGCATTTGCAGTAGATGCTATTCTCGCTGCGGTAGCCTTTGCTGTTGTATTACCAGAAACTCCATTACCTCAAATTGGTGGCTTAGATGGTGGACAATTTTTGGTGATATTAGCAGGAGGAATCATCGGACTCGTTATTATGAGATTTGCTGCTAACTTCTTTGTCGGTATTCTTCACAAAAAGCCTGGTCTTGAAACTGCCGCTTTTCTTATTGTAGGTTGGGTTGGTGTTAAACTAGCTGTTTATACTTTATCTCACCCAGACTTAGCATATTTACCACAAGGATTTGCAAAATCTGCTGGTTGGAAAATAACATTTTGGTCTGTTTTATTACTGATTGCTGTCCTAGGCTGGTTTCTTTCGAGGGAAAAGAAAGTTGATGAAGAGACACTGACATAAAAACATTTAACCAAAGCAAAGATCATTTATTAGAATGACCTTTGCTTTAGGTTATCAATATTTCCTTTCGAGCTTCTTAAGATTTCCCTATTAAAAGCAATTTGTTCTATGAACACACGCGGTTTTGGAAGATGAAAATAGGAAAGAAGTTATAATTCTTACATTTTCTCATAGATATTTCGATTAATTTTACAACTAAATCGATATATTTTTTAAAAAAGAGATCGATTCCATTATTTATATAAATACCTTTTGGTAAACTAAATAGGTTTGTCTCCCAATATCGGCTAATATTAATGGCCATGTATATAAGAATTATTATACTAACTCTTCTTTCTTTTCGACCCTTGAAATCAAAATTTTGTCTACTCTAAATTGATCCATGTCTACTACTTCTAGTTTTAAATCCTTGACTTCTACAAAATCATTGACTTTAGGTATATCCCCAATTTGATTTGTAATGAACCCCCCTAATGTATGAAAGGTCTTATTATTCAAATTGATTGATACATCCTTTAAATCAAAATACCTTATAAAAGCATCAAATGAAACAAATCCATCAGCTAACCAGGTTGTTTTATCTCTTTCAATAATTTGAGGTTCTGCTTCATCTACTTCAGGCATGTCACCAACTATATTTTCTACAATATCATGTAAAGTGACCAATCCTTCAATTCCACCATATTCGTCTATGACCATTACCAGATGCTGACCAGACTTTTTTAAAGTTTCTAGTGATTGAAATACTTTCATTGATTCTGGTAGTACAAGGGCTTTTTCAATACACTCTTCTAATATAAAATCTTTCCCAAGCATTACTTTTGAAAAAACATCTTTAGTATAGATTATTCCCCTAAAATTATCCAAGCTGCCTATTCCAACAGGAAATTTCGAATAAGGACTTTCTGTCATTATCTTTATATTTTCTTCAAACGAATCTTCTAAATCGAGCCAAACAATTTTTGTTCGTGGAGTTAGGATGTTACCCAAATATTTATCTCCCAAATCAAAAATTTGCTCAACCATATCCTGCTCTATTTCTTCTAGTACTCCACTATAAACACCTTGTTCAATTAATTGTGTAATTTCTTCTTCTGTCACTTCAGGATCATCGTTTGGTTTGATTCTTAGTAATTTCAGTACTACTTCTGTAGATTTACTTAAAAACCAAATAAGTGGTCTTCCAATTTTAGAGAAATAAAACATTGGCTTAGCAACTATACAAGCAACTTTCTCAGGATTACCCATGCCAATCCTTTTTGGAACTAACTCACCTATAATTAATGATAGATACGTGGAAATCCCAACAACTACCGCAAAACTCAACTCGTGACTAAAAGGCGCAAGGAGATCAACTTTTTCAACATAAACTGCTAACTGCCCAGCTATTGTAGCACCGCCAAATGCTCCCGTAATAACACCAATTAGAGTAATACCAATTTGAATAGTTGACAATAATTGATTCGGATTTTCGGCTAATTTTAAAGCGTAACCTGCCCGTGAGTCACCTTCTGCTTTAAGCTTTTCAAGCCTGTTCTTTTTGGAGGTGACTATTGAAATTTCGGTCATTGCAAATACACCATTTGCTATAATGAGGATTAAAACAATAATAATGGAAACCAATATGCTACTTTCCAAAAAATCTCCACCGTTCCTTATATTGATTTTGAAATATTTAGGTTGCACCTAATATGCATTATACCAAATTAAGAACTTTGGTATCCTTACCAGTCATAACTTCTAAACTTTGAAAGGTGTATATGAAAAATACCCAAACATTAAGTCGATAATTTCCCAATAATTCTAGAACGAGATAAGCCTATTTCACTTGTTTGTATGAATATGCTCATTTGCTAGTGATCTTGAAAATTCATTTTCAAAAAATTTAAATTTCTGGTGTCTGAAAACACCTACTGTCTTTATATACTCTTTAGAAGATAATGGAAAATTAATGATAGTAGCTGATTATTCAATTAAATACACCTATACAGTTTCCCTTTCTTCTTTGTTTTCTTTCGTTAAGAACCAACCTGCAACAGCAATTCCAATTAATACAGTATAGAAGAAGAGTTTCCATTCAGTGGAGTGTGCAAATTCATAAGAAAGTACGCCAACATCAGGATGTCCTAATGTTAACACAGCCAGCATCACTCCAACCCATCCGACAATTGCAAAAGCCGCAATTTCTAGGCCTGGCCTTTAATGAAGTAACTTCACAAAAAAGTTTGCGGCAAAACGCATAATAATTAAGCCCATAATTCCACCAGCAAAAATGACAAGGAATTTACCGCCATCCATTCCACCAGTTTGTGGGAGATTTGTGTTTGGGAGTGTCATAGCTAAAGCTACTGCAGCTAAAATGGAGTCAACTGCAAATGCAATGTCAGCTAATTCGACTTTGAAGACAGTTCCCCAAAAACCAGATTTTCCTCTTTTCTCTTCTTCATTATTTTTTTCATCTTTCTTTCTAAATACAAGCTTCCTTACAATATGATTTATAGCAATATATAACAGGTATAGAGCACCTATCGCTTGCACCTGCCATACATCTACTAGGAACGAAATAGCAAATAATGAACCGAAACGAAATACAAAAGCACCTGTGAGGCCGTAAAAGAGGGCCCTTTTTCTTTCTTCCTCTGGGAGATGCTATAACCATGATTGCTAAAACAAGGGCGTTATCTGCTGCTAACAAGCCTTCCAGCGCAACTAATAAGATCAATACCCAACCGTACTCCATTAAAATTGAAAGTTCCAATTTACTTTTCCTTTAAACCTTTAAATTATACATTCTATATATAGACATGCATTTTTCTATAAAACCTTTTCCAAACGATCAAAGTCTTAAACTAATTGTTTAACCTTAGCACACTCCTTTTGTATAGTTATTTTTAATAAAATCTTTTTCGTCTCCATAAAAAAAACCTCTACCAGTATCGGTAAAGGCTTTTCAAACAATAAAAGACCTCTACCAATTGGTAAAGGTCTTTCTAACAAGGGATCGTTGCCAACAAAGCCGAGAAATAAAAAATTTCCGAAATGACGACTTTGCTGTAAAAGCTACTCCCCTTTAGGAGAACTATTAATATTAATCAGACTATATTCATATTATAGTGTTTTGTCAACTAATTTTTGTGTTTTCAAACAAGTTATTACCATTTAAAATAAAAAATGTAATTTTCCCCAACCTATGTACTACTTAGTATTGATGGAGGCTATCTAATGCTTGCTTTACGTTTGCGAAAGTAGTAATTTCAGACATTTTTATTCCGCTTTTTACTACAGTTTTTGCTAATTCAGGGCGTAGACCTGTTGTCAGGGTTTGGATCCCTAACAAATTAAGCATTTGTCCTATTTGATGCAGATGACGCGCTATATCTGTATCAATTATCAATATACCTGAGAAGTCACAAATTACATAGTTAATCCGTAGTTCAGCTATTTTTGGTACAACTTTCTCCATAATATGATTTGCCCTATATGAATCGATAATACCAATCAGAGGGAGAACCGCAATACCTTCTTTAATCAATACAATAGGTGCTGATAGTTCAGCCATTTCTCTTTGCGTCTCCTCCTTGTAATCGTCGGATAGGCGTTCGAATGCAAAAACCGTTTCATTGAGGCTTATGTCCAACATATTATTTATCCTTTTAATAATGAAAGCATAATCTTCTAATAAAAGCCCAATATCAATACTAATTTTCGTCATTATATCAGTAAAAACTTCCCTTGTTGTTGGGTATCGAACCACTATCTCTGAAATTTTCCCATTGGGAGATACTTGTCTTGCTGCATTATTCTTACTCCATTCAATAAGTGGTTCAGGTATTTTCTCTTCCTCGATCATAAGAGAATTACCTAAAAAATTTATAAAGTTAATATACATTTCTATTGCTTGTTCTTTTTCCCACAGAGGGATTTCTATTTTTAAGCTAAACAAAACACCATTAACGATTTCTTCCGCAAGTGATTCTGCATTATCAATTAAGTGGTTTGAAACATTAATTACCAAGTTCATTAGTCTCCCCCCTTTTTAAGATAATAAATTATAAACTCTTGTAGTAATAATAATCATTTACTAGATTGATAGTCAATGGAAGAAAACAGAGATGTGCTTCCTTCCTAACGAAATTTAACTAATCTACAAATGTTATGGCCTTTCACCCCCTCCAAGTAGTTAATCATCCAACAAGACGCGTTAATAACACTTATCGATAGTGGAGAAAAATACATATAATTATAGTCATGTAAGTAAATCATGTAATGTAACATCGAATACGAACGTATTAAATCATAATATTAATAAGTTTAGGTAAAAACAAAAAAAACTTCAGTCCCTTAATAACAAGGAACTGAAGCTTCTCACTCTGATGATCCGAGAGGGATTCGAACCCCCGACCCCTACCCTGTCAAAATTGGGTGAGGAATTAATAGAGTTAAATCTAATATAACTGCATTAAATAAGTATTGATAAATCAACGTTTTTGGCTAGTGATTGTAAAATAAGTTAATTAAATTCAATGAAATAAATTAAGTCTGTGCAAATACTGTGCAATTTGGGGTATGTGATCAAATTATATTTAATCAACAATAATACACAAGATAAACGTAAATAAATTACATTAAAAACTCAATACTTTCTTCAACCAATTATGAGCAAGAATCGGCCAAATAGCTATACCTTCGTCTGAATTAGTAGGCGGTGTAAATTCTCTCATTCCTTGAATAATGGCCTCTTTCACACTTATTCCTTCTGGTATTTCTCTCAAGTTATTAAAAGGTGGTGACAATTCAATCCTATTCACTATACAAAACTCCAATGTTTCTAAAAATTGCTGCAGAGTATACTTCCCTTCATAATTACCGCTAGCCCAATCTTCATTCGCTAGAGACAAACCATGCCCTCCATTACCGAACACATGTAGTTCAAAAGGAACCTTTTCTGCCTTACAAGCCTCAGCAAATACATAACTATTTTCTACAGGTACAAGTTCATCGGTTGCTGTATGCCAGAGAAATGTCGGTGGAGTGTTTTCAGTTACGTGTTTTTCTAATGACATGTACTCCAATTCTTCTTTTGTTGCATATTTTCCTAAGAGAGCTATAAACGAATCTTTGTGTGAATGAGAAACAGAAGAGATAACCGGATAAGATAAGATTACTGCATCTGGCCGATTGCTAATACCCTCGTATTCATTACCGATCATTAACTCCTTTGCATGATAATGAACCGCAAGACTTCCGCAAAGATGACCTCCCGCTGAAAATCCGCATATCGTTAGTTTATCTGGGATAATATTAAACATTTCGGCATTTTTCCGAAGAAAGGCAACTGCCTTGGATAAGTCCATTAATGGTTGCATTTTTAGTGGTATTTTCTTTAATAGATTTGTTGTGTACGTAATAACAAAAGCATTGTATCCTTTGTGATAAAACTCTTTAGCAACAAGTTCTCCTTCAGTTGGAGACACCATACTGTACCCCCCACCAGGAACAACGACCATTGCAGGTCTTTTGTGATCATCCTCATCGTGAATATAAGAGACAACATTCGGTATGAAATTCCCGAAAATCGGGTAGTTATACTCTTCTTTTGTCCATAAATGATACGTATTTTTAATCATGTTATTTTCCTCCTTCATTCTCCTATATTTTTGATATATATTGCCTAAAAAATCAAAAGGAGCAGAAAATTCATCCCTCGAATCTAACTGCTCCTTTGTTGATGCTGTTAAGTTATATATGCCTTATTAACATCTTTCACTTATTCTATTAAATACTATTCTTATTACAGAGTTAATCCACCATCCGCTAATAGGATTGAACCTGTCATATAACTAGAACTATCTGAAGATAAAAAGGCAACTACTTCAGCCAGCTCATGCGGTTCAGCATAACGCCCTATACGCATGTTTGGAAATTCTTCTGGCATATAACCTGTTTCCTGCAACTGTTGAGGAACACCCGCTGTAATAGCTGTTGCAACACCGCCAGGGCAAATTGCATTGACTCTAATTCCGCGTCTTACATAATCTAGAGCTGCTGCTTTCGTTAAACCAATTACCCCATGTTTGCTTGCAGTATAGGCAGCCAGACTATGTTCTGCTCTTATACCAGTGGTAGAGGCTGTATTAATAATGTTTCCATAGCCTTGCTCATCCATAATTTTCAAGGCGTATTTCATACCTAAAAAAACGCCTTTTAAATTAACGTTTATAATCTTTTCAAAGTGATCATCTTCAATATCTGCAAAACGTGAAAAAGTTTGGAGAATCCCTGCATTATTAAAAAGCACATCAATTTTACCGAATGCTTGAATCGTTTGGTCAAGATAGTTTTGAACATCCTCACTCTTGGAAACGTCTGCTTGGATAAAGATTCCCTCTCCTCCCTTATCTAAAATTCCTTTCAAGGTTTCCTGTCCAGCATTCTGTTGAAAATCAACGAGTACTACTTTTGCGCCTTTTGAAGCTAATAGCTCTGAACTCGCTTTCCCAATGCCACTTGCAGCACCTGTTATGACAATAACTTTATCTTGAAGGGATAACTCTTTATTTTTAGACAAAGTTTCTTCTTGGTTATTCTTTATATCTATCTCACTTTCTTCTATTTCGATGTTTTTTAATTCATTTTTAATTACTTCTAACATCTCCACAGGAAAATCCACTTGTGGCAGTGCTGCAAATTGATCCAGTGTAAATTGACCTGCCATACTAAAGTTTGGTTCATTAACGAAAGCAGGGATATATTTTTCTAAAACTTTATACGCTTTCTTATTTTCAAGTAATAATTTTATATTCCAATTAGATAAATCAGACATTGTGTTGACCTCCTATAGTAACATCTTCATTTATTGACTTATTTTTTACTGCTTCATTAAACTGGTATATTAATTGTTCTAGCATGTCTTCGCTCATTTTCCCTTTTGAAAATGCAATTAGTGCACGTAAAGGCATATATCTCATCATGGCTTCCATCATTTCAGCTGAAACAGAATCAGTGGGTCCAACCTCAGCACTTTCTCCCATCATACTTTGTAAATGTTGTAATATAGGAGCTGTTTTAGCGTTTTTCATTAATTCGCCAAGAGTTGTATTTCGATGAAATACAGGTATTATTTCTTCTGTTGACAGAATAGTGAGTGTGTCTTTTAAAACAATATCTTTCGAAGACTTTCCAACAAGAATTTCGAACTCGCCAGTTTCTACATGCCAATCTGCCAGTTCAGTATTGTAATAGGCAAAACTGCGTTTATCTAGATGGAAGGTAACAACTTTTTCTTCACCTGGCTGTAGAGCTACCTTCTCAAAACCTTTCAATTCTTTTTCAGGTCGTGTAATACTCGAATCAATATCACGTACATATAATTGAACTATTTCTTTTCCGAATTGATTTCCTGTATTTTTTACCGTTACATTAACTTTTACTATATCTTGATCTGTTGCTTGTCTATGATCAATCGTTAACTGCGAATACTCAAAGCTAGTGTAACTAAGGCCATATCCAAATGGAAAAAGCGGAGAAACATCCTTTGCATCATAATAACGATATCCAGTAAAAATACCTTCACGGTATTCAACTCGATCACCCTCACCAGGAAAGTATAGGTATGAAGGGTTGTCCTTCAAATTTTCTGGAAAAGTTTCCGCAAGCTTTCCGCTTGGATTCTTCACTCCGAACAATAAATCAGCAATGGCTCCTCCGACTGCTTGACCACCTAAATACCCTTCAAGTATTCCTTTTACCTTATCAAGCCATGGCATCTCAATCGCGGAGCCGTTACTTAACACAACAACTATGTTTTGTTGTACTGATGCAATTGAATCTATTAACTCGATTTGATTTGGCGGAATATGCAAATGTTCTCTGTCATATCCCTCTGATTCATACCTTTCAGGAAGTCCAACAAATAGAACCACAACATCAGCTGCTTGCGCTTTTTCTATTCCATCTTGTAATAGTTCATTTTCCTCTGCAACATCTATGTTCACATCATAGCCCCTCGTAAAAGTTACCTTACTTTGGTCTCCTGCTAATTTCATTATTTCTTGTAATGGAGCATCCATTTTAGTTGGATTAATATGAGAACTTCCGCCTCCCTGATAACGTACATGCTCTGCCAAATCTCCGATTACAGCTATATGACTACCGGGTTTTAAAGGCAAAATCTGATCTTCATTTTTTAATAGAACCATAGATTCTGCCGCAACTTCTCTTGCTAATAAATGATGTGCTTCTCTATCATAGTTCATTCCTTTTACTTGAGAAGAAGTTGCTTTATACACAATTTTCAACAAACGTTCAACCGACTCATCCAATACTTCTTCGGATAACATACCGTTTTGAACAGCCTCAATAATTCGTTTTTTCCCAGCTCCATAACTAGATGGCATTTCCAGTTCCATTCCCGCTGCGACACTTTTTTCTGCCTCGTTAACTGCTCCCCAGTCAGACACAACAATTCCTTCATGACCCCATTCATTCTTAAGAATATTAGTCAATAAATATTCGTTTTCAGAACAATAGGTTCCATTAAGCTTGTTATAAGCTGACATAACAGTCCATGGTTGAGCCTTCTTAACAGCTATTTCAAAGCCAGTTAAATAAATTTCTCTCAATGTTCTTTCATCTACTACTGCATCTGTTGTCATACGACGATGCTCTTGGTTGTTAACAGCAAAGTGTTTTAAAGAAGTTCCAACACCTTGACTTTGAACTCCATTAATATGAGCGGTCGCCATTTCTCCTGTTAAGTAAGGATCTTCAGAAAAATACTCAAAATTTCGACCACATAGTGGAGATCTTTTAATATTCGCACCAGGACCTAGTAGAATCGAGACACCTTCAGATTGACTTTCTTTTCCTAAAGCTTTACCAACTTGTTGTATTAGTTCACGATTCCAAGAACTTGCCATCCCTGCAGCTGATGGAAAACATGTAGCAGGTACACTTTGGTTTAAACCTACATGATCCGCTTCTCCCTCTTGCTTTCTGAGTCCGTGAGGCCCATCTGTCATAAGAATTGAAGGAATGGCCAGACGATCAATGCCTTTTGTTGTCCAAAAGTCTTCACCTGAGCATAATGATGCTTTTTCTTCTAATGTTAATCTTTCAATCATATTTCTTATATCAACAATATTCATTTCCATACTCCTTATTTCTTTTTTAGAAGTTCTCTAATGACCAATTGATTACAGATTAATCAAAAACCACCCTCGGATATAGAAGAAAATTAAGATTTTTATTGCTTGTTATATGCAAACGCTTTTATTTTTTTATGATGTTAAAAAGGCAATAAATAATCTTTATTAGTAAAATGGAAGTTGATATAAAAAAAGCTGCTCCCAACAGCCATTTTCATAACTTTTGGAAGTAGCCTACTACTCTATTTCTTATAAAATTTAAGGTAATATAATTGTTCCACCATCTACGTTAAATGTCTGTCCCGTTACATATTTTGATTCATCAGAGGCTAAAAATAAAATAGTAGGTGTTATATCCCTATAAACATCTCCAAAGTACCCAACTGCACCAAGTTGAAATCCAAGTGTTTCAGGATCTCTTTGTTCTTCAGGTAAGGTAGTTAAATATTGTTTGATACTGTCAGTAATTGCAGAAGGATTCACTATATTTACTGTAATACCGTCCTTCCCCCATTCACGAGCTACAACACGTGATAATCCACGAATTCCTTCTTTTATTGCAGCATAGGCAGCATACCCCTCTTCACCAATAACCCCTGCGCCCGAACCGAAGTTTATAATATTACCCTTCGTTTCTTTTAAATATGGATAACAAGTTTTCATCATGTTCCAAGTAGAAACTAGACCCGATTGATACGCCAAATCAAGTGTGTCAATTGTATGATCTAAAAAAGAATGAGGTGTTTTTATGGCTACAGCTAAATTAATTAAAACATTGATTTCCCCGAATTCTGAGATTACTTCATTAACAAATGTTTCACTTTCTTCATAACTTTCTAACTTCACCACTTTTGCTACTACCTTTGCGCCCTTCTCTTCACAAAGTTCTTTCACATTTATTAAAGCCTCATTGTTTATATCACAAAGAGCTAAATATGCTCCTTCTTCTGCCAGCCGAATAGATACATGCTTACCAATACCACCGGCAGCTCCCGTAATAATGGCAACTTTCCCCTGTAGATTCATCATTATCTCTCCTATTCTTGCAAAAAAGTTTTTTTATTATATTTGAAACAAATTTTTCGCAATAGACAGTAAGGCTTCACATTCATGATGTTAAAAATCTCAAACGAATGAGTAACGCTATTTAGTTTATTAAAAAATAATTGGTATTTCCTTAACCCCACGTATAATCATACCTTGACGCCACTCTAAGGAATCTTCCGTATCCTTCAATCGAATATCCGGCATTCTTTGCAGCAATTCACGTATGGCTATTTCCCCTTCTAACCTAGCTAGTGGCGCTCCCAGACAGAAATGAACACCTTTTCCAAAAGCAAGATGATTGTTTACTTCTCTAGTAATATCGAACATATCAGGATTGATGAATTCACTTGGATCCCTGTTCGCTGATGATAAAGCAATAAAAACCATCTCACCTTTTCGAATGATTTTCTCACCAAAGCTTACATCTTCAATTGCCCATCTAACATTACTAACTTCGGCTGGACCATTGTAACGTAATATTTCCTCTATAGCAGAATGGATAAGATCGGGATTACTAATCAACTTTTCTTTTTGATCAGGAAATTCCAGTAATGCAAGAACACCATTTCCTATTAAATTAACAGTAGTTTCGTGGCCAGCTATAATTAGTACAAAGACCAAAGCATATAACTCATGCTCACTAAGGACATCTCCTTCTTCTTCAACTTTGATAAGATCACTAATTAAATCATCCTGTTGATATCTTCTTCTTTGTTCAATTAAGTCCTGAAGGTATTCAACAAAAGCAATTGTTGCTTCTTCACCTTGCTGAGATAATACAGGATTATTAACACTTTCCATTAAAGAATTTGACCATTCTTGAAATTTGTATTGGTCTTTTACAGGGACACCTAACATTTCACAAATAACTTTTATCGGTAATGGAAAAGCAAAATCTTCGATAAGATTCATTTCTCCTTTTGTTTGTACTCCGTCTAAAAGATCAACGGTGATCTCCTCAATTCTTCCTCTAAGTCGTTCAATCATACGAGGTGTAAAAGCCTTTTGCACTAAACGTCTAAGCCTTCGATGATCAGACGGATTTACACTAAGCAAATTACGGGAGATAATCGCTTTATGTGGGGGAAGATTGGACTCATCTTCATCGTTATTTACTGGATAGTTTGTTACAAATCTAGAATCATTTATTACTAACGAAGCATCTTTAAAACTTGTGATGATCCAAGCATGTTGACCATTTGGCATAAGAAAACGAAAGATTGGATCCTTTTCACGTATTTCTTTGTATACTGGAAAAGGATTTTTGATAAATTCTTGATTTAAGAAATCAAGATTTGTTTTGTTAGATTCATTTTGCTGATTAGTAGACATATATATTCTCCTTTCAGATTTTGAAATCTTACAGATCGATAAGCTCTTTGAATAGTAGCAATTTCTATTAGATGTAAACGCTACATATTCAAGTTTCATTTTAATAGCATTAAATTTATTTAATAACGTCCTTTCGGGCATGTAATATATGAACGTTCGGGCAAATAGTCTTGGATCATTTAAATCTCTGACATTTACCTCATCAGGACTACAAAGAAACAGGAGTACATGTTCATACTCCTGTTTCTTTGTTAAAAAGTTTATTTACCAAAAGGGAACTACACTCTATTAGACTGCCTCGTTTTGAACAGAACTGTCTTTTTTCTCAAGATCTCTCATTATTGACTCGCCTTCAATATCTAGATTGGGTAAAATTTTATCCAGCCATTTTGGTAAGTACCAAGCTGCTTTTCCCATTAATGACATAACAGCTGGAACAATAGCCATTCGTACAATAAAGGCATCAAAGAGTACACCAAATGTAAGAGCTAATCCCATTTGTTTGATTATCGGATCTGGAGCGAACATAAAACCGGCAAAAACAGATATCATGATTAAACCTGCTGCCGTTACGACTCCGCCACTATCTTTCATTCCCGCTAAAATCGCTTTTCTTGCATCACCTGTATGTGAATATACTTCACGCATCCGACTAACTAAGAAAACTTCATAATCCATCGCTAAACCGAATAATATACCAACTACTATAACTGGTAAAAAACTTAAAACAGGACTTGCTGTTGGTAATCCGAAGATATTTAGTAGATTTCCATCTTGAATGACAAATACGATAAAACCTAATGTCGCGCCTAACGAAAGTAAGAAACCTAAAACTGCTTTTAAAGGAACTAGAATCGATCTAAATACCAATACTAAAAGGATAAAAGCAAATCCTACAATTAAGGCTGCAAATAAAGGAAGTGCATCATTTAGTTTCTGAGAAATATCAATGTTAACAGCTGTCGCCCCTGTTACCATTACCTCAATATTTTGTTCTTTTAAAATTAATTCACTTTTGTTTCTTATAGAAGTAACCAATTCTTTTGTTTCTAAATCATTGGGTCCTTTTTCAGGTGTAAGGTTCATAATATACAAGTCACCTGTGGCGCCAGGTATTGGAGGTGTCAAGCTTTTTATATTAGGTAACTCCTCCAATTGCTCGATTACATTATTTAATGCGTCCTGTGGATCTTCAGTATTCTTTTGGATCTTAGCTGCAATAACTAAATTTGCATGATAACCAGGACCATAGGCTTCTGATAATAAATCATACGCTCTTCTTTCAGTTGTCTCATCGGATTTTGTCCCATTATCAGGAAGTCCCAGTTCCATGTGGAAAAAAGGTAGTGTTATGACGGTTAACAAACCAATTCCAAGAATCGTGACAAGTAAAGGACGCTTCGTCACAAATTTCCCCCATTTATTTGAGTCCGTTTTTTGAGAAGAGCCTTTCATTTTTTGAAGTAAACCATTTTTTCTGTTAGGCCCAATTTTATGTCCCATCAACCCAAGAATTGCCGGGACCACTATGACAGCAATAAAGATCGCAATCAATACACACATTGCTGCTGATATGCCCATTGCGGTTAGAAATGGGATGTCAGCAACTGCAAGCCCCAACAATGCTACAATAACTGTAATCCCAGCAAAAACAACTGCACTTCCAGCCGTTCCATTTGCAATGGCAACCGACTCTTTTACCGAATATCCTCTTGTTAGTTGTTGTCTGAAACGTGAAACAATGAATAGAGCATAATCGATACCTACAGCAAGGCCTAACATCGCTGCTAAAGTAAGAGAAAAAGAAGTTATTTCAAACATATTCGTTCCTATTAAAATGAGCATCAACCCTATTCCTAAACCGATAGCAGCGGTCAAAATCGGCATTCCTGCTACTAAAAAGGATGTAAACGTGAGGGCTAATATTACAAAAGCAACAACTACTCCCAATACTTCTGTTATACCCCCAACTTCTATCTCAGAGAAAGCAACACTTCCAGCTAACTCTGTCTGTATTCCGGCATCTCTTGTTATTTCAATACTATCTAGTACAATTTCTTTTGATTTATCTGTTACTTCTGCAGAAGGGACGTCATATACAACCGTTGCGAACCCTATCTTTTTATCAGTGCTTAGATTACCTAAATCAATAGGTGTAGCTGTTGAAACAACCATCTTATCCTCTTTCTTTATTTGGTCCAGCACATCTTTCATTTTGTTAGCTACATCCTCAGACTCAAGCGTTTCACCCTCTGGTGCTTTAAAAACTAACTGAACTTCTCCTCCTACATCTTCTGGCTGAGGAAATGCTCTTTCTACTGCTTTTAGAGCTTTTTCTGACTCAGTTCCAGGAATAGACATGTTTTCCTCAAAAGAAGGTCCCATGCTTAAAGCAATAACAACCAGAATTACCAAAACTCCTATTGATGCTCCAATAATTTTTTTACTATGATTAACTGCCCAATTACCTATCTTAAAGAGTATTTTTGCCAATTTAAATCTCCTTCCTTATTTTCATGCTGTAGTAGCAGGAATGTACCTTTGTTATTACTATTTCATTTTAATAGCCGAAGACATAAAAAAAATCGTACATAGGGGCAAATGCCTGATGTACGATAGGGCAAAGTACTTATATATTTTTCTTACAACCTTTTTCATTGTTATTTTTAAAGTTTATGACTACATCTTAAACTGTACAATGAGTTCCCTTAAATCCTCCGACATTTTTGCAAGTAATTGAGATGAAGCAGCGATTTCCTCACTTGAAGCTAGTTGTTCCTGAGTTGTTGCTGTCACTTGCCTTGACCCTTCGCAAGCTTCATTTGCCATTTCTGCAACTTTATACATTGCATCATGAATATCATTTGTCTTTTTCTCAACTAAATAAATGGTAGAGGCTGCTTGATCAGAACTTGTTTCCACAAGTTGTATTGCCTTATGAATTTCTTCAAATGCACTCTCTGCTTCTTTTGTAGCAATGTCACCTTTTGCCACTCCACTTATTGTCAGTTGCATAGAGGATAGAACCATTTCAATATCTATTTGAAGTTTATGCACAATTTGATTTATTTGATTAGCAAAATCAGAAGACTGTTCAGCTAACTTCCCCACTTCTTTAGCTACAACTGCAAATCCTTTCCCCGATTCTCCAGCCCTTGCAGCTTCAATTGCTGCATTTAAAGAGAGCAGATTTGTCTGATCCGCTATAGACGTAATCATCCCACTAATTTTTTCTATATGATGAGAGTGGTGATTTAACCCTTCAATAGATGTACTTAAATTCTCTACATCTTTTTTTATGTTTCCCATTTCATTTATGCTATTCTTTATTGAAGAGGAACCGCTTAACGATAATCGAGTTGTTCTTTCAGTACTTTTAGATACCTGTGCTGTCTGATTCAACAGTTTATTCGTTAACTCCAGCAATTCTTTTAAAGTTGCTGTACTTTGACTTATTAACTCTACTTGGTTGCTTGAACCAATAGATAATTGCTCAGCTACTCTAGCAGTTAATTCACTTCCAGTTTTGCTTTGATCTGATACAGCACTCAACTCTTCAGCAGAAGCTGCCACATTCATCGAAGCTCTATCTACGTTAGTAATTAATCCTCGAATACCATGGTTCATATTTTCATATGACATCATTAATTTACCTATCTCGTCTTTTGCTTTGTAATCAACAATTCCAGTCAAATCCCCTTTCTCTGCCATCCCTAAAAGATTTTCCAGATGTTTAACGGGCTTTGTAATCATTCCAGCCAAAAAATAGCCAATAACAGATAAAACGATAATAGCTGTTCCAGAAATGATACTTAGTATAATTAACAATCGCCAACTCTCTTCTTTATTCTCGGCATTTAATTCTTTTGCTGATTCACTTATTAAAGTGAAAAGCTGTGCTATGATCTCTTTACTCTCATTTTGATTGGTACGAAAGTCTCCGAAATACAACTGGTAAGCTTCATTTATTTTCCCTTCGCTTTTCAACTGAAATATTTCTTTTCTAAGCTCAATCGCTTTTTCTCCACTTCTTTTATAACCCTGTAATAATTCATTTTCTTTAGAGGATTTCGAAAGTTCTTGTTGGTATTGTTCCATTACTATCAATTTTTGCTGATCAGCCTCTTTTATATTAATCTCTGGTTCTTTGGAATCTTCTGTAAAGAATCCATCTAGAATGTACTCATTTATTTGCTGATCAATCGCCATAAGCTTATTTAATAGCTGTGATGGGATAATCTGTTCCTCATACATTTTCTCAGCTCTTCCAGACATTTTTGAAGAATTCAGATTTCCAAAAGTGCCACTTAAAATTAAAAAAATGATGGCAATAATGATTAGAAAATATATCTTAGTAGATACATTTAAGTCTTTGATCTTTGTTTTCATAAATACCTCCAGTTTTGTAAAAGCAATTGCTTACTTTTGGTCCTATAGTTCTAATAAAGTTGTTTATATCTTAATGTTTGAATTTTAATTTATATATGTGATTTTAAAGATTTTTATAGTAGAATATATGAAAACGCTTAATATTATCATAGTACTAAGGAGCTATAAGTATGATGAAAGACTTACCGATGATCTCTGAGATGATTTTTGAAACTTCTCGAATCCCAGTAACTATTTTTAACGAAGAACAACAAATCACTTTCAAGTATGGTGAAAAATTCAAAAATCCTCTTTTAGACACAAAAGAGAAAACTCTTAAATATCTTATTCAATCAGAAGAAAAACAAGATATTCCTATAATTAAAATAACGGACTATATGGAAACCTATCTTTTGCTTACAATTGCCCAAAATAAAAAAATGAATAATTATCTTTTAATCGGTCCTTTTTCTACTTATGAAATTACAGAAAGTATGATTCTAGGACTAATGAAAGATTACCAATTACCAATCACTATACAAGAAGAGTTAGTATTATATTTTAGTCAGTTTAAACACCTAAATCAGAATGAGATCTTTTCACTTTGTCGGCTTATTTATTATTTAATCTATAAAAAGAATCTTGATCCGGAACATTTAAAAACATATATAGAAGATCCGCTAAAATTTGAGAGTACAGATATAGAGGCACTCATCAGAGATCGTCGAATTAATGAATCTTTTCACATGGATTACCGAGAGGAACAACTCATATGGCAATGTATAAAGGAAGGAAATAAAGAAAGACTGCAAGATCACTTAAATAATATAAAAATCGAAGGAATTGGTACCTTATCAAAATTAAGTCAAATTAGAAACATTAAAAATCATGCTATTATATCTGTTGCACTTGCTACGAGGGCTGCAATAGATGGAGGCTTATATCCGGAGATTGCTTTTACAATGAGCGACTTTTACATTCAAAAAATTGAAGAAACGTTAGAACTGAAGAAGATCAACCTCATTAATCAAGATTGCTTATTTTCATTTGTAGATCGTATTAATGAGAACAAAAACAATAACCAATCCAAACCTGTTCAGGTTTGTAAAAACTATATTTTCAATCACATATTTGATCAAATCTCGGTACAGGACCTGGCCGAGAAAGTTAATTTAAACCAAGTTTATCTCTCACAACTTTTTAAAAAAGAAACAGGCTATCCAATCGGTAAATATATTCAAATCGAAAAACTAAAAGAATCACAAAAATTACTTATTCAGACTGATTTGTCTGTTGCAGATATCTGTATGATGCTTCAATTTAATGATCAAAGTTACTTTACTAGTATATTTAGAAAGTATACTGGTCAGACACCCAATCAGTTTCGAAAGAATCCCAATGCAATTAACACTTAATTAAGAAAAGCCACTAATCAAATGATTAAGTGGCTTTTCCAAATCTACAGCTTACTATTAAATTTATAAACGAAACAAACCATTTTCCATCGCAACAGCAACTGCTTCGGTTCTCGTATTCACGCCAAGTTTATTGAAAATATTGGTAAGATGGGCCTTTACCGTTCTTTCTGCAATTCCCATGTCAAAAGCTATTTCCCTACTACGAAATCCTTTTGCAACAGCCTGCAGAATAAACAGTTCCTTTTCAGTTAATGATAGCTTATCAGAACTTGAAACAACATTTTGTTTCTTACTTTTTTTATTGAGTAATTTCTGTATTACCTCATCTTGTAATAGAGTCTCTCCCCTAATCGCAGATTCTATCGTTCGGAATAAATGTTCACGACTCGTATCTTTTAATAGGTATCCTTTTGCCCCCATCTCTATACCTTTAATCATCAATTCATCCTCATTATATGTTGTTAATATAATAACAGGGATATAAATCTGTTTATCATTCAAAACCTTTATTGTGTCCAATCCACTCTTTACCGGCATGTTTAGATCCATTAAAATAACATCAGGCTTAGAATCTTCAATTATTTGTAACGCTATCTCTCCATTTTCTGCCTCACCAATTACTTGGAAAGAGTCATTTGTTTCTAAAATAAGCTTTAATCCTTCACGAACAACCATATGATCATCCACTATTAATACTTTATGTTTCACTTTATTATTCCTTTCTCCTAAATAGGAATTCTGACAGATATAGATGTTCCGGTATCATGACTACTTATAATATCTAGACTCCCGTTAATAATCCGAGCACGTTCTTTTAGCCCTAACAATCCATATTTCCCGATATATTTTCCTACTTGATGTGCAGGAAACCCAACACCATCATCTTCCACTTCCATAAATAAGAAATTTTGTTCCTTGCTGATGGTGACTTTTACCTTTTTAGCTTTTGAATGTTTTGAAACATTCGTTAGACACTCACTTAGTATATAGAGACTATGTTCTTTTTTTAATCCTGAGAGATTTTGAATCGGCTCAATCTCATATTCAACTTTGATAGGATTGGTCTTAGAAAAGATAACAAGCTTTTCAACACAAGCTCGATAAAAATCGATATCCTCTAATTCTTTTGTCCGCAAATCATCTATAGCTTTCCTGGCATTTTTTAATGTATCCCTGGCCTGTTGCATAGATAGTTTAATAATTTCCTGAGATCTTTTCGTATTACCATTCCTAGCATGTGCTTCAATCGCTTCCAATTGCATAATTAGCCCTGCTACACCCTGTGCAAGGGTATCATGTAAATCCCGAGCCATACGTTGTCTTTCATTTAAAAGAGTCAATTCCTCCACCTTTTGATGAGCTTCCTCTAATTCCTGCAAATAATATTCCATCCGAACTCTAGCATTGACCTGCCTGTTATACGTAACAGAATAAAAAATAACGATCGTTAAAATAATAAATAAAATTGGAATAAATATAGGTAGTTCTTCTATTCCATAAGTAATTCCTATTGTTACACAATAAGAAGAATATAATATAATAAATACGATAAAAACTTTAAAATTGTTTTGGAAAATTGTTATACTCTGAGCAATTAGTATTGGTAAGAGCCCAATCAGAATAACTGGTGAACCACTTGGGATCAAGAATGAAGAGATGATAATTAGAATGCCTTGAAAGAAAAAATACACCCAACGATAATTACCTATAAGTAAATCACACTTCCAATATAAAGAGATATGAACGGCAATTATGAATGTAAAGACAATAGTCTGGATAATTAATGGTTTACTTATAAATTGCAGCAAGATCGCTCCACTATATACTAATATAATCCACAATAAAATTGGCACTCTAGAAACCTCTAATAGCTCTGTAATTTTATAAACTGAACTCCGATAATTCTTTATATTCACTATGCTTTCACCCAATCAATATTATAATAGAAAAGTTCACTAAACTCTTGCCCTATTGTTCATGCCCTCTCGTTCACTAATAGTCATAATTATTATTGGCACTTCCTTTATTAATTAAGCATAAATAAGAAGACAAGAAAAAAGCACTCTTAAACTGAGTACTTTTTTCATTACCATTATTGAAGTACTTATTTAGATTGCGCCTACTTCATTATTGCTTTTATTAAGTGCATCTATCACCATTTTAAACAATGTAGCTGATTCAGTAGGTGCATTCGCCAATACTTCACTTACCGAAAGTTGATAAGCAAACTCAATCATAGGATGTCCCATTAATTCTGGAGCATATTGATTAAAGAGTTCAATAGCAAGAGGTTCATTTAGAATTTCTTGCAAAGTAGTATCAAATGTAAATTTTTCTATTTCTAACCTAGTTTCTGTTTCATATTCATATTGATAGATTCCAGAACCAATTTCTATTGGCTGCTCTTTCTCTGGTAAATAAAGAATAGCTGTAGTATTAGCAGGAATTTCAATAGCTACTTTTATCACATTATCTTTGCATGACCACGAACTTTTTATTTCCCCGTAAACAGAGTTAAAGGTTGCATCTATTGAAGTGATTCCTTTAATAAATTGTGGTTTAATTAAAATCTTCTTATACCCTGGCTGCAGCTGATTAATTCCTGCTAACCTTCTATACATCCACTCACCGATAGATCCATATGCATAATGGTTTAAAGAGTTCATGCCAGAAGTATCGAAATCTCCATTTGGTAAAATCGAATTCCATCTCTCCCAAATAGTTGTCGCTCCTTTTTTCACAGAATATAACCAAGAAGGATAATCTTCTTTTAAGAAAATCGTACCAGCTAAATCATGAAGGTTATTTTCTGTTAGCGCATGGCAGAGATAAGGTGTTCCTACAAATCCAGTTGAAAGATGATTTTTATGGTTTGCAATATTCGTTTCTAATGCCTCTAAAATTCTGTTTCGATATTTCTCTTCTGCCAAGTCGAAGTAAAGAGCTAATACACACCCCGTCTGTGTTTCACTAACCAATCTACCAGTCGCAGTAATATATTCCTCATTAAATGCTTTTTTTACTTTTTGATATAACTCACTATATTTCTTTATATCCTCTGCTTTATTTAGCACTTCAGCTGCTTTTCTCAAAATGTTCGTAGAATAAGCATAATAGGCATTTGCAACTAAGTATTTATCTGTAGCACCCGTTCTATCGGCACTTTCTTCTTTATCTAAAGCAAGCCAATCTCCATACTGGAATCCAGTTTGCCATAGTCCATTGCTTCCACATTTAGACGTAATATATTCTACCCAACCTTTCATACTCTCGTATTGCTCCTCAAGAATTCGAACATCTCCATACGTTTCGTAAATAACCCATGGAATAATTACAGCTGCATCACTCCAAGCTGCTGCACCATCTTGATCTCCTAAAATATTAGGTACTACATGTGGAACCCCAAATTCTTCAGTTTGTTCAGATGCTACATCATGAAGCCATTTAGTGAAAAATAATGCCACATTATGATTATATGCAGCTGTTCCAGCAAATACCTGAGCATCTCCTGTCCATCCTAGCCTTTCATCTCTTTGTGGACAATCAGACGGAATATCTAAGAAATTACCTCTTTGACTCCACTGAATATTACTTTGAAGTTGATTAACTAGAGGGTTTGAAGAAATAAATGTACCGGTCTCTTCCATTTCTGTATGCAGGACACAAGCTGTAAAGTTTTCTAATTGAATGTCCTCAAGCCCTTCAATGCTGATATATCTGAAACCATGGAACGTAAAATGTGGTAAAAATGTTTGCTCTTCTCCATTGCAAACATATTGATCCACTGAAATCGCTTTTCTTAATGTATCGGGATAAAAATTACCCTCTTTATCTAAAACTTCTGCATGTTTGATCGTAATTCTCTGACCTACTTTGCCTTTAACTTTTACCTCTACAAATCCTGTAAGATTTTGGCCAAAGTCAATCACTTTTTCTTCCTTTGGAGTAATAATCAATTCTTTTGCTGGTAATTTCTCCGTTATACGTACAGGTTCACTTTCTTGAGCTATGATATTTTCCATTTTATATGAAGTACTAACAACCTCTTCAAGTTTCTCATTCTTATAACAAGAATCAATGGTTTCCCCCATATAGATCTCACTGCTACGTATACTACCTGTTGTCACCTTCCAGCTTTCATCTGTCTTAATTATTTCACTCGTACCATCTGTATAAGTGATATGGATCTCAGCTAAAGCAGCTACGCGATCACCATAATGGTTTGGTGTGCATGTAAAACCGAAAATCCCCTTATACCAACCATTACCTACAGTGATTTCAATTTTATTTTTTTCTTGAAGGATACGGTCTGCTTGATAGGTTTGATATTGAAGTCGATTCTTATAACTAGTCCAACCAGGTGCAAAGAAAGTATCTCCTAGCTTTTCACCATTAATTTTTATTTCATAAACACCTAGGGATGTTGCGTACACACGAACCCTTTCAATTGTTTTTTTTACAGAAAATTCTTTCACAAAAACAGGACATGCTGTTTCTTCTTCAGGAAATTCATGAGTAATCCATTCTGCACTAAAGTTTGTTCCACCTAACAAACCTGTTTCAAAAGTTCCTTGTACTAACCCTTGATTACCTTTGTTATCCCAAACTTCTACCTTTACCTCGTATAAAGAGAGTGGGGCAAGCTCTGGTCCTTCATATTGAATTAAAACTGAATTGCTACTCTCATTTATACCTGTATCCCATAGATCAACTCCGCCCTTTGACACAACAATTCGATATGCTTCTTGCAGAACGTTTTGCTCTTTAGAAACTAGTTTCCAAGAAAACCTTGGTTTCACCACATCTAATCCTATTGGATTTTCTCTATACTCTATTTTTAATTCTGTTACTTTCATATCTAAACATCCTTTCTATTAGGTAGGTTTATTTTTTATGAGAGATTAATATTCTGTTTCTTTGGTTCATCAATATACTTAAAGCATTTTTTTGCTACTCGTTTAGTTATAATATTGATAACACATCGAATTATTAATATTTTATACGCTTTCAAATGAGGATTATATAATAAAACACAGAAAAATATTGCTAAATATATATCATTAACTAAAATAAATAGTAGTAATCTAAATCAAAATAGCATAAAAGATGCCCCCAAAAAGAAGAGCAACTTAAATATAATTAATTACATCTATTATAATTAGTTCTACCATAATAAACCGATCATTTAGATAAAGAGTAAATCCTAATCTAATTACCTAGCAACTACAAGCTTGTTATCTTTTTCATTCAAATCAATGAAGATTGGTCTTTCATTCGGTGAATCATTTGGTGAATGTAGTGCCAATTTTAGTTGACCTTCGAATGTCCTAAAAATCATGCCGTGCCCTCCGTCACTTTCGAATATAGGATCCTCGTTTTGAACCCAAGGTCCCTGTATTTCACCGGATAGTGAGACAGCAATACCTTGAGCATACATTCCATTTTTAAAACTCGACCACAGCATCAATAAAGATCCATCCTGACAACGATGCAAGAAGGGACCGTCTGTAACATAATAAGAAGCATCTGGATATAATATCCGTGCCTCTTCAGGCAATGGCATTTGGGTAACCCATGGTGCTTCAATAGCGGTAAATAGCGTGATTGGTTCGCCTATTGCACGGTCTAATGATTCTGAGAGCTTAATAGCGTCAATAGTTCCTATTTTTATCTGCATCCATTCATGACAAAAAACCATCCAAGGTTGATTATTGTTATCTATATAAAGTGTACCATCCAAGCATTCCCAATCTTTAGGTGTAACTGGACCATCACTATGTGGCTGGAATGGTCCAAGAGGATCGTCAGCAACAAGTACTTGCGTACCTCGGCTCACTCCCTCCGCCTTAAAACTGGCTAACATATAGTACTTCCCATTATATTCATGTACCTCAGGCGCCCAAAAATTCATATTAGCCCAAAAGTTAGGTTGGGGTCTAAAAGCGGGAAATGGCCCTTCCCAACTTTCTAAATCAACACTTTTATAAACATCGAATCCTTCCGCTGGACCAGTCCAGGCATTTTTATCCGTTGTGCCATAAAGATAGTATCTTTTTTCATTATCTACTTTTAGAATAAATGGATCCCGAATTTGTATATTTGCTTTATCAAACATATATTCTATGTTCATCCCCTATCTATCCAATTTCTTAATCAGTTATGGTAACAGTAAAAGTTTGAAGATTTCCCCAAATCTCAAACCTTCACTTTTTTTGCTGCTACCAATCTGATAAGCAAACAGTTAAACATTCTTTATTCACTGATAGCAACTTCTAATAAAACATAAGCTTTTTAAACAGTTTATCTATGCCTATGAAGAACTAATTTTTTTACTTCTTATATTTTCAATTCGCTTTTCTTTCTTCGAGCTCCTTAAC
Organism: Metabacillus schmidteae; assembly: GCF_903166545.1. Classification (NCBI taxonomy): domain Bacteria; kingdom Bacillati; phylum Bacillota; class Bacilli; order Caryophanales; family Bacillaceae; genus Metabacillus; species Metabacillus schmidteae. The sequence goes on along the minus strand of NZ_CAESCH010000001.1, from coordinate 1,325,721 downwards.
AATCTGAGGATATTTCAAATCCAGATCATATTTACGTAAAAGTAGATAAATAACTAGAAAGAATACAAATGGTAGATAAACAGTTAACAACAAAATACTGAATATGGACGAAGAAGGCTGTACAGCTAACGTCCCATCATAGTTTCCAAGCGCAAGGATCCATCCAATTATGGCGGCTCCAAGACCACTTCCCAATTTTCCGCCAAAGCTATTGGCACTATTAATTAATCCTACAGTTCGTTTTCCAAATTTCCATTCTCCGTATTCCGCAGTATTGTTAATTAAAGCAATGCTTAACGCCATTAAAGGAATGGTTGCAAATGAAGTAACTCCTCCTAAAACGAGTGCACCTGTAAAACTATATGGCATAAAACATCTTATTAGAGCGGCCACTCCCCCCATAATTAGAGTAATTCGGATCGTTTTTGTAGGACCAAACTTTTTGACCATTGGGCCTATTGCAATAAACCCTAATACGACAGGTATAAGACCAACTGCTCCCATAACACCGATTAGATTTTCGTTACCAAGAATGTATTTTGTATAATAAATTCCAGTTGACGCGGTCAGAACAGACATCATGTTCATCAAGAACAAAACAAACAACATAATAACCCAGTATTTATTTTTAAACAGTAATGGCAAACTTTCTTTTAGTGTGATGGTTTCATCTTTCCCCTCCACATGTGCTTCGGTAGCTTTCTCTTTTGATGCAAGAAATGCCAAATATAAACAAATACTTGAAATAATTGCAATCACTACACTTACGATAATCCAGGATCTTTGGTCTCCTCCAAACATATTTGTAATTGGAATTAAAGCCACGGCAACAATTGTACCAATGATATATCCAAATACAGCTCGGGAAATGCCCATCTTACCTCTTTCTTCCGAACTTCTAGTCCGTAAAGCAACAAGGCTATTATAAGGAATAACAGTAGCTGTATAAACAACCCCTGTAGCAAGCACAACAGTAATAAATACATAGATATTTTTAACTGTTGAAGAAGCACCTATCGGAACTGTAAATAATAATATAATTGAAAGTAGTGTGGGTATTATCATCCACAACAGCCATGGACGTGCCTTTCCATATTTCGATTTAGTCTTTTCAACAAGCACTCCCATCGTTATATCTGTAAAGGCATCTAACACACGGGCCAATAATAAAATAGTACCGACAACTCCTGCAGCCATTCCAACCTTATCAGTGTAGAAATAAGTTAACATACCTACCAATCCAGTAATAGCATTTAATGGGACCTGTCCTGCCCCATCTCCAAGATAATGACGCAATTTCATGGTTTTTTGAATTCCTTGAGCATCTAATCCAAGCTCTTTTCCTTTTTGCGGTTCTTGATTTTCCACATGATCTTCTAGTACATGTTCAACTTTCATAATCTCTAACCCCTCTTCTATTAAGTTTCACCATTATTAAACGCTTACATTAAATACACTTAAAACTGAATTAAACACAATTCCTTTGTAACGGTCCAGATAGTAAATTTCCTCTAATAAGTTTAAAGTTTCTATTCATTCACATTCTATACCTAAGGAACTATATTACTTGGATTACATATGATTTTATGCGCTTTCACACTAAAATTATATAAGGAAATATATAATTTTATAATTTTTTTTATATCTTTAATAAATACATTTAACTATAGTTGCCGCTACTACGAAATTGAATTTCACTCTAAAGGAATAGCTCTCTTTGAAATATACAAGAGAGCTTACTAGAATTGATACTCAACTAAAAAACTAGTTTTCCAATTATTTATAATTGTAGGGGTTATTGGCCAGAAATAAGTTTACAAGCACTAAATATTAATAGGATGTATTTACCAATCACACGTATTCCTTTTTTTCTTTCCACTTCCAAAATAACACTTAGAAAAATAAGTTTGATAAACATCTAATACTGGTTTCGCATTGATTGTCTTTATTTCTTCATCAACAGTGAACAAAGACATTGGCCCCCAGTGATTTAGAGACAAATCAGGTGCCCAAGGACGAATGCCGCTTACACCATTTTTCATCCCCCACTTAATAAAATCCTCTGTAAACTGTGATTGACCTTCTTCAGTAATTTCATATCCATTAAGCGGGACATCCCAATCCTGAAATGGGCCACTAGTCATTTCTTCAGATGGAAACGCATATTCAGCGATAAATACAGGTTTTTTTACTTCTTTATTTATCGCTACAATCATGTCTTTTACAGTTGCTACCGGGTCTTGTAAATAGCTCATTGAAGTTGGATAAAAACTGATACCCGCCTGATCAACCTTAAATCCATTTTTGGACAAAGTTTTGAAATAAGCGGTTGCAAATGTTTTATCCGCAACTGCTGTTGTGATATGCGTTGAAAACTTTGCATTACGATCAACTTTCTTTATTCCTTTTGCTAAAGCTGCCATCATTTTCCCATTATAGTTCCACACATTTTCTTTAAGCCATTCTGTACCAAAGGACGGAAGCATGTACATGTCCCAAAGATTTTTATTCTCTAATTCAGGATTAACAGCAGTTTTCAGCCCAACATTTACTCCACCGAAACCAAAATTAGCTTCATTACCTAAATTCCAATATTTTACCTCACACCCCGCTGAAAGAAGCTCAGACGCAACCAATTCTCCATACTGTGTAAGAACATTATTCATTTCTTCAAGAGTATATTCACTCCATGGTTTGTTAGGTTTATTTAATTCGGGATAATCTTTAAAATTCGGTGCTTGTTGACTAAATGAATCCATATAAGTGTACGCTAACATGATCTCAGGATTTATTGGAATATCAAGATCTGCTGCAATCTTACACATATTGAGACCAGTTTCTAATGAGTGTAGCTCAGCGTGCTCAGGATCTACCGATAGATCTCCATCATTGTATCTTTTAGTATTAATTCTAACAAACATCTCATTGGCTCCTGCATTTATATACAGTTGTTGAAGTTCCTTTTGGTTCGATGCTATGGTATCTCCATGTTTAAATATATAGCCCGATTTCAGAGTTTCCTCTACTCCCTGACCTAGTGACAAAGCCACTCTATAATTATGATTTTTTACTACAGTGTGCTTTTCTTCTAAGTTTTGCTTTCCCTGATTACTAGTTTTCTCTAAAACAGAGTCTTGTGCCCATACAGAATTTGGCATAACCAATAGAATCATCATCATTAAAAAGCAAAAAGTTTTTTTCAACTTTCTTCCCCCTTAGCCAATAATATGAGTAGAAATGTTTAAGTTATTTGATAGATCCAGCAGTCATTCCAGCTACAATTCTTTTATTAAATAAAATAAAGAGAATGAGAGGAGGGATCGATATTAATAGGACATTTGTAAAGAGCAAATTCCATTGTGTATTGTACATGCTCATAAAATTGTAAAGAGTTAATTGCAGAGTAGCGTTTTCGGATCCAGGAAAAAAATACAATGGATTTACAAAATCGTTATAAACGTTCACTGCAGTTAACACAATGACAGTTGAAGATACCGGCTTTAATAAAGGCAAGATTATTCGAAAAAACAATTTAAACCTACCACAGCCGTCTATTAGTGCAGCTTCATCAAGTTGCTTAGGAATTGTCACCATAAATCCTCTATATAACAAAATAGTAAATGGTAAGTTTAGTGCCACTTCAACTAAAATAATGCCTGGCATTGTTTTAAAGAGACTAATTCCTTGTAATACCAATATTGTAGGAACTACTGCAGGAGGAATTATGAGACCTGCCAATAGAAGGAAATTAAAGAAAGGAGTTGCTTTACTTACCTTCCTTTGTAATACGTATCCTGCAGCACCTCCAAATAATATTAAGAGAATGATCGAACCGCCTGTTATCATAACGCTGTTAAAAAATGCCCGAACAATCATTCCATCCTGTGCACTAAGTACCGCTTGAACATTTTCGATAAAATGGAACGAACTTGGCCAATCCATGTTTAACAAAGAAGATTCCTTTGTATTCTTAAAAGCATTAACAATGACAAAATAAAAAGGTATACCGAAAATTACTAACGTTCCTAAGACTCCAAAGAGTTCTATTATAAAACCTCTTACTTTCCGCCATGTTTTTCCTTCCCTTTTGTCAGTTATAATGTGCTTACTTGTGGAGGGAATCATTTCATAATTACTCATTTATAAATCCACCTCTTTTTTATTTAGATAAGCGTATAAAGGGAAGGCTAACACAGAAACAAGTATGAATAAAATAACGTTTCCAGCTGTTGATAAACCATAAAATCCTGCTTGATACTGTTTATAGATGATCGATGCAATTAAATCTGTACTAAAGCCCGGCCCCCCTTTGGTCATTGCCCAAATTAAATCAAATGTGCGTAATCCACCTATAAATGCTAATATAATCACCGTGTTCATAGCAGGGCGACTAAGGGGTAGGATAATATTTTTAAATTTGTGCCACGAGTTACCACCATCAATCATTAAAGCTTCATAATAGTCTTCCGGAATTGACATAATCCCCGCGATAAAAATAACGGTTGCCATCCCCACACCTTTCCATACATCTACCATTGCAACAGAAAGTAAGGCAATACGCGTGTCTCCTAACCAATCCGGTCCAGCGATTCCAATTACTCCTAGTGCTAAATTAATCATTCCTTGTGAAGGATGCATTAGCATTGTAAAAGCTATTCCGACAGCGATTGTGCTTAACAAGGTTGGAAAGAATACCATTGAGCGGATAAACCCTACTGTTTTTAGCTTTGTACTCAAAAACACACCAAGCAGTAATCCAAGAACAACTTTTAATACACATGTAATGACCGCATAAATGATTGTATTTTTGAAACCAATATTCAGAGAAGGTTCTGATAGAAAAGTAATGAAATTTTCAAGACCTATGAATTTCCAATCAGTTAATGTCCACCAAGTCATACTGAAAAAAAGAGACATAATCGTCGGTAATAAGAAGAAGACAAAATAAACAACTCCAGCAGGTAATAAAAAAGTGTACGTATAAGTTTTATTTGTTAACTTTTCCATGACTTCTCCTTTCTACTAGCCTATTAAATACGGACCCTAATTAAAGAATTAGGGTCATCTTAAAAATTATTACCATCCCTCAAGACCTATCTGTTTTGCCTGTTTCTCCACGTCCTTATCATATAAATCTGCTCCATCCTTTGCAGTACTTATTCCACTTCCTACTTGAGTTGTAATCTGTTCCAGACTTGGACCTTTTATTGGACTCAGGAATTCAAGTGCTGGGGCAATACTACCAGTATCAAAATACTGAACCATGTCTTTAACAGCCGGATATACATCTTCAGGTAGCTCTGCTCCTTCTATAGCAAAAGGACCTTCTGGCTTTACTTTGGAAGAATATAAATTAACACCTTCTTGTGAAACATAGAACTCCATCCATTTCTTAGCTGCATCTATATGTTCACTATTCTTATTAATATAGATTGCCATCGGCATCCAAATGGTTATTCCATTTTTGTCAGTCTGATCTCCCGGCTGAGCAAAAAATCCAATGTCTTGTATTTTGTCCGGAAAATTTGTAGCAAGGACCGCTAATGATTGAGTAAGCATTGGATAATGCACACCAGTTCCATCAGCTAACATTTTTGCACCTGCATCATAAGTCGTTGCAAGGAAATCTTCATTGAAATAACCTTTCTTATAAACTTCTTCTAGTTTCTCAAAGCTTCGAAGTGCAGCAGGAGTAGTGGAGAACTTTGACTTATTTGCTGTTAAATCTTCTGGAAATTCAGGATTTTCAGCTAGGACATTATAGTTATCTGAAAGGACAATCAATTGAGATGTCCAAGTGTCCTTAAAAGCACCTATTACAGGAGTTTTACCAGCTTCTTTAATTTTTTCATTGTTCGCCATCAACTCATCCCACGTTCTTGGAATAGTAAGACCAAGCTCCTCATATACTCTTTTGTTATACAACCACCCACCTGCTTGCGTTGGTGTAGCCGGAATGCCGAAAACCTTATCCTTTACACTTACAGAACCTTTAAAATCATCTAAAATCTTTTCCATAAATGGCTCATTCTTAAGGTCAACGAAATTCTGTTCAGGGTTAAGTGCCTGTAGAAGTGAACCTGAATTATAAAAAACTAAATCTGTCATTTCACCTGTCGCAAGTCTTGTTTTTACTAAGTTATCCCCTTCTGAACCACCTGGTCGTGTTTCAAATTCTGTTTTTATGTTATATTTCTCTTCAAACGCTTCGGCAATCGCTTTAATTCCATCCGCTTGAGTTTGGTTGTCGATCAATATTGTGAGTGTTTCCTGTTCTACACCATTTCCACTGACTGTTGTCTTCTCTTCCTGTCCACTGCAACCACTCATGATTCCTGTAAAAAGTGCAACAGAAGAAATGATAGATAATAATTTCCTGCTTTGCATAACCATAATTTTCTCCCCCTTTTTCAGAACTATTGTTATTTGACCACCTCTGAGAATAGATGCTATGGTTTTCTATTTGACCTCATAATATCCCCACCTTTATCGTAAGAATAATCGCCTCTCAATATTAAGCGGTTACATTTCAGAATAATATGAATATTTATAGAATTTTTTTGAAAATTATATATAAATTAATAAAACAAAACTAAAATTTAAATAATTTACATTAAACGTAGGACCAAAAAATCTCGAACAATTAATCTCCTATACAAAAAACTTCAACCCCTTATCTACCAAGGAGTTGAAGCTTACTTTGATGCTCAAATTCGAACCTCTGACCCGATTATTTAACCTTCTAGGAATTTTCACAATATGGCCCGTTTACTGAAGAAGAGATATGAAATTCTGGTGTTTTATTCTTCTAGAAGTGTTAATAGCGCTTATCGTCAGAAAAACCTAGAGAGAATAATCTAATGTAAATTAGAAAATTTGATTAAAGAATTATTGCAAAGCTTAGTCAAAAAAATAGCTTCAATTCCATATATCAAGGAATAGAGGCTTCTTACTCTAATGATCCGAGAGGTATTCAAATCCCCAATCCACTTTCAACATAGGAGCTCTAAAACGTGCAAACCAATTACATCGGATACAGGGTTATATTATTTTATATTTCTTAAAAAACTATCTTCTTAGTAATTGATATTAATCTTTAAAATACTGAAATAGGTTGAAAATCTCCTATTTTAAACATCATCTTTTTGGAGTGATTTAAAAAATTCAACGATATGCTGGCATACCACTTTTGTCGCCCTTGATTGGTATCTCCCTTTTTTAAAGGAAAGATTTATATACCGATTGCATGGAATATTTGCGATTGACAAGAGTTTTATGCTGTTATCCACTCCTCCACCCCAAGTAATTGCTGGTAGAAAAGCAATTCCAAGACCAACACCTATAAACCCTCTAACAGTAGCTGGGTCATCACTTTCTAATATTATCTCTGGTTCAAATCCAGCCATACGGCAATAAGATGTTGTAATATCTCTTAGATCCTTTCCTGTCTGCAAACTAATAAAAGATTCCGAAGCAGCTTCTTCTAACCTAATATTTTGTTTTGAAGCAAAAGCGTGATCGTTTGGAACTGCCAATAATATCTCCTCTTCTAATAGAGTAACGACATTTGATTCGTGTACTTTCTCTTTCGTTGAATATATGAATAAATCAGCATTTATTTCTTTTTCAGTCTCATGTTGTTTGATAATGAACTTATATTCAGGATACTGCTTTTTTATATCGAGAAGAATTTTCGGAAGCAATTTGGAAGCAGCGTACATCAGTATCACCACTCTATTATCTTGTTGTTCATTAACATCTGACATCTCTTTTTTCACATCATCAAGTGCACACATAATCTCGTTTGTGTATTTTAAAAGAATATGACCATTCTGATTTAGTTTTATATTTTTGCCTACTCGATCAAATAACTTGACCTTAAGTTCATCTTCTAAGATTCGAATAATCTTACTAAGAGCAGGCTGAGCAACGTGTAATTTTTCACTTGCCCTTGTCATGTGCTCTAATTCTGCAATAACTTTAAATTGACGTAAATGTTGAAATTCCATAATTCTCCACCTTATATACAAAAACATATAAATATATCTTTTATTATATATTATACATTATAAAAATAAGACTATATAATTTAATTAAAGCTAATGTACATTTAAGGGTTATACTCGAAATACATTTATTATAGGTAAGGAGTAGATTTCACATGTCAGGTAAACAATGGTTTGAGATGCTTGGGGACCCTATAGCAAATGAGGTAATGCAAGCATTTTTTAGGTTTGAGAGAGAAGAAAAATTGACACGATATAAGCATTTAAACCAAAAGGTTCGCAGTGGACAAATTTTGTTCGTTGGTTCATCTTTAATGGAACAATTCCCCATTAATGAACTTCAACAATCGCTTGAGAATCGCTATATTATTTACAATCGTGGTGTTGGAGGGTTCTTAACAACTGATCTTTTGTCAAACATGGAAACATGCATTTTTGCCTTAAAACCTTCAAAAATATTTATTAACATAGGTTCAAACGATATCAGTTTACCAGACTATAAAAAAGAAAATCTGATTGCAAACTATGAGAAGATATTATACCAAATAAAAGAAAGATTACCTGAATGCATGGTATATATTATGGCTTATTATCCTGTTAATGCAGAAGTACATAATTCTTCAAATGGAAATCATAATGTAGAATTATTTAAAACAAGAAATAACCCCAATATTTTAGATGCCAATAAATCATTAGCATTACTAGCAAAAAATCTTGACTACGAATTTGTCAATGTTAATGAGGGATTAGTAGATAAGAAAGGCAACCTAAAAGAGACATTTACAATTGAAGGTTTTCATATGTGGCCCAATGCATATTCAGTAATTTTTAAGAATCTATTAAAATACCTATAGTTCTCATATATTTTGGTAGCAATAAAGGAGTTCAAAAATGGAATACATCTTATTATTAGTTGGAGGACTTCTGGCTGGTACAATTGGAAGCCTTGTCGGATTAGGTGGAGGAATAGTTATCGTTCCTCTATTAATAGGACTTGGTGCTATATCGTTCATTGATGTAACGCCACAAATAACAGTAGGCACCTCTATGATTACTGTTTTCATTACAGGTCTGTCATCTACGCTTGCTTATATGAAACAAAAACAAGTTGATTATAAAAGCAGTCTTTATCTTTTTATTGGTAGTGGACCAGGAAGTATATTGGGATCATGGTTCAATCGTTATTTCAATGATGATTCCTTTTCTTTATATTTTGGTTTTTTTATTATTCTTGTTGCTATTCTGCTTATGGTAAAAAACAAGATCAAGCCTATAGGACAACAAAACAAATCAACTGTCACTCGTACCATAATTACCCCTGAAGGAAAACAAATTACCTATGGAATTAATTTGGCATTAGCAATACCAATTGCATGTTTGGTTGGATTTTTATCTGGCTTATTTGGAATAGGTGGTGGATCATTACTTGTACCGGCAATGATTATACTTTTTTCTTTCCCACCACACATAGCAATCGCAAGTTCAATGATGATTGTGTTCCTTTCTGCCATACTTAGTTCAATCACACACATATCATTGGGAAATGTTAATTGGTTGTTTGTCTTATTTCTATTACCTGGGGCATGGTTTGGTGGAAAGTTAGGAGCTTATCTTAATACAAGGTTAAGTAGCAATGTTCTAGTCATGATCCTTCGTGTAGTGTTAATTATTGTTGGAATTCGTATGATATTTTAATTTGTAAAACATTTAATTACACAAAGTTTTTGTGAAAGAGGTATATCTGCTGCATTTATCAATTCTTTTGGAACATTATTTGCAAGTCTTCATTTACGAGTGTGTTTAATTCTAAGTATCAACTACTCGGTAATGCCCTAAGCTAACAAAAGTGAATTAATCCATAATAGCCAACCAATTCACTAATGAGTTGGTTGGCTATTGAGTATACACTTATCCAAGTGCCTCTCTCAGCAGATTTTTGGACAGCATGTAACACAGCTTGATTTTTCACTCCATCTTCAAAATTAGTTACAAAGACAAACTGCAAATAAGTTAGAACAAGATTTTTTTAGAGACAATGTGCAATTTTCTTTCTTGAAGGGCTAGAGTGGCAGTTTATGTTTAAAAATAAGAAAAGCTTCAGTCCCTTAATAAAAAGGAACTGAAGCTTCTCACTCTGATGATCCGAGAGGGATTCGAACCCCCGACCCCTACCCTGTCAAGGTAGGACACCGACTCCGATCTAATCGGAAATGGGAGGATACCCCCCTATTATTCCGCTACTTTTCTTCTCAACTTCCGAGATTGTCAGATGTTTTCGGATTGATTCTGATAGAGTTTCACCCCGAAATCACCCCGAACACCCCAAACTCATGACGCTCCATAAACATTGATAAAACGAAGAAACACTTTATAAATGGTGTTATCCTTATAGTTAATATTCAATTAAATACCTTTTCAATTTCAGGTCGGTCATAATCTAAAATCCAGTCATTGTATCTTTTATAAATACCTCTTATGGTTTCCGTTAGAGTTGCCAATAAATCACAACCCTTGTCATCGTAAACATGAGAGATGGTTACTTTGTTGATATTTATAAAATAGACTCTGTTAAAAAAACATGGTTTTACTCCCAAATCCTGATTACAAATTGCTTTTAACATGGGAATGTATTTAAAATCGGATGTCTTACATTTTAGCATAAATCTATGTGTTCTATTTAATCCTTCTTCGTCATCTTCTGTAAAAATATTGTGCATTACTTTAGGGTTTAATTTATACAGTAATGATTTCTCACCATAGGGAGAAAAGTTTTTAAATTTACGTTTTATGTTTTTTCCTTTGTCGTAATCATTTACATCAACCACGAAAATAATATCATCCTGTTGGAGAATGAATGGACTCGAACAAAGTAATTGCCCTCTTATAACATCCTTGTAAATATGGACTGAAGCAATCATCTTCCCTTTGCCACTCTATCCCTAATTCAAACCGTAAACAATATTTAATTGTAGAACAAAGATAGTTTATGATCTAAATTAGGAAATTTTTCTTGAATACATTCTTTTAACTGCACCTCAACACCTCGCAGTCAACTTTTATTGCTCTTAATGTTTGAATGTAATACATGGCTTTAACACACTTTCCATACTGTTTGATGCGGGTAACGCTATTATCCTTTAATGTTGTATTTGCTGTTCGATTGAGAAGGTAAATGCGTCAAAAAAAGATTTATTCCTTAAAAGTTGTATAATTGATTTCCTTTTATAAAGAAAAATTTATGAATGATACAACTTGTGTAACTCAATTTAATAAAGCCTTTAGTAAGCATATTTATATCTAATCGGTTTATGTAAAAATCAGTATTATTATATTTTCTGAAACATCAATTGTGGATTCTATTAGGCAGACTAATAAGATAATTTGAAGCTACTAAACTAAGCATTGGAATTTTTTATTGTACACTCTTAAAGGGATTTCCCCGTATTAATTTGGAAAAATTAAATTTAATCAAAAATTTCATGTTGAAATAATAAAGTTTTTTGAGTTTTCCAGAGGTTGGAATTTGAAAAACCAAAAAAGAAGCATACTTCCAATGTTGATAATTATTTATATTAAATTCTGGTATTCTGTACAAGAAATCATTTGAAACAACAAATAAACTTTATTGCTTAGAACCATAATCCGTAGTTTGAGACCATATACCTATGTAGTTCATTTCTTTAATGCCATATTATCGTAGTTAAATTGGGAGAATCCCTACAATTTACTATAACATTTATAATCTAACATTACAGTATTTGTTATTCATTTATGTCATTCGCTTAAAAGGAATTACATCACCTGCAACTATTTTTCATTTAACCGAACAACAGATACAACAATACTTTAAATTTGAGCAACTGGAAAGACAGCTACTATTTGCATTAAAATAGAAAAGTCAACAGATTGATTTCTGCTGACTTCATGAGGACTAACTTAAAGATGAATGTGGATTTAACTTCCTGTAAGGATAATTTTCTGACCTGAATTTTTGCATTCGTGGGTATCGAGAAATGTTTGAATTGCATCTAAAATCCTTGAAAAGTTGCTTTTGTCCGTAACACCTATTAAATCTCTAATCTCCTTTTTACGTAAGAAGGAAACACCATTACTCTTAGCATCCAATATGATCTTTTTTGCATCTTCAATTTGGTGTTCCAATACCGTAACTCTTTTTGAAGAGTTTTGCTTCTTTTTGTTTACGCTCAACTTATTCTTTTTATACTGAATACCAGGCAATTGTGTAAGTACCATATCAACTGCATCTTGATTGGTAGTAAATACATACATATTCGAAATACGTGTATTATCTCGATTCACCCTTTTAATGGCTTGATAAATTTCTCCTGCAATCACAGACTTTCTGATGTTTTCTACGATATCATGTTTGAAGATATCAACATCACCAACATGACCGCCATCATTTTTACTGTTATAAAAATAAGACAAAGCGTAAGACAAATAATCAAAATTTGGTGTCTTTAACACTACTACATTGTCGAAATCCCTATAGGTGTTTACTCCAATGATATTTCCAAAGTAATCAATCCGTATTAAATCCTTCAACATCACCTTTGCTTCATTTTCCTCTACTCCATTTAAAATCAAATAGTTGATGATTTTTCCTTCTAAGTTAAGTTGGTTATCTTGATCCGTAATAAATAAGGTTTTACCATTTTTTTCAGGATGAATTATATCAAGAGCTTTTTCAGGAAGGTTGATTTGTTTGGACAATCCCTTTTTACTTGTATTTACTTCATAGTGGTGAAAAATAGAATGGCTGTATTCGAAGAATTTAGGTTGCTTTTCTACTTGGAATTTTTTCGAGAGGGTATAACGATAATCAAATCCATTTGCATCAAGAATGATGTTACTTTTCAAAAGTTTGAATTGTACTTGGCTATTGAAGGTGTGAAAAGATCGTTCATAAAAAAAACAACCGTTTGTGAGGATTTGCAAAACCTTCAATAGTAGAGTACCATCCCTTCCATCACTGACTGTTTTTAAAATCTCAGGCATGTCTATCTTTAATTTTTCCAACCCACATTCTCTAAAATCAATGAATAACATTTCATTCTTTTTATCGATTTCTTGTTGAACTGAACAATATGCCAACTTTTCTCTTAGAGAAAATGCAAGGTTTTCAAGCAAATCATTTTGATATTTATAATTCATCATCCATAAATATCCAATATCATTTTCTGATAGAGTGACTTTTTCTAAAAGATCTGGATACTCGTCAATAATTAATATGTCCCGACCTTCAATAAGTTCCTTATGATTTCCTCTACAAATTTGATTATACATCCTATGTGAGATGATAAGAACCTGGGCTTCCTTTGCCAGAATTCTACGCTCTGCTTTCTTTGAATCCTCACCTGTGAAACCAACGGCAACCTTTCTTCCTGAATGCTTGTTTATCAATGCTACTGAATTATTTAGTTCATCATCTCTTATAAATCGTTGAACATACAGGACTCGATAAGGGGATTCCTTAGTCATTTCACCAACAAAACGGAATGTGTTTCTGCTTTTTCCTGTACCCGCCTCGTAATCAAAGACATGAAAGCGATCCTTTTCCCATTTCTGTTTATTTATTATCCGCTCTCGTAATTCGTTGAAATAGTTTAGCATTTCAGTCACTCTTTACTTCCTCCTTATTAAATTAGTTTTTACACACTTATGATAAGAGGAAGTATAGAAACTAAAAATGCCTTATTGGTTCTACCTTGTTCGAGGTTTATGATTACAGGCAAAAGAATGTACCACTTCCGCCATGGTTTTTACCAGTGATTACAATGGTATTTACCAAAATGGTGTACATAACAACATTGGGAAATCAGGGAGGCTTTTCATTGAAATAAACTGGTTTACTTATTTATTATTAAAGTGGAGGTGGATTCATGGATATACATATTAACCCTTTCGAAGACATTACGGAGGTTGACCTTAGAGAAACTACAAAAGAAAGTCCTTTGAAAGACTTTGAACTTCCAAAAGGTATGTTCAAAAAAGAAGAAGATCATTTATTAAACTTAGATAGTTGGGACACACAACATTGGGAAACAATTTTAGAAAATAGATTGCTATCAGTAGACCGAAATTTTGGTTATGCTATGTATTACTATTAAGTCACCAGGTAAACAAGGACAATCGGTTCAATATTACCCTCACTTTGAGGAAAAACATTACAGTAACTTTTATAACTTCACTTATTTTGTGGACGTGTTCTTTTTACAATCTTCTACCGTATATGAAACTATTGGTCATTTGTTGTTTAAACTGTTTGACTTTGAAAGCAATGAAGACAATCCAAGAGACCAAATAAGTTTCAATAATGCAATTTTTAAACTCAAAGAAATAAACCGTCCTCTATACAAAGACTTAAATAAAGTAAAATACTCTGATGACTTTCAATTTGGAGTACGCATGAGGAACGACATTGCACACAATCACCCACCATACCGCATAGATTCTGGAATCTCTAAGTCAGAAGGATTAATCGCTTTTGGTGTGGGTGAATACACAACTACAAATGAAATTAAAAAGGTAATGATTGGTCTTTTAAGAAGTATCAAAGCAACTTTTAAAGTGCTTGAAAAACACCTACGATTAAAATAAAGGAGCCAGTTATGGTTCCTTTATACTTTGTTATGATGATTTCCTTCATGTTCCTCTTAATACCAGACATTCAATCCTGTCCTCATTGACTCCAAAATTCAAAACAACTATAACATCTTCCATTCAAAATCTATGCTTTTTAAATCTTAATCATCGCATAGATTTGAAATGGTACACTTTTTGTCGTTTAGTGGTAAAACTATGTCAAGGATAGTACATTGGCTTTAATCTATTTAATGCTACATTTATGAATTTTCATCATTTTATGAAGTAGTTCTACAAAATAATTTATGAAATGTCTTATATCTATGAAACTATTGCATAAGATAAATTATCAACTCTATCAAAATAATAACAGAAAGGAGAATTGACAAAATGAAAGAAGAAATATTAATAGCCTGCGATGTTGGCCGACACACAAGTAAAGCACTGATGAATTACGATGGAAAGACATTCATTTCCATGTTTCGCACAAAAATACAGGAGGTAGATCGCTTAGGAATAGAGGTTCAACCAGGCTCCTATCATATAAAATATGAAGGAAGGGAATACCTCATAGGAGACATGGTGAGCGAAGAATATAGTAGTTTCGACCTCGATAAAACTTCTCTTACTCAAAAAGTAGCAGTTTACACCTGTATCACAGACCTTCTTCAAAAAGCAAAACTAAATCCCCAAAATGTAATTCTTCGATTAGCTTGCAATATTCCCATCAATATGTACAAGGATGCAAACTTAAAACAGAGGTATAAGGAGTTTATTGAAAATAATGGGAGCAGTATATTGTTTTCAGTTAATCAAAAGACGATTTTATTTGCCCTAACGGATGTTACCATCGCTTTTGAAGGTATGGGAGTAGTTTTTAAACAAATGGATAATCACAAAAATCAATTAACGATTTCTATTGATATTGGAGGCTTAAATACAACTCTCTGCACATTTAACGGTATCCAACCAAATTTCGATAGCATGAGTGTAAGTAACTTAGGTATAAACGTACTGAAAGGTAAAATAGGTAAGGCCATTAATGAGCGATTTGGAATTGCCGTTTCAGCTAATGACTTAGAACAAATTCTTCACAACGGATTCCTTTCTCACCGTGGAGTTGTGAATGATGATAGTAAACTATTAATTTCAAAGGTTAAGCGAGATTTCTTTTTGAATATCATTCAATTTGCTCAAAGTCGAGGTTATACTTTCAACAATGCGGATATTCATTTTTGTGGAGGTGGTTCATTAACATTACAGGAATTCATAAAAGAGGAATTTCCGAATGCAAAAGTAGTAATCAATCCGCAATTTGCTAATCTCCGTAGTTTCCAAAGTATCTTAGAGGTTAAGTATAAATGACAAAACGGGCAAGGTACACAATCAGTTTCTTGCCTACTGATACTGACCTAATCCAACATTTAGATAAAATAAAAGAACACAAAACAGTCAGCATGTATGTAAGAAGTCTAATAAAAAAAGATCTCTATGACGAACACATAACCCCTGATATTGATAATGTGGTCGAAAAAGTGATACTGAAACTTAAATGTAATAAGGACTTTTCATTATCTCCGCAATCAAACGAAGATGAAATAAAAATTAGTGAGGAACAAAAAAATATCATTGCTACCCTTTTTTAATAATAAAGAGATCGGTACTTCCACCGATCTCTTATAATACATAAAGTTAAAGAATTAACTTACACCCAAAGCCTTAAACACCGCATCAATTGGATCGGCATAGAAAATTGGTTGTACTTTTATAAGCAAATCCGATGGAACGGTTTGAAAGTCTACAACCGATGAAGCAGGGATTAAAACTTTCTTAGCTCCCGCATCCACACAAACCTGTAGGACATTTGCCAGTTCTTCAACCTTTTCAATTGTTCCTCCAACTGTCATGTTCCCCAAAACAACGGTACTTTCTTGCAAAGGCTTTTCTAAAGCCCCCGAACATAATCCAATTAATTCAGCAACGGCTAATTGAGGGGTTAGTCCGATTCCTTGCAAATCAGCAATGTGCATCAGGTAGTCTTTTGTTTTAATCGATATCGTACCACTTATGCTTTTACTGTTTGCAGTAAAATATCGATAAGCTGTATCTAAACTCTCCTTAACTGCTCGGTTAGAACCAACACCTGATTTTTCAAATTTACCTGAACCAGAAACCACTTGATTTTCAAGTTTAAAAACACCTATCATTCCAGATTCACCGACACCTACTGTATAGACGTGTCCTGGTCTACCCATGCCTTCTGGTATAAGTTTACCTCCACCCTGTTCAGGAACGGATACGTGTTCTTCTTGTAGGGTTTCTTTGTCTATGTAAGAGAACATCACATCATAAAATTCCATTCCACCGATTTTCTTTAGTTGTTCTTTTACACGTCTACGACCTTCAAGAGCATATTGGAGAACTTCTTCAACATCCTCTCTTGTATATTCCCCATGAGGATACAATAACTTCATAAGACCTGAGACAGTTTTTCTTACCCCAATGACATCACGTTGGTTTAAATTGTTGCCAAGTTTAAAGAATTGATCAATCGAGTCGCCAAATGATCGCTTTCTCATTTCCCTAAAATACTCGGCTAAATAATCGACGATAAACCCACAGCGATCTGTGAAGAAATCTGGTCGCATTTTTGGGATCTCCCATCCAGGTAGATAATAGTGCATTCGATCAAAGAAAGCCGAATCATTATTCATTCCTTCTGGAAATGGGGCAAATAGATGTGAAGTTTTTATTAAAGAATCAACACTTTGATTGATATTACCAACAAAAACCATAGATGCTGATGCTGTTTTTTCTTCTTTCCCTCTGGCAAAAGATCCACTTGCCATATAATCCTTCATGATTTGAATACCGTCTTTATCCTTAAACTTAATACCTGCCACTTCATCAAATGCTACAACATCCCACATACCTACAAGGCCAACTGTTCTTGAAGACATATTATAAAAAAGATTTGCGACAGTTGTTTGCCCACCTGACACAAGTATAGAGTTTGGAGAGATTTCCTTATAGACATGGCTTTTACCTGTTCCTCTTGGCCCTAACTCACACACATTGTAATTATTTTCTACCAATGGAACAAGACGTAGCAATAAATGCCATTTCACACGATCATTAATTTGAGTAGGTTCCATTCCTGTTGAACGAATTAAAATGTCAATCCACTCTTCTTTTGTAAATTCTTGTCTCCCGTTAATGATTTCGCTTAGATCCATATTTGGCATTTGAATTGGTTTTAGATTACTAATGCTAAATGGACTCATATTCTTCTGTTCTTCATCGTAATAATAGTCCATTTTTAACATACACCAGATGCCCCCAGCTAATAGTTTATCAAACTCTTTAACGTAGCTTGATGAAATTGGAACATCCTTTAATCCTAAGTTTGAGAATTCTGCTTCATAGGTATCCCTTTTAGGGTTTAATCGAACTGTTATCTTGTCAATGATTGAATACTGACCAGTCTCCCGAATTTTACTTTTAATCTTCTCTGCTTCGTCTGGTCTTACAAAATTCTCAGACAGGATTTTCTTAACTCTTGCTACTCCTTCTTGAATGCTTTCATCATCATCAGTGGCCGCATACATTCCTAAAAGGTATTCAAGTACATATACAGGTACATTTGCCCCCTCTTTAATGAGCTTTGTAAGATCTTTTCTTACTACACGACCTGCAAAGACTGAATTCAATTTCTTATCTAATTCAAGCGTATTTACTTCATTCACGTTCTCCAAAGATTTTTCCCTCCCTTATCTTAGAAATCGAAGTCACTGATAATCCCCAAATTAATGTTGAATGGTACTTTTTCCAGAATAACACCTGTCTCAACATCTTTAATTGTTAGATAATAATGTTTGTTTTTATCATATGTCATCGTTTTTAACGCAAAACGTAGCTTAAAGGTGCGTTCTTCTGGATTTTCAGATGTGCGATCACCGATAATTGTTTCTTCATTAGAAATGACACTACCATCTTCATCTGCCATGTAAATCAATACCGTTCTCGGAACAACCTTATCTTCTACTTTTTCAGTTTGGAAAAACGACAAGTGAAATAAACTATTCGTAATTTTTCGTGTTGAACTTGTCATTTTGATATCTACTTTTACAATTTCCTTGCTGTTCGCTTGTCCTCTACGGATGTTTTTGAATTTGATTAATGGGACAACTACTTCTTGAAGGCTTGCACCCCCATGCACAAAATTCACCCCCGAGCCTTGTATTTTGAATCGAATGGTTGCTTTAGGAACGTAGACATTTAGTTGGTTCTTATTTTGAATGACGGAATCCAAATTAATATTAAGAATGCCATCCATCCCTCGTTTTTCTTTCGACAACATGTATCTTCTTTTCACTTCAATTGTATGAATATCCTCTTTATCGATCTTATCACTTTCAACTAAAGCATCTCTTTGATATACAAATCCATGATCAGCCGTAATCAATATATTTGTTCCTGAAAGATCATCACGAATAATCTTAGTTAATGTAGATATTTCATCGATTGCTCGTTCAACCGCATCAAACGTATAGATTTCAGTAGAGGATTTGTCACCCATCGCATCAATGGTATCGTGATAAATGTAAATGAGTTTTTTCCCTTTAAAATACTCTCTTCTGCCCGCTTTGTTCATTGCCAACATTTCTTGTGCATGGATCGCTACACTATCTATAACAGTAGATTCAATAATATCCTTACGATTTTCAATCCCGCTTGAAGACTTCCCATCAACTAATACTCTTGCATTTTCATCAAAATCAATCATCTTATGTGGTAACAAAGAAGCCATGCCAAGTTTCGTAACAGACGGCACAACACTAAGGACTGGTTCTATTTCACAAGCACCTAATGTTCCTGCATTCAGCTTATCAGCTATTTCCACCCCGACCTCATAGCGTAATGCATCCGAAATAATGACAAAGATCCGTTCTCCCTTATACACTTTTGAAGCAACATATTGCTTATAAAAATCTTGTTGATTCGTAATGCCTGGAAGAACCCAATTTTCTTTCATATCTGATTCTACTGCCATAGACCAATGTGAGCTTAAATCTCCCATATACCAATTTGTATATAGATTTTCCACCATTACTTTTAACTTTTTCAGGATTTCACTGTTAGGGTCTTGGTCAAAAGCAACGTAAAATTTGCGATAATATGTATCCATTACATAATATTCATTAACATAATTCTTCCACATATCAATAGCAGATGCGTTTGGGATTCCTGCATTGTATTTCTTATTAAATTCATACATTTTTACTGTATAGAATAAAGCATCATAGATAATCTCGAAATTCTCATAAAAATGCTTCACTCTTCTTAAATTAATGAGCTTGGTATATTCCTCATAGTCTTCATGGGATGCTTCAAGGCTGTTCGCAATAAAGATGATGATTGCTTTATCGAAATATGGGAACGTATCTGCATTCTTAAACGACTCAATTTGTAATTGACGAACGATTTCATCCAATTGTATCTCTCGTTCTACGATTTCAGCTAACTCATTGTAAATTGTGTAATCAACCTTATGATGCATCCAATGATCGATAAAGACTAAGTTATTCGACTTGTTTCTTTCAGCGATAAAACCCTTCACATTTGATAGCAACGATTCTTCAATTGAATGACTGAGCGTTGTGACAGTTAAATGAATGAATAAAGTTTTCAAAGAACGATTTTCTCTATCGTAGCCATACAAATTCAAAACATACTTCCAGTACACATTTAAGTCAAAATATTTCTCCATTGAAGCAATGTATTTATTTTCTTCCTCTGAAAGACTTTCCTTCAAGGTCGTTTTTAGTACCTCTTCAAAATCAGGTGTTTTTAAGTTACATAAAACACTCATAATCCCAATTTCAATTGTCTCTTCCGTATAAGATTGGATGTTATAGGATTTAAACTTTTGAGTGTGCTTCTTATTGAAAAATTTTTCGTATTTTTTTACAACAGCTCGTAATGATATATCAATTCCTAAGTCATCTAACATCAAGGAAATCTTGTCTGCATAAAACGCCTTTGAATAGTAAACCGTATCAATAAGCCAATTTTCTTCTACACTTAATTCGTCATTAGTATAAACAAGATAATGAGAGGTGGTATCCTCCTCTTCAAGAAGATATTTTGTGTAGAAATTATTCTGCTCTGTTAATTGATGAACCTTTATATTATCAATAGAGATGTGGTTAATTTCTTCTACAAACTCTCTATCCTTATCAACCCAGAAAATAATCTTTCTTTGTTCACCATCATTAAGCGGTTCATTGAACGTTGCAGTTAATGTGGAAATTACCTGATCTAAATTCAAGTCCACTCACCCCTTTACAATAAACTCCATAAAACAAGGATACACCAGCCATAACTGATATATCCTCATGACTGCTTAAATTTTTGCTACAAGTCCCTTAAACTTCTCATGATTTTCCAAAACACCATCATCCAAATTTATTTCGATTTGCATATCAGCCATATGGTGTAGTAGTTCATCGTACTCTTTTATTTCTTCAATCTTCTTGTCCAAAACCTTCAATTCTTTCTTGGCGTTACTAATTTCTTTAGTTGTAGAATCACCTTCAATAACATTCAATAAATTTTTCCTTTCTACATCCAACCGAACTTGAAATTCATGCAAATAATCCGTTCTAATTCTTGACAAAGTTGTTTTATCATACCGATGAATATAAACTAAGCAATTAAATGCTTTTTGCTTACCAGAAGTAAACAGCCAATAAATAGGGGCTTTCCTACCTCTTGTACTATAGAGATTGGTATGATCAGAAAAGAAATCATTTAAAAAGTAACGACCAATAGTTTCTTTGGCAATTTCACCTTTTTTTCTACCGATTGTATCTGCAATAAAATCAAGATTTTTTATTAATGAATCTTCACCAAATGTAACCTTAACAAACTCGATAAATCTTGTAACAATGTCATCATCAATATATGTACCAGGAAGGATAGGTAGTATATTGTCGGTTTCAACAGGAAATGTTTCATAAAATAAAGGATTAAATTCTTTACCTGCACAGACTATTCCTTGTTTATCTAATGAATATCTTCCAAACATACATCCAACAGCATATGACATAAATAATTTTATATCATATTGTAATTCTGCTACATACACACTTACATCTCTATCTTCAACATGAGGTGTAAATTCACTTCTAAGTTTATAAATTTCAATAATATAACCATTTAATTCCTCTTCGTTTTTCTTCATAGTATCAAATTTCTGTTTAGTCTCAATATACCATTCTTTCCACGCATCATTAATTAATGAATTGTTTTTAGAATAACGAACTAAAGGATTTTCTTTAAAGTCCCATGAGGTTTCCTTTGAATCCCAATCGCTTTTGGAAATATTTATATTTTCACTTACAAGGTCATTAATTCTTTCTTTTACCTCTGTGCTATTTGGGAAAATAACGGGCAAATTAGCAATATTACCCACCTGAAAATTCATAGTCGGATTTTGTACTTTCATTAACTCAAATGTTAATTTTGAGCATAAGAACCCCATAAGATAATTCAAGTTTTCCTCATCAACAAAAAGAGACGATCCTCCAACATCAAATATAAAACCTGGCGTTGAATATCTTACCCCAAATCTTGTAGAACTAATGAATGACCAAGTTATACCTTCTTTAAAGAAGTAGTCAGGATTTCTTACAACCGCTCTGCTAAAGTCTTTAATTTCTTGCCCATCATTAAACCAATTTACTGTCCATTCATTATTCCCAAACCACTTTCTAAATTCTCCGCCCTTATTATAAGGAAACCATCGTTTACCACTTTCTTTTGCTTGACTTTTATTTTGGTAGCCTCTTCCAAAGTTATCCCAATCGATTTCATACCATAATCTTAAAAATCTACCATTATCAGCAGTAGCTATTCCTTGTCTTGGTGTTGCAATTTCGCTTAATAACGTACTATTTCTAAAAGTTTCACGGATGTTATCAGATATCCAATACGCAATTGGATTGCTTGGAATATCCTTATAGCTCTTATTTTCTGTTGTATATCTGTATTTTGCTTCTTTATTCTGTACAGCTTCTAACAGCTTTTGAGGTTGGAGCTCAACGCCAACAAAATCGGAAAGTCTTACAAATTCTCCTGGAATGTCCACATAATAATTTCGTAATGTAAAAGTGCAAACAGGAATGGCCGCTGTTTCAAATGAATTATACTCTAATTGCACTAATGAGCTTATTGAATTATTGTTAATTAATGACGTTCTCAAATTTTCATATGTTTTAATAAACATCCAAACAAAAGGAGTAACGAGGCCAATCTGCCCCTTTTTTGAACATGTAATTGTTATATACTCCATGAAAGCAGAAAATAAGTCAGATTTCGAATTAGGATATTCATTTTGTAAATACTCCCCTAATTCTTTTGTCATATATTTAGCTCCCATATAAGGAGGATTGGTGATTACAATATCATATTGTTTTAACATTATTTCAGATTGCTTTATCAGCTGTGGCAATAATCTTAATGCCTTTTTCCTTGACTCTTCTTCAAACAGGTTTGTTGCAGGATTATCTTGAATTCTATTATAAATGCTATATAATAAGTCCCCATCATATTCTTTAATCTTAATTAGAGAACCGAATGTCTTAGCATTGAAGAATGTTTTTATGAAAAATTTTACACTTTCAAAATTGTCTCCATTATTTTCTCCTACGATATAAGTAATGTCTTCATCGTTTAGTGAATTAGTTTCCTGTAGAGAAGCTAAGTTTAGCTTCAACCCATCTCTTTCAATGCTTCTAAAAAATCTACTATTATACTTTAATGCCTTCATTACAACCGAAAAACTTGCAAGCTGATATGCTCGATCATCTATATCTAATCCGTAGAGATTGTTTTCTATTATTAACCTTGGGATTTCTCGTTCCATGTAGCCACATTTACTGTAAATTTCATACAAAACATCGAACAAATAAACAAGAATATGCCCACTCCCCATTGCTGGATCAAAACATTTAATGTCCTCTACTTTTAATTCTTTATTAATGTAAGGAGCAAGTTTCTCCTCAAAATCTGGTTCTCGGTTACGGTTTTCAAGATAGAATTCCCAATCATCTATTAGCTCTCGATGTTCAGGATGCGACTCCATCCAATAACGCCCTAACGAATTCTGTACCATATAACGGACTATCCAATCAGGGGTGAATAACTGTGTTGCAAAAGGTATTTCTTCTGTTTTATATTTCTTTTTAGCTTGAATTACTCGATCTTTCTCTTCAGCTATGTAATATTGATACAACCAGCCAATGACCTCTACCTTTTGCCAATTATCCTCTGGAATAAAATCAATATCAGTCATTAGACGGACAAATGAATCTTTTGCTAACAATCCTTCTGGGAAAAGAATTTCTGTATAATCATCAATCATTTCAAACATAAATGGTAGAAAACGATTCAGGTCGTTACAATGCTTTATAATTAAATACTTGAACAATTCTTCTGTTTCATTGTTTAATTTCAAATTATAGATACGTTCTTTATCCAATTCGACTTCTAAATCCAATTCTAATGCCTCATTTAGCATGTCTGGATCAGCACTGTTTGGATTTGAAGATGACAACACTCTTACACCTGTTGAAAGATAATCGTTTACTTCCATGAAACGTAATGCTGTGAAACGGTTAAACCAAGTATAAGCAACTTCCTCCATTACTTGTTTGAACCCCATTTGATTAATACGTGCAATCAGTTTGTCTCGTTGAATTTTTTCTTCTTTTGAAAGCCGACTGCCATCGATAAAGATGGCATCAGAGCTTTCCACATCCGCTTTTTTGATTGTTTCTTCTGTAATTCCAATCTTCATTGCCTTTGCTTCAACTTTTTTCAAAAGCTCTTTTCTGGCACTTGTCGCAAAGGTCTTCAATGCTGATTTATTCATTCCGACATCTCCCGACTAATCAATAAACTCGATTTCTTTATTAGATTTAATAATCTGCTTTAACTTATTTGATAAGGTATTGATGTACTGTTCTACATCTTCTTCTGAACGTAATTCTCTCACGACAATTAATTCGGATGCTTTTATCTTTTGCTTTTGTACCGTAGCAACTTGTCCACCGTTATCTGAGGTTTCCCCTCCATCTATTACAATTGGTGGTTTTTTTGCATTTCGATTTTGCCATTCTTGAATTTCTTGATTGATGGCTCGTTCATATTTTTCCTTAAAACTGGCACTTTGAGAAATAGTTGCATCTACCTTGTAGATATCAACAAACCCTTCTATTTGGCTTAGCAATTCAGGATAGTATTGTTCAATTCGCTTCTTCGTATCATCGGAAACACCATATTGCTTTGCTTTTAAAGCAATGTAATCATAGTCAACTTTTATTTTTTCCTTAGCATTTTCTTTTTTCTCTGTTAGTACATGATCAATTTGTTTATAAATAGACTTGATTATCTCTGGAATATCTTTAATTTTCCCATACGGAATTGAATCATTTAAGATATTTTTTAATTGTGTTGCATACTGATCAGCAACTTGCTCAATAAGATAAGTTTTATTTTCTTCGTATGTGTTAAGTGCTGTAAGTCCTTTATCAAAAATATCTTTTTGATCGCCACTAAAGAAATTCCTTAAATAAGTCATATCCTCTTCCCAATAGCTAAGATCTTTTTGTAACCCTTTGATCTTTGCAAAGAAAGAAGCATTATCTAACCCTTTATGAAACTCACTAAAATATTCTAATCCTTTATTAAGTAAACTCATACCAGGATACTTTCTACCCTCATAACGAGCCTTGTAAGCATTAATTTCTGCCTCTTGCTTTTCAATAAGGGAACGAATTTCCTTCACTAATCCGTCTTCATCATCTGGTAAGTCTGTTTTATTAAAGACTTCTTTACTCACTTTCTTGGCTGTTTTAATAAGTGTTTCATCGACTTTTTTACGTTTTAGAATAATCCCTTTATCAGCTTCATTTGGTTTCGTCAATATGGTTATTATTCTACTCGAATCCACCTCTGGCTCCAAATACTCGGAATTATAGCGAATCCGAATTTTTTGATCCTTTAACAGTTCAGCAATCATTCTTTGAATATCCAGCTCTCTCCATCCATAAGGCTTATCGTGGAAACGATCTAAAATCATTTTGACTCGAATTTGCTTTTGAATTGAATCTTGAAGTGTAATAAAATCTGAAATTTCTTTGATGGCTAATTCATTTGGTACTTGCTTTATTTCTGTACTAAAGGACATTTGCTCTTCTTTTGAGTTTAATACCGCAAGAAGTTCTCTTTCAGTTCCCAAATAATCCTTTACGTATCCTAATTTCGTATATACATTATCAACTAAAGAGTGTAGAGCAGTATTTATTTTTTCTCTTACTGTTGAGCCTTTAATTGCAATATTATCTCCGTTTATGAAGAATTGACCACTTTTAATCGCATCTTCTAACAATTCACGTACTCTTCGTCTTCTTTCCCGAACTTCTGCTTGTTTATTGTTTAAGATGTTCTGAATGCTTTCAGGAAGCTGTGTGATGTTCTTTTTCTTACGATACTCCTCAATTCTTAGAATCTCTTCCATTTCTTCTATATAGAATTCATTTCCACCAAGTTTAATGATACATTCACCAGTACCTGACGACATCATCATTAATTCCTGTTCAGATTTCCCATAATGATCTGATAATGGCGAGAGTATAGTAATACCTACACTTGATGTTTGATTACCATGATTCTTTTCATCCATTTTTTGATTGTAAGAAAACGAATATTCAGGTGAATAACGGTATTTTTTCTCGTCATAAAGGTCTTGGAAAATATAGTTAGCAAGTTCTCTTTTAATTACATCATCGTCTACATTAATTGTTTTAATTTCTCGGTTGATATCTTGTTCATCGTCTGTTAAGAAGATAAAGAATTCGCCATTTTTCTGAACAAGTGTTTGTGCAATGAGTTTTCTTAAAGCGACTTTAATTTTTTCTTTCAACTCTAATTTATCTTCATCAATATTTGTGACCATAAGGGTTGCAATATTATCAAGATTGGCAGGAAGCTCTTTGATGTATTTAATCATAAATAATACTTTCAAGAGGTTTATATTAAATTCATTATCTTTTAGAGCAGGGTTTTCATATGCTCCCTCGATTACCCTTGAAATAGTTGGATTGAGAAATTCCTTAATTGTATCGTAAAATGCGTAGAAAGGAACCAACACGCCCTCCTCTTCATCCTTAAAACGTAACCCCGCTTCTTTAAATGCAGATAACATCGAACGTTCACCCTCGGATAAGTGTTTGCCAGATGAACCATGTCTTCTTACTTGCTCAAAAACATTTTGCAGAAGTTTAAATTGATATGGAATAAATGGGTAAACGTCTGCAAATTCTTGTTCATTATCATATCCTCTCAAATCTGCTGTACTTTCTTTAAAACTGATTAAGTTCTTTAAAATTGCACTTTTCTCTGGATATATCAATTTGAGCTTATCGTTAGCAAAGTCTTTCTTTAGTAAGATACGTTTCTTGATTACTTCATCAACAGATATGGATGAAAGAGAAAGCCTTGTATCAAAGCGGCCCTGAATGCGTGAGAAGTCATCTCCCTTTACCTTAACAAGGCTATCAATGCTCTCTTGGGAAGTAACCATAATCCATACCTTCCCTTTCGCATGAGTTCCTAAGTCCTCTGCAAGCGTTTGAAGGTTTAGCATAAGGTTTCGACTATCACCAATGTACTGCCCGATTTCATCGACTAAAAATACAAGGTGGAATTTCCCCCCTTTTCGTTCAATATATTCATTTACATCTTTTGCAAACTTCTCAATGCTGATTTCAAAATTATTCACGCCTTTTTCGAACCAGTTTCGAGCTGATTCTTCGGACATATCCGTAACCTTTGTTAAGGCTCCTATTACGTAGTCAGCGTCAAAATAAAACGTGTTACGGCGATCCACCCATTCCTCACCTGAAAGTGCCTTAAATTCCGCTTTAAATTGCTCATAGACACCTTTTTGATCCAAGTATTTTTCCATTTCTGCAACCCCAGGAATATCTCCAAAGTACCCTCTATGTTCATAGAAAACCTTCATAAAAACACGAAGAATTGCATCCTCTTTCGATTTGCTATCCATCCCAGCTTTCGAATCAATGTTAAATAAAATTACTTCGGTCTCAACATCTGCTGTCCGATTCATATTTGCTAAAATAAGTGGATCTTGTATCTTATCTTGAAAGAAATCAATTGCTTGTTTGTCTTTTACTTTTTTATTTTCAAGTAGATAGGCAAGGATTTTCAGAAAGTGCGATTTACCTGAACCGAAGAATCCTGAAATCCAGACTCCCATTTTATCCGTTACTCCGTCTATGCCCTTCTGATAATTCTCATAAAACTTCGATAAATGCTTGTTCAATTCCCTTGTAACGACATATTCATCAAGCTCTTGATAAATATTGTCCTCATCTGTCTGAGCAACTTTAATAACGCCTCTTATATCTCTTTCAATGTCTTTCTGAAACATATCCTTAATGATCATCTGTATGTCCCCCTTTTATCTAATCCACTAACGGAAATGCTCGGTAATAGTTGTCATCTTTAAATTTCCCAAATAATTGAAGAGATTGTCCATCATATTGCCCTGGGAAAAACATGATTACAGGTATTTTGTCAATTACCTCTTGAAGATTATTTAATATAGTATGTGATCGAACAAATGGATAAACTTTACCCACACCTGTGATAAAAACAACATTGTGATCACCCAATTGTTCCTTAATCTTTCTCAAAAAGATGTCGGGTTTAGCAAAGGTAGTTAATGCTTTAAATAGTGCATCTTTCCCCTGCCTCTCCTCTACTTTGAAAACTTGATCAAAAATCCGTTTTTCCCTTGCAATCTCTATTAACATTTTGTATAAGTCGAACTCAATAATTTTGCGATCAGATCCTTCGTAACTGAATTCCTTTTTTATATGATTCACATAATCACGAACAATTAGTTCTTCATTCGGTTCATAGTCAAAAATATAAAAGCTAATCTCATTTCCAAGCCCTCTACCTTGGATAAACTTTTCCTCTTTAATTTTTGGAATAATCTTATCAAGTCTTCGATTAATGTTAGCCATATTTATATTCCTTTCACTCTCCAATTGCTCTTAAATAAGCAGAATCTCCGATGTAGGTTAAATGACGTTTGATATCTTCCTCTAATAGCACTCTGCTTAATTCACCTGTTTTTTTGTCCCGTAATAGTCCCGCCTCAAACAGCAACTTCATATAAACTTGTTTCAATTTATTTATGGTTTGTTCAGTCCATTTCGCCATTTTTTCGTCTTGCTCAGCTTTTGTAACAAAGAAAACGTTCAAATCCTTCTTTTCAAGTAGGTAATTACCCTCTTCCAGCTTTTCTCGGATAACTTCATCCATAAATTCAAAGAACAGTCGATCCGTCTTCATAATGGCATATAGGTTTATAATCTTTCCTACATCTAATGGGCCGCTTAAAACCCACTCTTGTAGCTGATCATCTAACACAATTGCTCGTCTTATCACAGAAGGTACGCTTCGTTTTAGACTGGATGTAAACTTGTACTCAAAAGCATTTTCTTCAATTACCTGTTTTTTAATCTCAACATCCGACAAACCTTGCTTTTTGAGCTTCAAGACTTGCTTTAGTTCGTACAGCAAAAAGGAAGCTCCTGTGAGTGTGGCACTATATTCTAATTCTTTAGTCATACATTTAATCCCTCCCTTCTCGGTAACTATGACCTAATTTCAGCACCGCCTCTTATAATTCTTTCTATTACTTCAAGCCTTCTTTTTCCGCACTGTTGTTTTAGGACTGTAGTAAACTTCCCTTCTTTAAGCATTTTATTTGGATTATTTATGTACACGTCATGGACGCACTTGATAAGGGAATCTTCATTTATTTCATCATTCCAATAAGCATCTACAATTTCATTCAGAGACACTGCAAGCTCTCTTTGTGTCTTGTAAAAAAGTTTAACTTGCAAAAAAGACCACCTCAAATAATGTCTTTATCAAATATTATTCTATTCTTATTTTATTCTTACTCATTGGCGATTGCAAAGAAATCTGTAAAAAAATAGAGAGTGCAGTTATCCTACACTCTCAGCTATTTTGATATTTAAGTTTCCAACAATCCTTCCTTATGTTGCTCCCACATTTCATCTCGCATAGGCTTACCAAAATAGAAGGTGTAATTAGATAAATAGAAGATATACTTGTCCATCAAATTTACTAACTGATCAACCTTTTCAAATTTGTGTTCGAATTGTTTCACGAACGTAACTATTCTCATATTCAAATCATCACACTCGACTTTATTTCTGATCTTATCCTCTAAGATATTTTTTCGTTTTGCCACCTCTTGGTAAAGGTCTTCTGTCTGATTTGCAAACTGACAACTTACATAAGACTCATGGTTTCGATTAGAATAGACCAGTTCAAAATCACAACAAGTCCGACCAGCCCCATACCTCAATTTATTTGAATCAATCGTTCGTTTCTCTCTAAAAATATTTGGGTATTTCACTCTGCTTCGCAATTCTTTTATGATATAGGCGTTGGTTCTTTGTCGATCTGTTATTCGTTCGAACTTGTATTCGCTTTTCTCGCTAATACTTTCACAAATGCTGACGTATTTATCAAATATGTCATTGTAAGTGTCTACGATATTTAACTGTTTAAGGTTGTCCATGACATGTAAGATATGCATGTTTTCCAGTTTTTCAAGAAACGGTAGCACGCTCGAATTAACTTCTACTGCATAGAACTCAATAGTCTTATCCTTTAGCTCACGAATAATATTTGCAATCTTATTGAGAATGCCCGCAGAAAATCCTTTTGCTCCCCAAATGACAATACTATTATGAGGAGCTTTTTCAATAATATCTCTTATCGATTTTAAGTGCCGATCATCTTCATAGGCAAAGTTAATTTGATTTTCTATGAATAAAGTCTTGCCTGAATTTGACTGTCCAAAAATGTCTATCTTCTTAGCGTGAAAATAATATTCCCATTTTAACCACTCTACCTTCTCTGAGATAATATCTTCAATTGCCTCTTTATTTAACAATGTAATATATAAGTTCAGATAATTTTCTCTATCACCTTTTGAAATCCCCATCTTATCTGCTCCTTTTAGAAAAAAATAGAGAGGAAACATTTTACTTCCTCTCAGGTACTTTACTAAGCATTTAATTCCTGTTTCAGTTCATCTACAGCTTCTGTAATTTCGTAGATGTCTGCAATAAAGGTATCTCTTTGCCAAACGACATCGTTGATAACATCAATCAAATTTAATAGCTGTTCAACCACTTCTGAACTTACTGTTTTAACTCCATCCAATGTAAATTCGCAAGAAAATAATAATTGCTCCAATGGAACTACTCCACCATTAGTTTTATTTGAACCTACCTCTAAAAGATCAGTAGGTTCAACTGACAAAGCAGAAGCCAGCTTTTCAATTACAGGATAGCTCGGACAAAGGCGTCCATTATTTTCCAAACGGTTTACGTAGCTTTCGCTTATCCCCGTCATTTCTCTGATTTGTCTCAGGCTTAATCCTTGCTTAGTTCTAAGATACTTTAACATTCTTCCGAAATTCTTATTAATCACTCTTACCTCTTTCATACCTTACCTTCTCCCCACGTTTTTTCACTACTACTGTGAAAATCCTTTTTTAATTTAAAATCCTTATATCATAAGCAGATGAATGTAAAAGATAACTTCCAAGGAATATATTTTTAATAGAGTTACCCAGAAAACATGATTAACAGTAGCAATAACCTCCCCTACTCCGTTACCCCTCATAACTTTTAAAATCATCTCTACATAGGCTGTAAGGGCTTGCCTTATGCTTCTCTCTATTGCTTATATGTACAGCTTGCCTCCTACTCGTAAATCTTCCACTCACTTATTTCATCATCGTCTCGATACGGATTATCTATAAGCTCTTCGATTTGCTCGTAAGGCGACCAACCCATTCGACCCAGCTCCTCTCAAATTCTAATAAGATAGAAATACGAAAAATTCTTTTGTATTATCAAACTTTCCCGTCTGCATATAACATAAAAATCCAAACAGAAAGGAGTGTAGTAGTTCAATGATTATTTACGAACAACAAGGCAAAGGCAAAACCAAAAACAAAACAGCTCATGGCAAAATATTCGAGCTGGAATTTCTAAATAGTTTCCAAGGTAACAACATCTTTTTTCAACGAGTCAAAGACGATACCCTTAGATATAAAAATGTGCAAAATTTCTGTGACTTCATCTGCTTTTCCTATCCTCACCTTTATCTCCTGGAACTCAAAACCACAAAACAAAAATCTCTTCCCTTTAGCAATATAAGTCACTTCCAAATCGATTCTCTTTTTCATTACAGTCAATATGAAGGCATAAAAGCAGGCCTCGTAATCAATTTTCGATCACACGATTATCAAACATTTTTACTGCCCGCAGAAATAGCATATCCCTACTACAACAACGCAGACCGCAGAAGTTTTCCTTTAGAATGGGTGCAAGACAATGGCATCTTCCTACCTTCCACATTGGCTCGTACTCGTTACCGTTTTGATATCAGTCCGCTACTGAATTTCTAACAGTCTATTATCCTTTATGGCATATTTCTCGAAAGTTACACCAGGAGCAAGCCTTCTCATTCGGAGCCTCTGGGAGTAACAATACATCCTCAGCTCTTTCCAATTTCTCACTCATTATAAAATCCGAGATAAGTCCCGCACTATTTACTATTAGTTCTTTAACTCGATCTATGTCGTCTTTTGTAATCGGGTATTTCACTGCTCCCGCCAATTCTTTATTAGGATAAAGGTACTCGTTAGCCACTGTAATTTGGTTTATATCAAAATTAAATACATGAGCGTAATACAAGGCATAGATGCATAATTGATAATAGTCGTCCATAGAGTGATTGCCTGATTTCCAATCAATTATTGTTTTACCTTTCTGGTTATGGTCATAGACCAAATCAATAACAAATTTCACTTGAACATTATCTATGTTCATGGATCGGTTCCGTTCAGCATGATCAAACTGCACCTCTTCTCCATACATAATTTCTTCCAAAGTGGAACTGGAACAGAAAGAGTTTGTGCAGGCGACCATCTTTTCTCTAATTTTTTCAGCTCGATCAGCAGGCAGTTCATTACTGTAGTAGATTTCCTGTAACATTGCCCCTTGCACGCCATTTCCCTGTTTCCATACCTCTCTGTAGCTTTTAGAGTCTATAAATGCTTGGTTTAACTCACATCTAATATTCTTATAGATACGCTCAGCATCGGGCTGGATACCTTCTCGGAACCACTCCTTTACAGCTTGATAGACCTGATTATGTATTGAAATACCGAAAAGCATATCAAGATTCTTCATTTGATTCAGCTGTGTAACTTTTCTCTCAAATGATGTGGAATCTTTACGCATGCCCAACGGTGCAATTACATCGGTAAAGACTAATCCACGTTTACAATTCAAGAATCGCTTATGTTTCGAATAAGACCAAGATTGAACTACTTTATCTTTAATTGCATTTATTGGCGACCCCTCTTGGCTTATTGTTATGTTTTGCACCAAAATTCCCACCCTTCCAAATAAATGATTCAGACTTTTTAATAGAGTTTTCTAAGTAAATGTATTAAAAAAATAAAAGCACTGCCCACGGAGGAACAGTGCTGAATTTTAAATATGAAATTGTCCATTTCTTACATGAAATGACTGTTTTCATTTGTATTCCCCCAAAAATTTGAATAATTTATATTTTCATAACACAGAAAAAAATGTTCGTAAATACCGATCAGAACAGCAATTTAGTTTCCACAAGTAATTAAATATAAGGATTGTTATCATACAAACAACGGTATATTAACACATTTTTAAATAGTTTTGAGATACTTCCTAACTATATAAGACCTAAGTTACAACTACTCATTATCTAATGATTAGTGATTAATAATCTAATTAAAGCATTTTATTTTTAGGGGAATAGACTGATTAATCACTCTACCTTCTATTATCAACCTCTATGCATTTATCAAGGTCGGCTTCATATTCAACCCAGCAACCAACGCAACGTGTTTTCCCTTGATAAATTGTATAATCACCAATCTGAACCCCACATTCTTCACACGTTTTATTCTCTGTTTGTGCGTAAAATCCGCAATGTAATTTGTCTTCCACCATGTTCACTCCTTTTTTTCAGTAGCCATTCCTTTGAACGGGATTAGAGTGCAAAAGTAGATAATGATTATCTACTCTCAAAAACTGGTAAGCATGATACTGAATTTGAAATTGCTACTCAGTTTTGATGAAAAGAACGATTGACAACTTTTACTTTGATTATTTATTTGCTGTCATAATCCCCTAAGTAGCTTTATTAGCGATTTATTTTGCTTTGAAATCTCAGATTCATGATCGTCTGGTAATCTTGTAACCTTTCTTGGTTTTGGTATTTCCCTCGCCCTTTTACCCCCTACAGGATTTTTATTCATTAGTTCATCCAGAGAAATACTGCTTTTATATAAAATTTCAGGATCGAAGTCAACCTCATTTGCCCACCTTATAGTTCCTGTAACATCGTCTAATTTTGCCGTAATAAATACGTCTACATCATTGATTATATCTTTCACTGTTCCTTCTTCGTTCTGTAGAAACTCCCGCATATCTAAAAGTCGATAATCGCCATTTTCAAATTCCATTATAAACTTGAAGGTTTTAGTCAGGTAAAACGATAAAATCCTCATGCATTCCTTCCCCCTATTGATTAAGATGCTATTCTTCACAATCAAAACTAATCAAGACTCCTAACTACTTATCATAACAATAATCTCTTAGCATGCATTTTAAGCAATTTGAAGTCTTCATCTAACTTTTCTTTTGAATAAATACCTTGTTCCAACGCCTGCTTCCATAAATCACTTCTCTCCCAAAACAACCTTACTTGTTCCTTAAAATCTGGAATCGTCATATCTTTATATGTTTTACCGCTTTCAATAAATTCTGATAATTCCTTCAACGCATTTTCATAGTTCTCTTTTAATTGCTTCAATTTGATTTCATTATTTGAATTCAATACATCGCCTCCATTTCTTCAAACATAAATTCGTATCAATAACCTTGTTTTTCAATTATCCTTGTCAACAACCAAAACTAATGGTGAATTATTAATAGCAAAATATTCAATCAGTTTAATCACCTAACAAAACCAGAAATATCTACTATTTTCTTCTGTATATTAAATCAATGACTCTATCTATTTCAGATATTACTTTTGATAATCCCCAATTCGTCACTTTTGTTCTCGGAAGTTTGGGATTCCTTTTATTCCCCCTTTTTATTCCTGCTTTCTTTTCCACTCTATATTTAGCCATTTAATCCCGATTCCTCGGTGTTCTTGCTCGAACAACGATGTTCTCTGCCGAATCATGGGAAAAGTACCTTTTCCCGTTTACTTCCCACACTTCTTTTATTACAATTGCAAATTCAGAAATATCCTTTATAATAACGATACTTCCTGAAACCAGCTCTTTATCCGTTTCAATCAATGAACCATTTAAATTATCAAAACGGTACTGATAAACCTCATCAAAATCGTCATATGTTTTGCGAATTGGATGATAAAGTAACAATGACAACATCTCCTTTTTGATTTCATTTCCCATTAATTATTCGATCACTATGTCACTTTTTTATTTAACACCCTGTTGTTCACATTAGTGTGCAGGACAATTAACTTTGTATAATAAGGAATTATCTTACATCAAAACAACCAAACTTTTAATGAGTATCCAATCATCAAGCCAACCATAAGAAAAAGAATTTTACCAGATGCCTCAATGACAAGATTTCGAATAACGCCTTTTGCTTCTAATTTTGAAATTATCCTTTCCATTACAAATCACCCTTTCAAAAATGTGATATCGTTTCTCTGACAACATAATAAAAAATGCCCAGACGATGTGTCTGAGCATAATTCTTCCATTTATTAAATTGTGAGGTCTCTCTACTGATATCCCCATCATTTTCACCTATTCAAATATTGTATTTATCCATTCATCATAAATGAACTTCACTAACACGTCAATAAATCATGTTAATCCATTTTAAATCTAAATTGAATCGCATTTAATGCCAACATTCGATTCTTTTCATCCAAATTTCCAAACAAATCAACCACTGTACCACAAGGGGAATTGTTGTATAGATTAAACCCCAATTTTACTAACGATTTTTCACTACTGGATAAACTTGCTTCATCATAGCCCTCAATCCGAATCATTCTTTCCGAAAAATCGTAAAAGAATGGAATCTTATCTGCCAATTCGCTAATCCCTGAAAAAATGTAAAACATTGCTTTTCTCTCAACATCCAAATTGTGAGTCCCATCTTGCTCTAAGAAACATTTAAACCTTTCCTGATGGTCTTGACATAGAAACATAGAAATTCCCTCCTACTTTTGTTAATTTCTATGTTATATGTAGAAATGGTGATAATAATAATGGAACGAAAAGTTAAAGCAGATGCAGATTGACTTTTATTAACCATACGAGTTTTTCTATCTCTTCCTTCCTATGAATTTTCACATCTGGTGGCTCCACTTCATTTCCTACATCAAATCCTTCATTCTGTAGTTGCTCTTGGTTCAAAAGATTATTAAATATAACAACATGAATATGGTCATGATCTCGCCTTGGTGCAGATGATAATAGCCGTTTCTTTGGTTTGCTTGAAAAGTAGTAGTAAAGTACACCATACCCCCTATTTGGTGTCGGCTTTTCACTGATTAATTTTGCAAGCCCCGATTCCAATAGACATTTTTCTAAACACTCCATTAACGATTCAGAATTCTTAGTTGCTTGATAGATTTTCTTAGTTTCCGAAGTATTCCAACTAACGTTATATAGCATTTGTATCCTCCCTTCCATTTTTATGTACTAAAAATTCCCTCCTTTATTTTACTGTTAAAATACCATGAAATAGGGCAACTTTTTTTAAATAAAATACAAAAGACCTACATTTTTGTTCGTCAGAAGCAATCCGATATTTTGGTTGTTGATATTACAAGAACGTATGTTCTATAATAAGATAATAAAAGGGGGGCAAATTAGTGGCGATTCGTGATCGAGGCAAGCTAAAATGGCAATCAGCGTTCTTTATGCCAGAGCATGTAAAAATGCTTCAAGATTTAAAAAGAGATGATCAAAAAGTAGGTAGGCCTATCCTTGATGAATACCAAATAGTTGAATTTGAGCAGAAGATATGCTTGGCAATGGAATTTTCATATCAGGTAAAAGTTAAGACTTGGGAAAAAGGATTCTTTAAGTGTTATACAGGATTACTCCATAGGCTTGATGAAATCAATAAGACTTTAATTATCGAGCAAGAAGAACAGTTTATCTATCTTAGATTTAGTTACATTGTTGGCATAGAGTTAGTGGAAGGATAAAAGAGTAATCATAGATATGAATTACATAAAAAGGTATTGTTCAAATAAACCCAAAGGATAGTGAACCCACTTTTTCCTTCGGGTTATACTTTTCTTAAATTAGTTTTTCGTAGCGACTTTTTCTTTATCTTGAAAGGGAGCAAACTCTTCATCAAAACACATAAACCAATAATCCGATTCGTCTTGTTTGCATACTGCCTGTCTACTTTCACTTAAACCAGATGGCGTATAAAAATAGGCATTTACTCTTTCTATATCATAATCACTTTCATAATAACGGTAGATCATCAAAGCATTTGACTTTTGAATAGAATTCTTTTTAGAAATCAATTCATTTAATAAGTCTATTCTCTCAACTGATTCGATGTATTGTATTCCTATAACATTATGTGGAGTATAGCCTTCCTCCGTATTAGAAAAGAGCTTTTCAATTGTATCAACATCTTTATTCCATACATTTTCTCTTTCTAAATGTAATGCAAGATATATAAAATTTTCCTTATCCTTACGTGCATCCCACTTCCACCATGATAAATCCATTGGTCTTGAACGACCTTTAATCCGATCAAATTTGGAATCCTCAACAAATGCATCAAAACCTAACATTTCACCTAAATTAGCAAAATAGTCAATTTCCCTTTTTGTAAACATTGATCGGTTATGCAAGTGAGATAAATTCATTCTTCGATAATTTCGAACGTACCCATCAAAAAATTGCATTAGATTAAAATATTGCTTTTCCATTCGGAGAATACCTCGCTATCTCGATTAATGTCTATAAACTCCTTGTTTTTTCATAAAGTTTGATTCGAGGAAATTCCCTTTCATTGATGAATAGATAATACTTTCTTACAGCATTTTGATAAACATTGTGGTGCAATCCATCATTCAGCTCCATCTGTATTTGAAGCAATAGATTATACATCTTCTCATCATCCTTAACCTCATTATCCAAATTCACATTTAATTGCCTTTCGACCATTAGTGCTTTTGCAACCCTCGAATTAACCGCTTTCACTTTACTTTCAATATCACTATTATTGATAAGGAACTGTCTAAACTCTACCTCTCTCATTTGAAATCTCCCAATCAGTATTTTTCTAAATAGTATCACATAAAAGTGCTGTTGTGATTTAACATTTTCCTTATGAAGCACTGGTGTTTAATCATTCATTATCAAATAAGGTTTGTAAACATACTTAACTCCAAACTTTCATCTTTTGATACAAGAAATAAAACCACCCAAATTATTATTTTTTGAAATTACAGAAATTTCAATCAAAATATATTGACACATACACACACACGTGTGTATTATGTGTGTATAAGACATTTGGGCGGTGAACAACGTGCTAACTACTAAAGAAATCAGCCAAATCCTTAGCGTCTCAGAAGAAACAGTCAGGAGGTGGATTCGGAATCAGGAGCTAAAAGCCAATCAGGAAGGTAAGAGCTACTATGTTGACAGTAATGACTTAATTGAGTTTGTAAAAGAGAAAGCAAAGGCTGGAACTACTACTTCAATTGGAAAGATGGCATCCTTTTTACCAATTGCAGGACTTATTGCAGGTGGAGCAACAGCTTCTTTATCAAAGATAATCAGTATGATTAATGCTAAGGAAAAAACAACACAGACTAAGATACAACCTATGCACAAAAATTTTGAAAAACAATCAATTGAACAGGTCGAGGAATGTATCAATGCTCTGAATCGTCAAAAAAAGAAACTTGAATTAGAGTATCAAATGAACTTACTTGAAGTCGAAGAGGAAATTGAAAAATATCAAAAAATAAAACAAAACTTAAAAACGGAGTGATAACACAAGGCTAATACAGGAAAATTGGAATTAAACATTTTAATAGCTGTATTACCATTAGTGATTCAATTCTTTTTAGAAACTATGAAAGAAAAAAACAAGGAGTGTGATTAAGATATGGAAAACGAGGTATTGTTGAAGAAAATTCAAAAAAAGGGAATAGATCCAGATCACCTGACTAATGACGACATAAAGACATTGATAGAAATGAACATACAAGGTCAAATTGAAAAGGAAATTCTCAAGGAATTCTTAAAGGAATCTAATATAACTTACAAAACATTTGTTGAAGGTTTAAAGACTTTTATTGATAGCCATAAATCTTCCAGTAATAAATATATGGAAGCATTGGATTATCGTATGAAAGGGTTGATGAAACAAGCAGAGAATGCAAATACTCCTGAGGATAAGGAAAAAGTAGATAAAGAAATAGATATAATACTTGATCGTTTAAAAGAAGAGGTTGATTCCAATAGAAAGCACACTTTGAAAGTTGTAATGGTAGCTGGTGGCATAGGAACAATTCTTGCAGGAAGTGCAATCTTTATAGCTACACGTAATCCAGAGGTTTTGAAAAAAGGTGTAGAAATGATTGCTAAAGAGACTGTTAAACAAATCGTCTAAAAGGACTGATGTTTCATCTCAGTTCTTTTTTTATTTGAATGCGGTAAGGCATTTTGTTTGAAAATGACATTTATCCACTTTTGATTTTAGTATTCAAGCAAATCTTCTATTTCTTCTCGCTTTAAATCTTTAGGTTTTACTCCTTATTGCTTACAGTAGTCCACATAGCCCTCACCTTTACTCTTGGTTCTTTTGGATTTGGAATAATCACAAAGATAACATCAGGAAAAGCATTATCAAACTCCTCAATTTTCCTGCTAAACCCTCACCCCCTAAATCCCTTTTCGGCTACTATATCTCTTTGTAATTAAGTTGTTATCTCCCCATATCTTCTCTAATCCCCCTCAAACCATTCTCCCGCTTGCCTACGCTCTTTCTCACCTTAAACCTTATCTCTTTCCTGTATTTCAAGTTCTTCCCCAAAACCAACCTTTCGGGTGGAAAAATTGTACGATAACGGAACAGAAAGTAAGGTGAAAATTTAGTTAAGTTTTTCCGTAGTAGAGGCAAGGATTAAGGTCAAAAGATGGTTAATCAGACGTTTTTTTCAGGCTTTTCTCCACGCCTTTTTCTTACTTGTTTATTACCTGTTGATATCTAACATTTCTTCGCTCTTCCCCATGCTTTTCCTCTAACCTTATCCCTAATCTGTGTATATACTGTTGATATTGCAGTGTTTCCTTTTCCTCTTATTCACACTTATCCACCATTTAACTCAAACCATCCCCTCTCTTTTTCGCCATTTTTTAATGCACACAAAAAAGAACCGAGAAAACGTAACAACGGCACGTATCCCGATTCTTCTAAAGTAATCATACATAATGTTGTAATTGCTCCCGCATTCTCCCCTGTTCAGGTACGAACTTGAATTACATAGGGAAGAACTAAATTGCGAAAAGACATAATAGATGCAAGGTAAAAAAAGCAAGAAGTTCTTACTCCTTATTAACATTATATTATTTAAAGGTCTTGTACATCGGATAATTACTAATAATCGACCTTAGAGCAAGTGACAAATTGTTCATTTTTTCTCTTCTTTGAATATATAAATCTATTTCTTTTAATGTAGGTGAACCAGAATTGGTTAGTGTTTCAAACAAACTATTAGCTTCATGGTCTACACTTTCAAAAACCATACGATCTGAGTATCTCGAATATAACTGTAGAAATTTAAAATAGTTATGATGTTCCTGTCTGCCTGAATTTATTAATGTGATTTTTTTCGATAAAAAATCAACCTCAAATTTTGCAAAATCACCTATATTTTCATTATACGGAGACACTATTGGAACTTCTGGGATTCGATCTCCTTTTCCTTCATCAGCTTTATTACATGCATAACAAGAAGATAATAAATTTAATGGATTCATTGCTATTAAGGGGTACTTTGATTTTGGCAAAAAATGTTCTACGTTATTATTTGAACCCGCTACAGCAGTATCAACATCGCAATAAGGACAAACAGCCATTTTATTTTCCAACTTAAAGTTTCTGTGAAATTCTTTTCTATTGTACGTTTCTCCCGCTAAAGTCATCCATACATAGTCATCTGCAAAAAATGTATTGTAATAATAAATTACAAATATACTCTTGAAGATATCATCAACTTGTATTTGCGGAATATCATAATTTCCATCAAGAATCTCTTTGTTTTGTTGTTTATATAATAAATAGATTTGCTCCACATAGGATGAATCAAAAGTTACTACAATGGAGTAAAAAAGATCTTGTAATTTTTCTCCTGATACTGTTTTTTGCATAATATAAGTAAATAAATTTTTTTGATCCACTGATGCTTTACGAAAATGCTCTGTGTATTTCCAAATATCTGTTTTTTCTAAAGGTAAAATAATTTCACCCTGTTCTATCTCAATAACAACATCACTTATCATATTAAAGAATGGGAGAATAATCTCTGACTCAAATTTAATTAGGTATTGTGTATTTGTGCTATTCTCAACCTTCCACATCTGTTTTAGTCCCTTGTTTTCCCAACATAATATTAAATAGTTTGAATTTGGTGTACGATTCACCTAAATACCCAAGAATCTCCTCTAATTCATCATCGCTTGCGATGCTAACCTTGTTCCAAAGTTTATTTTCAACATAATTTACTTTTTTTGAATTAGCAAAAAACTGGTTGCTTA
The DNA here is from genome assembly GCF_903166545.1 of Metabacillus schmidteae. Taxonomy (NCBI): domain Bacteria; kingdom Bacillati; phylum Bacillota; class Bacilli; order Caryophanales; family Bacillaceae; genus Metabacillus; species Metabacillus schmidteae. Next base: position 1,284,045 of record NZ_CAESCH010000001.1, on the reverse strand, counting down.
TTTCAACTTCATTCGCCAAAAAAGTATTTATATTTGGATCGGGGTTGATAAAACTTTTTTGATTAGCAAAAAGAATATTTTCAGGAAACACTGTATTAATAAAAGCGTAACTATGGGTAGATATTAAGAAATGCACTTTATAATTTCCGAATAACATTTGTAGCATAGTAATAATCTGCTTATTCCATGAAGGATTCAAATGCAATTCTGGTTCCTCAATAATTATCAATGCGTTATCCTCTATAGAGGATAATAAAGAGAGGATTCTCATGAAAAACATCTTTTCACCAGAACTCATATTCTTCAAGGATATGTGTTCGCCATCTTTTTCAAATGCTATATCGTTCATATATATGATTTCCTCTTTTTCGTATCTTTGGAACAAATCATAGTTTTCCTCACATACCTCAATCCAACCGTCATCATTTGTTGAATATTTCTCAGTAAGTTTTTCTAATGAAAGATACTCATTCCTCAATATTCTATCTTCTTCAGAAAATAGATCATCAAACTCTTCATCATCTACATCAAGACCGTAAGAAGGTAAAGTTGTAAAACGCTCACGAATTAAAACTTTGTTATCAAATTTTATATTTAATAAATACAGTAATTCCTCCACTACAGAGGTATTGTTCCTGTAGGTTTCTATAAATCTGGATATTCCCTTTGAAAGAGAAGAAAATCCATAATGATTTGCACCATAAACTTTTGAAATATCGTAATTCTCAATTATTCTATCTCCTATAAAGTTTAATGGTCTTTCAGTAGGATATTCTCCATGAAAGGAAAAAACAGATGTGATTATTGCCGATGGTAGATATGGCCTAATTACATCATAAGTTACCTTGTTTTCAAATTGAATTTGATTTTCTTTTATTATGTATCCTTGTTTGGGATGTAGCTCCAACAACACAGATTTTGGTATGGAATTTTCTACTGTAATAAACACATTTTCATTTTCTTTCTCAATTGTAACTGCCTTTTTTTCATGATTCTGTTCGATTTTGTATTTCAAACAAAAGTCAGAAGAAATTCTGTCGTGAAATCTTTGTAAATCATTAAACATTTTTGCAATAAAACTCATTAAGGTTGTTTTCCCATTCCCATTTTCCCCTACTAAAATGGTGAAATTGTTGTTGCTAAAATAATCATAGTAATGATCGGGATATCCGCCTTCAGGAACAAATATTACTGTGCAATTTCTTAGCAATTTATATTCTTTAATAAATAAGGATTCCAATTGCATGTTATACCTACTTTCTAAACGGTAATTGTTTTTGATTTTTACAAGGTCTTAACAAACTTAGCAAAGTATTCCTCCCAATAATTATCTTCATCACCCCAAATATCATGTAACCAAATATACATCATTATTATTTCGAGGAACTGCTTTTTCCCTTTAATAAACGGTTTTTTTGATACTCTGGTGTACAGCGTATTCAGATTAAACAGATTAGTCTTTTGTGTAAAATCATAAATATATGGTCGCCAGTTTTCTTTATTTTTAATTTTATGTTTTGATGGCCATAAAGAATCATCCTCAGAAAAACGTTCTACATAATCTGAGGCAAAGGCCCAAATGTTTACTTTATATTTTAGCGAAGTTTTATCTAACCACTCATTTATCTCCTCAGTTAAAAAAACTGAAGTAGCATTAGTATGCTTTTGGCTTTGAATACTATGGTAATCTTTAATAAACAAAAATAGCATCTCGTTCTGATCTTTTAAAAATGAGTTCTTTTTAATCAATTGAGCATAACAATCGTATGAACAACTTCTAAATTCATTTTCTGTATTATACAAAAAAAACAGATCGTCTTTTTTCAAAAAGCTAATAATTGAACGATGTATCTGTTTATCGTGATCATTATATATATTTACAAGCCAATCCTGGATATCAGCATAATATGGTTCCAATTGCTTTCTGAGTTTCTCCAACCGTTCCCCATTTAAAAATGTTCTCTGCTCCAATTCATCAATGTTTAAATACTGATTATAATATTCAAATACATAATTAACACATATCCTCATGTTATCCATTCTGGAGTCAATTTCAAATTCATTTAATTTATCTTCACGCTTTCTTTTTGCTATGTAATCTTCGAGAGTCAGCATTCTTTTCACTCCAATAGTGGTTGTAGCATCTACTTATATTTCGATTATATTTATTCAATAAAAAGAAGCACTTACCCTGCATAATAAATTGGAAAGTGCTTCTTTAAATCTTAGAATTCAGGATCTTTCCATCCTCCAGGATTAATAGCCCCTATATTTCCTCGTCTACCAAAACATCTTGAACCTCTCATCCCTCTTACTCTTCTAACTGGATATGATTTTGATGTTCTTAGTCCAACCGTGTCATTTATATAGCACTCACCTACTACTTTTTCCTGTTCTTACTAAGTAAATTCTATCATCATCAATATAACCAATATGATTGCCAGTTTCATTGTAAATCTGATTTCAATTACCTATCCGCAAAATCTACCACTTAATGTCCATATCGAATATTCCACTTTTCTTTCACTCACTTTACTATTTATTTAAGATAAAATAGTTCATTTGGTGATTACTTATAATGATCATAAAGCAGATTGATGTATTTCATATCAACATTAAACGCCTCTTTATTTGCCCGAACATGCTGAGTTTCAGTAGATTGGCTATGCCCTGCCATCCAACGGCATGATCTATCAAATAACTCACTTACTGTTTCTAATTCGTCTACAAAACTCCCTTTAATCTCTTTAAGTTTTGTGAACATAATATTTGCTTCATATCTCCGAATAACACTATTAAAAAAGCCTTCCTCTACAATTAATTCACACCATGTTCGGATATCAGAATATACTTTCTTTAATGCTTCCTCTAATGCATCACCCACACATGATTTAGAATTTATAAATTGTGCTTGATTTTTTAATTTACCCATTACTTCTTTTAAAGTCTCCAATCTTCCACTGAAAGACTCAGATACAATTCCTTTATTCCACCTGTCAAATTCGTCAACCTTGAAGAACTTGTTTTCTTTATTTTTATCCTTTGCACAGGCGTTATAGAGATAGTAATAAAACATAATATTGTGCGTAAAAACAATAACCTGCCTATTCATTGACAATTTATAAATCAAATTAGCAATAATTTCTGACCGTTTATAGTCTAATGAAGTCACAGGATCATCAAAAAGAACTGTATTAAAATCTTTACGTATAGTTAAGTCAGTAGCAAACTCAGCCATCGCTACGGCTTTTTGTTCACCTTCACTCATAATTTGCGATACCTTATATTCTTCAGAGGTAACAAACTTTTTTCTTAAAGTTTTTCCCTTTTTGGGTATTAGTTTTAGATTAACATTTGACACTTTAAGCTCTTGTGCAAAGCGTTCAAATATTTCAAAATACTCACCTTGTATTATTTTTTGGAAAGCCTCAGATTGTTTCTGTGTCAAAGAATTTGTGGAAAATTTACTTTTTGCTTTACTATATTCTTTAATACTTTTCTGAATATCAAACCATTCTATTAAGGAATCGATTGAAGCATGAAGTTTTTCATTTTTCTTCAAGGTTTCTTTTAAAGCCTTGCGTGAATCAGTAATATCGCCTGCTTCTGTACTCGTTTTCTTTAGATTGTCTATTCTATTTTCTAAAGCCTTTATTTCCTGATTAATTTCCTCTACAACATCGGATACATCCAAAATCAACTGATCAGAGATAATTTTTCTTGAATTAAGAAGTGTACTAAATAATTCTTTATTGCGGTTTACTAATTGAATAGTTGATTTAACTCTCCCTAAAAACTTTTCACTTTCAAATAATGCTGTCTCTTCATCAGAAAAATTAACCCCAATGCTCTCAATATTGTATTTTAGAAGTTCTTTTTCAATCGAGTTTAATACTCCTCCATTACTCTTTGCAATATGATTAAAATTGCTTTCTATAACCTTAACACTGTTGGAATCCAGAGCTTGACTACAAAAAATACAAGATTCACCTTTATGAACTTGATCAATATTAATAGATTCATAATATTTTTTGCCCATCTTGATAAATGAAAACCATTCTTGGTTTACTTCTTCAAGAAAAGAGACATTTTTTTGGAAATCTTCATTATACTCACGTTCCTCCTGTACCTTTTGCTCATAGTCTTTGATTAATGTATTGACTTTATCTATATTATCTCGACTTAACATTGTTGATAATTTTGTTAATGATTGTTTAATTGAGATAAGTTTTGTTCTTTGTGCTGTTAATATAATAATTTTATCCTTTGGATTAGCAGATTCTAATTCCTTAATTTGAAGATCAATTTCTTTAACTACGACTTCATACGAATCGCTTCTTGGATAATTACTACAAAGAAAATCTTTTATATCCTTTGAATCTTTAACTTCCCCCATAATTCTATTAAGCTCTTCCCGTATAAAGTCAAAAGAAGAATCGGAGAATAATATTTCTTGTTTATTCTTCTTACCATCAATAACCTCTGAAACTTCATTACGTAAAGTGTCCAACAAACCTGAAACTAATTGGAATTTCTCAAATCCTTTTGGGAGTAAGTTAAAAATAAGGTCACTATTAATCAAAGGAAGAACAGATTCACTATCGAAAACATTAATCTTACTTAGTTCATTATGTGGATTATTAATGTCTACAAGATCTTTATTCGTTTTATCATCCAATAAATATGTAACTTCAACCGTCTGTGGTACATACTCTTCTGTCAGTTCTTCCTTATAAACATTTGGTATTATAGTAAGATCCTTCTCGGAGGTAAAATAGTTATCAGCCAATTTTCGAAACATACGAACATAAGATGACTTTCCTGAGCCATTTTCCCCATAAAATACATTTAGATTTTTCCCTAATGTAAATTGAGCATCAGTTGATAAGGCATTAATATTTATTGGAGTATTTATTTCATTTATAATTAATCTCATTTTTTCCAATGGTTCGCTTCCTAAATCTGAAACCTTATCAGCTTTTCCTTTAACCTTCATTAATTGTAGGACTTCAACCAACAGTTGCGATGAATTAATTTCCCCTTTTGCTTTAACGATATTTAGAATGTGATTCTTCCATGATTCTTCTCCTGCCCACTCAGCCAAAAAATCAACTGCTGTTTTCATATTTCCCCTCCCATTTTCTCGTATTTTATACTATATCAAAATGTAAAATTTTGTTGAATTTAGTCAATCATACCACATATCTGACCTATAAAAAAAACCCATGATGTTTAACCATGGGATTCTTTTACTTTGCTGTTAGTATTAACTTATCAATAATATATTAAGAATATTGTAATGACCTCCACTCCACTTTTTTATATTAAATACACAACTTTCAAATGCCATTATAGTTGGCATCTTATTCACATTCTATTACTCTTTGTAATTCATACACATAATTAATTAAAAGATTCAAATTAGGAATGTTGTTTATCATTGTTTCTAATAATATTATCTTACCGATTTTCATATTTTATGTTAGTTATCGGAATCAAGTGATATCAGATTGAGGTTATAAATTGGAATTTTTTTGAAGGTTTTAGGAAAGAATTATAATAGAGGATTTATGTGTGTTGTGCAATTCGAGGATTCTTGTTCGCATAGCCATTTTTTTATTGTTTCAAACTGAAAAACATACCTCCTTTTCATCTTTACATGAGGGATTTCCTTCCTACGACACATATCGTAAATCGTATCTGTACACACTCTCAAATAAATGGCTACCTCTTCAACTGTTAAAATCTCGTTGTTCATAATAATATCTCCTTTCGTTTTAAAAAATACACCAACAAATCTTATTTTTGTGGTTTACATTAACATGATTAATTGTATCAGCACAATTTTATTTTGGCAATACTTTAAATTACTAACCTTATTTATCTCAAAATGTTAAAACCAACTCAACACATTGTACACCACATTTTATTGACTTAGAGGTTTACATATGACATTATATAGATAGTGTATTAACAACAATTCAATAGAAAGAAGCGATGATAATGAATGGCATAAAATGTTTAACGACTTTTACTGTTTTTCAGGACTATAAAGAAATTACAGTTAAAAATCTCTCAGACGAAGAATTGGGAGTAGATCGATTGTATTTACAACCAGAGTATGTTTTTCAAATTAAAGCAATAAATGATCCTTTAAAACCTTGCCTCACTTTCAACCCATTGAAAGATGCCCCTTTTTTATATCTCGAAATAGCAAAAATTAATTCAGATGATACCTTAATGAAATTCGTTCAAATCTATGGTCTACCACTTGAACATCAGGAGATACCATTTAACAAGGAAGTTAAAGCGACAATAATGGATACCATTCCTTTTTTTAAAAAACTTTCCTATTACAAGGATTTGTTGTATTTGTGGTTTGAACTGCAAAACAAACAAAACAAAGAAGGTAAATTTCCATTTGAACCTTCTACGCATTATAATTCAATACTTTCATCAAATCGGGGCAAAAGCGTTGGAACGGTTATCACAAACGTTCTTAACGAAATGAAAACATGGCAAGAGTCTTACGAACAAATTGAGAATGACAACACAATTTTTCACTGTGTTAGATTTAAAAATCTTTTGGAAACAGCTTACTTTCAATTAACAAAAGCTATCTTGAATAAGGCTACTTTAAGAAGATGTAACGAATGCAATGAGTTATTTGAAGTAACACATGAGTCGCAAAAATTTTGTCCACCTAAAATGGGAAGAAAAAGAAGTACGTGTGAAAACACACATAAAGTACGTAAAAGTAGACAAAAACTAAAACAAAGCCAAAAATAAAATCAGAAAGGAAATACTCTAATGGCATCATACGGTTCAGTTTATCAAGAAGGAAAAAATCCTCACAAATATCGTATTCAATTTTATTATGGTAAAAATCCTAATGGAAAACCAAAAAAATATTCAAAAATGATTACCGCTAACGGCAACACTGAAAAGCAACGGAAAAAAGATGCAGAAAGGCAATTGGCTGAATATAGGGATGAAATACTCTCAGGCAACTATATAAAACCTGAAAAACTTCTTCTCAAAGATTTCATCAACGATTGGAGAGAACAATATGCAGTGCATAAACTTGCTCATAGCACATTGGAACTTTATGACCTTCAACTCAAAACAAGAATCATCCCCACATTAGGCCATTATCATTTAGAAGAAATTACTCCCTTCATTATTCAAAGTTTTTTAAATGACTTAAAAAAAGATGGTGCAAGAAGGGACGGTAAAAATGAAGCCCTTAAAGGAAGCTCCATTAACTTTGTTCGTAGAGTTGTAAAAAACGTGTTTAGTAGAGCCGTAGAATGGAAGTTTATTAAAGAAAACCCTGTAATTATCAAAAAAGAAAAAGAATCTTCAAGTGCAGGGAATGTGTATAGTAAGGATGAATTATCAGAGCTTCTAAAATATTTACCGAAACTTGAACTTGGTTGGAGACTTTTCTTTCAAATTGCTGTAACTTGCGGACTTCGTAAAGGAGAATTAATGGGTCTACAGTGGGAAGATATTGATTTAGATACAGGGATTATTCATGTTAGACATTCTTTATCATATAGCAATAATACAGTTAATGGATTTATTCTTAAAAAGCCAAAGTCTGAAAAATCTATTCGTTATATTTCCTTGCCATCAGATATCATTCCCTTGTTAAGAAAATTTCATGAACAGAGAAACAGAGAAAAAAACATGCTATCCGACTTATGGGAAGGTGGAGAATACTTTTTTGTTTTCTCTAACGAATTTGGAAAACCATATAGTAAACGATACCCTTTAACAAAATGGAATCGATTTACAAAGAGATTTGGCTTACGAAAAATTCGTTTGCATGACCTCAGGCACACCAATGCAACGTTTTTGTTATTAAACAAAGTAGATTTGAAAACCGTAAGTTCAAGATTGGGTCATTCAAGAGCAAGTTTTACGGCAGATGTCTACGCTCACAAAACAAAAGAAACCGATAAACAGGCTTCTGAATTATTTGCAACCTTATAAAAAAGACTAACTACATTGCGGATTGCAAAGAGGTTAGTCTCTTTTTTTATCATTTATTCTATTTGCATTTTTTCACATTATTCTCAATGATATGCAAACAATATCATATTAACTTTGAAAGCAGGACTTTTCAAAAAGGATATAATTCGATCCACTATATAAACACTACGATTACCGAATTAAAGCCTCTGATGAAAACTTTTGTGATTTAATAAATAACTTAGAATCCTTTCAAATAATAAACCTGATTTTTCAAAGCCACATATTTCTCGGTCAAGAATTTTTATATGAGGATTTTTAATAATATATTTGGACTTTATTAAAAGAGACATTTTATAAACCAGCATTTCCTATAGCATGGGTATAAAATGTGTAAATCAACGTGCTTTACATAAAACTGTGTCCCAAATAACTCATTTAGTGAAATCACCCCGAAATCACCCCGAAACCTATTTTTCTGTTTTCCATTAGAAAATCCTATTGAAAAACAAAAAGACACATCCCAATAAATGAATGTGTCTTAATGCCTGTCATATCAATGATCTGAGAGGGATTCGAACCCCCGACCCCGTCCCTGTCAAGGACGTATTCTCCCGCTGAACTATCAGATCGTATAAAGTGAGTGTTACCCTGTCAAGGTAGTGTTCTCCCACTGAACTATCGGATCAATATATTATTTTATGCAACGCTTTAAGCTACATATTCTATTATATTCAGTTACCCACCTCAAGTCAATACTTCTTCTCTATCACTGTTCGACTTATTTCCCAGAAAATATTTGAATCATGTCAAAATGGACTTGCTATATGACAAAACCCTCCCATTCTGACACGATTCTCATCATTTTTCTTCAAAACTCTAGACTTCTATTTATATTACTGAATCCCTTTTTCTTCAAAATATTTCGCTGCACCTGGATGTAATTCCAGATTTCCCAATCCTTCAAGTGCAGTTTCAGGTGTAATAAATTCACCCTTAGCATGTGTAATTTTATCTGTGTTCTCAAATAGAGATTTTGTCATCTCATAAACGAGTTCTTCATCTAAGTCATTTGTTACAACAAGCATTGCCTTTACAGCAACTGTTGTTACGTCTTCTTCTATCTTATATGTTCCTGCAGCAATTGTATCTTGTGCATAATATGGATACTGATCAATTAATGCTTGAATTTTGTCTTCTGCAAAAGGAACAATCACGATTTCATTTTGGGCTGATAGTGCTTCTACCGCACCTGTAGGAGTACCTGCTGTAATAAATGCTGCGTCGATCGTTCCAGCCTGAATGCCATCAGTTGATTCATCAAAGGATAGGTTTTGAGGCTTAATATCTTTATCTGTTAGTCCATGAGCCTCTAACACTTGCATGGCATTGATATATGCCCCTGAACCGGGCGCACCTACAGATACTGCTTTCCCCTTTAAGTCTTCTACGGACGTAATACTACTATCTTTCGTTGTGACAAGCTGAACTGTTTCCGGATATAAAGATCCGATTGCTTGAATATTATCGATGGCATTTCCTTCAAACATTTCAAGTCCATCAATAGCATAGGCTGCAATATCAGTTTGTGAAAATGCTATTTCCGCTTCACCAGCTCTTAAGGTTTCCATGTTTTCAGCTGATGCACCTGACGTTTGTGGTGTAATGTTGGCATCCGTATTGTCTGTGATAATTTTTCCAATTTGTCCACCGAGAGGATAGTACGTACCACCTGTTCCGCCTGTTAATAAGCTTAAATCTTGCTTTTCACCAGAATTATTATCAGTATCAGCTGTGCCCTCTCCATCATTCGCATTCCCGGAATCATTTCCACTACTACAAGCAGCCATGATCATCATGAATGAAAGGAGTAAAATAAACAACAAGCTATTGCGCATTTTTCTCATCTCTGTTTCCCCCTTTGAAAAAATTGTGTTAAAGTGCAAGCTCTTTTTTATATATGATGAAACCCCTCTGTACATGCATAAGAATCTTGATATGTTTTCCTTTATCTACCACCACTAGGAAGACTAGTTCCCAGATAATTCTGTATAGTATAATGTCCGTAAGTATATTCATAAAAAAGAAGAAGAAGGGTTACAAATGGAAGTGGATCAAAATAACATCCTAACTAAGATTATTGACACTAGTCCTGATATTATCGTATTGAAGGATAAAAAGGGACGTTGGATAAAAACGAATAAGCAAACACTCAATATATTTGGGATAGATGAACATTCTTATAAAGGGAAAACAGAGGAAGAATTAGGAGACCTTTTTCCTTGCTTCGCTCCTTATGCTCCTTACTTTACTGCATCTGATAAAAAAGCATGGGATGCAGGACAACAAATTAAAGTAGAAGAAATTATCCCGATTAATGGGACGGATCATATTTTTGAAGTCATAAAAATCCCTCTCTATGACTCACTTGGTCATCCTGACACAATTGTTGTCATTGGGCGTGATATCACAGAATTAGTATGTAGTAACCAACGATATAAAACATTTTTTGACCAGCATCCTGATGGTGTTTTTTCATTGGACATGGAAGGGAACTTTTTAGATATAAATCAAGAAGTTGAAAAAATTGTCGGCTATCAGAAAGACGAATTAATTGACCAGCACTTTGCTAAAGTCATTGCAAAAGATAACCTCACATTTGTTACGGAGAGGTTTGAAAATGTTAAAAAAGGCCATGCAGAAACACATGAAGCTAAGATTGTTAGAAAAGACGGAAAGATCATTGACATGCAAATCACAACAATCCCTTCTACTTTAAATGATAAAACAATAGGTATTCATGGGGTTGCGAAGGATATTACCGATCAGAAGCTAAGTCAAAAGATGAAAGAATTTCAGTACATGTATTTAGCAAAAATTGCTTCCGGAGACCCAATACAAGACATCTTATTAGGAATTGTAGAAACCGTTGAAAATCTATCAAATGAAAGTTATTGCTCAATTATGCTTTATGAAAAGGAACATAATTGGCTTCGTTTGGCATATGCATCTCAATTACCATCATCATTTCAAGTTCAGGTAGATAAATTTCCTGTAAAACTAAATCTTGCTTCTTGCGGGCATGCCGCTTACACGAAAAAAACAAAAATTACAAAGAACATAGAAACCGATCCGAAATGGGAAAATTGGAAAAGCATAGCATTAAAACATGGTATACATTCGTGTTGGTCAAAGCCCATCTTGTCAACAGACGGGGAATTACTAGGAACATTTGCCATTTACCATTCACACGTTCGTGAGCCAGAACGCTACGAACTTGATATGTTAAATGTGTTTAGCTATCTTTCCGGTCTTGCATTGGAACGGAATATAAAGGAACAGGAGATTCACTATTTAGCATCACATGACTTGTTAACAGACCTTTATAATATTCGCTATCTTCATGATGTTTCTAACACAATTATTCAAGAAACGAAAGCAAGTGAATCAAAGTTTGCGATTTTAGTTATGGACTTAGATCGATTTAAGCCGATTAATGATTCATTTGGTCATGCATTTGGAGATAAACTTCTTCAACATGTCGCAAAGAGAATTACCGATCATGTACGTGACGGGGATATTGTTTCCCGTATGGGCGGCGATGAATTTGTCCTTTTATTACGTGATGTAACCGATAAAACACTTCTGCTCACTATTGCAGACAGAATGATTCATGAAATCAAGAAACCTATCGTAATAGAAAATCGCGAATTTTATGTCTCAGCGAGCATTGGGATTAGTGTATTCCCTGAACATGGAGACACCTTAGATCTTCTCATTAGGAATGCAGATATTGCTATGTACCAACGAAAAGGGGCTGGCGGTAAATCTATCGCTTTGTATGATGAATCGATGACTGAGCGTGGAATTGAATTGTTCATGCTTAATGAAGAGCTCCATCACGCATTAAGTAAGAACCAATTCGAATTATATTACCAACCTAAAATCAATGCCGAAGTAGGGAAAGTAATAGGACTAGAGGCATTAATTCGATGGAACCACCCGGAAAAAGGGGTAGTCGGTCCACTTCAATTTATTCCTTCAGTAGAAGAAAGTGGATTTATCGAGGAACTAGGAAAATGGGTTATATGGGAAGCATGCAGGCAAATTCAAGAATGGAAGAAACAACAGCATCCGATCGTTCCAATTGCCGTAAATGTTTCCGTAAATCAGTTTATTTTAACTGATATTCCATCATTTGTTGAGAAAACGTTAGCAGAATTTACTCTTTCTCCAAATTGCTTAGAAATTGAAATCACAGAAAGTGTATTAAATCAACATAGTCAGCTTATTCAACATTCGGTGAAACGATTGCAGGAAATAGGTGTAAAAATCGCGATTGATGATTTCGGGACAGGCTATGCTTCTATTACGTACCTAAGACAAATTCGAGTTGATACAATTAAAATTGACCGGTCATTTATCTCAACTCTCCCAAATAACCACGAAGATGGAGCAATTGTTTCAGCCCTTATCACGCTTGCACGAGAGTTAAAAATTCAAATCATAGCAGAAGGCGTTGAAACTAAAGAACAACTGGAATTCTTGCTATCTAAAGGTTGTAAAGATTTTCAAGGATTTTATTTTAGTCGACCACTACAAGCAAATAAAGTATATGAGTTTATAGGAACCATTTAAATAGAGGGATGAGAATTTCAAGGTCTAATTGAAGAACTAACTGATTCATGTTTTAATTGACGAAAGAGATATGATCATATTTCATAAAAAAATCGTCCCTTTCTTGTATAAGGTGGTGTGGTAACTTCATTATACAAAATAGGGCGATTTTTTTGTTCAATTATGTCTTTAAATAAGGCTGTTTTCGTAGGGTTACATTTATTAATACCATTTTAGATCGATAGTGGAATGGAGCGGAAGACACTTGACTCCTGCGGGAAGTGAGGCAAGGCTGAGACCCCGCAGCCGAAGGCGAGGAGGCTCAGCTTCCTCCCCGCGGAAAGCAAGTGTCTGGAGCGCAATGAAACGTCCCGGTATACACGTTTATTTGCATCAAAAAATCAAAAATATCAAAGTATGTAAAAGAACCTAAAAAGGCTAACCCAAATGTCTAAAATCTAGACTTTTGGGTCAGCCCCTTTCCTACTATGCAAATCGATAATAAATAAGTAAAAACGCACTTAATACAAACAAAAAGTTTAATGATACAAAAATCATTTGATCTAATTTTGTTTTATGCATTCTAATCGGAGGATGGTAAAACGAAATTCCTTCTATAATAAAGATGAGCAGCACAATGTGAATCATCGCATGTCCAACAACCTCTGTATAGCCGAAAATGGTTGTTGTTAAAATAAACAAAATCGTGACCACAACCGCTAATACTCGATTTAAGATTCCAACAACTAATAGATACCCAACAACAAACTCGATAAAAGCCGAAAGTACAACAAATATTCCAGGTTCAAAGCCAAATGTCGGAACATTGTGATGGTGGATAATCTCAGTTGTCATCATTGGATACACCCATTTTTCAACGGCTACCCAACATAAACTTAACCCTGTCCCTAAGTATAAAAATGGAAATCCCACATTTTCCAGCCTTGTTTTTCCGATTAATAATACTCCGATAATCGCTACATAAAACCCATAATCTAACATATGGAACCAACCGGCTTCACTCCATACAAAGATAAATAACCCAAGCATAAAAAGGGCTGCAATTTTCGTCGCATAGTGATGTGGAATAAGCAAAAAGATGATAATAATCCACATGATGAGCGTTTGCCATGTTTGATTAATTGCGAACTCAGGTGCAAACATTGTCCCATTCACAACCTGAAGGATAAACGATAAAGCTGTTCCATATTTCAGCAAATACCTTGAATACTTGCGAAAGCTGTCCAGTTTTAAATCAATTTTTGCTGCAAGAGGAATATCCAATACTTTCCCCATTACTTGAGATAAAACAGCTAAAATGATTGCACATAATAAGGAAATCGTAATAAAAAATGGTGATAAAATTTGCTCAATGCTTATTTTCTCAGGTTCAACTGTTGCAAACCATTTAACATGTGCACTTGCTATGACAGGTATGATCATACACGTCAACGTTAACAAGAAAATCAGTCGTTTTTTCATGTAATAAACTCCTCTACTGAAAATAGATACTACTTAGTCTGGTAAATATGAATTTAAATATGTATGATCATAGACTAAGTAACGTAACCTCAACCAAAATAACCAGGATATTTTACCTACCTAAAAGATGTATTGATTATATTACTTTAAACCTAAAGAAACAATAAAGACTTTTTAAACATTGTGTGAATAAAAAATCCATTTCAATAAAAAAGAGCTAACTCAAAAAGAGTCAGCTCTAGTCCTTTATACATTTACATTTTCACTTTTCTTTACAGCCGGTAGCTTCTCCAATGCTGCATCAAAATCCTTAATCAAGTCTTCTACTTTCTCCAATCCTACACTTAATCGGAGCAATCCATCAGAAATTCCGCGTTTTTCACGCTCTGCAGGCGGCATTGCTGCGTGCGACATTTTAGCAGGATAGGAAAGAATTGATTCAACAGCACCTAAACTTACAGCAAAAACAGGAAGCTGAACATTCTCAACTAATGTTCTTACTGCATCTCCATCCGCTAATTTAAATGATAATACCGCTCCTGGCCCATCCGCTTGATATCGTTGTGTATCATGTCCCGGATGAAAGCTCAAGCCCGGGTAATATACCTCTTCTACTTTTGGATGATCTGCTAAAAACTCGGCGATCTTTAATGCTGATGCTTGAGATTGTTGCAGGCGAACATGCAGCGTCTTTAATCCTCTAAGAACCAACCAGGCATCCTGTACACCAAGCACAGCACCAAATGCATTTTGTAATTTATATAAACGATCACCCAGCTCTGGATCCTTAATAACAGCTAGTCCCGCAAGCACATCACTATGACCTGCTAAAAACTTCGTTGCACTATGAAGCACAATATCTACACCAAGCTCTAATGGTCTTTGAAGCTCTGGCGTTAAAAACGTATTATCTAAAAAGGTTAGACAATTATTAGCTTTTGCCAAGTTCACAATGCCTTGAATGTCGGTTACCTTTAACAATGGATTTGAAGGTGTTTCCATATAAATGACCTTCGTATTTGGTCTAATTTCAGATGCAACCTGATGAAGATCTGTCATATCGACAAACGTATGCTCAATGCCAAAACGAGTTAAAACATCTGTAATAATTCGAAATGTTCCACCATATACATCCTCTGTTACCAATACATGATCACCTTGGGATAGTAATAAAAATGCAGTAGAGATAGCTGCCATTCCTGAAGAAAATGCCAAGCCTCTAGTTCCACCCTCTAATTCTGCAATAGCTTGTTCCAAAGCTTCTCGTGTCGGATTTCCTGAACGAGCATAATCATATTTTCCAAATTCATCAATATCAAATTGATGAAATGTTGAAGAATGATGAATCGGCACACTTACCGATCCTGTGCTGTGATCCACCTTTGATTCATTATGAAGTAGTTTTGTTTGAAATGACCAATCATGATTGCTCAACTGCTACCGCCTCCTTCATCGCTTTAAATGCTTGTGCTAAATCTTCTATAATATCCTCTGCGTGCTCCACACCTACCGAGAAGCGCAGCAATTTGTTACAGACACCATTTGCAATTCGAATGTCCAGAGGAATGTCCATATGAGTTTGTGTAGCTGGATAGGTGATAAAGCTTTCAATCCCGCCTAAGCTTTCAGCAAATGTGATAGTCTTTAGATTTTTCAAAAATGGATTTACCCATGTTTCATCCTGCAAACGGAACGAAAGCATTCCACCTTTTCCCGGGTAAAGGACATCAAGTACATCAGGATGCTCCTCTAAAAACTGTGACACTTGCTGAGCATTTTGCTGATGCTGTCTCATGCGAAGTGATAATGTCTTCATTCCTCTCATTAATAACCATGAATCAAATGGAGATAAAACTGCTCCAATTGCATTTTGATGTTGAAAAAATTCATCACTTAATTCCTGACCTTTTGTCACAACTAATCCGGCAAGTACGTCATTGTGGCCACCTAAATATTTGGTTGCACTATGAATCACAATGTCTGCACCATCTAAAATTGGTGTTTGTAACACCGGCGTATAAAATGTGTTATCAACAATCACTAATATTTCATGTTTTTTAGCGATTGATACTAATTCTTTTATATCCGTTTCCTGCATTAATGGATTTGTTGGTGTTTCAATGAATAAGGCTTTTGTTTTTTCATTAATTAGCTTTTCAGTTTCTGTTGGATTTGTGAAATCATCGTATTGAAAAGATAATCCGTATTTTCTCCACTCTCTTTCAAACAAACGATATGTTCCACCATATAAATCAGAAGAAACGATTAATTCATCACCACTTTGGAATAATGCCATGATCGTTTGGATTGCAGCCATACCTGAGCTAAAAGCAAATCCTCGATCACCGTGTTCTAAATCAGCAATCGCCTGCTCAACAAGTAATCTGGTTGGATTTCCTGTACGGATATAGTCAAACCCGGTTGATTCTCCAATTCCTGCATGACGATAAGCTGTAGAAAAATAGACTGGCGGGCTAACAGTACCTGTCACATTTTCACTTCGATTCCCAATTTGCGCTAATTTCGTTTCAATTCGTTTGCTCATGTTTCTCACTCCTAAAAGTTGTATTAATCATTATGGGCATTGAGAGAAAGCGTTCGTTATCCCACTGGGACAAAATAAAAAGCCTTCCTCGTTAAGAAGAAGACTGTATGTTTTAAGTGCGCTTCTTCTTATCTCTCAAGCATAAAGCTGGTGTTGCTTGCTGGATTTAGCACCTTGGCACTCGTGGAAGATCTTAATAGAATACGTTAACTTAATATTTACTAGGAACCTAGAACCTACTTAATTTGTTTAAGTGGGGCTTTTAAAAGCACGCAAGTGCTTGCGGCTTGCGATGCAAGCCTGCGACAGATGATGAAAAATGCTTCGAACAAACAAAACCGCTTTGTTCGCTTCATTTTTCATCATCTGTCGGTGCTTTTAAAAACCAACATAGGTATCTGCTAAAACAGTAAATATTAATCACCAGATCTTCACTCGTTATGAACCGGTTGCTGAGGCTTCATAGGGCCAGTCCCTCTGCCTCTCTTGATAAGAAATATATGAAATTTTTGATTTACTTTTTTTACTACTTTACATGATTTATGTATATATTGCAATATAATTATCGTAATAGTTTGACTTGTATGTTCAATTGTAATGGTAACACAGGTATATTTTTCATCCAATTTAAGAAAAGTGCAAGCTCCTTACTCCGCCCCGACAGGGATTAGAAGCTCTTGGTATTCACTTTTTCCCTTTATTTGGATTTCGCGAATGGTTTTATACTGGCTTTCTTTATAAAAGCATTCACATTCCTTTTTTCCGTATGCTTTTAGCACCTTTTCCATTTAAAAACGATACATATTTGGATTATTTTTACAATTCACACCTCTTTCGAAAGCACATTTCCCTTTTTTTGGCTTTTGCGAAAGGTTTTATACTTGCTTTCTTATAGATGCATTCACATTCCTTATTTTCGTATGCTTTTAGCACTTTTCTGCTTAAAAGAGATTCACATTTGGATTATTATTACAATTCACACCACTTCCGTGAGCATATTTTCCTTTTTTTGGATCTTACGGAAGGTTTTATGCTGGCTTTCTATATAGATGCATTCACATTCCTTATTTTCGTATGCTTTTAGCACTTTTCTACTTAAAAAAGATACATATTTGGATTATTATTACAATTCACACTACTTTTAGATTCATATTTATCTTTTCCTCGATTTTGCGAAAGGTTTTATACTAGCTATCTTTAAAAAAGCATTCACATTCCTTTTTCCGTATGCTTTTAGCACCTTTTCCACTTCAAAACGATACACATTTGGATTATTATTACAATTCACACCTCTTTCGAAAGCATATTTCCCTTTTGTCCGTATGCACTTATCCTTTCGAATGAGAAAATGTTCTTTATCTTTAATTCAAGAATGCTTATGACCTTGTGCCCTTTGTACAAGGAGTTAGGCACGTTTTAACAAAAATAAAAACCGACAAATTCGTCGGCTCACTTTGTTTTTTCATTAAAATAATTTACAGCATACATAGATCCTTCCGCCACCATTGTATTATCATCAATATCATATGGATCAGGGTGGCCGGCTTTTTCCATAACTGGTTCTTTTCTAGATAAAAGTATTTTTGCTTTATTTTTCATGCGTTGTATTTCATAATTCATCTTATTTTTTCGTTTTTCATCTTTTAACAAATATGAAGTAACACCTATTGTTGATAGTGCAACACCGGATAAAACCACTGTCCTCTTTGATAAGGCTTGTTTTTTCATTGTGATTCTCCTCTCACTCTTTTTTAAATAGGTTTACTATGTACATTCCCTTGTCCCAATTTTTCAAACCTGTTTCTCAAAATTTTTTCTATATGCATTTTTAAGGATGAAACTACTTATGCGTGTTAAAATAGAAAGGGGTTTCAAACATATATGCATCAGGAGGGAAATCATGAGTAAACAAACAGGGATTATAGAGGAGCGTTCCTTTTATTCAGCTTCATTAGATGAAGAGGTAACATTACTTATTTATCTGCCGGCAAATTTTTCTCCTTTATATAAGTATAGTTTACTAATTGCACAGGATGGACAGGATTATTTCAAGCTGGGACGTGTTGGGAGACAAATCGAAGCGCTCATGAAAGAGGAAGAAATTGAAAATGTCATTGTTATAGGAATTCCATATAACAATGTGGAGGAACGAAGGGATAAATACCATCCAAATGGTGTAAAAGTGAAGCAATATGTACGCTTTCTTGCACATGAGCTTGTTCCATATCTGGATGAGGAATTTCCATCCTACCAAGTCGGATACGGACGTGCTCTTATCGGGGATTCCTTAGGGGCAACAGTTTCATTGCTAACAGGCTTAACGTATCCGAATATTTTTGGTAAGCTTATTCTGCAATCACCTTTTGTAAATGATGATGTGTTGGAAGCAGTGGAAAACTTCACTTCACCTACCCGACCTATTGTTTATCATCAAATCGGAAAACAAGAAACAGCTGTAAAAACAACTAATGGTGAAATCGCTGATTTTCTAACACCAAATCGCGAGCTTTCAAAAGCAATTAAAAAAAAGAAATTCTCTTATACGTATGAAGAATTTGATGGCGATCATACGTGGAAGTATTGGCAGCCTTCATTAACACCTATTTTCAAACAAATATTTGAGTAATTTTTTCACACTTCTTACGTACATATGTTTATTTTCAAAAATTTGATATACTAACACTATAATGACTCGTTAGGAGGGAATGACATGAAATACGGAATTGCCCTTTTTCCATCTAAAAAACTGCAGGATCTTGCCAATTCTTATCGAAAACGCTATGACACTCATTACGCTTTAGTCCCGCCGCATTTAACATTAAAGACTCCATTTGAATCAGAAGATAATGAGATCAAGACTATTGCAAAAGAATTGCGTAAAGTCGCTGAATCTACAAAGCCATTACACATTTCCATTAAAAAGGTAAGCTCTTTTTCACCAGTGAATAACGTCATTTATTTAAAAGTAGACCCTACAGATGAGCTTAAAGCTCTTCATGATCAGTTACATACAGGTTCACTGGAAAGCAATCCGGAATATGCGTTTGTTCCACATATTACAATTGGTCAAAACTTATCAGATGATGAACACTCAGATGTTTTAGGGAACCTCAAAATGTTAGATATTCATCATGAAGAAATCATTGACCGTTTTCACCTTTTATATCAATTAGAAAACGGGACTTGGACTGTCCATGAAACATTTTTACTCGGAAAGGAAAGCTAATAATTGAACATACAACAAGTGACAACAAAAGAACAACTAGATGATGCATTTTCAGTAAGATACACTGTTTTTGTAGACGAACAACAAGTTCCTGCCGAAGAAGAAATTGATCAATTTGAAAATGAAGCAGAACATGTCGTGTTATATGATGACAGTCAAAAGCCTGCCGGTGCCGGTCGTGTACGCATTGTCGATGGCATAGGAAAGCTTGAAAGAATTTGTGTTTTATCAGCAAATCGCAAAAACGGTGCCGGTCGAATCATCGTTGAAAAATTAGAGGAAATTGCCATCCAACAAGGTGTTAGCAAACTTAAGCTAAACGCACAAACACACGCCATTTCCTTTTATGAAAAATTAGGCTATGAGGTTGTATCAGAAGAGTTTATGGATGCAGGTATCCCTCATGTGACAATGATAAAAGAAATAGAAAAAAGCTAACTTATTTGGTTAGCTTTTTTTCTATACTTCCTTTTTCACAAGCTTTTTTCGATCCTTTAATCCCGGCGGCTGCTCCAGCCAATTATTTTTTATCATAATATCTGCCCCGGTTTTTGCAAATTCTGCAATTTCTACAGATAGCCTCTCATAATTCACCGCTAAATCCGCTCGTTGACTTGCGGCTGCAGCAGTTGAGTAATTCCCTGTACCTGCAGCACTAAGTAATGACATTTGAAACATCATTAACTTATCTGAGTATGTTTGTGAAGTAGAATCACTTACACAAACATCCGGAGAACCCGGAGCGATGAGGTCACTTTCCGCTAATGTTTTCCCGAATATTTCCACATGTTTTTTGGAAATCTCGCTTCCTCTTATCATATATTCCTGTACTTCCTTATTTTGCGATGTTTGCCCGAAGCTTAAGCATAATTTACTGCCGATCGAATTGGTTTGGATGTTCAAGTATAAATGAGAAATTTCAATTGCATTTAATGGCCGTTTCTCTGCAAAAGGATTTAATCCACTAAGATATTTTTTCGTATCCACATAGTCAATTTCTTCTGGTACTTCTATGTATGGTGCTTGAACATAGAACCCTTTAGATAAAGCTGTTTCAACAGTAGAATTATATAAGTTTGCTGCCTGTTGCAAACATTTTGTGAAAAACTGTCTTACATCCTCTCTCACACACATAGCTAAAAAGCCTGAGTAGCCAAGCATTGCAACCTTTGACATGTGATTAACATAGATTAAGGAAAATGTATCAGAATATAATTTTGGTACATTTGTATAAAGATCTTCATCTGTAAACCCCATTGGTTTCGCATATTTTTGCTCTTGGAAAAAATCAGCTAAGAAATCCACATTATTTTTGGCCATTTCATAAGATTGCTGGACTCCCGCTTTTATTTCCTTATCCTCTATGTCAATAAGCATATGTGTTAACATGGTCTTTACCATGCTTTCGTTCATATAGGTCGTCCAAAGTGATGCGATTTCAGTTGAGGTAAGCGTGTTGTAGCCTTCTGACACTTGTCTCCCTCCTTCTTTAGATGAAGAATTTTTTTATTATTCTTTGCTAGATATGCTTTTTTTATTTCAAAACTTCCTATTAAATTCTTTTCGTATAAAAAGTATATGGACGCTAAAGATACTATATATGGACATGTGCCGACGGAGGTTTTAGACATGCATTTTGGACAAATAACAATTGAACTCTTCTTTGGATTTATTGCTCTATTTGTTATCACGAGAGTCTTAGGTAAAACACAAATCACACAGATTACAGCCTTTGATTTTATCTCTGCCCTTGTGTTAGGCGAATTAGTTGGTAATGCTGTATTTGATGATCACGTCGATATTGTTGATGTTATATATGCAGTTACTGTCTGGGGGATTTTAATCTTTACTTTAGAAATCATTACCCAAAAATGGAGTAAGACAAGGGGATTTCTAGAAGGAAAACCAACGATTATTATTAGAGAGGGTCAAATACTAAGAGACAGTTTAAAAAAGTGTAAGCTGGATATCAATCAATTGCAACATTTAATACGATCAAAGGGCGTTTTTTCGATTCGGGAATTGGAGTATGCTGTTTTGGAAACAGACGGAACAGTTAGTATTCTTAAAAAGGCGGAGTATGAAAATCCGACTAAGTCAGATCTTCAACTGCCTCAAGAAAAAGTGAAAATTCCGATTACCCTTATTAGCGATGGAAAAGTATTGAAACAAAATTTAATTGAAGCCGGTTTTAATTACACTTGGCTTGATGAACAATTAAAGCAACAGAATATTTTTAGGACTGAGGAAGTACTATACGCAGAGTGGTTGGAAGGAACAGGATTGCACGTCCAATCCTTTTAAAATGAGAAAGAGGCTGGGACATAACTAGCTTCAAATAGTGAGAAAGGTGAATTTGAGGATACTCAAATTCACCTTTCTCTATTTATGAGGAAAATTCTTCTATTACCTTAGTTGTTGGCAGTGAATTTTCTTAAATTCACTGCCATTAACGCGAGTCCCATTTCGTTTTCAACCTTCGGTTTTCCTCGTACCGAAAATCGAGTGAAACGCAAATTGGCCTTCAAGAATCCAAAAACTGGTTCCACATCGATTTTACGTTTTCGATAGATGGCACTCGTTTCTTCTTCTGAAAGCTTCACTCTTACATATTCTTTTTGCTGTTCCCATTTTTCATTCACCATTATTTTTCGATTGTTACCTTCTTTTGCTTTTGTACATGATGAACGGAATGGGCATCCTGTACAGTCCTCAGATTCATAGATTTTATAATTCCGTTTGAAGCCTGTACGGTCATTACGGACAGAATGATATTGAAATTCAAGGCGTTTCTGATTAGGGCATGTATATGTATCTGTTTCCTCATCATACTGCCAGTTGTCGGGATTAAATTTGTTTTGTTTGTGCTTTTTCTTTTGTTCTTTCAAATACATATTATACGTAATAAGTGCTTCTCGTTTTCTGTTCAAAAGGATATCATTATAGTTTTGTTCACTACCATAACCTGCATCTGCGACAAGGTGTTTTGGCAACTCGAAATAATGCTGCTCAATCTCATCTAGAAATGGAATTAACGTATGCGTATCTGTTGGGTTAGAAAATAAACTATAGGCAAGCGAGTATTGACCTTCCGTGGCGATTTGTACATTATAACCTGCCTTCAATTGTCCATTTTTCATATAATCGTCTTTCATTCGCATAAATGTTGCTTCTGGATCTGTTTTAGAATAGCTATTCCGCGCACCAAGGATTTCAAGGTCTTGTTGGTATTTCTTTTTTCTCATGACAAAATCAATCAACTGTTTACGGATTTGTTTTGGATATTTACGATCATTTCTTAAAGCTTTTCGTTCTGTAACGTCTGACGATGCTTCAATTTGTTTATCATATGCGGTTACGACATCGTCCACTTTTTGAACAACTTCAGTGAGCTCTTCTAATGATAACTGTTCATCGCTTTCACGTTCAATTTCAGGTATGATTTCGTTCTCAAGTAGCTCATGGTATAGCTGGTTTGACTTTTCAATTAAACTTTGATGATATTTCTCAACCGATTTCTTCCAGACAAACGTAAATTTATTCGCATTCGCTTCAATCTTTGTACCATCGATAAAAATCGCTTCTTGATCGATAAGTTTTTCTTCAATTAATTGACAACGGAATTGGACGAAACACTGGCGAATTAATTCTTTCACTTCTGGTTGAACACGGAATCGGTTGATTGTACGGTAGCTGGGTTCATATCCTTGAGCTAACCACATCATACGGATACTGTCTTTTAATAGGGATTCAATTTTACGTCCTGAAAAAACAGATTGTGAGTAGGCGCATAAGATAATTTTTAGCATCATGCGTGGATGATAGGCAGGGCAACCCTCATTTCGAAGAAATGGTTCGAACGCTTCATGAGGAATACTTTCAACTAAATGATGGACATGGAAGGCGATATCATTTTTTTGTAATTTTACTTCTAAATCTAAAGGCAGAACTAATTGATTCATGGTATAATTTCTAAACATAAGGACCCTTCTTTCGGATGAAATTTTGTGTGGTAACTTTATTTTATCAGAAGTGGTCCTTATTTTTATTCAAAAAAATCAAAGCCGGTGAAATTTTACTCGTCGTAAAATTTCACCGGCTTTTTCATTTCAGAGTGGGTTTTGTCCCAGCCTCTTTTCATATAATAAAAATTCATTTACCGTTTTAAACATATTCGTTAAAAAGCTTTCCTTTTCCCGTACATTCGGATGAATATTTATTTTGTTTTAATTTTTCCTTCAATATATCTGCAAACCTTTGTTGTTCCGCTTGTGGACTTTCTCGTAGATGACGAGTATTCGGTGTGATCGCAGATGTTGGCATAACATGTGCATAATGATGTTGAACAGAGACAGATCGATTGGCATATTGAATGTATGTATCTTGTTGAATTGGTAAAATATAGCCCATTTTTATCACCCCTTTTTCTTATTCCCCTTACCTTTGGTACGTTAAACCATTTTCTTTCACTTTTCGTTCGGTTCCCATTCTGTTATCATAGATTTTGTCGCTTCATTTTATTGCTACTAAACTAAATTTCTATATACATACGAGGTATGATTTTACTTTATGGGAGGAGGACAACGATGAATTCAGCAAAGTTAAAGGAAACAATCATCTCCTTAACACAATTACCTCAACAGGAATTCCAGAGAATATATGAAGAAAGTATAAAAGAAGCTGTTACTTGCAGGTGCTGTGGAAAACCGGTGAAGCTGTATTTAGGCATTACCCATCCTCCCTATTTTTATCACTCAAACAAAGAATTGAATGAAACATGTCAAAAGCAATTTCAGATTGATTTTCCGGTTCAGGAAGAGTCAACCGCTCCTGTAAAAACCTCGACAGAGAAATACTCTGAACAAAATGGATTTCGGATTCCAAAATCAAGAAGCATTGGTACAATCGACAAAAAAGAAACAGCTACATGGTGTGAGCCAAAAATGCTTAAAGGGAGAACAGCCTTTTCAGTAAAAGTAAAAGCTCCAACGTCACTTTTAGGGATTCCTTTAGATGTAGAACAAAAGGAAGCCGTCACAACTACAGAAGGACCGTTGCTAATTTTAGCTGGTGCTGGAAGTGGAAAAACACGTGTTTTAACAACAAGAGCTTTATACATGATGGAAGAAAAAAAGATCTCACCTACTTCAATGATGCTTGTCACGTTTACGGCAAAAGCTGCCAAAGAAATGCAGCAACGGCTCATTACAAACTCTTCTATCCATGCTTTAAAACTTAATCAATTGGTAATCGGTACGTTTCATAGTATTTTTTATAAAATTCTTCTTCACCATGATCGTGAAAAGTGGAATAGCCGACACCTGTTAAAATGGGATTGGCAAAAGGAAAGCTATCTAAAAGCTTCTTGCAGAGAACTAGGTATTGATGATAAAGATTTTCCATTTGACCAAGCGATTCAACAAATTGGTTTTTGGAAAAACACGATGCACATGCCACATGATATCCGTCCTGCTGATGACTGGGAGCAAACAGCTCTAACTCTTTACCGGGAATATGAAGAACAAAAACAACAGCGCGGACAATTCGATTTCGATGATATGCTTGTGAAATGCTACGAACTATTAAATGAAAATCCGGCAATTTTATCAGCTTACCAAAATCGATTTCAGTATTTTTTAATTGATGAATTTCAGGATATTAATCCTGTACAATATAAGCTTATTAAGCTTTTATCAAGTCATACTAACAATCTATGCGGTGTTGGTGATGATGATCAAACAATTTATAGTTTTAGAGGAAGCCAGCCGTCATTTATTCTGAATTTCAAGCAGGAATACCCTTCAGCAAAAGTGATTACACTCTCTGCTAATTATCGGTCAGATCACCAAATTGTCTCGACAGCAAATGATGTTATATCAAAAAACAAACATAGACTCAGTAAGCAAATGATTGCTCAATATGAAACACGACACTCACCTATTGCTTTTTTTCCATATGATGAAGAAGAAGAAGCAACGATGATTCTACAGGATATGAAGGAAAAAATTGAAGCTGGGGCAACGCCTGAGGAGTTTGCCGTTTTGTATCGGACGCATACAGGTGGACGAGCAGTGTTTGAACGTTTTGTACAATCAAGCATTCCCTTTACAATTGAAAAAGGGCAATCCTCCTTTTATGAAAGAAAAATGGTGCGAGCTATCTTATCGTATCTGCGATTAAGCATGAATTCAGATGATAGCTCGGCTATAACTGAGTTTATTAGGGCCTTGTTTTTAAAGCAATCAGTTCTCAATGATGTCAAAGCATTATCCATTTTACAGGACTGCTCACTTGTTGAAGCGTTACTTCATGTTAATGGATTACCTAACTTCCAAAAAGCCAAGCTTAAGAAAATTATCCCGAGAATTACTTCATTAAAATATGAAAAACCAGTTGTTGCTCTTACAATGATTGAAAAAGATTTAGGCTTTACTGATTATTTAAAAAAGCAAGGTAACGAAGGTAATGCGATGGAAAAAGGCTCTGATGACTTGAATGATTTAAAGGTTGTGGCGAAGAAATTTCTGACTGTACATGAGTTCCTCCAGCATGTCGACCATATGATTGTGACACAGCAAGCGATCAAAACATCGACACAGACTTCAAACGGCGTTCAGCTTATGACCATCCACCGCTCAAAAGGCCTTGAATTTAAATATGTGTATGTACTAGGTGTTGTCGACGGATCTTTACCTCATGATTTTGCCCTGGAGTCGGCTCGGAAAGAAAAATTTGAACATCTCGAAGAAGAAAGACGATTGCTTTATGTTGCGATGACGCGGGCAAGGGAACATTTATATCTGTCAGTTCCTTCTTATCGAAGAGGGAGAAAGGCCGTTCCTTCGAGATTTATGCGTGGAATGATGAAATAGATTTTCCAAAACATACGTAAAAAAGGTCTGACCAAAGTCAGACCTTTTTTACCGTTTATTTCTTATTGATCATTTTAGCAATCGTATTAAAATCAAGTTTCTCGTTACCATTAACGATCGAGTTGACAATTTTATCTTCCATTTGCTTGTTAACTGGTTTATTTGCAATCTTAGAAACTCGTTGAATGACACTTCGAACTGTTTTTTCGTCTTTAAAGTTTGCTCCTTGTAATGAGTTAGCTAATGAGAAAATATCATTCATGTTTACGCCAGTTTTACCTTCAAGATTCTTAAAGAATTTGCTATCCATTTTCCCGCCTCCTTAATTCATGATATATCGTATGGAGTTCCACATAAAATGTGATAAGAAATTCATCTTTTTAATAAAATTCAAGCCATCTACTATCACACTCGAACTCTATAAAAAGACGAAAGTACGAGCAGCCCAGCCGCTCGTACCTATTCGCCTTTACTTATTAGTTATAAAAAGATGCACCAACAATGATTAAAAGGATGAACAATACAACGATTAATACGAAAGTACTTCCGTAGTATCCGCCACCGCCATAACCATAGTTACCACCACCGTAGCCGTAACCCATGTGCTTAGCACCTCCTCTACCCTAACTTCTCTATAATTTATGTAGGTATGGAGGAAACGGTGTGGACGAATATCAGTGTTCCACACATAATTTTACTTAGTTTTTGATTTCACCCATTTTTCATATTCTCTTGCAGCTATCTCCATTCGATATTCAAAATCTTCTGCTTCCTGGTCTAATGTTTTCAATTGATCATACATTTCACCCAATTTTGTTTCTTCTCCAGCATGAATTCGATCATGCTTTCTCATTTTTGATTCCAGCAATCCTTCAAAAAATAACTCTAATATATTCATTTGTTCTCCCCGGTTTCTATTTTTTTAGTCTATCGTCATAGTAATCAGCATATAAATTTCCATTAGAATCTATTTGAGCTAGAAATACATCCTCTACACTTCTTTTTTTCGCTTCAAGTTTGCTTCTTACCCAATCAATAGTGTAGCCCCCCTCATTGATTGACTCTTCCATATATACCCCATCCATAATCACCGTTATTGGTGCTTTCAGTTTTACTCCTTCCCCGAAAAAATCCTCCCATTTTGCAGGCTGTTTTTCTTTTTTCAATAACACACTTAGTTCACCATTTGTCTCCAATACAGCAAATTCAACATCTGATACTTGGAAGATGTCTTTCTTGCGCAGCTGTTCAAGTAATTCATCTGTACTATATTTTTCATGCTTTAAATTATCTTCTAAAATCTTGCCATCCTGAATAAATGTTGTCGCTTTCCCCTCAACGATGTCGCGAAACTTCTTACTTTTAAGGGAGACATAGGATATCACTAGTGGAAATAACGTCCATACGACGATTGACACAACACCGTTCACTATATTTAATTCAATATCCATCGTGATTGTTCCCGCAATATCTCCAACCGTAATGCCGACAATATATTCAAAAAAGGATAATTTGGATAATTGCTTTTTCCCTAGTAACTTTGTAATAAAAAAGAGTCCACCGATAATGCAAAAGGAACGAATGACAACTTCAATCCAATCTGGCATATAACATTCTCCCTAACTTATAGAATAAAAACTGAATATAGTATGTGTATATGATTGTAAATATATGTAATACTTTTCCCAAATCGAGTAGAGGGAAAATAATCTAATTATTTTCGCCCCTCTCACACCACCGTACGTACGGTTCCGTATACGGCGGTTCAATTTATATTACAGTGTGTACTTTTAGATAATGATCTAAAGCAGAGGGAAGACCCCTCTGCTTTAGTCTTTTGTTTGAGATTGCTCTTTGAACAACTTTCGATAAACCGATGTATCGATAACCTCTTCGACAGAAGGTTAATCCCTTCGCCTCTCCCTCAGGGATTCCTAATTGGATAAGCGATTTGATTCGTTTCTTCGATACCTTCCATTGCTTCCATATGATGACTCTAATTCTGGAGCGAAGCTTCTTATCTATCTCAGTCATTGCTTTTTTCATATTCGAGATTCTAAAGTAGTTTACCCACCCAAGTATGACTTGTTTTAGTTTTAAGGTTCGGTAGTCTAGCGAAACACTCCAATTTCGCTTTGTTAATTTTCGAAGCTTCCTTTGAAATTTTTGTATTGACGTTGAATGGGGTTTTACTTGGTATTTCTCATTCTTAAAATCGTAATAATATCCAAATCCTAAGAATTTCAAATCTTTTGGACGGGAGATTTTACTCTTTTCTCCGTTGACTATTAACCCTAATTTATTTTCTATAAATCTCACAATTGATTCCATCACTCTATTCGCTGCTTTCTCACTCTTCACGAAGATTAGGGCATCATCAGCGTATCTCACGAATTGGAGTCCTCTACTTTCTAGCTCCTTATCAAGTTCGTTCAACATAATATTACTAAGCAGTGGGCTTAGGTTTCCTCCTTGCGGAGTTCCAACTGGTGTTTCTTCATATTTCCCATTCACCATAACTCCACTGACAAGATATTTCCTTATTAGGGAAATGACATCTCCATCATCTATTGTATTAGAGATGATCCGCATGAGTTTATCGTGATGAACTGTATCGAAAAATCTTTCAAGGTCAATATCCACAATCCAATCGTATCCATCATTTAGAAATTCCAAGCTTTTAATAATTGCCATCTCACAACTTCTTTTTGGTCTAAAGCCATAACTGAATTCACTGAATTGCTTTTCAAATATTGGACTGAGAACTTGATGAATGGCTTGTTGAACTACCCTATCCACTACTGTTGGTATTCCCAATTTGCGCATCTTACCATTTTCTTTTGGGATCTCCACTCTTAAGGCAACTTGTGGTTGGTACTTTCTTGTTCTGATGCGCTGACGTAGCTCATCCTTGTTCTCTCTCAGATATTGTTTCAGTTCATTGACCGTTATTCCATCGACCCCACTAGCACCTTTGTTTTTATATACACGCAAGTAGGCTTCATTCATATTTTGATTACTTAGAATTTGTTCTAAAAGTTCCACACTCGTTTCTCCTTTCCTCTCACGTAGTAAGTGATAGCTCCATTTTGGTTATCTTTTGAGGTACGCTCATACTTTCACCATTAACACATTCGGAGTATGTCACTTACGCATTCGTGGTGTTGAAACACTATAAATTGTTCAGCCCTTCATGAAATTACTTCACTACTATGGCTTCTGCTGACTTCTTGCGGCTAACCTTTTTCGACTGTACCCTTTGTACATCCGCAAGATCTCCCAGGGTAAGACAACCATCTTTCCTCTTTTACTCGCCTGATCTACTTTACAAAGTTACGCACATCTTTTGGACTTTAACTTGTTTGGGAGTCTTATCCCTTTGTAAAGCCTTAGTATCAGATTTCTGTTCGTCGAGCCAAGATTTTATTCCACGCTTCCTCCAGCCCTTATCTCACGATAAGTACCTTGCGCTTCCTTAGTGGTTGGTCGATGTGTACCCCCACAGTGGACTTTCACCACCTAGATAGTTGCCATGCCTGGCACACCAAAAAAAGAGACTACTTTTTTACATAAGTAGTCTCACCATTCAAACCCTATAAAAAGCTACACTCGTTTTTTTCTCTTTCCACAGCCGCAGCCACTCTTTTTTACCTTTTTAGGTTTTGACACAGAGATCGATTGATTCGAGTTAGTCGGTCTTCCGGAAGGATTCAAGTTTGCCTTTTTCATGATTATCCCACCTTCCTATCGATATAATAAAGCCCTTAGACGTTTTGCAAATGAACCTGTTGGATCATTTTAACGTCCGCAGTGATTTAGCTTTTATATCTCATCTTATGTGTAAATAATTTTATGTTTCTATGTGTTTTGCCTATTCTACTAATTTGCCTACGATAGATTCGATAATTCCAGCTAAGCCTGCAATGGCCAAGATCAAAATTAATGGTTCGGCTCCTGCCGGCCAAAGCCACCACATTCCAAATAGTAATGCTGAACACCAGACTCCCGTACACCAATAGCAGCTTAATAGTTCACCTATCCATGCCCGCAATCCTTTTCCTTTAATCTCAATATAAATTTCGGTTTCACCGTTTTCATTTATCTCTTCAACTTCCTTATGAAAAGGACTACGAATAAAGGTGGTGATTTTATCATAAACCAGTAATCTTGTTAACCGAAAGGATGCCATTGCCAAAATCAATAATTCTATCCATGTGACCATCCCCTCCCACCTTTCTAATCATAATCTTCTATACATTATGAAAGGATTTTCGTTTTATGAACTTGGACGAGTTAATTATTTTATTGTAGGTATATCCCTAAAATAATCATTTGTCCATCAGCATTTATAAGAAAAATGGGTGCAAACCTGTATGTTTGCCTCATTCAAAACCTAGTGAATCTGCATTATATACAAGTAAAAGGGAACACGGCATACCTCACGATTTCTTTCTCCCCAAACGTCCCATCGTAACGGTTCATCATTGTGTTCCCTTTTTACCTCTTATCGTGAAAGGAGTGAATTTGGATGTCAACTAGATGGTCTGCGCTAGATGATTGCAAATGTAAACATGAGAAATCAAACACAACACAAGATGCTGTACAAACAAATGAAACAGTTCAAGTTTCAGAAGAATTTATCCACATTAAAGATTCTTGCAACATTGATATTAAATCAACAGACACACAAGTTGCTGTTTCATTACAAGCAGCAATTCAAGTAGCGATTGCATTAGTAATTAACCTAACAATTGCTGACAGTGCTCGTGCTGAACAAGTAACTCAGGATTTGTTACAAAACTCTGTCATTAGGCAAGCAAATAAACAAAAAGTCATTATCGAGAACTCCCGTGACGTTAAAATTACGACAACTGATACAGATGTAGCCATTTCTCTCCAGGTTCTAATTCAAATTTTACTAGCATTGTTAGTATCAATTGATATCCTATAAAATGGCCAAAAATATATATGGGGAAGGGTTAGCTATGCGCTAATTCCCCTATCCATTTATGGAGGTGAACAACATTGTCAAATGAGAAATTAAATCTTCAAGACATCTCCCAAACAATGATGCAATTATTCGTGCAGGATGTTTTAAGCAAAAACAACATTTCAGATGAAAATAAAAAGAAGTTAACCGACGATCAAAAGGAACAACTTAAAAAGGTTGTAGCTGATCTTCAAGCACAAGTGAATGAATTTGTTAAAGGAGCTCAAGCAAAAAAAGAAGAACCTGAAAAAGTTGCGGAAACTCCAAAAAACATGACACTACGTGACATGTTAAAAAATAAAAAGAAAGACAAATAAACTAAAAATGGGTAAAAACACCAGGATGTTTGTCTTATACAAAAAAAAAATCCTGACATTTAATAATAGTACATCGAAAGGAGGAAATAAAACATGCAAGCAAAACCATATGAGTGGGTAGCATTAGACAGAAATTCTTGTCATCCAACACACTGTGATTGTCATCATCACAACAACAACAACAACGAGGTGGCTGGAGCAAACGTTGGCAACTTCTTTGGTGACGATGCTCAAGTATCACAAGTAGCTAATCAAGTTAGTGAAACAGAGCAATTTTCTTCTGAAACAATCATCGTAAAAGATTCTTGTGACATTGATATCAAATCAACTGATACTCAAGTAGCTGTTTCCCTTCAAGTAGCACTTCAAGTGGCAATTGCACTTGTAATCAACTTGACAATCGCTGACAGCGCTCGCGCAGAACAAGTAACTCAACAATTATTACAAGAAGCTGACATGAAACAAGTTAACAAACAAAAACTAGTCATTGAAAATTCTAAAGATGTAAAAGTAACAACTACTGACACTGACGTTGCAATCTCACTTCAAGTACTTCTTCAAATCTTAATCGCATTAGTAGTCAACATCGACATTTTCTAATGACAAGAAGCAGGCATAGTCCTGCTTTTTTTCTTTGGCTATTTTCACATAATGTGTTGTTTTTT
Source organism: Metabacillus schmidteae (assembly GCF_903166545.1). Lineage (NCBI taxonomy): Bacteria > Bacillati > Bacillota > Bacilli > Caryophanales > Bacillaceae > Metabacillus > Metabacillus schmidteae. The sequence goes on along the minus strand of NZ_CAESCH010000001.1, from coordinate 1,251,354 downwards.
ATGTAGTGTTAAAGGTGGAATTTAGTTCGTTCTATTGGCTGAAGCCACTCCAAACGACGAGGAGCTCACTGCACGCTCCACGGAAAGCGAGCATCCCAGAGCTGCAATCAACCAGCACAACACTTATTACTTTAACAGCATAGTATACAGAAACTTGTTTTTAAAAAGACAAGTTTCACCCCTATTTTTAATACATTCACCTAAAAACTTTCTAGATGAATGCATACAATATAGACGATAACCCACACCAACTAGTCATTTCCCACATAGTCTGTTAAGGACTAAAGTCAATAAATCATTTAAGGAGATGACTATTCAATGGGTTGCAAAGATAAAAGAGATAGAGACAATAATTGCGTATGCGAAGCTGTTGAACAAATTTTAGCTGAACAAGAAGCAGTAGAAGAAATTACATGCCCAACTAGCTGCTTCAGTAATTTATTAGGCCCTGTGGCTGGTCCGCAAAGAGACACAATTCCTTTCATCCTTTACGGAAAAAAAGGTGAACTCTTCAAAGCATTCGGTAATGTTGGTGGATTCACTGGAGACATGGCTTGCTTCCAAACAATCTTCTTCCGTGTAGAAGCTGTTGAAGATTGCTGTGCAACATTATCATTATTACGTCCTGTAGACGTTGATGGTAATACGCTAAGCGTATGTAATCCTTGTGACGAAGATTTCTTCGGTCTAGAAAAAACTGACTTCTGTATCGAAGTAGACTTAGATTGCTTCTGTGCTATCCAATGCTTATCACCAGAATTAGTGGACCGCGTTGCAGACGAAAGAAAAAAACACCACCGCAAATAATAAGATGATCATAGACTGCTGAACAATCAGCAGTCTTTTCTTTTTTAGAAAGGCTATTTTCGCTAAGTTTGTTGCTTATGAATAATTATATACTTCTATAGTGGAATGGAGCGGAAGACAATCGACTCCTGCGGGAAGTAGAGGAAAGCGATTGTCTGAAGCGCATTGGAACGAACTAATTACGAATCTTTACTGCGTTAAAAAACAAAAGCATGCGAAAACAGCCTTTAGAAATGAATGATTCACCAAAAATATACCCTTTCCCTAGAACCAATTTACGAATTGAATCTTATACTATTAATAAGAATTATTGGTGGGAGGGATATCAAAATGGGACATAAAAATGCCTTTAACTGTGTATGTGATGCGGTAGAAAACATACTGAAGCAACAGGAAGCTGCCGAGGATGTAAAATGTTCAAGCTGTTATTCAAACCTTCTTAATCCTGTCAAAACACTTGGGGATACGATACCCTTTATCTTGTTAAATGAAAAGGGCGAGCCTTTTAAAGCATTTGGTCATGTTGGCGGAGAATGCTTTGAAACAAACTTTTTCAGAGTCGAACATATTCACCATTGCTGTGCAACACTTAGACTCCTACTTCCACTCGATTGCCACGTGCATGCAGCTCATAAAATTTGTGACGTAACAAAACTAGTAAAAACAAGAAATTGTGTTGAGGTTGACTTAAGCTGTTTCTGTGCGATCCAATGCTTATCTCCTCGTCTACTTGTTGATTAAGCAACGAAAAAAGTTAGACACCCAAGTGCCTAACTTTTTTTATTTAAGTACATTAAAAACCTAACAAATTAATTTCTTTAATTTGGTTTAACGGTATGTCTAACGGCTTGGAATGTGTTAACGAACGGATTGTTACAATCTCATTTTCTTCTGTCATAATGACACCGCGATACGTTTCTTCAACTGTTTTTATTTGACATAGTGTTCTAGGCATATTCTTTGGCAAATGTTTAAAAAACTCAATTTTTTCTTGAATATTCATTTGTGTAATTGGTTTTCTTTGTTTTCGATATTGCTTAACTGTAGGTTCTTCCTCTACCTTTAGCTCCACCTGCTCTTCTTCCTGAATCTCAACAACTGTACTTACATCAACAGCTGACCTGACAGCTGGTTGGGATTTAGCATCTACTACTTCTTCAATTTCTGTTTCCACAATATTTTCTGCCTGCTTTGGGCTTTCCGCTACTTTTCTTTTTGCTTTTTTCACAACATACGATTGCATATTTACATGAACACCATCTGAATCAGGTTGAACAATATACATAAGGGGTTTCATTTTGTAACTTTGCTTATTAGCCATTTTCTTTCCCTCCTAAAGCATAAGTCTACACACACATGTTATGCGGGAATACTAGGTAATGTGCCTATTTTCTTTGAGAGCTGAAAAATCTATTTCTCTAATAAAAACTAAATTTAACATTGGATTAACTTTCCCTTAACAATCAAATGGTATTGTCGAATTAGGCAGAAAAAGATATTTTCTAAACACCTTTGATGTTTACAAAAAGGAGAATTTTTTATGAACAATGCACGTCATTATTTTCCGGGCAAAGAGACAGAATTAAAAATAGAATTGGAACGAATTCTTCACGATAAGCTTCTAAGCATCCACTTCCAACCAATTGTCCATTATCATAGCAACACAATCTTTGGATTTGAAGCATTATCTCGCGGACCCATTAACAGTCCATTTTATCGCCCCGATTCTTTATTCCCCTATGCAGAAAAGGAAGGTCTGTTATATTCACTTGAAAAAATAGCAAGAGAAAAAACATTTGAAGCAAGTAAGGGCAATCTACATAACCAAAAACTTTTCATTAATTTAAATGCTTGCGTCATTTATGACAGACAATTCAATCCCGGTCATACAATTTCATTGCTAAAACAATATGAAATTGAGCCGCAAAATGTTGTATTTGAAATAACGGAAAGAAATGCAATCAATGACTTTGAGGCATTTAGAAATGCGCTCAATCATTATCGGGAGCAAGGCTTTCAAATTGCTGTAGATGATGCAGGTGCCGGATATTCTTCCTTGCAATCCATTTCAGAATTAATGCCGGATTACATTAAAGTGGATCGCTCTTTAATTCGCGGGATTGACTTTAATGAAGTAAAATCAAATATATTAGAAGCTTTTGTTACGTTTGCCAAGAAAATGAACAGTAAGATTATTGCTGAAGGAATTGAAACAGAGGCTGAGTTAAAAAGAGTGATGAGTTTAGGGATTGAGTTCGGACAGGGCTTTTTTATTGCAAAACCGGGATCCACCTTCCCTGCTATAAATGAGTATGCAAGAGAATGTATAGAAGTAGCCAATCCAAATAGAAAAAGAAAATCGGTCATTGTTGATGTCGCAGATGAAATTGTTCTCGTCCAAAATGGAACCATATTAAAACGCCAACCAGCTAAAAAGCTGTTGTCCGGGAACAACATTACTGAAGACAATTTTTCCATACTCCAAACAGAAAAAGCGACTTAACTACATACTAAGTCGCTTTTTCTTACATTTATTTTAAGCTAAAATATGGTATCCTGAGTCAACATGGAGATTTTCTCCAGTCATTCCACGTGATAAATCACTGAATAGGAATAATGCAGTATCTCCAACTTCTTCCGGAGTTGTTGTACGGCGAAGAGGAGAACGTTCTTCAATATCTTTTAAGATTGAGTTAAAGTCACTAATACCTTTCGCAGAAAGAGTACGAATTGGACCAGCGGAAATCGAGTTCACACGAATACCATCTTTTCCAAGGTCACTTGCTAAGTATCTTACACTAGCTTCTAAAGAAGCCTTTGCTACACCCATTACGTTGTAGTTAGGCAATACTCTTTCTCCACCAAGATATGTTAACGTCACAATGCTGCCGCCGTCTGATAAAAGACCTCTCGCTTCCTTAGCAACAGCTGTTAAAGAATAAGAGCTAATGTTTTGTGAAAGCAGGAATCCGTCACGAGTTGTGTTTAAATATTCACCTTGAAGCTCTTCTTTATTCGCAAATGCGATACAATGTGCAATTCCGTGAATGACACCAACTTGTTCCTTAATTGCTCCAAAACAAGTTTTAATTTCTTCATCACTTGTGATATCACAAGGTAGTACAAGTGAATCATTACCTTCTAATGTTTCAGCTAAATCACGAACAGATTTCTCAAGACGCTCACCAGCGTATGTAAAAATCAATCGTGCTCCGGCATTATGTAAAGAACGCGCAATTCCCCAAGCAATACTGCGTTTATTGGCTACTCCCATTACGACAATATTACGTCCTTTTAATGATAAGTTCATGTAGATCCTCCTTATATTAATACATGTTATTAGTACCTGGTTATAATTATAACACTGATTTAGAAAAAGTGCTATTGCTTCATTTTAAGGAATAAAAAGCTGCTGCAGCATGTTTCGGTGAATCAGCTCCACTAATTGCACTTATAACAGCAACACCATTTGCTCCTGCCTGATAAACAAGTTTTGCACGATCAAGGGTAATTCCCCCTATCCCGACAATTGGAATATGATCCAAGCCTGAACTTCTAATTTTTTTAATTAAATCTGGGCCCACCACTTGATGTGCATCCTTTTTAGTGTTGGTGGGAAACATCGGCCCTACACCAATATAGTCTGCTCCGTCTTTAACTGCCTGTTGTGCTTCTTCTACAGAATGTGTAGATATTCCCAGCCACATATTCTGGCCAATTTGTTTCCTTGTTAAATATGGATCACCATCGTCTTGGCCAATATGTACCCCGTCTGCATGAAGTTCAAGGGCCATCTCAATATCATCATTGACAATAAACGGAATCTTATTCTTCTCACATAGGTGTCTTAATTTTTGTCCTAAATACAAACAGTCATTTCCTTTTAAAGCCTTATTTCCTTTTTCCCTAAATTGAAATAATGTAATTCCTCCTTTAATTGCTTCAGCCAGTGTCTTTTCCGGATCAAACATACGACAATTTGCCGATCCCATGACAAAATATAGTTTTAATGATTTAGACACATTCACGATTATGTCACTCCTATTAGAAAAACACGACTTACCGCCAAGAATGGCGGAAGTCGATGTCTTTTCTTATACTTTATTCCTTTAATACAGTTAATCATTCTTAGCGTATAAAAAAACTGACCCCTCACATACACTGGCAACTATACTTAGATTGCCTCGCCTAATTTAGGAGTCAGTCCTATTTTTATTTTGAACTAAATATAAGATTGTTTTTTCGATATGCCCAATGGTTTGTCGGACCATGACCTCCACCAATTCCCAGTTGGTCATCGATTGCTGCCTGTATAAATTTCTTGGCAGTTTCTACTGCTTGGGGCACCGTTTTTCCTTTGCTTAATTCCGCTGTAATCGCTGCTGCAAATGTACATCCGGTCCCATGAGTATGCCGTGTCTCTCTTCGTATACCTTCAAATGATTCAAAGCTGGTTCCATCATATAAAAGATCAATCACGACTTCTCCTGTAAAATCATGGCCACCCTTGATCATGACAAATTTAGCGCCAAGATCGAAAAGCTTTTTAGCAGCTTCTTTTTTATGCTCAAGTGTTTGAATGCTCATTCCTGTTAGAACTTCTGCTTCAGGGATATTCGGTGTAATCACTTTTGCCAAAGGTACTAAAGCTGTCAACAGAGCACTAACCGCTTCCTTTTCCAAAAGTGACTGTCCACCTTTTGCGATCATAACCGGATCGACCACAACATTCTTCCAACCATAATACTGAATGCGCTCTGAAACTAACTGAATCATATCTGCATTAAAAAGCATTCCTGTTTTTAAAGCGCCCGGCTCCAAATCAATAGCAACAGAATCAATCTGGGCTTTTAACGCATCTAAGCTGAGCGGATATACACCTTGAACTCCTAATGTATTTTGGGCTGTCACAGCCGTAATCGCTGACATACCAAATACACCAAGCTCCTGAAAGGTTTTTAGATCTGCCTGAATTCCTGCTCCTCCTCCAGAATCAGATCCGGCAATTGTAAGCGCTCGAGACACTGTCATGTTTCTACCTCTCCCTACTATCCAACATAGCGGTGGTAAATCTTCTTCGCTTCAGCTATATCCTTTGTACCATGAATTAAGGCGCGGCCATCTTTAAACAAGACGATTCTATGCTCACCAAATGTAAATGACATTAAGAATGGATTTTCTAAAAATGCATCTGCAAGAGGCTTCACACGTTGACCAACTTGTTCAAATGAAAATTGCTTTGTTTCACTTGGTCTAATTTGCACAGTATCTCTTCCACAAAGAACCGCAGCCTTTGTTTCCATTTCAGCTGTAAGGTAAGGATATACCGGATTTGTTCCGCATGTCGGGCACGCATTATTTTTTAAACGATCCATGTTGATTGACGAATATTGGTTTTTCCATAAATCAAAGGATACAAGCTTTCCACGTCTATTTTCTTCATCTCCCACAAGAAGCTTTAACGCTTCTGTTGTTTGGTGGGAAGCAACCATGCTGACAATTGGAGAAATAACTCCGACAGTATCACATGTCATCCCATCAAATGGAATATGTTTTAATAAACAGTGCAAACAAGGTGTTTCATGTGGAATAATCGTAAAAGATAAACCATAACTTCCAACAACACCACCATAAATCCATGGAATTTCATGTTTTAATGCAACGTCATTAATCAATAATCTTGTTTCAAAATTATCAGTGGCATCTATGATTAAATCCACATGCTCAGCAAATTCTTCAATATTGGCAGATGTTACATCCTCAACAAATGAATGTACTTCCACTTCTGAATTTATTTTTTTAAGATGAAGCTTTGCCGCAACAGCTTTAGGAATGCGTTTCTGTGCATCATCCTCTATATAAAGCTGTTGACGCTGCAAATTGCTCCATTCTACATAATCACGATCAACAATTGTTAGTTTGCCAATCCCGGCCCGAGCTATCATCTCCGCGTTTGCAGTACCTAATGCACCTGCACCAACAACTAAAATATGTTTCTTTCGTATTTGCTCCTGACCTTTTTCTCCGATCGGAGAGAATAATATTTGTCTAGAATAGCGTTCCATTAAGTCGTAATCATTCCTTCTGTTGGACTACTTGCGATAGCATAGTCTTTTTTAGCTATTCTACCAGCTTCATACCCTAATCTGCCAGCTTCAATAGCCAGCTTCATTGCAACAGCCATTTTCACAGGATCTTTTGCAGCAGAAACAGCTGTATTTAAAAGGACTCCATCTGCACCGAGTTCCATTGCCAATGCAGCATCTGCAGGAGAGCCAATTCCGGCATCAATGATAACAGGAACCTTTGATTGCTCAATAATAAATGATAGATTAAGAGGATTTAATAATCCCTGACCAGAACCTATTGGTGAAGCACCAGGCATAATAGCATGAACACCTAATTCTTCTAATCTTCTTGCCAGCACAACATCATCTGACGTATAAGGTAAAACAATAAATCCTTCCTCAAGCAGCATTTCACTAGCCTTTAATGTCTCAACAGGATCGGGAAGTAATGAACGGTCACAACCGATCACTTCTACTTTAATCATGTCACATAGTCCTGATGCTTTTGCAAGCTTCGCAATTCTCACAGCTTCCTCAGCTGTTTTTGCTCCTGCCGTATTTGGTAATAGTGTATATTTTGATACATCTAACTGCTCCAGAAAATTAGGCTGTGATTCTTCAAAAATATTCATTCGACGAACGGCAAATGTTAAAATCTCTGCTTCTGACTGAGCGACTGCCTCCTTTTGGATATCGAATGATGGATATTTTCCTGTCCCTAATAATAATCTTGATTGAAATACTTTATCTGCAATTTTTAACATAACAATCATCCTCCTCCTACAAAATGAACTAATTCAATTTCATCACCATGCTGAATGGTTGTTGAATCATATTGATCTTTTAAGATAATTTCGCGATTATGTTCCACGATGACTAAACGATTTTCTAACTCGTAAAAAGCTAATAACTGCTGAACTGTCTTAACATCTTCCTTTAAATTAACGAATTCTCCATTTAGTTTTATACTCATCATATCACCTCACAGATTGTGTTAAATTTCTTGTTATGGAGAAAGCCCTGACATAATTTTCATCTATCTTTCTCTTTAAAATAAAGTCTCTAATCATTGTCCCTGTTTGAGGGGCAAGCAGAATCCCATTTCGGTAATGTCCTGTTGCGAACAGGATGTTATCATCTTCAGGATGCAGGCCAATATATGGTTTTCCATCTTCTGACTGTGGTCTTAATCCAGCCCAGGTACTTACTAGCTGTGCTGAAGATATACTTGGCATTAACGGGGTGATCTTCTCAATTAAAGCTTGAATCCCACCTAAAGAAGGTGTTGTACTCCAATCATCCTCCACCATTGTTGCACCAATAACAAACCTTCCATCACCTTTAGGAACAATATAGCAATGATCATAAAAAATCGTCTTTTCCAAATGCAGTGTATTACTTTTCACTGCCAAGCATTCACCTTTTACTGGTTTCATACCATTTGGTAATCCCAACTGTTTAAAGAAATAGCCGCTCCAAACACCATTCGCTACGACCACTTTATTACAAGTAAAATCTCCTTGTGGTGTGCAAAGAACATAATCATTTACTGATGTTTTTTGGATGGAATGAACAGGAGCATTCTCGATAAATGTTGCACCTAGTAAACTAGCTGATTTTGTAAATGCCTTACAAACATGGATTGGTGAAACATGCCCATCCTCTGGAATATGTAGTGCTCCTTCAATTTCATTTGATACATAAGGTTCATTTATTAAAACTGTTTCTTTTGTGTGCCATTCAAGTGACTCATGGTGATGAACGGCTTGTTTTAATGACATTACTTCTTCTAACGTTTTAGCAACTTTATACATGCCTTTATCAACTAGTTGAATATGAATCTGTGATAAATCTAAAAGTTCGTCTTGTAAATGATGGTATTGTCGTTGACTTTCCTTTGCAAATTGGAAAAACGCATCATTCTGTTCGAGTTCAGAATTAGCCCCAAGCATTCCCGCTGCCGCACTTGTCGCGCCAGATCCTCCTTTATCACGTTCCAATACAAGGACAGAGACACCTTCTTTTGCTAATTGGTAGGCAATCGATTGACCAATGATTCCGCCACCAACAATTCCTACATCATAGTGTTTGCTCATTGTATCTCTCCTCTATTACTCTTTTCTTTTAATTTTATTAACGCCTGCTTTGGGTCTTTGTTCTGCATGATATAAGACATAACCGCTACTCCATAAACATTTGTTCCTTTTAGCTGATCAATTGTCACTGGAGTAATTCCCCCTATTGCTATAACCGGGACCTTGACGTTTTCACAGATTATCTTTAACTGCTCAACACCTCTTGGTAAAAGGTCAACCTTACACGTTGTCTCGAAAATATGTCCATATAATAGATAATCTGCGCCCTCTTTTTCACATTGAATCGCTTCTTCTAATGAATGAATAGATCGTCCGATTCTAAATGCGGGCCTGTATTTTTTTACTTCCTGAATCGAAAAACTATGGCTTGGTAAATGGAGATTAGGTATGTTTTGTAATATAGCAACATCCATTCGATCATTTATGACGAGCTTTTCCTTTTGTACACCTTTTGCCACTAATTCAGATACAAGCAACATTATGTCTGAAGCTGATTTTGTTTTTTCACGTATATGGATATAGTCTACTTCATTGTGAATAATAGACAATCGCTTTATCAGTTCAGCGATGGTTTGCTTTCCGTCTGTTATGACATGAAATTCCATTACAATCACCTTGTTCTTTATAGCAAATAAAAAAACCACTTTTCGATAGAAAAGTGGTTTTACATACATATATGTATTATGCTGTAATCCACTTCCCTACGCTGGTATGAACCAGATCAGGTTATAAGGGTCTTAAAGAATCACTTTAATCTCAGCCCATTGTATAGGGCTCCCCTAGCGGTTATTTGCCAATATTCATTTGTTATTTAGTATTATCATACCAAATGTGTGAAAACTTTCAAGAAATTATTTTATTTCTAATAGATGTTTTCGCATACTTAGATATTTATTATTAAGTTAGAAGTAAGATCAGATCGTTTCATTGCGCTGCAGACACTCGCTTTCCGCGGGGAGGAAGCTGAGCCCTCCTCGGCTTCGCCTGTGGGGTCTCAGCCTTTCCTCACTTCCCGCAGGAGTCGAGTGTCTTCCGCTCCATTCCACTATCGACTTTAAAATAGTATTCAAAAGAATAAATCTTCACGAAAATGTATCCCCATAAACAATCGTTTATTTTTAAATATCTATTTTCCAATAACCTAATAACCTACATATTCTAGAACAACTCTAACTCCTGTTTTAGCTCGTTCACATATTCTCTTGATCCTGTCACGATGAGGCGGTCGCCTAGTTTGAGGTCTGTGTCACCGTGTGGAACGATTGAGTCTTTTCCTCTAAAGATTCTTACGAAGATGATATCACCTGTAAACGGGAAATTGCGTAGTAAGATATCATCGTATTTTGGGTTATTTAAATTAATTTGATGAAGAGTTGTTTCTTGGTTTGTTAGGATTCTCATGACACTTGGTGCTTCGATTAGTGCTCGCAGCACTGTATTTGTTGAAAGAAGTGTTGAGAATATGTCAATTCCTTCATCTTTTAACTTACTTGCTAAGTCAGGTGAACCAACACTAGCAATAACTCGATCAACTTGTTCTTCTTTTGCAAACGTGGCAATCGCAGCATTTTTTTGTTCATCACCAGTCGCTACAACGACCATATCCACATCAAACGCATTATGCTCTTTTAATGCATCAACGTTAAATTCGTTAATTTCTTTTATTTCAAATAATGATTCAGCGATTTTTTGATCAATTTTATCTTGTTGAATATGGTAAACCGTTGTTTCATAAAGATCAGGATTCAATTCTCTTGTAACAGGCAGTGTCATTTGATTTGCACCAATAAACGCCACTTTAATTTTTGTTGGCCCACCTTCCGTTTTAGGGAAGAGCTTTTTAAAGAATATTGGTGTCACAATACTCGTAATGACAGCAACTAAGATCAAGGCTCCAGACATTTGGGATGTGATAATCTCCATTCTCTCCCCAATTGTTGCTGCTGCAATAACTAAAGATAATGTTGATGTCAGCAAAAACCCTGAAGCTAAAGTAGTTTTCATATCATACCATTTCTTCAAATAGAGAACAGGTACAATCTTCGAAATTAACAGGGCGATAAAAAGTAAAGGAATGAGAATAAAGATTTTTGGATCTTTGAATAATTCCCAAATATCTAAATCAACTCCAACCATTACGAAGAAAATTGGGATAAGAAAACCATAACCAAAGGAATCAAGCTTTTGTACCATTTCTTTATTTGGCGATAGAAGGGAAACTAATACCCCCGCTAAAAAGGCACCAAGAATATTTTCTGCACCAATCGTCTCAGATATCGCCACTAATAAAATGATTAATGTGAATACAGCACGTGTCCCAATTTGAATTGTCCCCTTGGACATTGTTTCAATAAAGGAGCGATTCATGAATGTTTTTCCTAAGAAATAGAGAGCTACACCGGCACCGAATAGAATTAATAATAGCCATGTATTGCTTTCTCCTCCACCATATATAGAGGCAAAAACAGCAAGCAAAATCATCGTTACTAAATCAGCGATAACAGCGACCAACAAAATAATCTGACCGATGTTGGATTTCATAATCCCAGCATCTTTTAAGGTTGGCACAACAACACCTAATGAAATCGTTGAGATTATCAATGTCATGAGGAAAGCATTGTCCATTAAACCAATCCATACGAATATGTACGAAAGAAGTAGTGATAAGGCAAATATCCCCGTAAAAATAATCATTGAAACTAAGAACGTGTTAGGGGCATTTTTTCCTGAAGGAAGCTTTTCTTTCTTTTTCCCTCCTGCAAATGCTGTAAAGTCGATTTCAAGTCCACTTAGGAACATGAGGAAAATGAATCCAAGCATTGATAATGTTTCTAACCACATATCCTGATGAACAATATCAAAACCGCTTTTTCCAATGAATAAACCGACAATAATCTCAGCTACCACGACAGGCATAAAATTCATCTTTAAACGGTGGAGTAAAATTGGGGTTAAAAATGCTGCGAGTATGACAATAACTAATGAAGTTACAGACGCTCCATGCATCCTATCCCTCCTTCTTTTTTGTTTTTTGTACTTCAGTGAAATATAGTAATGGTTGAATGCAGCAAGAGGATGTTTAGTTTGCTCCATTCAACCTGAACATTTTTTCTCCATAATACAAACTGTTTAAAATAATCTAGTTCCTATAATATACAAATTTAATTTTTTATTGTAATAATATGCTTGCTCGTTATTTAATCAAATATTGCATAAACAATGTAGCCATTCCAAAATAAATTAAAATACTAATAATATCATTAATCGTTGTAATAAACGGTCCTGATGCAACAGCAGGATCTACTTTTAATTTGTGCATAATTAAAGGAATAAATGCTCCGGAAATAGTTGCGACAGTCAGTGTTGCCAGAATAGACAAACCTACTAAAATCCCAAGGAAAAGAGTTCCCTTCCATATAAAGACAGTAAGAGCTACAACAATACCACATATTGCTCCTGTAATGAGTCCAGTACCAGCTTCTTTTAAGAGCATCTTCATTAGGCTTTGATCTTCTGAGTCACCTAACGATATTTTTCTTACCGCAACCGCTAATGCTTGTGTCCCCGTATTACCGGCCATTCCGGCAATTAATGGAATAAATACAGCTAAAATGGCTACTTTTTCTAAGGTTTCTTCAAAGCGTCCTATTAAACTCGCTGTGAACATACCTAAGAATAAAAGGATAATGAGCCATGGCAGCCTCTTTTTCGCTGCTGAAAACGGACTTCGATCGGTTGAATCAACATCGGAAACGGCAGCTAATTTAGAATAGTCATCACTTGCCTCTTCATCAATTACATCAACAATATCATCAACTGTAATGATACCTAATAAATGACCCTGAAAATCTACAACTGGAAGAGCTAAAAAGTTATAGTCCTTCATTTTTCTAGCAACTTCTTCTTGATCCTCAGCAACACTTACTGAATAGACCCGTTCGCTCATAATCTCTGAAATCATTGTATCAGGTTCACTTATAATAAGATCTCTTAACGAAATAACTCCGGCCAGCTTTTCATCCTCATCAATGACAAACACATAATAAATCGTTTCAGCATTTGGTGCTTCCTGCTTTAATATTTGCATGGCAGAGTGAACGGTTTGATGTGCATGAATGGAGATATACTCCGTCGTCATGATACTCCCTGCTGTATATTCTTCATAGTGAAGCAGTTCACGAATTTCTTCAGCTGCCTCATTATCCATAATGGTTAAATAGCTTGCCACCTGGTCTTTATCTAGTTCATTCAAAACATCAACAGCATCATCCGCATACATATGTGCAAGCATTTGTGCAGCAAATGTGGGATCCATTTCAGACAAATACGCTTCATATTGCCCATCTTCATCTTCAATGTTCTCAAACACTGCAGCCATTTCTTCCGGTGAAAGATATTGATATACTGTATTTCGTTGATCAAAATCAAGTTTAATAAACAAACTTGCTTGATCATATGGATGCTGCTCTAAAAAAACTGATCGAAACTCATCCATATTTTTATCTGTTAAACTTGTTAGAAGTGCTTCATATTCAAGCTCTACTTGTTCTTTCACTTCTGACATAAGTTATTCCTCCTCTCTTTAGGTTAAATTATATATATGAAAAAATGTTCCATGCATTCGACAAAAACTTAAGTATTTCTACATATTGTGCTTCTGCTCATAATAACTATAATATTCTATATGTATTTAATGAATCAATAAGTTGACAACTATTTACACAATTGAAACATTTCAGAAATGCTCAACATCCTTTACTTGATCAAATTATCAGATCCACAAAGTACAAAAATAACTTTATTTTCCTTTTATAAAAGGATTCTTTGCAAATCGTTCACAATCCTTTAAGATTGTAAATGATACAATGAAGATAGACCGTTTTTCAAGTTAAAAGATTTTAGAAAGGGATCGAATATGACAAATGATAAATCCCCTCAACAGCAAATAGATTATACGTTAATTTTTATATTATTTTTATTAGCGATTGTCAGTACAGTTGCTATTGATAGTGCGGAAACAACATTACCTGCCACACTGCAAAGTATTAATTTTTCGATAAAACAAATTCAGTGGTACATCATTGGAGCTGTTGCTATTGCTGTGACAATGCTCATCGATTATGATCGCTTTAGACAGCTTTCATGGTATTTATATGGTTTCGGTTTATTACTGTTACTAGGTTTGGAAGTATTACCGGAAGGAATTGTTCAAACCATTAAAGGGGCAACAGCCTGGTATAAATTAGGACCGCTTGGGAATTTCCAGCCTTCAGAATTAATGAAAATTATTATTATTATCGTCTTAAGTAAAGTCGTTGCTGACCATCGAGAGAGTTATCCACAAAATACAACAAAGGATGATTTTCTTCTTATAGGAAAAATAGCGGCAGTTGCCGGTCCCCCTATTCTATTGTTAATTAGACAACCGGATATGGGAATGACAATGGTATTCTGTGTGATTATTGCTTCATTACTTCTGATTTCAGGCATTAAATGGCGTATTATTTTACCAGCAGTTATTACGTTTGTAGTGGGTGTAGCTACATTCCTTATCCTATTTTTTAAATATCCTGATATCCTTTTAAAATATATTCTTGGTGGTCAATCCTATCAATTGGATCGATTTTATGGTTGGTTAAATCCTTATGAATATTCCGGAGAACAGGGTTTCCAGCTTGTTAAATCACTACTCGCAATTGGGTCAGGAGAATTAGGTGGAAAAGGATATAATAATTTAGAAGTGTATTTACCAGAGGCTCATACTGATTTTATTTTTGCTATTATAGCTGAGCAATTTGGTTTCATTGGTGGTAGTATCGTTGTATCGCTATTCTTTTTACTTATCTACCGAATGATCCATATCTCTTTAGAAAGTAATGATCCATATGGCAGCTATCTATGTACAGGTGTTATCGGAATGATTACTTTCCAAGTATTCCAAAACATCGGCATGACAATCGGTCTTCTTCCTATCACCGGATTACCATTACCATTTGTTAGCTATGGCGGTAGTTCACTCGCAACCTATATGGTAGCAATCGGTATTGTTTTAAATGTTCGCTCAAGAACAAGAAAATATATGTTTGATTAAGAAAAGTGGTACCCGGACTGCAAGCAACGGTTAGCAATTATACTTAATCTAATCTAAGGGTACTCTATCACTAGAGTGCCCTTTTTATTATATTAAAAGAACTGACAAGAGGTGTTTACATATGAAAATTGATGTAATAGGTGATATACATGGATGTTATGCTGAATTCGAGGAGTTAACGAAAAAGTTGGGCTATGAATGGGAATCAGGCATACCTTTGCATCCAGATGGAAGAAAGCTGTCTTTTGTTGGAGATTTAACAGATCGCGGGCCCAATTCTATTCAGGTCATTCATGTGGTTTATCAGCTTCTAAAGGAAAATCATGCCCACTATTCTCCTGGGAATCACTGCAATAAACTTTATCGCTTCTTTTTAGGAAATAAAGTACAAATCACTCATGGACTTGAAACTACTGTGGCTGAATATGAACAGTTAGCCCCAAAGGACCAAGCCGATGTTAAGGCTAAATTTATGTGGTTATATGAATCTTCTCATCTTTACCAAATTCTCGATAACGGCAAATTAGTTGTTGCTCACGCAGGCATTCGCGAGGATTATATAGGCAAGAACACTAATGCAGTCAAAACCTTTGTTTTATATGGAGATATTACAGGAAAGAAAAATCCGGATGGAACGCCTGAACGCCGCGATTGGGCTCAGCATTATCAAGGAAAACCAATGATTGTATATGGTCATACCCCGATAAAAGAAGCCAGGCGAGTGAATCGCACAATTAACATTGATACCGGAGCTGTTTTTGGAAATAAACTCACAGCCTTTCGTTACCCGGAGGAGGAGCTTATTTCTGTTCCATCAAGCCTGCCATATGATGAAACAAGATTTAGAGAAAAGTAATGGTTCAATATAAAAAGCCCTACTGTTTTCATGTAGTAGGGCTAAGTAATTTACTCATATCCTCAGGCATTTCGGACTCAAACTTACATTGCTTTTCTAGCATTGGATGCCAAAATGACAGCTCTGAGCTATGAAGGGCCTGCCTCTTTATCTCTTCTTCATTTCCACCGTATAATTGATCTCCGCATAAAGGATGTCCAATTGATGACATATGTACACGAATTTGATGAGTTCTTCCAGTTTCAAGAACAAGCTTTACAAGTGTTTTATCTTCAAATCGTTGAATGACCTCATAATGTGTAACCGCAGCTTGTCCATTCTCACAGACTTCTCTTTCAATGATACTATCTTTTTTTCTTCCAATCGGGCTTGATATTGTTCCTCTTTCCTGAATAAGTACACCATGAACGATTGCTTTGTATGTGCGATGGATTTCCTTCGTTTTTTGTTGTGTAGAAAATAAAGAATGTGCAAAACGATGCTTCGCTACAAGCATAAGTCCTGATGTATCTTTATCCAAACGGTTCACAATATGAATGGTAGAAGGTATATGATGTTCTTCATAATAGTGAATCAATCCATTCGCAATTGTTCCGTTTGTATGCTCCCGGGATGGAATAGAAGGAACATACGGCGGTTTATTGATAACTAAACAATGTTGATCCTCATAAACAATATCAAAGGGTACTTCGTCAGCTTGTAAACCTAAACCTCTTTCTTCCTCGGGAAAAATGATGGTTAGGACATCTCCCTCTTTTACCTTATGTCTAACAGTCACATGTTCAGAATTGACTAAGATGTCTCCACCGTTAAATTTAATATCTGTTAAAGCCCGCTTAGAGATCTTCTTTGCTTTCACAAAGTCAAAGATGAGCATATCTGCTTCTTCCTTACGAATTGTCCATTCCAACTGAAATGCTCTGTTCATTATTTTTCGGTATTTCCTACAAATGAATCTCGCACACGATTCCAGAATGGGAATGGCTTGAATCTTGCAAAACGAACATTTTCATGTGCCACTCTACATTGAATCGACTTTACATCTTTATGCAGCAATGTTAGATGATCAATCGTAATTTGAAAATCAACATCATTCACTGGCTTTAACATACATGTATGATGCTCAGGCAAAATTAATGGAGATCCAATTGTTCGAAAGACCCTGTTATTAATTGACGCCATTTCTGCCAATTGAATTGCCCGTATAGAAGGATGTAAAATAGCTCCACCTAGTGCTTTATTATAAGCAGTACTTCCTGAAGGTGTAGACATACACAACCCGTCACCTCTAAAGGTTTCAAACATTTGTCCTTTAATCTCAACATTCATAACAAGTGTTCCTTCAATGCTTTTCACCGTACATTCATTGAGGGCTAAATACTTTGCCTCTCGTCCACCATCATTATGACGGATAATGACCTCTAAGATTGGATATTCTACAACCTGATAAGGTGTCTTCGCAATGGCAATAACAAGCTTTTCAATTTCCTCAGGTACCCAATCCGCATAAAACCCTAAGTGACCTGTATGTACCCCAATAAAGGCCGTTTTATCTAATCTATCTTTGTAACGATGGAATGCATATAAAAGCGTTCCATCCCCTCCAACTGAAATCACGATATCCGGATAATCTTCATCATATTCAAGCTGAAAATCAATTAAATAGGTCTTCATTTTTTGCATGATTGAATTTGAAATTGGATCACCCTTTGATGAAATAGCAAATTT
Organism: Metabacillus schmidteae; assembly: GCF_903166545.1. Classification (NCBI taxonomy): domain Bacteria; kingdom Bacillati; phylum Bacillota; class Bacilli; order Caryophanales; family Bacillaceae; genus Metabacillus; species Metabacillus schmidteae. The sequence continues at coordinate 1,233,708 of NZ_CAESCH010000001.1, read as the reverse complement.
CATAGATACTACCCCTTTATTGTTTTATTTTCATAATAAGGCTAGTGTACATATTAATTATCGGTCTTTCTTGAGAAAATAGCTTGTGCTTCCTGGATTTCCCCTCTTATTTGGGACATTTCTTCATCAAGCGAATACGCTGCTTCTGCAGCTCGTTTTAAGCGGACTTTGATGTTATCAGGAATGTTCCCGCTATATTTATAATTTAATGAATGTTCAATTGTTGCCCAAAAATTCATTGATAACGTTCGAATCTGAATTTCGACTAAAAGCTTCTTTTCTCCCGCAATGGTCTGCACCGGATATTTTGCAACAAGATGATAGGATCTGTAACCACTATCTTTTTGATTTGTGATATAATCTCGCTCTTCAATGATTTCCAGATCATTTCGGTTTTTTAACATATTCACGACAAACCTAATATCATCGACAAACTGACACATCATCCTTATACCCGCAATATCCTGCAGACCTTCTTCCAAATCTTCCATTGATATATTTTTCCGCTTTGCTTTATCTAAAATACTAGCAATAGGCTTCACGCGACCTGTGACAAACTCGATCGGAGAATTGGAATGCTCCAGCTCATATTGTGATCGAATTCCTCTTAACTTAACCTTTAGTTCCTCAACTGCCTGGTTATAAGGAGCCAAAAATGCTTTCCATTGTTGACCTTCCATCTATGTATCCCCCTAACAAAACCTCCTGTTGTCAATACATGTTAGACAAGAGAAAAAAGTTCTACTACCTTACTCTCCATTTCATCTCCATAATTTGCATTATCTTTAATATTCTCTAATAGATAACGTAATTCTTCTAATAAATTTTCTAGTTCAACTTGATAATTACTCATTTTCATCTCAACTTGATAATCTTTGTCCAACGCTTCCTTTAGTTGTGGCCAAATTTGATGAGGAAGGCTTGCATAGACAAACTCATCATCTGATTCTAGTATATAAATAAATGCCAAATGATCTGAATCAACAAGCATCTGTCCTTGAGCCTTTAAAACACTTTGCTCTAACCCTGATGATACTTCTTCCGGCTCCAATATTAACGTATTATTTTCAATTTTTGTTTTAACTAATTCAATTCTAGTATTCATAATGAGTCTCCTTCCATTACAATCCAAGATTATTTTACCATATTAAAAAGTTACATGATAACATTGCAGACTATATAATTTCGAGATAATATTAAAAGCGGAAGCGCTCCGTTTACTTACGGCCTCCGCTTTAAACTATTGATTAGTGAGGGCAAACTGAATGTCACAAGAAATAGAAATTGAATTTAAAAACTTATTAACTAGTGATGAGTTTATGAACATAAAAGAAATCTTCCAATTGAAAGATGAACAATTCTTTCTGCAGGAAAATCATTATTTTGATACACCGCAATTTTCATTAAAAGAGCTTGGAGCTGCTCTTCGAATTAGAAAGAAACAGAATCAATTTGTGATGACATTAAAGGAACCTGCCGAAGTTGGCATACTTGAAACTCATCAAATGATTACAGAAGAATCAGCCCAAAAGATGATAAAAACAGGGAATCTCGAGAATGGACAGGTTACCGAAAGATTAACCAGCCTGGGAATCAATAAAAAAGATATGAGCTATTTCGGTACTTTATCAACATTACGCGCCGAAATAAATTATCAAAATGGTTTACTTGTGATCGATCACAGCCGATATTTAAATATAGAAGACTTTGAGCTTGAATATGAAGTAACAGATGAGCAGGAAGGAAAAAAGGTTTTCCTTAACCTTTTGAAAGAATTAAATATTCCATTCCGCGAGACAAAAAATAAAATCCGTCGTTTTTATGAGCAAAAATATAGTGAGATGAGGTAAGATTCTTGGATATTAAAATGAAATATTACAAAACAATGCTTGAATTGCAAGCACTTCAAAACTTTAATCAGTCTCCAAATCAGACGGGTGATTCCAATTTTGAAACGAATTTTCAAGAGTTACTAAAATCTTTTCTCTCAATGACTCCCGGTAATAGTGGGACAGTAAATTCGAATGTGCTTCCTGCACTTTCAACTTTACCAAAACTGGATATGAATTCTCCTGTTTTAAATCAGGTGACTTCAGCCAGCAAAGAAAACTCTCCTAATCAAGGAAACACAATTAATGAAATCATTAATAAGGCAGCTGAAAAGTATGGAGTCGATGAAAAGTTAATTCGTGCTGTGATTAAGCAGGAATCCGGCTTTAACCCAACGGCTAAAAGCCATGCAGGAGCAATGGGCTTAATGCAATTGATGCCGGCAACTGCCAGATCGTTAGGTGTCGATAATCCTCTTGATGCAACCCAAAATGTTGAAGGAGGAACAAAGTATTTAAAACAAATGTTATCAAGATACAATGGTGATGTATCCCTCGCTTTGGCCGCATACAACGCCGGACCTGGTAACGTAGATAAATACGGCGGTATTCCACCTTTTAAAGAAACGCAAAACTATGTAAGAAAGATTACTTCAACTTATATGGTGTAGGGTATTCTTTTACACAGACCATTCGTTATGATGGTCTTTTTTTTTTCACCTTTTTCCTGACTTTATGGAGCAAGATAATTGTACATACTCTCTTCTTTTACACATAAAATATTGGTAAATATAACATTTGAGAGCGGTTTGTTTGAGATATATAAGAACGCTTGTTAAAATGAACTTACATTAAAAACGAAAAACTACCTAAGATGAAAATCATTTTAGAAAGGCTGTTTTCGCAAAGATTAGTCTTTTAAAACAATATTTTAACTCTATAGTGAAATGGAGCGGAAGACACTCGACTCCTGCGGGAAGTGAGGAAAGCCTGAGACCCCGCAGGCGAAGCCGAGGCTCAGCTTCCTCCCCGCGGAAAGCGAGTGTCTGCAGCGCAATGAAACGGACTAATTTTTTACCTTTACTGTATCAAAAACAACAATTTGTGCGAAAACAGCCTTTAGAAAAGACCCTAGTATTTAGCATATCGAAAAGGAGAAATCAACATGACGAATCAACATTTAACACCTTATGAAGCGATTGGAGAAGAGACTCTTTCGCAGCTTGTTGATACCTTTTATTCACATGTAAAGAAACATCCATTATTGGCTCCTATATTTCCCGATGACCTTACGGAAACAGCCCGTAAACAAAAACAATTTCTGACACAGTACTTAGGCGGGCCACAGGCTTATACAGAAGAACATGGACATCCAATGTTAAGAGCAAGACATCTGCCTTTTGAAATTACACCTTCAAGAGCAAGAGCGTGGATAAGCTGTATGGAAGCTGCTATGAAAGAAACTGGCTTAGAAGGAGAAATAAAGGATTTTCTCCTCCACCGATTACAACTGACAGCTCACCATATGATCAACACATCTGAAACAGAAGAAGAAAGCAGCAATCAGAAAGAAGGCACAAGCAATGAAGGATCAGCATGAGAAACAGAACATATCCCTCTTCTTCTCCCATTGTCATGGGCATCCTGATAAGCCGATAGAAATCTATATGTTTGTCGATCCTCTATGCCCTGAATGTTGGGCACTAGAGCCGATCATAAAAAAGCTGCAAATTGAATATGGACGTCTTTTTACCATAAAATATATCATTAGCGGGCGTCTAGCGACATTGAATATTACGAAAAGAAAAAGCCCTGAAAAGCTCGCCCAGGCTTGGGAAAAAACAGCATGTCGTACAGGCATGTCATGTGATGGCAAAGTATGGCTGGAAAATCCGTTGTCCACTCCATATCGAGCATCACTTGCGATAAAATCCGCAGAACTGCAAGGAAAAAAAGCTGGCCTTCGCTACTTACGAAAACTGCAGGAATTACTATTTATTGAAAGCCAAAACGTATCTGATGAAGAGATCTTAGTAGAAATTGCTCGTAATGTAGGGCTAGATGCAAATGAATTTCGTAAGGACCTTCACTCTGAGAGTGCCGCAAAGGCTTTACAATGTGATCTAAAAATCACATCAGAAATGGATGTTCAAGAAATACCAACACTCGCCTTTTTTAGTGAAGAGGTTGAGCAAGAAGGATTAAAAATTACCGGCATTTATCCTTATGATATGTATGTACAGCTTTTAGAAGAAATGGTTGGTGACGTGATAAAACCATCACACACACCTCCATTAGAAATTTTTTTACAGCACTTTCGATTTGTTGCATCGGCTGAAATTGCCACTGTTTACAATATGACAATAAGCGAAGTAGAAAAAGAACTTAAGAAACTCGTCCTTTCTCAAACCGTTGAAAAGGTGCAAGCAAAACACGGAACATTTTGGAGATATATTGGAACGTAATAAGGGGTGACTGCTGTCATTCCCTTTTTTGTATACTTACTTTTAACAGGTAATCAGTATGAACATAAAAACAAAATAAAAAGACCCTATACAACGTATAAGGTCTTTTTTATATGTCTTAACGACAACAAAGGGGATGGGAGAAATTTTCACGGTCAAACAAAGGGGTAAATGTTTGTTTGTGATTAATTTCACATCTATAATATATCAAAATATGTCGACATTTGACAAGTAAGATAGCTCCTTTTCACAAAACTTTCACATTCAAATATAGAGCGCTTGCTGCTCTAGACAACTTAACCTGTCTCATCTTTCATGGATAATTAGGTAGCAGATAACATATAGAATACTAAGGATTAAATATAAGGGGGGATTGCTTTTGAAGCTTAGATGGATTCTACTTCTTACCATTATAACAATCATTTTATTCTTTATAAATTTATTAGCACTTATGGAAGTATTTCCGATTTATATTACATCACCACTTTTATTTATTGCTATTTTTATAACACTTTACTTAATTAACCATCGGAAAACGTTTAAAGGACTTTAAAAAGGAATGTGCATCAGCACATTCCTCAGACTGTTGACAAACGCTCGCTTTCTTCGTTACTCACCTTGCTGCGGTGCTCATTACCACCCCCGGTAACTCCGCTCCTCACAAGGCTTCGTGCCTCGAAAGCAAGCGTTAGCAATCAGTCTGAAGGGCTAGCGATTTTTACTTTGTCTACAGCACATTCCTTTTTATTTAACTATTAACCTTTGCTAATAGCTCTTCCATTTCATTTAGTTTTTCCTCGAACACCTTGCACGCTTCTTCAATTGGTGCTGATGAGGTCATATCAACACCTGCTTTCTTGAGTACTTCTATGGAATAATCTGAGCTTCCTGCTTTTAAAAATTCCAAGTATCGATCTACAGCAGGCTGCCCTTCCTCAAGAATTTGATTGCTTAATGCTGTTGCAGCACTATAGCCTGTTGCGTATTGATAAACATAGTAATTGTAATAGAAATGAGGAATTCGCGCCCATTCTAAACCAATTTCTTCATCAACCACAATATCTTCACCAAAGTATTTTTTGTTTAAGTCATAATATGTTTTCGTTAATAATTCAGGTGTTAGCGGCTCTCCATCCTGTGCTTTTTGGTGAATAAGATGTTCAAATTCAGCAAACATTGTTTGACGGAAAACAGTTCCCCTAAACCCTTCAAGGAAATGATTTAGCAAGTATAAACGTTTCTTTTCATCATCAATTGTATTTAATAGATAATGATTTAACAGTGCTTCATTACACGTTGACGCTACCTCTGCTACGAAAATGGAGTAGTTTCCATACGGATAAGGCTGTGATTTACGTGTGTAATAGCTGTGTACAGAATGCCCAAATTCATGCGCAAGAGTAAATAAGTTGTTCACATTATCCTGCCAGTTCATTAAAATATAAGGGTTTGTACCGTATGTCCCTGAAGAATAGGCACCACTGCGTTTTCCTTTATTCTCATGAACATCAACCCAACGATTTTCAAAGCCTTCTTTTAGAATGGAGATATAATCTTCACCTAGTGGCTCAAGACCTTTTAAGATATAGTCTTTAGCTTCATCATACGTTACATCCATTTTCACTTCTTTAATAAGCGGTGTGTACAAATCATACATATGAACTTCATCAAGCTTCAATACTTCCTTACGAAGCTTCACATAACGTTGAAGCAGACCCAGATGGTCATGAATGGTATTCACTAAATTTTCGTATACTTCTTCAGGAATATTGTCACTGCTTAGTGCTGCTTGTCTAGCTGAATCGTAGTTTCTTACCTTTGCACTAAAGTTATCTTTTTTAACTGTTCCGCTTAATGTACTAGCAAAGGTATTTTTGAATTCATCATATTTCCCATACACTGCTTTAAATGCCTCTTCACGTACTCGGCGGTCTTCACTTTCTAAAAAGCGGATATATCGGCCATGTGTGATTTCAACTTCTTCCCCATTTTCATCTTTAATAGTCGGGAAGGTTAAATCAGCATTGTTCAACATTCCAAATGTATTGCTTGAAGAGTCCAAAACCTCTGAAGCTTCTGCTAATAACTCTTCCTTTTCCGCTGATAAAACATGTGGACGTTGGCGATTAATCTCATCTAAAGCATGTTCATATAATTTAAGTTCTTCTTTTTCACCTAAGAATTGTTTGATTTTCGCTTCATCAACTGACAAAATTTCCGGGACAATATATGAGCTAATGCTTGAAGCTTGAGTGTATAAGTTTCTAGCACGATCATTTAGCGCCTGGTACTTAGAGTTTGTTGTATCCTGATCATACCTCATATGTGCATATGTATACAGCTTCCCTAAGCGCTCCATTACTTCATCTTGATAAGAAAGTGCTTCATAAAGAGATGCAGCACTATCCCCTAGTTTCCCTTTAAACTCTGCTAATTTAGGAAGTGCTTTTTGAACTTCATTATATTCCTTCTCCCATGCATCATCTGAAGAAAAAATATCCTCTAATCTCCAAGTATCTTCTACTTTGATGTCACTTCTAGATGGTAATTTTTTTACCGCTGCTTGCTCTGCCATATCATTTCCCCCTTTAACATTAACAGCCAATGCGGAGCTTGGATTCATTGTACCCATAAGTGTAAAAGCTGTTAGAAGAGATAACAGTTTGCTTTTGTTCATATCCAACCCTCCCGAAGATCATTCTCCGCATGAGCCAATTAAAAATCATTCCTTATATAATCGAAGGGATTTTCAGTTGGATATGATTCCTTACTATCTCTATCTTCACCCCGTATCGCTTCTTTTGTCAAATAGTAAGTTGCTGCCCCAACACCTAGCATCGAAGCAACCATTAAAACAGGATTACTTTTTCTCTTCATATTAAACATATGTCCACCCCTTTATGTTAATATCTCCCTTTTAATTTGTTCAAAAAATAAATTGCTATTCATCATTGAATTTATATTGTACTTATTATTTTTGTGTCTTCTAGTAGCAATTCGTCCATTTGGGTTATCCACCGTATTTCTTTTACTTTTTTTAAAAGTTCTTTCTCATCAAAAACAACTACTTTTAGAACAGCCAGCTTTTTAAGATATGCATCAATTGCAGTAATAAATGAAACCGGCTCTGTTAGAGAGCGAACTGTAATGAAACCATCATTCATTCTCATTGAAATAGCATAATAAACATCATGTACGCGAAATGAACCATACAAAGGGATAGACTGAATAAATAAGAGAATCAATCCTTGCCAAACATAGACAGGGGATTCAAAAATATAATTATAGACTAAAGGAAGAAATGCATAGGAAGGTAAATATGAAGGTGGGAGATGCACCATTTGATAGAGATATTGATGAAATCGAGAACTTTGTTTAGATTGAAATCCTGGGGGCTTGAGACGAAATTTTTTTATTTTTTGAAGCCATTCCTTTCGCAAATTGCCTTTATTATGAGTTTGCAGCTTCATGACATCTTGAAAGGATGTTGCAGGTAGAGGGTAATGTTTATGTTCAGATATAACTGTTCGTGAGGAGAATGGTAGAATATGATATAAAACAATTATTGACCTTAAATTAGGACAGTAAGCATAAAGGTAAGGAGCAGCATTTTTCTTTTTTATCACAAAATTCCATTGAAAAGGTGATAATTGATAGGATTGTTTTCCAACTCTAGTTAAAGTCTTGGCACCTAGGATCCATAAATAAGAGATTCCTTCTTGCTTATATAACTGTGACCTCTTTTTAAATGATCTCATATCTATTGTTGAACATTGATATTCGATAGCGATTTTCCTTTGGTTATATTCAATGTATAAATCAGGACGCTGTCTTGTTTCTTGTATGTAGGGTTCAAGTTGTACTGATTCTATTCCATGCTGACGATGAAACCAATGGTACAAGTCATGTTTTCCCTTCATATGATATTCACTTTCATAATTTCCTTTTACTGTAGAACATTCTCCATATTTTTTATGAGCAAAATGCGCCGCTATTATAGAGCCAATTTTCAAATCAACTTCCTGCTTACATGTTGGACAGATGAAGCTCCTTTCACTTCTTAACTTCATTAACCTCTGCCTTGACCACTTTTTTTCGGCAACATTTATCATCATTCCTTCTTGATCAATCGCAACAAACACGCATCTCCCCTCCTTTTCTTTTTATTATCCTCAGTGGAAACGGATTTGGCAAATCACTAAAATTAAATTTTCCTCAAAAAAATACAACCCGTTACACAGGTTGTATCAGAATGTCATGATTAACTATGTTATAGAAGAGGTGACATAAGCCTTGCTCCCGATTCAAAAAGTTTTACTGGAAGTGAACGTTTAGAAAACTGATCAAGCACGATTTCTCTGGAATTATTGATGTCATTAATATATTCATCTACCAGCTTTTGTGTACTACCCGTACGATATAGAAATGCGTTTACTTCAAAGTTAAGGTGAAAGCTTCTCATATCCATATTTGCTGTGCCAATGGATGCTAATTCATAATCTACAATGATAATTTTACTATGTAAAAATCCTTTTTCATATTCATATACTTTTACCCCTGCTTCTAATAATTCGGGGAAGTAGGATCTTGAAGCATAATAAACAATTTTTTTATCCGGTCGTTGGGGTACTAAAAGTCTAACATCAATTCCACTTAAAGCAGCAACCTTTAGAGCAGTGAGGATATCTTCATCAGGAACAAAGTATGGAGATGCGATCCATATTGATTCTTTTGCAGATATAATCATTGAAAAAAATAAATTCTTAATAACATCCCATTTATTATCCGGACCACTTGCGATTAATTGAACTCCACCTGTTTCCTCTATTGTATCTGCTTGTGTTGCTAAATACATTTGAGGTAACAGCTTTTTATCTGTCATATAGTACCAGTCTTGCAAGAAAATCATTTGTAATGTTCGGACTGCTTCCCCCTTGATGAGAAGATGTGTATCACGCCAATATCCAAAATAGGAATCTTTCCCTAAATATTCATCTCCTACATTCAAGCCCCCAACAAAACCAACTTCCCCATCAATTACAACGATTTTTCTATGGTTGCGAAAGTTAATTTTATTGTTTAGAAAGGGAATTCGAACCGGTAAAAAAGGAACCATTTCAATTCCGGAATTACCTAAGTCTTTAATATAGTCCTTTGGTAATTTCCAACATCCAACAGCATCATAAAGAAACCTGACCTCTACTCCTTCTTTCGCTTTTTCAATAAGGACATTTTTTAATTCCTGCCCTACCTCGTCAGACCTTACAATGTAGTACTCAAGATGAATATGATGTTTTGCCTTCTTTATTTCCCGAAAGATATGTTCAAATGTCTCAATTCCATCTGTTAATGCTTTAGTCCTCGTGCTAAAAGAAATTGGGCTATGGCCTAAACGATGAGCAAGATTAAACAATAATTGTTGATGGTCTCCCATATGCTCGATTTTATCTTGATAGGAGCGTTGATTTCCCTCTATCTCCAAAAAAGCTTTTTCATCTAAAAGAGCTTTCTTTTCAAACAAACGCCTCTTTTTAATATTTCTTCCAAAGAATAGATAAATAAAGAAACCTACTAATGGAAAACCTCCCAGGACAATAAGCCATGTGATCGTATGAGAAGGATGCCTGTTTTCCAAGAAAATAACTATGCAAATAAATATAATGGAAAGTGTAAAAAGAACACTGACAGAACCAACAATCCAATCTCCCCAAAAGTTTTTTGTAATTAGTATTATGGAAGCAATAAGTGTAATAAATAGTAGTAATCGGAATGTAAATTTCATTGGCTTTCACCTATCTTATTTTTATTCTTACTTCCCTTTATTTAATAAAACAAAACCTTTTTAATTTGGCCGTCGGTTCTTATTTCTAGTTTCTCACTATTTTATTACTTATCCACGATTTTTAACCCTTATTAGAAAAAATAAATAAAGACAGAAAAAACCGATTTATGAATAATCGGTTTTTCCTTACTTAGTATGATTTATTTAAGAGAAGTGCTTTCTGATAACTGTTAGTGCATGATCTTTTGCAATGATGGAACCATATTCCTCAAGGCGGTGAATCGTCACTCGAGATTCTTGTCCATATTCTAGGAGAATACTTAAAGTGTTCTCAATTTCGTCATCAGTAACCTCGTCATCAAACTCAATAAATAAATAATATTGTTGGTCGAGCGTGTATAAATGATTCGTCATCCCATTCAATAGCGAATATTTAGACAAGGAAATAATATGTTCTAGATCATTAAATTTTAACACAAACTGAAGCTGTTGCTCCATATCTTCTATGTGATCATCTTGTGAATCACTTGATTTATTGAAATGTTGATCCAAAAGGGATTCAATATTTTCATCTACTGGCAGTTCTTTAAGCTTCTCATCTGAAATTGGAAGTTCAAGCTTTTGTCCATCTTTTGATAATTGTGCCTTTGTCACGATCACTTCTAAGCCTTTATCAAGTGCCTGAACTTGAATCCAAAGAGGACCCTCAACCATAAACTCTTCTTCCTCATGGACTTCATCCATCATTTCCCAAAAAAGCTCTTCACTTCGATCACGATTATACCATATTTCATCACGATCAAAACCACGCTCTTCTATATCTAAATACGAAATATAAAACTTTACGGTATTCTCGTTTATACGTTCAATTTCCATTACTCAACCTTCCCTTCTATATAAGATGTTGAAGGGACAACCCCCCTCAGGGTAGTTGTACTTTACTACACTTTACCCAAAATTTCAACTATTTAACCGTGGGCAAAGGGAAGTGTCAAACATTCTCCTTAAAGCAAGAACGATTCACACCATTGTTCAAAACCTTCAATATTGAAAGAATCTTGTACTCCTATTTTATGATAAAAAGTGTTTAAAGGAAATAAAAAAACTCTGAATTTACAAAAACAGTTATTTACCTAGATGAATCTAAGGAGCATAACTTAAAAATGGTGTTCATATAATTGTACGAGCATTACGAAAAGCGTAAACGCCTCGTACAGCCCCGACAAGCATAAGACGATTTGGAATAGAAGGCGTTCTTTGCCTTCAATTCCAAATTGGCTTATGACCTCGAGGGGCTAGGCGTTGGAGCTAGACACCAAAACTAAGCACAAAATTATATACTTATTTAAACTTCAAAAAGCTGAAAAGAGGGTCTAAAAAATGGAACACGATTTTTTGTTATCACTTCTTATGATCATAGGGATTGATTTAGTCCTTGGAGCAGACAACGCTGTTGTTATTGCTATGGCATGCCGTAACTTACCCGTTGTTCAGCGAAACAAAGCCATCATAATGGGAACGATGCTTGCAATTGTCATTCGGATCCTCATTACTTTAGTTGCCGTGTATTTATTAAAAATCCCTTTCCTGCAACTTATCGGGGGTGTTTTCCTTCTTTATATCGCTTACCACCTCATTGTCGGAAAAGAAGAAGACACGAAGAGGATAAAAAGTCATCAATCATTATGGAAAGCCGTTAAGACAATTGTTGTTGCTGATTTATTAATGGGATTTGATAATGTACTTGCTGTTGCTGGAGCAGCACAGGGGCATATGATATTAGTAGCAATAGGCTTGTTTATTTCCATTCCTATCATCATATGGGGAAGTAAATTAATTCTTGTTTTACTAACAAAATATCCGTTTTTGATCTATATCGGCGGTGGATTACTGGCCCTTACATCAGGAAAGATGATTATTGAAGAACCTTATCTGCAAAGCCTGTATAGCTCTTACCCTATGATTGAGATGAGTATTCCTTATTTATCTGTATCCTTTATTTTATTAGCTGGCCTTATTTATCAACAAATCTCTTTGCGTAGAGACTAGCTTAAACATAAACAAAAAGAGGTATTTCTACATAGAGTCTATGTAGAAATAACCTCTTTCTTTTATTTAATTAACTAAACGTTGTGCTTCTTGTAATTGATAAGTACGAACACGACGCGGAAGGAAACGTCGAATTTCATCTTCGTTGTAGCCTACCTGCAATCTTTTTTCGTCAATGATAATAGGACGACGAAGAAGACCCGGATTCTCTTGAATCAACGTATATAGATCTTGCAATGGCATTGTTTCTAAGTTAATATTTAACTTTTGGAAAATCTTAGATCGTGTTGAAATAATTTCATCTGTTCCATCTTCTGTCATTCGAAGAATCTCTTTAATCTCTTGTATAGATAAAGGCTCAGAAAAAATATTTCTTTCAACATACGCAATTTCGTGTTCTTCCAACCATGCTTTAGCTTTACGACATGAAGTACAACTTGGTGATGTATACAATGTAACCATTGACTTTCACTCCTCTAAATATAGAATGAGTAACATTTATATCTTTCTAAAATTAAAATTAATTTAATTAAGAACTAATAAATTGATTATACTATAAAAAAGTAAGTATGCATATAGTTATTGTATTAAAAGTATGACAAAACGATTACAATCTTGAAAACTCTAAATAGTTTATGTAAACAATGACTAAATTTGGATATGTTCAACATTTATAATCCAAAAAAAGTCACTGTTCTCATTCTCAATTAAGATAGCTCATCGAAAATATTTTGATTATTTCCTTCATCGATTGTCAGTACTTCGTGTACAGGTTGATAGGATTCACCGTATAGTTCCTTATCTTTAAATGTATGAATAAGGGTATATGTTTCTTGCATCGCCTCAAAGATCGTCTTTTCAGATGCGTTATTTGGCGCCCAATATAAAATCTCTAGCTTATTTATTTCATTAGTCGCAAGAGAGCGTCTTTCATAGCCAATTGATTCAGCATGCTTAAATCCTTGTTTTTGATAAAATTTTAAGCGTTTTTCTGAATCAGAATCTTCATAATTAATTGGCTCGACCTCAAGAATGATGGGTTTTTTCTTATTTTTGAGTTTATTTATTAATTTACTGCCTAATCCTTCTCCCCGAGCATCTTTTGAAACGAATAGATAGTCAATAAAGATAAAATCAGGAAGTTCTGCATACATTAGGACATGGTTTACCCCTTCATCCTTATGATAGATATCTTTCCTCTCTTGAAGCAATGCTTCCATATGTTTCTTTGACTTCATTTCTTCAATGGGAAAATACTGATTTAACTTTTCATACCAGTTCATTTATCTACTCCTATCACATTTAATAAATTCTCCCATGCTTATGTATACCCTTTTGACGGATTATTAAACATATTAAACATTGACTGTTTACCACATACTTTGTTAGATAGAAATTAGTTCGTTCCATTTCGCTCCAGACACAAGATTCGCCGGGGAGGAAGCTGCGGCTTCGCCTGTGGGGTCTCAGCCTTTCCTCACTTCCCGCAGGAGTCAAGTGTCTTGCGCTCCATTCCACTATAAAGTTTTAAAATAATATTCAAACAACAAACTTTCCTTAAACAGCTAAACATCTCCACAATATAAAAAACCAAAAAGGAACATTTGTTCTATCTTAACATACTCTTCTATATATGTCTTGTTATTTATATAAGAAGATGAATTTTTGCTTTCCACCCTATTCAAATTTTGTTTTAAAAAAGAGATTAAATGAAACAATCTTTACACATAAAAAAAGAGAATACCAAACGGTAATCTCTTACGAAATGATTAAGCATGTTCTTTTTTATATTTCTCGAATTCAGATTCTGAACACATGACGAAGTGTCCCGGTTTTACTTCTCTAAATTCAACATTGTCACCTGGTTGGTAATTGTGTTGACTTGGAGAATATGTTTTTCTTACACGAGTACGCTCATAGTCTGGATCTGGAAGTGGAATTGCTGATAGTAAAGATTGTGTGTAAGGGTGAATTGGGTTGTTGTAGAGCTCTTCTGCACTAGCTAATTCAACAAGCTTTCCGAAGTACATAACACCAATTCGATCACTTATATATTTCACCATTGATAAATCATGGGCAATAAATAAGTATGTTAACCCTTTTTCTTTTTGAAGCTTTTTCATTAAATTGACAACCTGAGCTTGAATTGACACATCAAGAGCTGAAATTGGTTCATCAGCAATAATGAATTCAGGCTCCACTGCAAGCGCACGAGCAATTCCGATACGTTGTCTTTGTCCCCCACTAAATTCATGTGGATAACGATTTGCGTGCTCTTTATTTAATCCAACTGTTTCAAGTAATTCAATTACTTTGTCCATACGCTCTTTTTTCGATTTTGCTAGACCGTGAATATCAATACCTTCAGCAATAATATCCGAGACCTTCATTCTAGGATTTAATGATGCCTGCGGGTCTTGGAAGATCATTTGCATTTTTCGGTTAAATTCTTTTAATTGTGCACGGGATTTCTTTCCATGTACATCTACTCCATTAAATAGAACCTCACCATCAGTAGCATCGTATAATCGGATAATAGTTCGACCAGTTGTAGATTTCCCACAACCAGACTCACCTACTAGCCCCAATGTTTCCCCTTTAAAGATATCAAACGAAACATTGTCTACTGCTTTTACTTCATTAGGCTTGCCAATATTAAAGTATTGTTTTAGATTTTTAATTTCTAATAATTTTTCTGTTGTTTCCAATTTAGTTCCCCCCTTTTCCATCAGGGAATTGACGCTGGCGTCGTTGTACTGCTAAAGGTGGTTCAACCTTTGGCGCATCAGGGTGAAGCAACCATGTCGCAGCATAATGTGTATCAGATACTTTGAACATAGGAGGTTGCTCCTCAAGGTCAATTTGCATCGCATACTCATTACGTGGTGCAAATGCATCACCCTTTGGCGGGTGCAATAAATCCGGAGGTGTACCGGGAATTGCATACAATTCCTCTTCGTCTGTATCAAGACTAGGCATTGAGCTAATTAATCCCCATGTATATGGATGCTGTGGATTATAAAAAACTTCATCAACCGTACCAGTTTCAACAATTTTCCCACCATACATAACCGCAACACGATCAGCAACGTTTGCCACAACACCTAAGTCATGGGTAATAAAAATAATCGATGTATTAATTTTTTGCTGCAATTCTTTCATTAATTCAAGAATTTGAGCTTGAATCGTAACATCTAACGCAGTTGTAGGCTCATCTGCAATCAGAACCTTTGGATTACATGCAAGTGCAATCGCAATAACGACCCTTTGTCTCATTCCGCCTGAGAATTGATGTGGGTATTGATTAAAGCGTTCTTCAGGTCTAGGAATCCCAACAAGCCTTAAAATATCAATTGCACGCTCTTTCGCTGCAGCCTTACTTAGCTTTTGATGCTTGATAATCGGCTCCATGATTTGTTTTCCAACTTTCATCGTTGGGTTCAATGATGTCATTGGATCTTGGAAAATCATCGAAATATCTTTCCCACGAATTTTTTGCATATTTTTATTTGATTCTTTAGCTAGGTCTTTGCCTTCGAAAAGGATCTCACCTTGCTTAATATCTGAATTTGATTCGGGGAGCAAACGCATAATCGCTTTCGTCGTAACTGATTTTCCTGAACCAGATTCACCTACGATTGCTAATGTTTCCCCTTTATACAAATCAAAGTTAACTCCACGAATTGCCTGCACTTCTCCAGCAAACGTATGGAATGAAATGTGCAAGTCTTTCACTTCTAAGATTTTATCCATCTTCGGTTCACCTACCTTTTCTAGTCACGCATTTTCGGATCTAACGCATCGCGCAGTCCATCCGCAATCATATTAAAGCAAATCATAATTAAACTGATAACAATGGCTGGTATGATCATCTGATAAGGATATAATTGCAGAACTTTAAATCCATCATCAATGAGTGTACCTAGAGAAGCCAATGGCGGCTGTAATCCCAATCCAATAAAGCTTAGGAAGGCTTCAAAAAATATCGCACTTGGAATTGTAAACATTGTGTTGATAATAATAACACCGGCTAGGTTTGGTAAAAGATGCTTCCAAATAATCTTTCCATTTGATAGACCTAATGTTCTAGCTGCTAAAACATATTCCTGTTGTTTTAACTTCATTACCTGAGCACGAACAACCCTCGCCATTCCAACCCAACCAGTTATGGTTAAGGCGATGGTAATCGATAAAATCCCTGGATCCAACACAATAATCATGAGGATCACGACAACAAGGTTTGGAATACCTACTAATATTTCTGTAATCCGCTGCATAACATTATCTGTACGGCCGCCGACAAACCCGGAAATAGCACCGTATAATACACCAATAACCATATCAATAACAGCTGCTAATACTGCGATATATAAGGATACTTGAGTTCCTTTCCATACACGTGTAAATAAATCACGACCAAGACTATCTGTACCTAACCAGTAATATTCGTCTACATTCTTCTGCTCATATGCATTATAAACATCACCGTTTTTTCTTGTTAAGTTCCCATCAAATGGTAACCAGCTAACATTCTCTAACCCTTGAATTCTCGGGGGAAGATTTGAATGTTTAAGGTTTTGTTCATCTATCCCATGTCCGTTTATATGCGGGCCAACCAGAGCCATAATCGTTAGGAATGCTAATATAATTAAGCTGACGATTGCTCCTTTGTTTTTCCTAACTCGCAACCATGCATCCTGCCAATAATTAAGACTTGGCTTGGAAATCTCTTCACTCTTCGCTGAATCAATATGAGCGGGTTTAAACATATCTTTTGAAATTTTTTCATGTGCCATTATTTTTTACCTCCCGCTAAACGAATCCGCGGATCAATAATTCCATATAGTAAGTCTACAATTAAGATGACGACAACAAATAGAACCGCAAAAAGGATTGTCGTACCCATGATAACAGGATAATCATTAACTGTGATTGACTTTACGAATTGCTCTCCTAGTCCCGGAATACCAAATATCTTTTCAATAACAAGGGAACCAGTCATTAAACTAACAACCAATGGCCCTAAAACAGTTACTACTGGTATTAACGCATTTCTTAGAGCGTGTTTAAATGCAATTTCAAACCAGCTTGCACCCTTAGCCTTAGCAAGTGTAATATAATCCGATTCTAATACCTCTACCATTTCAGTTCTAACAAACCTTGCTGCAGTTGCAATCGGGAACATTGCTAACGCAATTGTTGGCAGAACTGTATATTCCGGACCTTTCCAGAATGCAACTGGAAACCATCCTAATTTTACCGCAACGTAATATTGCAATAGCCCCGCAAAAACGAAGGAAGGGATTGATTTACCAAGTACAGCTAAAAATGTTGCACTATAGTCAACCCATGTATTTTGTCTTAATGCTGAAATGACGCCTAAAATGATACCAAAAAATGTTCCGAAAAGGATCGCCTGAAATCCAAGTGTTGCTGAAGGACCAATGCTATCCATTAAGATCTCAGTAACTCCTACGTTATTGAATTGAAAGGAAACACCTAAATCACCTTTCAGCATATTCACCATATAGGTCGCATATTGTACCGGTATCGGTTCATCTAGACCATATTTGTCTTTCATAATTGTAAGCTGTGTCTCAGATAATTTACCAGCATTTGTAAAAGGTGTACCTGGGATTATTTTCATGAGGAAAAAAGTAAACGTGGCAATTAAAAAGAGTGTAATGACCATATAAATAACACGTTGAGTTAAGTATTTCGCCATATGACTGCACCTCCTAAATAAATTAAATATTCTACAAAGTTCGACAATTTCCCAACAAGGGAAAAGAGAGTATATCGGCATTCAATATACTCTCTCCTTACATCAATTATCACTATAATCAAAAAGTACTAATTAAATCAATACTTATTTTACAGATGCCCATTTGAAGCTGTATTCCGGTCCTACTAAGTGGTAAGTAAATCCGTCAACATTTTCATTTACTAACACGTTAGAAGAACGTTGATACATAGGTGCAATCGCAGCATCTTCTTCAAGTAGGATTCTTTCAGCTTCAGCAAGAGCTTCATAACGCTCTACTGGTTTTTGAGCTAAAGTTGTTTGAGCATCTTTAATTAATTGATCATACTTTTCATTAGAGTAATCCATTTTGTTGTTTCCTCCACCTGTTAACCATAGGTCAGAGAAAGTCATTGGATCTAGGTAGTCAGGACCCCAACCAGCCATTTGAATATCATAATCCTGAGAATTTTCACGATCTAAACGAACGCTGAATGGTACACTTTCAACTTTCAGTGTAAGTCCAGGAAGATTTGTTTCTAATTGGTTTTTAACGTATTCAGCAATTTTTTTAGCACTTTCCGTATCATCACCTAAGTATCTTACTTCAACTTTGTCTGTACCAAGTGCAGCTAAACCTTTTTCCCATGATGCTTTTGCTGCATCTACGTCATGTGGTAGTAATTCGTTTCCATTAATTTCACGGAAGTCTTTACCAGTTTCTTCATTCTTAACAAAATCTTGTGGAACAGCATAGTTTGCAACAATTGAACCGTTGTTTAATACACTGTTAACAAAATCTTCTTTGTTAACTGCTTGCGCAATTGCTTTACGAATATCTGGATTTTTTAGAGCTTCATTTTCTTTTTGGTTAAATTTCAACCAGAAGATTGTAGGCTCTAACCATTTTACCATTCTTTCATCGCCTTCATATTGAGGTACGATGTCAGAAGAAAGTTTTCCTGTTACATCTGCTTCACCAGTTTCAAATGCGTTTGCAGCTGCTTGAGAATCTTTTAATACATTCCATTGAACAGTTTCTAGCTTAACAGTTTCTGCATCCCAATAATCTTTGTTTTTAGTGTAAGTCCATTCAGATGCTGTGCTTCCGCCCCAGTCAGATAAAACGAATGGTCCGTTAAAAACTAGGTTTTCAGCTGTTTTAGCGTAGTTATCTCCTTGTTCTTCAACAAATTTTTGGTTTTGTGGATAGAACGTTGGGAATGCCATTAATGATTGGAAATATGGAAT
Source organism: Metabacillus schmidteae (assembly GCF_903166545.1). NCBI lineage: Bacteria > Bacillati > Bacillota > Bacilli > Caryophanales > Bacillaceae > Metabacillus > Metabacillus schmidteae. The sequence goes on along the minus strand of NZ_CAESCH010000001.1, from coordinate 1,214,589 downwards.
TGGTCTTTCTAATGTTACTTCAAGTGTTTTTTCATCGATCGCTTTAACACCTAATGTGTTAAGATCGTATTCTTTTTTCTCAGCACCAGCTGCAGAAATTTCAGCTGCTCCTTTGATTTTACCATCCATCATATATGGACCATATGGTGATGCGTTTGCAGGATCGATTGCACGTTGCCATGCATAAACGAAATCGTTTGCTGTAACAGGGTCACCATTTGACCATTTTGCATCTCTTAATTTAAATGTATAAACTGTACCATCTTCACTAACTTCAGGCTCACCTTCTGCCATACCTTCAACAACTTCCTGGTTTGGATCTAGACGGTATAAACCTTCCATTACGTTATTCATCGTAGTGAAACTTACTGTATCTTGAGCCATTACACTATCCATTGAAGGAATTGCTGTTGACTCCAATGCTGTAATTTTTTGCTCTGCTGTACCTTCATCACCGCCTGTATCTGTCTCTTTACCAGTATCTCCGCCGCCATTACATGCTGCTAAGAACATACTTAGTACAAGCGATAAAGCTAAAAGTAGAAAAAATTTCGACTTTTTCACAAATTTGACCTCCCTTTTATTTTGAACAAGTTTACTTTACGAGATTATTATACAAGTATTCAGTCAATTGTGCATTTATTTTTTTAATAAAGTTTACAGAAATGCAATACTGTTAATGAAAATCAAACAAAAAATAGGCATAAAGACCTATATATTTTCATTTGAATTTTCTTAATTTTTCATATAATTTCTTCACAATGCTTTAACGCGTTGAATTGTAAAGGGTTACATTATCTTCCAAACTTTTTTGTAGAAAATGTAGAAAAATGACGAATATATTTATATATTTTATACATTTATATCGAATAAATATTTCTACAATAACTTCGCTTCTTTTTTTCCAACCCCTTTCATCTGATATAATAGGTGTTAAAGTACTTTAACTAGAAAAGAGTGAAAGAAATTGCGCAATAAACGATCTGTTACACTCATTATTGTGTCTTTATGTTTAACAATCTTACTGTCTTTTATCATTTACCAAAAACTAACTATTTTGTCATTTGTTAATATTTCTTTCTTTTTTGCCATCGGATTGTTGTTTATATCCTTCTTTACAATCACAGTAAAAGGTGGTTTTTTTGATGGAATAACATACGGCTTTAGGAGAATGTTCGTCTCTAAAGGAAAAGAACTTTCAAAACAAGAAGTTAATGAAATGACTCCAGTTTCAGAGCTATTAACATTTAATCATTCTCCGTTTTTATTAAGCGGGTTAGTGATGACAGTCATTGTGATAATAGGAACGTTTCTTTACTATTTCATTTGATTCATTTATTATTTGCAAATGCATTCATGATCTCATATAATAAAGAAAACTCGCCGACTGGCGAGCCTGAAAGGTGAAGACAGAGGCGTAGTTGCACTTATACTTAGTACGTCAAATTAGCCCCTACGTCGAATAATCTTCCTTGCTGCTAATTTATATTTTTTAATGTATAAAAAAAATAGTTGGCTATGATGAAGAGTAGTACATATATGGCACATTTTACAGAGAGCCTGTGTGTGGTGGAAACAGGCAATGACCGATATGGAATGGACTTCTAAGCTTCTGTGCAGAAATTAAGTATGCTCAGACGTAATCTTGCGTTAAAAGACAAAGTGATTTCTACTAAGAAATAATTAGGGTGGCACCGCGGTCCATCGTCCCTATATTTGGGGCGAGTGGGCCTTTTTTGCGTTCATTTTTTATCTTACTTACTTTTAGGAGGCCAATATGAAAACAATTTTTTCAGGAATACAACCGAGTGGTTCAGTTACTTTAGGTAATTACATTGGTGCATTAAAACAGTTTGTTGATTTACAAGACGAGTACAATTGTTATTTTTGTATCGTTGACCAACACGCCATCACTGTTCCTCAAGACCGCTTAGCTTTACGAAAAAATATTAGAAGTCTGGCAGCTCTTTATCTTGCTGTTGGATTAGACCATGAGAAAGTAACATTATTCATTCAATCGGAAGTTCCTGCACATGCACAAGCTGGATGGATGTTACAGTGTGTTTCTTATATCGGCGAATTAGAAAGAATGACTCAATTCAAGGATAAATCACATGGAAAAGAAGCAGTTTCTGCTGGATTACTCACATATCCACCACTCATGGCAGCTGATATCCTTCTATACAACACTGATCTTGTACCGGTAGGTGAAGATCAAAAGCAACATTTAGAGTTAACACGTGATTTAGCTGAACGTTTTAATAAAAAATATAACGACGTTCTTACCATCCCTGAAGTAAGGATCCCAAAAGTTGGTGCCCGCATTATGTCACTAGTGGATCCTGTAAAAAAGATGAGTAAATCAGATGCTAATCAAAAAGCTTTTATTACACTACTTGATGAACCTAAACAAATAGAGAAAAAAATTAAAAGTGCTGTAACAGATTCTGAAGGAATTGTGAAATATGACAAGGAAAACAAACCTGGTATTTCAAACCTACTATCTATTTATTCAATATTATCGAATGAACCAATTGAAAAAATTGAAGCCAGATATGAAGGAAAAGGATACGGAGATTTTAAAGCAGATGTAGCTGAAGTTGTGGTAAATGCCCTAAAACCGATTCAAGATAAGTATTATCAGCTAATGGAGTCAGAAGAGCTGGATCAAATCCTTGATAAAGGTGCAGAAAAAGCCAATGCAGTCGCAAGTAGAACTTTAAAGAAAATGGAAAATGCGATGGGACTTGGCCGTAAGCGGAAGTAACACAGATTTTTAATCATCGCTTCCGGCTACGGCCGTCATAATTTTGCGACTTATCAAGTATTTTTGCAACTTGGGACGGTATTTTTGCAACTTTTCATTTTTTCTTGCAACTTCCCTGATATTTTTGCGACCACATGTAAATAGAAAAAACGATGTGTTCACTGACACATCGTTTTTTCTACAATGCAGCTTGTCCAAGTCAATTAACCTTTGATTCATGCTCCATATCCCAAAGCTTTTCGAAAAAGGGTTGTCCTTTTATTAGGCGTTCACATAACTGAATATGTTTTGGAGACCAACCAGCTAATGTTTCTTCATAGAGTTGATTCCACACTTCATCAAACTCTCTCTGCTGAATATCCTCATATTTTGTAGGGTTCCATTCTGTATACCAGTACTTAACTTCCGCAGTATTTCTCGTTGCTTGCAGCTGATCAAGTGCCATAAATAAAAGTTGTTTTAATTGACGCTCTTTTCTTGTTAAGCCTCTCATATATTGTGGTGCTAAAGACAATATATGATATTCTTTGTTTTCCTCTTCATTTATTATTTCTGTCGAATACATTTCCGGCTCAATATCTTTGATCATTTCAAATACCAACTGTTCTTGTCTTGGAATAATTCGGCTTTTGCGAATTGGAATTGTATAGCCAATTGTGTCAACTGCCAATATCCCAACTCCATCTGTCACTACAAAACAATAATCAAGTTGGATTCTCTCATGATTTTTACGAATATAAGCCTTTTGGAAAATATCTTTTAATAGACCAGGCGGTAACTCCGATAAGTTGTTTTCTATGTAGTCGAATAATAGGGAATCTACCTTTAATAAAGGAACCTGATCAAGGAGTTCAACACTGTCATCCTTTCTCCATTCATGAAAATGACAGACATTGTATCCATTCTCTTCACCTTCAAACCAATTTACCCAAACATCATGAAGAAATAACATATTAAAACCCCTCACTTCAGTACCATTTGTCAAACAGTATAGGCAAATTTTAGATAAATTATTCCATTCTATGAAGAATATGCATTGTTTTTTCATAAGTTTGAACATGTCCTAACACATTGTATGATTGATCCTTTCTGTTTATGAAGTATTCTTTATCCCATCATACTGTTTCATGATTCGTTCAGATGACATACCTAAAAGTTGTTTTGTCTTCAATCCTGTTTTGTCCATAATTGTCTTTACAATATGGTACCCTACAGAATAGCCCAACATATTTGGATAAAATCCGGTTCCATACATTAATTGGGGAAATTTTGAATGATCTCGTGCTATGTCTTTATGAGGCAGAATGATTCGCTTATAAAACCTCTCACATTGATCCAGGCCGTATAACTTCGTCCAATTAGATACAGCTTCTTCTCCAACTATTTCACGGACTGCATTTTCAGCTAACCCTTCCATGACCATGTTGTCTACTATAGTGAATGTCTCTTCAGACTTTTTAACAGTTGCCAGTCTGCAAACATGGTGATATTCATGTAAAAATAATGACTCAATGTCGTTTTTTAGTACATCTTTAGAAAGAAATAAAAATAACTTATCATGAAATGCCAGTCCTGATCTCCCTCGATATTCTCTCTCAATTTTCCGATTGGTTTGATCAATTGGAAAAATAAAAATGGCTACATCTGGACCATTCCATATATGTTGATATTTTTTTTCCAATGATCTAACATAGCTAACGATTTGTTTTTTTTCCATTTGTTCGATCCAGTCATTGATGTTTGATGTATGTTTGTACATTCCAAATGAATTTAGATAGGATGCAATTTCCCTTTTATTCATTTGATTGAAATAAGGTATTAATTTCTCACTAATTTCCAGCTGCTGTGGTGTTTTCGTTAACCAGTCAATTGTATTAATTAAGCTCATCGTATCATCTCTCCCTCATTTGTAGTTTATGAGGTGAAGGAGAAACTGTTCTTGATTATAGCTATCTAATTAGTGAAAGAATCATAGCTACCACAACTTATTCATTTTCTTACGCCCAAAACCGCTTAAGTTGATTGAAGCGGAAGGTGCGAGACTCCTGCGGGAAGAGTTGGACAGGTGAGCCCCCGCGGAATACGAGCAACCTGGAGCTGCAAGCAACAAAGCCTAAACTACTTACAAAGCATCTTCTAAAAAGAGACTAATCCTCTTCCCTTATTTATTAAACAATTTTCACAAAAATAAAACCCGACATTTCTGTCGGGTTTAAAGTTAAGCATCATACTTTTTAAAGATAATCGTTGCATTATGTCCGCCAAATCCTAATGAGTTACTTAGAGCTGCTTTTACTTCTTGTTTTCGAGCTTCATTTGGCACATAATCTAAATCACATTCAGGATCTGGAGTTTGTAAATTAATCGTTGGAGGAATGATCCCTTCTTTAATAGCTAAAACACTAAAAATAGCTTCAACTCCACCAGCAGCACCTAGTAAATGACCTGTCATAGATTTTGTAGAGCTTATCGCTAATTTATTGGCATGTTCACCGAATACCTCTTTAATTGCTAGTGTTTCAAACTTATCATTATAAGGAGTACTTGTACCATGAGCGTTAATATAATCAATGTCTTCAACTGCAAGGCCACTGCCATCAACTGCCATCCTCATCGCTCTTGATCCACCCTCACCACCTGGTGCAGGTGCTGTTATATGATAAGCATCTCCTGTAGCCCCATACCCAACGATTTCAGCATAAATTTTTGCTCCTCGTGCTAAAGCATGCTCTAATTCTTCAAGAACAACGATTCCAGCTCCCTCTCCCATAACAAAACCATCACGGTCTTGGTCAAATGGGCGGCTTGCTGTTTTAGGGTCCGTGTTTGTTGATAAAGCTTTATTCGCTGTAAAGCCTGCAAATGACATCTCTGTGAGAGGTGCTTCAGCGCCTCCGGAAATCATAACATCCGCTTCACCACGTTCAATAACACGGTACGCATCTCCAATCGAATTTGTCCCTGTTGCACAAGCTGTCACAGTACATGAGTTAAAACCTTTTGCCCCTAAAGCAATGGATACTTGACCTGTTGCCATATCCGGGATAAGCATTGGTACGAAGAATGGACTCACTCTTCTAGGACCTTTTTCTAAAAGTGTTCTATATTGCTGTTCAAATGTTTCCATTCCACCAATACCAGAACCGATCCAAACTCCAACACGCGGAGCGATTTCATCTGTAATTTCAAGGTTCGCATCTTTAACAGCCATGAAGGATGCTGCGACCGCATATTGTGTAAAGCGGTCCATTTTTCTCGCATCTTTTTTATCCATAAATTGTTCAACATCAAAGTCTTTAAGCTCTGCTGCCACTTTTGCTGAATAGGGCTCTGAATCAATTCTAGTGATTGGCCCAACACCAGACACTCCATTTATCGCATTTTGCCAAGTTGTTTCTACATCATTTCCAATCGGAGTTACTGCACCCAATCCTGTTACTACCACTCGCTTTTTTTCCATGATGATTCACCTCATTCTTTAATTATCGGAATTAATTTTTTTTTACAGCCAATAACTTTTATTTTTTTTAAACTGATTCCAACATCAGATTAACGAAACTCTTCTATGTTTATCGACCCCAACGAAGTGCGATTGCTCCCCATGTAAGGCCTCCGCCGAAACCGACCATAACTACTAGGTCACCATCTTTAATCTTTCCTGCTTCTACTTCCTCTACTAAAGAAATTGGAATAGAAGCTGCTGATGTATTTCCATACTTATGCACTGTTTTTGACATTTTTTCAACAGGCAAGTCTAAACGTTCTCTTGCTGCTTCCATGATTCGGATGTTTGCTTGGTGTGGAATTAAGAAATCTACATCTTCTTTTGTTAAACCTGCTTTTTCCAGCACATTTATACTAGATTCACCCATTTGCCTTACTGCGAATTTAAATACTTCCCGTCCGTTCATAATGATGTATTCATCTTGGTAAAGATGCTTTCCACCTGTACCGTCTGCACCTAATTCGAATGATAAAATACCTTTACTTTCACTTACAGGACCAATGACAGCTGCACCCGCACCATCTCCAAAAAGAACCGCGGTATTACGATCATCCCAGTCTGTAATTTTTGAAAGCTTCTCAACGCCAACAATTAAAACATTTTTATATGCACCAGACTCAACAAATTGTTTAGCTGTAACCATACCATACATAAAGCCTGCACAAGCGGCACTAATATCCATTGCAGCTGCTTTTTTTGCGCCTAATTTTTCTTGCAGCATACATGCAACAGATGGAAACGGTTGATCCGGAGTAACTGTGGCAACTAAAATTAAATCTAATTCCTCTGCCGCAATCCCGGCATCTTTTAAAGCATTTTCTGAAGCAAACACAGCCATATCTGAAGTATCGATTGAATCATCTGCAATGCGACGCTCCTCTATTCCAGTTCTTGATCTAATCCATTCATCAGATGTATCCATGATTTTTTCTAAATCTGCATTTGTAACAATCTTTTCAGGTGTGTATCGACCGATACCTATAATCCCTGCATTCATTTGAACAACTCCTGTCCATTCATTCTTCACTTACTTTGAAGTCTATTTATTGTTTTATATTAAAATTTTATATCAATTATTATGACTTGGTACTAATTTTATCTTATTTACTTTTTTTTTTCAATATCAATGTTTTAGTGCACATGTCTAGAACTTGCTTTTCATCAATTCATAAACTAGTTATAGATATGTATCGAAGACACTATGTTAGGAGGTGGTAGACATGACGTCTCATGAAAAAAAGGAAGACGAACAATTTGACTTAGAAGCACACTCAGATGACATCGAACAAGAAATTGAAACCAGCTCTCCTTCATCAGACCCTTTTACACAACTTATGTTCGGAAATAGGGTTCCCAAAAGATACAGAGAACAAAACAATTTGCAAGAAAAACAAGTGGAAGAACAAAACAATGAGGTAAATTATTTCACTTTAATGGAACAGATTGACGATATAATGTCTTCATTAGAAAATCTTAAACCTGTATTAAAAGAATTTGGACCGATTGTAGACTATATTAAGAAGAAAATTAAATAAAAAAAGCTACCATAAACAGGTAGCTTTAAGTTTGTAGAAAATGTAAGAATCGCTAGCCCCTCAGACTGATTGCTAACGCTTGCTTTCGAGGCACGAAGCCTTGGGAGGAGCGGAGTTACCGGGGGTGGTAATGAGCACCGCAGCAAGGTGAGTAACGAAGAAAGCGAGCGTTTGTCAACAGTCTGAAAGCTACCATAAACAGGTAGCTTTCTATTTTTTACTGAGCATCATTCTTCCCTAGCTCATATGCTTCACCCATTACTTTTGTAAAAAGTTCAAGCATTGGTTGGATGGTTTCCATTGATAATTCAATCCCTGATCCTTCAAGCTTTTCCTTAGCTTCAGGTAAATATTTCATAGCGATTTGCATAAATTCCATTGTTTTTGGATGTTGTTCCATTTTTCTTCACTCCTTTTTTCATTAAGTATTATAGCTGATTGGGTAAGAGTCCAGTTTCCTTGTACTCTTCAATAGATTCCAACACAATTGATTTGAATTCTTCATCAACTAGAGGACTAAATGTACCTAGTGAAATGACCCCATCTTTAAAATCATAATAGAGTTCTCCATTTTCTAGTTTTCCGTTATCAAAATCCTTTGCGACAACTTCGTACAATTTGTCAACATGTTGGACCGTACTTGTTAATACTGTACCTTTTCCCAAGTCAGATTGATCTGAAACAAAGCCGATTGCGTATAGTCCCTCTTCTTTTAGCTTTTCAATCACAGCTATATTATATCCGTCACCGGCTACATAGACAATGTCTACTCCATGTGCAATCATTTGATCAAGCAGAGTCAATGCAACATCCGTATTATTCCAATCTTGAACATATTGGATATCTACGTCCACATTTTCATTTTGATAATAAGCACCTTCGAAAAAGCCATCAACTTCAGGCTGCCATTCAAAAGCTGCTAAAACCGCAACTTTATTCGTCTCTGTCATTTCTCCGGCTAGCATCCCACCAAAAAAACCCATTGCATTGGAATCAAAATTCAAGCTTGTCACATTTTCACCATTGGCTTCTCCGTTAAAAATAACAAAATGAATGTCAGGGTATTCACTACTGATCTCATTAAAATAATTTGCAAATTCACTTCCATGTCCAAAAATGAGATTTACACCATTGTTATCAAATTCTTCGATTGCTTCACGTATACTTTTTTCATCTTTCATATTTTCTTTATAAAATACGTCCACATCTAATTCTGATTGAATTTTTAACAATCCTTTGTAGCCTTTAGCTCCCCAAACCTTTTCATCAATTGTTTCTGTAACAAGCAAACCAACCTTTTCGAGTTCCCCCGAAGCTATAGGTTGTCCACAACCAAAAAGCGAAAGAAGAATAATAAGAACAAAGCCTAGCTTTAAGTACATGGGCAACCACTTCCTTGTATACTTTTTCCCTTCTCTTTTTATTTTAGCCTTTCCTTATTTAGTTGTACAAGAGCTAACTATCAAGTTCATAGATCCCTTTAAAAGCTGTTATACAGGAAAGCTGTTTTAATAATCCCTCTTCAATAGGTGTCTTTGTTAAGAGAGAAAGTCGAATCGACTCGTCTTGAGCTTTTTCTGTTGCATTCATTTTTAACTCAACTGAAACTGATTCAATCTTTTCGTCCTTCAGTTCACTTAGAAACGAATACACTTTTTCATACTCACCTTTCCCTATTATCTCAACAATCGTTTCTGCAGCATCTGTAATAAATACAAGTGGCTCATTAATGATAAGAGACTTTTTCTGATCTGATAAAAAAGAATGTAAATGTTGATGAATTTGTTCTTCTGGTGGTTGAAACGGTCCAAAAAGCCTTGGCAATTTAAAGATTGAATAGGAGGTCAAGGTTGATTGAAGGTGCTGATACTCTCCTTCTCTCTGTATAGTTGCAGGGCTTACATAAAAATAATGACTTTTCGTTTCAAATGCTTCCTCAACTGATTTCTTAAAACAAATCTGATCTTGATCATGAGATTCTTCTTTACAATAAATCACATGGGTAACAGCTTCGTTTCTCCACTCATCTTCCAGTGAAAATTCTTGAAATAAAGCATTTCTACCAATTAACATCAATCTTTCTTCTAGAAGAAGCTTTTTCCTTTTTGAGGAACAATCTAGAAAGATTGCGCATACCTCTTTTCCTTCCTCAAGAAACCTTTCACAAAGTGCAAACCCAATATGTGACTGTGCTCCAAACACCATCACTCTCATATCCTTATTTCCCTCCTTATGGACGATATCATACAATATGCGAGGGATCGTTAATTTAGTATTCTTTCATAAGGAAAACTTAGTTGTTTGGAATCAAACATTAGAAAATCTTGACTATCACCAAAGCCCAAATGGCGATTAGTATACTATCATCCCTAAATACCGAGAGTACAAAAAAAGCTTAAGGGCAACTATTTGTAGTCATAGCACCTTAAGCTCTTTTACGTTTATAACACCTTTTCATTTTCTTTATAAAACCTTATAATTGATTGATTTATACGATACAGATTATCTCCAAGATGATAAATTAATTGAATAGGATGCTCCGCCTTACTTCTCATTTCCTCATATTTTTTACTGTGATCTTGTGGAGCATAGGTAGTGCTATTCATTTTTTGCCAAATTCTCACAGGAATGTGGTAACTTGTATTGTGAAGTGTCGGAAGATTTAAAGATGAAAGATTTCTTGGATCAACACCATATGCGGAGGAAATTTCCTTTTTCAAACGCTTATAAAAGAATTTATGTTCTTTTTCATTTTCAAGATGGGCTTGGAGGTCAAGGCAAGGATTCATCATGGCGACAGAACGAATCTTTTCAGGAATTTCCTGCATTAATTGTAAACCTGTTAATCCGCCCATCCCATCGATTAGCAGATGGATACGTTGATTTAATATTTCTTTTTTCATGACCATATGGTACAGCTGTTTCGCCATTGTGACTGAACGAGGGCTACCCCAATGGTTTCCATAAAGATTCGAATGAAAGAGTGTATATCCTTGCTTCATCAAATCTGATATTAATTGATTTCTTCCATAATGCTGATGCCAAAAGCTGGTAGTATCATCAACAAAATCAGACCGATCGCCAATGATTAAAATTCCAAACCCATTTGGCTTAAATGGTAAATGGATGACATTCCATTCTGTCTCAATCTGAAAAAAGCGTTCCGTTATCGTCATCACTTGCCCACCACCTTTCTCTTCTTTGTCATTTTATTTCTATATAATGTATGTCTAACTTTATAAAAAGAATGGGACTGTATCACGTTTCTTGTAAATATGGACACATGAAAAGGACAGCTTCATTAATGGATGCTCATCTTCGGTAACTATTCCCCAAATTCAGCACCTGTAAATCACCTTGAAATTTCTTTTGGTTTTAATATTTCATGCAGGTTATGGAGAGTTTATGAACAATTTAAAAAGGTTCTTTTAATCCTGAAATATTTTGTGATAATATATAATAAGAATTCGTCTGGAAATTGAGGTGAATGGTTTGCGTTTCTTTTGGACATTTTTTTGGGGCTTTTTATTAATTCATATGGCGTCATACGTAGTAAATAATATGACGGGTGGTCATTACGATTTTATGACTGCAACAGTTTTATCAGTGATTGCAATCGTTGTCATATTCTTCATTGCTGCAGTTATCCCTAATGAGCCTGCGGCTAAGCATGATCATCATTAAAAACTTTTGTACTAAAATGATTCGACTAAAAAGCAAAAAAACCTACTGTGAACAGTAGGTTTTTTTGCTTTTTCATCTATTAAGGCTTACGTTTATATGTCCATTGGCGATTATGATTAGCTGTTTCAGGGAAACGATCTCCAGCCTTCAGTTTAATTTGGCCAGGGTTTTTTACATTGTCCCCTGTTTCACCTATTTCTACATAAATTCCGTTATTTGGTGCTTTTTGTCCTACACGAAAACGATGTTGTTGTCCCATTATTAACCTCCTCTCATCGCATTACTACTATTATCTCCAGATAGCTTATTTTCATGTAACGGACAGCGGGGACAGGTTCCTCGTCCCAGTGGGACGAGGAACCTGTCCCCGCGTCTATTTATGAAAGTAATTTCTTTAGTAATGCTTTTTGGACATGAAGTCTGTTTTCAGCTTGTTCAAATACAGCTGAGTGTTCACCGTCAATGATTGAGGATGTTACTTCTTCCTCACGGTGTGCAGGTAAGCAATGTAAGAAGTGATAATCAGCTTTTGCATGCTGAACAAGTTGATCATTTACTTGGAATTCTTTAAATGCAACCAAGCGTTCTTGTTGCTCACTTTCTTGACCCATGCTTGCCCATACATCTGTGTAAATGATATCAGCATCCTTAACAGCCTCAATTGGATCATGCGTAATTGTAATCGTTGCACCTGTTTCTTCTGCAAGCTTTTGAGCTTTCGCCACAATATCTGCATCAGGTTCATAGCCTTTTGGACACCCTAATGAAAAGTCCATTCCTACTTTGGCTGCAGCAATCATTAAGGAATGAGCAACATTGTTTCCATCACCTAAATATGCAGTTTTAACACCTTCAAACGTTTCTTTAAGACGGTAAATGGTCTTTAAGTCTGCAAGTGCCTGACAAGGGTGAAAAAGATCTGTTAATCCATTTATAACAGGGATACTGGCATGCTTGGCCAATTCCTCAATTTTATCATGACCAAAAGTACGGATCATAATTGCATCAACATAGCCGGACAATACTTTAGCAGTATCAGAAACAGGTTCTCCTCTTCCTAACTGAAGATCCTGACTACTTAAAAATAGAGCATGCCCGCCTAATTGAAGCATTCCTGTTTCAAATGATACCCGAGTTCTTGTAGATGATTTTTCAAAAATCATCGCAAGAGTTTTTCCTTGCAGGACAGGCTGAAGCGGGTTTTCTTCTAATTTAAATGCTTCATCGATTAAAGCAAGAATTTCCTCCTTACTATAATCAAGAAGGGTTAAAAAATCACGTTTTTCGACTGCTGTTTTATTTTTGACTTGTATACTCATATCTAATCACTACCTTCCTTAGCTTAGACGGAAACTTATTGGTTTTTCACCAAAGGCTTTAAATATTCCTGAATTGAAAATGCATCATCATCAGGTGCAGTAATGGCTTGTAAACAAGCATTTAGTGTTGAAAGATTTGTAAATAAAAGCATTCCTTTTTCAATCGCTTGTTGGCGTGCTAATTTCGCTTCATCACTGTCAATTAAAGAGACGAAAATACCTTTTTCTCCCTCAACCCATGCTTCAAACTCATCTGTTACAACTTCAAGTCCAGCTTCTTTTGCTGTTTTTTCTGCTTCTTCATCTTTCAAATCGAAAAAGATACTTCTTACATTCTCTAAATCCTTTGTATAGATCTTTCGATAAATAGCTTCTAAACTATTTCCGATACACATTCCTTCACCAGTTGCCTTCATTTCCGGTCCAAGTGTAATATCGACATCATGTAATGCATGACTTGAGAATACAGGATATTTCACTGCCACCATTTTATTAGGCTCTGCTGGTGTAATGTCTAGTTCTGTTATTTTCTTACCACATAATAAATTAGTAGCATGCTTAATAATCGGAATTCCTGTTACTTTACTAATGATTGGTGCTGTTCTACTCGCACGTGGGTTTACTTCCACAATATAAATTGTGCCCTCATTTATTAGGAATTGAATATTCATGATCCCACGGTAATTCAGCTTGCCAACCAACGCACTTGCATAACTTTCAATCACCTGTTTATTTTCATCTGTTAGATGTTGAGATGGAAGAATTGCCAAGCTGTCTCCTGAGTGAACTCCGGCTGGCTCAACATGCTCAATATAGGTTGGAATAAAGATATCTTGACCATCTGAGATAAGATCGATTTCACCCTCAAGTCCTTGCACGAATTGATCAATAAGGACTGGATAAATCATATTTGTATTTTCCGCAAGTAACTTCACTAACGTTTCTTCATTATGAACAACGACCATGCCTTTTCCGCCAATAACGTATGAAGGTCTTAGAAGCATAGGGAATCCAATTTCTTTAGCTCCTTTTAATGCTTCTTCTGCATTGTTAGCTGTTAAACCAGCTGCATGTGGGATCGATAATTCATCAAGTATTTGATAGAACTTGTCTCGATCCTCCAACCAATCCAATGTTTCAGTATCTGTTCCCAGCAGCTTTATGCCTGCAGATTCTAATTGTTCAGCAAGGTTAATAGCTGTCTGTCCACCATATTGAACAATAACAGAATCAATTCCCTCGGAATCAACGATATTTAACACTTGTTCAAGTGTGATAGGCTCAAAGTATAAACGGTCTGCTGTCTCAAAGTCAGTACTTACGGTTTCCGGATTATTGTTAATCATTACCGCTTCATAGCCTAATTGCTTTAACGCCTTAATACCATGAACAGCACTATAGTCAAATTCAATCCCTTGACCGATACGTATTGGACCTGAACCAATGATTAAGATCTTTTTGTTTTCCGTTAATTCAGGCTGCTCATTTTCACCAAAGTAAGTAGAATAGAAATAATTTGTACGAGCTTCGAATTCTGCCGCACATGTATCTACATATTTATAGGATGCTTTTACTCCTGCATCGAGTCTAGCCTTTCTCACTTCTGCTTCAGGTGCATCTAGTAAGAAGGAGATTGTCTTATCAGAGAAACCTTTTTCCTTCACTGTCGCGATGAATTCTGCATCAAGTGTTGAGATGGTCTTTTCTTGTATTTGCTGTTCAAGATCGATGATTCGCTGGAATACCGAAAGAAAATACACATCCATTTCAGTTTGATCATGGATTTCTTTTATTGTTATTCCATTTCTTAACAGTTCCATAACCGCGAAGAAGCGGCGATCATCTGTTTTATTCATGACTATTTTTAGTTCATCAATAGATAAATCTTTTAACTCTGGTAAATGTGTACCGATATTATCCAGTTCTAATGAGTCACAAGCCTTCTGAATAGCAGCCTCCAGATTACGTTCAATTGCCATAACTTCCCCTGTTGCCTTCATTTTTGTTCCAAGTTTACGATCTGCCTTATTAAACTTGTCAAAAGGCCATCTCGGGAATTTCACAACAACATAGTCAAGAGCCGGCTCGAAGCTAGCGTACGTGCTCATCGTTAGAGGATTTTTTAATTCATCTAATGTATACCCTACGGCAAGCTTAGCAGCAATTTTCGCAATAGGATAGCCAGTAGCTTTTGATGCTAATGCAGATGATCTGCTGACCCGTGGATTTACTTCAATAACATAGTATTGCTTGCTTTTAGGATCTAAAGCTAATTGAATGTTACATCCACCGATCACACCAAGAGCCGAAACAATCTTTACTGCTGCACTTCTTAGCATATGGTAATCCTGGTCTGTTAATGTTTGTGATGGTGCAACAACGATCGAGTCCCCTGTATGAACACCAACAGGATCAATGTTTTCCATATTACATACAGAAATACATGTTCCTTTATGATCACGAATCATTTCATATTCTACTTCTTTAAATCCTGCAATGCTTTTTTCAATTAAACATTGGGTAATCGGACTTGCTTGCAATCCACTTCTGACGATCTTCTTAAACTCTTCAAGATTTGAAGCAATCCCGCCGCCTTTCCCGCCCAGTGTATAGGCAGGTCTGATGATAATTGGAAATCCAATTTTATTGGAAAATTCAAGTGCCTCCTCCAATGTAGTTACAATAGAGCTCTCAGGGATTGGCTCATTTAAATCATACATTAATTGACGGAACTCATTTCGATCTTCACCTTTACGGATCGATTCAATTGAAGTGCCCAGCAATTGAACACCATATTTCTCTAAAACTCCAGCTTCATGAAGCTCCATCGCTAAGTTAAGACCTGTTTGACCACCTAGAGATGCAAGTAAGCCATCAGGTTTTTCTTTATCAATTATTTTTGTTAAACTTTCAACCGTTAATGGTTCAAAATACAAAACATCTGAAAATTCTTCATCTGTCATTATGGTTGCTGGATTGTTATTAACAAGCACTACTTGGTAGCCTTCTTCTTTTAAGGCAAGGCATCCTTGTGTTCCTGCATAATCAAATTCTGCGGCCTGCCCAATAACAATTGGGCCGGACCCGATGACAACGATTTTCTTGATAGATTGATTTTTAGACATAAAGTATATCTCCTTTAGCAACTGCGACTATCTCTAAAAATTCATCGAAGATCCATTCACTATCTGAAGGTCCTGGATGTGCCTCCGGATGAAATTGTGCTGTTAAAATTGGTAAACTTTTGTGAGTTAATCCTTCAATGGAATCATCATTGATATGATAAAAACGTATAGATAAGTCTGTATCATGTAGACTTTCTTTTATGACAACATAACTATGGTTTTGAGAGGTCATGAACGCTTTGTTTGTCTTTGTATCAAGAACAGGCTGGTTTGCTCCTCTATGTCCAAATAACAGTTTTGTCGTTTTAGCACCAAGAGATAAAGCAATTAATTGATGACCTAGACAAATCCCCAATGTTGGATAAGCAGACACAACTTCTTTTATTTGAGTAAAGTAACTTGATAATTGCTCTGGATCTCCAGGTCCATTTGATAATAAGACACCATCAGGCTTTAAATCAGCTACTTTATCGATCATTTTAAATGGTACTGTCGTGACTTTACAGCCTCTATTTAATAAGGATGTGAGAATTGATTTCTTATATCCAAAATCTATTAAAGCAATATGCTTTTCACCATTTCCGTATGTTTCAAGCTTATCTGACACAACTTCAAAGACTCCATCTTCAAAAATGGCACATGGTTGCTCAGCTAAAGTAGATTTTGTTGTAATCGTAGCTGCCATTGATCCATGATGACGGATTTTTTTCACCACTGCACGAGTATCGATATGATGAATAATTGGAATATTCCACTTTTCCAAATACTCTTTAAAACTATACTGTGCTTCAAAATGAGAATATTGTGATGTACCTTCATAAATAACAACGGCTTTGACTTGTGGTCGTTTACTTTCATCATCACTTATATTTACTCCGTAATTCCCGATCAGCGGATACGTAAATACAACAATTTGATTTTTATAAGAAGGATCTGTCAGAACTTCCTGATATCCTGTCATTCCTGTGAAAAATACAATTTCTCCGTTTATATTCTCGGAAGACCCGTGCTCAAGTACTCCTGTATAAACTGAACCATCCTCTAAATGGAGATATCCTTTCATCTGCTTACACCTCGTTTGACTTTAATTCTACTCTTTTCCCTCTTGGATAATTATTTAAACATGAGTATTTTTATTCAATCATTTGTAAAAAAAATGCTCAAATTAATGAGCTTCTACCGGATAGTCCACTGTTGAGAAAACATCTTCTAATGTTTTTACAGCTATATCTATTTCTTCATAAGAAACCGTTAATGGTGGTAGTAGACGAATAACATTAGAACCAGCTGGTAGAACAAGTAGCTTATTCTCTCTTAGTTGGTTAATAATTTCCGAAACTTGTTCCTTACATTCGATCCCGACTAATAGGCCTTTCCCACGAACATCATTTACAAGTGGATGCTTTCCTACTAAACTATTCAACTTTCCTACTAAATAGTTACTTTTTTCTTCCACTTCTATTAAGAATTTTTCATCAAAAATTTTGTCTAATGTAACTTTTGCTGCAGCCATAGCAATCGGATTTCCTCCAAAAGTAGATCCATGACTTCCAGCCTGGAATGTTTCAATGAGTGATTTTTGACCAATCATTGCCCCTACCGGTAACCCACTGCCAAGACCTTTTGCAGATGTAATAATGTCAGGCTTAATTCCGTAATACTGATAACCAAACGGCTTTCCGGTTCTGCCTACTCCTGTTTGAACCTCATCGATAATTAGTAACGCACCAATTTTCTCACACGTTTCTGATACTTTTTGAATGAACTCTTTTTCAGCTGGAACGACGCCACCTTCACCTTGAACAACTTCAAGCATAATTGCAGCTACATCACTTTCTAGCTTATCTAAAGCTGCTAGATCATTGTAAGGCAGGTACTGGAACGTTTCGAGCATAGGCCCAAAACCTTGTTGAATTTTCTCTTGCCCTGTTGCAGACATTGTTGCAAATGTTCTCCCATGAAATGATTGCAAAAAGGTAACAATCTTTGTCTTACCTGTATGTTTTCTAGCTAGCTTAATAGCTGCTTCGTTCGCTTCTGCACCACTATTGCAGAAAAATACTGCATCTCCGTCACTAGCTTCAACTAGAAGCTTTGCAACTTCCTCTTGAATCGGCTGGTGAAATAAATTGGACATATGCCAATATTTTGTGAGCTGCTCTTGAACAGCTTTTGTCACTTCTTCATTGGCATGGCCAAGGTTACAAACAGCAATACCTGAAATAAAGTCTAAATATTTGTTTTCATTTACATCGGTAACCCATGAACCCTTTGCCTCTTTAATTGTTACGTCCCAGCGTGCATATGTTGGAAATAAATAACTCATGATGACAAGACCTCCTTTTCACTCACAATTTTCGTTCCAATAAAAGCATCTTTTTCAATAAATGCTTGCTGACCACTTACAATCATCACTTCTTGACAAATATCAGAAAGTGTTGCAACAGCTGATTCTACCTTTGGTATCATTCCGCCTGTAATGACTTCATTCTTTATTAGCTCATCAATTTGAGACGGTGTTACGGTTTCAATGACTTGTTTTTCTTTGTTTAAAATACCGGGTACATCAGTTACAAATAAGAATTTTTCTGCTCCGACCGCATCTGCAATAGCTGCAGCAGCTAAGTCGGCATTCACGTTAAGGGTTTGATGTGTATCAGTGTTTGCAAGTGGCGCTACAACAGGAATATAGCCATTATCCATTAGTAATTCTACTGCCGATGTGTTAACTGATGTCACTTTTCCAACCATTCCTAGGTTTTCTTGATCTAAGAAATCCGCTAGCAACAGATGATCATCAGTTCCAGACAATCCAATCGATTTTAATCCCTTTTGGTTTAATAGACTTGTAAGGTGCTTATTAATTTTCCCCGCTAACACCATTTCAGCAACTTCCAGTACTTCTTCTGTTGTTTTCCGTTGACCATTGTAGAATTCTGTCTCAATTTTTAAAGCCTTCAGCATGTTTGTGATATCTGGACCGCCACCGTGTACGATCATCACCCTCCAATTTGAGGAAATCAATGCTTGTAAGCTAGTAAAAAAGGACTCTGACAATTGATGAACTGTACTTCCGCCACATTTTAATACAACTGTTTTTGACATAACAATCTCCCTTACGTTCTATAGCTTGCGTTTATCTTTACGTAATCATATGTTAAATCACAGCCCCAGGCTTTCCCGTTTTCTTCACCAACACCAAGATGAACTGTAATCTTGACTTGATCCTGCTTTAAGTATTCTGTGGCAACTTCCTCTGAAAATGATTGAGGACGATTATCTGTAAACAAACAAATATCTCCTAAGTAAATATCGATTTTCTCCGGCTCAACCTGTGCTTCACTATATCCTACTGCACAGATGATTCTTCCCCAGTTTGCATCCGCACCGTATACAGCTGTTTTGACAAGGCTGGATCCGACAATCTTCTTGGCAACCACATTCGCTTCCTGCTTTGTTTTTGCTCCTGTTACTTCTACCTCAATTAGCTTAGTTGCCCCTTCACCATCTTTAGCAATTTGTTTTGCTAACTCTTCACTTACTTTATGAAACGCTGCTTTAAACTCATTCCACTCTGGATGATCCTCATTTAACAGCTCATTTTCAGCTTGCCCATTCGCCATAACCAATACCATATCATTTGTTGATGTATCACCATCGACTGTGATTTGATTATATGTTTTATCTGTTGTTTTGCTTAATAGTGCTTGAAGTGATGCAGAATCAATCTTTGCATCTGTTGTCACAAAAGAAAGCATCGTTGCCATGTTTGGATGTATCATCCCTGAACCTTTAGCCGCCCCACCGATGGTAACCGTTTTGCCATCAATTTCAACTGAATAGCACGACGTTTTCATTACTAAATCTGTTGTTAAAATAGCTGTTTGGAAGGCTTCAGCAGCTTCAGGTTCAGCTTTAGGTTTTAATTGCTCAATTCCAGCACGGATTTTATCCATTTTTAAAAACTCTCCAATTACACCAGTTGATGCAACTGCTACATAATTGGGTTTAATGTTAAATAAACCCGCCGTTTTTTCTCTCATCTCATAGGCATCTTTTAACCCTTGTTCTCCTGTACATGCATTAGCATTCGCACTATTTACAATAATCGCCTGCAGCAATTTTTCTTCAGCAATGCTTTCCTGCGTTACTTTTAGTGGAGCTGCTTGGAAATGACTTTGAGTATAAACTGCTGCACAATTTGCTGGTACCTCACTGTAAATAACACCTAAGTCATTTCTTGAATACCTGAGTCCGGCATGAACACCGTCGCTTGAGAATCCTTTGGGTGTTACAATAGATCCATTTTCAATTTTCGTAATAGCAGATGTTTCTTTTGCTTGTAGCACTTCTTTTTCCTCCCTGGTTGTCATGATCAAAACTCTTATACAATGACATTGGTTTAGTCAATATGCCTCAATCTTCGAGTCTGACCTTCCATTTCATCTGCAAAGTAGTCTTTTATGGATAAATAGGTGCGAAATACAAGCCGGTTGTTTCCTCATATCCGTTCATTAGGTTAAAGTTTTGGACCGCTTGACCTGCTGCACCTTTCATTAAGTTGTCAATTACCGAAACAATCGTGATTCTTCCTGTCCGTTCATCAAGCTTTAGCCCGATGTCACAGAAGTTTGATCCGTACACTTCTTTTGTTGAAGGAAATACATGTTCCTCACGGATTCGTACAAAAGGAGAGTCAGCATAAAAGCTTTTATATAAATCTAGTAATTTTTCTGTTGTATATGATTCTTCAACACTTGCATAAATGGTTGCCATGATTCCACGAGTCATTGGAATTAAATGAGTTGAGAATGTAATAGCACCAACTGCTTCATTTAAAGAGTGAAGAGCCTGCTCAACTTCCGGCACATGCTGGTGTTCATGAACTTTATATATTTTCGTATTTTCATTCACTTCAGAATAGTGTGTCGCCTGTGATGCATTGCGTCCTGCACCGGATACTCCAGTTTTAGCATCTACAATAATGGATTGCACATCGATGATTTTGTTTTGGACAACAGGTGCCAAACCTAAAATCGTTGCTGTTGGGAAGCACCCTGGATTTGCAAGAATATCAGCATTTCTGATTTCTTCCTTATTAAGCTCAGATAGTCCGTAAACAGCTTTCTCTAATACATCATCTGATACACATGGTCTTTTATACCAATGCTCATAAGCTAATCTGTCTTTTAACCTTAAGTCACCTGATAGATCGATAATTTTCACATTTGATCCTTGAAACTTTGGTGTTAAGTCCCTTGAAACTCCAGGCGGTGTGGCAAGAAACAAAAACTGTAAGTCATTTTTTATTTCTTCAACGTTGATATCTCTTAATATATGATTACTTAATTGATGCAGATGTGGAAACGAGTTGCTATATGGAACATCCATTTCTGAAGATGAATAGAGTATACATTCTTCTACATGTGGATGATTGGATAATATACGATATAATTCGACTCCACCATATCCTGTGGCTCCGATAATTCCGACTTTCACCAAATCACCTTCTCTTAAGTTCGTTATCTAAATTATTTCTCAATTATAAGTATGTATAAAAATAAAATCAAGTGTATAAATAATATTTTTGCTAATTTTTCAAAAAAATCATGATATTGAAAGGTTTTATAGGAAATTACGCGTTTTTATACGACATTATATATATGCATCTAATTGTATAAAATATTTGAAAATTGAATAGTGATTACATAAGGGTGGGTTTCGCGTACACTTGAAGTTTTTTGATAACACTTTCATATTCTATGGATTGAAATGTGGATTGCCACAGATTTAGGGATAATTATTTGTCATGGAATTCTGTCGCTATGTAATATGTATTGTTATGGTTGTTATAGGTAAAAATTGGTTCGTTCCAGACACTCGCTTTCCGCGGGGAGGAAGCTGAGCCTCCTTCGGCTTCGCCTGTGGGGTCTCACCCTTTCCTCACTTCCCGCAGGAGTCGAGTGCCTTCCGCTCCATTCCAATAAAGAGTTAAATTAATATTTTCAATCATAAATCTTTGCGAAAATAGTTTATAAAAAAAGTCAAAAAAAAGTAACTCAATATACAAATGATCTTCACTTAAATAGTGATGATCATCCATACAAGAGTTACTTTTACCCGCTTTTATTGAATTCCTAACGCGATTTTTGCTATTCTTGACATTTTATCTCTGGACCAAGGTGGATTCCATACGATATTAACTTCTGTACTTTTTACTTCGGGGATATCTTGAAGGGCTACTTTGATTTGTTCAACAATCGTAGCTGCTAGAGGACATCCCATTGAAGTTAAGGTCATTGTTACAATGGTATGGCCTTCCTCATCTTGTTCCACATCGTATACGAGACCAAGGTTGACAATGTCTACACCAAGCTCAGGGTCTATAACTGTTTCTAACGCACCGTAAATATTGTCTTTTAATAATTCATCCATTATTTTAAACACTCCTTTCTGCTAGTTCCTAGTTTGAGTATAGTAAAAGTTTTGAGTCAATGAAAGCATTATGCTTTCATTACAAATACCTCTCAAACCATTCCACCAATGCCAAGACACCTTCTCTTGATACTTTATGATCTGCTATTGGATCGGCTATAAAGTGGAGTTTCTCTGGTTCTTTTTCATACATCGGAACAATATCTTTATAAAATTGATAGGTTGGAGCAAATGGGACAACTTGATCACGCTCACCATGCCAAAAGAGTAATGGACGAAGTTGAAGTTTCTCTGTTTGAAGGCTTAAATCAAAGGGCTGCAGTAAGGAAAGCTGCTCTTCAATTTCTTCATTAGAAAGCGGAATTTCTGTACCGCTTTGCTTTATTGTGTAAAGCTGACTTTTTAGAAGCTCAGTATAACAAGGACTTCCCATTAAACTAACAGCTGCTTTAATCCAATCATATTGTGTCAGAGAACCTAAAGTTGTAATCCCGCCCATAGAAGTACCGGCAAGTCCAATTTTGTTAGGATGTATTAATTCATTATTTTCAAAGTATTGTTTGATTTTATTCACTTCTTCAATTTCATTTAGAACAATTTTCCAAAACCTGAAGGCAAGCTCTTTAGTACCATATTGCTCACTTCTTTCACCATGATACAATGCTTCCGGCAAAGCAACCCTAAATCCTTTTTCCGCCAAATAATAAGCAATATGGAGATTATTTTCCTTTGCACTTGTAAAACCGTGAATAAACATCACGAAAGGTGTTTTTGTCTCTTTTAACGACTCTTCCACAACGTGTAAGGTCGGAATACCTTCTATATGTAATTTCTCTACAATAATCAATGAAAAAGCGCCTCCCTAGTTATTTTCCCACTTATTGAGTGTAACATGTAGACATTAAACTTGGAAAAAAGATACACTAATAATGAAAAGCAGCAACAAATGTAAGAAAATTTCACAAAATATTTCATTTTAAAAAGGAGACGTTATGGATACAAAACCTTATTTAATCGCTTTAGATTTAGATGGGACACTATTAAAAGATGACAAGACCATTTCAGCTTATAACAAAGAAATGATAAAAAAAGCGAAAGAAGCTGGTCATGTTGTTTGTATCGCAACAGGAAGGCCATTCCGTTCAAGCTCCATTTACTATGAAGAATTAGAACTAACAACACCAATTGTAAACTTTAATGGTGCTTATGTTCATCATCCAAAAGATGATAATTGGGGAACTTATCATACTACACTCGATTTAGAAGTTGTGAAAGAAATCATCACTGTAGCTGAAGAGCACCATTTACATAATGTATTAGCCGAGATTATTGATGACGTGTATTTCCATTTACATGATGAAAAACTAATTGATGTTTTTAGCATGGGACACCCGAATATCACAATTGGAGACTTACGTGAAAACTTAGGTCAAGATGTAACAAGTATTCTTATTCATGCAGCTGAAGAAGATGTAGAAAAAATAAGAACTTATCTATCAGACGTTCATGCTGAAGTTGTTGACCATAGAAGATGGGCTGCACCTTGGCATGTAATTGAAATCATTCGGGCAGGAATGAATAAAGCAATTGGCTTACAAAAAATTGCTTCTTACTATAATATCCCGCAGGATCGGATCATTGCTTTTGGTGATGAAGACAATGACTTGGAAATGCTTCAATATGCAGGTCAGGGAGTCGCAATGGGAAATGCAATTGATGAACTAAAGAAAGTTGCGAATAAAGAAACAAAAACAAATGAAGAAGATGGAATTGCTCATTACTTAAAAGAAGTACTCTCCCTTTAGGGCACTTGAAAAACTCAAACAAATAAGATACATATTGCCATTTATATTATTTGCAGGAATGTACAAAATAATCTAGACGCGAAGTTAGCGTCAACACATATAAGGGGGGCTTTTTCAATGGGTAAACGTAACAAATCACGACGTTTTGTACAACAAGGCAAAGATACAGTTACTAAACACGATGAGAGGTTCCCTTACCATTCAACACTTTCTGAATCAGAACAACATAAATCAAATAAAACTGACGACAGTTTGCTTGGAGGTTTTTAAATGACAAATCAATTATTCCAACAAGCACGTGAAGCTGTCGCATATGCCAATTCAGTTGCCACAGGCTCTCAGCAAGGTGATAAATATGAAGCTGTCTTAAAAGCAAAAAATGCCTTGTCCTCAGCTTATGCAAATTGCACCGATGCTGAAAGAGCTCAATTAAGAGAGTTTCAACAAGCGATTGACTCCATTTAAGCTATTTGGACTGACCTTCAGTTTACTTATCTGAAGGTACAGTCCATTCTCTTTCCATTGTGAGATTTTCATCCTTATGAGATAAAACGGAAACTTTCGCCGTGTATTTGCCAGCCGGCAACCTTTCATGTTGCCAAATTTCTTCCCACTCCATACTTTCACCGGATTTAATTAAAGCTGTCTCAAGTGCTTGTGAAAACATTTTTCCCTCTGAATAAATAAACACTTCTTCCCCTTTATCATTTGTTACATTAATTTCATATTTTTGACTACTATGAAATTCCAGCTTTTTCAATTGATCTGATTGATTTGTTAAGGTGATAATAAATTGGGTTTCTTTAGAAGAGGGCATCACTTGAAAATCCAACTTGAGTTCATTGCTCATGACTTCCAGTACCTCCATTTCCTGATTTGGCTCCCCAGTTGCATTACCTTTGTTATCAGAAGTGCAACCTGTGAGCAGCAGGGATATTAGTACACTCATTAGAAATAATGATAATCTCATTTCTATTCTATTCCTTTCTAAAGAAGCCAAATATCCCTGTTGTTTGAACAATATTTGTAAATGCATTCGGATCTTCTTCTTTAATAATTTTTTCAAGGTCATATAGTTCATATCTTGTAATAACGATAATAAGCATATCTTTCGGTTCATTTGTAAATGCACCTTTCGCAGGAATCATTGTGATTCCTCTAACCAAACGGGAATGAATGGCCGCCTTTAACGAATCTGCCTTTTTCGTAATGATCATGGCTGTTAATTTTGCATGTCTTGTATGAATTGCATCAATTACCCTAGTTGATACATAAAGAGCTACCAATGTATACAATGCCTTTTCCCATCCATATAATAAACCTGCTGTAAGAATAATTATTGAATTAAATAAAAAGAAATAGGTTCCAACCGGCTTATCCTTCATCCGGGATAAAATCATGGCAATAATATCTAGACCTCCTGTTGAGGCACCGTATTTTAAGGTAATCCCAACCCCAACAGCAACAATTACACCGCCAAACACTGCATTCAGTAAAATATCTTGGGAAAATGAATGGAGGGGTACTATTCCTAAAAACACGGTTGTGGCTGCAACACTCAAGAAACTGTATAAAGTAAATGATTTCCCTACTTTTAACCATCCTAAAATGGCAACTGGTATATTTAATAGTAATAGTAACACACCGGTCGAAATAAAAAATGGTGTATATTCCTCAAGTATGCTAGATAGAAGCTGGGCAATCCCAGTAAATCCGCTTGCATATACATTTGCAGGGATTAGAAACATGTTTAAGCCAACAGCATTTAAAAAAGCACCTATTATGACGACAATAATCTTCATTGTTTCATTTTTAAGCATGTAATCTGCTCCTTATAATAAAATCTCTCCTTGCTCTAGTTTTTCCCAACTTTACTTCATTTGAATACAAAGATTGTATTTTATCAATAGAATGAATAAACTAAACATATAAAGCTTTTTTTACATATAACAATTCGAGGTACTTCTCGAATGTAATGAGGTGTTAAAATGAATGTTCACATTTTAGCTGATAGTGCTTCAGATTTACCAATTGAGTTTTTCGAAGAAAACTCCGTTTCGTTTCTCCCTTTAAGCGTTGAAATTGATGGAAAACAACTCGAGGACCAAAAAGAAATTAAACCGAAAGAAATCTATGATGCCATGCGAGAAGGAACAGTGGTAAAAACTTCTCAAATATCACCTTCTTTATTTAAAGATGTATTTACTGATCTGGCCAAAAAGGGAACCCCTAGTTTATATGTATGTTTTTCATCAGAGCTCTCAGGGACATACCAAACAGCCATGATGATTCGAAATGAAGTACTGGAAGAATTCCCGGAGTTTGAGTTATCTATTATCGACTCTAAATGTGCTTCACTAGGTTGTGGCTTAGCTGTTAAATACGCAGTTGATCTTGCCAAAGGCGGACAACCTCTCTCTAAAATAGAAGCTGCGGTAAGAAATTACTGCAAAAAGATTGAACATATTTTTACTGTTGATAACTTAGAATACTTAGCACGTGGCGGCAGAATCAGCAAAGCATCTGCGTTTGTTGGCGGGTTATTAAATATAAAGCCTCTCCTTCATGTTGAAGACGGAAAGCTCGTGCCCCTTGAAAAAATAAGAGGCCGTAAAAAAGTGTTCAGACGAATTATTGAATTGATGAAGGAACGCGGTGTGAATCTTGAAAATCAAACAATCGCCGTAAGCCATGGTGATGATGAGGAAGCTGCCAATGAGATGAAAGCGTTAATACAAGAGGCCTTTTCACCGAAAGAGGTTTATGTGAATCTTGTCGGGGCAGTTATTGGGGCTCATTCCGGACCGGGAACACTCGCGATTTTCTTTTTAAATGATGAGGTATAACACATAGGAGCATTTTTGATTGGGAATGATAAGCTTACATTCGTTTGAAAGGAGCTTCATCATGCCACATACTAGTGATAATGATAAAAAAGCACAAGACAACAACGCGAAACGTCATGAGAAAAACATGATGCGTGAAAAAAACCGCCAAAAAGGTGAAAGACAATATTCTAAAGAAACAGACCATAAATAAGGTAAAAAGGGTGATTCTTTGATAGAACCACCCTTTTCTTTATTTTAATTTAAAATAATTCATCGTTGATTGTAAGTCATCCGTCAGTTTTCTTAACATCTCAACCTTTTCCACAATTTTTTCAAACGCAGACAGCTGCTCCGTCGTAGAGGCGGAAATTTCTTCGTTTCCTGCTGCTGTTTCCTCTACTACTGCACTAATACTTTCCACACTATTCAACACCTGTTCACCAAACTGTTTTGAGGTATTCATTCCATCAACTAAAGACGTGAGCCTCTTCATCATTTCATCTACTCTATCACCGATCTTTACAAATGCTTCAGTCGTTGTATTCATAGATTGTTGCTGATCATCTGCAATGACCACACCTTCTTGAACCGCTTGTCTCACTTCAGAAATGCCTTCTTTAATTTTATCAACCATGTTGAAGATATGCTTCGTTGAATTGGTAGCTTCTTCTGCTAATTTTCTGACCTCATCCGCGACAACAGCAAAGCCTTTTCCAGCTTCCCCAGCACGCGCTGCTTCGATCGCTGCGTTTAATGCCAACAGGTTTGTTTGATCTGCTATACCTGAAACAGTCTTTGCCATGTCTTCAATTTCAGTCGTATATTCCGCAAATGTCTTCGTTGCTGCATCTATTTGTTGACTTGTTTGTTGATTTTTCACCATTAAAGTTCGTTGCAATTCAATGGCTCCTTGACCATCCGTTATAACTGAGACAACCTCAGTTCCAAACGTAACCGATTCTTCTGAACTACGGACATTTTCCTTAAAGTTATTGTCCATTTGTTCAATTAATGTTACTGCATCTTGTAAGTCACTGGAAATACTTTGCGTACCAATTGACATTTCATTTGTTGAAACAGCCACTTGGTTTGTTATGGCTGTTAGTCCTCTATTTTCTGTATCTAAATCTCTTGCGAAGCTTTCGACATTAGTACTTGCTGTTTCTATAGAGAACAATAATTCTTTCAGCTGCTCAACCATTTGGGTAAACGAGCTGTTCAATGAACCTAATTCGTCTTTTCCTTTATACGTAATTGTTTCAACAACAAGATTTCCTGAAGCAATTTCTTTTGCATTTTTAGATAATTGCTTCAGAGGACGTGTAATTGAATTTGTTATTTTCATTGTGATAAATAACGATAGTCCTATTAAAACAATACTTCCAACAATCGCTGAGATAATAACAAAAGATATTTGATTCGCTAATTCCCGTTGTAAGATTGAATATTGTTCATTTGCATATTCGTTTAACAGATGAATATCGTTTAAAACTCCATTCAACCGGTTCGACTGTCGCTTCGCTTCCGGACCAACTTTACTATCCAAAACCGTATTCACTTCATCTTTCCACTGCTCGTATTTTGAGGTTGCTTTATTTAAGGTTTCCACACTTTTCTCATAAGTGATATCTTTTTTTAATTCTGCCAATAATTCTTCACTATTCGAAATACTTACTAAAACCTCTTCCTTTTGTGCATCTGTTCCAGTGATGGAAAAATTATTTAATCCCTGCTTTGTAGAATTCATTTCCGCCTGGAGCTTTTGTACATTTAATAACGTATTTACTTCACCTTGGTTGGATGATTGAATGGAAAGCATATTAAAAATAATGAACGCAATCATTAATATCGCAATGATTAAAACACTCATTGAGTTAAATAAAATCTTATTCTTAATGGTCATAGTATCCTCCTAGCTGTCACTTGATAGTTTCTTTTTCCATTCCTCGATGATGTCTTGTTGTTCTTTTGAAAATGGAAACACTCTCAGAGGAGCCAGTCCTATTCCATCATCCTCAATCCCTAATTCAATGTGTCCTGTTTGCACTTTATTGTTCTTTATTAACTGTTCCGCTAATTGATACATTGCCACATCAACATTTTTTAACATGGAAGTCACAACCGCCTTTTCTGCATAAAAATATTGATCACTGTCTACTCCAATTGCCAACACTTTGTTTGCTTGTGCTTCCTTCAACATCCCAACGCCGGTAAACCCTGCTGCAGCATATAAGACATCAACATCGTTCTGTATCATTTCACGAGCTAACTTCGCACCTAATTGATCATTACCAAAGTCATTCGCATATGTAGCCTCAACCTGTATTGAAGGATTAATTGATTTTGCACCTTCTTCAAAACCTTCTTCAAATTTATGAATGAGCGGAACATCATCTCCGCCAATAAACCCGATTTTATTAGTTTTTGTCGTTAACGCTGCAACAACTCCAGCTAAAAAACTGCCTTGATCTTCCTTGAATGTAATGGATGTAACGTTTTTCAATTCCGAAATTGCATCAATTAAAATAAATTGTTGATCCGGGTATTTTTTAGCTATCTTTTCAAGATCCTCCTGCACCATAAAACCAAGACCAACAACGATATCATGATCCTCTTCTACCAGCTCAGTTAAACCATTTTCATATGTTTCTGATTCCTTTAATTCGCGGTAATCAAATCTTATACCCAGTTCATCCCTCGCTTTTATTAATCCATTGAAAGCTGAATCACTAAAGGATTGATCTCCCAACCCTACATCAGACAGCATAATCCCAATCTTCACCTTCTCATCTACTCTACTGGTTGCTTCTTCCTGGGAACAACCAGCTATCGCGAAAAGAAATACTAACCCCAACACGGATGCTATTTTCTTGATGATCATATTAAACCCTCTCTTTAAAACTATTTTTATGCCAATACTTGTATCGTCAATAAAGTCACAGTTTTAAAGAGTTTTCTACAAATCAAAAAAGGTTTTCACTTTTCTAAAAAGTGAAAACCATTACATCCATTATTCGTTGTTATCCTCTTCTTTAAAGTACGTCCAGCCATCCTTTTGATACACACGACCATTTTTCATCAAATGCCCTAGTGCTCGTTTAAAGGCACCTTTGCTCAAATTAAATCTCTCTTTTATATCCTCTGGATCACTTTTGTCAGTGTAAGGCATTGAACCATTTCTTTGTTGCATGTAGGCATAAATTTTTTCAGCATCACCGCTTTGTGCTTCATGCTTACGAGGAAGGAGCGAAACATTAATTGTTCCATCCTCTTTTACATCAATCACTCTTCCTGTCACCGTTTCACCCAATCTTGGTTCAACTTCACGCTGAGATGAATGAATAAACCCTTTATATCCTTCTTCTGTTAAAATAAATGAACCAGCCACAATCATTCGGTAAACTGTTCCTTTTACCTCTTTATTAAATAACGAGCGGTCTGCTTCCTTCATCAACGGTTCAACGATTTCTTCTGTTGCTAACCGAACAAAAAATCGGCCATTGCCTGAAACCTTTAATGTACAATATAGCTTGTCCCCTACATTTGGCCAAACCTCTCTTAAAAATGGAAGATGATCTTTCGCAACAAGACCGTCTTTACTTAACCCGATATCCACGAATGCTCCCATGTCTTCTACAATATCGACAACCTCAACCCAACCATAGGTATCTTCTGTAATATATGGTTTTTTCATTGTGGCATATAGTCGATCTTGTGCATCAACGCCAAAAAAGACCTCAATCTTATCGCCTTCTTCTACTTCTCCTAGCACTTCATTATTATGTAAAAGCACTCGTTCTCTTCCATCTGTTAGAAAGTAACCGTAATCTACCTTTTCATCTATTGTTAATGTTGCAAACGTACCTGGGATCATAAATGTATCCTCTCTTTCTTCTTTCTGTAAAAAAATTCATTAGACCAACTTCAAAAGTTGTGATCATTGTTTTATTTTACTATAATCAACCTATATTATATACGTATTGGAGGATAATTATGGCGAAAGATAGTTCATTTGATATTGTATCAAAGATTGAGTTTCCAGAAGTAACGAATGCGATTAATATTGCAATGAAAGAAATTGCGACAAGATATGACTTTAAGGGGAGCAAAAGCAACATCTCTCTAGAGAAAGAAGAGCTCGTTCTCGTTTCTGACGATGAATATAAGCTTGAGCAATTAAAGGATGTTCTTATTTCCAAACTCATTAAACGTAATGTTCCAATTAAAAATATTTCGTATAAAAAAGTTGAGAATGCTTCAGGCGGGACTGTTCGTCAAAGAGCTGAACTTGTTTCAGGCATTGACAAAGATAATGCTAAAAAGATAAATAGCATTATTAAAGACAAGGGCTTAAAAGTAAAATCCCAAATCCAGGATGATCAAATTCGTGTAACAGGCAAAAGTCGTGACGATCTTCAACAAGTTATTGCAGCCATTAGAGAAGCCGACTTATCAATCGATGTGCAATTCATTAATTATCGATAACATCGTTAGCAGGGTTGGACTATTATAGTTCAGCCCTATTTTTCACCCAAATTACTTCCAGTCAAAATAATAAAGCATAAATTCATATTTACTTCATACTTTTATAAAGGTCTAAACACACAACAATTTCACGTAAATTTTGCCAAATAGTCAATTTACTATTGATATTTTTCGAAATATTAGATAAATTAGGTGTAATACTTTTATATGAATGAAAGTTTTTACGACAAAAATTTCATATCTTATCAAGAGAAGCTGAGGGACTGGCCCTTTGAAGCTTCAGCAACCGGTCAATAACGAGTGAAGTCTGGTTTACATGATTGACTAAGTTAAGCACGCAAGCCTAGGTTGTTTTCTTTTAGCACAGAAAAATAATTTAAAATGAATCGAACAAAGCGTCCTTGTTTGTTCGAGGCATTTTAAATTATCTTTCTCAAGGCTTGCTCGTCAAGCCGCAGCAAGCGCAAGCTTGCCGTGCTAAAAGAAAAGACACAACACTATTTTCAAAGTGTTTAATTCTAAACCGTCAATCAATTCCCACCACGAACCAAGACTTCTGCGAGTGCCAAGGTGCTAATTCCAGCTAAGCATGTAAGATGCTTGAAAGATAAGGAGAAGCTAATAATTTTTCTAAGCCTTCTTCTAGAAGGCTTTTTTTATTTCCTTTCTCTAAAAAAATATTTACCTACTATTCATATAGATCGGAGGCTTTATTCAATGGGTTTTTTAGAAGAGTTAAAAAGTAAAATTCTAATCGGTGACGGTGCGATGGGCACAATGCTTTATGCACATGGTGTTGATCGTTGTTTTGAGGAGTTAAACCTATCTAGACCTGAGGATGTATTAGCAGTTCATCAAGCCTATATTGAAGCTGGTGCAAACGTAATTCAAACAAACACATATGGAGCGAATGATATCAAGCTTTCTCGATATGGATTAGAGGATGAGATTAGAAGAATTAATAAAAAAGCAGTTGAAATCGCGAAGAAGGCTGCAAACTCATCCACATATGTCTTCGGAACAATCGGCGGAGTCAGATCCTTTAAAAAGAGTGCTCACAGTATTGAAGAAATAAAACGAAACTTTAGAGAGCAACTATACCTCCTTCTTAATGAGGATGTTGATGGACTTCTGCTTGAAACCTATTATGATATGGAAGAAATGAAAACAGTCCTTCAAATTGCTCGTAAAGAAACGAACAAGCCTATAATTGCAAATGTGTCCCTTCATGAAGCCGGCGTCCTGCAGGATGGAACATCACTAAAAGATGGTCTTATACTTCTAGAAAATCTTGGCGCAAATGTGGTTGGATTAAACTGTCGCTTAGGCCCTTACCATATGATTCAATCATTGGAAGAGGTTCCTATACCAAATGAAGCCTATTTATCCGTTTTTCCAAACAGCAGTTTACCTGGCTTAATCGAAGGAAATCTTGTCTATGAATCTGATGAAACATACTTCAAAGAAAGTGCATTAAAATTTAGAGAACAAGGTGTGAGATTAATAGGGGGATGCTGTGGAACAACACCTAGACATATTAAAGCAATGGCTGATGCTGTTTCAAATCTTTCTCCTGTTACAACGAAACAAGTTAAGGTTCCTGCAACATCTCAAGTACATGTTCAAGAACATCAAGCTGCAGCTCCAACACCACTTGAGGAAATTGTTCTGGAGAGACGTTCTGTTATTGTCGAATTAGATCCTCCTAAAAAATTGGGGATGGAGAAATTTCTTGAAGGTGCAGAAGCCCTGCACAATGCAGGAATTGACGCCTTAACTCTTGCGGATAATTCATTAGCTTCACCAAGAATTAGTAACTTAGCTGCCGGAATTTTAGCAAAAGAAAAAACAGGAGCTAGAACCTTAATTCATATTACATGCCGTGACCGAAATTTAATCGGACTTCAATCCCATCTAATGGGTTTACATTCTCTAGGAATGTCAGATATATTAGCCATCACAGGTGATCCATCAAAAATTGGTGATTTTCCTGGGGCGACATCTGTTTATGATGTGTCATCATTTGACTTAATCAGTTTAATTAAGCAGTTCAATAAAGGTGTATCCTATTCAGGAAAACCACTTGGACAACAAACGAACTTCTCGGTAGCTGCTGCATTTAATCCAAATGTACGCCACTTGGATAAAGCAGTCGTAAGACTTGAAAAGAAAATTGCTCATGGTGCTGATTACTTTATTTCACAGCCATTATATTCAAATCAACAAATTATCGATGTATATGAAGCGACTCGAAACCTTAAGGCTCCGATCTATATCGGGATTATGCCATTAACATCCAGCCGAAATGCTGAATTTATTCATAACGAAATCCCTGGCATCAAGCTGTCTGACTCTATTCGGGAAAAAATGGCTTCAGCAGGAACGGATAAAGAACAGGCCCGCCAAGAAGGTCTTGCCATTGCAAAAGACTTAATTGATACAGCCTTCGATCTGTTCAATGGTATTTATTTAATTACACCGTTTTTACAATACGACCTTACAGTGGAGTTAACAAATTACATCCATGAAAAGGAAAAACAGCGAGCTGAAAGGAAGATTACACATGTGTAGCATCAAAAAAGAGCTAGAAAAACGGATTCTTGTCCTGGATGGTGCGATGGGGACGATGATCCAAGCAGCAAACTTATCTCCCGAAGATTTTGGTGGGGAAGATTATGATGGATGTAATGAGTATCTTACATTAACTTCGCCTAAGACAATTGAAGCCATTCACAACGCCTATTTAGAAGCTGGATCAGATATTATTTGTACCAATACCTTTGGTGCCACAAGTCTAGTTTTGGACGAATACGATTTAGGTCGCTTGGCTTTAGAGTTAAACATTGAATCTGCTAAAATCGCCAAACGTGCAGCGGAAAAATACTCTACACCTGAAAACCCTAGATTCGTAGCCGGCGCTATGGGACCAACAACGAAGACTCTTTCCGTTACAGGCGGAACAACGTTTGATACATTAGTTGAAAATTATGAGGAACAAGCAAGAGGATTAATTATCGGAGGAGCTGACTTGCTCCTTCTCGAAACAAGTCAGGATATGTTGAATGTGAAGGCAGGCTTTTTAGGCATTCAACAAGCATTTGAAAACACTGGTAAGGAACTTCCTTTAATGATTTCCGGAACAATTGAACCAATGGGGACAACTTTAGCTGGGCAGGATATCGAGGCATTCTATGTTTCACTAGAGCATATGAAGCCACTTTCTGTCGGTTTAAACTGTGCAACCGGACCTGAATTCATGACAGACCACATCCGTACCCTTTCAGGATTAGCTAATACAGCCGTTAGCTGTTACCCAAATGCAGGCTTACCTGATGAAGAGGGAAATTACCATGAATCACCAGAATCACTGGCTAAAAAGCTTGTTGCTTTTGCTGAACAGGGATGGCTGAATGTAATTGGTGGATGCTGTGGTACAACACCTGAGCATATTCGTGCTATTACTGAAGCTGTTTCAACTATTTCCCCACGCAAAATTGAAGGAAACTCTAATGGTCACACTGTATCCGGAATTGATGCCCTTCTTTATGAAGAAGGAATGCGTCCTTTATTCGTTGGGGAACGTACTAATGTTATTGGATCACGGAAATTTAAGCGTCTGATTGCAGAAGGAAAAATTGAAGAAGCTTCTGAAATTGCCAGAGCCCAAGTAAAAAGCGGTGCCCATGTTATCGATATCTGTTTAGCTGATCCTGATAGAGATGAACTTGAAGATATGGAAGCATTCATTCAAGAGGTTGTGAAAAAAGTTAAAGCACCTCTTGTCATTGACTCAACAGATGAAAAAGTCATTGAACGGGCACTTAAATATTCCCAAGGTAAAGCAATCATCAATTCTATTAACCTTGAGGATGGGGAAGAACGATTTGACGCAATTGTTCCTCTTGTCAAAAAATACGGTGGCGCATTAGTTGTTGGAACAATCGACGAGGTTGGCATGGCCCTAACTGCTGAAAAGAAACTAGAAGTCGCGATTCGCTCTCATGATCTGCTCGTCAAAAAACACGGACTAAAAGCAAGTGATTTAATTTTTGATCCACTCGTATTCCCTGTAGGAACCGGAGATGAGCAATATATCGGGTCGGCAAATGAAACTGTTCGAGGTATCCAACTTATTAAAGAAAAGCTGCCTGAATGCTTAACCATTTTAGGAGTGAGCAATGTTTCTTTCGGTCTTCCTCCAGTTGGACGCGAAGTACTGAATGCTGTGTACTTGTATCATTGCACACAAGCTGGACTTGATTATGCAATTGTAAACACGGAAAAATTAGAGCGATTTGCTTCCATTCCTAAAGACGAAATTCAAATGGCTGAAGATTTATTATTTAAAACAACGGATGAATCATTGGCAACATTTACAGCATTTTATCGGGGAAAGAAAAAAGAAGACAAAAAGCCTATCCAAAACCTGTCTTTAGAAGAAAGATTAGCCAGCTATATCATTGAAGGAACAAAAGAAGGCCTTATTCCCGACTTGGAGCTAGCACTTAAGAAATACCCTGAGCCGCTTGATATCATTAACGGTCCATTAATGGAAGGTATGGCTGAAGTGGGGGTTTTATTCAATGATAATCAGTTAATCGTTGCAGAAGTTCTCCAAAGCGCCGAGGTGATGAAAGCATCTGTTTCCTACCTCGAGCAATTTATGGAAAAACGCGATGACAGTGGTAAAGGAAAAATCCTTCTTGCAACAGTTAAAGGTGATGTTCATGATATCGGTAAAAACCTTGTAGATATTATTTTAAGCAATAACGGATATAGAGTTGTGGATCTCGGAATCAAGGTAACGCCACAAACATTAATTCAAGCTGTACAAGATGAGAAACCGGATCTTATCGGCTTATCCGGCTTACTTGTTAAATCTGCCCAGCAAATGGTCATCACTGCGCAGGATTTACAAAAAGCAAACTGTGATTTACCAATTCTTGTTGGTGGTGCAGCTTTATCAAGAAAATTCACGAGAATGAAAATTGCTCCTGAATACAATGGACCTGTTGTCTATGCAAAGGATGCTATGGATGGATTATCACTAGCAAATCAATTACGCACAACACCGGAATTATTTGCAGCAAAAGAAGCCGCGGTAACAGAAGAAGCCAAACCGAAGACTTCCCAAGCACAAGCTGTTACGGAATTGCTAATCAAGCGTGGAGCTGTAAGTGAAGCACCTATTTTTACGCCAGTTGATACAAAGCGTCATATACTCAAGGATATTGACCTTACTCACATCATTCCTTATGTAAATATGCAAATGCTTATCGGTCATCATCTGGGATTAAAAGGAAAAATCAAAGAACTAGTACAAAAGAAAGACCCTAAAGCTGTCGAGCTTGTTGAACTGATTCAAGAACTATTAAAAGATGGTGCCAAACAAAAATGGTTCAAACCAGCTGCGGCTTATCAATTTTTCCCATCTTATAGTGAAGGAAATAAGCTTCATATACTTGATCCGGAAAATACAGATAACATCCTGCAAACCTTTGATTTTCCAAGACAGGAAAAGCTCCCGCATCGCTGTATTTCTGATTATGTACGCCCAAAACAAGAGGACGGTTTTGACTATGTTGCGATGTTTGCCGTTACTGCAGGAAGTCAAATTCGTGAGCTTGCCCAAGGCTTTAAAGAACAAGGTGACTATTTAAAGAGTCATGCTGTTCAGGCACTTGCTTTAGAGCTTGCGGAAGGTTTAGCTGAACGCACTCATCAACTTATTCGTGACCGTTGGGGCTTCCCTGATGCACCGGACTTTACGATGGACCAACGTTTCTCAGCGAAATACCAAGGTCAGCGCTACTCCTTTGGCTATCCGGCATGTCCTGATCTTGAAGATCAAGAAAAGCTATTTAATCTTATCCGACCAGAGGACATCGGTATTCAGCTAACAGAAGGCTTCATGATGGAACCTGAAGCTTCTGTTACAGCTATCGTTGTTGCCCATCCGGAAGCGAAATATTTTAATGTTATGTAAGTATTTGCCCTAAAACAAATGTTTTAGGGCTCTTCTGTATCTAAACCTGTACTTCTGCCCCTTGCATTCAAGAAACTATCAACTTTCTTCGATTTTCTTTCAACTTCTTTTCAAAATCTATTAACTTTTTACTTCAATCTATCATTCGACACATTTTGACATACCTTCACCTTATTTAAATTAGGACTATCTATCGACAAAATCTCATCCTTTTGACCGACAATTTTTCATTCCAATTGCTATATAATTTTTTATAGGCAACATTGTTGACACATTGATCAATATTCTTTAAAATCAGTTTCGTGCACATTAGTATGTATAGCAACATATTTCAGTCAAAATACTTGAAGTCGAGATTCTAGATTCACTAGTAGTTGCTATGACAACATTAAAATAGCCGTAGCCTAGTTGTGATCAAACAAGAAAAATGGAGGAATTTACATGTCAAACGTTTTATTTATTAAAGCAAATTCACGCCCTGCAGATCAGGCTGTAAGTGTAAAATTATATGATGCTTTTTTACACACTTACAAAGAAACTCATAAAGAAGATACAATTACAGAGCTTGATTTATTCCAAGAAAACCTTCCTTATTATGGCGTAGAAGAAATCAATGGAATGTTCAAGCGTGCAAGAGGCATGGAATTAACAGCTGAAGAAGAAAAGGCTGCAAACTTAGTACAAAAGTACTTAGATCAGTTCGTTGCAGCTGACAAAGTTGTCTTCGCATTTCCACTTTGGAATTTCTCAGTTCCAGCAGTTTTACACACATACATGGATTATTTATCACAAGCTGGTGCTACATTCAAATATACACCAGAAGGTCCTGTTGGCTTACTTCCTGACAAAAAAGTAGTTCTATTAAATGCTCGTGGCGGTGTTTATTCAGAAGGCCCAGCTGCATCAGTAGAAATGTCTGTTAACTATGTTAAAAATGTGTTAGCATTCTGGGGAATTACGAATACAGCTGATGTTATCGTTGAAGGACATAATCAATTCCCGGATCGTTCAAATGAGATCATTGAAGAAGGTATCAAACAAGCTACTGAATTAGCAAGTAAATTCTAATAATAGAATAGACGTTAAAAAGCGAGTGAAATCACTCGCTTTTTTTCATCCATATAATCTCCTCATTTCAGTTAATATCTCCCATAAAATTGACAATATAGTAACTTATTACTAAACTAACATTAAAGTTATCTAGAATGATTAGGAGTCTATTGAACATGGCGATCTCACTTAATGAGTTTATCAGTATTTTTATCCACCAAACAGATTTAGAGCTCACAGGATATATCAAAAATAAATTATTACCTTTTAACATTGCTCCTGAACAAAATTTGGTTATGATGTTGCTTTGGGAAAAAGATGGTCTTAGTCAAAATGAAATTGCCATTAAATTAGATAAAGATAAAACAAATATTGCAAGAATGGCCTTTGGACTTGAACAAAAAGGATTTGTCAAACGAATTCATTGCCCAAAGGATCGTCGTGTTCAACGCTTGTATTTGACAAAAGAAGGAATGGAACTAAAAGAACATATTATCCCTGTTGCCAACGAGTTTAATTCATTACTTTGCCGCAATATTACGGATGAAGAACTAAAACAAGTAAGACAAATATTATGTAAAATGAGAGCCAACTTAACAAATCCGACTTAAAGAAGAAGCCAGTAAATTGGCTTCTTTTTTTGTTTAAGCTGCTTTCATAGTGGGAATAGAAAAACCACAGTACAAACATACTTTTTGATTTTCTTCACATAATAGGTAAACGATGAGATTATAGGAGGTAAAAACGATGAGTAATAGTCAAAATCAACAAAAACAAACAATGCCTGCACAGCATCAGGAAGTTCAGCCAGGACATGAGGATTTGATGAATCCAAAACCAACTTTTGATGATAAAGAATATACCGGAAGTGGAAAACTGAAAAATAAAGTTGCCATTATTACAGGTGGAGACAGTGGGATTGGACGAGCTGTTGCTCTATTTTTTGCAAAAGAAGGCGCTAATGTAGTCATTTCTTACTTAGATGAGCAAAAGGATGCAGAAGAAACGAAAAAATATGTGGAAGCAGAAGGACAAAAATGCCTGCTTGTTTCCGGAGATATTGGTGATGAAACTGTCTGTAAGGATTTAGTTTCAAAAACAGTTGAGACTTTTGGACAAGTTGACATCTTAGTGAATAATGCTGCTGAGCAACACCCCCAAAAAGGTATAGAAGACATTACAACCGAACAGCTTGAACGTACCTTTAAAACAAATATATTCTCGTTTTTCCATTTAACAAAAGCTGTGCTTCCTCATTTTAAAAAAGGAAGTGCCATTATCAATACATCATCAGTAACAGCTTATGCTGGAAATGAGCAGTTAATTGACTATTCATCGACCAAAGGTGCTATAACGGCATTTACCCGCTCGTTAGCTCTTAATCTTGCTGGTAAAGGGATTCGCGTGAACCAAGTAGCTCCCGGTCCTATTTGGACACCTCTCATTCCTTCTACATTCCCTGCTGATCAGGTTGCATCCTTTGGTGCAAATACACCACTGAAACGACCTGGACAACCTGAAGAGTTAGCACCTGCATACGTATTTTTAGCAAGTGATGATTCGTCTTATATGTCAGGACAAACGATTCATGTGAATGGTGGAAAAATTGTTAATGGATAAAAACAAAAGCGCAAGCGCCTTGATCAGCCTAGGGCAAATAAGACGCAAATGAATAGAAGACGTTCTTTGTCTTCAATTCATTTGTGGCTTATGACCTCGAGGGACTAGGCGCTGGAGCTGGATGTCGAAGCGCTTAGGCACAGTTCAAGAATTTTATAATTTCCTAAGCAAAAATAAAGGGACTGTCACATGACAGTCCCTTTAACATATTATGATTTCTTCTTTCCTCGCCTATAAGCCAGTATCAAAAATAAAATAAACAATACAGGGACAATGATAAACACACTAATAAACGGTATGTTTAGACCTGTCTTTTCTTTTATTTCATATACTTCCGCTATTTCACGATCAAGGATAAACTCGAATTCGTTATTTTCCATTTCAAATGTATCGCCGGTCAGCAAGCCTTCAAGCTTTTTATTATCAGCTATATCAGATGCAGGTATTTTTACTTTTTGAGTTTCAGTTGTATTATTAATGGCAACAATTAGTGATTCTTCTTGGTAGGATCGTTTAAAAATAATCATACCATCCTTTTCATATAGAACCTCATAATCACCCTTAGTTAGAGCAGGGAATGTTTTTCTGACAATTGAAAGTTTACCTAAATAATCAATCAATTCCTCATCAGATTGAAAATTCATTAATGGACGATTTGCCGGAGGCTCTCCCCCATCAACGGCAATTTCAGAACCGTAATAAACGATAGGAGTTCCAGGGATAGTATACAAATATGAAAATGCCATTTTCAACCGTACACCTGGGTGCTGATTATTTTCGATGGCATGTCTTGTAAAACGCATCGTACGATCATTATCCACATATGTACTTAGTTCTTGCGATGATTGAGAAACAACTTCTGAAATTGGTTGAAAAGGTTGATCGACGTTAGCAAATACGTTTGCTGTTTCTTCATAAAAAGTCTGATTAAGAATGGAATCAAAACCATTTTCTATATACGTAGAACGAACATTTGAATTATCTGACTCCATTGAACCTACTAAGTAATAATCCTCTTTAAGTCCTTTTAAGTCCTTATGAAAATCTTTCCAAACACTTACATCAATACTATCAACTTGTTCGAAATAGTAGCCATCTACATCAGTTTCTTTCATCCACCAAGTTGCTGTTTTTGTTAGATTTTGGTCAATCTCTCCATAATCCAATAATATATTCATTTCCAGTTTGTGTGCTTCCTCAACCAGTTGCTTAATATCTTCTACTGTTCCGGCATGTTCATCGAGTGTTTTTACTTCATTAGCATTATTTTCTTTATCAAAAATAGGTGAAAGAATGATTGAAGTAAATCCCATCTCATGGATATACTCGATTTTCTTAATAATCCCCTCAATATCTCCCCCATGATAAGCAGTCGGATCCTCAAAATCGAGATCACCCCCATCATTTTTAGGGTTTCCATTATTAAAGCGATCGACAACAACATAATAAGCAATTTCATCCTGCCATGCCTTTTCTTCTTTTTCAGCAGCATTCACCGGGATTGCGCCTAAAAGAAGAAACAGAATCAGCAAAAGTTTGATAGCTTGTTTAAACATATGTTCCGTTCCTCCTATATTCTATATCTCTACGTTCTTAAGAGTATCTCTTTGTGTCATATACCGTCAAATTTTATTTGGATTTCTTAACGTCTTTTCATGAATATCCTGTTTATGATTGGAAATAGCTTAATAATACACATTCTTCTAACGTAAAGGAGTCGTCATGCTTGCTGAAAGAAGCTATTTACCATCGTCCTAAAGACCAATATGCATACACTGCTTGTAATGGGTCTTTTCACATTCAACTTCGAACAAAGCATCAAGATGTTACATCTGTCACTCTTTTTTATGGAGATCCTTTTGAATTCGATAATGGTCAATGGAAGTACACATCTGCACAAATGATGCAAAGTGGTACAGATGGATTGTTTGATTACTGGTCAATCGCCGTGTCTCCACCACAAAAGCGCCTTAGGTATGCATTTCACCTAAAAAGTTTCAAAATGGAACTCTTTTTTACGGAAAAAGGATTTTCTGATAATGTTCATAATGATTTTCCAGCTTATTTTTGCTTACCATACTATCATCATTCTGATGCATTTAAAGCGCCTGAATGGGTAAAAAGTACAGTTTGGTATCAAATCTTTCCTGATCGATTTGCAAATGGAGATTCTTCAAATGACCCTTCTGCAACATTAGCATGGAACAGCATTGAGCCTACTTCAGATTCTATTTTTGGAGGAGATTTACGAGGAGTCATCCAACACCTTGATTATTTAGTAGACCTTGGGATAAACGGCATTTACTTTACCCCGCTCTTTAAAGCAAATTCAAATCATAAATATGACACGGTAGATTATTTCCAAATAGATCCGCAGTTTGGAAGCTTACAGGATATGAAGGAAGTTGTTGAAGAATGCCATGCGAGAGGAATACGTGTAATGCTTGATGCGGTATTTAATCATTGCGGAAAGGATTTCCCTCCATTTCAAGATGTGTTGCGACATGGTGAATCATCGAAATACAAGGATTGGTTTCATGTAAGCTTTTCATCAGCTGGTGACATACAGTATGAAACCTTTGCATTCGAGAAATCAATGCCAAAGTTGAACACTCAACATCCGGAGGTTCGTAAACTTTTATTTGACGTTGGGCAATTTTGGATAAAAGAATGCCACATTGATGGATGGAGGTTGGATGTGGCGAATGAGATTGACCATCAATTTTGGAGAGATTTTCGTTACGTGATAAAACGTGATGATCCTGACGTTTATCTTGTTGGAGAGGTGTGGCATGATGCAATGCCTTGGCTTGACGGAAATCAATTTGATGCTGTCATGAACTATCCTTTCGCACAAATGCTTCATCAATTTTTTGCTTATGACGTTATGAATGTGGAGGAGTTCACATTTACTTTACAAAAGTATTTACACCTTTATCCAAAGCCTGTTTATCAGACGTTGTTCAACATGGTCGGAAGCCATGATACACCAAGAATCATCAATCTTGCAAAAATGAATAAGCAAAAGATTAAGCTGTTATCCGTTTTTCAGTTCAGTTTCTTTGGTTCTCCTTCGATTTACTATGGAGATGAAATCGGCTTAACCGGAGACCAAGATCCCGGATGCCGAAAGTGTATGGAATGGGATGCTTCCAAGCAGGACCAGGATATGTTAACATTCATGAAAAAATTAATTCAACTTCGTAAGCAATATCCTGTCCTCGGAAATGACGGGGAATTCCAACTTTTATCTTATGATAAAAATAAAAATTCTCTTTGTTATCAAAGAGAAAATTCAAAACATCTTGTCATTATTATCATAAATAATCATCCTGAAAGGCAAACGATGCTGCTTCCACTTCAGCTTAAGGACCGCACTATTCTAGATTTATGGAACTCAGAAGAATTTGCTGCGCATTCTGATCAGCTTTCTATCACACTTGATGGATATGATTTTGCGTTATTGCTTTTAAAGAAATAGTGTTTTAAAATACACAATCTTTGCGAAAGCAGTCTGAAATAATCGTTTTCTTTATCTCCTTAAAATAACTTTTCTATATTCAATTGGTGTTATCCCTTCCATTTTCTTGAATAATTTTGAAAAGTAAGTGGAGTCCATAATTCCTACTTCTTTTGAGATATTGGCAATCTTTTGATCTGTTGTGGCTAACAATTTTTTTGCTTGGTTCATCCGATATTTATTTAAATA
Source organism: Metabacillus schmidteae (assembly GCF_903166545.1). Classification (NCBI taxonomy): domain Bacteria; kingdom Bacillati; phylum Bacillota; class Bacilli; order Caryophanales; family Bacillaceae; genus Metabacillus; species Metabacillus schmidteae. Next base: position 1,170,736 of record NZ_CAESCH010000001.1, on the reverse strand, counting down.
ATGATTAGGTGTCTCACCAACAATTTTTTGCATACAACGAGTTATATAATCCGGGTGAAAATGGATGGCATCTGCAAGATCCTCCATTTTTACTTCATCCTTATAATGAGTCTGTATATAAGCTACCGCTTCTTCTACCACCTTTTCAGCAGCAGTAGGGATTTTACACGCTTCCTTTTGAAGGTGTAAAAGAAACTCCTGAAAAAACAATTGCTGTCTTAATTGATAATCCGGTGTTTGATGATCAACATTTAATAATTGCTGAAAAATTGTTTCTACAAAGCTCGTATTCTCTATTTCTCCATAGCAGGGAATTGACAATCTATAAGAAGGAGGCTGATCATAATCGCCTTGATACTCGTGAATATCAGCCCAGTTTGTAATTCCTTTTTCAACAATTTCATAGGTTGTCGGGATGATAAAATGAAACCAATAATATTCTGACTTCACATGACATCCTTTGTGACCAAAGTGTTCAAAACCTGGGATCAATATGATGTATTGGCCTTTGCCAATTGAGTATGGCTCATGATCCTCAGTTAGAAATAATTCCCCTGATTTTACATAAATCAAATCAAAAACGGTAAATGTTCTGTGAAAATGTTTTGTATTCTTTTCAAAAATAGCATATCCTCCCGTAATGAAGGTCGGAAAAGCTGGTACCTGAAACTCAATATGTGACAAGCCTCATCACCCTCTAAGTCGTATTTCTCCAAATTATATCGTGATCTTCTCTTTCTATTATACTGCAATCTATGTAAACTTATTAAGTATTATCGACTTGTAGTAAGGAGGTAGATAAAGATGTCTACTTTAAGGAAAGATCGTAAAATGACATTATTTGCATTAACATGGCCCATATTTATTGAAATTATGCTTCATATGTTAATGGGAAATGCTGATACATTGATGCTTAGTCAGTATTCTGATCATTCTGTGGCAGCTGTTGGTGTTTCCAATCAAATATTATTTCTATTAATTGTCATGTTTGGGTTTATTGCGACAGGGACGACGATTCTCGTTGCTCAATATATAGGTGGAAATCTTTATAAAGAAGCAAAAGAAATATCTTCTGTTTCACTTTCTGCAAATCTCTTATTTAGTATTCTGATTAGTGTTATCATTGTCATTGCAAGTGAAGATATCCTGCAACTGATGAATTTACCTCAGGAACTAATGGCAGATGCAATGTTTTATTTAAAGGTTGTTGGAGGATTTTCCTTTCTTCAAGCTTTAATCATGACAGCAGGTGCAATTCTTAAAAGCTATGGTTATACGAAGGATTCCATGTACCTGACAATCGGAATGAATTTAATTAATATTATTGGAAACTATTTATTTATCTTTGGACCTTTTGGTATTCCTGTTTTAGGTGTTCAAGGTGTTGCGATTTCAACTGTTGTATCCCGTTTTATTGGGTTACTCGCTATTCTTTATATTTTAAAGCAACGTGTTCACTTTACTCTTAGCCTTAAAGGTCTTTTCAAACTTCCGGCACATTATATTAAAAAGCTTCTTTATATCGGTATACCTACTGCTGGTGAACAATTGTCATATAATGCATCTCAAATGATGATCACAGTTTTCATCACAATGATTGGAACAGAAGCCTTAACAACAAAAGTGTATGCCCAAAATCTAATGATGCTCATTTTATTATTTAGCTTGGCAGTAAGTCAGGGGACACAAATTTTAGTTGGCTATATGGTAGGAGCAAAAGAGTATGATTCGGCATACAAAAGATGCCTAAAAAGCTTGCAATCTGGTATCGTTATTTCTACGTTGATGGCGATCGTCTTTACCTTGTTTTCCGATCAATTGCTCGGTATCTTCACCTCAAATGAAAGGATACTCGAGGTTGGCGGCACATTAATTTTACTTACCATCATACTTGAGCCTGGAAGAGCCTTTAATATGATCATCATCGGTTCTTTAAGAGCAGCCGGAGATATACGGTTCCCTACCTACATTGGGATCCTGTCAATGTGGGGCATAGGTGTACCAATTGCCTATGTGCTTGGCATTCATTATGACCTTGGACTTGTTGGAGTATGGATTGCTTATATAACAGACGAATGGGCACGAGGAATAATTATGTACTATCGTTGGAAATCAAAAGCATGGCAAGGAAAACGATTTACTCAAGAAGCTGTTGTTTCGTAAGCTGCCGTGGAAAATTTAAGGCAAATTAACAAAGGTCAGATCCTTATACAGGAATCTGACCTTTGTTGAATCAGTTATTTCTTATTCTTTTATCTTTCGTCAATATCAATTGAATAAGTGTCAAACCATACATGAATTTGCGCTAGATGGGCAAGAAGCTGTGGACCTGACATTAATTGTCCAAACCATGGTACTTGGAATGCTTTCCCTTCTGTTTCAATGATATCATTTAGCTTTTGCTTGTTGAGAAGCTCATGCAATATGGAATCCTTTCCACTCACAAGTGATAACAACCAATTTTTCACTAATCTCGTATACTCCGGATTATGTGTTTTCGGATAAGGACTTTTCTTGCGATAGAGAACTTCATTTGGCAGAATTCCTTCTAACGCTTTTCGAAGGATCCCCTTCTCACGATCTCCATACATTTTCACATCCCAAGGAATATTCCATACATACTCGACAAGACGGTGATCGGCAAATGGTACACGTACTTCTAAGCTGGCCCCCATACTCATTCGATCTTTACGATCTAATAAATTTGTCATAAACCAGTGCAAATTTAAATAAAAGAGCTGTCGTCTTTTCGCTTCGACTTCAGATTCACCTTCAAGTAAAGGTGTTTCGTTCACAGTTTCTTGATGACGAGCTTGAACATATTCATGTAAATTTAATTTCGTTTGCCATTCAGGCTTTAATAATGACATTCTTTCATCTGTAGAGCGCATCCACGGAAAGCCGGAGCTGGCTAAGTCTTCAGGACGATGAAACCATGGATAGCCTCCAAAAATTTCATCTGCACATTCACCTGAGAGGCCAACAACAAAATCATTTTTTATTTCACGACAAAACCAAAGCAATGATGAATCAACATCAGCCATACCTGGTAGGTCACGGACAAGAGTTGCTTCAATAAGATGATCAACTAACTCCTGCTGAGTAATGACACAGCGGTGATGTACCGTATTGAATTCATCGCTCATTTTCTGAATCCATGGGCCATCTGAGTTCGGTTGGAATTCATTTGCCTTAAAAAACTTCTCATTATCCTCGTAATCTATTGAATACGTATGAAGCTGGCCCTTTCCTTCTTTTTTGTAATGCTCCGCAGCAATGGCTGTAATGGCACTGGAATCTACCCCGCCTGAGAGGAATGTACATAGCGGAACATCTGAAACTAATTGTCTAGTTACTGCATCAGTAAATAAAGAGCGAACTTTATCTGATGTTTCTTCTACAGTATCTTCATGCGGTTTGCTTACCACATTCCAATAGCGCCATTTTTTCAAGCCGTCTTTCGTATAAACTAATGCATGTGCTGGACGGAGCTCATCAATGCCTTTAAATACACCGACACCTGGTGTACGAGCCGGACCAACACCAAAAACCTCCGATAAACCTGTTTTATCTAACTTTGCCGAAACCGACGGATGTGCCAAAATTGCTTTTAGTTCTGATCCGAAAAGAATAGAGCCATTTCCCTCTTTATAAAATAAAGGTTTTACTCCTAAACGATCTCTTCCAATAAACAGTTTTTCTTTTGCAGAATCCCAAACCGCAAAAGCAAATATCCCGTTTAATCGATGTACACATTCTTCTTCCCACTCTATATATGATTGGAGGAGTACCTCTGTATCGGAATGACCCTTAAATGTATACCCCTTCGCAAGAAGTTCCTTCCTGATGTTCTCTGTGTTATAAAGCTCTCCATTATAGCAAATGGTATAAGAACGATCTTCCTTTGTTCTTGTCATCGGCTGAACACCACCGGCAGGATCAACAACAACTAGTCGTTTGTGACCAAACAACACATGATCTTCTCCCCAAATATTTGTATCATCAGGTCCCCTTTTTGATAATGTCTCAGCCATTTTCTTCACAGTTTCTTTCTCTGAGCGTAAATTCCCTTTAAAGTTTACCCACCCTGTGATTCCACACATTTGCGTATCATCTCCTATTTTTCAATCCATGTTATATATTCTCACGCCAATTACTCCAACAGGTGTACCTAGTCTATGCCCAGGGCATCACAATGTTGAATTGTCCTAATCAAATAATCCATGCATAAACTTTTTCACTTTTGTCTAAAACGAAGATATCAACAAAAAATCTACTACATCACTTGTGTCAGAATGATTTGGAGGGTTATATCATGTTTCCACTAAAACGAACAGATCTGCTATTAAATCAAAAACGTTCGTATTTAACTGGACTGATCGAAATAGCTAATGATCAGTACGTCATTTATGATGATATGAATGATGAGCTACTTTTATTAGATGAGATTCAACATTCTCATCTGGAAATTTTGCAATCTACAGGATGGAAAAGCGGGGAATGGATAGGATTTGGTAAGATAAAAACAAACACAGGAACTTATTCAGTCAATAATGGTGATACTGTTCGTGTTCGAAAAAAACTACCGGTAGCACTGGATGAAATGTTGAAGGAACTTCAAGATGAGACATTCGTTCGATTCATTAAACAAATTAACTCACTTGGCTTTTCACTTTATGACTGTATCTATTCATATAACCAATTATTATTTATGGAAAATCGTGTTCATAAAAAAGGAGTATCATTTTATCAATTGGACAATGAGGAATGTATACTTGGTATCCAGCATCACTTCGAAAGGGGAATCCATTCCTCAGACCGACTGGAGATAACATCAAGCCTCGGGGAAAGAAGATTGGTTTGCAGTAAATTTTAATGAGTGAAAAACTGAATGTATTAAAAATGCCTCCTCAAACGAGAAGGCATTTCTATGTTTTTTATGAAAAACTCCAAATTCCTAGCGGCAAACGCATTCCTAATAAGATAGTAAGGATGACAACTATTACAAATTGAATCCAAAATACTCTTGTCGGCTTCCCTTTTTTCAAGCGGACTAATACCATTTCCATTGCACCAATTGTCCATACACCTAAGATCATTTTCGCGATGTATTCGCCATCTATCTGATAAATAGCTGATACAAGCATACCACCTGTCAAAATAATTAAAATATAAAATAATCTTAGAACCATATGTACAATTTTTGATGGCTTTTCTTTTCCAGACTTAAACAGCGAGTGTGCGACAAAAAATAAAATAATCGCAACAACCCATGTTGCTATGTGTGCATGTGTCATATTTTTTCCTCCTTAAACTGATCAAGACAACCCTATTTTAGCATGATTTGCTAAGAATATTAAAAGATAAACATGAAAAGAATGAACTTCCTGTGAATATTCGGTTATATGTGTGAAATAAAAAAGAAGTCAATCCATTGGCTGACTCCTTCCATTTGATTAACTTAACACAGTATTGCGTAATGTACCGATTCCTTCAACCTCGATTTCTATAATATCGCCTGGTTGTAGAAACTTAGGCGGCTTAAACCCTTTGCCTACGCCTGCCGGAGTTCCTGTTGCGATGATATCACCCGGCTCTAATGTTGTCCCTTGTGAGATCGTTGAAATAATATGCTCAATTGAAAAAATCATATCCTTCGTATGACCATCTTGACGTAATTCATTGTTTACTTTTGTTTTGATCGTTATATCATAAGGATTTGAAATGACCGATTTATGAACCAGGTATGGACCAATTGGACAAGATGTGTCTAAGCTTTTCCCCAATAGAAATTGCTTATGCTGTGCTTGTAAATTTCTGGCTGTAATATCATTAACGATCGTATATCCAAATACATAATTCATTGCTTCGTTCTCTGGAATACGCTTTCCTTTTTTCCCTATGATAACCGCAAGTTCTCCCTCATAATCTAATTCATTTGTAATATGGGAATGTGGATCAATTTCTTGTTCATGGCCAATAACTGTTGTTGGCGCTTTTGAAAAAAGCATCACATGCTTCGGGATATCTTCTTCCGTTCCCATTTCAATTGCATGCTCACGATAATTCTTTCCAACACAGAAAATATTTTTTTCCGGTCTTGGTATAGGAGCTAATATTTTCACATCAGAAGCTGCATATACATAGCTTTCTACCCTGTCTGCAACCTTCAATTTGTCGACGATTTGCTTAACATTTTGAACAAATTTATCGCCTAAAGCAACACATTCGACTAGTGTCTTAGGGAAAGAATTCATGTCAAAGATTACCTGTTCCGCTTTATGTATATCGATTATCTTATCTTCATGCACTAAACCAACAAAAGGTTCATTATGTATAATAGCTGTCACAAACTTCAATGTTTTTTCCTCCTTCAATTGTACTGTGCCAGAATGAAGCTTTTTAGCTTTTCCTTCTCTTTTTTCATTTATGTTCATATATTCGCTATGAAGAAGATATTCTCCTTTAATAGGAATGGAGAATTCATGAACCTAATTCCATTTCTCCCTTGTAAAAAATTGTATCTTTTTTGGATATTTTCATGATTATACGTTTTCATTATGTAAACATTGTATAATATTCTTGTCTTATAATCATAGAAAAATTTGAAATGGAGAAAACATACATGCCTTTGAATGAAATTGAACTTAAAAGACAGCAATTAATCAAAACAGCCCTTCATTACGGAATTAATTCACCCAAAACCATTCAATGCAGCCAGGAATTAGACTTGCTTCTATTAGAAGAATTAAAAGAGCTTAACAAACAAACAATAAAAAAGACTTTGCTTATCACCAAGTCCTAATGGCGTTAGCCTTAATTTCCCTTATACTCCTTAAAAGTTTACAAGTAACATCAAAGTCTTCCACACAGAAAAGAAGTTTTAGCACGATCACCCCAAGATGTATTTTCCCCATATAAATACGAATTTTCTTCCATTGTTCACACCTTTTTCACCTTCTTCATATTCTAAAAATAGGTAAATGTCATTTCTTGTTTTTTATTTTCAAGCTAAAGGATGTTAAAAATGCCAGCTATTGTAGGAGCTTTTAAGGTAAATAGTGTAGGAACAAGCAGCATTGTGCATGTTGGAGATGTTATTACTATTTCTCCTCATAGTGAGGTAAAAACATTTGCCGGTGCAGGCTCTTTTAATACAGGTGATGGATTGAACATATATAATCAAAACTCAGTCACAAATACGTATGATAATGATGTGATTGACCAGCCTATCACCGGAAACTTGTAAGACTTATGATTCTCTTTATTATAGGCTTATCTTGCCTAAAGGAAGTGTCAGTATGAACTTTTATATTAACCAATCAATCTGTATTAATTACCTCCGAGTTGAAGCAGTTAGTAACTCTTCTGTGTTGCAGATTGGAAGTGCAGGAATGATTAAGCCTTTATCAAATTTATATAACACTGGCGGCTTTTATCAACCTGCACCTCAAATTGAAACAGAAACGCCAACTGGTGTTCAAACACCTCCTTCTAATGGTTTTGTTGTTCCCTTGACCTCGCCGACTTCTGCATCGTAAATTGTTTGTTATAGGCATTCACCCATTTTTCATTATGTGCATACACTTTATGTATCAACTATTGTGCGAGAACCAAAAGGTGGGTGAATGACAATGAACTATAACGATATGATTAATTATTTACAGCAACTTCATCATTATGTTCAGCAGCAAGACAAAATGATTCAACAACTTAACAAACAACTAACCGGTCTTCGGACTGACATAGAAAAAATAAAAAATCAACCTGTTACGAATATTGAAAGGATAGAATATAAATTTGATCAATTAAAAGTAGAACAGCTTGATGGAGTTTTAAATATCGGTCTAAATCCAACTGATCCTGATCAAATCGATAACTTTGAGGTTCAACAAAAAGGAATGAATGTTAATGGTGGTCAACAGCAGCTTCGCGAAAAACTGTTAAAACAATGCACACAAGATATTCACCATTTTTTAAGCCATGATTGTGTCCACTATATTCATCATGCCGAAAAACAATATGATTTAAAGCTTGATGAACCTCATCGTCAGCATATTATTGCAGATATTCGAAAACAAATTGATAGTCGAATAAACTATTACTTAAATGCTCAGCCTTTATCGGATCAAGATTCTCTCGAAAATAAGAAAAAAGAAATATTTGCTTTGGTGAAAAAGGATGTAGAAAATTCAATAAATCATTTCCTGCAACACTTGCCTAAAGATTCTTATCAATAAGGAGTGGCTTTTCACATGAATTTTACTGTCGTGAATCGGAATATAGAGGTTGGAAACATTCGTGTCGTTGGGGTAGCGAGTTCATCAGTTTTTCTAATTGGAGATACACAAACAATTTCACTATCCTCCGTCTTTGATACTCCACCTGAATCTCTAATTATTGGTCCGTTAGTACCATTGGCACCACAATGATTAACCGTCAGTCAAATGTTACTTCAGCTTATGTAAATTCAGTTGGTCTAAGTTCTGTTTTCCAAATTGGTGATTCTCTGCAAATTACACCAACAACAAATGTCCTGGCTGTTCAGCGTGAAGAGGAAAAATTTTTCGGTTATGAGGGAGATACATCTATGTTCCAAGCCTTTCAGGAAGAAATTCCTCAGCCAATTATATATGAACCAGTTATAACAAACTTCTTCCATGAAATCCCAAGGATTAATGTTCATTCAGTAAATGTTACAGCTTTATCAAGTTCTTCTGTTTTCCATATTGGGTCAACAAAAGATATTATTGCCGAAGCGCGAGTCAAACATATTCGACAGTTAAAAAATAATAACAACGGACAATAGTTTATCAAAAGGATCATAAGAGTTCGAACACCTTTGAAATACCCAGCATACTGTAATGTAGGAGTAAACTATAAAGGGTGTTTTTTATATGCCAGCAATTGTCGGTCCGATAAAAATTAATCATGTAGGTGGCGGAGTAGTTAATTTTGGTGACACGTTCTATCTGGCTCCAAAAAGCCAATCCAAATCTGCCTCAGGGTCTGGCGGTGGAAACACAGGAGATTTCCATATTGTTAATAATGGAATTAATGCAACAAATTTAATTGACCCTGATGTGGCTGATCAAAACATGGTTGCTAATAACTAATAGGATGCAAAAAGGGGAGGTGTTTAGGTAAAGCACCTCCCCTTTTTATCTCCCTTTTTGCTTTCGTTCATTTGATTTTCTCGTTTGAACCAACTTCGTTGACGGCTGCTTTCGAATCCATTTAATAAAACCTCTGATTTTCTCATCTTGCTTTAACTCTTGAATAGTTGAAAGCCGTGCTGCTAGCTCTTCATTTGTATAAAGCGCATGAATCTGCTTATGACAAGCTATACAGAGCTTTGCTGTCGGTAAAAAGGTCCCGCCCATTTCCTTAGGAGTTAAGTGGTGAATGGTTGTTTCAACTTCTTCCCTCTCACATAATTCACATGTACCGATTTCCTTTTTCTTTGCCATCTTATCGTCAATCCTTTTATCATTAGAGAGATTCTAAATAGACAGAAGTTCCTTTCCCTGAAGGTTCGGCTGGTTCAACAATTAATTTTCTTGGAAGTCTAGCCCTTAATTCCTGCACATGACTTATTACTCCAACTGAGAGATTTTGTGCTTGTAGCTTCTCCAGTGCTGTAATAACTGTATCAAGCAACTCAACATCCAGTGTGCCAAATCCTTCATCCAAGAAGAAAAATTGAAGCGGGTATTCGCCTCTGAGTTGGATTTGCGTTGATAATGACAGTGCCAGAGCTAGAGATGTGAGGAATGTTTCACCACCTGACAGAGTTGAAACCGGTCGTCTGACTCCACCATTTGCATCATCTCTCATAATGAAGCCACCTTGAGAATCCACTTCGATTGCATAGCGTCCACGAGTTAACATCGACAATCGCTCAGTTGCATCACGACTGACTTGTTGCAGCTGTTCTTCTGCCACATATTCAACAAAACTATTTCCCTTAAAGACTGATTGTAGCTTTTCAAGCTTTTGAAGCATGTCATCAAGTTCATTTTGCTTTGTTTCAATCTCTGAAAAGCGCTCATGCTTATCAAGAAGTACTTCTAACGCCTTCGTTGCTGCTCCCTTATTCGCAACAGCTTCTTCTGTTTGCTGCTTCATCTCATCTCTTATCATTTGGATGCGATCCCATTGTTCTTGTGATACGACTTGTCCATCTAACTTCTCTTCAATTCGCTTTAAGTCTGTGTTAAGTTGTTTCATTTTATCCTTAAAGGCTTCAATTTTCACTTTCATTTGTTGTCTTTCAAACGAAGATAATAAAGAAGATAATGTTTCTTCAATTGTTAAAAATGCTGTATTATATTTTGCTTGTTCCCATGCTCTCTCAGCCTCATCCACTTGCCTGGCTGTTTGATTCAATGATTTTTCATATGCTGTTTGTTCACTTTGAAGCTTATAAAGCTCGTTTGATTCTCTTTGCCATAATTGATATAAATTATTTTCTTTCTCAGCCAGGTGCTTAATTTGTGCTTCAGTTGCTTGGATTTGTGTAGAAATCGCCATCTCGCCTTTTACTTCGCTAAGCTTTTCTTCCTTTTCCTTAATTGATGAACGTCGATTTTGCATTGTCGAGTGTATTGCAATTTGCTTTTCTGTTAGTTGTTGATTCATTTTTTCTTGTTCTTTCACAAGAGCCTGTTGTTCTTCAATAAAGGAAAAGCTTTTTTGAATTCTTTCTGTTAGCTGTTCGTTTGCAGTATCTTTTTCTGAGATCTCACCTTGTCGCTTTTCAACCTCTTCAAAAGGGATCATTGAGTATTTCTCTGAGTAATGAGATGTGCTTTGTTCATAGTTTTCCTTGTATAGATTCGCCTTTTCTTCCCATTCTCTCACATCGAGAAGTGCTGATGAGATACTATCCTTCCTTCTCAGTTCATCCTTCTGCAATTCACGATACAGTTTTACTGTTTTTTCTATTCCTTGCCTTACCTGTAAAAGGTCTTGGGTAAGACGTTTAAATTCAGTTTGCAAAAGATGAAACACTTGGTTAATAGATAAATCCTGAGAACTTTGAAGCAATTCGTTTATTTGAGCCTCTTCAATTTGTTTCACTTCTTTTAAAAATTCAAATTCTGAAACAAGCTGTTCTGATAAACCTTCTGCTTTCACCTTTAAGGATTGAGGCTCATGACTTAACATTTGTAATTGCTCAAGCTGTTTCTTCATTGTTTCAGAGAGACGATCAAGCTTATTATGATCTGGTTCAACATGGACAGCAGGGCTAGGATGACTACAAGATCCACAAACCGGACAAGCCTCTCCATCTTTTAACCCCTTTACAAGTTCAAAAGCAAGTTTTTGATTTTTGGCATCTTGTTCTTCCTTAGTAGCTATTTCTACTTTATTTTTGGCAACTGCCACTGCTTGCTTATATTCTTTTTCCCGATCAGAGACATAATGATAGAGTTGATTTAACTGACGAAACTGTGTTTCCAGCTGTTGTTTATTTGTTTGTAGTTGTTCTGTAGTTTGACTTGCTCTCTCTTTTTCCGCATGAATAGCATCTGTTTTCTTTTTTAGTAATTCAGTTGTTTCAACATATTGCTGCTTACTTCTAAGGACATGTTGTCTTGCATCAGCGGCACCACGTACTTGATCACGATCCTTCGCAGACACCAAATTTGCTTGTTGCTCTTCCTTTAGAGCATGTTGCTTATTCAACGCTTTTTCAACTAGCTGCTCTGCTTTTGATAATAATGTTTGATGATGTTCACGCTGATGTTGCAGGTTGTTGTACTCTATTTCTACATCTTTAAGCACCTTTTGTTCCTGCTCAAGCTCTTCTTCAACCTTTTGCATTTGCAATAATTTCTCACGCTTTGTCACCAATAAAGGTTCCTGCTCTGCTTTTTCCTTCCGAATTTGCTCGTACTCTCGACTGGTTACTTCGTACTTTTCCTTCATGTTTTCATAGTTTTTCTTTGCAGCAATCAAGTTGATTTCAGCTTCATTTCTTTCTTTCTTACGTGCTTGCAGGGCTTCTGCGTACGGTCTTAAAGCTTCTGCTTCCTCTGCAGACTTAAGTCGTTTTTCTAATCCGGCAATTTGTTCTTCTTCTTTTTTTAAAGCCAGCTTTTCTTTTTCGATTTCAGCCTTTTCCATTTGCAAGTTCCAAAGAGTTTGTTTTTGCTCAAAGTCTTTTGTAACACTCTCCAGCTCTTTTTGGCGCTTTTCTAACAAAATTTTTGCTTCAGTGACGTTACTTTTTGCTTCTTCCACTGCCTCGGCTGATGCATCACCTAAGCCTGTTTTCTCTGCTTCCAATTCATTTCGTTCAATTCTAGTTGAAGCTAAACGTCTTTTTAACTTTATCAACAATTGATCTCCATATTGCTCTAAGTGGAATAACCGCTGCAGCATTTGCCTTCTCTCTGCACCTTTTAAAGATAAAAATTCAGCAAATTTCCCTTGTGGCAACACGACTGCACGGGTAAAATCATCGATTGTCAGCCCAAGCAAGCCATAGATTTTTTCATTCACATCAACTGCCTTATCAGCCAGAACCACATGTTCCTCATCTTCTTCAATTAACCGGCATATGGCTGTTTTCACGCGGATATCGTCTGTACGTTTAAAAACACGTTCAACAATATATCGTTTTTTTGACGAAGCATTTTCAAGTTCAAAAGTGAAGGAAACCGATAGCTGATCCTCTGCATGATTAAGGATGCCATGTGTGTTATTCATCGCGCGCTCAACTTTTCCATATAAAGCAAGTGTCATCGCGTCTAAAATAGATGATTTTCCGCTTCCAGTTGGACCAAAGATTCCAAAGATTCCTCCATCACAAAGAGAATCAAATTGAATGGTCTGCTTTTCACGAAAACTGTGTAAACCGGCAACACTTAATGAAATAGGCTTCATGCTTCATCACCTTCCTCTTGCTCTTCATCCTGATTAACCAGTTCCAAAAACAGCTTAATAAGCTCGTCCTCTGGCTTTGCCCCACCTGTTTGTTTTTCGTAAAACTGTGTAAATAACTGATCGATCGGCATATTCGCCTGCCTTGCAGCTGCTAATTCCTGCTCTGCCTGAAAAACAGGACGTATATGAATAAAGCCGGGATGCCATTTGCGCAGGCGATGGATTTCTTCAATTGATAATGTACTTGTTAAATGGATTTCTAAATCAATCCATGCTGTTGAATCTTTGCCTTCATCAAGCCATTGATGAACCTGACTAATCCCTTCTGTTGCCTTCCATTTCACTAATGGCTTTCCAGATGATAACGGAATTTCTTTCACCACAACCGGCTGATTTGGTTCAGCATCAAGAATGGTAACTGATTTGGCATAGCCAATTTCTGAGAAACTATAAGCAAGCGGAGAGCCGGAATATCTTGTTATTGTACTTGCACGCTTCATATTTTGAGGACGATGTAAATGACCTAATGCTACATACTGAGCAGCTTCCGGCATGCTTGTTGCCGCAACTGTATAAGCTCCACCTACTTCGATAGGACGTTCGGAATCTGAAGAGCTTCCACCTGCTACATGAATATGACTCATGGCGATATTGACTGTGTCTTTTTGAAATTGCTTGCTCATGATGGAAAATAGGTCACGAATTCGTTCATCATATTTATTACGAAGCAATACTTCATCATGTTCTTGTGATAATACTTGCTCAAGCCTTGCTTCAGAAGGATAAGCCAATGCCGCAACCATCATTTGCTGATCTAATCTGGGCACATCTACTTTAATAACATCAGTTATTGGATATCCAATTAAATGAATGGAAGAATTGTTTGCTAAAGGGGATGCAGCAGATAATCGGTCCGGATTATCATGGTTTCCAGCAATAACGATGATCGGACGCTTGCCATAATCGGATAATCTCGAGAGTCCATCATAAAATAATTGCTCTGCCGCAGCAGGAGGATTTACTGTATCAAAGGCATCCCCGGCCATCAAAATGGCATCAACCTTTTCTTCTTCTACTATTCTGACAAGCTCGTCAATAAACTGAGCCTGCTCTGCCAGTCGGCTACGTCCTTCAAGAGCTCGACCTAGATGCCAATCTGCCGTATGCAATATGCGCATTCATTAACATTCCTTTCCGGCTTAGGTTTCTATAAAAGTAAAGCAAGAACAATCGGCTTTTAGCCGATTGCTCTCACATAATTTTTCTACATGTTGATTAAATAGCCTCCATCAAAGAAAAACAAGTACTTTTCCTGAAGTGGACGGTGCAGAATATCTTCTACAGCCTTTGTATATAAATCGATTTGAACACGATAGCGGTTCTTTAATCGTTCTTCAACAGCTAGTCTGTCTTGGTTGAAGCGTCCTTTGATCGTATCTGTTTTATAATCCAGCAAAACAGTTCCCTGCTCATCCTCAAATAAGCAGTCAATAACACCTTGTATTAAGATCGGTTCATCCTTCATATTTTCATAAAGTTGCTCAGCGTCTAACGCATAACTAAATGGAACCTCCCGATAGACATTCTTTGCGTTAACCATTCTTTGACCTAGATCTGATGAGAAAAAAGAAGTGATCTGAATCACATCAATCACATTTGCCAGCTCTGGAGTAAGAATTTCTCTTTGAACAAGCTCATCTACCTTATGTTTAATTGTTTTCTCTGTTATTTCTTCTTGTAGATTGATATGCTGCATGACAGCATGCATGGCTGTTCCTTTTTCCGCCGGAGTGATGGACTTCGTTTGCATAAATCCAGGTCGGTTAAAAAGAAGTGATTGTGCAGCAGGCTTCTGTAACAGCTGTTGATCACTGTATTCATCTTGAACTTCCTGTTGTCTCTTTAACTCTGTTACGGATTGCTTTGAGCGGCTTCTTGTTGCCTGCTTATAAGGATAAGACCAGGAAAGCTGATCACAAACAGCATCTTTTAGTTCACTCTCTATCGATACAGCTTCACCTTCTTGAATAGAAGTAAGCAGCTCGTGATTTAATTCCTGCTCTGCTTTATATGTTTCTTTCAGCTCTTCTCCTTTTACGTTTTCAATTGTCCAACGAGATGGATGTCCTGCAATTTCTTCTTCAAAGCATATCTGTCCGTCACTAAGCACAATACAGTCTTTATGACGAATTAACGCTGGTCCAATCCAATCCAAATAGCTTTTTGCTTTGGCACGTTCAAAGTCTGGCAACAGCCATTCTGTATGAGAAAGATGATTTCTCCAATTTGTGATGGTTTTATCAGGATCCTTTAACGTCCCTAACAGATAAAGCTTTTCTTTAGCACGAGTAAGGGCAACGTAGAGGACACGCATTTCTTCTGCGAGAAGCTCCATTCTCATTTTTTTCTTTAGTGCAATATAAGGAAGTGTTGGATAACTAACACGCAGTTTAGGATTAATTAACTTTGTGCCAAATCCCAGTTCTTTATCTAATAGATATTTTTTATTTAAATCCATCATATTAAATTGCTTGGAAAGACCTGCAACGAAAACAACCGGGAACTCCAATCCTTTACTGCTATGAATTGTCATTAATCTGACAACATCCTCCTGCTCACCAAGAGCACGAGCTGCTCCTAAGTCATCCCCGCGATCCTGCATTCGTTCAATAAAACGTAAAAAGCGGAACAACCCTCTAAACGATGTTGCTTCATATTGTCGTGCACGATCATATAACGCTCGGAGGTTTGCTTGACGCTGTTTACCACCAGGCATTCCACCAACAAAATCAAAAAACTTTGTGTCACGATAAAGCTGCCAAATTAAATCTGAAACAGAACCTTGTCTCGCCAGGTCGCGCCATCCTTGTAATAACTCAATAAATGGATTTAGTTTATGAAATAACTCTTTATGTGCCTGTTCTCCAGATGTAATGAATGCTTTCACAGCCTCATAAAATGTCCCTTTTCGATCATAGGTTCGAATTAAGGCTAATTCATTTTCACTTAGTCCGACAACTGGTGAGCGTAATGCTGAAGCTAGTGGAATATCCTGAAATGGATTATCAATAATTTTTAGGACAGACAGCATAATGGCTACTTCGGTAGCTTCAAAATATCCATTTGAAAGATTCGCATAGACTGGTATTCCAACCTGTTTGAATTCCTCCATAATTTGTGGAGCCCATGGCATAGAACGAAGGAGAATCACCACATCACGATATGTGATGTTGCGCGTTCCACCTATAGCTCGGTCATAAATTTGAAACTGTTCATCTATTAATGTTTTAATCTTTTTAGCCATTAATCTTGCTTCAAGTTGAACGGTTTCCAGCTCTTGCTCATCAAAGACACCGTCAGCTTCTTCCTTTTCAGCATCTGGCTCCACACCGCCACGTTCAACGAGTAAGAGCTCTGTGCTCATCTGATGGTTCTTCGGATAGTCAGCTCCCAGTTTTAATTCAGCATCATGATCATACACGATCTCTCCAACCGTCTCACCCATAATCTGCTTAAATAAATAGTTTGTTCCATCAAGCACTTCTGATCGGCTACGAAAGTTCTTTGATAAATCAATTCGCATTCCGGTATTTTCCGGCACTTGTGTAAATCGTTTATACTTACTTAAAAAGAGAAAAGGCTCCGCCAATCGGAAACGATAGATTGATTGTTTTACATCTCCTACCATGAAAAGATTTCCGGTAGCTTCTTCATCCTTCGTGACTAATTTCAAAATCGATTCCTGCACAAGATTCGTATCTTGATATTCATCAACTAACACTTCTACAAACTGCTGTTTATAATAAAGAGCTGCCTCACTTGGTTGTCCCTCTTCTGCTTGAAGAATTTGCAGGCAATAATGCTCTAAATCCGCAAAATCAACAATTCCTTTTTCTTTTTTCATGCCTTCATATCGGTCTGCAAACTGTTGCACCAGTGAAACAAGTTTTTTCACAACAGGTTTTAAGTGTTCGAAGTCTTGAATATACGCTGCCAATGGCCGAGAAAAAAGTTCATCCCGAAGCTGCTCGATTTGTTTTTTCGCTGCATTTCGCAGTGATGTCACTTGATCAGTAAGACTTTTATCGTATTGATCACCTTTTACAATTTTTGCGCGGGTCATTTTAAAGTTTTTCAGGTGTTCTCCCAGCTTATCCCACGAATCCTTGTGTGCAATAATGTCAGAAATCTGTTTTAAATCATCCTCTAAGTTTTCCGCTCTTGGAGCCGGTCCAGCTGGCTGCTTTGTCAATTCCATCGCTTGTAATAACTGATCTTTAGCCCCTGTCAGCTGCATCCCAATATCCTGTAGGAGATACGTAATGAACGGCAAAGAATCGATATCATTTTCGTCAATATCGTACATCTCTATCAGCTGATCAAGCCAAACAGTTGGTGTTGGATGTGATCTTGAGAAAAAGTAAAGCTCCCGAATCAATGATTGCAGTTCAAGATCACTACGGTCTGATGTATATCGATCAACTAAGTCAAAAAACTCTTCATTGTCTTCCAGACTATATTCTTCTTCAAACATCTCATCAAGAACTTCATCAATCAGTAGTTGTCCCTCTGTTTGATCAGCGATGCGGAAGCTTGGATCAATATTAATCAAATAATAATATTTTCGTACAACTTGTAAACAAAATGAATGTAAAGTTGAAATAGATGCTTTATTGAGCAATGTAAGCTGTCTTCGTAAATGAAGAGATGATGGATTCTCTTTTAACGCCTTTTCAAGAGCTTCACCAATACGGCTCCTCATTTCAGCAGCGGAGGCATTTGTAAACGTAACGACTAATAGTGAATCAACATCAACAGGGTTTTCGCGATTTAAAATCTTTCGGATGATTCGCTCAACTAAGACAGCTGTTTTTCCGGAACCTGCTGCTGCAGCAACTAATATATCCTGTCCGCTAGCGACAATCGCTTTCCACTGATCATCTGTCCATTGACTATTTTCCGGCTTTGGAATAAGTTCATTCATGATGCCCTGCCTCCTCTCTTAGTTTTTTTAGCACCTCATCATTTTTCTCACTTTTTAAGATGCGGAAATTATTTTCCTCTAACGATTCATCAAATTGACAAACCGATTTATATTCACAATACGTACATGGCATTTTGTCCTTGAGCTTGTATGGGCTAATATCGGTTACACCATCGGTAATATTTGTCCCAATTTTTTTAAATGTAGAACGAACATGGTTGCGTAACAGCTCAAATTCCTCAACGCTGGCAATCGAGGATGTTGAACGGAATCCACCATCTTTTTTCAAGCCTGCAGCGATAATATTAGATGTGCCTCCTTCAGTTAATGTGTTATCCATTAATTTAACTGTTTCTTCATCACCTAGTAAGAGGCCCTTCATTTTAAACTTCTTAAAAATTTCATCGTCAAGCTTATCTTCAGGTAATAGAGATGATGCTTGAATCATCGGATCATGCACATGGAAATACAATACACCTGCAGGAGTCGCCTTTACACCTAGCCATAAATTGGAGTTTGAAATAATAACATCCAAATATGTGAGCATTTGCAATGCTAATCCATAATACACTTCAGAAAGCTGGACATTTTTTTCACTGGATTTATAGTCAACAATTCGTAATAACACACCATTTGAACCTGTCGCTTTATCCACACGATCAATTCTCCCTGCTACCTCCATCGTGCAGCCGTTCGGCAGCGTAAAACGAATTGGCGGCAGTTCCCCGCCTTTTCCAAAGCCCAGCTCCAATCCTACTGGGGCAAATCCGCTTGCTTTGGCATGCTCACTTAAGATAGATGAAGCGCGGGCAAGAATTTTTTGAAGCTTTCTTTTTATATAGTGATAGCGATTCGAGCTTAATAAAATTTCCTTTTGCAATCGTGGCGCTAATCGTTCAACAGCATCATTCGAAAGTCGCTCACACTGATCTTTCGTAAGCTCCCTCCAATCAAGCTGCAATTGCTGCAAACGATCTGAAATGAGCTTAAGAGCAGAGTGGAACATTTGTCCAATATCAGGTGCCTCAAGCTTGAAAAATTGCCTTTCTCTCAGCTTTAAGCCATGTGATGCAAAATGGGCGAATGGGCAGCTATTAAATTTCTCCATTCGCGACACACTACCTTGAATATGCTCACCGTACAGCTCTCTACTTATGTTTGGCTCAAGCTGCTTTGATTTGTTTTCGTATAATAAACTACTTAACACCTTCTTGGTCATTAGCTTATTTTCTGATGTCACGAAATAGTTATAGGCATCCCACCATAGCGGATGAATCGGGTATCCTCTTTTCCAGAATTGTAACTGTGAGGTCACATAAGAAAGTGTTACATTTTGATTAACAATAAAAGATAACTGATCCTCAGGTTTAAGCTGCTCAGGCTCATTGATCAGCCTTTGTTGTTTAATCTGAGGAAACATTTCCTGTATTCTTTTAATGATTACAGATGGAAGCAGTGCCTTTCCCTCTTCATCTGCCATTGGATACGATATAAAAAGCTTTTCAGATGGACTTGATAACCCCATATAAATAACAAAGTTTTCATCTAAGAGCTGCTGTCTCGCTGTAGGGGCTAATTCAACACCTTGATAGTGGAGGAACTCTCTGTCATCCTCTGTTAAAATACCTTCTTCCTTCGGTCTGGCCGGAATAACCCCATCATTTGCCCCAACAATGAAGGAGCATTTCACATGAAAGAACCTTGATTTTTCTAAGTCGGCAATTAATACTTGATCAATGGCCGGTGGAACAAGTGAGAACTTCATCGATTCTAAACCAGTTTCAAGCATTTCAGAAAAAAGCTTTAATGAAACAGGCTCTTCTGCCATCATTTCTACAAACTCATCTAATAGATTCACAACTGCCTGCCATACTTGGTCATGCTCCCGTGCTTCTAATAACTGTCCTTTTTCCTCTGCTTTTTGACGGAGTGCTTCCAGCTTCTGGGGAATCTGTAATTCTTCTAAATATAAATACAGAGCCTCTGCAAGAGAACGTCCTGTTTTACTTCGTTTTAATCTTTTATGCAAGGATTGAACCGGTTGGACAATCAGCTCCCGCAGCTGATTTAATTTGTCTTCCATTTGTTTTTCTTCATCTGTAACGACGAATTCATCGTCAAGTGAATAAAAACGACGGTAACGCCAACGCTCATCCTTTGTCCATTTTGAGCCTTGAATGCCATAAGATAAAACATAGTTTTCCAGCAGGTCTATATCCTCACGAAGAGATTGGACTTTCTCTGTTAACGGAAACAGCAATTCTGTTTTCACTCCACGGAACACGGCCTCATATCGCCAATGACCGTTGATTACCTCTAAAGTTGAACGAATAAGTTCTACTAATGGATGATTTAACATCGATCGTTTTTGATCAATGAAAAACGGAACCTCATAATCACGAAAAACCTGTTCAATTACGTCCCGATATTCATTAGAATTTCGAACAAGCAAAGCGATATCCCGGTATCGGTACTCTCCTTGTCTGATGAGTGATTGAATATTTCTTGCAATCCCTTCAATTTCAGAACGGCGGTTTGCAGCTTGGTAAATAGTAAGATCTGTGTTTTCATCAAATACTTGTGTTGGTCTCATATCAAAAAATGCTTCTAGATGCTGCAGAGAAGGGCTTTTATAAAAACGATGCTGCTCCTTAAGAAGGATAGGTTTGTCTACTTCTTTGCCGGCTTCTGTCGCCAGCTGAAGAATTTTATGATAGGTTTTTCCTGTCATTTGAAATAAATGCAATTCATGCGGAAGGAAATTTTCGTACGGCTTGTCCGCCGTAAGTGCAATTTTTACATTTTTGGCATGCTTGATTAAAGAGCCTATCACTTCAAATTCTTGTGGTGTAAAGCTATGAAAGCCATCAATATACACATCTGCTGATTGTAGATAACTTGAGTCTTGTACTTTTTCTGCAAGCAGTTTTAAATAATCTTCAGAATCAACATACTGCTGACTTAATTGAATTTCCATTTGCTTATAGAGAATAGCCATGTCATGAAGCTTATCTGTTAATGATTTTTGATCAAGCTCTGTTTGAGCGCCTGCTAGATATTGTTCCAGCTCTTCCGGTGATAAACAGTATCGTTTAAATTCTGTAAGCATGGTCTCTAGTTGTTCAATAAAACCATTTTTATCACTTGCTTTTGAAAACACCTTAAATTCCTGTTTATATTGTTCTACTAATTTTCTTAATAACATTTGAATGCCGGTACTTGATAGATGCTGGCGCGTCATCCCGCCTGTTTCCTGCAGCACCCTCCAAGCCAAACGGCTGAAACTAAAGGTTTGTGCTCTAATCATTCCACCTAAGTTGGGGGTGCGAATTAATTCGTACTCAGCTCCAAATGTCATCTGGTCTGGAACAAGGTAAATGATCGGCCGTCCAATTGGTTCTTCAAATAAGCTATGTCTAATTTCATTTAATATTGTTTCTGTTTTTCCGCTGCCAGAGCGACCTAGAATAAATTGAATCGTCAAGCTAAATACCCCCGCTAACGTTTTAGAATCTTGCTTTTTTATGATGAAAAAATAAATACCACAACTAAAATAGCGTGGTAGTCATAGGTTTATTTGGAAAAGCGCAAGCGCCTTGTCCAGCCTAGGGCAAATAAGACACAAATGAATAGAAGACGTTCTTTGTCTTCAATTCATTTGTGGCTAGACCCTAGAGGGGCTAGGCGCTGGAGCTAGACACCAAAACTTAGTTCGTAATTTCACACTGTCTCTTCTACAATGTTTCTAATTATCTATTACTATTTTACTTTACTTTTTAAGTAAATTCCATTTTTCATGCCTACCAACTTTTGTCTAAGGGACACCAAAGCCTATGGTGGAACATAAAATGACAGAAGGAGGTGGTTTGGTTGAAAAATCAGCTTATTTCTTTTTATTTTTGGCTTGCTGCTGTTTGTGTAGCAAGTAATATCTATTTACTTATTCCTATGTACTCTCACCTGGCGGATGGCCTTTCCTCTACATATGAAGAAGCTGTTTTCTCTAGCACGATCTTTACCTTTTGTTATGCCATCGGTCTCTTAAGTTTCGGACCTATTTCCAAAGCTTTTTCTAAGAGGTATGTTTTATGTTTAGGAATGTTTGCTTCTTTTCTTCTAACGTTTAGTCTTGCTACTGCTGGTTCATTGCAAAACTTTTATATTTTAAGAGGAATTCAAGGGATCGTGTTAGGGAGCTTTGCTCCTGTTGCCTATGCTTACTGCTTTGATGCTTTCTCTGTTAAACGGAGAACATTTGTTATCGCGATTATTAATACCGGTTTTTTAATGGCAGGAATCATCGGACAGCTTATTAGCTCAACCCTTGTACATGCGTATCATTGGCAAGCTGTTTTCTACTTTTTAAGCGGGTCATATTTGTTTCTATCCATATGTGCTATTTTTCTACTTCCTAAAGTAAATAAAAACAAGCCGGTTCATAAAATTCCCTCTTCTCCATCATCAAATAAACTTTTTCACGCACCTGTCACTATTGGACTTTGCATGACTTTTATAACACTTATGTCATTCGTTGCTTTTTATGAAGAGCTTGCCCAGTATTATGCGGGACAGGAAAAGGAGTTATTTTTAAGTAGAAGTATTGCACTAATCGGTACACCACTTTCTTTGCTTAGCGGACATTGGTTTAGTAAATCTTCTCCTCAAAAAATCATGCTCATTTGTTTATCACTCATGATTCTTTCTTTTGCATTTATGCTCCACGTGAAACAACTAGTCATTATTACAGTTCTATCCATCTTTTTTGTTTCTGCCATCGCTGTTTTTATTCCGTCTTTGATTACGTTTATAGGAGAAGCTGCAGCCGAAAGAAGAGCAACTGCCATTTCTCTCTATTCCTTTATCCTATTAACAGGTGCGAGCCTTGGTCCGATCGTATCAAGCGCATTGTCTTTTCAATCAACGTTGATTTTATTTATTGCTTTGTTTGGAATCGGATTCCTGGCACTCATTCAATATAGGAAAAATCCCAAAAAACAGGCTAAGAATTCTTAGCCCGCACTTTATCTTTCTATAAACAGCGCTACTCCAATCCCTCCACCTACACATAGAGAGGCAAGCCCTTTTTTCGCATTGGTTCGTTGCATCTCATGCAAAAGACTCACAACAATTCTTGAACCCGTGCAACCAATTGGATGTCCTAAGCTAATTCCACTTCCATTCACATTTACTTTTTCTCTGTTTAGATTTAATTCTTTTTCAACAGCTAGATATTGAGCAGCAAATGCCTCATTAATCTCGATCACATCAAGATCATCGACAGACCAATCGAGAGCTGTTAATCCTTTTTGAATGGCAGGTACCGGTCCGATTCCCATCATTTTCGGATCTACTCCTGCTACTGTATAGTGAGAGATTCCCCCTAAAATTGGCAATTCTCTTTTTTCCGCTTCCTCTCTTGTCATTAATACAAGTGCGGCAGCTCCATCATTTAATGTAGAGGCATTCCCTACTGTTACAGAGCCATTTTCTCTAAAAATAGCAGGTAATGCAGCGAGTTTTTCTCTCGAAACCCGTTTTGGACCTTCATCTTGAGAAATGGTTATTTCTCCTTTTTTGGACTTCACCTTTATCGAAACAATTTCATCCTTAAATTTCCCACTTTCTATTGCTGATAATGCACGGTTTTGGCTCGATAATGCAAGCTCATCCTGCTCCTGGCGTGTTATGTTATAAACATTAGCCACATTTTCAGCTGTTTCACCCATCATAATGTGATGAATTGGATCCTCCAATATCTCCCATACACTATCTGTCACTTGACTATGCTGTAGTCGTGAGCCCCAGCGATGCTGTTTTAGCAAGTACGGACTTGAACTCATCACTTCTACCCCACCGGCGATGACAATATTAGATTGACCTGTTTGAATTTGCATGGCAGCTGATAAAATAGCCTGAAGCCCCGAGGCACATTGCCTTTGAATTGTGTACCCTGTCGTTGTATCTGGAAATTCCGCTAACAGCGCAGATGTGCGTGCTGTATTAGGCTCATCGGTACGTTGAATACAGTGCCCTAATATGACTTCATCTACCTCTCGTTTCTCAAGCTTGCTTCTTTTTACAACCTCATCTAATACCGGCACAGCTAATTGAGTAGGCAACATTTCTTTGAAAGCGCCGCCAAATGATCCAATTGGCGTCCTAGCTGCGGCAGTAATAACAACCTCGCACATGTTTCCATCCCCTTATTCTTCACAATTTTACTTGAGCAGGTGCTCATAGTATTAGTATATGATAGGTTACTAGAAATATGGAAAGAGTATACTCTCTTTCTAACTAAAAAAATGCCAACTCGCTTGGGGTTCCCAATGAGTCAGCATTATTTTTTATCTTGTACTGTCCCGATGATATCATCAATCTTAACTAGACCAAAATGACGACTGTCCCGGCTTTGGATGCGGTTATCTCCAATGACAAATATATATCCTTTTGGAATCCTGGTTTTATCAGTAATCTCCTCAAGAGTGAAGCTTCCTGTTTTTTTGATCAGACCCACATTTTTCTCTAAGAATGGTTCATTAACCGCCTTATCGTTCACGTATAGCTGATCATCCTTATAGTGAATTTCATCACCTGGCAGGCCGATAATCCTTTTGATATATATTTCTTCGCTATCTGGTGGATGAAATAAAACAACATCAAATCTTTTTAACGATGAAAAAAGAAAACCTAATTTATTTATAGAGAGCAACCGGCCTTCTTCATAGGTAGGTTGCATAGATACCCCTTCAACTTTGTATTCGACAAAGATAAGATTTTTCATAAAAATAGCCGTAAAGCAAATACCTACTGCAGTAAAAGCAATTCCTCGTTTTTTCATACAACCCTCCGGCATTAGCGACCCCTTTTTCTTGTTGTCATTGTTGTATTCAAACGTTTCTCTACTTGCTTGCCAACAAACCATAATAATAAAATAACGACTCCTGCAATAGCTGCTCTTGTTGGTTGAGTTATCAGAGCATGCAGATCCTGTCCAATAAAGCTCACCATAAATATCATAACAAATTTACCGGATAAGACCGCCAAAATAAATTGCCAATAACTTATTCGGGAAAGCCCTGCAACAACATTAATTGCAGCAGATGGAGTAAAAGGAAAGCACAAAATAAGAAAAAGCGGACTAAAACCTCTACGCTCTATCCAAGTTAATAGCTTCCTCATTCCCTTCTTGTCTTTCATCCGTTGAATCCATCTAAACTTGCCAAGCTTTCTCATGATAATAAATACAATAATAGCACCTGAACAAGCCCCTATCCAAGATAAAAAGAACCCCATCCAAAGTCCAAATGAATTAACATTTGCAACGATGAAGACTACAAGTGGCAAAAATGGGAAAAATGCTTCTAATAAAGGCAGCAATATTGCAAAAAACGGACCAAATGAACGATATGTTTCAAAAACTTCCATTAATTGTTCTAAAGTAAAAATATCCTGTAACGTCTCCAATATCATTTATAACTCCTCATAAGAACCTTTGTATCTATTGTACACACTTATATAAAAACTTAAAAGAAAGAACATAATCAAAGTATGACTTACTTGCAAACTTATGTAGTGTCATTTATAATAAAAATAGAACACTTGTTCTACATTCTACAGGAGGTCTTTTTTATGACGAGAATTCCAAGCGACATCAGAGACATGATTGAACAGTCTATTTACTTACCTATGGCTGTTTCCATTTTCAACAAAGATTTAGCTGTCATTGAACAAAGTCCTTTTAAATTACATCGTCCATATTTAACAATTGTTGAAGAATCTTTAAAGCTCGCACAAAAAGATTTATCAGAAATAAAACGTGAGCTTTACAAACGAAACATTAAAGTTCATCAAGTTGAACGTGATGAAGCATTTACTCTCTACTCTTTTATTTATAACGGCTATGAAGAAAAACACAATTATTTTAACCCCAGAATTAGAAACAAAGTTTCTGAAATTATGGAAGATTACTTATTTAAGCCAAAGAAATAAACAATCATTATGTCCAATCAAAAAATCTAATGATTGCTCTAATTCCATACCAAAGAAGTCGAAATGGCCAAAAAATAATTTCCGGAGCATAAAAAACAACATCTGATAGAAAATCAATAAATGTATAACGATCATCTATCTGACCCTTTTTCCTTTTCTTGTTGCCTCTTCTTCTTCGATGTTTAAACATGTTATTCCCCTTTTCATTACCTTTTTGCAACTGGAGATAGCTCATGGTTCTCCAAAAGGATTATGCATCCCTCCTGATAAATGAGCTATCATCAATAATATCGCATAGTTAAGTTATGGAAAAATTCAGGTTATACCATATATTTATATTCCACGGCCGATCATTTTATCAGAACCGATTCATTTTTCTAATGAGTTGTTCATAAAAAGCATTCACTTCTTTTTCATTTTTGGGGAATAACAGCATATTAATTTTTCTTTGCTCGTGTTCAATACGAGAGGAAATAATCGTTCTTAATTGAGCTGTTCGGAATAACTGATTTTCAAAAGAACCAACAGAAACAGGTACAGTAATTTGCTTTCCATTTGTAAAAGTGATATCAGTATTATCTTCTTTAGTCGCAGAATACTCTTTTACAAAACTATGAGAAATCCATGCACAGTGAGCTCTAGTTGAGGAAGTTGTAGGAAAAAAATAAATGGAGTTTGCCGGGTCAATGACAATAGGTGGCTTGTGTGTTACTTTCATTAGATCTTTTGTCCCGGTTTTTCTGCCGCTATAACTGCTTCCAAAATACCGACAACTTTGATCTATAACTTCCATCGGCCGTTTTTCCACAAACAATTCCTGTTCAAACTCCAATACTTCTGAACAAAACTTATTTCCTTCAGGAAGAATCGCCATCGTAAAACGATTAATTGTATAGTCCTCTACTCTTACTTTTGTTGGATCATTCACCATTTTCAACACCTCTTAATTTATTTATTAGGTAATATATCCCATAATCTAGCATGTCTTTTTTTATTTTTCTATAAATTTACAAAAAATCCACAAAAAAATGACTTCTTTTACATTATTGTAAAGAAGTCATTCATTTTCATTCATTTCAGCCGATCTATCAAGTGTTTCATTTTGAATTTCATCACCATTCATATCTATACCAAAAACCGGGTTTAAAGGTGTTGGGGAAAATTCAGTCTCTTTTTCTCTTTTCATGACATCACATCCTTACAAATAGCATCTCCCTTTGTAAGGTTTTCATACACTCATCAAAATATTCCTGTTAAATTTTTAAAAAATTTTAACAATTCAGTTGATTTCCCACTTTAAATTCCATACAATATAAAAAAGGCATCAGGGGTGATAATTCATGAAAAATAAAAAGTCATCGTACACTGAAATCATGAAGTCCCGTAATACGAAAAACGTTCCATCCGAGCAACCTGTATTAGACATGTATATTCAAATGATTTTGGATGAAGCGCTGTTTAACAGGAAAAAAGCATTGCTAGAAGAACGTATCAATGATGCACTTGACACAAAGAACAAAACAGTCTTTATGAAACTCTCAGATGAATACAGAGGAATGCGTAAGTTAGGATGAAGATTGCCGAAAGGCGGTCTTTATTTTTTGCGGCTAGATGAACAAAAGGCTCAGCAAAAAAGCTGAGCCTTTTGGTGTAACACAATTAATGTTCTTTTCTTATCCCTGCATAAACTGCTCTGTCTCAGTTGATCCCTTTAAAGCAGTCGTTGAAGAAGTTCCCCCTGTGATGGTTTGTGCTACCTCATCAAAGTAACCAGTACCAACTTCACGTTGATGTCTTGTTGCAGTATATCCGTGAGCCTCACTAGAAAATTCGTTCTGTTGCAGCTCTGAATAGGCAGCCATCCCACGGTCTTTATAGCCACGGGCGAGTTCGAACATACTGTGGTTCAAGGCATGGAAACCGGCAAGAGTGACGAATTGAAACTTGTATCCCATTTGAGCAATTTCCTTTTGAAAATTCGCAATGGTTTTTTCATCCAGCTTTTTCTTCCAATTAAACGATGGTGAACAATTATAGGCTAACAATTTACCAGGATATTTTTTATGGATTTCATCAGCAAATTTTTGTGCCTGTTCAAGATTAGGCTCTGATGTTTCACACCAAATTAAATCTGCATAAGGTGCATAGGATAAACCTCTGCTAATCGCTTGATCAATGCCGGCACGGGTGCGATAGAATCCTTCTAACGTGCGTTTACCTGTAATAAATTCATGATCACGAGGATCTACATCACTTGTAATAAGGTCTGCTGCATCTGCATCGGTTCGAGCGATAATAATTGTCGGAACTCCCATTACATCTGCTGCTAACCGAGCTGATATTAAATTTTTTACCGCTGTTTGAGTTGGAAGTAAAACCTTGCCACCTAAATGGCCACATTTCTTTTCTGACGATAATTGGTCCTCAAAGTGAACACCTGCAGCCCCTGCTTCAATCATGGCTTTCATTAATTCAAATACATTTAACTGACCTCCAAATCCAGCTTCAGCATCTGCCACAATCGGAGCAAACCAATCAATAGCCCCTTCACCTTCAAGATGCTGAATTTGATCTGCACGTTGAAGCGCTTGATTAATTCGCTTTACAACATGTGGTACACTGTTTACTGGATATAAGCTTTGGTCCGGATACATATGTCCAGAAAGATTTGCGTCTGCTGCAACCTGCCAGCCGCTTAAATAAATAGCTTTTAGTCCTGCTTTTACTTGTTGTACTGCCTGATTTCCTGTTAAGGCTCCTAAAGCATGAATATACTGCTCTTCATGAAGATACTTCCATAGCTTTTCAGCTCCACGTCTTGCTATAGTATGTTCAATATCAATAGATCCTCGTAATCGAATAACCTCATTTGCCCGGTAAGGTCGAGTTATTCCATTCCATCTCTCATCAAACTCCCAGCTTTCTTGTAATGCTTCTACCCTTGTTTGATCGTTCATTTTATATCCCCCATTCAATATTTTTTCCCTTTGTCCCTGCTTAAAGATTTTCATAACATGGTATGGTTAAGAAATCTATGAATTCATCTTCTTTAACAAGCTGATCAAAAATAGTGATTGCCTGGTCAAACTTTCCTTTTTGATAAGCTATTTCTCCAATTTTTTCTCTTATATGTTGAACCTCTTCATCTCTTAATTTCTCGTATAATCCTATGGTAAGTCTGCTTCCATCTTCCAGTATTCCTCTTGGATGGCGAATCCATTGCCACAATTGGGCTCTTGATATTTCAGCAGTTGCCGCATCTTCCATCAAATGATTAATTGGAGCTGCCCCTCTACCGCTAAGCCATTCTCCGATATACCTTATTCCTACATTGATATTGATTCTTACTCCTTCCTCTGTAATAATCCCATCTGGCACCTCTAGTAGATCATGTGAAGTTACCCGTATTTCCTCTCTTTTTCGATGAATTTGATTTGCTGTCTGCATATGCTCGTTAAAAACATTCATCGCAACTTCTACGAGAGCTGGATGAGCCACCCATGTTCCGTCATGACCATCTGTTGCTTCTCTTTCTTTATCTTTTCTAACCTTTTCAAATGCATGATCATTTGCTTCAGGATTGTTTTTCACTGGTATTTGCGCTGCCATACCACCGATTGCATGAGCGTTACGCTTATGACAAGTTTGAATCGCTAATAATGAATAAGATCTCATAAAATGAACTGTCATTGTTACCTGGGAACGATCTGGTAGAATAACTGATTCACAGTTTCTTAGTTTCTTTAAATAGCTAAAAATATAGTCCCATCGGCCACAATTTAAGCCTGCTGAGTGTTCTTTTAACTCAAACAGAATTTCATCCATTTCAAATGCTGCCATGATTGTCTCAATGAGAACCGTGGCTTTTATTGTTCCTCTTGGTACGTTAAATTCATCCTGTGCAAAACAAAACACTTCATTCCAAAGTCTTGCTTCAAGATGACTCTCTATTTTTGGCAAATAGAAATAAGGTCCACTTCCTCTATTTACAAGCTCTCTCGCATTATGAAAAAAGAATAATCCAAAGTCTACTAAACTTGCTGATACACGTCTTCCATCCAGTTCAATATGCTTTTCATCAAGATGCCAACCTCTAGGTCGAACCTTTAATGTTGCGATCTTCCCGTTCAGTTGATAGACTTTACCGCTTTCATTTGTATATGAGATGGTTCGACGAACTGCATCTCGAAGGTTGATTTGGCCTCGCATGATATTTTCCCAGCTGGGAGATGTTGCATCCTCAAAATCAGCCATAAACACTTTTGCTCCAGAATTTAATGCATTGATCACCATTTTTCTATCGACAGGACCCGTTATTTCCACTCGCCTGTCCTGAAGATCGTCTGGTATTGGAGCAACAGTCCAAGTTCCTTTACGAATATGCTCCGTTTCTGATAAAAAATCCGGTAGCTTCCCATTGTCAATTTCCCGTTGTCTTTCCACTCGTTGCTGTAATAGTTCACGCCTGCGACCCCCAAACGTTCTTTCTAGCTTCTCAATGAATTGCAGTGCTTCAGGTGTTAATACATGCTGATATTCTGTTTCCTTGTTTCCAACAATTTTACAGCCTGTCATCTGTGTAGACATTTGTGAAACAACACCTTCCTCTTAATTGTTATAATACAGATTAGTATTTCTAAAACTAATATATAACAGACGAGATAAAAATGGAACAATTTTCTTTTAAAAAATTAAAAAAGTTTCTAAACCATCCAAACGCAGATTATTAAATCCCTTACCACCAAGCCTGGTGGCGAAATTATTAAGTTTTTAACAATACAAAAAAAGCCTATGCAACGACATGCATAGACTCTTATTGTTATAAAACAGATCATTCTTTTAAAGTACCATGTTCTTCAAGATAGAGGATTCGTTCAAGCATTGTTGGATGTGTATAGCGAAAGATCTTTACCAATGCCGGTGGGTTTACCTCACTTAATCCTGCTCTGGACAATTCCTGGAATGAACTGATTGCCGCTTCATGATTGTCCGTCATTTCAATTGCATACATATCAGCTGATTTCTCCTGGTGCCGTGCAACAGCATTTGACAAAGGACTTGATGCAAAGGTTAATGCCCCTAAAAGCAGAAGAAATAACGGAAACGCAGCAAGCTCCTTCATTGAGTGGATTTTTAGCAATCCTCCTTGTCGAGCAATAAAAAACCTCATAAGGATATGAATAACATATAAACCAACTAAACTCAGCAATAAGTAACCCGCTATTCCAACATAGATATGCTTCATCACGTAATGACCCATTTCATGAGCCATAATGAATAGAATTTCATCATCGTTCAATTTATTTAATGTTGTGTCCCAAAGGACAATTCGAGAATTAGCTCCAATCCCTGTTACATAGGCATTAAGAGCATTGGTCTTTTCCGACATGTTCACCTCATACACATGCTCTGCCGGGATATCTGCCTTTGCAGCGATCTCTAAAATTTTTTCTTCAAGCTCTTTATTTTTTAATGGATAAAAGTCATTATAAAGAGGATCGATCACTACTGGTTGTATAAACATTAAAAACATGGAAAAAGGGATTGAAAGTAACCAAGCATACAACCACCATCTTCTCTCGAAACGTTTTATTAACGAATAAAGCACGATAATAATGATGGTCATTAATAAATAATTCACCCAAAAGTCAATCAATTGATCTTTCATCCAGGTCGAGAAGGATTGAGTTGTAATGTGGTACATTTTTGATAACCGGTACCCAATCCAATCAACAGGAAATGATAATATGCTGACAAAAAGAGATAACCAGAAGAAATAAATCGCAGATTGAACACTGAATATTTTTGATGATGCATTAGACCAATCCTGCATTTTCCTAGAAAGACCTGTAATCATAAAAACAAACAGGAGAAACCACTCAAACGGAATCGTGACAAAATACAGGAAATTTCTAATCGTGGAGTATTCCTGTGACAATACTAATTCTCTACCAGACATAAATGTTGAAGGATCTGCCGATGTCCCCTCATATGGAGCCGGTACACCTGTGCCCGAAAAGATAAACAAATACCAATAAACAACTAAACCATATAGAAAATAGAGCAAAATTGATGTTGTTAACCATTTCCTCATCCGGCCTTTCCCCCTTGAACAAGCTGTTACTATTAGTGTAGTACTATGTACATTGAGTTAGAACATGAAAAGGGATCAGCTAAAATGCTTTCATCTTTTATTTAAGCAAAAAACATACTATATAAAACCAACGTACCTATAGATCCCATTACAACAACAATAACATTTGCACCAGTAAAAGCAATCAATGTAGCAGCAATAGCCCCAATAATACCAAAGATCATGTCATCACTAATAAGAAAAATGCCCGGAACAATTAATGCTCCCAATGTTGCATACGGCACATTTTTTAATACATTTTGCACAAATACAGGTAATTTCAATTGACTTAGAGCAACAAGCGGGATCATCCGCGGGATATATGTGACAAGTCCCATTCCAATAATCATCATCAAGATTGTACTATCCATTTGCCTCCCCCTCACTTGTATACTTCATATAAAACAGTTCAACAATGATAGCCGAAATTAATGTTGATAATACAATCGACCAACCTGTTGAAAGCATTTGTGACGCGTAAAAAATTGAGTTAAAGATTGCTGCCGCAACCGCTAAAAACATAACCTTCCGATGCTTTTTAAGAGATGGAATTAATAGCCCTATAAACATTGCATAAAGAGCAATTCCCATGCTTTCCTGAACAGTTGTCGGCAAACTTGCACCGATCACATACCCAATCCCTGAATTAATGACCCAGCTTGCATAAGATATCAGCATTAATCCAAACAAATACCCTGAATTTACAGTACCCTCTTTTGTTGATGCAACTGTAAAAGTCTCATCTGTTAGTCCAAATGAATAAAGTGCTTTTTTCCATAAAGAATCGTTTTCCACCTTTTCACTAAGTGAAGCAGACATTAAAAAATGGCGAATATTCACGATAAACGTTGTAAAAATGATTTCAATAATTCCTGTGCCTACTGAAAGTAGGCTTAAAGAAATATATTGGGAAGCTCCTGCAAAAACAATTAGACTCATTAGCACTGTCTCTGATAAAGACAAACCGGTTGATTTTGAAAGCAACCCAAAGGTTAATGCAACAGGTAAATACCCGATTGCGATACTAATTCCACCTTGCAAACCTAGAAGAAAACTAGATTGCTTTTTTACGAAAGTGGTTGTCGATCCCACACTAATACCTCCCATTACTACTATTTAAGAATAATAAATTAGTAGATAAAAACTTGTTATTTGATTTGTTTCGTTTGCATATGTATGTGAGTGATTTGCCTGAAATTTCATCGAATCACCTTTTTTTAATACATATGACTCTTCTTGTATTGATACTTTGGCTTCCCCTTCACATACAAGTACATATTCTTCAACATTTCCATGGTGACGATCTGAAGTGTGAATGCATCCTGGTTTCATTTCAATATAGTAGACTTCAAATTTTTTGGAAGAATCAAATGGGAAATAAGGGTATACTTGATACTGTTCCCCCTCTTCCATGACCGCACTTTTATCATGTAATCTTATAACAGATACAGTAGGTTCGCTCTCCTCAACAAGTGATGAAAATGACACCTGAAGTCCATTTGCTATTTTCCATAGCGTGTTAACAGTGGGACTTGATTCACCTTTTTCAATTTGGGAAAGCATTCCTTTACTCACACTAGTTAAATTCGCCAACTGATCATAGCTATATCCCCGAAGCTTACGTATTTGTTTTAAATTTTCTGCGATTTGAGTTTGAATTGATTTCATCATATTCCCCCATATATTGCCATCGTATAATATAGTATACATCTGTATCATATAACATACAACTTTTTTGTTGCATTTAGCTTTTCTTTCGAAACATAATAAACTAAATGAAATAAAATTAACTTAACTAATTGAAGGTGAATACATGCTTACAGCTTATTTTGAAAAGATCCAGGAGAAGCTTGAACTTGTACTTGAACAGGAAAAAAAGTCTATGGAAATTGCAGCAGAGAAAGTCTCAAATTCGATTCAAGCAAATGGCATTATCCACCTTTTCGGGTGTGGTCACTCTCATATGCTAACAGAGGAAATGTTTTATCGGGCAGGTGGCTTGGCACCTGTTAAACCGATCTTCATTGAGGAATTAATGCTGCATAAAGGGGCGGTTAAATCATCATATCTTGAAAGGCAAAACAATTATGCTGAAGGGTTTATCTATAATCAAGATATCCATTCTAATGATGTTGTTTTTGTCATATCAACCTCTGGAATAAATCCCGTCCCAATTGACGTTGCCATACATTCGAAAAAACAGGGCGCTTATGTGGTAGGCATGAGTTCCTTTCATTATGTAGACGGAAAAGCATCGAGGCATAAAAGCGGAAATTTTTTATCTGAGGTCGTTGATTTAGCCCTTAATAACCATGTGACAAAAGGAGATGCTGCTCTTTACTACGAAAACTCCCCGGTTCCATTTGGACCAACTTCAACAGTTATTGGAACAACGATGTTGAATGCTATTTTTGCTGAAGCAATAAAAATGATGATAAATGTTGGACATGAGGCTCCAGTGTTTTTAAGTGGTAATATTGAAGGCGCTGAGGAGCATAATCAGAAATTGATTGAAACATATCATGATCGTATTCCATTGCTTAAGTTTGATAAAAAATAAAAATGAGCCCTTCCTAACAACATTAGGTTGGGCTCATTTTCATTTTCTTTCGATATCAATCTTAAACTTATATTTATCCGCACGGTATGAGGACCTTACAAGCTCAAGTGGAGTGCCATTTTCCAAGTATGTTTCCCGTTGAATTAACAGGATTGGAACACCTTTATTTATGTTCAAATGCTGTTGATCTTCAGCATCGACAATGGCTGCCTCAACCGTTTGTGAGGCATGACCGATTGTCAATTCCAGATCTTGTTCAATATAGGTGTAGATGGAGCTTGCTAATATATCAGGCGTTAAACCGGGAACCAGATTAACTGGTAGATAGCTTGTCTCTACAGCAATTGGATCATTATTTGCTAAGCGAAGGCGCTTTATTTTATAAATAAATTCATCCTCTTTAAGAGAAAGCCTTGCTTTTATATCATCATCAGCAGGATATATTTCAAAATGCAATAACTTACTTCCCGGGACTAAGTTGCGAGCTTTCATATCTTCGGTAAAACTTGTGAGACCTTGTAGATTTTGTTCAAATTTTTGGTTGGAAACAAAGGTCCCTTTTCCTTTTTCCCTAAAGAGATATCCCTTGTTAACAAGGTTTGTAATAGCTTGACGAACAGTCATACGACTTATTTGATAGCTTTCTGAGAGCTCTCTTTCTGAGGGCAGGGCATCCCCTGGTTGCAGATTTTCTGTCTCTATAGATTTTTTTATTTGCTCTTCTAACTGATAATACAATGGAAGAGGAGAATTTTTGTCTATCACATAAAGATCTCCTTTCGATATCACTATTACCTATTATAATAAATAGTACAATGGATTTACAATTAGAAACAAAACAGAAAACTACCTGAATGTAACAGGTAGTTTTCTGTTTTGTTTACTTTCTAATCTTAGCAATCTCATCTGCAACAAATTGCACTTGTGTCCCTACAATCACTTGAATGCTTTGTGGGCCAACAATGTTGATACCCGGAATACCGGTTGATTTAATTTTACTTTGATCAACTGCATCCATGTCTTTCACTTCAATTCTTAATCGGGTAACACAATTGTCTACAGATGTAACATTTTCATCTCCACCCAGACCTTCATAAATAACATTTGCCATTCTTGCAAATTTATTTTCTGAAGTGACAGGTCCTTCTTCTTCAGCCTCAACAGCTTCTTCTGTATCTGCCTCTCTACCTGGTGTGGCCAAATTAAACTTTGTAATTAAAAATCTGAATAGAACATAATAGATCACTGCAAATGCTAACCCTTGTAGTAGAAGCATATATGGTTGATTTGCTAAAGGTAATCTTGAGCTTAGGACAAAGTCGACTAATCCTGCACTAAACCCGAATCCAGCGGTCCAATGGAAGAATGAAGCAACTGCCAATGATATCCCTGTTAAAGCGGCATGTACAACATAAAGTCCAGGTGCTAAAAACATAAATGAAAATTCAAGCGGCTCTGTCACTCCAGTAAAGAATGAGGCAAACCCTGCCGCTAGCATTAAGGATGCAGCTTGTTTTTTACGCTTTGTTTTTGCTGTATGATACATCGCTAAGGCTGCTGCCGGTAATCCAAACATCATAATTGGGAAGAATCCAGCCTGATACATACCTGTAACTCCTTTTGTACCAGTTCCAGCCCAGAAGTTACCAATATCATTAATTCCCGCTACATCAAACCAGAATACTGAGTTTAAGGCATGATGTAATCCTGTTGGAATTAACAAACGATTAAAGAATCCATACAATCCTGCTCCGATAAACTCCAGTTTACTTATAGCTGTTCCAAAAGTTACTAATCCCGTGAAAATGACAGGCCATGCGAAAAAAAGAATTAATGAGGCTACCAGCATAGATACAGCTGTCATAATTGGAACTAGTCTTTTACCACTAAAGAACGCTAAAGCAGCAGGTAACTGAACTTCGCTAAACCGGTTATACATAACTGAAGCAACAATCCCTGATAAAATTCCAATAAACTGATTCCCAATTTTTTCAAAAGCTGGATTAACTGATTCTGCATCAATTCCTTGAAGCATTGCTACAGAATCGGTTGAAAGTAATGTTGTAATGACAAGGTAAGCGACTAAACCACTTAATGCAGCAGATCCATCTCTATTTTTAGACATTCCCAGTGCCACACCTACTGCAAATAGAATCGACATATTGTCAATAATCGAGGAACCGGCTTTAATTAAAAATGCAGCTACTGGACTGCCTGCTCCCCAGCCAGCCGGGTCAATCCAATAACCAATCCCCATTAATATTGCTGCAGCCGGTAAAACAGCAACTGGCAACATTAATGACCTTCCAATATTTTGTAAATATTTCATCATGTTGACTTCCCCCTATCCAATAATATATAGGAATAAAATTAGATCATTTTGCTAATAACACGCTAACAACTTTGAAAGCGTTTCATACGCATATAGTAACACCAATAATTCTAGATGTCTATACCAATTTTATATATCAAACAATTATTCTTGTCATATTTGTTGTAAGATTAACATACAAGGTTTTTAACTGGTATAGACAACTATATTAAGAGATGATATTCTATATTCATAATTTAAACCTTTTCCTCTAATACTATTCAAAGGGGGTATTCATATGGAGATCATTTCAGACAAATTGATCATTAAGCATGGAACCATTTATTCTGAGGAACAAATAGTGAAATCAGGTTTCCTTCAAATTGATCGTGGAAAAATAACAAATATAGGCAGATCTAATGAACATCTTTCTTCATCAGATTATAAGATTATTACTATACCGGAAGAATATCAGATTATCCCTGGTATGATTGACCTTCATATTCACGGCGTGAATGGAGCCGATACGATGGATGCTTCAAAAGAAGCTCTTGATACGATGGCTTCTACCCTTCCGAAAGAAGGAACGACCAGCTTTTTGGTAACTACAATAACAGAGGACATAACCGAGATAGAAAAATCATTAGGAAATGCGGGAGAATATATAACTTCCCTCCAAACTGAAGGAAATGCCGAAGTGTTAGGGATTCACTTAGAAGGTCCATTTATTCATAAAGGCAAAGCCGGTGCCCAACCTATTCAACATATAGTTGACCCAAATACCCAAATTTTCAAAAGACTTGAGTCCTTATCAAATAATCAAATTAAGCTTGTTACTCTAGCTCCAGAGTTGCCAGGAGGAAATGAGCTTTTAGACTATTTAAAGAATAAAAACATTCTTTCTTCGATTGCCCATTCCGAGGCATCTTATCCACAAGTTTTGGAAGCGATTGATCATGGACTTACACATGTCACACATTTATTTAATCAAATGACTGGACTACACCATCGTGATCCAGGGATTGTTGGTGCTGCTTTCCTTAGGGATGAGTTAATGGTAGAAATTATCGCAGATGGAGTTCATGTTTCACCGGAAATTGTAAATGTTGCTTATAAGCAGATTACAGATGAAAGAATGATGTTAATAACAGATGCGATGAGAGCTAAATGGCTGGAAGAGGGAGAATATGATTTAGGCGGTCAAATGGTCACCGTAAAAAACGGGAAAGCTTTACTCGATGAAAACACTTTAGCTGGTAGTGTCCTTAAAATGATAGATGCATTTAAAAATATACAGAAATTCACTGGGTGCAGTATTAAGAGTGCAATTAAAATGGCTTGTGAAAATCCTGCTAAGCAACTCAATGTTTTTGATAGAAAAGGGAGTATCGCGATCGGCAAAGATGCAGACCTCGTAATCCTTGATGAAAATATGGACATCTTTATGACCATTTGCAAAGGAAAAATTGCTTATTTTAAAGGAGGTGCTAACCTTGAAAATCATTGAAGTGAAGGATTATAACGAAATGAGTAAAAAAGCTGCTGAATATATGTTAAACAAAATCAAAAGCAGCACTCAATTAAATTTAGGATTAGCTACAGGCGGTACACCTAAGGGAGTATATGAAGAATTAATCGCAGATTATAGGCTACATCAAACTTCTTACACCCATGTAAAAACTTTTAACTTAGACGAATACATTGGACTTAAAAAAGATGACTCAAACAGCTATTTTCACTATATGAATGAACATCTATTTAAGCATATTGATATTTCATTAGATCAAACTCATATCCCTTTAGGTACAAATGAAAACACACAAGCAGAATGCGAAGAATATGAAAATAAAATAATCAATGCCGGTGGAATTGACCTTCAAATTTTAGGGATAGGAGCCAACGGTCACATAGGTTTTAATGAACCTGGTACTTCCTTTCAATCAAGAACACATGTTGTTGATTTAGCTGCTTCTACTCGAGAAGCAAATGCGCGATTTTTTGATCGTCTTGAGGATGTTCCGAAACAGGCTATTACAATGGGAATCCAAACAATCTTTCAAAGCAGAGAAATCCTTCTGTTAGCTTCCGGAAAAGCAAAACAACAAGCAATGGCTGAGTTATTTAGAGGAGAAGTGACAGAATCATTCCCGGCTTCAATCCTAAATCAGCATCCACACACGATTGTGATTGCTGATGAAGAAGCCTTGCAAGGAGTAAAAAAAACGACGAATAGTATATAAAAAAGGTACATGCTCCGAACTTGGAGCATGTACCTTTTAAATTAATAACGCCTTATCTGATAAAGCACTATCTGATTTAATTTTTGAGAATTCTTCAAGTAGAGAACTCACTGTTAAGCCATGCTTTTGTTCTCCTTCTGCCTGGAACACGATATTCCCTTTATCCATCATGATTAAACGATTTCCAAGATCAACTGCTTGTTGCATATTATGAGTAATCATTAATGTTGTTAAATTCCCTTTTTCAACAAGCATTTTTGTTAAGTTGGTAATGAGCTCTGCACGTGATGGATCCAGAGCAGCTGTGTGTTCGTCAAGTAAAAGGATATCCGGTTTTGTAAAAGTTGCCATTAATAACGATAAAGCCTGGCGTTCTCCACCAGATAACAAACCAACCTTGGCAGATAAACGATTTTCAAGACCTAAGCCTAACATTTCTAACTGCTCCTTGAAGAACACACGTCTTTTGGCTGTTACACCTGGTCTTAATGTTCTCTTGTGGACACGTGAATAAGCTATAGCTAAATTTTCTTCAATGGTTAGTGTTGGAGATGTCCCGGCCATCGGGTCTTGGAACACCCGACCGATATATTGTGACCGTTTATACTCTCTTACATCCAGCATGGATTTATTCTTTATTCGAACATCCCCATCATCTGGAGTAATTCGTCCGGCAATCACATTTAGAAGTGTTGATTTTCCAGCACCGTTACTACCAATAACTGTAACGAAATCCCCTTCTTTTAAAGATAAAGAAAGATGGTCGAGGGCCACTTTTTCATCTAATGAACCCTCATTAAACACTTTAAATATTTGCTCTAGTTGAAGCAATGTCGTTCCCCCGCTTTCTGCGTAAGCTTTTTTTCCGTTTGTCCTTTTGCTTATCAATCATTTGCGGGATGACAAGAGCACCAATTACGATACATGCTGTAATAAGCTTCATATCACCTGTCTCGAAAAAGTTAACACGAAGGGCCAACGCCACAATAAGACGGTAGATAATCGCCCCGATAATAACAGCAATCGTTGCACGAACAATGGTTTTTGTGCCGACTAATGCTTCCCCGATAATTACAGAGGCTAAACCGATGATGATCATACCGATACCCATACCAACATCACTGAAGCCATTGTATTGAGCAATAAAAGCACCTGAAAAAGCAACAAGTGCATTTGAAAGCCCTAATCCAACAATCTTTAACATGTCAGTGTTTGCTGAAAAGCTTGTAATCATATTTTGGTTATCACCAACAGCTCTTATCGCTAGACCAACCTCTGTTTTTAAGAAGTAATCCAATGCATATTTAATGACTAAAATAATAATCAGCATTGTGATAACAATCGACCATGTTTTCGGCACATAGCCTTCCAATCCAATTGAAATGAAGAGCTTCTCTAGACCTGTATCTATTCCAAGCTTGCTCCACCAATCAAGTAATTGAGTGAAAACTGTTTCCTCTTGTAATAGTGGAACATTCGATTTTCCCATAATTCTAAGATTTATAGAATACAGGGCAATCATCATTAATATCCCGGATAAAAGCGGGTTAATGTTTCCTTTCGTATGCAGTACCCCTGTGATACAGCCTGCCAAAAAGCCTACAAGTAATGCGACTAACGTGGCTAAGAAAGGATTCACACCATTTACAATTAACACAGCACTCACAGCTGCACCTGTGACGAAGCTGCCGTCAACTGTTAAATCCGGAAAGTCTAATATTCGAAATGATAGGTATACTCCAAGAGCCATTATCGCATAAATTAAGCCTGACTCTACTGATCCAAATAGGGCTGTAAACATAATTCCTCACCTTTTATTCAAGAATTTCTGCTTCTTCTTTCCACTCTTCTTTAATTTCAATTCCCATATCTTCTGCTGCTTTTGCATTAATTTGAAGTTTT
This sequence comes from Metabacillus schmidteae, assembly GCF_903166545.1. Taxonomy (NCBI): domain Bacteria; kingdom Bacillati; phylum Bacillota; class Bacilli; order Caryophanales; family Bacillaceae; genus Metabacillus; species Metabacillus schmidteae. The sequence continues at coordinate 1,129,723 of NZ_CAESCH010000001.1, read as the reverse complement.
AGATTTTGCGGATATTGTACAGGAACTTCACTTACTTCTTTCTCACCAGTTAAGATGCTTGCAGCCATTTCTCCTGCCTCAAAACCGATATCATAGTAGTCAAACCCATAAGCTGCGAATCCTCCGCGTTTAACAGAATCTAATTCACCAACAAATAATGGGATGTCATTATCACTGGCAACACCGATGACACTTTCTAATGCAGAAACAACCGTATTATCAGTAATTACGTATAAAGAATCCACTTTACCTACTAGTGATTCTGTTGCCTGCTTTACTTCAGCTGATGTGGAAACAGAAGCTTCTACTACTTCTAATTGTGTTCCTTCCATTGCTTTCTTTACTAAATCAATTTGTGCAACAGAGTTTTGCTCTCCTGAGTTATAAATCATACCTACTTTTGTTCCTTCAACATTATCTGCAATAAACTTCACTGTGTTAGGAATGGCATCAGGGTGAGTATCTGTTGTTCCTGTAATATTTGCACCTGGTTCTTCAAAGCTTTTCACCAGACCTCCACCAATAGGATCTGTTACTGATGTAAATACAATCGGAATATCTTGAGTTGCATTCAATGCACTTTGAGCGCTTGGTGTTGAATTAGCAAAAATTAAATCAACATTGTCCCCTGCAAAATTAGTCGCGATCGTTTGGCTATTATTTTGATCTCCTTGAGCGATCTGTACGTCATATTCAACTTCCAAACCTTTTTCTTTTAATGCAGCTTGAAAGCCTTCTAATGCTGAGTCTAATGATGGATGCTCTACAATTTGGTTTACACCAATTGTATATGTTTTTTCTCCGCTGCCAGAATCATTACTTCCTTCACTTGTGCTTCCGGACGAACTGTCACTACTTCCACACCCGGCTAGTGCTAAAAAACTAGCTAACATCATTCCTGTACCAATTTTCAACCCTTTTTTCATGCTATATAATCCCCCTTTAATTCCTTAAAATCTCTTTTATGCTTTTATGCTTTTATTGATTAAATTATACAGGAGAAATCAAATAGTTCAATATATTTTGAAAACTTTGCTTATTTTTTTCTATTATTAATAGCAAAAACCCTATCATATCAACAAAAAACACAGATATCTTCACGATATCTGTGTTTTTCTGTAAACATTGTAAGATAAGATTACATTCTATTACAATACTATTTTTGTAAAATTTGATCTTTCAATGCTCTTCTTAATATTTTCCCTGTTGTATTTTTCGGAAGTTCTTCTAAAAACTCGATTGAACTAGGTACTTTATACTTAGCTAAATGCTGTTTACAATATTCCATGAGTTCTTCTACAGTCACTGTATGATTTCTTACAACAACAAAGCATTTTACTGCTTCTCCAAAGTTTGGATCAGGTACTCCTAATACTGCAACTTCAACAACTTCTTCGTGATTATATAATACTTCTTCTACCTCGCGTGGATATACATTATACCCGCCAACAATAATCATGTCTTTTTTCCGGTCAACAATATAAAAGTAACCTTCTTCATCTTTTCTGGCAAGATCGCCTGTATATAACCAGCCATTTCGGAGAGCATAGGCCGTTTCTTCCGGCATTTTATAATAGCCTTTCATAACGTTTGGACCTTTTACAATTAATTCTCCTACTTGATTAGGTAGTAATTCTTCTCCTAATTCATTAACAACTTTATTTTCTACATTCATAATATTTGTCCCAATTGAACCAGGCTTTCTTGGACGATCGAGCGGGTTAAAGCATGTAACCGGAGAAGCCTCTGAAAGACCATATCCTTCTGACAAGATCACTTTGTACTTCTGTTCAAACCCTTTTAATAAAGCAACAGGCATGGACGCACCACCAGAGACGCACATACGTAATGATTTTAAATCTTCTGGTTGAGCCTTATCATATTGAAATAAAAAGTTATACATTGTTGGCACACCAGCGAAAACTGTTGCCTGATACGTTTTGACAATTTCAAATATTACGTCAGGACTAAATCTAGGTACAATGAGCAATGTTGAACCATTCATAAGTGGTGCATTTAACGCAACAGTCAGGCAAAAAACATGGAACATCGGCAGGACAGTGACGATTACATCATTACTGTTCATTTTCAAGTAATTAGCTGTATCCAGAGCATTACTATATAAATTTTTATGTGTTAGCATTGCTCCTTTAGGTTTACCGGTTGTTCCAGATGTGTATAAAATAACGGCAACATCTTCTTCATCCAGTTCTGGACCCTTGAATTGACTGCTGCCTGTTGAGAGCATATTTGTAAACCTTTTCAATTTGGTGTAAATTGATAGCTCTGATATATCTATACCTTTATTTTGCTCATTCGATGGAGTATCACATGTAATAATATGTTCAAGCTTCGGTAGCATACTGTCCATCTTCTCAAACAGCGGCAGAAGTAAATCCAATATGACAGCTGCCTTTGCATCGCCATTGTCAATAATATATGCAATTTCATCGGGGGTATAGATCGGGTTAATAGGAATAACGGTTGCACCTGCTCGTAAGGCACCATATAACGAAATGACAAAGTATGGAGAGTTTCCAAGAACAATTGCGACATGATCCCCTTTGTTAATTCCTAACTCCTTTAAGCTGCTCGCAAACTGATTGATTGCCCCTTCCAGTTGCGAATATGTTGTTTCAGTTCCATCAAATATAAAAGCCGGCTTTGATCCATGTTCTTTTACAGTTTCAGACAACCGTAAAGATAAATTCATTCTCCCACCCCTTTTTAAAATGAATGAATAACCATTCATTTTTTATGATAGAAACTTTTTTCTATTGGTATGACGAAACCCCTCTGTTCTAGATGACTTTACCTCTAGAAAAACATTCTATTCTTATTATATTGAATGACGGAATATTTCACAATGACTGAGATTGATTTCATATTAAGAAAAGCGCAAGCGCCTCGATCAGCCTCGGGCAAATGGACTTATGACCTCGAGGCAGTTTAAGAACGCTACGTCAATCTCCACGACTGCACTTGCACCTCCTATGCTTCGGGGCTAGGCGCTGGAACTGAACACAAAAACTAAGTAGAAAATTATAAACTTTCTTAAATGTTAATAGAGACTTATTTCATAAACTTGAACTGAATCTAAAATCAGTTAATCCTCTGAATTCCATACAAATCCTGTGCTAGCAAGGTTTATTTTCCCTTTATATTGCTCATTTGCCTGTGCGATTAAATCTGCATGATCACCGTAATGAGGAAGGTGTGTTAATAATAATTGTTTAACCTGAGCTTCTTGAGCAATGTGTCCCACTTCCCTACTATTCATATGACCTGCACTTGTTCCATCTTGATGAGCGTATAGGCTGCACTCTGCAATAAGGAGGTCGGCATTAGTAGAAAATGGAATAAAATTTTCCTGGTAACTTGTATCAGCAGTATATATGACAGTTGACTTCATATCAGTGATTTTCATGGCGAAGCAGGGTGCCGGGTGGGTGGTTTTTAAAAAAGTAATGGAAAATGGGCCAATTGACAGAGCTTCCTTTTCCTTATACACGACACCAATTGTTGCATCCTTATACGTTAGTTTTTGAAAAGCAGCTTGATCTAAATCATGTCCATAAATAGGCAGTGTTTTTTTCTTATTGTGGATCAATGCTGTTACATAACACCCATACTGCAGTGGTCCTATATCTGCTACATGGTCATGATGATAGTGTGATAGTACAACAGCATCCAGTTGATCAATTGAGATCGTTTCCTGCAATTTCGACAAAACTGCACTACCACAATCAATTAATAGCCTAAAACCGTTTGATTCGAATAAATAACCAGATGTTGCCTCACCTGCGTTTGGAAAGCCACCCCAATACCCAATAACCGTTAACTGCATGAATCACTCAACCCTTTCGTATGATCTCACAAAGAACATTATAGCCATTGTTATGTCTTTTTCATAATGATTAAAAATTGGCTAACACCTATTTATCAAAAAATAAACCTTTATTAATCAATATTTGCACTTATTATCCCGAAAATTGTTACAAAACAGTTGTTGACACTTCCTTAACTGTTATAATACAATATGAGTAACAAAACAAACGGAGGGGATCCAAATGTTAATGAAAATAACTGAATTTTTTAGAAATTTACCAAAAAAACAATGCAAAGAGTGTGGTTGTGAAATAGAAGAACAACATGAGTGTTATGGTAATACTTGCAATGAGTGCTTACATGTAACAGATCTTTAATCTATTTTTGCGCCCTCACTGTTAAATAACAGTTATAAAAATAACCTCGTGATATGTTACAGGTAGGTATGATCTCCAATAAAAATAAGAAGGTTGACCTAAGGTCAACCTTCTTATTTTTATGATGTCGCGACTAAATGATCTCTACTATTAGATGAACCCCGATATGCCAGCTTAGAAAAGAATTCATGTTTTTCGAAAGTACGGAATTGCTTTCTATGTATCTTTTCACACATAATATCGATTGATTTTTCAGCCATGGCATCTACTGGTTGAATGACCGTCGTTATCATTGGATCTACTAGTTTAGTAATCTCCATATTATCATAGCCAACTACAGCTAAATCCTCCGGTATTCTCCAGCCTGACTTTTTGGCCTCTGAAATTATGCCTGCAGCGACAGCATCTCCCCCAGCAAAAATAGCTGTCGGTGATACTTTCATACAAGCTAATTTCCGAAAAACCTGCTTACCATCTTCAACTGTTGAGACTCTATCAAAATAAAATATCTCATAAGAGTGTATATTTTCTTCTTGTAAAGCAGCTTGAAACCCTTTAATTCTTGCCTTCATTCCTTCGCTTTTTACCCCATTCGAACAATAAGCGATATTAGTATGTCCCCTTTCAATCAAGTGCTTTGCGATCACATAGCCGCTTTGCGCTTGATTGACATACACCATTGGAATGCTTGCATTCTCAATTTTCTCATTACAAAGAATAATCGGCCCATAATTTAAATAAGAATCAATCACAGACCAATCATTTTCAATAGCCGTCATAATGACTCCATCGACTTGTTTGGTTTTTAATAGATTCAAGTACCGACATTCTTTCTGTTTTGAGTATTGAGTTTGACAAATAATCAATTGATACCCCTTCATTGAGGCTTTCATTTCCAGCAGCTCAACTAATTGACTATAAAAAGGCGTTGATATTTTTGGTATTAGAACAGCAATAATTCCCGTCCTTTGATTTCTTAAGCTTCTAGCAGCAGAATTTGGAACATACCCCAGTTGCTCCATTGCCTTCTGTACAAGTTGCTTTTTTTCATCTGAAACATATGGGTGATCATTTAACACTCTGGACACAGTTGTCCTCGATAATCCCGCTAGCTTCGCGACATCTTCAATGGTAGACAATTTACTCCCTCCCCATAGGCTCTATGTTGCCCACCTTGCTTGACCTGGAAACGTTTTCAATTACGATTATATGAAAATATTAACTATAATTCAATCTTTTTTTACAAAAAGTGTTTATTTACCTATTGTTTCATGAGCATTTAAAGTTTAGCAGGAGCAATTCATAGGAATTGCCCCTGCTCGATTTTATCCTATATCAGCTGTTACAAATTGCTTAACAGACCGATGTAATTGCTCATTTTGTTGTTTCATTATATTAATTTTTTCAACCATATCAAGAGTAAGATCAAGATTTGATGTCATATTTTGAAAGACCTTCTCCATTCGTCCTGTCATTTCTTTAAAACTATCCTGCTGCTCATATCTTCTACCTTGAATCGTGACAGTGTCCTTGTTTACACGTTCTAAAGTAATGAGGAAATCATTCATAAATTGACTAACTTGATTGACCTTATCATCAATCGTATGAAATCTTTTCGGCATTTTTACTAATTGATCACTTAATACTTCTATTTGCTCGGCTAACTCGATGACCTCTGTAAAACCAGCTGTTGTTTCTTGGGCTGTGCGTTGAATCATATTTCTAATATCTGAGGTTGAATCTTTAGATTTATTCGCAAGCTTTTTAATCTCATTTGCGACAACCGTAAAACCTCTACCAGATTCTCCAGCTCTCGCAGCTTCAATGCTGGCATTTAAAGATAATAAGTTTATTTGTTCAGAAACCTCTGTAATCAGATTAACCATTTGTTCACTTTCTTTTGCATAATTGGTAATTTTGGACACATTATCATGGAAAATAGTCAGTTTATGATTGACATCATCATTCAATTCACCCACATTTCTTACAAAGCCTGAAATGTCTGACATCTCTTTTTGAATCCAACCCAATTGATGACCAATTTGTTCTATAGATGAAAAAGCCTGTTGAATTTCAGCGATCACTTGGTTCTCCACTTCAATTTCCTGTTCAAGCCACTTTTCTGATTTTGATACAAACGTATAGGTTTCTTCGATTTCTTTCATTTGTTGGGTTGCACTTTTTTTCGAATCTTCACTTAGTGACAGCACATTCACTGTAGTATTAAGCACATGCGATGTTTGTGTTTTCACCTGGTGTACGAGATCATTTAATGTTGAAAGAACAGTATTAAATGCTTCGTTCAGCTCGCCCATATCTTCTCCAGGCTCATACTTTATCTTCTTTGTTAGATCTCCTTTTGCGGCAGCAATTTCATTCATCGCAACGATCGTATCTAAAACAGAAATTGAAGCACCATGTTCACTTACATTTAATCCAGCCTCCTCTTCATGCTTTTCCACTCTTATATTCATGGTAAATTTCATAACTCCATAGATTAATAGGCCTAAACCAAAAGCCCAAACAAATGCAGTTCCAACCCCTAAAGCTTGGACACCAATTTGCTCTAACCTTGACCCAAGCACAAGATTCTCTGCCGGAGCAAAGAGGGCAAGTGCAATTGTTCCCCATGCGCCACAAACTCCATGAACAGCGATTGCCCCAATTGCATCATCCACTTTAAATACTGAATCGATCATTCTCAAAGAAAAAACAACGATAATCCCACTAATTGCTCCTGTAAGCAATGCTGTTTCAGGTGTTAAAACATTAGCTCCCGCTGTTACAGCAACAAGTCCTGCTATAATACCATTTAAGATATCCTCTACCTGTGGTCTCTTATCAAGGAACCAGCTTACAACCATCGCGACCAATCCACCACTCACTGCTCCAAAATGTGTATTTAATGAAATTAATGCAATCTGAATGTCGGCCACTCCTGTTGATCCGGCATTAAAACCGAACCATCCAAGCCATAAAATAAAAACCCCTGTAACAGCTAATACAGCATTAGACATGGCAAATTTACGACTCTTTCCATTTGGTGAATACTTACCAATACGGGGTCCGACAATTATGGCGGCAGCTAAAGCAACCCAGCCTCCCACCGAATGAACAACAGTTGATCCAGCGAAGTCCATAAACCCTAATGCTTCCAACCACCCCTGGCTTTCACTATTCCATAAGCTGCCCCAAGCCCAATGTCCAAAAATCGGATAAATGATGGCACTAATCATGATTGTCCCGATAATATATGCGCTAAACTTAACTCGTTCGGCAATAGCACCAGATACTATTGTCGCAGCAGTTCCTGCAAAGACAATTTGAAATAATAAAAACGCCCAATTATATGGATCATCCTCAAGTCCTCTTAATAAGAACCCTTCAAATCCAATCCATCCACTAGCTGATGACCCAAACATAAAAGCAAAACCAATTAAAGAAAACATGACTGTTGTAATTAACAAATCAACAACATTCTTCATTGCCACATTTATTGAATTTTTTGCCCTTACTAATCCAGCTTCCAATAATGTAAAGCCTGCTTGCATAAAAAAGACTAAAAAAGTGGCAATTACCATCCATAAAACATTTACATTTAGTTCAATTGTCTCCATTCGTTACCTCCATTGTTGAAAAATATGACGTATAATGTTATATTTTATAACATTTTAGGCTAAAAGGGGGAATTTTCTGAAAAAATAGTGAATTTTTTATGCAAACGCATGTCATTATACCTATCACAAATCCAAAAAAGAGCTGACCCTATTCGGATCAGCCCAACATTACGCATCTATTGTTTCATTATGTTGAATACGGTCTTTCTTTACTTTTCGAGAGAAGTAAAGAATCGTTCCCCCCATCATTACCACTGTGATTCCAGCTAGTTTATATACTTGATTCCACATGGTTCCAAAATCTCCAATTGAAATAATAGATCGAAACCCTTCTACAGAATACGTCATCGGTAACCAATGATTGATTTTCTGAAAAATCTCAGGAAGCAACTCAACTGGGAAAGTCCCGGCACTTGTTGTTAATTGAAGAATTAACACAATAATCGCGATAAATCTTCCTGGATTATCAAATGTTGTTACTAAAAACTGTACAATCGCCATAAACGTTAAGCTCGTTAATATACTAAACAGCATAAAATATCCAACACTTTTTACTTCCAGCCCTAATCCATATAATAGAACAACATCTGCAAGCAGAGATTGGACGATGGCCACTATACATAACACACTAAATTTACTAGCAAATAAGGAAATTCCTGATTTCGATATCCCTGTTGTATCACGTAACGGAAATACAACAGTAACAAGTAAGGAACCTACAAATAAAGCTAATGATAGAAAGTATGGTGCAAGACCTGTACCGTAATTAGAAACTTTATTTAGTTCTTTTGTTTCAAGGTGAACCGGGTCTGCCATCATTTCATATTGATCATCGGTACCTTTTACATCTTTTGTATCATTTGTTGCATCACTTAACTTGCTCGAAAGCTCATTTGTCCCTTCAGATAAATCTGTTACACCAGTATTTAATTCATTTGCTCCATCCGCAAGTTTACCTGTCCCATCCTCCAACGCAACAGACCCGCTCGCCAATTCATGAATTCCGTTATCAAGTTCTTTTCCGCCGCTTTCTAATTGTTCTACCCCAGCTTTTGCTTCTCCAATTTTTTCACCAAATGTTTTTAACCCTTGGCTTAATTGTGATTGACCATCATTTATTTTGACAGCTCCATTATAAAGCTCTTTTTGTCCTGATGTTAACTGTTGCACAGCGTTTTCAACAGATGCAGCTCCTTCGTGAAGCTTGCTTGCATTTTCAGGTAATTGTTGAACATTTGCATAAAGATCATTTGCTCCACCTTCGAGCTGATGTAAATTCGTCGCTAGTTGCTTTCCCCCGGCATCTATACCATTTAGCGCTTCGACAAGAGCGAGTAATTGCTTTTGCTGTTCTTCATTTAATGGTGCAGCTTCCAATGTTGTTGCCAATTTATTTACTGTATCGGCCAACGCTGAAATATTTTGCGATAAAGAGTCTGCCCCTTGGCTTGCAGAACCATTACCTTCAGCAAGCTTTTTAGCGCCTGCAACTAATTCAGGGGCACTTTCATTTAATTGATTTGTTCCTGTTGTTACTTGAGGTATAGACGTATTAAGTTGCTCCATACCATTAATTGACTTCTCCAGACCCTTTACCAATTCTCCTGTACCATTTTCAGTTTGCACAGATCCATCATAAAGCTTACTCTGCCCTTGTTGCATGGCCGACAGACCACTATTCAAAGCAGATAGTCCATTTGACAATTGAGTCGAACCGCTTGAAGCTTCATTAAGTCCATCCTTAAACACAATTGCCTTAGACACAAGTTTATGAAGATTTTCATCTAAAGACTGAGACCCTTCCTGAAGATCAGAAACACCATCATTTATCTTTGTGGCACCATCACTTGCATCATTGAATCCATCTGCCATCAATTCAATATTGTCAAACAAGCTTTCTGCATATGTTTCTGTTAAGGAATTTGCTACTTCTTCTTTTATTTTCTCGATTGCGCTATCCCCAATTTGACCTGATATAAAGTTATACCCTTTATTCGTTGTAAAGGTTAAACCAAGTTGCTTTGGTTCATCATCCAATAAAGTTGTGGCATTTTTCGAAAAATCTTCAGGTATTTCGATTACCATATAATAATTGTGGTCCTGAAGTCCTTTGTCCGCCTCTTCACTACCAACAAAATGCCAGTCAAATTTATTGTTTTCTTTTAAATTGTCCTCAAGCTCACCACCAACATCAAGCTCTTCCTCTTCAAATGTTGTCCCTTTGTCTTGATTAACAACAGCAACTGGCAGCTGATCGAGTTTTCCATAAGGATCCCAAAACGCACTCAAATAACCACCACTATACATTAAAGGAATAAACAGAACCCCTATGACAGCAATAAGTACTTTTTTATTTTTAAATAAAGCTTTCCATTCTTCTTTCAATCCTGACATGTTCTACTCCCTCCTAAGTGACAAGCTTTCTATGATTGACATGTCGTTTTAACTCCTGAAACTTTATGACTGTTTTATTCATTTAGTCAATACTTTGGAAAATAAGAGGATTATCATGTTGATAATCCTTTTAATAGGTACCCTTCAAATATCTCGGCAATTTTCTCTCTTTCTAACGGTTCATGATGCTTTTCCCAATCGAAAATAAGGGAAACATATAATTTTAAAATGATAAAGGCAGTCAGCTTTGGATCACATTGTTTTAATTCGTTACGACCGATTGCGTCAATAATTTTTTGTTCAATATATTTCAAGACCATTTCTTCCACTTTTTGTACACCTTCATTTACTGTCGGTGTGCCCAATTCATCACTTTCCTGATATATCTTAATTGTTAATTGATGTGTTTTCCGGAAATCTAAAATGCTATATAACGCTTGGTGCACGCTGTCTACAAATGGCAGTTGTGAGTCAAAAGCCTTGTCTGCAGCAATCTTCATATCAAGTAAAAGACGATCAATGATTTCAGAAAATAATTCTTCTTTATTTTTATAAAAGGTATAAATTGTACCTTTTCCAACGTTCGCAAGTTTTGATACTAGGTCCATCGTCGTCCCTTTGTAGCCAAATTGTGCAAATGACTTTGTCGCAGCTTCTAATATTTGTTGCTTACGATCAATGCTCATAACTTTCACTCCTGGAAAATTGACCAAATGAACAAAATGGTCAGTTATTATTTATGTACTATAACATGCCAATCAATTTTTCACAAGTATTAGGAAACTTTTTTTATGCCTTGTTCATCTAAAAGATTCAGTATTTGGTTTAATTGTTCTTGTTGATCAATAACCACAAATTTTGTTGTCGAAAATAGTGTACCTTTTACTTTCACCGAAAGTTTGTATGCGTTATCAACCCTTGTGCTATAACCATATAGTTCGTGCCAACGAATGATTTTTTCTGTTTTATAGGAATGAATTTGTTGTGTAGAGTAATACTTGCCATCTAAAATAATCCCATCTGATAAAACATAAAAACAACTCATATGTTTTACCGCACTAATAAGGACAAAAAACAAGTACGCAGAGCTAATGAAGGATGAATTTAACCAGTCTGTTGTAAAGACCATAATCAGGAGAATAAATAAAAGCACTAACACAAAAAAGGTTCCCCACTTCACATATTTATACGTTTTTGTATTCTTTGATAATGGCTCCATCTCTTTCCATTCATTCGGGATAAGAATATGTTGAAAATCTTTTTTTCCTTTTGGAAAAAGAGCATTATGGGACAACTCTGCTGCTTTTTTAATATTTAATCTGTATTGAATTAAATATCCAATACCTAAAATAAAAATAAGAATATATAAAATATCAAACATTGGGGTTCTCTTCCTCCTCTATATCAGATTCTACTACCTAATAGCCGGACACTTCTTACTATATAATACGGAACAAGTTTGTAAGAAGTTTCATAGTTTATGTAATATTTTACATTCAAAAATAAAAAACTGATCAGATTTTTTTGATCAGTTTTTTGTATATCTTTAAAATGGTGATACCCGATGTTTTGTTCCCTGCTCATATGAATAAGCAATTTCTATTAAGATTGGTTCCATGTATGCCTTCGCTGTAAATGTAATTCCCACCGGTTCTCCTTCAAGAGTGTATCCGGCAGGTACGGTAATCGAAGGGTAACCCGCTTTTGCAGGGATCATTGCCCCTATATTATTAGGAAAGACAATCGCATCTAATTCATGTTCTTTCATAGCAGCGTCTATTCCCTTTGTTTTTGATAAATAATCATCCTTCTCTAGACTCTCAATATATTGGGGATCGGTAAGATTTCCACTTGTAGCATCAGCGTCAAGAAAGACCTGTTGGCCATACTTTAATGCTTTTTCACCTAGTTTTTCGTTCGCTTTGATAACATCTGTTAATGAGTGAACCCCAACAATTGGATCAATCGTGTTTAAATAAGCATTGAGATCATTTTTAAATTCATAAAGCAATACATTGATATCCCATTGTTCATTCGTTGTTGGAATATCAACCAAATCAATAACAGTCGCGCCTAGATCCTCTAATTTTTTAATCGCCTCATCCATTACCGAAACCTGAGAATCCTTCAGTTCATCAAAATAAGTGTTACGAGCTATTCCGATTCTTTTCCCAGATAACCCATCTACTTTTAGGTTTTGTGTAAAATCGTAATTCGCTAACTCATTACTATGCGTTGCAGAATCAAAAGAATCTGTTCCTCTTAAACTATTTAGCAAGATGGTGGCGTCTTTTACGGTTCTAGCCATAGGACCTGCTGTATCTTGAGTATGAGAAATCGGGATTATTCCTTTTCGACTAATGAGCCCAACTGTCGGCTTGATTCCAACAAGAGAGTTTTGGCTGGCAGGACTTAGGATAGATCCGGAGGTTTCTGTTCCAACTGCTACAACAGATAAATTAGCTGCTATAGCAGCTCCGGAACCTGCGCTTGAGCCTCCAACTATGAATGATACACCATAAGGATTTAAAACCTGACCACCTCTGGAACTATAGCCTGTCGGCATGTCTTCTGCTATGAAGTTGGCCCATTCTGTTAGATTTGTCTTACCTAAAATAACGGCGCCCGCCTCCCTCAGCTGCCTTACTAGTGTTGCATCTTCCTTTGCATAAGAGTTGGCAAGCACAAGGGATCCTGCACTCGTATGCATTTTATCAGCAGTATCAATATTATCTTTAATGAGTATTGGAATACCATGTAACGGTCCACGACTTCCTTTTGTTTTTCGTTCATAATCAAGTGCTGCAGCAATATGTAATGCTTCTGGATTGACTTCAATAATTGAATTTAACATCGGTCCGGATTGGTCAATTTCGGCTATTCTTGATAAATACATGAGGACTAGTTCTCTTGAAGTAATTTCATTGCGATCTAGTTTCTCTTGGATCTCATCAATTGTTACCTCTACCAGCCATTCATTTTTCAACTTGTTAAGTTGCTCATTTATCATTCCATTACCCCTCCCACGTTACTTGCCATTTTCATTTTACTTGTTATATCCTTGTTCTTACAAAAAAGCAGTAAAACTCTCTCGTTTCACTGCCTTCCCTTTAATTATTTTTTAAATGTTTTAATACCACTGTTGCTAAACAGTCAATAAATTCAGGTTTTGCATTAGGCATTTCAGGGCGATAATAGCTTGCACCAAGCTCATCTGTAATAACCTTACATTCATAATCATTATCATAAAGTACTTCTAAATGATCTGCTACAAACCCGACAGGTACATAGACAAATGTTTTGTAGCCTTGATCATATAAATCTCTTGTTAAATCTTGAACATCAGGTCCTAACCATGGTTCAGGAGTATTACCGGCACTTTGCCATCCTGTTACATACTTTTTAACTCCTGATGCCTCTGCAATTAAGTCAGCCGTTTCCTGTAGTTGCTGTGGATATGGATCACCATTTGCAATAATTTTTTCTGGTAAGCTGTGTGCAGAAACAACTAATACAGAAGAATCCTTTTCTGCCTGTGTCATACTGCTGTAGGTTTTTTTCAGTTGATCTCCCCAATAAGAGATAAACTTAGGCTCTGTGTACCAGCTTTCAACTGATGTAATCGTTAAGCCTCCAAGCTTTTCGGCTTCTTCCTTTGCTCGTCCATTATATGACTTAACACTGAAAGTAGAGAAATGAGGAGCTAATACGATACTTACCGCTTCTGTTAGCCCGTCTTCATGCATTTGTTTTACAGCATCTTCAACAAATGGCTCAATGTGCTTTAAACCAAGATACATCTTAAATTCAATTTCATCTTGAATATTATTTAAGTGCTGTTCAAGCTTCTTTGCTTGTTCTAATGTAATTTTAGCTAGTGGTGATATACCACCAATGGCCTCATAGCGGTCTTTTAAGTCTTGAAGCATTTCTGGTGCCGGTTTACGGCCGTGTCTAATATGAGTGTAATAGCGCTCGACATCTTCCTCTTTATAAGGAGTTCCATATGCCATTACTAATAATCCCATTTTTTTCTTACTCACTTTATTCACCTCATAATTCTCCTGTAGTCTCACTTTATTGACTAACTTTTGCTTTCTTAGAATAATCATGGACAAAGGAAGTTAATTTTTTCAACGACTCAGGGTTTACTTGTGGGAAAACTCCATGTCCAAGGTTAAATATATAACCATCCTGTTTCATCCCTTGGTCTAATATTTCCTTTGCTCTTTCTTCAATTACTTCCCAAGGAGATAGTAAGATTGCCGGATCAAGATTTCCTTGTAATGTTTTTGTCAGTCCCATTGAACGGGCTTCTTGAATAGGTAGTCTCCAATCCAATCCAACTACATCAAGTGGTAAGTCATGCCATTCATGAGCTAGATGACTTGCTCCTACACCAAACATAATAAGTGGCACATTTTCCTCTTTTAGCTCACTAAAAATCCGCTCCATTGTCGGCTTAATAAATACACGATAATCTGCCACATTTAAGGCACCTACCCATGAATCAAAGACCTGGATAGCTTTTGCTCCAGCACGAATTTGTGCTTTTACATATGTAATGCTCATTTCAGCTAGTTTATCCATTAATGCAAACCAAGCATGTGGCTCAGAATACATAAATGCTTTTGTCTTGTTATAATTTCTTGAAGGACCACCTTCGATCATATAACTGGCAAGAGTAAAAGGAGCTCCGGTAAAACCAATTAAAGGTACTTCAAGTTGTTCTTGTGTTAATAATTTAATTGTGTCTAATACATAAGGTACATCACGTTCCGGATCAATTTCTCCCAGTTTCTCAACATCTTGAATAGAGCGAATCGGATCATCAATTACCGGGCCAATTCCTGTTTTTATCTCAACATTTACACCTAAGGCAGGCAGTGGTGTCATAATATCTTTATATAGAATGGCAGCATCTACATCATACTGTTCAACAGGCAGCCTTGTCACATACGCACAAAGCTCAGGTTGATGTGTGATCTCAAATAAGCTGTATTTTTCTTTAATCGCACGATATTCAGGCTGTGATCTGCCTGCCTGTCTCATATACCAAACTGGAACATAATCTGTCTTTTCTCCACGACACGCCTTTAGAAACGTGTCATTGATTCTTTTTTCAGCCATTCTAAAAAATCCACCTTTCTTCAAAAACGAGGACGCCTTGACATGCCTTTACCCCCAATTTTAAATTGGTTGTAGAACTAGAGGCAGGAGCTGGATGTCAAAGCGCTTATCCACAATTCAATTTTTTCGGGTGACCCCTATTATTAAATTATATTTATTATAAAGTAATACTTATTCTATATTATTATCTCTGCACTTTCAACTATAACGGTTTCATTTCCGGTTGTATAGCATAGAAAGACAAATGTCAAAAAAAAGACGAAAACACTTAGTTTGTAGAACTGAATAGTGTCGGCTTTGTGGACAGTGTTTGTTTTCCTTCTTTATTTGTTTGAACATTATAAGGAGCAACAGAATAAGCTGTATCTGAAAAAACATTAGCAAATGGAATTTCATAATATCCTTTGCCTGTTACAGTTCCTACAAGTTTCTTCTCCTCGTTTTGTGCAGATTCATAGATCCGATATTCTACACGCTCATCTGCTAAAGGTTCCCATTCAAGCGTTAACGTTATCAATCCTAATGGCTTAAACGTATATTTCGCGTTAACATTCTCAATTTCTTTCAGCCTTATTGGACTTTCCAAATCTTCGACACCTTCGGGAACGGAAAAAGCCACGTTTTGATCCCAATCAGCTTCCGTTAAAATATCCTTAAATAATTTGGTTGGATAGGAACTTCCATGCTTCAAGTAATGATTTTTGTCTGTTTTATCATACCCCATCCAAAGTGCACCAACAACATTCTCCGTATAGCCGACAAACCAGGCATCTTTTGCAGCGCCTTCAACACCGGGATAAGAGGTTGTACCGGTTTTACCAGCCAGTTCTCCATTAAACCTGCCATTTTGTGCAGTTCCTTCACTAACAACATGCTGAAGCATACGTGTCATATCCCAAGCCGTTTGTGGTGAATACACTTGATTTGGTTGTGATTGATGTTCTGCAACAACTTTTCCTTCTCGATCTTTTATTTCTTTTATAAGAAAAGAATTACTATAGATTCCATTAGCGGTAAAGGTTCTGTATGCATTCGCCATTTGAAGTGGTGTCACTCCTTCAGATAATCCCCCTAATGCAATGGCCAAGCCATCATCTTTAATATCAATTCCTACCTTATGCAAATACTGTTTACTCTCTTTAACCCCTAATTCAGATAAAGCCCATACCGCTGCAGCATTTTTTGAAGTAACTATAGCATCAAACATCGAAACTTCCCCTGCATATTTCTGATCAACATTTTGTGGAGAATAATCACCATATGATAACTTTTCATCTTTTAATAGCGAATAAGGCTGAAAACGTTTTGTTTCAAGAGTCGGTGCATAAACAGCTATTGGTTTAAATGTGGAACCAGGTTGCCTTGTTATATTCAATCGATTTAATCCCTTTGGTACATAATCCCGGCCACCTATAGCAGCAATAATCCCACCTGTGTTATTATCCATTAACACAAAGGCTCCTTGCGCATTTTCATCTGTCCCCGGAAAATAGTTCGCATCCTGGAATAACTCATAGGCAGATTTCTGGAGATTTACTTGAAGTGGTACTTTAATTGTATAACCACCTCTTAACAACTCTTCATTTGATAACGCATATTTTTCTTTTGCTTCATCAAACACCATATCAACATACGTTGTTAACCATGGATTTTCCTGCTTCTTATTCACTTTAAGGTTCACAGTTTTCCCATGGGTTCTTACAACCTCGTCATATGAAATATAACGTTGATCTCCCATTAAACTTAAAATCGTATTTCGTCGTTCCCTGCTCTTTTCCTTATTGGATATTGGAGAATAAGTTGAAGGAGCCTTCGGAATACCTGCAAGCAGTGCTCCTTCCTCTAACGTTAACTCAGAAACATCCTTATTAAAATAAAGGTCTGCAGCAGCTTTTATTCCATAGGCACCATGCCCAAAGTAAACCTGATTTAAATACATTTCAAGCAATTTTGATTTACTGTACCGATTTTCCAGGTTCACAGCAATAATGGCTTCCTTTGTTTTTCTCAGCCATGTTTTATCATTTGTCAGGAAGATGTTCTTGGCCAACTGTTGAGTGATCGTACTACCGCCTTCCACCTTCCCTCCAGCGAGGATGTCTTTATAAAGAGCACGCCCAATCGCTTGAATATCAATGCCGTGGTGATCATAAAAACGTTGATCCTCTACAGAGATAAATGCTTGTTGAACATATTCGGGAATTTCTGAGATGTTAACCAGTTCCCGGTTTTCTATATAAAGCTTTGTAATTTCATTGCCTTTTTCATCAACTAGTTTTGATGTTGTATTCATGACAAGTTTTTCTTCATCTATTACATAATTCCCCATAAATATGATAAATAGATAACCAAGAAGTGCGAAGATGACAATAGACACTAACGCAATTGCTGACAAGATGAACTTTCTTTTCATATCATCACCCCTTTTAAGCTTAGTATTGTTAAAAATAGGAATGTATATGTGTTAAAAACATTCCAACCGGGAAAAGAATAAAGATCATTGATATAATGACGTATAGACTAATAAAAACGAGGTGATTCAATCAATGCTCTACATTACATACGGGACAGTCGACTACTTAGAAAAATTGGTTAAAAACCATAGCAATGAGACACTAATATTGATGGCGAATCAAGATACTGCTGTTCTTTTTCATGAAACTGAAGGCTCAACCATCTTTAATGAACCCAAAAAATATGAAGTATTAGATTCAACTAATTTGATCACAAATGGTTCGTTTGCTGTTTTAAACAATATACCTGTTAGAGATGAAGGCAGACCTCTCTTTGAAAAAAGATTTAGCGAGAGAGCTCGATTAATTGAAAAAGAGCCAGGTTTTTCTGCAATACGTGTTTTACGCCCTACTCGCGGTGATACGTATATTATTCTAACACTGTGGGAAAGCGAACAACACTTCAAGGCTTGGCAGAATTCCAAAGCCTATGAACACGCACATAAAAAAAGAGGCAGTGAAGAGGGAATCGATCAAAAATCAATCTTTCCACGACCTTCATATGTCACAACGTATACAAAGGTTGCCATTGAAGATTAAAATGAATTTCCAGAGGAAAAGCCAGAGACAGTACCGTATGAACTGTCTCTTTTTTGGTTATTAAGTACCTATGGTGTATATCTGACAATATTTCCTTGGAAATGACAACTTCTTTCTACATAACATTACCCTGTATTTACCTACGTTACACAAATTCCCTACCATTCTGACAAACTATGAGTTTTTACATTAGAAAAGCTTATAGTACCGATTTATTCGCTTACATCCTAGATCCGATATACAACTAAAGCTAGACACGAAAATTACTTACAAACTTTTTTTACTTTTTCCTAGTGAAAATATATTCTTTAACCCTCCTCACACCTTCCTAACTTTGTTCATAAAGTGTAGTAAATACGTATAGGCATTTGCTGAGGAGTGATATAAATGGGGGTAGAAATAACACTCATTCATTGGGTTTATTTATTATTCATTATTGGTATTATTGGCTTCATGTTATTTCGTCGTGATACAACGATTGTTTGTATAGTTGGAATTCTAGCTGTTGCAGCTTTCTCAACATTATCTGTTAGTGATTCCATCTCAAGTTTATTTAATAGTTTTATTTTTGCTATTACTGAATTATTGCCTACCATACTAGTTATATCTATTATCGTCGCAATGAGTAAAATATTGATGAAATCAGGAATCAATGAAGTGATGATTGCACCATTTTCAAAGATTATTAAAAACCCTACTACTGCTTATTGGACAATTGGATTACTTATGATGATTATTTCCTTTTTCTTTTGGCCGTCACCAGCTGTTGCCTTAATTGGGGCAGTCTTATTACCAGTAGCCATTAGGGCTGGACTGCCGGCTCTTGGTGTTGCCGTTGCGATTAATTTATTTGGTCATGGAATTGCGTTATCTGGTGACTTTATTATTCAGGCGGCACCAAAACTAACAGCAGATGCTGCAGGGTTACCTGTAGGAGACGTCGTTGGGGCAAGTGTTCCACTCGTCATTACGATGGGACTCATTACAACTATTACAGCTTTCATTCTATTAAAAAGGGATATGAAATTAGGCAAGTCTTTTCCGACGGTATCAACAGAAACCTCAAATGAAGAAGCAGATCACAGTCTTTTATCCTCTACAACTAAGAGGTGGCTGGCGATTCTCATCCCTTTAATCTTTTTAGTCGATGTATTATTAATGATCACATTGAACTTGCAGGGTGGAGATGCTACAGCTTTAATTGGCGGAACGGCGCTTCTTATCTTAATATTGACCACTTGCTTAACACATAAGAAAAAGGGTCTTGAGGAATCGACGAATTATTTAATTCAAGGTTTTCAATTTGGTTTTAGAGTGTTCGGTCCTGTTATCCCTATTGCCGCTTTCTTCTATCTAGGTGATGCAGGTTTTTATACGATTATTGGAGAGTATTTACCGAAAAGCTCGGAAGGAATTGTCAATGACCTAGGTGTAGCCTTGGCAACCATTGTTCCATTAACTCCTGAAGTTGGGGCCATCACATTAACAGGTGTTGGAATTTTAACAGGTCTGGATGGTTCTGGCTTTTCCGGCATTTCGTTAGCAGGCTCTATAGCCCAATTGTTCTCTACAGCCATTGGCGTTAGTACTGCAACCTTAACTGCTTTAGGTCAGGTGACAGCTATATGGGTCGGTGGAGGCACCATTATTCCTTGGGCACTTATTCCCGCTGCTGCAATTTGTGGAGTCGATCCCTTTGAACTGGCACGGAGAAATCTACTGCCGGTTGCGATCGGATTAATAATCACAACGATTGTTGCGATGTTTCTTTTATAATTTCATGAGGAAAGGATGGCTCAGGACAACTAAGTCATCCTATTTTAAATTCTTTTCTGTGATTTAACCTTTTTTTCAACTAAAATACATATTGAGGGGAGGAATTTTTTTGAAACATCAAATCATTGTTGTAGGCTGTGGAAGCATGTCTAATACTTGGATTGATTATGTCTTACAAAGGGAGCATGCAGAAATAGCCGCATTTGTTGACGTTCATCTTGAAACAGCAAGAGCAATGGCTGCAAGCAAAGAATTAAATGTTCCTGTGTATTCTGATTTAGGAGAAGCATTAGCAACTCATCAAGATGTTAATCTTGTCTTTGACATCACCATTCCGGCAGCACATAAACACATTGTCTCAACTGCCTTACAAGCAAACCGCCATGT
Organism: Metabacillus schmidteae; assembly: GCF_903166545.1. Taxonomy (NCBI): domain Bacteria; kingdom Bacillati; phylum Bacillota; class Bacilli; order Caryophanales; family Bacillaceae; genus Metabacillus; species Metabacillus schmidteae. Next base: position 1,109,161 of record NZ_CAESCH010000001.1, on the reverse strand, counting down.
TTTCGGAGAAAAGCCCATGGCAGAATCCATGAAGGATGCTCGTGATTTAGTCAACATCACCCGCGGAACCGGTTTTACTTACAGTGTTATGCAAAACAGACGCTATAACAAACAAATTCGTGCTTTTCGATCGATACTTGCTGACAATGAAATTGGTCACATTACCTCTATTCATGCAGATTTTTTCCTCGGACCGCACTTCGGAGGATTTCGTGAAGCAATGGATAGTCCACTCATTCTTGATATGGCCATACATACATTTGATCAAGCAAGATACTTAACGAATGCAGATCCTGTGTCGGTCTATTGTCATGAATACAATCCATCAAGCTCCTGGTACAAAGGCAATGCTTCAGCTACTTGTATCTTTGAAATGAAGAACGGTGCTGTATTCACATATCAAGGATCCTGGTGTGCAGAAGGATTAAACACATCCTGGGAAGCGGATTGGCGTATTATTGGTAGTAAAGGAACAGCGAAATGGGATGGAATTCACCTTCCTTACTATGAAGTTGTTGACGAATCAAAACCGACTGAATTTATTCGTTCAGTAATCCGAAAAGAGGCTAAAGATATTTATTCAGGTTATGAAGGACATTGGGGCTGTTTAGATGAGATGTTTTTAGCACTAGAGAAAAACCGTAAAGCTGAAACAGATTGTGAAGACAATATAAAAAGCATGGCTATGGTTTTTGCTGCAATCGAAAGTGCTCGGTCAGGTAAAAAGATTTTGATTGATGAAATTTGATAACGCTAACAATATTAAAAGATCAGAAGGAAAGGACGTTCCCTTTCTTCCTGATCTTTTTTACAAATTTTTATCTTTTAAATTTCTCAAGAAACCGAGTTGGATATTCACTTGGAAGCTTACTTACTTCATCTAACTGATTCCATTGCTCTTCAGTTAATTCCCAACCGACACTTCCCATATTCTCCTCATATTGCTCTAAGCTGCTCGCACCAAAAATAGGTGAAGTAATTTCCTCTTTTTGCAGGAGCCATCTTAACGCAACTTGTGCAGGCGTTTTATCTAGAGATTGTCCAATTTCTTGTACAGCGTCTAAAATAGCAAAGTTCTTCTCATTCGCACGGTTTTCCCAGCTTGATTCTCCAACTCCATTGGAAAGTCTGCCACTATTCGGCGTTTCGTCTCTTCTATATTTACCTGTCAGGAAACCACCACCAATTGGAGCCCATGGGATGATGCCTACATTTTCTTCTTTACATAGCGGAAGAATTTCACGGTCCATTTCACGATTAATTAAACTGTACTGTGGCTGAATGGAAATAAATCTCACCATATTTTGAAAATCGCTATAAGATAATGCTTTCATCATTTGCCAAGCTAGAAAGTTGGAACAACCTATGTATCTTACTTTTCCGGAGCTCACAAGATCATCCAATGTTCGAATTGTTTCTTCAATCGGTGTTAAATTGTCCCATACATGAAGTTGATAAAGATCAATATAATCTGTATTTAGACGCTTTAAACTCTGGTCGACTCCTTCCATAATGCGACGACGTGAATACCCGAAATCATTCGGGTGAGGTCCTACTTTCATTCTAACCTTTGTCGCTAACACAACCTCTGAACGGCGCTCTTTAATCGCCTTGCCGACAATTTTTTCAGACTCTCCGCCAACATATACATCAGCCGTATCAATAAAATTACCACCTTGATCAAGAAAACGATGAATCATATTAATTGAATCTTCTTCATTCACTTCTTTTCCGAAGGTCATCGCCCCTAGGCAGAGCTCAGAAACTAGTAAACCACTTTTACCTAATGTTTTGTATTCCATTTGTCTTCCTCACCCATCCTTTTTCATTTGCTCTATTTTTTATATTCGTGGTTTAGTGATTTATTCCTTTAAATAGTTAATGTAAAAAGAAAAACCAACTCCGATAAGTTGGTTTTTGATCGAACCTATTCGGTAACATATTGAACATAGTCATACTTATCTACTAATTCCAAATCCTTAGGAATACGAAGGAAAAGCACATGTTCTCCCCATACATGATGTGAATCATCAAATAGCTCAAAGCCCTCATCACTCGTAAACTGAGAAATTGTAAATTCTTTATCAAACATTCCTATGTTTATATCTTCAAAATCACTATTCATTATTCTTAAATCTTCCTGAACTGTAACTGATATTGGACCAATTTCTTCACTAAGGTCAAGGTTTTCAATAATTGTCCTTGTTTCAAATTCAATATATTCAATCTCATTATCGTTTTCTAATTTTCTTTCAACAAGTATTGTGATAGGTCCATACGTATCTTCTACGGATAATTTCAGTTGTTTTCCCTCAAAAGGAATTGTCGACTCGTTCTTAATATTAACACCGGCAATATTTTCTTCACTAATATTTTTCCGATTGTATGCAGCCTTTACAAGCATCTCTCCAGCTTTTTCCGCAAGATCTCTTTCTGTATCTGATACTGTTTGATATTCTACTGATTTTCCAACAGGTAGTAGATAACTAAAAATCAATGCTGCCAACAGAATGGCACCATAGATGGCTAGAATCCATTTTAATTTAAGCTTTTGCAGAAGCGGTACCCTTCCAATATTTTTAACAAACAAATAAATCAGAGTAATGATAACTAATAGCAACACTAGGGGTACAAAAGCAGTCACAATCATTGTCTCACCTCCAACTTGTTTGTGAGAATACTAGAAATGGAAAATAATAAACCAGTTGTTACTCCTATTTTTAACAAAAAGAGAGGAAAGTGCGTTTCTTGTACGTAAAGGTTAAATAATTTCACAATAATCGATGGCTCTCCTATTGTGGTTGTCCCAATAATCATATAACCAATAACAATTGTAGGAAGCAGCACACTTAGCCAGCGATTAAGTTGAACAAGCATTCCAACTAAATAACCTAACGAAGCAAGTAAAAACACATACAAAATGCTTACAACAATACTCAATAACAGATCTGGAATTGGAACCGCACTTCCCATTACATATCCATCTTTTAAAATCAAATGCATCATGACCTTAAACAATTGTCCGGTAAGAACCGCAGAAATCCCGCCTATAACACTAGCAAAAAACAAAAAAGCCACATTTGATAAATGACTGCTTAATCGGTTAGAAACGAATACAAAATCATCATTCCGATAAGCCCTTGTTGTAATAATAATCGCTGTAATAAAACTCCATATTAAAGTGAAAATAATACTTAAATCTCCTGTATAGTAGTTAATATTAATTGAGAAACTGTTATAACTTGTTCCCATTGATCTGCTTCCGTTCGTAGATAATAAAAGACTAATAGCCTGGACTACAAGTAAAGAACTAAAGACGCCTAAATATGCTTTTACTTTATACAAAAATTGCTTTCTTACAATATCTGAAAGCTTAACTTCTGTTAAAGACATCATCTATACCTCCAATCGTCTTGTTTGTTAAATACGTGCACAAGTCATCCGCTGAGATTGGTGAAATATGAACCCCCATTGAAGCTGCTTCTTCCATCTCCAGGTTTGTAAGAGTATTTTCTATGCCTAGTTGCAAATGGTCGTGACCTAAGCTCTTTTCATAAAAGACTTCTTTGTTACCGGCAATTTCTCTTACACTTTTGTTAGAACCTTGCAAATAAACACCATATTCTTTCAGTTCCTCAATTGAAACATGGAGACATTTTTCCCCATCCTTTAATAACAGGATATCCTCAAGTAAATCTTCTATTTCATTTAATAGATGACTAGAAAGGATAATCGTTCTTGGATGATCAAGGTAGTCTTTTAATAATGCACGATAAAAATCCTTCCTAACCGAAGCATCCATACCTGTTGTCGGTTCATCAAATATTGTTAATGAACAACGTGAGGATAAGCCAATAATCATGTTAAATGTACTTTTCATTCCTTTTGAAAGCTGCTGATAACGCTGAGAAGGATGAAAGGTAAAATAATCGAATAGCTTATCTGCTAATGTGTGGTCCCAATTCATATAAAACGAAGCTGCAGATTGAAGAATGTCTTTGAGGGTTAACGTATTGGGAAAGTTCAGTTGATCGTCTATGTAGATTCTGTTTGCTGATACAAATAATGAATTAAATGGATTTTTTGAAAACACCTTAAGATCACCTTCTGTTTGATAAAAGAAGCCGGCGATTAGTTTTAGAAGTGTTGTTTTTCCTGCACCATTTCTACCGATAAGTCCTGTAATCGTATTTTCTTTTATCACAAATGATACTTGATGTAAGGCCCTCTTCTTTCCATAGTTCTTTGAAAGCCCCTTACATTCAATAACACTCATGACGTTCCCCCCTTACGTTGTTGATTTTCTTTTTTTACCATGTCTATTAATTCAGCTTCTTCTACTTGAAGTTGTTCTGCCTCAATTACGAGATCACGTATTAAGCGTTTTAATGTTTCATTTTTTCTTTTGGTAAGAATGATCTCCTTTGCATGTTCCGAAACAAACATTCCCAGCCCCCTCTTTTTATATAAAATAGCTTCATCAGCTAATATGTTTAACCCTTTGGCCGCTGTTGCAGGATTAATATTAAACATATCTGCCAGTTGGTATTGAGAATAGATTTTATCATGCTGCTTATGATGCTCTTTTAAAATCTCCGTCTCAAGCCATTCCGCTATTTGGATATATATAGGCTTAGTATGATCCCAATCTTTAATCAAACAAAGCCCCCCTTCCTTAGTGCATTACTAATGTAATGTACTGTATCATGATTTCCAGTTATTTGCAATGGGTGGATAAGTACTTGGCTTTTTACTTCATAGTATTGATGTAAGACATTTTGCCTTCTTATCTGACCCTCTTTGTCCTTCATCACACTCATGAAAGACATTCCACTCTCATATTGCAACCCTTCTGTCTTTCATCACACTCATGAAAGACATTTCACTCTCATATTGCACCCCTTCTGTCTTTCATCACACTCATGAAAGACATTTCACCCTCATATTGCACCCCTTCTGTCTTTCATCACACTCATGAAAGACATTTCACTCTCATATTGCACCCCTTCTGTCTTTCATCACACTCATGAAAGACATTTCACCCTCATATTGCAACCCTTCTGTCTTTCATCACACTCATGAAAGACATTTCACTCTCATATTGCACCCCTTCTGTCTTTCATCACACTCATGAAAGACATTTCACCCTCATATTGCAACCCTTCTGTCTTTCATCACACTCATGAAAGACATTTCACCCTCATATTTAACTCGTTTAGTCCTTTATCCCACCACAAATTACCTTTAACCATAAAAAAACAGCCCTATATTCATTAAAGGACTGTTAATCAATTAATATTTAGTTTTCAATATCTTAACGTTACATGGCAATTTCCTTCTTTATCTTCCTGTTTTTAACCAATTGATGTACGTACCTGTCAAGCTTGATCATCACAATCAACATAATACTTCCTGCGAGGATACCACCAATCACATCTGTCACAAAATGCTCTCCTTCCAGGAGTCTGCTAACACTAATAATTAGAATTAAAAAGGTCGTTATAGATATAATTGCCTGTTTAATATTCTTTTGGCTTGTTCTTTTCACAAGATTATATGTGATCATTCCAAGAAGAACTCCACCGATCATGACGTGACCGCTTGGGAAACTATAGCCTTCCTCTACATGCTCGGGAAAAGCCGGTCGCTCTCTTGCGATAATTGCTTTTAACAGCTTATTTCCGATATTCCCTAAAAGAGCGGTGAAAAATAGTACTGCTGATGAAACAAAGCTCCTTTCAAGCCAAGCTAGAATAATCATAAAAAGAAATAAGGTAGAAATGATACCAACTGTTGAGCCAATCATCCCTACACCTGATATAATCGTGGAAACGGGGGTATCGTGTAGATGATATAATTCCTTTCCAATTGTGTTATCCAAATCGTTCAATATATCCATTTTTATACATAGTATTAAGAAAAGAAAAGCTAAAACTAGTACAATTAGTATGTATTTTATTTTCATAATATTCTCCCTTCTCAAACAATTATCTTGTCTTTTACTTTATTTTTCAATACAATCTAGCTAATTATAAATTTCCCAAGGCTATTTTAATACAATTTATGTTTAGAACATATGATTCTATATCGCTTTTATTATTTTTTAAAGGAGGTAATTTTCATGCTTGAACATCTCTACAACGATCTTGATCATCACTTTTCTGAAATGGTCAACATCCGTCGGTATTTACATATGAATCCTGAAGTTTCTTTCAAAGAAGTGAAGACAGCTAAGTATATTGCTGAATATTATAAAGAACTTGGTATTAATGTTAGGGAACATGTCGGTGGAAATGGTGTTGTTGCGACTATTAAAGGGGGTTTTGAAGGTCCTACAGTTGCATTGCGCGCCGATTTTGATGCACTTCCAATACAGGATGAAAAAGAGGTTGAATACAAATCAACTGTACCTGGTGTTATGCATGCGTGTGGACATGACGGACATACAGCAACTTTACTAGTGTTAGCTAAAATTCTTTTTCAAAACCGGGAGCACCTGAAAGGGAATGTTGTACTGATTCATCAACATGCAGAGGAATATGCCCCAGGTGGAGCTATTTCCATGATTCAAGATGGATGCTTAGATGGGGTTGATGTAATTTTTGGTACACATCTTTGGGCAACTGAACCGGTAGGAAAAATTCAATATAGAGTCGGTCCTATCATGGCAGCAGCTGATCGATTCGAAATTAATATCCACGGTAAAGGTGGACATGGAGCACAGCCTCATAAAACAAAGGATGCGATTTTGATTGGGTCTCAGGTCGTCACAAGCCTTCAACAAATTGTTAGCCGTAAGATAGACCCCGTTCATTCAGCTGTTGTGACTGTTGGCTCGTTTGTGGCAGAGAATGCCTTTAATATTATTGCAAATTCAGCTACTCTTATCGGAACAGCAAGATCTTTTGACGAAGAAGTAAGACAACAAATTGAGTATGAAATTGAAAAGGTTGTTAAAGGAACTTGTTTGATGAATGATGCGGACTATCAGTATGACTTTTTTAGAGGCTATCCTGCCGTTGTGAATCATGAAGAGGCGACAAATTTCTTAAAAGATGTGGCAAGCGAAGTTCCAGGTGTTCATGAAGTTGAGGAAAGTCCTTTACAAATGGGTGGAGAGGATTTTTCTTACTATTTACAACATGTAAAAGGAACATTTTTCTTTACCGGTGCCCGACCTTATCAGCAAGATCATGCCTATCCACATCATCATCCTAAATTTGATATTGATGAAAAAGCTTTACTAGTAGCTGCAAAAACGCTTTGCGCTGCTACCATCCATTATCAGATGAAATTAAAGCAGGAATCCTTAACCGATTCAATGAAATAGAAAAATAGGGATGGTCATTGTGACCATCCCTATTTTTGTGCAGAAAATACCCTTAATCGATAGGCATTCATTGCACATTCCCCAAGATGCTGAACAAGATGATAGTTTGCAACTCCACCAACTACAGCACCGATACCAGGAACAAATTGCATCAATTTCACCAAATCAATATAATCCCGATATTCTTGTTGAAAAATACGCCAATCTAATTCTTTAATTTCTTCTTTTCTTATTTCCCAATTTTCAATCATATCGAGTACCTCTTCCTTATGCTTTTCACTCGAGAATGCCAGCTGAAAGACATACAATAAAAACAAGCGTTCTTCATATTCCTTTGTGCTGTATCCATATTCGCTTGCCACTTCAAAAAGGAATTTCATCTTAATACTTAAAAATAAGGGAAAATCAGCTAATCCTAACAAGATACCGCCTGCACCCGTTGATGCTCCTTCAACAGCAGCTGTTTTTTTATATACATCGATTGATTTTCTTACTAGTTCTTCCCTTTCTTCAAACGTCAGATTCTCTACTTTTCTAGGAAATGTTGTCATATTTGAACCAATTAAAGTGGCTTCTACCATTTTTTTGATCCCTTCAGTTACAGTTGCATGCACTTTTTCTGGGATAAACCCATTGATTTTACTTTGGGCTTTTTTTGATGAACGTTCTAAGAAGGACGGCTTTCTTAGAAGCTTTTGCTTCCATAATTTTGCTTCCTCTTCAGCTTGCTGTTCATAACTCATTAAACGACATCCTTTTCCTTTTTCTTTATTCTGCCTTGCATGTAACCATAGACAAACAGGGAAACAAAAAAGACTGTTACAATGAGTACTTCTACAAAGATCATCAGGCTGGATATAGCCAATGTAACAAGTGAATAAATGACAGCCTGAATAAGGAGTACTTTAAAGATGATCTTTAAAAAACTGCTCATTTTTTTCTTTTCGGCATGTGGATAAAGATTTGGCAGCTCCAATAATTCATAATGCTTAAATAAACTCATTATTTGTATGCCTGTTAAAAATGTAAAGATTAACGAAATCACAAGACTTCCGATCAGCCCATTATCCATAAAGGATAAAATTACACAGCCAATAATTGTTAGCCTTACTACGATTCCGAAATAATCTCCGGACCGAATGAATGCACGAAGAAATAAATATTCATATACATTATCCTGGCTGTATTTTACCCGATTGACAACCCAATCCAAGTAAGCACGACGCTTAGCCTGCTTCTTTAGCTTAGGTACGTCTGTAAACAAGTTTGCCAGCTTGTAAAAGGATTGTTTTTTCTGTTCTTCTCTCGTAATTAGTTGCTCCCATTTTAATGCCTTTTTCTTTGCTGCGTTTGAAAAATAGACATTATACACAGCCATGATGACAAATAGAATCACCACAAATAGAAATGCTTGGGATAAGATAAAAAAGATGACACACATATTGATCGCTAAGCGAATAAGGATATCTCCCCATTTTGCAGATGCTTCTGTAAAAAACCCTAGTCTCCAACTCACTCGCAGGTTCCAATATTTAACAAGTAGCAATAAAACAAGGCTAATAATCAAACTCTGTCCGTTTGCATTTGTTGCATTCACATAAAGAGGTATAAAGATAATGAACGGTACAATTACAAAAAAGCTTTGTGTAATAAAGCTATATGTAAAAGCCTTTTGAAAATACTCCTGCAGCTTATATTCCATAGGAAGAAGGAACACAATATCTGCTTCTTTCAAAAGAGTTCTAACACTGGAAGCGATCATGATAAATGCAAAGGTTACCGTCATAATTAAAACGGCCGGAAAGTCCGGTGATAAAGTCTCAAGCCATTTCGAATAGGTTAAAGCCCCGCCTGCTGCAAGGAAAATAAACACAAAAAGCAGATGGTCATTTAACATATATTTCAAGTATGACCTTGTTTCATTTATATGCTGATGAAGTCTTGTTTGCCAAATTTCATTAACGTTCTTCATCTTGATCTTCCTTTGTTAATTGAATATAAAGATCATCTAATGTTGCATCCCTCATTCCGAATTGCTCTCTCAACTGAAGCAATGTACCTTTTGCACGTATTTTTCCATTATGTAAAATAACAAATGAATCACAATAACGTTCAGCAGTTGCTAAAATATGTGTGGACATTAAAATCCCTGAACCTTGTTTTTTTGCTTTATCCATCATCTCAAGCAGAGAGTTAATCGCTAATGGATCCAATCCGACAAAAGGTTCATCAATGATATACAATTCAGGTTCAATTAAAAAAGCGCACATAATCATCACCTTCTGCTTCATTCCCTTTGAAAAATGAGCAGGAAACCATTTTAATCGCTTTTCCATTCTAAATTCCTTTAGTAAAGGTTGAAGACGCTTTTGGAATGTTTCTTTATCAAGTCCATATGCCATTGCCGTTAATTCAAGATGTTCATGCAATGTTAATTCATCATAAAGAATCGGTGTTTCAGGGATAAAACTAAATTGTGACCGATAAGCTGCTGAATCCTGAGCAAACGAATTTCCATTAATGGAAACTTGTCCTTTATGAGCTTCCATCGTGCCGATAATATGTTTAATGGTTGTACTTTTCCCTGCTCCATTCAAGCCAATTAATCCAACAATATGGCCTTTTTCAACTTCAAATGATATATCCTTTAAAACAGGATTTCGAGTATAACCACCCGTTAAATGTTCAACTTTTAATAAAGACATTTTTAGTGGATCTCCTTTTTCTTTTAATAGTATCAAAAATCAAGGCTTTTTCGCATACTTTGTTGCTTTTAAATGCAGTTAAAGGTAAAAATTAGTTCGTTTCATTCCACTATAAAGTTAAGATAGTATTCAAGGCAACTCTTTGCAAAAATCCCCATTAACAAATACACATGCCCAGTAAAGATGATTTTTTTTTGCATATCTTTCTGATCTCCGGACATCATAATTAGTGAGGAAGGGATCCTTGTCAAAACAAAAAACCTTATAAATGAGGTGTTTGTTCCAGACAATATCTTTTAACTCAAGGGATAAAATGAATAACCATTGCTTTGCTTTATAAACCACTTACGAGATGAGGTGTTTACGGGCCGCTATTCATCTGAATTAGACGCTCGGCATGACATCATTTTGTAAATGAGGTGTTTATCAAAGACAATATATTTCTCTTTTTGTTATGTTAAGTAAACAACTAACAAGGGGATGGTTGTATTGAACAATGGTCAGGACACTCAAGAAGCATTTAAATAAATGTTAAATGAGGTGTTTGTCAAAGACAATTTATTGTTTTTTAAACCATTGATGATAAAACACTTACTGAAATGAGGTGTTTACGGGCCGCTATTTACTTTAAATAAACGCTCGAATATAACATCATTTTTGTAAATGAGGTGTTTGTCAAAATACAGTTTCATTTCTCAATATGTTAGGTCGTTTATCACTTAACAAGGGGATGGTTGTATTGAACAATGGCGATTTCACATCAGATAACATTTAAATCTAAATGTTAAATGAGGTGTTTATCAAAGATATTTTTCCCATAAAATGAGTTATTTTATTCCCTTCTTCAGGAACAGAGTGAACAATCGTTTCACTCTGTTCTTTTTCATTTAAAGACGCTTGTGGTAAAATATAGCTGTTCATACATAGATAATTTCTGATTGAAACAATAACATACTTACTTTACAAATGATGTTGAAACATGTTGAACGTGAAAATTAATATCAAAGGATGTGTGCGTTGATGAGTGACTGCATTTTTTGCAAAATTGTAAATGGAGAAATCCCAAGTGCAAAGGTGTTTGAAAATGAACATGTTGTAGCATTTCTTGATATTAGCCAGGTAACAAAGGGTCATACACTTGTTGTACCTAAAGTCCATAAAGAAAACATTTATGAACTTACTCCAGAGATTGCCGGAAAATTATTTGAGGTTGTCCCTAAGATTGCGAATTCTATTAAAGAGCAATTTCAACCTATTGGATTAAATCTGCTGAATAATAACGGTGAAAAAGCTGGACAATCTGTATTCCATTACCATATGCATATCATCCCTAGATACGGCAAAGGTGATGGCTTTGGAGCTGTATGGAAATCACATGCAGAAGAATATACTCCAGAGGAACTACAGGAAATTGCTTCAACTATTCAAAACGGGGTATCTTAATTCACAGCCGCCTGGAGCGGCTTTTTTTGTGTATTTTTGTAATCGCTTTCTGTTATTAATTTCACAAAGATGAAAATTTTCAGTCTACATTTCCTTCTCTATTCATGATAGGATATGAGTATTATTTTACGTTCTAATCAAGGAGGCAAATTATGAGAGCTTATAATTTCAATGCAGGACCAGCAGCTATTCCATTACCTGTGCTCGAACGCGCACAAAAAGAACTAGTCAATTTCCAAAATACAGGCATGTCTGTTATGGAGCTTAGCCATCGTAGTAAAGATTACGAAGAAGTTCATAATCGTGCAAACTCTTTACTTAGAGAACTTCTAGGAATTCCTGACAACTATGAAGTCCTATTTTTACAAGGCGGGGCAAGCCTTCAATTCTCCATGATTCCAATGAACTTCTTAAAAGAAGGCCAAACAGCTCATTTTATTATGACAGGTGCTTGGTCTGATAAAGCACTTAAAGAAGCAAAATTTTTCGGAGAAACAAGGATTTTAGCTTCAAGTAAAGAAGACAATTACACACATATCCCAACAGACTATTCTTTAGATGAAGTAAAAGATGGTGCTTATCTTCATATTACATCAAACAATACAATTTTTGGAACTCAGTGGCAGAACTACCCAGATAGCCCAATTCCATTAATTGCAGACATGTCTAGTGATATTTTATGTAAAGAAATTGATGTAGAGAAATTCTCACTCATTTATGCAGGGGCTCAAAAAAACCTCGGTCCATCTGGTGTGACAGTTGTTATCGTGAAGAAGGAATTTTTAGAATCTGCAAAAGAGGATGTTCCAACAATCTTAAATTATCGCACTCATGCTAAAAATAATTCTTTATTCAACACACCACCAACCTTTGCTATTTATATGCTTTCACTTGTATTAGAATGGGTAAAAGAGCAAGGCGGAGTTAAAAATGTTCAAAAAATCAATGAAGAAAAAGCTGGATATATCTATTCTGCCATTGATAACAGTGACGGTTTTTATAAACCACACGCAACAGAAGATAGCCGTTCATTAATGAACATTACCTTCACTCTTCCAAACGAAGAGCTAACGAAAAAATTCCTTCAAGAAGCAAAAGAACGCCAATTCATCGGCCTTGCAGGACACAGATCTGTTGGTGGTTGCAGAGCATCAACATACAATGCTGTTCCAAAAGAAGCTTGTGTGGCACTTGCTCAATTTATGACTGAATTTAAAAATCAAAATAGCTGAGTTATTTAAAAGAAAAGGATTTTGATGGTCCTTTTCTTTTTTTGTTATTAATTTCTCCATATTTTCCCACAGTATAAACCCACTGTACGACATGCATAAATGTTGCTATAATAATATATAAGTTCTCTCGCAATAGGAAATGAGTTCACTATTGGGGAGAAGAAATTTAGGAGATTAGAAGAGGAGAGATGAGAAAATGAACACAAGAGTATTAGTTATTTTATCTTTATTTGCTGCAATTGGTGCTGTACTAAGTATGATAATGCCTCCATTTTTCGGTGGTATGAAACCAGACATGATGTTAACAATGATGTTTATCGGAATTATTATGTTTCCTGCAATTCAAAATGTCACATTGCTAGGTATTGTGACTGGATTTTTATCTGCATTAACATCAGCATTTCCTGGCGGTTTCGTTCCAAATATCATTGACAAAGTGGTAACAGCATTCCTATTTTACGGTCTAGTTCTAGCATTTAAGAAAATTGCACAAAAAATTGCAACAGCAACAGTACTCACAGTGATTGGCACAATTGTTTCAGGGACAGTCTTCCTTACTGCCGCTTCATTAATTGTTGGCTTACCAGGTGCTTTTACAGCATTATTCGTAACGGTTGTATTACCGGCTACATTATTGAACGGTGCTGCGATGATTATTATCCTGCCAATTGTTCAAGCTATTTTCAAACGCTCAAGAATGATTACAGTCGCTTAAGACACTACAAAGCAAGAAAGAGGATGTTTTCTAGATTCATCCTCTTTCTTGCTTTTTTATATTAGTTTATCTCAGCTTAATAGTATAAGAAGGAGCCCGATTAACAGCATGATGACTCCTCCGGTAGCAAGTACCGAAATCTTTTGTTTTACTAATTTTTTAGGTGGATAAGATGCTGATTGCTGTAGAAGCTTAAAGTAATGAAATGCACCGATAAAAAGTAACAAACTAATAATAAAAAATAAAAAGATTACACCTGACATTCTCATCCCCCCTTAGAAGTAACATCTTCTATAGAACTCTTCTGGATTATATTTTTTGTAAAGGACTTTTCCGGGGCTTTGTCGTTTAATTCTTATATGAAGGACATATTACAGGCGGCTTTTTTTGCTATTTGTCCTTTATTCCTTTTATGAAAGACATTTTGACGCACTTCCCGGACAGCTTTGTTCTTCATCCCTCATATGAAAGACATATCCAAACACTATCCGTAACAGCTTTGTCCTTCATCCCTCTCACGGAAAGACATACCCACCAGTCGGTACCTTATATCCTTAATTCTCCTATACATGTCCATCTAGAATAGGAGACTGGGACATATAAATGACTTAATAAATAGGTATGCTAACTTCTGGATATGTATGTATAATGTTTATAGAAGACATCTTTGGGTATGTTGAAGAATAGGTATGTCCAATTCATCTTACATAGTTATGGAGGGATACATTTTGTCAAATAATAAATCATTGTTAGTAGGATTACTTGTTGGAGGTGTAATAGGCGGTGTTGCCACATTACTCTCAACTCCCTCATCTGGAAAAGAATTACGAAGTCAAATTAACCTCAACCGTAAGCAAATTGAAGATCTAATTAATCAATTAAAAAAGGAAAGTAAAGCGCTAAAGGTTCAATTAATTCAAACAGCAAAAGAAGGTTCTGTCGTTGTAAAAGAAGTTTCTGCTGACTTAATGAAGTCTGTTCAACAGTACCAACAAGAAGCTGAACCACATAAAGAAAATATTATGAAAGAAATTGAAGAAATTGATAACAGAATTAAACAGCTAGAAAATACATTGAACTAGCATTTAAATTGAAATTACTTTTGGAGAAATAAAAAAGTGTGATAGACAAGCTATGTCTTCACACTTTTTTTTTGATCTAACCCTTGATATAAAAGGGTTTTGAAAAATTTTTAAAAATTTCGTAAATTTATATCTTTATTAATCTTTATTTTATTGGCATAATAGAGAATAATACTGGGAGGATCAGGGGTGACTGCTGATGAAACATAATGAAAGGGAATATACAGTTAAAGAAGCCTTGTTATTTAGTCAACGAATCGCTCAGCTGAGTAAAGCATTGTGGAAAACCATTGAAAAGGATTGGCAGCAGTGGATTAAGCCTTATGATTTAAATATTAATGAGCACCATATATTATGGATTGCTGATCATTTAAATGGTGCATCTATTTCAGAGATTGCTAAATTCGGAGTAATGCATGTTTCTACTGCTTTCAACTTTTCAAAGAAGCTTGAGGAAAGAGGATATCTTGAATTTTCAAAAAAGGCTAATGACAAGCGAAACACGTATATTAAGTTAACAAAACAAGGCGAAGAAGTACTGTCAAATCTTTTAGAAGACTTTAGTCCAGAAAGAAACTCTGTCTTAAAAGGGGCTTTACCACTACAAAACTTATATGGTAAATTTCCTGAAATGATGGATATGATGTGTATTATACGTAATATATATGGCGAAGACTTTATGGAAATTTTCGAACAATCATTCCATAATATTGAAGATTCATTTAAGAATGATCAAGAAAAAGAGTCTAAGACTGAACAGCTCATTTCTTCTCCTTAATGAAAAAATGAAAACTACAGTAGATCTACAAAATCCTTCATTAAGGAGCTATATAAATTTTGTCTATGTATGGCATGGATTGTTTCATATAATTCTAGCTTTGGGTTTAATTGGCCCGCAAATCGCGTAAGGAGGTCTGTATAGATCACTAATCCTTGCGCTTTTTGTTCTTCATGTAACCTGGAAAGTTCCTCGCAAATCTTCAGTACTTCTTCTATCTCATCCTTACTTAAACCTTTTGCCATCACTAAATGATAAAAGGGATATTTTGTTGGCTCCACTATTTTTAATAATAATGATTGGTAATATTCTAAGGTTTCCAATCTTTTTTCTATTGAATCCATTTCTTACCCTCTTTCTTATTTCACATTGTTGTTTTTTATTGTATAGTATTCCCTGTTCGAAAGGAAGTTTTTATCAATTTCCAAGTGTTCATAATATAAATTTCCCATTTTCTTTTTATTAATCGTTTACATTTGCAATTCCTTATTGATTTTTTCTTCACACCATCGTACAGTATGGTAGTAATTAGTTTTGTAAAGTTTGGATGGTGAGACAATGTACTGTTGGAAAACCATAAACCTTTCGAGGGATATTGGTCTACACAGAATTTTATTCATATCGATGCTAACAATGATTTTTGTGTTTATTTTAACCTACTTACCTATTAATCTGCTATTTCCAAAGATACATTATCATGATGAACATTTTTTATTATTTGTGTTTATTTTGATTAGTATGATGCCTATTCATAAATTACTTCATGTCGTTCCGTTAGTATTAACAGGATGTCGTGTATCGTTTCATATTAAATTTTATCGGTTATTCCCTACCTTCCAACTCAAGACTTGTGAAGGTATTAAAAAAAAGCGTATGATAATTTCATTATTAACACCTTTTCTTACCTTCATAATTTTATTTGGGATTGGCGGCCTTTATTATCCTGCCTATATGCATTACTTCAGCATTGCCCTTGCTTTCCATATTGGCATGTGTGTACCGGATTTCCTGTTACTAAGACACCTATTATTTGCTCCTAAGGTTTGTACGATTGAAGAGTATGAGGATGGATATGAGGTACTTGTCCAAAACAATAGATAAAGAAAACTCGATGACTGGCGAGCCCGAAATGCGAAGACAGAGTCGTAGTTGCGCTTATGCTTAGTTCTTAACGTATAAAGAAGTGACAATTTCGCTTGTCACTTTTTTACATTTTTGTGCAAATCGGGTGTCAATGCTATCTTTTTCATAAATAGTTTGGTAATCTAATATGTATAATGTGGGAGGGGATCTCTGATGTTAATTTTCTTTATCTTGTTTGCAGTCTTTATCTTGTTTTACATTAATAAGCTTACAAATACATTGTGTTTAGTTCGCGAGATTCCTGAAGACCGTCAAACAAAGGTTTTTAGAACAATTAATGTACTAATTACAATTTTACTTATTTCGTCATATATTGAAGTTCTCTACACCTAATCGCTCATGTACGGTACTCTTTATACGAGTCTTATGCTAAAATACTAGAAAAGCTAACAGGAAAGACTGTTAGCTTTTTTTATTAATCTTATAACCAAGCTGCACCAACAATGATCAACAAGATGAACAATACAACGATTAACGCAAAACCGCCTGCATAAGCTCCGCCGCCCATAATGACACCTCCCTTATTATCGTTACAATATCCTATGATTTAACCTCGTTAATGGTATAGGCAATTATCCACACTATCTCAATTAATTAGTAAAGATAACAAGCTCCAATAATAATTAACAAAATGAAAAGCACGACAATCAAAGCAAAGTTATCTGCAAAAGCGTGACCCATGATCAATTACCTCCTTTATTTCTTTCAATACATCCTATGTCAGAGAGCTCATGTTGATTGGACGATAGCCCAGTTCCATTTAATTGTTTTTAAGAGTGCAGAAACCGCATTTTATTTAAAATTCTTCAATCCTTCATCAAAGGACAGCGTTTTCAACGAAAAAACTTTTTGAACGTGACTCATTATGGTATAGTATTTCTTGTACTATCAGAAAGATAAAATTTTATGGTTGATAGTATAAGAAAAACTAAGGCTTTCGCCATTAGTGCTTGGCCATAAGCCAAGTTTTTCTAATATAATCTGGCATTACATAGAAAAGCTGGATCCAGTAAAAAACTAATTTAACTAGGAGTTGTAGAAAAAGATGAAAAAATTAGCCATTGTACTAGCAACAGCAACAAGCTTACTTGCGTTAGGCGCATGTAATAATGCTGATTCAGAAGTTGTTGTTGAAACAAAAGCTGGAAATATTACGAAAGATGAATTTTATCAAGCCATGAAAGAACGTTTCGGTGGAGATGTTCTGACAGAACTTGTTCACGAAAAGGTACTTAGCGATAAATATGAAGTAACAGATGATGAAGTGCAAAAAGAATTCGACAATTTAAAAACTCAATACGGTGCGCAATTTGAAAGTGTTATCCAAGCACAAGGTGAAGATGTAGTTAAACAAATGGTTAAAGTAGATTTATTAAGAAAGAAAGCTGCAGAAGCTGAAGTTGAAGTCACTGATGAGGATATTAAAGCTTATCACGAATCATTAGAAGGTCAAATTAAAGCTAGCCATATCCTTGTTGAGGACGAGGCAACAGCTAAAGAAGTAAAAGAAAAGCTTGATGCTGGAGAAAAATTTGAAGACCTTGCAAAAGAATATTCAAAAGATCCAGGTTCTGCTCAAAACGGTGGAGAACTAGGATGGTTTGGTGAAGGTGCTATGGTTAAGGAATTCCAGGATGCTGCCTTTAAATTAAAAGAAGGTGAAGTAAGTGCCCCTGTGAAATCTGAATTTGGTTATCATATCATCAAAGTTACACAAACAGTAAAACCACTGGAAGAAATGAAAGAATCACTGACTGAAGAGGTTCGCAAACAAAAGGTCCAACAGCCTGATACAATCCAAAGTGCTTTAGACAAGGCAATTAAAGACTCAAATGTTGATGTGAAAGACGAAGATTTAAAAGATCTATTTAAAGCTGAAGAAACGAAGGAATAAGGAACTGTTCCAAAATAAAAATAAGGCTCTCGTTAAAATGCGAGAGCCTTATTTTTTTAGCTAGCAGACTGGTCATCTTGCAGTGGTTGCTGTTCAAGCAGCGCCTTTTTCTTTTGGCGCTCCTGCTCGATTCGATCAAGATAGACTTGACCTTCCTTTTCAATGAAATCCTCATCAATCATTTTATCCTGACGGGATGTTTTAAATGCCATATATCCACTGATGAGAATTCCAATAATACATAAATAAATCCACCAAGGTAATATCACCATATGGTTTCCCCCTTTAACTTGTACAAAGACAAGCCTTTTTCTAGGAGCATATGATGACCGTTCTTATTTTATGCCTAATGATTTATTAATTATGAAAAGATGGCTTATAAAATGAACGATTATCTAAAGCAAAAACTCTTTCTGTATATTCACCTGGCTTCACACGTTCAAGTGCACGATCCAGCATGTTCATTTTTGCGTCCAGATTATCAATATAATGGAGAATTTCAGCTTCTTTGATCATTGGCGGCTTAGGACTTCCCCATTCTGCCTTTCCATGATGACTGAGAACTAAATGCTGAAGAACAACAATTTCTTCCCCTTCAATTTGCAAATGTTCTGCCGCTTTCGCAATTTCATTTACCATGATTGAAATATGACCTAATAAATTTCCTTCAACCGTATATGTTGTGCTAATTGGTCCAGACAATTCAATTACTTTTCCTAAGTCATGAAGAATCACACCGGCATAAAGCAAATCAGTATCAAGACTCGGATATAAAGTGGCAATTGACTTGGCCAAGTCTAGCATGGAGACAACATGATAGGCTAACCCTGATACAAACTCATGATGATTCTTTGTTGCGGCTGGATATTCCATAAAAGCTGAACCATGTTTTTTTAATAAATACCTTGTTACTCGTTGAATATTTGGATTTTTCATGTCAAATATATATTGAGTAATTTTATCATTCATCACATCTTTAGCAATTGGTGCCGTCTCTAAAAGATCTGATATTTCAATTTTCTCTTCGTCATGCTTTGGACGAATTTTTCGGATTTTCAGTTGATTACGTCCACGATAATGGTGGATATCCCCTAATACCTTTACAATACTTTGCGGGCCATACATTACTTCATCTTCTTGTGAGGCATCCCATAGCTTTGCTTCTATTTCACCGGAGGTATCTTGGAGAATTAATGTTAAAAATGCTTTTCCGTTACTGGCAACGCCTTTTGTAGAAGATTTGATTAATAAATGAACTTCTACCTGTTCCCCAATGTCATAATGTAATATTCCTTTTCCCATCCTAAGTTCTCCTCTCAATGCTTGTTTATCTTGTATTTCGATATCATTTTAATAATAAAGATCATTTGTATGGCTAGTATAGCATAGATAGGTTACATCCTGTTTGAGAAGTATCTTATCTTGTGTTATTTAGCCAATATTCGTAGTATCAGAGAGATTAACCATATTCTCCGGCTGAGCTGATTCAGCTATGTGGTGATGACATGTAAAGAAAATCACTTGTTGGTCTTTTTTTAGTTCATGCAATAGCTTTAATGTATTTGATGTTCTACTATGATCGAAATGAACAAAGCTATCGTCAATGATGACTGGCAGCTGTAGCTGAGAATTAATGTTTTTTATAATGGCTAGTCGAATTGATAGATAGAGTTGCTCTGCGGTAGCTTGACTAAGTTCCTCTGCAAAAAATTTCACTCCATCTTGACGTTCAACTATAAAGGATTGCTTTTCAATCGGTAAATATACTTTCTGATAGGAATTGGATGTAAGCAATTGAAAATAATACGTTATAGAAGCTAACAATTCAGGCAGCTTTTCCTCTCTATGCTGATGAACTGTTTTTTGAAGGAGATCTTTTGCAAGGGCCCTAATAATCCATTTCTCTGCTTCATCTTTCACCATTGCTCTTTCATTTTCAAAGGCATGTCTCAACTTAGAGTAAGTTCCGCTTTGCTCCATTTCTTCGATTTTGAAAAGAATACTTGAGTACTCCTGTTGCAACTGATTTTCCATTTTCTCCATTTGATCAATTTCATTCACTAATTCTTGTATTCTCACATCTATAGTTTCTATTTTTTCATTGGATAAAGCCCCTGGATCCAGATCGCTCTCCGTAGCCAATTGCTTTTCAACCCACTGCATTTTTCTTTGGATTTCTTCTCGCTGCAAATGAACTTTTGCCAGCTTTCTAAATTCATCTTCTGTTTCACACTTGCTGCACCTGATTAATTCATCTCGTTGTTGTTCGATAAAGACGATCTCTTCTGATAATGAAGTCAGTTCTTCTTCTATCTCTGCTTGTTTTTCCTTAATCTTCTCTCGCTTAGCAGCATTAGAAAGTTCCAAACTACTCTGTTCACCTAATATATAGACAGATTCTTTAATTGAGGAGCGCTCAATCTGACAAATTTCTGCTAATCTCTTCACTTCCTCTTCAAACTTCCATTGCTCCTGGTTGAGCAATCTGACTTCTGTACGGTATTTATTCAATTCCATAATTAGACTTTGGAGGTGTTGTAATGCTTCAAAGGCTTCCAAAACAACTTCAGATGAAGCATTTGTCTCCACTTGAATTTGTTCAGCAATTTCTGAAAGCTGCTCACGCTCATAGAATTGATTCTTTTCCCATTCTTCATACTGTTTTAGTAGTCTCTCATATGCCCTTTCCTGCTGTTCGAGGATATGCTCTTCATGCTGTAATGATTGTTTCACCATTTGATCTTTTTCTAAAGAAGTTATAATATCTGATAATGCTCTTCCCGATGTTGATTCATGTTGCTGAGCATGATATAACCTCTGTTCTAAAACCTTTAACTCAGATTCTAAATGTTCGACAAGTGTATCCTTTTTTGTTTGCAAATTCTTGATTTGAAAAAGGACACCAATACATGCGACTAATAAAATTCCGAAGAGTGGCCAGTTTTCTTGAAAAAATAGCCACGTAGATCCTATTAATAAAATGAGAGTAATTACACTGAGAAAAATAGATTGTTGTTTCTTTTCTCCTTTGTACTCCTGCTTTCGTTTTTTCAGTTCTGTAGAAACCTGCTTGTGTTCCTGCTTAAGTTCAGGAAGGTTAGCATTCTTTCTTGCGGTAAGTTCCTGCTCCAAAGAAGACCTTTCTTCATCTCTCAAAACGTCAGTTTTTAATTTACCTATTTTCCACTCAGCTTCTTCAAGAGCGCTTTGCACCTGTTCAAATTGCTCATCAAGCAATTGTTTTCTATGTTTTGACTTTACCTCTTGTTCAAGCAGCCTTTTTAGCGTGTCTTTCATCATCATTGTTGCTTGTATATTTAGGATGTCATCCTCGGTTAAAAACGGATACAACCTTTGTTTTAATACTCCATATTCGTGTTGAAGCTGTTCGATCTTATTCTCGATATATTGCTTATTTTTTAGTTTTTCCTCATATAGTGACAGCTGCTCACGAACATGTCCAATCTCGGTCTTATGTACAATATATGCATCATTTACATGAAGCTCTGATTCTTCTTCCTCAAGTTTTGCTATTCGTACTTGCATGGCATGCAGCTGCATGTTCAGTGGCTGAAGTGTCACATGAAAATGATCCAGCTTGTTTAGTCCATCTTCTGGTAAATGGTCTGTAGCCGGCAGTTGCCTCAACTGATCATTACACCATTTTTTTTCTTTTACTAATGGAAGAATTGTTTTCGCTTTTTCCAAGTATCTTTGCTCTGCCATTTTATCTCGTTTTGTTTGAGTAATAGATGAAAGTTGGGAATGTAGAGATGCTTTTTCAGCTTGCAATTGCTCATACTGATGATTTTTCCGTTTTGCCTCCTGTAGTTTTCCTGCATGTTCCTTTAACTTCACAAGTCCTTCATTTACTGTTGGTCTTCTTCCATTTGGTTTATATAAGAGGTCCAATTGCTTTGTTAGATGGTCTTCAATTGCAAAAAGTGCATCAGCTCCATAGATACTGGAAAGAAACAGATATTTTCCAATTTGATTAGCATCAAGCTTTTGAATTTGCTGTAAACCATGGACATCAAAGGAAAAAATGGAGCGATAAGACTCTTTATCCACCCCACCTAAAAGTGTTTGAAGAAATTCTTCATTCGCGGTTGTCCCGTCTTCATATTCAATCAAAACCTCGCCGCCAAATTTACCTGGCAATCGTTCAATTTTTATGCGCTGTCCTCTTTCTAATGTGGCGATGAGATACCCACCATAGCTTGTTGCTCTTTTTGGTTCATAACGGTTTTCCGATTGCTGCTTGGTTGGAAAGCCAAAAAGAATACTATGTATGAATGACATGATCGTTGATTTCCCTGCTTCGTTTTCCCCGTATATGACAGAGAAATTTGATTTACCTAGGATGAAATGCTGATTTTCAAATTTTCCATATCCATAAATTTGTAGTTCTTCAATTTTCAATCTCATCACCTCACTTTTGCTCTTGGTGTTGCAGTAATTCACGATGCAGTAATAGCTCCGCTTTTTTGAGAAGCTGATTTTGCTCCTCTTTGGTAAAACCATCGATATGCTTGCGGAATATTGAATTTTTTTTCAATGGTTCAATCACTTCATCGAATTTGTCATAGTTTTTTATTGTATTTTCCAGGTCATGATAAAAAGTCGATAGCTTTTGTGAGGTAGTTCGAGGTTTTATTGTACGATCAATGATTTTCACTACCCACACAAAGTTCTCCTGCTCATTTTGTTGATCATTTAAAACATCAAGAAGATCCTCGATAAGATCCTGAGAGTTTAGTTCGTTTGCTAATTCACCTGAGTCTACAAACGAGATTGTTAAACAAATCGCTTTGTTTTCTCTTTTTAAGGTGTCTATTGATCGTTCACAGGCTTGAATTAACTCTGATAGGTTTTGACATTCATTGATTGACACGTCAATCTGTTCCCACCTGATTTCTTCTGTTGAAATAAACGAGCTTTTTACTGTTCCCTCTTCCATTTCAACTAAATAACAGCCTTTCCTACCCGTTTCCTTCGGATGCCTGCCTTGGATATTACCTGGATAAGCAATAACTGGGTGTGCTTCATGCAACATTTGACGTTTATGAATATGTCCTAAAGCCCAATAGTCAAAGTCTTTAGTTAGTAAATCATTTACTTTAAATGGACAATATACATCATGCTCTTTGTTTCCTTCTGTTGACCCATGTAACAAGCCGATATGAAATACGTTGGGATTTTCTATTTTTATGTATTGTGACGTGATGTTCTCATGTACAGCACGCTCAGGATAGCTATACCCGTATATATAAGCGAGCGGTGCTTGATTTTTCTGATATTCTTTTACTTCAACCTTATGACTTGAAAACACATGAACATTTTCCGGCCATTCAAGGTCCAGCCACTTCCCGCCCATATGATCATGATTTCCATGAATAATAAAAACCTGTATATCCTTTTCTGCCAAGCGTTCAAATTCTTTTTTTAATTTTAATTGAGCTTTTAAGCTTCTTTCATCTTCATCATATAAGTCACCGGATAGTAAGATGAAATCTACTTTTTCGTTAATGGCACATGTAATGATTTTTGAAAAGGATAAAAAAGTACTTTCTCTTACTCTTTCAAAAAAGTTTGCCGGCATATGTTTTAACCCTAAAAAAGGGCTATCTAAATGCAGATCTGCAGCATGGATAAATTTAATGGCACTCATATATACCTCTTTCTTTATCTTCCTTTGTTTACCTTTTATTTTACCATCTATGAAATACGAATGCACGTTCTGTCAGATGAACTTTATTTATAATCTTTAAATGATATAACATGACGTATCCTTAAACCATAAAATTAGTGTTTGAGGGTGGATGGCAACTCCTGGATGCTCGCCCTCCATCCACCAAATTTTTTTAGTCAGTGTATCTAGTTCTTATATAAACACTAGAAAAAAACAAAAAAGAGAACAGCTTTATAGCCATTCTCGTACAAAATCACTTATCCTTCGATAACATTAGCGCCCTTTTTAAATCCTTAAATGAGGAGGATTTTCCGTAAATGAGGACTCCCCCTTTGTACACTCTTGCTCCAAACACTGCTAATATGATAATCGATCCAAGCAGGATGGCAATCGATAACGCAATTTCCCAAAATGGAATATTCAGCATTCCCACGCGTAGGAACATAATCATTGGGGTGAAAAACGGAATATATGAAGTTACCGTAATGAATGGAGCTTCAGGATTCGTTAATCCAAACATAGCAATCATAAATGCACCGACAATGATAAAGATCATAGGTGATATTAATTGTTGTACATCTTCAATTCTACTGACTAGTGAGCCTAAGAAAGCTGCAAGTGTTGCAAAAAGGAAATATCCTAATAGGAAGTAAATTCCTGCATAAATGAATGTTGAGGTTGGGATATCAGAAAACCCGAACATACCTCCTGTCATTAACGATAAATCATTTATTTTTGCCTGTATAGAAGCATAACCTACAATCAATATAACGAGCATTTGTGTTAAGCTTAACAATCCGATTCCAATCAATTTCGCAAACATCTGCTTAACCGGTGAAACACTGGAAATCAAAATTTCCATAACTCTAGAAGACTTTTCGGTTGCGACCTCTGTCGCAATCATACTTGCATAGAAAATAACAGAGAAATAAATAACAAACAAGAGAACATACACTAAGCCTCTTGCTTGATTTAATTCTTCTTCTGTTTTCGCATTATCCTCTAGCGCAACTTTTTCAACTGTAACAGGTGTAAATAATTGATCTAATTCATTTGTTTGAAGACCAAGCTTCTCTCTTCCTATTTCAAGTTTCGTTTGCTGCAAAACTTGCTCCACCTGTGTAAAAACCTGGCTATCAGTGATCGAGCTTGTTTTTACAGTAGCCTGTGGTAGCTGATTAGCATCATTTGATAACACAATAATTCCATCTAACTCTCCGGCTAAAACACTGTTTTCTAATTCTTCCTCACCCTTGTCTGATGTTTTAATGGAAAGGGGAATTCCGGAAACAGCCAGATTAGCTTCAAATTTATCATAATACCCTTCTGATTCATCAATGACAACAAACTCTTTTGTTTGATCACTATTATCAAACATATCAATGATCGTTGTAATATTAGATAACCCATACAAAATAAGTGCTGTTAATAATGTTGTAATAATAAATGATTTTGTCTTCAGTTTATTCAGATACGTATGAGCAACCATAATCCAAAATTTATTCATAGGAAGCACCTACTTTTTCAATAAAGATATCATTTAATGATGGTTCCTCAAGTGCAAACTTTCGGACAAATCCTTTATGTTGAAGTTCATGAAAGATTCTGGACGAGACTTCTTCATTTTCAATTTGCAATTCCATCCCTTCACTAGTCGACTTACTCTTTATAACCCCAGGGATGTTTTCTAAAAAGCTCATATCAAAATCTCCATGTATAAAGAGATTTTTCTTCCCAAAGGATCTCTTAATATCACGTAATGCACCATGTACAACCGGTTTACCTTTATGCATAATGCAAAGATGCTGACATAGTTCCTCAACATGTTCCATCCTGTGACTCGCGAAAACGATTGAAGTACCGGCTTCCTTCAAATCAACGACAGCCTTTTTTAAAAGCTCAACATTAATAGGATCTAATCCACTAAATGGTTCATCCAAAATTAACAGCTTTGGTTTATGAAGAACAGCTGCAATAAATTGTATTTTTTGTTGATTTCCTTTTGAGAGCTCTTCAACCTTTTTATTGGCATACTCAGTAACATTAAATCGTTGCAGCCAATGATCCATCTCATTTGCCACCTGCTGCTTTGACATTCCTTTTAATCTACCTAAATACATAAGCTGATCTTTCACCTTTAGTTTAGGGTAAAGCCCTCTTTCCTCTGGTAAGTAACCAATCATATCGCTTTCTTCATACGAAATGTTGCTTCCATTCCACTTAATTTCACCATCTGTAGGATTTAGCAAGCCTAAGATCATCCGAAATGTTGTGGTTTTCCCTGCACCATTTGCTCCAAGGAAACCAAAAATCTCATGTTCCGGTATTATGATAGAAAGCTGATCAACAGCAAGATGTGAACCAAATCGTTTTGTTACTGAATCAATCGTTAAACTCATGTTTTCCCTCCTCAATATGTACTACGAATATGGAAATAGAAGGTTTCATCTTTAAGCAGGAAAACTCCTGTATAGTAAGAATACTATGAAAGTATGGATCTTCAACTTGGGAGGAATGTAGAATTGGCAATCTATTACTTAACTGTTTTTGAAAAAAACGGAGAAAAATTATTGGATGAAAGCTTTGAAGCACAAAGCGAAAAAGAAGCAAAAGAAATTGGCCAGAAAAAATTAGAGGAACATCATTTTACAGATAAAACTCATCGTTGCACATCATCATCGGGAAAGCTTGTACTATTTGCGAGATAAGCACAAAAGCGCAAGCGCCTTGATCAGCCTAGGGCAAATAAGACGCAAATGAATAGAAGACGTTCTTTGTCTTCAATTCATTTGTGACTTATGTTTGTCAGGGCTAGGCGCTGGAGCTGGATGTCGAAGCTCTTATCCCAAGTTCAAGTATTTTATACTTCCAATCTTTCCTAAAAGTTAGTCTTTACGGGACTACCTTTCTATTTTTAGTCTTTATTTTCCCGTAAACAGTGGTGCCCGTTTTTCTAAGAATGCCGCTACCCCTTCACGGTGATCCTTCGTTCTTCTCATCTCGAACTGGCTGATTGTTTCAAGCTCTATCGTTTGAACGAGCTCCTGCTTTTCTTGAGAGCTATAAAGTAGCTTGGTTGCTATCATTGCCTTTAAAGGCCTTGCTCCTAATCTTCTTTTCATTAATTCCAGCTGTTCTTCTGTGTCACCTTCATAGATTCCATCGATCATTCCGATTTCCAATGCTTTTTCACTATTCATTGATTCGCCTTTCCAAATAACCTGTTTGGCTCGGTGTTCCCCTAATCGTTTCTTTAGGAAAAAATGTCCGCCACCATCTGGAATAAGACCTATGTTGATAAAATTCATGGCTGCTTTTGCGTTTTTTTCTGCTAATACTTGATCACAGGCTAAAGCAAAGCTAAGACCTAAGCCTGCAGCAGCTCCATTGATTAAGCTTGCTGTAACAGCTGGCATTGTATAGAGGGTGACAATGATCGTTTTGATAAACCCCATAACTTCTTCAAATCCCTCTTCACTTGCACTTGATAACATTGTTTTTAGATCTCCACCAGCTGAAAATGCCCTTCCTTTGCCTGTGATAAACAAAAGAGTAATGTTTGATGTAGAGATTTCGTTAAGACATTCAGACAGTTCCTTTAGCATTTGAACATCCATTGCATTTAACGCATCTACTCTGTTTAAATAAAGAGTTGCTATATTTCCCTCTTTGACCAGTTCAAGCGTTTGATAAGACATTTCTTCCACCCCTTGTTTTTATTTCAATCTATTAATTCTAAAGAACGGGAAGGATATCCTGCTTTTTTTACTTCCAGACGAAAGAAGGTTTTTTCTTATACTTTTCTGTTAGATAACACATTTTAAGTGAAAATTAGTCCGTTCCATTTCGCTCCAGAAACTATAGAGTTTTTACAATATTATTCAAAGAGCAACACTTTGGCTAACAAACTAAAAAAAAGCAGTAGAGAC
This sequence comes from Metabacillus schmidteae, assembly GCF_903166545.1. Taxonomy (NCBI): domain Bacteria; kingdom Bacillati; phylum Bacillota; class Bacilli; order Caryophanales; family Bacillaceae; genus Metabacillus; species Metabacillus schmidteae. The sequence continues at coordinate 1,081,218 of NZ_CAESCH010000001.1, read as the reverse complement.
TCTACCATGTAAAATCCCTACCACTTTATCTATTTAGAGAACAATTCCTCTAAGATCCTAATTTTTTCGGTCGTATAGTGTTCAAAGCCGTCATTGTAGGATTTAGGGTCCTTCGGGTTGGCGAAGTGTGTAATTTTTCTTGTTGTTGGATCCACAAATTTGCTTGCTGCTCCACAGCCAATTCCAATGATGGTCTGCTGCTCTTCCATAATCATGATGTTATAAATGCTATCCTGACCTTTAAGCGCATAACCCACATTTTCTAAGTTTCCTAAAATATTTTTTTGGCGGTATAAATAATAAGGAGCATAGCCATGGTCCTTCGTCCATGAAACAGCATGATCCATCATCGTTGTGATTTCTTCACGACTTGCTACCTTGTATTTATGCTTGTTTTGTGTCATTTCTGAGGCACGTTTAAATGAAAGTGTGTGAACAGTTAAAGATTCCGGCATTAGTTTTGCTGATTCAGAAAGAGAATAATCAAATTCTTCTACTCCCTCACCAGGTAACCCGATAATTAAATCCATATTAATATTGTTCATGCCCATACGACGTGCCAAATGGAATTTCTCAATTGTTTCTTCCACTGTATGATGACGCCCGATCGCTTTAAGTGTTGCCTGAGTATATGATTGTGGATTAATACTAATACGATCAATTTTCCATTTATTTAGAACATTGAGCTTTTCTTCGGTAATCGTATCAGGTCTACCGGCTTCAACCGTAATTTCACGGATATTTTTCACATCTGGAAATGATTCAACCATTTCCTCATAAAGCATATCCATTTCTTCTGCCGTAATACTTGTTGGAGTGCCGCCTCCATAATATACCGTTGTTATTTTAATATCATTGTCTTTTAACCACTGACCTATTGCTTTCATCTCATGGTGAAGTCCACCTAAAAACGATGTAACAGATCCCTGCCTTCCGTTGATTGCATAGGCCGGAAATGTACAGTACGCACACTTCGTTGGACAAAACGGAATGCCAATATAAATACTAACTTCATTTGCCAGACGATCAAGATCAGGTACTACCTCAAGTTGACGCTCTACGATTTGCTGCATCAGGTTAATTTTTTCATCAGACAATAGATATTCTTCTTTAAACATTTTATGAATTTCCGATGTCTTCATACCTTCTTGTCTCTTTTTATGATAAAGCTTTGTTGGACGAATACCTGTCAGGATTCCCCATTTTTGAATCATGCCAGTGTAGTCTTGAAGAAGTGTTAAATAAACATAGGAAAGGGTATTTTTTACATGTCTAAGTCGATCTTTTCCTACGAAATGTGAAGGTATTTCCCTTTCCTTACTTGCTGAAAATTGCTTTCCATCTTCAGAGAGCAATGTCCCTTTAATCGAGATTTTTTCAGTTTCTTCTTCAATAAAAAACTCTGCTTCTAGAAAATGATCGTCTTCTGTAAAGCAGAGTTCTGTTTCTTCAAAAAACAAATTACCTATTAATGTGAGTGGCCGATGGAAACGTTCATCTTCAATACCTTTTATATAAATTTTCATTATAATCACCTTAACTTTTTTTGTGAAAACTTATTTAAGTTTACAAAAAAACTGGTTCATTGGTCAATGTTAACATATTCTTATTTGTTTATAATAGGTTTAAACGTGAGAATCGTCCGTTCCATTACGCTCCAGACACTCGCTTTCCGCGGGGAGGAAGCTGAGCCTCCTCAGCTTCGCCTGCGGGGTCTCACCCTTTCCTCACTTCCCGCAGGAGTCGAGTGTCTTCCGCTCCATTCCACTAAGATTATAAGAATAGGAGGCATTAGAAACATTCCCTACGAAAACAGTTCTTTTAATAAACCATTTAGAACACTACATAAAAAAGACAAATAATAATAATAATTTCTATAAGTAAGTTCATAGAATAAAAGTAAAAGTAAGACAAGTATTAGAACAGGAGGCAGTGTTCGTTGAAAAAATTTGCTCCTTTTATATTGATTGCGGTCGCTATAGGGATTATAGGTTACTTTGATTCTCCTAAATTTGCGGAAAAAGAACAAGCAGTTACTACTTTTCCTGTACCTGAGGAAGATACAACTTCAGCTATTTCAGCTGAGGAGGAAGAAATAAAAGGAATACCTGAATTAGAGAACAGGCTCGTTGATATGTATCAGGAAGATGGGTATTCTATTGAAGTTTACCAGGAATATGAGGTATATAAGGACGAGCAGGGGAATGTTATTGAGAGAGTTGCAACAGAAAATTATAATTATTTACGGTATAAATTGTAAAAGCATAAGGGTGCTCTCTTATGCTTTTTTGTTTTATAAAATTGTAAATTCTTTTGATTTAAATTCTTTAAAATTCACCAAAATTTTTAAAATAAAAAATGAACGCTTTTACTAATTTAAACGTCCTATAATAGACAGAGAAAAGGAGGTGGGCATGGAAGTGGATATAGAAAAGGAACATGAACTAATTAAAGCAGCAAAACTCGGTGATGATAAAGCCTTTTCTATCCTGTATCAGCAATACTATCCGTACTTATATAAATATTTATTAAAATTGACCTTACAAGAAGAATTAAGTAAAGATCTCGCTCAAGATACGATGTTAAAGTGTTATAACCATTTGCATGCCTTCAAAGGAGAAAGTAAATTTTCATCATGGATGATTTCGATTGCCTCCAGGTTGTATATTGACTCATTGCGAAGGAAGAAACGGGAAAATAGATGGTATGACCAAGTGAAAGCGTCTTTATCAAGACAATTACTTTGGGTAGCACAATCTAAAGGAATAGAATGGAGTGATCACTTTACGGATTTTAATAAACTAGATGCTGATGTAAGAATCCCTATTTTACTCAGACATTATTACGGATACACGTACGAGGAAATCGGCACTATGCTTGGCATAAAGGCAGGGACAATAAAATCTAGAGTTCATAAAGGATTGAAGCTAATACGAAAGGAGTGGAACGAGGATGGACAATCACGATAAAGAGAGTGATATGTTGAAGGTGCTGAAGGAGGATTGGGAAAATATCGATGCTATTGCCGGAACTCCCCAGATTACTCAGCATGAAATTCACGAGCAGCTTCATTCATATAAACTTAAGAGAAAAAGAGCTTTCCGAAAAGAGTTATACCTTTTTATTTTGACAGCCATTTTCATTTTAGGTCTTTTCATTACAATCATTTTTAAAAGTAGGGAAACTATATTATTCATCCAAGTGTGTGCCTGTTTAATAGGGCCTGTAATTTACCTTTTCCTTACCAAGCGTGAAGGGAAGGTACGGCTATGACCAATCAGGATTTACTTATAATCATTCTTCTTTCGCCAATTATGTTAACGCAAAGTATTCTTCTTTTTATTGATGCAAAAAAACGGGATAGCTTTGCCTGGTTTTGGGGAATTTGGGGATTGATTCAATTTCCCCTTCCGACTATTTTTTATTGGTTTTTTGTTATAAGACGGCAACATAAACGAAACAGAAAGGATTGATTTGATGGATGAAATACTGCAGCTGAACTGGGCGATTATTGCGCCAATATTCGTGTTACAGCTTATCTTATTGGTTACTGCGATCGTGAGTTGTTTGCGACAGGAAGAAACATACGGACCAAAGTGGCTTTGGATTTTAATTATCATATTTATTAATATTTTAGGGCCTATTCTGTACTTTGTAATCGGAAGAAAAAATGATTAAGGAGAATGCATAATGCTTTTGCAGGTAAAAGAACTTGAGAAAAAGTATAAAAGCCATATTGCCGTAAAAAAAATCTCTTTTCATATTGAGAAAGGGCCATGTATTGCTTTACTAGGTCCAAATGGCGCAGGTAAAACAACAACTCTTCAAATGTTAGCTGGTCTTCTTACACCTTCAAGTGGTTCTATTCAGTTTGAACAACTTGAAGAGAAAGACTACAGGTCAAAAATCGGCTTCTTACCGCAACATCCTTCGTTCTTTAGCTGGATGTCACCAGTTCAATTTTTACAATTTGCGGGTGAACTATCCAATATTCCTAAACAACAAATGAAAGAGAAAATCGATGAAGTCTTACAGTTTGTTAGTTTATCAGATGTTAAAAAGAAGCGAATTGGTGGTTTTTCAGGAGGAATGAAGCAACGATTAGGATTAGCACAAGCATTATTACACGATCCTGAACTGCTTATATTAGATGAGCCTGTCTCTGCATTGGACCCCGCTGGCCGCCGAGACGTCCTATCTTTAATTACAAAATTAAAGGAAAGGATGACTATTCTTTTCTCCACTCATGTGTTACATGATGCCGAGCAGGTTTGTGATAAAGTGATTATGCTGAAAAACGGGGAAATTAAATGGGATAATAAGCTTGAAGAATTAAGAAATGCTTTCATTACTTCTGCAGTAAACGTGCACACTGAGGAACCTATTGAAGATAAACTTTCTGAACTACCCTATGTTGAAAAAATGAAACGAATAACAGATAGAAGTATAACCATAATCGTTAGTGAAGAAAATTCCAATTCAAATGAACTACTGTCTGCAATCATGGAAAAAGGTCTAACAATTAAACGATTTGAAAAACTTCAGGATTCTTTAGAAGAAGCCTATATGAAGGTGATGGAACAATGAGAAACCTCTACGTATTATGGAAAAAAGAAATGATCGAAAGCAGCAAAAATGGGAAGTGGATCTGGCTACCTATTGTCTTTATGATTATCGGTATTACCCAACCCATCACAAGCTACTACATGCCAGAAATTCTTGAGCATGCTGGTAATCTTCCGGAAGGGGCAACGATTTCAATTCCTACTCCAACAGGAGCCGAAGTATTGGCAGGTACTTTATCTCAATATGGAACAGTTGGGACGCTACTCTTCATCTTAGCAACGATGGGTGTCATTTCGAATGAAAAATCGAGTGGTGCAGTTACTCTTGTAATGGTACGACCTGTTTCATCATTACAATACGTTACAAGTAAATGGTTAGGCCAACTCATTATTGCTATCGTTTCCTTGTTTGCAAGCTATTCCCTAACTTGGTATTATACAAATTTATTATTTACTTCTGTTGATTGGTTATTATTTCTACAAAGTTTCCTAATTTATAGTCTATGGATTACCCTCATTGTAACTTTTACAATTTGCATGGGCACTATATTTAAAGGGAATGGAGCAATCGCTGGTGTAAGTATTTCTTTTCTAGGAGCATTATCCTTATTAACTAGTTTACTTCCAAAGTTTATGAACTGGAGCCCAGCAAATCTAAGAGAACATGCTACAATTCTATTAATGGGTCAACCTGCACAAGACTATCTACTTTTAACATTATCTTTTTCAATCGTTATTTGTATCATCTTTTTTGTATTAGCAGTGATCAGTTTCAAAAGAACTGAACAATATTAATACCTAAGATAACTTGAAGACAGGATCTACTTTTCAAATCACCTCATTCTGATACTTGTTCATTGAAAAGTTTCTATAAGAAAAGCGCCCGATCCTATTATAAGGTCAATCCATAATTGGGATGGGCGCTTTAATGAAATTCCAGATACATAAATAATTTTTACATAAAGTCAAAAAAATACCGAATCACATGAAAGAACACAGGTGACGTGTAGGCTAAGCTATCAACACGAGTTAAATAACTTTTGTTTAAGGTATTTAACTTCTTTTGATCTCCGATTAACAGATCTCTCCTTAAAACAGAAATCGTCAAGCTTCCGAAGAAACCACTTAAACTAATTAAAATACCTGAAAAAATAGCAAATGTACTGTCCAGTGGTGTCAAGAACGGATAAATGAAATAAGCGGCAATTGTTGTGATTACTGTTGCCCCTATGTATCCTTCCCATGTGATGGTTGGATTTGCTGAAGGAACAACCTTTCTTTTTCCTAGATAAATAGAAATTAAATAATGAACAATATCATTTAACTGTGTTAACACAACAAGAAATAAGACAAGATTTGCCCCATATTCAGGTGTAGCGAATTGATAATAGGCTAAGTGACTAAGACCGAAAACCATCAGCATCAGTCCCCATTGTGTCGAACTAACTGACCGAAGAAAGCCGCTGGTCCCCTTACCTAATAATCGTGGCAACGGAAGAAATAAAAACACATAAACTGGAATAAAAACAATAAACATACCGTACCATCCGATATAAATCCAATAAAACTGAACGGGAATCGCCAAATATGACCAAAGAAATAACCGTCGATCTGCTTTCCTGGTTTTCATCATTGAAAAGTATTCTTTTAAAGCAAAAAAGCATAAAATCATTAAGGAAAACAACGAAACAATTGGATTAAATAGTGTAGCCATACAAAAGACAGCAAACATTCCCCACCATGTTTTAATCCGAATAAAGACGGTTGTAAAATCTTTTTCCGGTTCCTTTTTGCTCATGAAGAGAAAAACGAGATGTACACAACTTAATCCAAGAAAAATAATTGCTAATGTCCAAAGGGTCGATATCACCTTTACTCCTCCAACTTCGTATTTCTATTGTATAATTAAGGATAGAATATTATGGAAGAATTTAAAAGAGGGAAACGAAATGACGCCAAAAACATATATATACATTTTGCTTACTGACACCGGAACTTTATTTACAAAGTCTATTAAAAAATATACAAAAGCACCTTACAATCATGCTTCCATTGCATTTGATGCACGTCTATCAGAAATGTATAGCTTCGGAAGAAAAAACCCCAATAATCCAATTAATGGTGGGTTTGTGAAAGAGGATATATATACAGGGACATATAGCAAGTATCCTGAAACAACGTGTGTCATCTATAAACTGGAAGTAACAAGCCGTGATGTGGAAAAAATGAGAAGGGTTTTGAATGTTTTTATTAAGAACCAAAAGAGGTTTCTTTATAACTTAATTGGAGTCTTAGGTGTATCCTTAAATGAACCCGTGGAATTTAGCAATTCGTATTTTTGCTCGCAATTTGTTGCAGAAATGCTTCAGCGTTCCGGAATTAAATTATGGGATAAACTCCCTGCCTTAGTGACTCCGGATGACTTTCGAGCGAACCCGAAACTCCAGCTTGTTTATGAAGGTAAGTTAACAGAATATCCTTTAATAAAAATAGAAGAAGGGAAAGATTAAACTCTCCCTTCTTCTATTGATCTATTTTAATTTTGCGTAAAAAATCCTGTCTTTGTTGCTTACGAAAATGCTCTTTTACCATATAGTCTACACCTTGCTGATTATTTGAACGAGTTACCCAATCAGCCGCACGCTTTACCTCAAACGGTGCATTCCACATGGCAACACCTAATCCGGCGGAAGAAATCATACCAATATCATCTTCAGCATCACCAATTGCCACCGTTTTTTCTATAGGAATGTTCAAATGACTTGCTAATGCACGCAATCCATTTTCCTTCGATACTCCTTTTTTCACGATGTCAAAACTGTTTGATGTTGAATGACTTCGAATATCCACCACATCAAATGCTTCCTTTACGACAGTCTCAGCTTCCTGTCTTTCTTCTTCATTTTTAAAATGAGCATCTATTCTCATCGCAGAAACTGGTTCATCACGGAGAGTGTCCCCTAATGAATCAACAAACTGAACAGGATAAAACATAGAATCTGATGTATTTAGAATTGATTTGCTTAATAAATTAGAAGCTACCTTTTTTCTATTTCCTATCGAAAATCTTTCATGTGTAAGGCGAATATTACAGTTAAAATTCTCTAATACCTGCACAAGATTGAATGTTGTTTCCTCTGAAATTCGTTTTTCAAATAAAGGCTTATCTAGATTTTCGGAAATGAACGCTCCACCATGTGTGACAAGGATAGAATCTAATCTCAATGCCTTTGCAAGCTTTCTCGCAGATTGAAAATGTCTATTTGTTACAAGCGTCACATACACTTCTTTTCCCTTCACAAATTCAATTGCTTCTTTCGTGGATGGATGTAGACGACCATTTGATCGAAGCAATGTTCCATCAATATTCAAAGCAAGTAATCGATATGCAGTCACAACAGGTCCCCCTTCTACAGATGTCAAAACCTATTATGAAGTTATGTCCCTTTTTATAAAAATAGAACACAAGAGATCGGACAATGAGTATAAAGGAATAAAAAAACAGAACGGATCTTCATCCATTCTGCTTACAAACTTACGTAGATCTATGTATATGAGTTGTCTTACATACTTCCGTACATTTCCTCAAGCGGCTTCATAATGATTTTGTTTAATTCTGTTACAACCATACTTAATCGTTGCTCTGCAGCCATTAATTGAGAGATCAATTCATGCTGTTGAACAAGCTGAACCGATTTTTGTGCCTGATCGATTTCCTCTTGCGTAATTTCTTCACCTTGCATTTGTTTTTGCTGCAGGTTTAATTGAATATTACGGAAGTTTTCAAACATTTTGCTTGCAGATTCATCTGCATTGACTTCATCATAAAGTCTTTTTAGATTTTTGAAATCATCACTTTCACGTAGTGCTTTTTCTAAGTTGTATGCAACATCATATAAATTCTCTGCCATATGATGAGCCCCCTTTCTAGTTTTAACCTATGTAGGCTCTTCTTTCACTATAACAAACTCTTTCTAAAATTGCATTTGATGTGAGGAATTTTACTGAACGATCATCAAATTGGAAATCCCTCATTACTTGATACCTTCCTCAACCTCACCGATTTTACCTCCGTCACATACGATGTTATATCAACATTTGCCCACGGCATGTTGGCTTCATCTTGTACAAATGAGGGATTTACATGACGCGAGGATCCATTGAAATTAGAGAAAATATAACTTCTACCTTTGATTTATGTGAAATAAGCACAGGCCTAAGAGATCATCTCGGCCTTTCAAAAAATATTCATGCCTTGAAAATTAGTTGTGGGATGCATACTGTGTCCTGTCCAATCGTATTTATAGATGAAGAGGATCTTAGTTTGTCCTTGACGACAAGTATGTTTGAAGAGCTTCATCTTCCACATCATACACTGTCACTGCAAGGGCAACTAGTTAACCAAAAACATTTGAAGCTGGGTCCCATCATCGGCCTTCTTACTGAAGTGAAAGGAAAAGATCACAATGTACACTTTGGTTCAATCCATGAGTTTTGCAGGGAGCTTGCTACTTTCTGCTATAACAATGGTTGTTTCTTCTATATTTTTTCCTTTTCTTCATATAACAAAGAAAAAATGCTGGGCTATTGTTTCTTTCAGGATAAATGGGTAAAGACGACCGTTCCATATCCTGATGTTGTGCACAACCGAATTCATTCTAGAAAACTGGAAAAATCAAAGACTTTTTTAGAACTCACCACAGATTTAATCGAAAATAAAATTCCGTATTTTAATGATCGATTTTTAAACAAATGGGAGGTACATCAGATTCTTTCCGCAAATGAACATCTCCTACCTTTTCTCCCTGAGAGTGAATTGTTAGAGTCGAAAAGCATATTAAAAAACATGCTTTTTAAGAAAAAGGATCTTTTTATTAAGCCTATTAACGGGAGTCAGGGAAAGAGAATCTTTCGAGTTAAGCAAATTGACGAAAATCAATACCACCTTGATTTCACAACCTTTTCCGGTGATATCAACAATGAGTATCAAAGCTTTGAAGAACTATTCAAAACATTGTATCCAAGGGTAAAAAAGGAAGGATTTCTTCTGCAGGAAACGATTCAGCTTAAATCCTATAATAATCGCACCTTGGATTTCCGATTTCTATGTCATAAAAAAGATCGTCACCAATGGAAGGTTACCTCTGCTGTAGCAAGAGTGTCTGCAGATCAACAATTTGTCGCAAATTTGGCAAGAGGTGGTGAAATCCATAAAACAAAAGAATTACTGCAAGAACTTTTCGGAGAGAAAGAAGCTCTTCACCTGCGGAAATTATTAGCTGAGCTTTCAATCGAAATTGTCGAGGTTATTTGTATCCAAGCAGGTGGAGAATTCGGGGAATTTGGCATTGACCTTGCCCTTGATGAAGATGGCCACCCATGGATTATCGAAGTAAATACAAAGCCATCAAAATCAGAGGATGATCTTAAAACTGGAAAGGTTCGTCCTTCAGCCAAATCCATTATCAACTATTGTCAATTTCTATATGACCAAAAATAGCAAGCCTGGATGAAAGGAGTGTTGTGTTTGGAACGAATAACATTAGGTATGATGTCAGTCTCTATATCACATGAGCATGGTTATATGACAGAGATTGCCAAACGAAGTGCCACGTACGGGATAAATTGTGTTCGATTTGTCCCTTCTTCCATAGATCCTACTGATTTAACCATAACTGGTGAAATATTTAACACACAAACGCAAACCTGGATAAGTGATACTTTTTCAATTCCTCCATTTATTTATGATCGTTGCTTTTACAATCAAAACCAAGCTTCAAAAAGATGTAAACCAATTGTCGAGTGGCTGAAAAAAAATCCCGATATTATTTTTTTAGGATATGGGTTACCTGATAAATGGAATGTTTATTCTGAAATTCAAAAAAACAATCACCTTAATTCATACTTACCTGACACTGAGTTAATTTCTACACCAATGCAGATTGTAAAACATTTAAAAAACGACTCGAGTTGTTTATTAAAACCTGTTACTGGATCAAGAGGTATCGGCATTGTTGCCATTTTCCAAACTCAGAAGGAAATGACAATATCGTACCATAGTGGCCCTGATAGAAAGTCGAAAACGTTTCAGTCGATGAAACTATTTAATAACTGGTGTGAACGTCTATTAAAACAACAAACCTATCTTCTTCAACCTCTACTACCACTCATCGACAGTGAAGGGTATCCATTTGATATACGAATTCTTCTGCAAAAGGATGCAGGTGGCAAATGGTCACAAGTCGAAAAGGGAGTAAGAAAAGGATATCAAGGTTCTTTTTTATCAAATTTAACAACAGGTGGTGAGCCGGTTACTTATGAGCAGTGGTCACAGCAGCTCACACCTAGACAACGATTTCTTCTTGAAGATGAGTTATCCACGATTACTTCACACCTTCCACCTCTACTTGAAGAACGCTTTGGCCGTCTATTTGAGCTTGGAATAGATATCGGCTATGCAAAAGATGGATCAATCTGGATATTAGATGTAAATTCAAAGCCTGGCAGAAAAACATTTATAGAAACAAAGCCACAATTGAAGCAATCACTTTACAGCGCACCTTTAGCTTATTGTAAATATTTAAGCACAAAAAATAATCAAAAAGGAGCTACGATCATTGACTAAGATTTATTCAATCCAAACAACGGATTCACAGGACTTTATTGTCCATTTACCTAAACACGCACAGCTTGATGGTGATGTTCACTCTGTATCTTTTGGTACGTTTATTATGCCGTGTGACATTGTCTATGATGATCACCTGCAAGATAACATTCTCGTTTCCCAGGAAGTCGCTAAACAGCTGCTTCTACCTGTTGGTGGAAGTACTACCCTTATTAGTCATGATAACATCTTACATTTAGGACCTATTATCGGTATTTTTACAGCCGGCTTTACGGAATCTTTATTACGTCCAATTGGTGAGCGCTCTCTCTTTTTTGCCAAGTTTTTATCCATTGATTCTTCACTTGGAATACACTCTTATGTATTCGGTGCCCATCATATTAATTGGGAAGAAGGAACAATTGAAGGCTATACATACGGAAAAGCCGGTTGGAAAAAGGGGCTCTTTCCGTTTCCTAATGTCGTGTACGATCGCCTTCCTAATCGACGAATCGAAAACCACAATGCACTTAAAATCGTCAAAAAACGACTCACAGAAGAATACTCCATCCCTTGGTACAACCCGGGATTTTTCAATAAATGGTCCATACATCAACTTCTCATTCATGACAATGAAGCTAACTTATATTTACCTGAAACGATTCATACACCAACGATCAGCCAAATGGAAGAGATGCTTTCAAAGTACCAAAGCATTTACTTAAAACCTGCAAATGGAAGCTTGGGTTTAGGCGTATTTCAGCTTATGTACTCACGCGAGGATAACATGTATTACTCCAGATATCGAGATGATCATGAAATCAACCGCCTTAGAAAATATCCTTCCCTTGAAAGCTTTCTAAAAGCATCCTTTAAAGACCGGCACCTTTCAAGCTATCTAGCACAACAAGGAATTAAGCTAACTCGTATTGAAGGAAAAGCAATTGATTTTCGTATTCATACTAATAAAGATGAACATGATACATGGAAGGTTACAGCCCTTGCAGGAAAGGTTGCGGGTAAAGGCAGTGTGACAACTCACCTAAACAATGGCGGTGTTGTGAAAAGTCTTGAGGAAATTTATGAGGATCCGCAAGAAAGAATACTTGCTCTCCATGAATTAACAGAAGCTGCTATCACGTTAAGTAAAAAAATTGATCAGCATATCACAGGCTTTATCGGAGAAATCGGCTTTGATTTAGGGATTGATATAAATGGTAAGGTTTGGATGTTTGAAGCAAATTCTAAGCCTGGAAGATCGATCTTTTCACATCCTGAACTTAAAGATGCCGACCTCCTCACACGTAAAGCATCCTTACAATATGGCCTTTATTTATCAAAAAAAGCGATTCTTCAACCTGAGGTACTTATAAGTGGAGATGTATAACTACCCTTTAGTCGGTATTCTAGCAAGCAACGGGCGAAAAGCAGATACATTCCGTGGAGACATAGCAGTTTTTAAATCGATTCAGAAAGAAATGAAAGCTCGTGGAGCACGATCATTTGTTTTTACTACAGCAGGTATTCATTCTACCGGCATAACAGGATATGTCTATTATGAAGACTACAATAGATGGGGAAAGATTTCTTTCCCTTTTCCAGATCTTATCTATAATAAGATATCGACGAGATCTGAAGAAACATCCTCAGAATTTCAAAATCTTTATGAGCTGTATAAACAAAAAGAAAAACCTTTCTTTAATCCCGGATTTTTCAACAAATGGGATTGTCACATACTTTTATCTCAGGAGAAAACATTGCAATCTTTATTACCTAATACTTGGTTGTACACAAAGGAATTAGATCTCGTTAACCTCTTCCATACCCACCCTTCACTATACGTAAAACCAGTAAATGGCTATAAAGGCAGTGGAATTGTTAAAATCAAGAAAACAGATCATCATAATGTTATCGTTCAAACAAAAAAAGAAAAAATAACATTATCAAATTCCGAATTTTTGAATTGGGCGGAACACACTCTTAAAAGGAATTCTTATATTATCCAAGAGGAAATTGAAACGGACAAGTTTGAAGGGTGTAAATATGATTTACGTGTTCTAAGTATGTATAGACAAGGTGTTTACTCATCTGTAGGTATCGGAGTCCGGAAAGCCGCAAATGACTCGATCGTAACACATGTACCAAATGGAGGGGAAATTGTTTCTTTTCATCATGTTCAAGATCGCTGCTCCATTAAGCAAATTGACTTGCTGGCCAACCATATTGGAAGCACTCTTTCAAAAAATGTCGGGTTCATTGGAGAATTTTCAATGGATATCGGCTTAACCCCATCTGGTTCACCCTATCTATTTGAAGTTAATTCAAAACCGATGATTTTTGACGAAAATGCTATCCAACATAAACGAATTCATCAGTTAGTTGAACTATTCCTTACTTTAATAAAGAAAACTCGTTGATTGGCGAGCCTGTAAGGGCGAATCGTGATGCGTAGTTGCACTTATACTTTGTACTTAAAATTGGCCACTACGTCGATTAAACTTCCATGTTGCCAATTTATACTTTCTTAACGTATAAAAAATCCCATTATTAGGTAGAAGGAATTTCACTCATTTCGCCGTATAATTTTCTATATAACAGGAAAGGAGCGGTACAATTGATTACACATTTTCAATACAAACCATTGTTTAAGCAAGCAAATTTACCTGGTTGGCGAATTTCCTTTTACTTTCGAGGTGCACATTATGATGGAGTGTATCATAAAAATGGACAAATAGAGTGGGGATCTTTAAAGCCTCCGAAAGAAGAGGAAATAGATATCCAATCTCAAATCCACGAACTGATGCTATTTCACGTATATGAATAGAGCTAGACTTCCATCTGTGGAGGTCGTTGCCCATTGAGAATGGGATAAAACTGAATATTACACCTCCCAAAGCACAAACTAATGTGCAAAAGGAGGGATGAAAAAAATGGCTGACAAAGAATTAGGTGTAAAGCAAGATCTTAATTACGAGGGTAAAGACAAAGCCTATTTAGATATAGATCGTATCATTAATGAAGGGTTATCCGGCGGCTCTGTTCACATGAGAGAAGAATATACAAATATTGAAGAAGCCCGGGATCTTATAGAGGAAGAGCCACCTTATTCAGCTGATGAGTAGTCAGTTAGTAGACAGTTCATTTTGAACTGTCTTTTTTCCTTTTATCCATGTTGTATCTCTTCTATAATGGAGATATGGACAAAGAACAAAAAGGAGTAAGCTCATGTTAGATAATCTGATGAAACACTTTAAAGAGACAATGACACTGACATATATCCCTGACGATACAACCTATGAATGGTTTCAAACAGATGCAGGACAAGTTTTTGGGATTTTAAAATCAGCTTTACATACTAGTGAAAAAGAATTACTCTCTTCCCTCTTTCAACCTTTAGAAACTATAAGTGATGAAACATATACATTCAATCAGCAAAAATGGTATACTTTTTTATTTTCAGAAGAAAAGGGACAGTCCTCTCCACTTCCTGTTGACAACACATCTGTACGATTTTATTATTTCTTCTTAAAAAAGCCGATTGATGATAAACAAAATTTTGAAGAAGCTGTAAAAGGAATTATAAACTCTGAACTTATTATTTGGTTAAGCCTTTCCCACGGAATTATTATTGAAGACAAGCCTCAAGTTTCGCTTGAAGTTGATATGCTAAAAGACTTAAGTGATACACTGACAACTGACTTTTATGTTGAACCTTTTATTTATATAGGACAGCTTCAAAAAAATGATGAAAAATTAAAAGAAAAGTTTCTATTAGAACAAAGTTGTTTTCATACAATACATCGAACTAGTAATCGCGAAAAAGTGATGAGTTTTTATGAGGTACTTCCGATTTTCATTATGCAAGTCCCTACTCCAAATAAAAAAGATATATTATCAAATCATATAATAGAGGCCATTGAAGACAAAGAACTTCACCATACAATTGAAGCATTTTTTCACTCAAATTTGAATGCTTCTTCAACAGCAAAAAGATTATTTATTCACCGAAATAGCCTTCAATATCGTCTGGAGAAATTACTAGAAAAAACAGGATTAGACATCCGTACATTTTCAAATGCTGCCTTTATATTTCTTGCTATTGTACTTGTTCATTATGAAACTTAAGATAACGTTTACAAGTTGCACAAAAGAGCCTGGTTATTTTCGTGCAACTTGTACGTTTACTTCTTTATTTGAAATCCCTTACAATAAAACCAAGTTAAAACGCTTTCAAACAAGGGGAGGAATTAATAATGGCTGAGTTAAAATTAGATAATATTTATAAAATTTATGACAATAAAGTAACTGCGGTAGAAGATTTCAATCTTCATATCCAAGATAAAGAATTCATCGTTTTCGTTGGTCCATCTGGTTGTGGTAAATCTACTACACTTCGTATGGTAGCCGGATTAGAGGAAATTTCAAAAGGAGATTTCTATATTGATGGAAAACGTATGAACGATGTTGCACCTAAAGATCGTGACATTGCGATGGTATTCCAAAACTACGCGTTATACCCACATATGAATGTATATGATAACATGGCATTCGGTTTAAAACTTCGTAAATTACCGAAAGACGAGATTGATCGTCGTGTAACCGAAGCAGCAAAAATTCTTGGTCTTGAACAATACTTACAACGTAAGCCAAAAGCTCTATCAGGTGGTCAACGTCAGCGTGTTGCATTAGGTCGTGCGATCGTTCGTGATGCAAAAGTATTCTTAATGGATGAGCCTTTATCTAACCTTGACGCTAAGCTTCGTGTACAAATGCGTGCTGAAATCACAAAACTTCACCAACGCTTACAAACAACAACGATTTACGTTACACATGACCAAACAGAAGCAATGACAATGGCGACTCGCCTTGTAGTATTAAAAGATGGGATTATCCAACAAGTTGGTTCTCCTAAAGAAGTATATGACAAACCTGAAAATGCATTCGTTGGCGGATTCATCGGTTCACCTGCAATGAACTTCTTCAAAGGTAAGTTAACAGATGGTAAATTCTCTTTCGGAACAACATCTGTAGCAGTTCCAGAAGGAAAAATGAAATACCTTCGTGAGCAAGGCTATGTAAACAAAGAAATTCTAATGGGCGTTCGTCCTGAAGAAATCCATGATGAGCCTGTCTTCATCGACTCTTCTCAAGGCTCAAAAATTACAGCAACAATTGAAGTTGCTGAGTTAATGGGTGCTGAAACAATGCTTTACTCTGAAATCGATGGTCAATCTTTCGTAGCACGTGTTGACTCTCGTACAGATGTAAAACCAGGTCAATCACTTGACTTAGCATTAGATATGAACAAAGCCCACTTCTTTGATAACGAAACAGAATTAAGAATTCGCCCTGCTGGCGAAAAATAAGATATAGGTGTAAAAAAGAGGGTCTGGATTTTAATCTGGCCCTCTTTTTCCTATTCCTGAATTGAATCTGTTTCTTGACGCTGACAATTTGGACATAAAAAGTAATGTAAGCATAAGTGGTCTTCCAGAGAAGACTTATGGCCATCATATAGTTTCATGATCTCAATATCCATATAAGCGCTGTAATCATCAAAATAATCTGTGACCTTCCCCACATCTTGCATAATCGTTTGACAATTCGGACATTGTTTAGTTTTCTCTCCAAGGCCATTACACAAAGGACATAGATGCATCGTTCGTTTCATCCCCTTTATTATCTCATAAAGATAGAATCCCAAAAAAAACGTCCATTTATGTAAATTGTAAAAAGACATCTTTTCACTAACCTTTTTTGCATACTTTTTATCAAACTTACTCATAATACTAAACAATTAATCCAACAGCTTTATGTTTCGAATCAAAACAAGTAAAAATTACCAATTAAAACATGAATATAGCTTAAAATTTTAACCATACTACTTAATAACAACAGCAACACGAGTAGTAACTAACTACATCAATGGGTTACGCCGAGTTAGGCTATGAAGGACAACATCCTCCATATGTTGGTGCAATTCCAGCTAACCCAACCATAAAAACCTATTATGAGGAGATGAATATAAGATGGCACAAAACAGTTCAAACAGCAATTCGTCAAATCAATTAGTAGTACCTGGAGCAGCTCAAGCAATCGATCAAATGAAATATGAGATCGCTTCTGAGTTCGGTGTAAACCTTGGTGGAGAAACAACTTCACGCGCTAACGGTTCTGTAGGTGGAGAAATCACTAAGCGTTTAGTATCAATGGCTCAACAATCTATGAGCGGTTTTTCTCAACAATAACAATTCAATATAATTGGCTAGAGACCAACACGATGTGTTGGTCTCTTTCAGTTTTCATGAAAATGTATCAAACAAGTTCTTTAGACCATATAGTATAAGTAAAACCTCAACTCATCTTTATACTTTTTCAACACTATTCCTCGTAAAGCATTTAAGTACTCCCCTATTCAAATACCTTTTGAAAAGGAGCTAAAATGACATGTTTGATGCGATTGATTGGAAGCAAGTCGGCTTTGTTGGCTATACCTTATTTCATGAATATATGATATACGTCCGTTTTCCACAAATATACTATTGGGACCAGGTAAAGAAAAGGTTGGATTGACCATTCTATATATAGCACCCTTACGTACACAATATTATTTCATTCTCAAGGAATTTACGATACATTAAGTAATGACGAAGTATTTTAAAGAGGTGAATTCCAGTAATGAATATCGCATTATTTGGTGCAACAGGACGTGTAGGAAAAGAACTATTATCCTCTCTTTTAGATGAAGGTCATTTCGTCACAGTACTTGTCCGCTCCCCTGAGAAAGTGGATAGATCTGCACCAAACTTAACCGTTATAGCAGGAGATGCTACACAATATGAAGACGTACTAAATACGATTAATAATCAGGATGCTGTCATAAGTGCCCTAAGCACGGATGGACAACAGATTCTCTCAACGGCTACTCCACATTTGATAAAAGCAATGGAGGTCAACCATATCAAGAGGATTATTACAATTGGCACAGCCGGCATCCTGCAATCCCGTTCACAACCGGAGCTTTACAGATATCAATCAAATGAATCAAAAAGAACACTAACAAGAGCGGCTGAAGAGCACTTAGTTGCCTATCAGCTTCTAAAATGCAGTTCTTTAATGTGGACGCTTGTATGTCCAACCTATCTTCCTGATGGAACATTAACAAAAAAGTACCGTTTTTCTCCTGACTTTCTCCCTTTAAACGGGAAGGAAATCTCTGTCCAAGATACGGCACATTTTGCTTATCAAGTACTTTTAAACAACAAATTTTTAACTAAACGTGTTGGTATTTGTTATTAAATGAAAAGGGACTGGAATACACCAGCCCCTTTTCTATTTCCTACTATTCTTCTACAATAACCGCTGTGCCATAGGCAATGATTTCCGAAGCATTTTGCATAACCGCAGATGATTCAAGTCTCATGCATACAATGGCATTCGCACCCTTTGTCTTTGCATCCTCAACCATACGTCCGATCGCTTTTTGACGAGCTTCCTCCATCATCTCTGTGTACTCTTTAAGCTCACCACCAACAATCGTTTTTAAACCGGCCATGATATCTTTTCCAATATGTTTAGATTGAACAGTGCTCCCTCTAACAAAGCCTTTATATTCCTTAGTCTCTTTTCCAGGTACTGTCTCAGTAGTCACGATAATCATTTTGATCATCCTCCTTTTTTTCATCTATTCGAAGTTTAATAATCGTTATCAGTAATAGTAGCAATGATAGAAAATATACGATAAATAGTCCGATGGCAACCTTTATGTTAATAAATAAAAAAATAATTCCCGTAATCTGTGTAATAACGGCCGAAAGCATGCTTATGTATTTTAGCTTTTCCATCCCATCTTCCTTCCTCTCTTCTTCTTTTACTATACCTTGTTTACCTTAAAAGATGAATGATTTTCATCCGACATTATACGTGGTTTAGGAATTAAGAACTACCCTAGGACTTTTGTTGTGATTTTCTTCTAATAGGTTTCTTAACTCACATGAGGAGGTAAGGAATGAGAAAACAAACATATAACAATTTTATGGAGGGAATTCATATGAATAAACCCACTACATTACAATTTACATTTAAAAATCATATACGACTTGATCAAGTGATAAAAATTAGCCAATTAGCCAAGTCCTACAGCGGCAGTATTTACCTGATTACAAAGAATAAAAGCGTTATCAGTTGTGAGAACTTCACAAACCTTATTACCTATTTATTAACCGTAAAAAATGGACAAGAGATTAATTTATTCATTAAAGGATCCTATCCACATTTAAAATTAAATGATTTACAGGAGATCATTTCTCCAAAAACTAGATTTGCAAAAAAAGCGATATTACACCAAGCTGTTAAAGCAAAAATTTAATTATTGAAAATGGAGGAATGATGTATGGTACGAACAATTTTGATGGTAGTTGGAGCAATTGTCGTTATTAGCTTGTTACTTAACTTTATCTTTTAATCTGAAAAATCCAATTTGAAAGGATGATTCTAAATGAAAGAACTTAACCATTTAATTGTCGCATTTGACGGTAATGAGGATAGCAGAGAAGCGCTTGAATTAGGTATTAGTATGAGTAAAAAATTGAACTCTCAATTATCTGTTGTGTATATCAGTAAAGAAAATCCTGTTAGTCCTTTAACGGACACTGATCGATCACCATTATTCTCACCCGTTCACGCTTATCCAGTCGGGGAAATGAGAAATTATCCAGCAACTCCTGTACTGCCGGAACAACAGGAAGAAGTGAACCCTGATTCTTCACACGATTATCCTAACAAGAGTCACGAAGACATTGCTATGGAATCAGAAGCAAATCGTATATTACAACATCACCATATGAAAGCAGATATCGCTGTTTCTTACGGGGAACCTTCTGATGCAATCGTCTCCTATGCCGAAGAAAACAATGGTGATTTAATAATCGTTGGAAATCGCAATATTAGCGGATTAAAAAAATTAATTTTTGGCAGTGTCAGTGAAAAGGTTTCACAGTTATCCACGATTCCTGTATTAATTGCAAAATAGTATATTTTCTAAAGGTAGAATTTAATTTCTACCTTTTTTGTACGATTAAACACATAAATTTTTATTGTTAATCGTATAAGAAATAACAGTGACTTCCACCATTCTTTGCGGTAAGTCGTGTTCTTCTACTCATTATTAATATAAAAAAACTAAATACTCTGATACTCCATGCCGATATACCTAATAAGTATATATTACGAAATGGGGAATCTTTTTCATGGGTATCTTATCGTTTAAGAAAGAGAAGAAAGCCGTTACTAAAATAAACAATGAAGAATATGAGGCACTTTTATCAAAGGTAGTGCTAAAAATAGACGAACCAGAACTCCTTTCACAAATCAACATGCTTGGAATCACCAAGCAGGACCTGGCTTTAGCATTAAAGGTTAAGCCGTATATTGAAGAAAACATCCAGGACATTGTTCAAACCTTTTACTCATCATT
This sequence comes from Metabacillus schmidteae, assembly GCF_903166545.1. Lineage (NCBI taxonomy): Bacteria > Bacillati > Bacillota > Bacilli > Caryophanales > Bacillaceae > Metabacillus > Metabacillus schmidteae. The sequence goes on along the minus strand of NZ_CAESCH010000001.1, from coordinate 1,060,574 downwards.
TGAGGCCGGACAAGGTCTTATCGATATTATTAACAAACACAGCTCTGTTGACCGTTTAAAAGAAACACTTAAAGCACATGTTTTGAAAATGTTTAATGGACAAATGGATACAGAAGATGTTAAACGAATGAGAAGAATTGCGCATATCCATGTAAAGATCGGTCTTGAGGCAAAATGGTATATGGCCGGATTTCAACAGCTTCTTGCTTCTGTTATTCGTACAATTGAGCCTCATTTCAACTCAAAAAGTGAAATCATACTAGCTATCCAAAGCATCAGTAAGCTATTTAGCCTGGAACAGCAGATCGTTTTAGAAGCATATGATAATGAATATGCTGCAATTCGTAATGAAAATGAGCAAGAAAAAGAACAGATCCGTGCTGAAGTGAACCAAATGGCTGCACAGTTAGCAGAAACAACGGAACATACAAAAGCGTTTATTGAAGAAATTCTTGCCCAATCGCAAGAAATTGCTTCATACTCAATTGATCATTCAGAAGCTGCTGCAACTGCGGAAAAACAAGCTCATCATGGAAAAAGCGACTTGGAAAAGCAAAATGAACTCATGACATTCATAGAAAAGAGCACAGTTGAAATTCTGGACAAAATGAAGTCTCTTGAACAAACATCTGAGAAAATTAACCAAGTCGTCTCCATCGTTACATCAATTGCGGAACAAACAAACTTATTAGCTTTAAATGCAGCGATCGAATCAGCACGGGCTGGTGAATATGGAAAAGGCTTTGCAGTCGTAGCAAGTGAGGTTCGCAAGCTTGCTGAAGAAACAAAAAGTTCTGTACAAGGCGTATCAAGCTTAATTTCTAATATTCACACTCAAATTGACAGCATTTCTGACTCTATCAATAAAGTAGCAGACTTAACAACCAAAGGAACTGATCAAATGTGTGAAATGAACACATTCTTTGATAACATTCTCGGTATTATGAATAAAAACAAACAACAAAGCGAACAATCAAAAACAGACTTAACAAACTTTACAAATGTCATAAATGAAGTCTCAAATAGCATCCATTCTATTGCAGACACTTCAGACCAATTAAAAAATATGGCGAGAACAATTTAATGAAGCTTTTATAAATCAGTGAATTTTTTCACTGATTTTTCTTTTTAATCTATTCCAACATAATATTTTTTAAATTACAAACATTCTAAATACTGATTTAAATTGACATAAAAAACTAGATTGGTATAATACTTTTATGCAAGAAAGCGTAAAAGCGTTTAAGTTATGAAGGAGTATTTCATGAATAAAGAAAAAAATTTCCATTTTAATGAAGCAGTCCTGCTTCTATTTCTCATTTTAGCTGTTATTTTTTCAAGTTTATTTCTATTAAAAACTGAACCACATATCGCATTACTCAACTGCTTGTTGATAATATTAGCGATTGGGCTGATGAAAGGATTCAAATGGAAGCAATTAGAGACAGGCATTGTAAAAGGAATCCAAAATGGTGTGCAGCCCATCGTTATTTTAGGATTAATCGGGATGTTAATTGGCGCCTGGATGAGCAGTGGGACAATTCCGACGATCATGTCGTATGCATTAACCATCATTAATCCCAATTACTTGCTCATTACATCACTATTTTCTTGTATGGTCATTTCAAGTTTAGTTGGTAGTTCATTTACAACCGTTAGCACAATCGGGGTTGCTCTTATGGGTGCGGGGGTTGCAGTCGGCTTACCAGTTGAATGGGTTGCAGGTGCTATTATTTCTGGAGCGTGTTTTGGGGATAAAATGTCTCCTATGTCAGACACAACAAATTTTGCCTCAGGTGTTGCAGAAGTTGATTTATTTACTCATATTAGGCATATGTCTTTAACGACTCTACCAAGTATACTCATTACAACCGTGATCTTTTTTATACTAGGAAGAATAGCACCAATCGATGTTACGTCACTTAATGAAATGAAAATCATGGTCTTAACGATTGAATCACATATACAGGTAAGTAGCTTAACCTTATTATCTCCTATTCTTGTGATCATTATGGCTATTAAAAGAGTACCAGTTATTCCGTCGTTAATTGCAGGTATTATAACCGCAGCCATAACGGCAGTCAGCTTACAAGGCGTTTCATTTAGTCAGTTTCTAAGTGTTTTACAAAACGGTACCTCCTTTCAAATTGACAATGAACAAATAAGCAATATGTTAAATCGCGGTGGCTTACAATCGATGATGTGGTCTATTTCACTTATTTTGATTGCATTTGCTTTTGGCGGATTGCTGGATTCTCTTAGTATTATTCCTACACTATTAAACGGATTAATAAATCGAATTCATTCTAAAGGACAGCTGATTCTATCAACAGCCACATCTTCCTTCGGTGTCAATTTACTAACAGGTGAGCAATATTTATCCATTTTAATACCAGGACAATCATTTAAAGGACTATTTGAAAAAATGCACTTGGATCGAAAATATCTATCTAGAACTCTAGAAGATGCTGGAACATTAATAAACCCGCTTATACCATGGGGAGTTAGCGGTGCGTTCTTTGCTCAAACTTTAGGTGTACCTGTTTTGGCCTTCTTACCTTTTGCATTTTTCTTATATCTCTCCCCTGCTTTTACACTTTTTTATGGGTTTCTAAAGGATCGTCGCACCGTCTCTTAAGGGAGACGGTTTTTTTATTCTGTACATGCGATTGAAGCTATTTAAAGTTATTCGATGACTTTTGCAGTTAATTCAACCACTTTAAACTTTTTTCAACCACATCCCATCTGAAGCCACCTGTTCAACACTTTTGCCAATATTGAATTTTTACAATAAAGCCAAAACATTTATAATATAATTGGAGGTGTTATGGTTGGAGTTAAGACAATTACTTTATTTTTTAGAAGCGGCTAAATATAAAAACTTTACGAAAGCATCTGAAGTACTTCATATTTCACAGCCCGCATTAAGCAAAATGATTAAAAGTCTTGAAGATGAATTAGATATGACCTTAATTGTAAGGTCCAACAAGACGACCGAAATAACGGATGCCGGGTTCATCGTTATGCAATATGCTCAAAAAATCTTATCACAAATCGATGAAATGACGACCATTTTAAATGACTTAACAGAGTTGCAAAGAGGCTCCATTCGCGTAGGTATTCCTCCGATTATTGGCAGCTTATATTTTCCGAGTGTCATGGCAGAGTTTCATAAACAGTATCCGAATATTTCTATTAATATTACCGAATACGGCGGTGCAAAGGTTGTTAAATCTGTAGAGGAAGGTGAGATCGAATTAGGGGTTGCGGTTCTTCCAGTTGATGAGGAGATGTTTAATATTTATCCAATCGTGGAGGATCAGATGAAATTATTAATCCATCATCAACACCCCTTAGCAGATCTAAAACTCATCCATTTAAAGGACCTTCGGGATGAAGAATTTATTTTTTATCACGAAGATTTTGCTCTTCACGATATTATGTGGAACAATTTTATCCGCGAAGGATTTCAACCAAAAATTTTATTTAAAAGCTCACAATGGGATTTAATGTCTGAAATGGTTGGGGCCAACTTAGGGGTAACCATCCTACCTGAATCGATTTGTAACCGTGTTGAAAATAAGCATGTGAACATCATTGATATCGAACCTGTAACACCATGGAACTTAGCCGTCATAACCAAGAAGGATAAGTATCTATCATATGCTGCACAGCGTTTAATTGAATTTTTCCTCTAACTTGATTATAACTTTTAGTTATCGCGTTAATAGTTATTATGTATTTTACGAATGATAAAAAGCATTGTACCATGTTCTCATAGACAGATTAAGAATCGGTCTAGAGAGGGGCTTAGCTTGCTCCTTCCTAAATATAGGGAGGGTTATTATAAATGAAACTATTAACAATTTTTATTCAAATATTATTTATATCTTTATTTTTTCTTCTAGGCGCGGGGATAAAGGAAGTCATTTCAATTCCACTCCCCTCTTCAATGATCGGTTTAGGATTTTTATTGCTTGCTTTATTTACAGGAATAGTGAAGCTGAAATGGATTGAAAAAGGGGCTAACTTTCTATTGGCAGAACTATTGCTTTTCTTTATTCCGTCTGCCGTGGGAATTGTCAATTATGATGAAATTATGAGTTTCCAGGGCCTTGAACTAGTGCTAATTATAGCTGCTAGTACATTTATTGTAATGGCAGTAACAGCCTATACGGCAGACTTTATTCAGAAAAAACAAAGTAGGGCTGTAAAATGAGCATCATTCTTTTGACAGTGTTAACGATCCTCATTTATAAACTAATAAAGCTAACAAGTAAAAAATGGGCTAGTCCGCTTTTACATCCTTTATTACTATGTCCGATTGTCATTATCGTGTTTATTCAAATGGCGGGTATATCTGCTGATACTTATATGAACTCAGCAAAAGTGCTGACAAATTTATTAGGACCTGCTACAGTTGCATTCGCAATTCCTATATATAAGCATTTTCACTTAGTAAAAAAATATATTGGTAATATTATTGTCAGCATTACAATTGGGACGTTAGTTGCTATTTCTTCTACTTTTGTTTTATCAATTCTTTTACATTTAAAAACTAATTTCCTAATAAGTATTTTACCAAGGTCCATTACCACTCCAATTGCGATTGAAGTGTCAAAAGAAATTGGCGGAACTCCCACGTTAACAACAATCTTTGTTATCGTTACTGGAGTGACTGGAGGAATCATTGGTCCCTTTGCATTGAAATGGTTAGCGATTAAATCACCGATTGCTAAAGGATTATCACTTGGTATGAGTGCTCATGGTGTCGGTACCTCAAAAGCAATGGAATATGGTGAACAAGAGGCTACTTTTTCGACTCTGGCGATGATTTTCGCAGCCATTATTACACTTGGTTGGGGGAGCTTTCTTATTCCATTATTAATGGATATTGCACATGTTTAGTTTGGAAGTTAGTACTATAGTAAAACTATTAAAAATGTTGCAATACAAAAACGCATGGTAACTGATATCCCTTCCATGCGTTTTCATTTTACCCTCATATTAGTCTCAACAATTCCTGCAACCGTAATTCATCATGATCTTGATTATCAAAAGATAAATGAGGAAGAACCGAAGCAAAAATAATGAATTACTTTTTAAAGGCTGGTAAAACTATTTTAATGTTTATACCAGCCTTTTAAATTTTGAGCCTATGCTTTATCGGAATTTTTTTCTCAAAACGATGGAACTATGGTTTGAAATGACGCAACAATATATCAGAAAAGGTATAAAACGTTTCTCCCCTTTATATTTTAACATAAAATCCCAAAAATTAAATTCATATACTAGAATGAATTTCAATCAACTATATATAAGCAACCTAGACATCTGGTTGACCTGATTTTATTCTCAGAAGGAGAATCAGACAATCCCAAAAAGCTTCAAACAGATAAATACGAAAATCCAACTGTCTAACCTATCCAAAATCCCTCCATGTCCGGGCAGGATTTTTCCCGAATCTTTTACTCCGAAGTGACGTTTTAGTGCAGATTCTACTAAATCTCCTATTTGTCCCGAAGTTGATACTAATAGAGTTATAATTGTTGTATGTAACAAACTCTCAAATGGTTGTGCTATTGCTTGTATAAAAAATGCAATACAGATAGAAACGATAATTCCGCCAATTGCTCCTTCTACTGTTTTGTTCGGGCTGATTTTTGGAGCAAGCTTTCTTTTCCCAAACTTTCTACCAACAAAATAAGCTCCCGAATCCGTAGACCAAATGACTAATAAAATTGTAAAAGTCCACAGCAAACCTTCCTCCATTCTTGCCTCTGCAATGGAGATAAAACCAAAGCCTATATATAAAATTCCAATGAGTAATGTCCCGGCCTTTTCAATAGAAAAGTGTTCGTTAAATACTGTTGATGTAATAAAAAAGAGGACTAAACCAATGAATATTTTTATATATAAGGTTTCATTGATGGAGGATAATATAGGAAGAAACAACAAGAAAATTCCAATTATTCCCACAAACCACTTTGTACCAAAAAGTCTTAGATGAATGATTGTTGAAAACTCATAATATGCAATCCCTGCTAATAATAGGGTGAATAATGTAAACCAAATATCACCAATGTAAAAGGGAATCATAAATAATAGTGCAATGATGATTCCTGTTAAGATACGTTCCTTCATGTAAATACCTCATTTTCATATAGTCATATACCTACCAAATACTACTATATATTCTTCCCACTTGCACCAAAAATAAGCTGAATAGATCTTTTATGAACAAACATGGACTCTTAATATAAAAAAGCACTCCCCCTTTTTCTTACAGGTTTGTGCCCGATAAAGTATGACCCCTAGCCTATGCTTAACGATAAGTGAGTGCGGGTTCGAATCCCGTCAGAGTCATTTCTCTGCCATAATGGTAAAATCCCCTTTTATCCAATGATCCTATTTTATTATGAAATACGTGTTCCATTCCTAACCGGCTCATCAGGCTTCAAAAGAACCACATCTCCCTCTTCCGGAACCCCTCCTATGACCAATACCTCAGATTTAAACCCTGCAATTCGCATTGGCGGAAAGTTAACTACCCCTACCACTTGACGTCCACAAAGCTGATCCGGATGATATCTATGTGTAATTTGTGCTGATGATTGTTTTATGCCTATTTCTTCACCAAAATCAATTTCCAGCTTTATAGCCGGTTTTTTTGCTTCAGGAAAAGGTTTGGCATTAATGATCGTACCAACACGCATATCTAGTTTTAAAAAATCTTCAATATTTGCCATAATTAATTTAACTCCTTATAATTTTAATACTTTCCGATCTGTCCCAGTGCTCTTTTTATTTCCAGAATGTTCGGAAGACCAAATTAATATTCCAATCCCTAGTAATAAAAATAAAATCCCTAACCATGATATTGCGTTTAAGAATTCTCCTAATATGAAAACCCCTAATAATGCTGCTGTTAATGGTTCTGCTAACGCTAGTGTAACGGCTGTTGATGAAGAAACATTGGAAAGACCTTTCGCAAAAAGTAAATATGCTACCCCTGTGGCTAAAATCCCAAGATGAAGACTAACACTCGCACCTTGAACACTTATAAGCCAAGACATATCAAAAACAAATAATAATGGTGATAACATGATTGCACTAAGAGTGAAAACCGCTGCAACTACCAAAAGAGTTGAATATTTTTCAACTAACTCTCTACTTACAACCGTATAACCAGCAAATGATAAACCAGCCCCCAAGGCCAATAATAATCCAACTGGATCTACATGAGCTGATTCTTTGTTCACAAAAAGCATTAGACAACCTAGAATGGATAAGATAGTAGACCCCCACCAAAGGGTACCCGGACGTTTTTTAAAATAAATCCATTCAATGAACCCAGACAATATTGGAGCACTTCCAATAGCTACCACTGTTCCAATGGCAACCCCTGTTATTGTTACTGCAGAAAAAAATAATGGTTGGTACAATGCCATACATATAGAGGCCAATAACGTTGTCTTAACTGGCCAATTATTCACGTTGAATTTTCCTGTTACGAGAACAATACAGAATAGAAATAGACCTCCTACCGCTAAGCGCGTAGCACCGATTGCAATCGGGTGTGCTGTTTCCGGTGCAAGTGCCTGAGTTGTCCCAGTGGTCCCCCAAAGTATTGCTGCAAGTAATATTAATAATGAAGACACTTTTCCTTTCATTTTGCTCACCTCATTAAAAAATAAAAAGGATACGTAAACTTATAGTAAGAAATTCACCCCAAAATTTCTTTTCCAAGTTTAATATCCTTTTTATCCTTTATTAAGAAGTCTATACTTTTGCGGCGATATTCCTTCAGTATTTCCAAACCATCTTGTAAACGAAGACAAATTCTCGAAACCTAACTCTTCACTAATCCTTGAAATGGACCATACTGTTGAATTTAAAAGATGCCTAGCCTCTTTCAAACGAAGTTCAGAAATATAATCTTTGACACTTTTTCCAGTCTTTTTCTTAAACCATGCAGAGTAATATACAGGATGGTAATGTTCTATATTTGCTAAAGTTTCTAATTTAATTGACTCCTTAAAATGCCTATGAATATAGTCAATAGAAGGGGGATTAGAGATTTGAAGTTTGTTGGTCACATATTTTGTTAAATCAATTAAGGCAGATGTGTTCTCCTGACTCTTTGCCTCTTCCAAAAGCAAATAACGGATAGAAGCCCATTGTTGATCTAACCGTATATACATGCTGCTTGTATCAGCAGGTAAATATTGTACTGGGACATCTAAGATTAAGAATTCATTTCTATCTAATGATCGGTAATTATGATCGTACTCTGGAGGAAGATAAAAACAGTAATCAGAGTTGAGCTGTATCTCTTGCCATTCAGTTTGTATATCTAAAGAGCCTTGTAATGGAAAAAGAAATTGTGCAAAATCATGTCGGTGAGATGTAAATTCTCTAGAGTAGGTTCTTTTCTCACAAGTTACTTGGTTGATCATTTTCACTTGTTCCCCCTTTATCTTACTTTAAGACCTTTAACATATATTATAATTCTTAACAATGGTGTAATAAAGACCTTAAAAAAGAGGGCAGGACAACTTGTGCTCTTGTGGAACTTGGAGAAGAGCATGAAGTAGTAACATTATCCGGAAATGAGGAGCTGACAAGTACATGTCAGCTCTTTTATCGAATGAGAATATGTTCGAAGAAGATGTGGCCCTGTTGGCAGCAATCTGTGGATGATTTCCAATTTCTTATTTAGTTGCCGCTGTTTGCAAGGGTTCTGATTGTGAACCGAAGTCTAAAGCTATATTCAACATTCCATTCCCTTGAGAGCTTCTGCTGAAATTTAATGAAATGGTTCTTTTAATAAGTTGAGCGTAAATTTCAGCCTCAGTTAGAGGACGGTCAAACTCTTTTTCACATTGCTCAATAATAAGAGCAACAGCTCCTGAAACATGTGGAGTTGCCATCGATGTTCCTGATAAAACAGCAAATTCATTATTAAGATATGTTGAGACGATTTCTTCACCAGGGGCAACAAGATCGATCACCTTATTCGTATTACTAAATGTTGAAATTTCTTTTTGTAAATTAACCGATCCTACCTGTACAACTTCCGGATATGCTCCCGGGTAGGCAAACTCATCTGTCTCATGGTTTCCATCCCCTTCATTTCCTGCAGCACAGACAATGAGAATGTCTTGGCTGATTGCTTCTTGAACGGCCTTATGAAGCTCTGGATTATCCTCACTTCCCCCTAAAGACATTGAGATGACTCTAACCCGCTCGCCATTTGGTCCCCGCCATTTTGCTGCATAGCGAATGCCATCTGTCACCCATTTTGTTTCTCCATATCCTTTGCCTGAGAGCACCTTCAAAACAAGGAGCTTCGCTTTTGGTGCTACACCAATTACCCCTCGATCATTTTCCTCTGCACAAATCGTTCCACATACATGGGTACCGTGCCCATTATAATCTTTTATATTTTTGGGATCTCCCTTATCATCTGTTGTAAAATTATACACATCAATAATTTGATTTTGAAGCTCGAAATGATTGGAATCACAGCCTGTATCAAGAACAGCTATTACATTTCCGTTACCAAAATAACCTTGTTCCCACGCAGTAGGAGCGCCGACTAATTTAATACCAGGTGGAATAATTTTTGTATCTTTTAATACAGATTGAATAGTATATGGAATTAATCCAACTTTACTCAATGTGATTCCTCCTTTATTTTTTAAAAATGACATAATTCCATATTTCCTTTAATATCCAAGAAAATATCTATCTATTTTTATTTTTTAGTCACTTTTTGTAATGTTTTGTATTATAATTTACTTGTAAGCATTTTTTGACGTCTTCCTTATAGGAGGCGTCTTTTCTTTTTTGACTTTCGTTTTAAATCATCTAAGTTTTTTAACCCTAATGTGATGGACGAAAATAACGTGGCAGCAGCAACTAACAGTTTGACAAGAAGCTCTAACCACTCCAACACGACTATCACCTCCTTTTTACACAAATAGCCCTACACAGTAACAGGATAACTGGTAAGGCTGGTTTCGAAATTAGAGATAACTTCTACTTAGATATAAGGATAAATATGGAATATGTCATTTTCATTGTAGCATGACCAAGCTTATTTAGCATTATTATTATGAATTTTCGTACAATTATACTGTTTACTAGACTTGAAACCCCTTACTTAGTACCTACAATCAAGAATAATAACTAAGGAATTAGCGCCAATCCTTGTGGCAGGAACGTCCCTCCGTTAAATAAATTACGTTTGTGTTTTCCAATAAGTATCTGGTCCATTACTTTTTAAGATGGCATGTTTTGGAATCTGCTTCATAATAAGAAAGAGATTCAACATATCAACGGATGAAGCCATTGCATTTAGTAAAATCAAAAATTTTATTGTTGGTGTTAATAGACCTAAAACACTTAATATTAGTGGCAAAATAACTGAAATAATGATGAAGGGAGCAATAGTAATGAAGATATACCTTGATTTAGACATCTCTTCTTCTGTTATGACAAACCCTCCGAACAGAGTAATTCCCACAAAGGTTTTATCTGACTTCTTAAAATTCGGAATGAAAATTAAGTGAAGTAATTCGTGGAGGATTAAAAGCAAGGCTAGCCATAAAATAATACCGAAATTAATTGTTATGGATATTGAGTCAGATGTCAGTCCAAAATCGCTCAAAGAAATGGTGGAGAAGATATTTATAACTCCGATTGAAATCAAGACATTGACAATCATTAAAGGGACAGAAAAAAGAATAGCACTTCTTACATTTTTAGGTTCTTTCATTTGAACCCATCCATTATTAATCAGGTCCAAGTGTAAACTCTGTTTGCTTTTTGGCAACTTGTTTAGGATCTTCATAAACTCCCCCATTCTATCCAATTTTTAATCAACTTGAACTAGCGAAGATAAAATTCTTAACCTTCAAAGATTACTTCTATATTTTAACATATTTATTTACTTACCTTAGAAGGGTTTTTAAAGAATCAAGCTGGATGTCTTACTTGTCACTTTTCCTCAAAACAACCAAAACGCCTTAAATCCTTGAATAGAAAGGATTTATGACGTTTCAGTTAATGGTATTATTTTTTAGAATAATAATCTGTTTTCAACCAACCTATCGGACTCATATTCACTTTGTTTGCTCCTGCATAGGTTGTAAGGGTTTCCACAACACTATTTAATGGAAATACATGATACGTATAAGGTAATTCCTCGTGACTATTGTATTCAAAGGTAAATGGATCAGTCGGGGGATTCATTTTGCTCATATTTTCGCTCCCTGCAATATGTGAAGACCATGCCCAATTTCCGATTGTTGATTTGTCATACCAAGTAAACCCTTTATTAAACAGGTTTTCTCCATGATTGTCCCAACTACTTCCAGTATACGTTCCATATTTATTTGTTATATGGGAGTTTACAATTAAATTCCTATTATAAGCGCTTTGAAATAGCTCAGCCCATTGTTCATCCATGTTAGCCGTATCCAGTCCTTGAATCTCCGCACCTGTAATTGGCTCGTTAATGTCATGAAATACACAGGTATCTGAAGCAATGGAAGCTCCATTTCTGGCATTTAGTGCTCTTGACAGAGTGTCAGTGCCAAATTCAGCAATAGCACTTACATTTTCCAATACTTCATAATGAGTTGAGTTATCAAGATAACAGTTGTACATATGACCAGTACCTTGACGGATCATTGGTATTCTTTGTCCAATATTAGTATAGCGATTATAGGCTAGTGTTAAACGGATTCTTTGATTGCCATCCTTTATCTCCGTTCCACTACTACTCACATAATTTACATAGTCTTTATCACCTGATCCATTTAAATGCACCTTACTGTGGTAGGCTGCATAAGCCATGATCTGTTCTTTGGCCGCACCGCCATTTCGCATGTTATAGTATACACTATCAGCATTCAGTTCATTTGCTGCATATTTTCCTTCCATGAACTGAATCGATTGATAAATATCACTATTTTCTGATGGATGTTCATTTGCAGGTAAGCCAAATTCAGACCAAGAGATCGTTATATTGGAACCGCCATTCTCTGTATCAATTAATCCATCCGCTGCGATAGTAAATTTACAATGGTCGATCCAGACATTATTGGCTCCATTTATTTTAATAAATGTCCAACCTGCTTCCTTATGTTTTCCAGTGTCATCCCATTGCCACATACCATCAAATGTCAGATTCCTTATAACAATATCATTCGTTGATCTTTGTAATTTGAATTCAGCACTTCTAATGGTTTTCCCCTTTTTTGAAAAGATCGTTAATCCATCGATATTATTTATATCTAATTGGGAAACACCTGATGAAGCTAACTTCGGATTTGTAAATCCGTTCATTGGATCGCGATAGTTTCGTATAAACCGATATTTTTTAGCTTCTTCTGAACTTAGATTTAATGCTTTCCACCCCAGGTTTAAATCTTTCGCCACCTCAATTACTTTCACACTGCCATTTTCAGCATCCAAAATTGCCTGTAAAAACTCTCTTTCCGTTTTAACCTGGCGATAATAAGAGGTATCAATGTAATGGCTTCGATCTTTTACACCCAATGATGCATAACCGGTCACGGAAAGATAACTATTATCATAATCTTTAAATTGTCTTGTTGTATTTGGTATAGAATCAACTTCTACAGCTTTTACAAATGAGTTTCCCCCCACTAATAATGATGATATAACTAAGGATAGAACGACTAGCCGTATGAGTGTACGTTTAATTTTCAAGCTATTCCCTCCTAATAAAATATGAAAATCATCTACTATTTGCCTAAATTCTTATAAAGAGGAAGGATTGTCACTAGCAATCCTTCCTCTTTTCACTGTTCATTTCTTCGGATTCCACCCATCTAGTACATTCTCAATCGTATAATGCTTCGCCTCTTCATCTGTTAATTGAGGGCGAGAAAGATTTGCACCTGGTCCTTCGTTTTGATATTCATAAAATCTCGCGTCTTTTGCACTGAAGCCTGACATATCCGTCCATCCCTCTTGATGAATATGTGGTCCCAACTCACTATTCTTAAAGACAACACTTGCAATAGCATTAGGGTCCCCACCAGGATGCCAAGGTCTCCCTAAGTAAACGGTTCCATCTGCTGCTTTGCTAGTTAAGCGGCTATTGATGAACAAAAAGCCATACGGTTCATTTATGTCTGTACTTGCTGCTGTGATATATCCATTATTTGTTTCGGAGCCCCTGTCTACTGAGACAATCTCACAATCTTCGAAAACCGCTCTTGCTCCTCCAAAAATAAAATCAACATCACCTTCTATATAACAGTTAGTAAAATATTGTGTTCCATCATTCACATATAGAGTATCTTGGTTTCCGATAAAACGTACATTGTGAAACTTCATTCTTTCTCCACGTGTATAAACTGCAACTGCCTGGGAGCCACCTTCTACTAAACGTTCATCAAAGGAATTCTCCATTGTCATATTCTTTGCAGAAAAGTCATTTGCGTAAAGATATACACTTGCACTGCCGCTTGTACCGTATGTTCCACCTTCCGGCCTTTCCTTTTTGGCATAGTTATCATACGTAAGAATAGTTTTTTCAGCACTTTCTCCTGCCAATGTAATAAACGGTTTATTGGCAGGTACTTTTACTACTTCTTTATAAACACCGTTTTTAATGAAAATTTCAACTGGACTTGTATTATTAGCTGGTACAGCATCAATCGCTGCTTGGACAGTTTGATAATCGCCGCTGCCATCCTTCGCCACAGTCAATTTGACATGTAAATTCTTCAATTCCTCTGTCATATCTTCCACTCTACTTAGCTCCCCTTCAACAAGTTCTCTACCATAAGTGTCAACTAATTCATTAGGTAGAACCTCCACATAAACATGATGTTCAAAAAATCCGGTTGTTTTGGAAATTTCCAAAAGCTGCTTAGCATAACTTCCAGCCCATGAATATCCATCACGGCGTTCTTTTTCAATTTCGTGAATGGTTCGTTTAATAACACCATCTCTTCCGGAGAATATCGGTTCATTTGTTCCAATTTCATAGAATCGGTACCAAGTAACCGCTCCTGGATCTTCAACAAAATAAACTCCATTTGGGTCACCACTTACATAGCGAATTCCTTCTAACTTTACTTTATCAAACCATTGAAGTGCGCCTAAAATCGCATTTTGTATCTCTGGAGTTTGATTTGGACGAGACATTAGAAACTTCACAATACCGACCGACTCACTTCCAGATATCGATGGATGTTCATAAACGCGGGCATGCTGGGCTTCATAAGTGACCGGATCATGCTGTGCACACCATGCTGTCAGCTTTCCATCTACTTCTATTTGGGATTTTAATATATAATCAATGCCTTTATTCAATGATGCTTCAACCTTGTTTTTTAACGAATCATCTACTATGTTTTGATCAAAAGGATATTTTTCATTTATGACATCATCCAGCAGTTGTAAAACATTAATCATTGCATTATCGTTAAATGTGACATAATTCGAATAATACACAGAGTCCTCTGGCGAATCACCTCGTTGTGGATATACCTGCGGCCAGCCACCTGTTTCATATTGCATCGTTAATAAGAAATCAATGCCTTTTAACATACTTTCTTTTAACTTCTCATCATTTGTTTCTCTATAGACTTCAGAAATAAATCGAATTTCCTTTATTGTTGCATTGTTATCAATAGAGCCTAATTCCTCATCATTAGGACCAAATTGTGTTGTGCGCTTTTCCTGCCCATCCCAAGGCCTGCTATATTCTTCATCCATGCTTTTTGTCCAACCGCCATGATCCATCTGCCATGACACAAGATTTTCGGCCTGTTTCTTCGCTGCTTCGATATCTCCGGTAAATTCCTTTTTTTCTTCTTTCACGACCTTTCCATCTGTTAATGGTTGCTGTAGTTCATATAATACAACCGTATCACCAAATTTGTTTTCCCCAACCGCTGCACGTGTTGGATACAGATTTTCCAGGGAAGGATTTAATCCATTAAAGGAACCTGTTGCTGCTTTTACTGCTAATGCTTTTACATCAAAATCCTTCACTTGTCCATTCAACATGACAGCGACTAATTGAGGGGTAACAGACTGGGAATTCACAATATGAATCTCATTCGACTGTTGGTCTGATAGTTCCCCTATTTTTTCAATGATCCTTTCAGTTTCCGCAATTGTGACATAATCCTTTTTACCGAAGCCTGGTTTTCCTGACATGATTTCCTTAGAAACAACTGCCCCTACATCATTTTGATTGTTTCCTTTCCCATTTCCAGGTTTTAGGTCAAGAATCTTGCTTATAATGCCTGCTGCCTCTCGTCTTGTTATCTTATCTTCAGCTTTTATCTGTTCAATTTGATCTGTTGTTACATATCCTTCCAGTGTTGCTGCTTCTAATATGTAGCTCCACCAGGTATTTTTTGAGTTATCATTATTTACATTCTTAAAAGTTTCTTCCTTATTGAAACCCATAACACGATTGATACTTGCAAAAAATTCCAGCTTTGAGATTTCTTTGCCTTTTTCAGATGTATTCGTATTGATCATTCCTGTTGCGTGTAATTTCTTAAGGGTGACACCATCGATCAATTCGCTTAATGTTACCTGTTCCACCTCAACGGGTTTAGGACCATTATCTTCTGGATCTTTAGGTGAATTGTGGATCTGTAAATGATCTATGTTTGCACCACCGCTTGTACCTGCACCTTTAGCTACAATTGTGTTATCACCTGCTTTTAGGACTGTCTTTATCGAGACTGTCTGCCAATTCGTCCATTCTCCTGTAGAATTAAAAGCCAGTTCTTCACTAACTACTTGGTCGTTGACTGTGATTTCTGCAGGTCTGTTTTCAGCTGCACCATTTGCATAGCGGAATACTAATGAATACTCTCCATCTGCGGGAATATCTGTAATTGTCCATGTGATGGTTCCACCAGGTGCATTCGGTTTATAATCGACAAAACCTGTTCCAGTATAACCCGGATGTTGGTTGTCAATGATCGCTTCTTTAATCGAGGCTTCTTCTGCTTCATAAATAGAATCAAATACATCCCCCTCATCTGCGTAAGCCCTTTCATTTTGTGGTATGCCTACTAATACAGTTGAGGCAACCATGATACACGCAAACATAATAGAAAAAACAAAACGAAAACTCCCTCTCCCCTTTTTCAAACGCATCAGCCTTTCTAAAGTAGATTTTGTTGCCCCTTGAGTATAGTTTAAGTATTTTAGGGATGGATATAATCAGAATCTTAGAGGTAGGTATTTAGACTAGTATGCAAGCAAAATGTAGAGGAAATGAGTATAAAAACAAAAATGATTATAACTATTTAGCTATTCTTCTTGTCCTATTCCAGGCATGATTTTGTATAGAAAACAGCCTTTAGTAAAACAAAAACGGACATTTCCTAAAATAGGGAAATATCCGCTCTCTCTTTTATCATTATTGAACCAGCTTGACCAGCATATGAGCAAGCTTGTGCTGCTCCTCTTCATTACCAACCTTCCATAATTCTTGAAGCAGCTTTTCTTCACGATTTCGCGCTGATTCATGGTCAGCCAGGTAATCGGCAACTTTTTGCGCGGTATTAGCTAGTTGCTCCTCGTTCATTCCAAGCTTTTCTCCTTTTGATACTTTATCACCTAAGTAGTTTTTAAACGTTTCAAAACTCGCAAGTACCTCGTCCTTTTTTTCTTCACCCATAGACTGTAGTTTCTCTTCTACTTTGCCTTCTGCGTTATTGTTTGTTTCAAAAGCCATCAAAACTCTCTCCTTTTCAAGTAGTATTTGATTCACTATTCAATGCCCCTATTTTTATTGCTATAAACATTGTATGATGTTTTTTAATGCAGATTATATATGAAAAATAATCCGTTTCATTGCGCTGCAGACACTCGCTTTCCGCGGGGAGGAAGCTGAGCCTCCTTGGCTTCGCCTGCGGGGTCTCAGCCTTTCCTCACTTCCCGCAGGAGTCGAGTGTCTTCCGCTCCATTCCACTATAGGGTTAAAATAGTGTTTTATAAGCAACAAACTTTTTTATAAAACTTTGGGTTGGAGAGAATTAAAATAACCTAGAAGGAACATGTAAATTTGTATGCCCCTTCTAGGTTATTTGTTTAAGATAATCAAAACATGATTTAATAAATTAAATTTATCAAGTCAACCTTTTCAATATTTCCGAAGTATTTTTTAACATCAATGTTTTCAAATACTTTCTCGATTGCTTCTTTTTCATAGCGTGCACCAATTAAGGCATTTTCCACTTCTTCAACATCAACCGCACCGAAAAAGTCTCCATAGATTTTACAATTTTCTATGATGCCCTTCTGTACTTCGAGTCGTAAATCAATTTGTCCGACTGGAAACCGGTGTGAGTGCTGGTAGTTAAATTTCGGTGATTTCCCATAATTCCAATTCCAGTTTTGATAACGTTCTTTTGAAATTTCGTTTATCTTTTTCCAATCATCTTCCGTAAGGTCATAGGTTGGAATTGAATCAGTTCCGTCAAATATATAGCGAAGCAATAGCTCTCTAAATTGTTCAATCGTTATACGTTCATTTAAATATTCGCTAATATTTGCTACCCGGCTTCTAATTGATTTAATTCCTTTCGATTCAATTTTATCTTTTCTCACTTTTAATGCAGAAACAACACTATCAATTTCTGAATCAAATAACAATGTACCATGAGAAAACATTCTACCTTTCGTCGAGAATTGAGCATTTCCGGAAATCTTGCGGCCATCACCAGCAATGATATCGTTTCTTCCACTCAATTCTGCTTTTACGCCTAGTTTTTCAAGTGCTTGAACAACAGGCTCGGTAAACTTTTTAAAATTATGAAAACTTTCTCCATCATCCTTAGTAATAAAACTAAAATTCAGGTTTCCTTCATCATGGTAAACTGCTCCACCACCTGACAGCCTTCTTACAACATGAATATTTTTTTCTTCAACATATGATGTATTAATTTCTTCAATGGTATTTTGATTTTTTCCGATAATGATCGATGGTTCATTTATGTAAAACAATAAATACGTTTCATTTGGATCTAAATGTTTAACTGCATACTCCTCGATAGCTAAATTTATTCTCGGATCTGTGATTCCTTTATTATCAATAAAAAGCATATATTTTCCTCCATTAAACGTTTATCCCACTCAACAGTAGCACAAAAATAGCTTCTCACACAAAAGTGTTGCTTAAACAATTCTTTTTCAGAGGAGGAATTTGCCTAGGTTCATCATTATTAATAGATTTCCTTTGCATCCACAGGTAAACTTCTTACTTGTTTAAGATATGCTGTCATATTTTTATCATCCTGAATTGGATATGTAAAGGAAAAATATTCTGCAACATCTCCAGCTAACGTCCGAAATAATTCACAAGTGACAAAAATGGAATTCCACATATTTTCATCATTTCCATTTGAATAGGTTTCTTTATACATCACCCAATAAGATTCCGGAAGATACTTTTTGAAATACTTGCCCATCTTTCCTGTTGAGACGTTGAAGTCATGTTTTGTCCCAATCCACCACGAAACCATCTTATCAAGTGAAACCCGGGAAGTCTGTTCAAACATTTGTTTTGCATACGGCAACTCTTCACGCCAAATTCCTTTTGCAACGTTTTGCAAGCACCACCAAAAATCATTGCAGCAACTAAAGTACAGCGCTTCTGTTGGTTTTTTAACATGGTAGTCAATATCTGTTGGCACAGGAATGATTGGCAGACAGTTGTCTTTATCTAACAATGGGACGGTAAGTTTATCTTCCATGTATCTATCAATCATCGATTCTTTTGTTTCAATATGAAGATCAATACGATTTCCATCAGTAAAAAGCATTAAATAGCCGTAAGAACGTTCAAAATCCATTTCTTTACCACAAGCCTGATCTAGCCTATCAGGCTCTTGAATCATGAGTAAATCTCCGAAATTCTTTATCCAATTTTCATCTTCTATAAAAGAAGCTGTTTCCGTTACCACATATACAATATCGTAATCTTGAAAAATATCTTTTGGAGCATTAGCATTTGTTCTGGATCCGTTCATATAAACAGCCCTAATCCGTTCATCTCTTTGAGCTATCCCTATTATTAAATCAAACATTTCCCTCTCGCTTCTCATGACAAAATCCCTCCAAATGTAATAGTAAGAACTGAATGGTTTCAAAGGAGGAGCTCTTGAAAATTATCTACTATAAACTAGAGTTACTTAATGAACCCGTTTAGTAAATATTTTCCCCATTCCCTCATTGCAATTGCTTCTCCTGCTTCAGCAGCTTTTCTTAACCATTTTTCCCCTTCTTCAATATTTTTCTCTAATTCTCGTCCTGTTAGTAATCGATAGCCTAATATTCTCATTGCAGTTGGATATTGTAATTCAGCTGATTTTCTAAGCCACTTTTCTCCTTCTCTCACATCTTTATTTAATCCATCTCCAGTGAGTAGACGGAAACCTAATTCCATCATTGCCCATCGATCCCCTAATTCTGATGACTTCCTAAGCCATTTCTCTCCTTCTTCTAAATCCTGCTTGATTTTTTCACCTGTTAATAATTGATAGGCCAACTCATTCATAGCACCAGTCTCTCCTGCTAGAGAAGCCTTTCGCAACCATTTAATTCCTTCATCTACATTGATTTTTTCTTTTTTTTCATTTAAATCGATTATTTGGGTAAATTGCTCTGACTTATGATTTTGGTTTTCATTTTGATTCACTACATTGTCCTCCTGAAAATTTGTGCTTCTACAATAGATTTTGTCAGGGTCGCCGTTTATATTTTTCCCTCCCAATTCCTCACCTCTTACCCCCCTTGAGTGCTAAGGATTCTCTTTATATTCTATGTTAGTTCCTTAATCAGTAGTTGTTAAAAATTGAAAAAGTTCTCAATATACTTCATCTGCTTTCATAACTAAAAAGGCATTATCACAAGCATGTTTAAAAAAGCAACTGCTGGGATAACGCCTTTATTAAATCCGTCCACTTAACAATAAGGCCAGAAGAATTCTACTCTCTGCAACGAGAGATATTACAATCCTATTATAGTGGAAAAGCGGAGAATTCGACCTATTATTAGAATCCAATACAATTTCAGACGAAATTAAACTACCTATCCCCCACTCTTATATGGGGAACAGGTAGCTACGGTGTTTTTTTGTTGTCTCAAAACTGTAGGTCATTTCAACTACCGCTGTCCCTACTCACGAATAATTCTATGATTTTAATAATCTTTTACTACTTCGCAACTGCTCTTGATGGTTTCTTTACCTTCTTGCCTGGGAACCACCAGTTTAAATCCCCTAGTAAACGCATCGATACAGGAACTAAGATTAATCGAATTATCGTTGCATCAATTGCGATTGCAACGGCCATTCCTAAACCTAATTGCTGGATCGGTAAGACACTTGTAATAGTAAATGCACCAAACACAGCGATCATAAGGACGGCTGCACCGGATATCATTGGGGCAGTTGCCTGTAAGCCTGTTGCAACACTTTCTTCATTATCAAACCCTTTTTCATAATCCTCTTTTATTCTGCTGATTAAAAATACTTCATAGTCAGTACTTAAACTAAATAATAGGGTAAGTAGCAGGATCGGAACAAAATTTTGCACATAATCTGCAGGTGTGAAATTTAATAATTCCGAACCGTTACCATATTGAAACACAAAAATAAGAATTCCATAAGTTGCACCAAGAGATACTAAATTCATTAAAATTGCTTTTAACGGCAACCATACACTTTTAAATGTTAGTAAAAGAATAAAGTATCCAATAATTAGCATTACGATAAGTACTTTTGTAAAGCTGCCCTCAATTACCTGATTACTGTCTATTCCTTCCGCTGTTTCTCCACCAACATATGTGTTTATGTTTTCTGGCGTATTAACATCTTTTATTTCCTTTTTAATTTCAGACACTAAACTTCTAGTTTCCTCCGAAGCAGCAGCATGTTCAGGAATAACCTCAATAATAGCAACCATTTTCTCAACATCTATATAGCGGTTGACTAATCCTTGTAATTCCTCAGGAACA
Source organism: Metabacillus schmidteae (assembly GCF_903166545.1). Taxonomy (NCBI): domain Bacteria; kingdom Bacillati; phylum Bacillota; class Bacilli; order Caryophanales; family Bacillaceae; genus Metabacillus; species Metabacillus schmidteae. The sequence continues at coordinate 1,039,535 of NZ_CAESCH010000001.1, read as the reverse complement.
TGATCTAACCCTTTTAATGTCTGAACAATTGTATCTGAATCATTATTATTGAAAATAACCGGCAGAGAATTAATAATATCTACATGATCTAGTTCACTTAACCGTTCAGACAAGTTACTAAGATATTCAACGTTTTCAACTTGTTCAAAGCTATCACCACTAGATTCCACTGTAACATACACAGGTGATGTGTAGCCTTCGCCAAAATCTTCTTGTATAATTTCATAACCCATTCGTGAATCAGATTCTTCCGGCAATATTCTGGCATCAGGTGTAAATGTACTTAAATCTTTTGAAGGTATTGCCATCACACCTAACATTATTAAGGAAAGAACTAAAAATAACACAGGTCTCTTCATTATCTTGTGTGACCAGTTGTACCAGAATTTCGGTTTTACTATTTTCTTTCTTGATAGAAAAGGAATTTTCCCTTTATTAATATTAGCACCTAAAATGTACAAAACTGCAGGTAGTAGAGTTAAGCTTACAAGCAATGTTATTGCAACAATTGCAATTGCTCCTAATGCAATTGATTGAATAACTCCTAAATCAACAATGAATAATACAGACATACATGCAATAATCGTTAGTGCTGAAAAGAAAACAGCATCACCTGCAGTTTTCATTGTAGTCGTTAAAGCCTTCTTCTTATCACCGTGTTTTGCTATTTCTTCCCTAAAACGGTTTACCATAAATAATGAATAATCAATTCCTACACCAAGACCTAGCATTGTTGCAGCATTTGTTACAAATATGGAAAGTTCTGTTTGCTGTGCAATAAATGTCATGATCCCTAAAGTTGTCACTACTGATGCAACAGCAACAATTAAAGGAGTAAGTGCAGCAACCAATGATCCAAAGACTAATAGCAATATGATAAGCACCAATGGTAAGGTTATTAATTCAGCTTTGGCTAGTCCCTCTTGGCTCAATACATTAATTTCTCCCCAAAACGAGGCAGCACCTACAAGATAGATTTCAAGATCACTATTTTTAAAATGACTTTTAATATCCTCTTGAAGAGAAGGTAATTCATTTCTAGCAAAACCGTCGTCCTCATTAAACCCAATAAATGCTACAGTTGTGTTTTCATCACCAACTAAACTCGCCTTTGCATCTTCAGGTGCATTAAGGTATGTATACATACTTGCGACGTCTAATTTTTCATTGTCCTCAATATAGTCAATCGTTTCTTGTAAATTTTGCTGATACTCTTCGGTTTTAACTTCATTCACTTTATCTCTAACTACTAAGGTAATGGATGTTCCTGATCGACCTGTAAAATCCTTAGAAAGCAACTCATTTGTTTTTAAAGAATCTGAGCCATCAACAGTCCAACCTCCTCCACTTAACAGTGGGGTCAATTGACCAGCAAATATCCCAGCTACAATGAGGATCACCACCCATGTGGTAACGATTCCCCACCTAAGTTTTGATATAACATTACTCAGAAAATTGAAAAAGTTATGCATAAAAGCTCCTTTCTTTTTTTACAGTCTATAGTTCTTTTACTAAGGAAAGTACTTTTTTATACTTTTTTAATGACAGTTTCATTTTATTACCATTGCTTAAAAACAAATATTGCAAATCAATGGCTGCATGCTCTGTTAGTTTCTTTCCAGCCAAAATATCAATAACTAATCTAGAAGAAATGGCCCCAAAAAGCATTGATGTATAAACTATCTGAGGAACGTGGTACTCTTCATTCTTCCAATTCCGTTCTAGATCTTCAAGCATTTCAAGAGAAATAGCTTGAAGCGGTAAAATTTTATATAAGATTTTAAAAATGCCAAGCTCACTAATATCCTTTTTATTAATTTTTGAATAAAATGGATCAGATCGATTTTGATAATTAAAGTACTGTACATATTGAGTTGGTCCGATATCCCAACCAGTAATAACTGATCTTTTATAAATTGCAGCATATTCGTGTAGCAACCATTTTGCTTGCCAACCCGCGCGCTCTGTTACATCTACACCGTCGATAATAATGTCAGCATCTTGAACACAAAGACTAACATTAACTTCTGTAATCCCCTCATCATAAACCCTTACTTCACAATATGGGTTTATTGAAAGAATGCGTTCTTTCATAACCTCTGCCTTATTCCGCTCAAGATCCGTTAAAAACGCAGATTGCCGATTTAAATTATTTAATTCATATGCTCCATTATCAGCAAGGATAAACCTTGTTGCTCCCATACGTACTAATGGTTCAACACTAGCCCCTCCTGTTGAGCCACATCCGGCAACTAGTATGCACGAACTTTTTAATTTTCCCTGTACATCTTCTCTAACAAAGGTACCATTTCGTTCAATTAACTGAGTATAAAAATCCAATTCATTTTTTTGGTTTTGCTTTTCAACTATTCCTTTCATACATCCACCCTCCTTTTTGGATTAGCTTCTTGAACGGACCAGATTCCTTAATGCAGAAGAAATCTTTTGTTTCCCCTCTAATAGCTTAGTAAGCATTTCTTCTTTCGAGCATACCTCTTCCGAATTTTCTGGTAGTTGGATAACAAAGGGAAGCACTTTTTTTCGCTTTTCATACATACGGTAAAATAGGTCCTGCTTAGATAAAACCGGTCTCGTATTTTCAATGACAGTAACATCTAAACCAAGTAATTGTATATGTCGAAAAGCTCCTGTTAATTCTAAATCCCCTACATAAGCGGTTAATCCTGTTGGTGTTTCTTTTATCAATCGTGTAACATACGCTAAACCTGCTAAAAGTTCCAGAGAAACACGATGACCAAAAGTATCCTTTCGTTTACTCTTAACAAACCGCTTAATCTCTCTCACAGAATGAATAGGAACACTTTGAAGCCATTCGAGTTCATTAAAAATATATTTTCCATGGGCAATTTCACATGGAAACAGAGGTCTATCTTCTGTTTCCATGTGTAAATGTGTTAGCCCTTTATACCTTTCCATTGAATAAATACAAAGGTAACAAATGATTTCGCCTGTTTGGTGATTCATCGTGACAAGATGAATATCTTCACAATGTGCCTGCTGAAGTGGCTCATGGAATATTTTTTGCTGATAGACAAGGTTGGGATCTATCCAATCTAATTTTAAATATTCACTTAATCGAAATGACATGATACCTAATAATTGATGCTGTAATAAATCCTCATTTTTAATAGCTATTGTTGATAATCCAAATCGATCTATCTTTTGATATAAAGTCTTTTTTAGCGTACACTCATCAAGTAATGAGTGATATGTTAAATGATTTTGATTATCGACTATTTCCCTAATATAACGCTCAGTATTAGTCGTAACATGAGCATTATGCATCTTACCAGACTGCCTCTTCAATTTTATCTTCTTGATATAAGAAATCAGTAATCGCTAATGCTAGAACTTCTGGTGTTCCTTCGTAAATCCGTGCCCCTAATGCTTCTCTCATATACTTCTCAAGATGATGATCTCTAATATACCCTCTTGCTCCTATTACCGACATTGCTTCCTCTGCTACTTCAATAGCGATTCGATCAGCATATAATTTAGCAACAGCCGGTTCAAACACTGGAGCCGGTAATGAATTATCTGCTTCGAAAGAGGCTTTTAAGTACAATAATCGCGATGCTTCGATTTTTGTCGCCATTTCTGCTAGTTTTCGAGCAGTAAATTGGTGTTCGTATAACTTTTTACCACCTTGAATACGTTCGCCTGCCCATTCGGTTGCTAATTCGAAAGCTCCTCTTGCAATCCCAGTTGAAATCGCAGCAACCGTTCCTCTTGCCATATTCATTTGTTGAATAGATATAAGCATCCCATTTCCTTCTCCACCAACGATGTTTTCAGCGGGAACTCGGACATTATTAAAGACTATTTCTGTTCCTAGGCATGACCTGTAACCCATTTTATCTGCAATTCCATTAAACGTTACACCATCAGTATCTAGTGGAATAACAAAGCAAGTTAAGCCCTCGGCACCTACATAGTCTTCTAGATTTGCATAAACACAAGCAAACTTAGCAACTCTTGCATTTGTAATATATTTTTTAACCCCATTAATTACATATTCATTACCTTCTTTTCTAGCGGAAAGAACATTCATTGCATATTTTGCATTTTCGGGTATTAATAGATCGCATCCAGCATCTGGTTCCGTTATTGCATTTGATGCTAATACAGGCTCATCACTTGAAAACAGCGGTAAAAATCGATTTTGCAATTCCCGATCAGCTGATAAAAGAATCGGTGCCTGTCCTAACATTGTTGCCCCAAATATTAATGCAGTACCTGCATCAACAGCGGCAAGTTCTTCCATTGCAACAGATGTCCCTAATATGCCATATCCTAAGCCACCATATTCTTTTGGTATCGGTAAACGATGCAATCCCAACTTTGCTCCTTCTCGAACAATTTTCCAATTAAAATCGTCAGCTGGTGCTTGATCTAATTCTCTTACAATTGGTTTTACATGGTTTTGTGCAAAGTTTCTTACTAAAACTTTTAGCTCCTCTATCTCCTTCGGTAAAGTAAACAATGATTTCTCCTCCATTTATACTAAACTAGTATGTTTGTTATAAATTTCATCGTATCTATTAAATGCTGGCTCTAACATTGGTACAAATTCTAATACTTTAGGAATGCTCCCTTTTATTCTTACTTTTCCCATTGCTAACGCTAAAGGCATTAACAGTTCCCCCCGCCAAAGTGAATGGGCAGTATCACATGACATTTTAATAGAAATCGCAGCATTATTGATTTCTGAATCAATAAGAACTTTATCAGGAGAAAAATACACTTCAAAATCGGGGTTTTTATGCACAATTCGTGCATCTAAATTTGCTTCTCTCATTTTTGCATTCACGTGTTCATCATGAATTAAAATCGTAAATAATTCTTCGAAAACAGCTACAGCAGTCTCTCTTGAAGTATAGATCAATTGTTATTCCTCCTTTGGTATATTTGAACTTGTGTAGGCCTAGCACAAAATTCCTATTTCATTAAACAATCGGACAAAGAAATTGTCAACTAATGTAAATTAATACAGTATTTAACACAACAGAACATTTGAAATAAAATTTTCACATTATTTTTACAATTGATTTTGACCACCATCTATATGTATTGACATAGATGACTTTTAGTCAATTCCTATCATATCCAACTCCCTCTAATGACCTATAATAAATATTTCAACTCAGAAATATTTTTGTAATATAAATGTAATATAACTATTCGTTTGAATACGCTTTCTTCAAATGGTGTAATTGAGAGTTTTCTAGGTAAGATGGTACTTAGAGATTTATCATATTTTTTTATTTTTCAGTGATTGTACCTGTAATAGATATTTAGCGTGAAAAATTTCCCTAACAGAGAAATAATCTATATAAAATGTTTTGTAATTGTAAATAAAATTGGAGAATGTGTATTATGGGGTTCTTAATCGAATTTTTCAAAATGTAGAAGCTGTTAATAAAGGAGAAGCTGCTGTTACTGAGCTTAAATCTGAGAAATATGTAATGTCACCAGAAGGAGAAATCAATGGATTACTGGATAGATATTGCTCAGAATTTATTTGTAAATGCGTTTAAGAAACAACAACTTAGTTGAACCGAACCATTAGACAGAGACACCAAACTTTTCAAGGTATCCTTAAGTTCCATTTAGAAGAACAAAATTTGGTGGCATTATATTATTTGATATCTCTGCTGAATAGAATAATTGTCTATATAAATATAGATAAAAAGAACTCAATGTCAGCCCTTTTTATCTATGAATTTATTATGGAATTTTCACTTTAAAAGAGTCAAAATCAACCGGCTGTATAAAATCTCCTTTGTATTCTAACTCTGTTTCATTACCATTTGCGTCAATTTCCACTCCTCCCCCGTCAGAAGGAATGACTAAATAAGGAGTGATTGTCAATTCAGTAACATGAGAACCAACGGAGTCAAATTGCTTACTGCTCTTGAACTCTATTCTATCCTCAACCCTCTCACCTGTTGCCCCACCGGAGTGACCTGTAATTTCATTTCCATCTTGATCTACGACCAAGAACTCGATATTTCCTCCGCGACTTATCTCAAAATCTGTTTCCTCTTCTGAACTCTCGTAAGCTATACTTAAACCAGTTTCACTAAAAGATAATTCTGTGACATTAAGGGTCAACCCATCAACAGTTTGTGAATGTTGAACAGGAATTTTATGAATATCGGCAATTTTTTCTATTAGGGTTGAGAAAAACCATGTTTCTCCATTTTTCCCATGCAACATCAAACCAAGTTCGAACTCCTCCGGCATTTCTTCTCTCACATTTATTTCTTGAATGGCAGTCCGAGTTGTTGCTGAAAGGGTATCTTCACCGTAACTCCCAGAAGATCCAGCAGGAGAATTCCCATTAATCGTAAAATCCATTCCAGCACCAAAATAAAATTCATCAAGTTCCTTTTCAGATTCAATGAAAAGACCGATTGTAAGATTATTTTGATCATATAAAATTTCATCAAGTGTAACGGAAATTCCATTGACCGTCTGTGTCTCCCCAATCTCATTCGTTAGCCCATTTTTTTGTGCTTGCTGTAAACCGATCAGATCAGAATTCCCGAAAACAGAACCGATAATTGGTATTTGTGACAAACTGCTAGCTAAAGCTGGAGAATAGTATGAGGAACCAATTAATATTCCAAAAACAGCGGCCACACTGCTTAAAGTATAAATTATTTTCCTTTTGCCATTGGTCATTCTCAAACGTCGAGGTGTATCTAATTGCTCTTGTGCTTGAACGATTCCCGAACGAATAGCTGAACGAACGTGATTCTGTGGAAACTCCTCGAAAGGATCATGTGACTTTTTCATTTAATTTATAACTCCTTTCTAATTCATTTTTCAACTTTTTCCTCGCTCTACGTAAATTTGTTTTCACTGTACTAACCGGCTTCTCCATCACTTCGGAAATATCTTTAATAGACAAGTCATGATAGTAGAATAAGATGATTGATGTTTGATAGGACGTGTTTAGCATCGATAATGCCTCACTCAAATGAAAAGAATCTATCTCTTCGTCCTGCTTGCGATCTAATCTCTTCAACAGTTCGCTTTCCTCATAAGGAATCGTTTGGTCTCGTTCTTTTAACAACCGATAGCATTCACGTATTAGAATTCTAAACAGCCAAGTTGAAAAATACTCCGGATTTCTCAATTTTCCTATTGCGAGGAATGCATTGTACGTCGTTTCCTGAATAGCATCCAAAGCATCTTCTTTTTTACCAACATAAGAAAGAGCCTTGTAATATAGCATTTTTTCTTCTTTAAAAAGCAATTCTTCAAAAGCTTCCGCATCTCCATTAATCGCCCTTTTTACCGTATGTAGATCATGTTTCATCTTGTCATCACACCCTCCTCTCACTAATTAGAGTGATTTGAACATACAGAAAGATTCAACTTTATCATTTTTTCTTAATATTTTTTTTATTAAAGTGAAAGTTGTAAAAGATACTAAAAATGACTGCCTTAATCAGCAGCCATTACGTAAATAACTGTTTTTTGGTTTTTGGTAAGATTGCCTTTATAGTTCTTTTTTACATATTACCATTAGAAAATTTATTGAAGGTTTATCTTTCATGTTCTTATTTGGCTCATCTATTTCTGATAACTCTACCAGCCCATAATTCCCAAAATCCTGTTTTATGGAGTCAGAATCATAAAAATACATTTTTACGCCTGCCATGATCTCAAAATAATCTTTATCCAACTGTTTGCCTTTTCCAAACATTGGGGCTTTTTTTGAAACAGTTGTAAAAACCATATATCCATTTGGCTTTAACTGATGATAGCAATCTTTAATAAACTTCTCTCTGTCTTGCTTATTCAATAAATGAATAAGTGCATGTGAAAATATACCATCATAGAGTTTATTATCAAAGGGCATGTCATTTACTGAACCATGAAAGATTCTACTATCAATTCCACTTTGCCTCGCCAAATTTATCGCAGTTTTTGATATCTCAATACCTGTTACATCTATTCCATTTTCAATAAATACCTTTGCATTTCTGCCATATCCAATACCTGGAATCAGTATATCCTTAATTTTCTTTTCAAGAAAAAATTCATTCGTTAAGATGGCGGAGTCTGTCGGTTCAAATCCCCACATCGTTTGTTTATCTATAAAACTTGATTCCCAGAATTCCATTACATATCTATCTCCTTTAATTAAAGATATAACGACTCTTTAATAACTATAATAAGTCTGTTTCTTTTTGTAAATAGTAATTCCTTTACAATTGAAGGAATGTAGTCCCGATATTTTCATTCTTATCCTTACCAATTCCTATCATTTATAACTTCATAATTTCTTCAAGAATTAAAAAAGCGCCTTTCCTTGTTCCAGAATCGCGCTTGATTATTAAATAAACTGTAACACCTATGTTTATTTAATAGTTATACTTTTGTAATTTGATATTTTCGATCAAACAATTTAGATATGATAAATGCTGCTCTTCCAACTAGTAAGTATAAGAATCCACCGACTTCTATAGTGTATCCAAAGGGAGGAATGAATTTAGGTATAAAAATCATACCTATAATAGAAGGAGTTATAATAAAAAATAGCGTCAAAAAATCTTTCACTTTATTTGGCACTTTGTAAACTGATTTTTGCAGCCATTTTAAGATTAGAAAAACATCGAGGAAAATAATAGCAGCAACGATAAAAAAAGTAACAACAGCTGTCCCTACATATACTGTCTGATTGCTATCTCTAATAAAGTGTATAATGATGTCTCCGATTCCGTTCACAATAGCAAAGATGCTTGCTAGCTGCAGTAATAAAAATCCTATAAAAAATAGTGTACTTTTCCCCGGTTCTTTAGGTAATTGCTTTAACATTTCATCACAGTATGCTGATGGATTGTCTCCAAATACATCCTCTGCGCGTTTTCCTTCGGCCTGCGCCTCTATTAAATGATCTAAAAGCTCCATTAATAATTCTTCGGATTGTTGTTCTGATGCTGTAACATTCGTTCGGATATAAATTAGCATATTGCTGTAATATTCTTCATTTTCCTTCGAAAGCTCTTTACGTTTTTTATTGTTAAGTCGAATCAATTTTTTAGCGTTCATTATCAAAACTCCTATTCAATAGTGAGTAGATCAATTGTCTCAGAGTAAAATAGCTATTTGGTCACAAGTTATAATACTTTTATATATACAATATTTTACATTTTTACACGTCAGGAAAATACTGTTATTTCAATGATAATTAAAAGATTAAAAACCTAAAATTATTATTTTAATAAAACAAAAACAAGCTTTAACTCCTATGTGCTTCTGAATCAAATAGCATAATTACAAAAACGCATAGGTAAAACGGTATGTTTTGTAATCGTTTTAGATAATTAATTATTCCCAAAAAGCTGTCAGGCCTATATTGACAACTTTTATTATTCATCGACAAAACAAACTACTTTCTTCCTATTTTCTACATTTCTTTCTCTCAAACTTATCCACGCTAGCCTTCATTAAAAATAAAAAAGTAGAGAAACCCGCTTATTTGTTCGGATTTCTCTACTTACATAATTCCCTATTATTTAACTATCTGGCGATTCCAGTGGCGGTGTGCTGAAACAGCTTGGACAAAGTTTTGAGCAAATTGATTCATATTTTCATCTTCTATAATGACTCCAGGACTGTCTGTCATTACGTCCTTCGGCAGCCAGTCAATACCTTCAAATGTTGCTCCAATTGCTTTGTAATGAGAGAATGCTTCCTTAATAAAGTAAGCAGCTTCCTCTTTGAATGTTTGATTTACACCTTTTCCACCTGCAGCATAAATCGCATCAAATTGAACCGAATCGCTAGTTAGGAAGGTATGATCTACGGTAAGTTCTAAACCATCAAATCCTTTTTTATTTCCAAGTTTATCACTGATTATTTCAACTTGAATACCTTCAGATTTTAAATCGTGACAAATATTTATTACGTCTTCCCCTTTAAAGTCGGGACCGATAATGACTCCAACTTTGCGTGTATTCGGTAAAATTTTTGTATTTAATTGGCTTAGCGCCGGTGAAGATTTCGTTACCTGTGATTCCCCTTTTTGGGGTGCTGTCACACCAAGTGCTGAAGCCACTTCAGATGCTAACTCTACACTCACATTAGCAAACATATCAACTACCTGCTGCTGTACGGATTTGCTTTTTACCTTTCCAAGCTCAAACTTAAATGCTTCAGTGATATGTTGCTTCTCAGGTTCGCTCATACTATTCCAAAACATAGTAGCTTGAGAGAAATGATCTTTAAAGCTTTCACTTCTTCTTTGGACCTTACGCCCTTCTACTTTTTCCTGATAATGCACATATCCTCCTTCTTCTTCGCTTGCAGGAGCTGGTGTATTGGCAGCAAGTGAATTTTTATGATAGCTTACTTGGCCAACATTAATCGTTTGGCGTCCAAAGCCATCGCGTTGATTATTATGGAATGGACAAACAGGACGGTTTATTGGCAGTTCATGAAAGTTTGGACCTCCAAGACGGAGTAATTGTGTATCTGTATAGGAAAATAAACGTCCTTGCAGCAATGGATCGTTCGTGAAATCAATACCTGGTACAACATGACCAGGGTGAAACGCTACTTGTTCTGTTTCTGCAAACACATTATCTACGTTTCTATTTAATGTCATCTTTCCAATGATTTTAACCGGGATATCTTCTTCCGGCCAAACTTTTGTCGGATCAAGGACGTCAAAATCAAATGTAAATTCATCCTCTTCAGCAATTAACTGGACACCTAACTCGTACTCCGGATAATTTCCTGCTTCAATTGACTCCCACAAATCACGGCGATGAAAATCAGGATCTTTACCAGCGATTTTTTGTGCCTCATCCCAAACGAGTGAGTGAACACCTAACACAGGCTTCCAGTGGAATTTGACAAAATGCGCTTTTCCTTCATCATTAACAAAGCGGAATGTATGGACACCGAACCCTTCCATCATTCGAAAGCTTCGAGGTATAGCACGGTCAGATAAATGCCACATAATCATATGAGCTGATTCTTGATTATTGGCAATAAAGTCCCAGAATGTATCGTGTGCACTAGCTGCTTGCGGCATTTCATTATGAGGCTCTGGTTTAACCGCATGGATGAGATCCGGAAATTTAATTGCATCCTGAATAAAAAAGACAGGGATGTTATTTCCAACAAGATCATAATTCCCTTCTTCTGTATAAAACTTTGTCGCGAAACCACGGACATCTCTTACTGTTTCAGCAGAACCACGCGAGCCAGCTACTGTTGAAAACCGTACAAAAACAGGTGTTTTTACAGATGGATCTTGTAGGAACTTTGCTTTTGTATATTTTTTCATTGAATCATATACTTCAAATTCACCGTGTGCTGCAAAGCCGCGTGCATGAACAACCCGTTCAGGAATTCTCTCATGGTCAAAATGAGTCATTTTTTCACGAAAATGAAAATCCTCCATTAATGTCGGTCCACGTTCTCCTGCTTTTAAAGAAAATTCATCTTCCGATACGTTAAGACCTTGATTTGTCGTCAGCTTTTCCCCTTCATCACTAACACGGAACTGTTCCAATTGCTCATTTTTGCTATTTTCATTCTTTTTCCCTTTATTATGCATAGAATTGCTCCTCCCACAGGTTCTTTATATGTAAAACACATTCACATTACTTCCTACCCTTATGTGAGTTCGAGCAAACGGGAAATTTTGAAAGACTATGAGATTCTCTTCATTAATTACATATGAAACCGAGTAGTCCCTCTCCTTTGCACAATAAAAGGTCAGCCAGTTTTTCTGGTTGACCTTTATAATGCAGAAAATTATGATCTTGTGGTTAGCAAAAAAAAGTTCTACCTATTTTAAAGACAATTTAGTATCAGTCAAATCAGCTTGTACTTCCTGAACAGTTTCTTCTACTTCCAGTCGACTTACTTTTTCACGACCCTCTTTTATTGCTTTCAATGTTTTGTGTGCAATTGCTAATGGTAATTTACAGAACAGTAAAATCGGTTTTTTATTAATACTCTTCATATATTCATCTGCCATTTCCAAGTTTTCAGTAGCATATGCGATTAAGTCTTGTTTATTCCAACCATCCGGAAGAAAACTTACACCTCGTTGATCCATATCTTCATCCTGGTTACGCAAAATATTAATCGCCTGTAATCCCCGTCCATATCCAATGGCTAATTGACGATCTGTTTCAATCCCGTCGTGCCATTTCCATAAATCTGAAAGCATAACCCCGACAAGACCGGCAACATAATACGTATAGTCATCCAATTCTTCGCGGGTTTGGATTTTCCAATTCGCTTTCGCCCACTTGGCCATCCCATTTGCCATTTCACTGGTTGCAGCTTGGACACACTTTTTCGCCCCTGCTGGAGCTAATAATAGCCAATCTGCTAAACGTAATGTCACTTCCGGCAATACATTCGCATAAGGTGAGACTAGCGTTTTATATTTATGCTGATTAAAATCTTCCTCAAGTAATAACTCACTTACTTCTGTCAGTAAATAGTGTTTCACATCATTAGAAATTTCTTCGTGGTCTTCAATTTCATCAATAGCACGCATCGCTAAGTAAGCAACTGCTACGGCATCTTTTAGTTCCTTTTTTAAAAACATAATGGGTATGTAAAATGTTCGACTTGTTTTCTTAAGTACTTCCATTGCCTCTTTCTTCAATACCTTTTGTTCTTTCATCCCGATTCCTCCGTTTAGGTTTGAGACAGGTGCAGTCCTTGTCCAAGGTTTCTCTCACTTTTTCCTAAATTAATGATCAATTATTTAAATCGCCATATATCCATTCAATAGTATTCCCCTAATACATTTTAACAGCAATCGTGAATAAATTCCCGATTTGAATAGACCGGTCGTCTGTAACAGAAAACTAACTTAAAATGAAAAGGCATGAATTTACTATTATCGCTATATTGTAAAAATATCGTTATTTATCTAAAGTGCAAAAGTTTTTCAAGCTGAAGATTACGTTCTTTAAGCAGAGTTTGTCCCAAAACTATCTCTCCCCATTATACATTTCTTTTAATATTCTATTAAGTAAATGCTATTCCTTCTGCCCAAAATAAAGCTTCTGTATCATTATTTTCTTCACAATATTTTCAAATATGATCTGATATTCTTTTACAACAAAAAGTAGAAGTTATTTTCTGAGGTTAAGTCGTATTCAAAAGTAAAAAAGATGGTCAATTCTTTTATCATTTGCAGTGCTGTTTTGAATACCAATTTTATTGAGGGATCGAGATGGTCCGCGTTTATCGGTTGGGGTATAAGGTAAAGCAGGAGGAATTGGAAAAGAAACAGCAAAGTTATTTTTGGAGCATGGCGCTAAGGTTGTGCTGGTAAATGTACTTATTATCAAATTGAATATTATTGATAGAAATCTAACATTTTATCAATAAAAATGAAAATGGTTTACAGTTTTTATAGTAAAAATAATAAAAGCTGCATACAACAAAACCCGATGTATGCAGCTAACTTATATTTACCTATCTATAAATAGAAAAACTGACTCTCAAGAGTTAGTCATTATTATTTTGTTTTCTACGTGATTCTCCACCTTTTTCACCAATTTCCTGATAAAATTCTTTATCATGATTTTTTGAAGTGGCTTCTCCACCTTTTTGGCCAATTTCCTGATAAAACTCTTTATCATGATTTTCGGCAGTGGCTTCTCCACCTTTTTGGCCAATTTCTTGATAAAACTCTTTATCATGATTTTCTGAAGTAGCTTCTCCGCCTTTTTGACCTATTTCTTGATAAAACTCTTTATCATGATTTTCAGATGTAGCTTCTCCGCCTTTTTGACCTATTTCTTGATAAAATTCTTTATCATGATTTTCGGCAGTGGCTTCTCCACCTTTTTTTCCTATTTCCTGATAAAACTCCTTATCATGATTTCTTGAAGTAGCTTCTCCACCTTTACGTCCCGCTTCCTCTAATGTCATTTTTTTATTATTATCTTTTGCCATCTTTAACATCCTCCTTTAAGTCATTTCATATTTGCTTACGCTAATCTTGTACCACCCTATCATTTTTCTAAAACCTATTTTCTGTGTTTAATATTTTTGTAATATTTTTAATCTATTAGTTAGTTTTCAAAAGGTTTTATCTGTTATTTCCAGGGTATAAAAAATAAAAATAAGAGAGTTTACATTTAAAGGAGGACTAGTTATGAAAAAGGTTTTGATGGTTGTTGGAATAGGAGCAACTGCTTCAATGTTGTTATCTTCTAAGTCAAATAGAATTAAGCTTGAGAATTCATTTAGAGATTGGATGCGGAAAATAAAACCTTCCAGTTATGCTAAAAATAATAATCTCCCAATTGAAAAGGGAGGAAACCCTCACCCTCAAGATTTGGAAGACAATAAAATGGTAAGTGAAGGTGCTATGTATTCAGTTAATTTTTATAATGAAAAATTACAATAATAACAGATTAAGCGGGGGTATACCCCGCTCATTTTCCTTTTAAGAGCAGTTTTTAAAGTTCAATTAATAATTCGTTTTTTGTGAGGTGGAAAATGGCTTTATTTTTCTTAGTTATTTATTTCATCGTCATTGCAACGGTAATTGAAATCCACGTTATTTTGTTTCGGTTAACAGATCTTAAATTGGAGGTATCAAGGTTTCAAGTTATATCGCTTATGACAGGAACAGGTTTTACTACTGGTGAATCTGAGCTTATTTTGGGCCATCCTATTCGCAGAAAATTAGCGATTTTTCTTATTTCATTTGGGGCGGTCTCACTCGCTGTGATTATATCTTCTATTAGTAATTTCCTATCAAGTAATATGAACACGAAAGAAGTTATCTATATTGCCGGAGGAGCCATCCTTATCCTAGGCTTATTAAAACTGCCATTCATTCAAAAAACATTATCAAAGCTCTTTACTTATCGTTTGAAAAGAAATGTAGAAATAGGTGACTTGCCGATTCGGGATGTCTTTTTAACAGAGGAAGAGGATGATCTTCTCAATCTACATATATATAAGGAATCTTCACTTGCTTCAAAATCAATTAATCAAGTGATAACAGAGCATGATCAGTTAGAGTTTGTCGTTCTTTTCATCAAAAGAGGCGAAATGAAAATTAGAACAAACCTATATGATACAAAAATACAGGAAGGGGACCAAATCCTTTTATTCGGAAACGAAAAAGTAATGAACGAAAATTTCAAAAATGATATTAATATTATGGAAGAGCAATTAGATAAGCAGATTCATGTTCCAATAGATGAACATTCGGTAAATAACAAAAAAAGCCCTTGAATGGGCTTTTTTGTTAGATCTTTTTAACTTCCAAATACATAATTTGATGACCTTTACTTTCATAAACTTTAAATAAGTATCCATCATGAGAAACTTCTGCACCCTTTTTGAAGTCAAAGTTTTGAGTCAGAAACCATCCGCCAATTGTATTCATTTCTTCATCATATAAATTGATATCAAGTAATTGGTTCACATCACGAATTAATACTTTGGCATCTAATAAGTAATGGTTTTCTTTTATTTTTCGGATGTCAGTAACTTCCGTTTCATCAAATTCATCTCTTATATCTCCAACAATTTCCTCAATTATATCCTCCACAGTGACTAAACCTGAAGTTCCTCCGTATTCATCTATGAGAATTGCCAAATGATGATTTTCTCTTTGCATTTTTCTTAGTAAATTTCGAATAGGGATAGTTTCAATGACACGAATAACCGGCTTAATAAAAGATTTCACATCCAGCTCTGCTTCCTTATTTCCCTTTATACTTGTTGCGGTCAAAAACTCTTTCATATTCATCATCCCAATTATGTGATCTTTATCATCTTCAACGACTGGATAGCGTGTATATTTCTCCGTTTTCACCTTATTAATAACCTCATTAGCTTTATCACCAACTGATAACGTAATCATATCCGTACGGGGGACCATAATTTCTTTGGCAATTCTTTCATCAAATTCAAAAATATTGTTCACATACTGTAATTCGTTTTGATTAATTTTCCCACTCTTATAGCTTTCTGCCAAGATGATCCGAAGTTCTTCTTCCGAATGTGCATTTTCATGTTCAGATGCAGGCTTCAAGCCAAATAAACCTACCAATAAGCGTGCGGACCCATTTAATAGCCAAATAAAAGGATACATTACCCGATAAAACCAAATAATTGGAGCAGAGAAAAGAAGTGCAACCGTTTCAGCCTTTTGAATGGCTACTGTTTTAGGTGCTAGCTCTCCAACAACTACATGTAAAAACGTTACTACAACAAAGGCGATCCCAAAAGAAAGAATATGTGAGACAGATTCATTTACATGCAGAAGAGAAAAAACTGAATGCAGCAACGTTTCTACTGTAGGCTCCCCTAACCAGCCAAGTCCCAAAGCAGTTACAGTTATCCCCAATTGACATGCTGATAAATATTCATCTAAGTGTGTAATCACTTTTTTTGCTGAAACAGCACCCCTTTTTCCTTCTTTCACCAATTGGTTGATTCTCGATGTACGTACTTTGACAATTGCAAATTCTATCGCCACAAAGAAGCCGGTTAGAGCGATTAAAAGGGCAATTAATACTAAGTTGAATATAGTCATCGAATCACTAAACATAAACGTCATTTCCCTCCTAAACCTCGGTTCGTTCATTGTATTCCTATTAAAAAACACCGTTCTCAGGTTTTCGAACGGTGTTAAAATCATTGTTTATAACGAGTTTTTTATTTACCGTATAAAATCCAAATTGTTACTAAATTTGATTCCAAACTCGTTGCAGATTTAGAGGAACATACACTTTATCTCCATGAATTTCTCTATGAATGATATGATTTTCACTATCTAGATTTTCGCGGCCAACATTATTTCTGCGTCTCGCTCTATTATTTTTTCCTAATAGGTTATCAAAGCTTACTTTACTAGTTTTCATATCCATTCTCCTTTTCAATTAGTTTAGTAGTTTCTTTACCGAATTTTTACCCATATCTCTAAAAGATGAAACAAAAAAATTGACATGTTTTGAAAACATCTATTTTCCAGTGAAAGCTTTTATTTTGAGTTCCATTCATTTTCCTGTTATCTTTGTTCTATGTGACTTCTTAATTAACTAAATCTATTAATCTTATTTGCTTTAAAAATTGTGTTGCTAATTCTACCCAACTGCTTTATGATGGAATTATATTAAAAATCAACTATATATTGATTTTGAAATTTAAAATAAAACTATATATTGTATATTTGCAAGAATAGGCGCTTTTTAGCTTAATAGGGAATCTGGTGAGAATCCAGAACTGTCCCCGCAACTGTAAGTGTGACGAATTGAGATGACCACTGTACCACATGTATGGGAAGGACTCATAGTAGGAAGAACATAAGTCAGGAGACCTACCTAAACCTTGTGATAGTTTCAATTTCTTCGGGGGCTGAGAAGATGAAACGATAGTGAACCTCTTGAGCTATTCAACTTCTTTGAACTTGCTCTCTTTCTGTCGTTTTATCTCCCTTCCCCGCAAAAAAACGACCAGATGGAGGAATATACATGAGCAAGACAACTTTATCCCCAATGATCAATGGACAAGAAGCCTTTGATCTCACAAAACTAACTACCTTTATCAATAATATCCATCAACACTTCCCAACAATTACTATTGATGAGTATCTTACGCGAATTGAAAATACGATTCTTCAAAGAGATTCCTATACATCTGAACAATTAACTAATCTTCTTATTCTAGAAGGACTATCGAATATCCATGAACATGAGCCAGAGTGGACTTATTTTTGTGCGCGTATTTATTTATCAAAGCTTTATAGAGAAGCAGCACTAAATCGAGGATATGAGAAAGAACATAAATACGGAGATTTTTACGAACTCATTTCAACCCTTGTATCAAAAGGACTCTACAGCTCAAACTTACTAGAGAATTATACGAAGGATGAAATTGATCAAATCGGTGCTTTTGTAAATCCTGAAAATGACTATCTTTTTACATATATTGGCCTTCGAACATTAGCAGACCGCTACTTAACAAAGGATTTCTCTAAACAGGTATTCGAGTTACCTCAAGAGCGATTCTTAATAATTGCCATGACATTAATGGCTCGCGAGAACAAAGAACACCGTCTAGAACTCATTAATCAAGCTTACTGGGCTATGAGTAATCTTTATATGACAGTAGCAACACCAACACTTTCAAATGCAGGAAAACCTGTTGGACAGTTATCAAGCTGCTTTATCGATACGATCGATGATAGCCTTCAAGGAATTTTTGACAGCAATACAGACATTGCCAATCTATCTAAATCCGGTGGAGGAGTTGGAGCTTATCTTGGTAAAATCAGAAGCCGCGGAAGTGATATTCGAGGATTTAAAGGTGTTTCCTCCGGCATTATTCCATGGATGAAGCAATTGAACAATACAGCTGTCAGTGTTGATCAGCTTGGTCAACGTAAAGGAGCGATCGCAGTTTATCTTGATGTGTGGCATAAAGATATCTTCTCTTTCCTTGATGCAAAGCTTAATAACGGTGATGAAAGAATGCGGACACATGATATTTTTACAGGCGTTTGTATTCCTGATCTTTTCATGGAGCAGGTTGAAGCACGCGCTGACTGGTATTTATTTGATCCACATGAAGTACGTAAGGTGATGGGCTTTAGTATTGAAGACTTTTACGATGAGCAAAAAGGTGACGGAAGCTTCAGAGAGCGTTATTGGGCATGTGTTGAAAATGAACAGCTTTCAAAAGAAAAGGTTCCTGCGATTGAGATTATGAAAAGAATTATGATTAGTCAATTAGAAGCAGGAACTCCTTATATGTTCTATCGTGATGAAGTAAACCGGAAAAATGCCAACTCACACCAAGGGATGATTTATTGCAGTAATCTTTGCACAGAAATTACTCAAAACCAAAGCCCGACGACAGTGGAAGAGCAATATACCGAAGATGGAAAAATCATTACCATTAAAACACCTGGTGATTTTGTCGTATGTAACCTATCTTCTATTAATCTTGCTAAAGCAGTTACAGATGATGTGCTGGAAAAACTTATCCCGATCCAAGTGAGAATGTTGGATAACGTGATCGATTTAAATACCATCCCTGTGCTTCAAGCAAGATTAACAAATGAAAAATACCGGGCTATCGGATTAGGAACCTTTGGCTGGCACCACTTATTAGCTCTAAAGCAGCTTAAGTGGGAGCATGAAGAAGCGATTCAATTTGCTGATGATTTGTACGAGAGAATCTCCTTCTTAACGATTTCTGCAAGCATGGAACTTGCAAAGGAAAAAGGTGCCTACTCTGTGTTTAAAGGCTCTGATTGGGAAACAGGTGCTTACTTTGACAAACGTGGGTATCAATCTCAAAAAAGCAACTTTGATTGGGATGCTCTAAAAAATAATGTAGCAAATCATGGCGTTCGAAATGGATATTTAATGGCGGTTGCACCAAATGCTTCAACCTCTATTATTGCAGGAAGTACAGCAAGTATTGACCCGATCTTCCAGAAGGTATATTCAGAGGAAAAGAAAGACTATAAAATACCTGTTACGGTTCCAGACCTTAACTCGACGACAACCTGGTATTATAAGTCTGCTTATTTTATTGATCAGCATTGGAGCATTAAACAAAATGCAGCACGACAACGCCATATAGACCAATCCATATCTTTTAATATATATGTTCAGAATACTATTAAAGCTAAGGATCTGCTTGACCTTCATTTATCTGCATGGAGAGAAGGATTAAAAACAACTTATTATTTACGATCTACATCCAGCACGATTGAAGAATGTGATTCTTGTGCTAGTTAATTTGTTAAGAGAATGACTTTACTAAAAGTCATTCTTACTATTTTTTATCAGCAAAAAGGAGAATTCATATGGAAACCACTACTTCTTTAAACAAACGCAAAATTATGGATGCAGCTGCACCAAACTGTTCAACAGGTATTATTAATGGTGAAAGCTCCAACGTATTAAACTGGAATGATGTCTCATTTCCTTGGGCATATCCCCGCTATAAAAAAATGCTGGCCAATTTTTGGACTCCTTTTGAAATTAATATGGCTCAAGATATCAAGCAATATCCTGATTTAACAGCAGATGAAAAAGAAGCTTTTCTAAAGATTATCGGATTGCTGGCATTATTAGATAGTATTCAAACAGATTATGCCGGCAAGGTTTCTGATTATATTACAGATTCCAGCATTAATGCGTTGATGATCATGCTTGCCCAGCAGGAAGTCATTCACAACCACTCCTACTCCTATGTTTTATCAAGCTTGGTCCCAAAACATGTTCAGGATGAGGTTTTTGAATACTGGAGAAGTGAACCGATTTTAAGAAAGCGAAATGAGTTTGTGACAAATGGATACCATGCCTTTGCCGAACAACCGAATGTGAAGAACCTGCTTAAGTCAATCGTGTATGATGTGATTTTAGAAGGCCTTTTCTTCTACTCCGGATTTGCCTTCTTTTACAACTTGGCCAGAAATCAAAAAATGGTTGCGACAAGTACAATGATCAACTATATTAACCGAGATGAACAAATTCATGTGGATTTATTCGTTCAAATTTTCAAAGAAGTTCTGAAGCAATACCCGGAATACGATACAGAAGAGCTTGCTACATTCGTAAGAGAAACGTTTATTCAAGCAACAGAACTTGAAATTGAATGGGGTCAATTCATCATTGGTAATAAAATCGATGGAATTAATATAAAAGATGTTGAAGATTATATTAAATTCTATGCGAATGTTCGATGTAATCAATTAGGATTTGAGCGCCCCTTTGAAGGATATCGTACAAATCCACTCAAATGGATTAAAGCATATGAAGAAGTCGATCTTGGTAAATCCGACTTCTTTGAGCAGAAGTCAAGACAATATACGAAGGTTAACCATGCTGATAACGGCTTTGATGATCTATAATCAAACCGTTTGATAGAAAGGGAAGCAACTAAAATGCTCTCCCTTCTTTTTAGATTCTGGTCACTATTTTTCTCACCTTTTCAATAAAGTTAAAACATTCCTTCTGCACTTTTTAAACAAATCTTGTTTAACATCCAATTAATAGTGGTAAAGGACATAATAGATAAACAAGTATTGTACTGGTAGAGGATGATGAACATGAGGTTTTCAATGCTTTCAAACAAGACCTTATTACACAGTTTTCAAGAAGCGATACGGATAAAAGCTAATCCTGATTTTATTCAGTTGCTTGAGAAAGAAATTAAGGAAAGAGGTCTACATAAACCACAAATGCTAGAAAAACTTAAAAAAATAAATTAATCATATTAGCTGGCTATCTAAATGGACAGTCCTTAAGACTGTCCATTTGTTTATTCTTCTTCTTGAACTAAATCTTTGATTTGAAAAAACATTAAAAGATTGGTTCAGTATTAATGCTGAATGATTCGCTTCCTTAGGATGTTGTACCACTTCAGCCTGAGCAAAAACGTCATGATCATAAAACTCCTGATCTTTTTCCTTCATTTCCCTTCACCACCCCTATATGTCATTTGTTTCAATAACATTTTTCCACGAAGTGGTGACTTTATGTAGTATTTAGTTTGACCTTGGCTGTTTAAATTTTTTCATTAAATAATATACAGTTGCAAGCATAAGAGCCGTACAAATAATTGGGATGAAATAAGGTTTAGCAGCTTCCTTAATATACATCCAATTGCTTCCGAGTTCGATACCTAAATACAAGAAAAAGATTGTCCATGGTATCATCGCAGCTACAGTATACAAAGTAAATTTCCATAGTGACATTTTAGAAATTCCTGCCGGTATGCTGATGGCATGTCTAACAACCGGTATAAACCTGGCACCAAAGATAACACCAGAGCCGTATTTTTCAAACCATAATTCAGATAGCTCAATATGATGTTTTGTTATGAACAAGTATTTTCCATACTTTTCAAGGAAAGGTCTTCCCCCCAAGCTTCCGATCCAGTATAAAATTAGTTGTGCAATGGTTCCTCCTATAACACCCGCAAGAAAAGCGCCTAGAAAACCAATCTTTCCGAGCACAATCATATAGCCGCCATACCCTAATACAATTTCACTCGGAATCACCTCAAGCATCAATCCAATCGCAATTCCAACATAACCAAGATTTGTTAACAAATCTAAAACATCTAAGATGACATTTTCCATTCCTACACACCCTTTATCAAGAACTTGTACTTCCTGTCCAATAGTAATAGGTATGAAAAAACATGTAGAAATAGTATGTGAAACGACTAAAAAAACCTGTGGCACTGCAACAGGTTTTTTAGTGAATATCTTTTTTCTTAAATCTTCCGCCTCTTACTTCAGCTATATTCGCAACTGCCAAAAAGGCAGATTCATCTAAGTCCTCAACAATCGATTTTAATTTTGCCTCTTCAAGACGTGTAATTACACAGAAAATCACTTTTTTATTATCGCCCGTATAGGCACCCTCACCATTAAGATAAGTCACTCCACGACCTAACCTGGCAAGAATGGCTTCCCCTATTTCTTGATAATGCTCACTGATGATCCAAGCCGATTTCGACTCATCAAGCCCCTCAATAACAACATCAATTGTTTTAAATGCAACAAAATAGGCAATTAATGAGTACATCGCTCTATTCCATCCGAACACAAAACCTGCACTTCCAAGAATAAAAATATTAAAAAACATGATAATTTCACCAACAGAAAATGGAAGCCTTTTATTCGCCAGAATAGCCAATATCTCAGTACCATCTAATGAACCGCCATAGCGAATAACAATCCCAACACCGACACCTAATATGATTCCACCAAATACTGTGGCAAGAAGAATATCCTCTGTAAATGCAGGGACAGGGTGCAAAAGTGTTGTTGTAATCGATAAAACGGTAATACCGAATAAAGTTGAGAGAGCAAATGTTTTCCCAATCTGTTTATACCCTATAAAGAAAAAGGGAATATTTAAAATAAAGATGAACAACCCTAATTTCCATCCAAGCAAGTGAGAGAGAATAATGGAGATTCCTACAATCCCTCCATCAATAACTTGATTCGGTACTAAAAAAATCTCAAGCCCTACACCCATTAAAACAGCACCAATAAAAATAAAAAGTGTTCGCTTCAGTATTTTTGACTTTGATAAACCTTGATGTTTCTTTATTTCTCTTTGTACTTCCAATGGCATTTCTGTCATAAAACTCCCCCTGTTCGAATAAAAGATTGTCTCTATTATAAATAACATTATATATTTTCAATTTCCTTTATTATAGCGCAGTAGTTCTGAAAATTGTAATAATTGTACTTCAAGAAGAGATAAAGCAATTGCTTAGTTTTTCACTATAGTTAGATCATGTCATCCTTCAAAGCATTCTCGATTATTTTGCAACTGCCAATTACACGATTGTTTCCAAGATGCTGAACATATGACAATAGCCTGCCATGTATGAGCGATCCCCAAAATAATCCTTTCCATTAATTACTCAACTTTCCGACCAAACATCCTGCTAGTCAACAGAACTAAGAAAGATATGTTAAAATAAAAATAAGCAAGAATTTTTGCAAACCCCTTACTTGTGCACAAAATTCCCCTGTAGTGAGGTGATCGCATGACATGCACGGTGTATGAATTAGCCGATTCACTCCTGAAAGGGAACCAGGACGATGCCTGGAACATTGTGATGAACGAAGTCGGCCATGATATTAGTCGTAAAGAGGTATTGGAAAATTTAATAACAAAAGCAATGCAATATATCGGTAACTTATGGGAAGTAGATGAAATTTCAGTAGCAGATGAACATCTTGCTACATCTACTTGTGAATATATTCTCGTTCGATTTGATTTCCATATGAAAAAAAATCATCGTTTCAACCAAGTTGAACCCAAAAAAGTGATGTTATTATGTCTTGAAAAGGAACAGCATGACCTTGGGATCAAAATGGTCGCTCAACTATTTGAAGAGCATGGATGGAATACAAAATTACTAGGATCAAATTTACCATTGGAAGAAGCAGTTCGTTCTGCTGAGAAGTGGAAACCTGATGTCATTGGACTTTCTTTTTCAATCTGGTATCATGCAGAACTACTAGGTACATATAGTAAAGCATTGGAGGCTCTTCCGCATAAACCAACCGTTATTGTCGGTGGCCGCCTTTTAGAAAACTATGACTTTTCTCCTTATGTTTCTAGCAGAACAAAATTATTTCCATCATTGTCTGAACTTCAAGAATGGATAAAGCAATATTCGATATAAGGAGGTATTCGACTTGTCCGCAATAAAGCATCTTCCACTTCCGTATTTTACGATTAATCAAGACTTTCACATTATTGATGCCTCTGATATTGCACGCCATACATTCGATGAATCTGATCGTTTTTTAGAAATCGTTGACCTTGAAAGTCAAAAGAAAGCATTACGAACTCTCACATCTGCTACCTTTGTAACAACTGAACTTGTTTTAAAAACGAAGAACTCTCCTTATGCCTTATTTCAAATACAAATCAATTGGCAAAATAATCTTGGGCATATTGTATGTATTGAACAAGATGATCGAATTCAATCATTGATTGATGCGGTTGAACAGCATCGAAAGCGTTTATCAGAAACAAATTTTGAACTGTTAGAAAAAAAGGAACAGCTTGAAAAATCATTTGAACGGATACTGGAATTATCTGTCCCAATTATTTATCTTGCAAAAGGAATGATTCTTGTTCCCCTTATCGGTGAGTTAAATATTGAGTTAGTAAAGAAAAATCACAACCGTATAGTAGAAAAAATTACGGACCAGCAAATCGAGCGAATTCTTATTGACTTTCACGGCATTGGTGACATTACTAATGAAGGAATTCGAGCGCTGCGCACCTTAGTTTTAGAGCTTAGAGTAATGGGCACAGACTCGTATATTATTGGAGTTAGCCCTCTTCATGCGAAGGTGTTAAACAGTCTTCCTGTTAATCCAAATACATATTTTTTAAAAGATTTACACTCTGCTATTAGGAGCTTTATTATCTAATATCGTTAAAAGACCCCAGAAAATCTCTGGGGTCTTATTTATTATCTTGATCTTTTTTCGTTGTGTTTTCTTTCCGCTAAGTCATTCCCAAAGTCTTTATCGGTATTAATAGCATCACTTGCTTTCTTCATCTTTTTTTGTTGATTTTTATGACTATCTCTTTCTGCCATCTGTCAAACCCTCTTTTCTCAACCATTTTTTCACCTTCTATTGTTTGCAGCGAAAAAGAATTCATACAAAGTTTTTAAATAAACATCAATATGTATAATTTTGGGCACCTTAGCAAATAAATGTAAAAGGTCATTTATTTTGTTTTAGGAGGCAAACCATTGAAAAAAGACAATTCCCATCATGAAGAATTTGAAGCATCAAATGAGAATTCAGTAAATGGCAATAAGACAAATCAGGTTTCTGATGACACGTTAACAACCCGTCAAGGTCACCCTGTGTTTGATAATCAAAACATTCGTACCATTGGAGATCGCGGACCAGCTACACTTGAGAATTATCATTTCATTGAAAAAATTTCTCATTTTGATCGTGAGGAAGTGCCAGAGCGTGTGGTACATGCACGAGGATCCGGTGCATTTGGCTATTTTGAGACGTATGGAAAAGCAGGAGATGAACCGGTAGAAAAGTATACACGTGCGAAAGTCTTTTCCGGAGCAGGGAAGAAGACACCTTTAATGGTTCGTTTTTCTACAGTGGCGGGAGCGAAAGACTCACCGGAAACAGCAAGAGACCCTCGTGGTTTTGCCGTAAAAATGTATACGGAAGATGGAAACTGGGATCTTGTTGGAAACAACCTGAAAATCTTCTTTATTCGTGATGCTATGAAGTTTCCTGATATGATTCACGCGTTTAAAGCAGATCCGGCTTCAAATGTTCCAAATCCTGAAAGAATGTTTGATTTTGTTTCCCGTACACCTGAGGCGACACATATGATTACATTCCTCTTCTCTCCATGGGGAATTCCAGCTACATACCGTCATATGCAGGGTTCTGGAGTCAATACGTATAAATGGGTGAATGCCGAGGGTGAAGCTGTTTTGGTCAAATATCACTGGGAGCCAAAACAGGGAATCCGTAATTTAACACAAGAAGAAGCTGACTCTATTCAAGCGAAAAACGTAGGACATGCAACACAGGATTTATATGAAGCAATTGAGCGTGGAGATTATCCAGAGTGGGAACTTTTTGTTCAGATCATGGAAGATGATTATCATCCTGAACTCGACTTTGATCCTCTTGATGATACGAAGCTTTGGCCTGAGGATAAGTTTCCATGGTTGCCGGTCGGGCGTATGGTTCTTGATCGTAATCCAAAGGATTTCCATGCGGAAATTGAGCAAGCTGCTTTCGGTACAGGGGTTCTTGTTGATGGTATGGACTTTTCAGATGATAAAATGCTGCAAGGCCGTACTTTCTCTTACTCTGATACACAACGCTATCGAGTTGGAGCAAACTATCTAAAACTGCCGGTTAATGCACCAAAAGCTCCTGTTCATACAAATCAGCAGCGTGGGCAAATGGATGTACGTGATCCGGAAGAGTCAGGACCTAATCCACATATCAATTATGAGCCATCAATGCTCGGCGGCTTTAAGGAAGCAAGTACAGAAGGTCGCAAACCGCACCGTCCAACATATAATGCTGCTGCCATGACTGCACCAATTGATCGACCTAACAATTACGGTCAAGCTGGCCATACATACCGAAGCTTGGAAGATTGGGAGCGCGATGAATTAATAAAAAATCTTTCTGAAGCACTCGCAGTATGTGATAAAAAAATCCAGGATGCAATGATCGAACACTTCACACAAGCAGATGAAGATTACGGCCGTCGTGTGAAGGAAGGCATTGAGATGAAAATGAAAGGTATGAAAGATATGGAACTGAATAAAGTTCCTGGTCGTGAATCTGGTCAATCAAGATATGGGCAGGGTACATTAGCTGCGAATGAAGCAACCGAAGAGGCTGTTAAGAAAAGCCACGAAGCAGATCCATATTAATATGTAGGGGATGTCCCCAGATCAGTGAAAGCTGATTTTTGGGACACCCCCTGTTTATATCTTCGCTTTTTAAATTAAATTTTACTACTCTCCTGAACTTTTCGGAATAGGTGGTAATATCCTTTAAAAGAAACAAAAGCTATTGTTGTTCCCATGAAAAATGGGATAAATGCCGTAAATAATTGAAAACTAACATACAGGATTATAACATTGATAAATAAAATACAAAGGTTGTATACGGGATTAATTAAGGAAAGGATCATAGAGTTTTTCATGTTATCCCAAAATGATAAGGTTGTATGGACACTATTAGCAAAAAAGAAGATCATAAAATGAAAACTAAAGAATAAGGCAATGATAAACAGACCACTTATCATTGGATTAATTGTTGAAAAATAATAGATATCTAACGTTAAAATAGCGAAAACAAATGTAATGAAGATTCCACTTAAAAAGCTTCTTTTATAATTTTCTTTATATATCTTCCAAAATGAGAAAAAGAGAGGAACATCGTCCACACCGATCACCCATTTTCTCACAACACCGAACATAGCCATTGTTGCAGGAAAAAAGAAGAATGGTGCCATAATAGAAAGAAACAATAACACCGTAAATACTCCTGAAGCATCGTCAGCAAAAAAAACTGGAATTGTGATAAAAATAATTGGTAGACAAAAGGTTACCCATATTAAATTAATAACGGAAAACTTCATGATCCATACCAACAAACGAGTGATTCCTTCCGTAAGTTGTGCAGCCAATATCCCCATCTCCTTCAAAACAAACATTCAAAATAAGTAACTTCTAAGAAAATAGCTGTCGATGTTCACGACAGCTATTCCAGTAAATTTTTTTTAGGATTTCTTTAACCCTAAACGAATTACGTTCCACGAATGTTTAGATAACGGAGCTACCACGTTACCGCCTTCAAGAACAGCTTTCCCTCTGTTGTGTGGAGCAACAGCCTGTTCTTCTAATGTATTAACAGCCTTTAGATCTTCATTTTCTAAAACAATATGTTCAATAATTTGATAATCAGAGAAGCTGCGGACATCACACTCTAACGATAAGCTTTCTTCCAGACTACGATTTAAAGCAAAAATCGTAAGCTCTTCTTTTTCCGGATTATGAACAGCAATTGAATCTAAGTAAGGAACATCTGTAAATTCCTTGGAATCATATTTTGGTGAAGAAATAACCGGTTGTAACGCAACACCACGTCCGTACATTGATACATGCTGATATGGATAAAAGATTGTTTGCTTCCAAGCTCCACCTTTATTATTGGTCATAATTGGAGCAATAACATTTACCAGCTGTGCCATACAAGCCATTTTTACACGATCTGAGTGCTTTAGCATTGTCATTAGCATGCTTCCTACTAACAATGCATCTTCAAAATTGTAAACATCCTCTAATTGAGGCGGTGCGATTGACCAAGGCTCGATTTTTTTGTCAGCTTCATTTGAGTGGAACCAAACATTCCATTCATCAAAGCTTAAATACATTGTTTTCTTGCTGCGTTTTTTCGCTTTAATATAGTCACATGTCGAAATGATTGTTTTAATGAAGTGATCCATATCCATTGAATATGCTAGATAGCTGGCTGTATCATTATTTCTGTTTCCGTAATATTGGTGTAATGAAATATAGTCTGCAGCTTCATACGTATGCTCAAGTGTTGTTGCTTCCCATTGTGGGAATGTAGGCATTGATGTATTTGAGCTTCCGCAAGCAACAAGTTCAATCGTTGGGTCCACCCATTTCATCGCCTTTGCTGTTTCAACAGCAAGTCTTCCGTATTCTTCAGCTGTTTTATGACCGATTTGCCAAGGGCCATCCATTTCATTCCCTAAACACCATGTTTTAATTTTATGAGGTTCCTTATAACCGTGTTGTTTTCGTAGATCACTATAATAAGTACCACTCGGGTGATTACAGTACTCTACTAGGTTTCTTGCCGCATCAATTCCTCTCGTACCCAGGTTGACCGCCATCATTACTTCTGAATTGACCTTTTTCGTCCAATCGACAAACTCATTCGTTCCAATTTCATTTGTTTCAATTGTTCTCCAAGCTAGTTCCAATCGTTTTGGTCGTTCTGCTCTTGGCCCTACGCCATCTTCCCAGTTATATCCTGACACCATGTTCCCGCCGGGATATCGAATAATTGGTACATCTAATTCTTTTACTAAGTCAATAACATCTTTACGGAAACCATTTTCATCAGCAAGCGGGTGATCCGGCTCATAAACACCACCATACACAGCACGACCTAAGTGTTCAATAAATGACCCATAAATTCTGGAATCTACATCCGATATTTTAAAGTCCTTGTCTACAACCATTCTCGCTTTTAATGTCATGCTTAATTCCCCCATTTTTAAGTAATTTTATAGTAATTAACCCTTTACTCCTCCAGCTGTCATACCTTCAATAAAGTATCGTTGGAAGAAAATAAATACGATCAGAATTGGAATGATAGCCAAAACAGAACCAGCTATTAATACATCGTAGTTATTTCCATAAGGAGTTAATAAGGTAGATAATCCAATTGGTAACGTAAGTTTTTCACTTGATCTTAATACAATTAGCGGCCATAAGAAGTTATTCCAGCTAGCTAAAGCCTGTAATATTGCCATTGATGAGAAAGCAGGCAGCATTAGCGGCATCATAACACGGAAGAAAATCCCTAATTCTGTGGAACCATCTACCCTTGCTGCGTCTAGTAAATCTCTAGGTAATCCACTTGCATATTGTCTAAAGAAAAAGATAGGAATTGGTGCTACTATGAATGGTAGAAATGCCCCTACTAATGTATCCATTAATCCTAAACTCATTGTTAGCTTATATAAAGGAAGCATAATAATTTCCACCGGGACCATCATGATCACGAGTACCATTCCAAAGATTAAGTTTTTAAATTTAAAGTCATATACTGCAAGACCATACCCAACCATACAAGTTAATAAGAGGCATAGCACTGTGGAAACAATGGTAATAAGAATACTATTTTTATACCAAATAAAATAATCAGAAGCTCCTGAAAAAATAAAGGCATAGTTATCAAAAGATAAAACCTCAGGCTGTAATTTTAAATTCAACCCAAATCTCATAATCTCTTGAGATGGTTTAAAGGATGCTAAAGTGATAGCTAGTAAAGGAAATAAAGCAAATATTGAGATGGCTATAAAAACAATGAGTAGAATAATTGTTGACAGTTTCCATTTTTTTCGTTGCTTTGTTTTCATCCATTATCCCTCCTTCTTGAACATCCCAGATAATGATAGCTGAATCATTGTAATCACAAAGGTAACGAGTAATAATGTAATCCCAACTGCTGAACCAAATCCTAAATTATTTTGCTCAATACCATTACGATACAAGTAGCCGACAATTGTTAATCCCATATTGTTAGGTGAATTATTACTGCCATAAAGCATATAACTCTCCGCAAACATTGAGTAACCGCCATAAATACTAATCGTAAATACATAAATCGTGATCGGTTTTAATAATGGCACTGTTACATTCGTAAACTTCTTCCAAGTAGAAGCACCATCAACATCCGCTGCCTCATACAATTCCTTAGGTATATTTTGTAACCCCGCCAAAAAGTAGAGAAGGTTTATCCCCATCCATTTCCAGGTGGCTAAAACAACCAAAGCAAACATACTTAACCCGGCATTATTCAGCCACTCTTTTGGGTCCATTCCGAAGACACCGATAATAGAGTTTAGTAGGGCCCCATCTTGTGAACCAAAAATTAATCGAAAGATAATACCGGCAACAACAACAGATGTTAACGCAGGAATAAAGATGACTGATCTAAAGAAATTCTTTAAAACCATGATCTTAGAGTTTAAGAACACCGCTAATAAAAGTGGTATCGGTATAAGAACTAATAAGGTCAGTGCTGTATATACAGTGCTGTTCTGAAGAGCTTTAAAGAAAATCGGATTCAGTAATTCTTGATAGTTTTGAAAACCAATAAATGTCACCTGGCCAGGTAATACCTCTTGAAAACTCATGACAACAGTAGAAACGACCGGATAAGCAAAGAATATTGCAAAAGATAAAAGAAAAGGTAAAACAAAGAAATACGGTGCAATCTTTTGTGAGTAAAGAAGGTTTGAAAGCTTCTTCTTCCTTCCAACTTCTATAGATTGATTATTGCGAATATTTAAGTTGCTATTCGCCATCGAAATACCTCCCTTGTAAAAGGTTGACGTTATAGAGTGACTCCCCCCTAAAGATATTAGAAAAACTTGGCTTGTCATCAAGGTCTAATGGCGAAAGCCTCAGTTTTTCTTATACTATCACCCATAAAATTTATATACTTTTTGATAGTATAAAGAATCCTATATCTTTAGGGGAGAGATCTGACCCTATTTCATGCCAGTCCCTTATTATGTGATTATTTCACCTGATCTTGTGCTTCTTTAAGTACCTTCTCAGGATCTTCTTGATCCTGTAGTATGCGGAATAATACTTGGGTGTCAATGACTTCCATCACAGTTGGTGTTTTTTCTCCGATGTTAACGCCTTCAATTTCATCTTTTACTTCAATTAACGTATCAAAAATATCCGGTCCAAAATATTCAGTAAACTTATTTTCTTCTTTTAATTCAGGTAGATCCCATACTTCACTTCGTGGAGGGTCAAATCCAAGCTGTTTCCACAATTGGATATTTCCTTCTTTTGATAATTTGGCAAAAGCAATGAACTCTTTCGCTAAATCAGGATTTTCAGCTTGAGCCGTTACAGTTGTACCTGTACCACCCATACCTGCTGAGCGAGGGCCTCCCTCTTCCCAAGCCGGCATTGGCTTAATGACGATTTTCCCTTTTAAGTCAGGCATATAATCTGTAAATCTCCCCATATACCACATTGGCATCCAAACAGATGCAGCACCACCATTGTTCATGAGGCCGTAATATTCTTCTGAATGATGGCCATTTCCAGAAACTACTTCCGCAATGCCATCTTTCACTAGATTTTGTTGATATTTTAAGATTTCTAGAATTCTTGGATCATCTAAATTCGGTTCACCATTCTCATCTAGTAAATCATCAGATCCTTCTAATTGTGCAACTTGCGGCCATAATGACCAATGATCAGTTGTTTCAACCGTTGTCATTGGAACACCTGTTTTTTCTAAAACTGTCTTACCTGCTTTTGCGTAATCATCCCATGTTTTAATATCATCAGGATTCACACCAGCTTTATCTAAAATTTCTTTATTATAGTAAATGACTGCAGCTCCGACGTGGAAAGGTAATCCGTAATATTCTCCTTCTTTAGAGTAAATGTCTAATCTTGATTGAACGATTTGTCCTTCTTCCGGTTCTACTACATCATTTAATGATAATAGTTGAGGCTGACCTTTTAAGAAATTCGGAAATTTCCCCACCTCAATATCGGCAATATCCGGAGCCCCTTTACCAGATTGAAGAGCTACTAATAATTTGTTATGCATGTCATCAAAAGGGTAAACATTTGCTTTTAATGAAATTTGATTATCAGGGTTTGCTTTGTTCCATTCTTCCGCCATGAATTCATAATACTTACCATGTAATTCGTTAAATGTCCAAAGTTCTAACTCATTTCCGTTACCTCCACTTTCACTACCACCTTCGTTAGATGTTTTATCCCCAGAACAACCTACTAAGATGACTGAAAATGCGAGAATCATAGACAATAATACAAACAGATGCTTTTTCATCTTTCTCCCCCTTGTGTTTGATATATGCTTAACCTTTTCAGGATAAAGCCTATGATATTATGTTTTAGAAAATGCTAAAACATTTTATGTTTTTATAATAAATTATCAATATTTTTATTGTCAACAGGAAAATGTATGCGTTTTCTTTTACTAATTAGTTAATAAATAGACTTAATTCATTATAATACCAGTATTTTCAGTACTATTAGCATATTAAATTATGTAATGAAATTTATTTTAGGTAAATATAAAACAAACTGCTTCTAATCATCTTTTATTTATTTTATAATGAACTAAAATAATATAAATGTTGGTAAAAAAGGGGGATTCGTCATTGATTCATATTAAGGATCTACATTCAGGGTTAAATATATTTAAAGCGTTAAGTTCCGAAACTCGGATTGAAATTATAAACCTTCTAAACAAATACGACAGTTTAAATTTAAATGATCTAGCTGAGAAATTAAATTTAACAAATGGTGCCGTTACGATGCATATAAAAAAGCTGGAAGACAGCGGTATTATTGATATTACAACAACTGTTGGAAAGCATGGCATCCAAAAAATGTGCTATCTGAACGAGGATATACTAACAGTGGAGTTACAAAACAAAGAAGAAATTGGGCACTCGTATGAATATGAGATTAAGATTGGTCATTATTGTGATTATCATGCAGAGCCTACCTGTGGTTTAGCCACAAAAGATAGTATAATCGGAGAGTTTGACGATCCACGTTACTTTGCTGACCCGGATCATATCAATGCAGAAATTATTTGGCTGAATAATGGTTTTCTTGAATACCGTATACCAAATTACCTAAAACGAAGTGAAGAATTCAGCGAATTACAATTTATTTTTGAGTTAAGCTCTGAAGCCCCTGGTTACAGTGACGAATGGCCTTCTAATATTTACTTTTACATTAATAATATTGAATTAGGTTTTTGGACATCCCCCGGTGACTACGGTGAGGTAAGAGGAGATAATAATCCTAATTGGTGGCCGGGACATCTTAATCAATATGGTAAAGCGAAATTACTCCGAATTAACAAAGAAGGCTCCTTTATTGATGGATGCCGCATCTCAAATGTGACCATTTCCGATATTCAATTAAACATGAAGTCTGATATTAAATTAAAGCTTGCTGTTTTCGATAACGAAAAGGGTGGTGGAGGTTTAACACTCTTCGGGGAAAAATTCGGAAATTTTAATCATGATATTATCGCTCGGGTTTTATATGAAGTGAAGAAATAATACAATCTAATCCTCAGGATAATTCGTAATATAGAGTGAGGGCCGTCTCCATTTAGACAACCCCCTTAATCTTACTGGTCTTTGATCCGCGCAAAAGATGATAAAAAACTATGGTGGAAAATTAAAATCTAAGCTTTCTTGGATTTCCATTATTTCGTTAATGGGGCTGTCCTATTAGTCCCTCTGCTTTATTTTTGGTCAGCTGGATAAACAAGCCCTATTTGCTTACGAGCTGCTCCTAAAATATTTGCTGTTATGAATGAATTTTGATGAGAATTAAGTTCAGATTGTTGTTTATTTTGAGAAACTAAAGAAATAAATTCTTTCGCCTCATAATACATGCTCTCCGAAACTTGCTCTCTTGTAATGTCTTCAACTGTGCCGTCTTTGTACTGTATTTTTACACTTTCAGGTGTATGAATTTTATCAATGATGATGCTGCCGTTCTCCCCTTGAATTTCGGAAGGCACATAAGAATTTGTTATTTTAGAATACATGATAACAGCATCCATTTCGTCATATGTAAGCAAAAGACTTCCTTCTCCGTCCACACCCGACTCCAGCATGTAACTGGATGCTTTTACCTCCTTCGGCTCACCGAATAATGCCACTGCTGGATACACACAATAAATACCAATATCCATTAATGATCCATTCGAAAACTCTGGTTTAAAAGCGTTTAACACAGTTCCTTCCTTGTATTTATCATAACGTGAAGAGTATTGGCAATAGCTTGCAAAGTATCTTCTCACCTTGCCAATTTTATGTAAATTCTCTTTTATAGCTAGGAAGTTAGGTAATTGTGTTGTTTTTAAGGCTTCCATTAAGACCACATTATTCTCCTTAGCAGCTGCAATCATTTTACTTACTTCATCTGCATTGGATGCCATCGGCTTTTCACAAATAACATGCTTGCCATTTTGCATACAAAAAATAGCTTGGGATGCATGTAGTGAATTTGGACTTGCAATATAGACCGCATCAAATTCAGGACTGCTCACAAACTCATTTAAGTCTGTGTATGTATATTCCGCTCCAAATTTACTAGCAAACTCACCAGCTTTTTCACTTGTTCTCGAATAAACAGCTGTAAGTTTGAAATCTTCTATCTTACTTGCTGCTTCAAGAAAACGTTCTGTTATCCAATTTGTTCCGATAATACCGAATCTAACCATTTCATTCTACCTCCAAAAGAAAGTTATTCTACGAGCAAGTATATCTTTTTTTTCTAAAAAGAAAAAGCATTTGCCATTTTTCAAACGTTTTTCTAATGAATTTGTGTAAAGTATGTCATAATAGATAATTGAGTGAAGATATGGAAATACATAGATAAGTTTTTACAAAGGAGTAATGATGATGAAAAAACTAATTGCAATAGACCTTGATGGAACTTTATTATCCTCCAACATTGACATTTCCAAAGAAAATGTCAAAGCTATTCAAGCAGCTCAAGAAGCTGGTCATATCGTGATGATTTGTTCCGGTCGTGCTCCAGAGGATATTAAAAATGTAATAAGCAAAACACCCCTTCAATGTCCAGTTGCAGGCAGTAACGGTACAATGGTTATTGCAGATGATAAGCTCTTAAGCCAAATTTCTATTCAAAAGGAAACTGTTCAACATGTTGCTACCATTCTGAATGAAAAACAATATCCTTTTAAACTTTATACAAACAAAGGCATTTTTGTTGCTTCTACTTGGTCTGAGCGTATGCTTTCTTTCTTAGAGAAAAACAAAGATGTACTGAACCATCTAACTGAAAAAGAATATAAGCTTATGACAGAGCAGCCAAAAGAAACGGATACTATTAAAATATTTGAAGATCTTGGGGATGTACTTAAGATTGAAGACATTACAGTTCAAAAGTTCTTTATTCCAACCATCTCCGGTAAAGATGAATTAATTGCAGCTCTAAACGTCACTGAAGGTATTTCTATCACAACCTCTGGTCCATTCAATATTGAGATCATGGACACGAACGGCCATAAAGGAAACGGAATCCGTGTGATGGCAGAATACTTTAATATCCCTATTGAAGACACAGTGGCAATCGGAGATAACTTTAATGATGTCCCAATGCTTGAAGCAGCCGGATTATCCGTTGCAATGGGAAATGGCGACCCTACGATCAAAAAAATGGCAGATGTCGTCACACTTACAAATAATGAGCATGGTGTTGCACATGCGATTGAAAAGTATGTTTTAGAAAAGAATTAAAAGAAAGGAGCTAACAAGCATGTTGTTAGCTCCTTTCTTTTATTAATGAGCCACTACTAGTTAGGCTCAACATGAACATGGACATCGTACACCCCGTAATCATTCCTCATGACTTTTTCAACCCGAGTAGCTATATCATGGGCTTCCGTTATATCAAGTTTAGAATTCACTAAGATCACAACATCTACCACTTCATTGTTTCCGTAACTTCTTGCTTTAATCTGCTTGATACCTTTCACACCATCAACTTTTCTTATTTGCTGGTCATAAACTTGTAATTTCTTCTCATCAAATCCATCTGATAATTCGTGTGAAGCTTGCATGAAAATATCAAATGCTGTTTTACAAATTATTATTCCTACCACAATAGCCGTAATCGTATCAATCCATGGCATGTTAAATTGAGACCCGAAGATTCCGATTGCAGTCCCTATACTTACCCATGCATCAGATATATTATCTTTTGCAGCTGCCATAACAGCCTTGCTATTAATTTTCATCGCTAACTTTTTATTATACAGATAGACTAGATACATAACGATTGCTGAAAAAATACCTACATAAGCTGCCAGTATATCAGGTGATTCATCTCTTCCTTGAACCAGCCCTGTACATGCATCAATTAAAACTTGTAGACCGACCGTTGCCATAATAAAAGATGCAACCATTGATGCAATTGTCTCACTTTTCCAATGACCATATCTATGATTTTCATCGGGAGGTCTTTGTGAAAGCTTTAATCCAATAAGTACAGCAATCGATGCGATAATATCTGTTGTATTATTTAAACCATCTGCTCTTAATGCAGCTGAATCACTCATATATCCAATAATCAATTTTAAGATAGACAGACAAATATAGGCGACGATACTTATGATTGCACCACGTTCCCCTAATTTAAGATCACTGTATTTTTGTTCTTCCACTTTTTAAGGCCTCCCACACTCATTTGCCTTGACTATAATATCAGAGAGAAAACGGGTGGGTCTAGAGCAATCTTTTTGTATGTATTTTACTTAATAAGTAGTGTACAACTAAGTTGAACTGAGGCAATTTATCGGCGGAGGGTAAACAAACTATTTTCCATAGGAAATATCAGGCTGTCGACAAAGTCGGTAGCCGTTTTTTATAATTACTAACCTATCAATATATGGTGTTGTTTCGCAACAGAAACCACCAAATATGCAACTGAAAAAGAAACAAAACCCCTTTTTCTTCAGATGAATTTTTGAAAAAGGAGTTTGTCTACACTCTGCTATTTCCCATAGGAAATATCTCTTTCGTCCGCTTGCATCCAGGCTTCAAAAAAAGCGAGTTGACACATACCATCAGCTCGCTTTCCTCACTTCCTTATTCTCTTTATTATCTGTATCACAATTCCAATAACAAGTATTACCACTGCCGCCATACTTGTTGTAACAATAGTTGGATAGTCACGCTGTTCCATCAAAATGGCGTTGTATGCCCAAATAAAAACTAGAGAATACGTGATATCATTTTGCGTTAACGTCAATATTACGCCAAGTACGGCTCCGCAAATCTGTATAACCATTGCCCATCCTTGTTCATTTATCCCAAACAACTGTTCAATACCGTTTGCTTCAAAAATAACAAATACATTGACAATGGTGGCTACTGAGATCCAGCCAATATAGATGGAAAATGGAAACCTCATAAACCAGGTTACATTATGCAAATGTTGAATGATTCTATAGATTATAATGAGTGTAAGTAAAATCCCGATCATTATGAAAATCGATATATTAAAGTATTCGTATTGAAACACAATTACCCATAAGCTATTAAGTATGGCATTTAAAAAGAACCAAACACCAATTTTTCGATAGTTCTCTTTTTGAACATCATTTGTAAAAAATTGACGAGCAACCCATATGATCAAAAGAAAATAAATCAATCCCCAAATAGCGAACGCATATCCAGCAGGTGTAAAAAGTGTAAAGACTTTGTCTGAAACTTCTCCTGTTGTTTGACCACCTATCGGCAATGCATTTGCTAAATAATTCACTGTTAAAACAATGATTATTCCAATGACATTTAACATCCTGTAAAAACGAAAAGAATTCAACAATGTTCTCCTTTCTAAAAAAGGAATAGATGGTTTGATATATTTTTGTTTTCGTGTTTACATCACAATTAAGAAATGTCTTTTAACTTTTCTGTTAACCGCAAAAATTCCATTTTGTTTTTATCTCGTAAGGATTGGTCAATTTTCTGTTGTATTTTCTCTTTTCGGAAATGCTGTATAGCATTGTCTATCACCATTTCAGCAACTAGAGTATCTATGACTTTTAATTCAGGTTGTGTTGAATCGAAACTATCCTTTTTCATAAAAATCATCTCCTTGACCCTTTTTATTAAATTAACCCTTTTTTACTGTATTCAAAACATAGACAAAAATAAAAACGCCTTACCTCCTTAAATACTAAGGAGGTAAGGCATTTTATTATAAATGGAATTAGATTTCCGGAGTTGGGGTTGGCTCAGCATAGCCCTCTTTGTACTTGTTATCGATTTTAGCTCGTATTTCTTTTATCGATTTACCTTCTTGATAATCCAAAATCGATTGTGCTGCTATTTCTAAGCAGACACCACATTTCGTCCCATGATCATCCCAAACGATCGCACCATTTTCTTTATTTTCATAGATGAAACAATCATAATTGCTTGTATGGTTCGCTGTTTCGCCACAACCGCAATAACAAGGCATATTTTCCAGTAATTCTCTGTGCCCGGCTGCTGCTTGATAGATTGTTTGCATATCTTCTGTTTTTTCAGATAAAAAAGCAGGTAAGACCTCTATACTCGACGTTTCCTCACGAATATCACTTACCACTTCATGTCCCTCATGTTGATCATGAGAAGCATCATGTCCACCAGGACTTGAACATGCTGTGAGGACTCCACCTAATAAGGCGAACACCATTATGTTCCTTTTTCGCATGAATTTACTCCTCTCAAAATATGACCTGTACAACAGATATTTTACCATAACAAAAAAGGACAGGTTAAAAAAATCTGTCCCTTTACATCTTAATCATTTGTACAGGTATTGTCATGACCGAAATGACCTGATCTCGTAATTTTCGTTTGCAAATATTTCTCGTTATACTCAGATCGATCGCCCCATAACGGTTTTCGTTCTGAAACATATAATCCTGATGCTTTTAATGCTTCCAGCTTTTTCGGGTTATTTGTAATGAGTGTGACTGGTTTTGAGCGCAATGCTTTCAATACATGTATTGCATCTTCATAATTTCTTGAATCATCAACAAAGCCCAGGTTTTCATTTGCTTCTACAGTATCATATCCATTTTCCTGAAG
This sequence comes from Metabacillus schmidteae, assembly GCF_903166545.1. Lineage (NCBI taxonomy): Bacteria > Bacillati > Bacillota > Bacilli > Caryophanales > Bacillaceae > Metabacillus > Metabacillus schmidteae. Next base: position 1,000,008 of record NZ_CAESCH010000001.1, on the reverse strand, counting down.
GATATAGGCCATCGCCTTACTAAATAAGCCGATCCCTCTCCCTTCATGATTGGCTAAATAAAATAAAGCACCTGTTCCATGGTCAACGATCATTTTCATTGATTGCTTTAATTGAAAACCGCAATCACATCGTTTACTCCCAAAAATATCACCTGTATGACAAATAGAATGCATTCTTATAAGTGCTTCTTCTTCATCTTTAAAGTCTCCATAAACTAAAACACTTGATTGCTGAAGCTCAGCTAAATTAATAGCAGATAGTTTATCAATAATCTTTTCATAGTTTTCTGTTACTTCATCACAATTTAACCAGCAGTACCAATGAAATTCAATTGTTTCTTCAAATAAATTTACAGGAAGTCGAATTGGCCCTACTAAATAGATTGCACTCTTTTGCGTTTTTATAAGCTGTATTTTATCTTGAAGCAAGGCTATGATATTTGATTTTAATTTTGTTTGTGTCAACTACGTCTTCCTCCTTTATGATCCTATTTTGTGTTAAGAGGAGACATTTTAATACGATCAATTAACGATGAGGTGGATTTTATTACCGGATGGATCCTTCGTTACATATATTTCTTGTTCTATTGCCACATTATAGCCTGATTCCTGCAGTCTTTGAGATGCGTTATCTCTTTCCTTTTCATTCGGGTACACGATTGTATAATCAATTAAACCAACACTTTTTTCTGAAGGCTGAGGAGCACCGATCCCATTCCAGACGTTTAATCCGATATGATGATGATATCCTCCTGAAGAAATAAACAACGCTTGATTTCCATAGTTGCACACAACTTCAAAACCAAGACCTTGGCAATAGAATTCCTTTATTTTTTCAAGCTCTGATACATGTAGATGAATATGCCCCATGATTGTGTCTTCAGGAAGTTTATTCCATTCACTCCGACCTTCTGCTAATAACCCATCAACATCAATCGGATCTGTTGACATTTCTACTTCACCATTATTCCACTTCCACTGTGATGGAGAACGGTCAACATATAGTTCAATACCATTGCCATCAGGATCTGCCAGATAAAGAGCTTCACTTACAAGATGATCAGATCCTCCTTGCAGGGGGTACTTTAGTTTCAACAGGTGTTTTAATACACTTCCCAGGTCAGAGCGTGATGGCAGTAATAATGCGAAATGATATAAGCCTGTTGTTCTCGGTTGTTTCGGAATCACATCATCTGGTTGTTCAATTTCTAACAGTGCCGTTTTTCCATCTGCTGTTAAAATGGCTCGTTTCTCTGATTTCTCAAGAATTTGAAATCCTAGTATATCTTGATAAAATGCTAAAGATCTTATTAAATCCAGTACTTTTAAGTTCAGCTTTGATACATATACGTTTGGCTTCCTATGAAAAGACATTATGTTCCTTCCCTTCAAAAAGGGACTACCCCGGACATCAACTCCGGGATAGTCCCCTATCAATTTAATTTACTTAATTTTGACTCTTTTTCACCATTTCTGCTACGGAAACTGTGCGTTTTGCCTGGTGTTTAACAGCAGCTTGAACATCTTCAATCATGTTGCCGTCCTGATCTACTGTTACACTTGTTCCATAAGGATTTCCACCGGCAGCAAATGTTACAGGATCTGTATAACCAGGTGCCGCTACTAGTGCTCCCCAGTGATACATTGTTGTGTAAAGTGATAAAATAGTTGCTTCCTGTCCACCATGAGGATTTTGAGCAGAAGCCATCGCACTTACAACTTTATTAACGAGCTTTCCGTTGAACCACAGACCACCTGTTGTATCCAGGAATGCTTTCATTTGAGATGGCATGTTACCAAAACGAGTTGGAACACTGAAGATAATCGCATCTGCCCACTCAAGGTCATCTAATGTTACTTCAGGGACATTACTCGTTTCTTCGTGATGCTTTTTCCAAACAGGATTAGATTCAATTGCAGATTGTGGAGCTGTTTCCGGTACCTTCAACACTTTTACCTCAGCACCAGCATCTTTTGCACCTTCCTCAGCCCATTGAGCTAATTGATAGTTTGTACCTGAAGAACTGTAATAAATAACGGCTAGTTTCACATTTGACATTTGTTCCATCTCCTTTTTCGGTTCTTTATTAAACAATCTAGATAAAAAACTCATATTACCCCACCTGACTCCATACTTAATTATACCCAAGCACTATAGTTATAAATCATATATATTTAAATAATTTATTCTTAATTCGAGATTTATTATATCTAAGTATTTTTCAATTGTCAACATTGGAACGGAGGTTCCTTGTCCCAAAATGGGACAGAGAACCTGTCCCTCCGTTCCACAATCTGTATAATGAGATATGAAGATATTTAGGGGGTTCCATATGTTATGATCTATGTTTTGGTTGGCATTGCCGGAGCTTTAGGAGCTATTTTAAGGTATGTAATTGGGATTTCATTATTTACAGAGAGTTCATTCCCTTATGCAACATTACTCATAAATTTAATTGGAAGTTTTCTATTAGCGTGGTTAACAACGAATCTATTTAGGAGAATCACAGTCCCACCAGATGTTGCAACTGCAATTGGAACAGGATTTGTAGGATCTTTTACAACTTTTTCAACACTTAGCATTGAAACCGTAGAACTGTTTCAAGATGGCGATTTTTTATTTGGCTTCCTTTATGTGCTTATAAGTTTTATTGGTGGATTAGCAATGAGCAGAATAGGGTTTCGTGTAAATAAGGAGGTAAAGCAGTCGTGACAGCTACACACATTTTATTGGTCGGGATTGGTGGTTTTCTTGGATCAATAGCTCGATATACAGTCAGTAAGCATCTAAACAATAAATCATCATGGATACTTCCGATAGGGACTCTTACAGTGAATTTACTAGGATCATTTCTTTTAGGCTTTATTAGTGGAGTTAAAGCAGATATCATGATTGTCCTTTTGTTCGGAACTGGGTTTATGGGAGCATTTACAACATTTTCTACCTTAAAGCTGGAAATGACACAAATGAATGTCAATAATCATAAAAAGGGTTTTTTTCTTTATACAGTCACAACCTATGTTATTGGTATTTTTCTCGCATATGTAGGTTATCTGATCGGTAATGTTTATCAGTGAATTCCATATTACTGATGAATGTTCCGGTTTCCCATATACAACGTTGTTTGCTGCTAGTTACCATGTGCAGATTTTAAGGAGTTTGATAAAGTACGTTTTTTCTAAAAAATGGACGGGTACTACTTATAATGTAAAGAAAATAAGGAGGTATTGTTCTATGTTAAACCAACAATATAAGGATTGTATTCAGGCATGCTTAGAATGTATGGAGGCTTGTAATACTTGTTATCATGCATGCCTTAAAGAAGAAGATGTCAAAATGATGGCAAACTGTATTCGTCTCGATCGGGAATGTGCTGATATTTGTAGTTTTGCAGTAAAAGCGATGCAATCTAATAGTCCTTTTGCTGAACAAATTTGTAAACTATGTGCTGATATATGTGAGGCATGTGGACAAGAGTGTCAGAAACATGAACATGATCATTGCAAAAATTGTGCTGAGTCTTGCTTTAAATGTGCAGAAGCATGCCGCAAAATGGCTTCGTAAGTAAGACAAGAGATAGGCTTAAAAAATTTAGTTTAAATGAAAAAAGTCACTGAAAATTCAGTGGCTTTTTATTACAGATTTAAATCCTTCACATTTTAGCTTATTCTTACATCAATTATTGACAAAAGAAAAATATGGATATATAGTTTAAATATCAAAAAAAATTGATATAGAAAAGGTGTACTTTATGAAACAGGAAATTAACTTCCAAGATGTGTCCTTAGAGAAAACCTTTGAAATGTATGAGGGAAAATTCAAAGCCATTGCTGATAAAAAGAGACTTCAAATTATGAACCTTCTTACACAAAAAGGTGAAATTAATGTTAATGATCTAGCTCCAATGGTAAACATGACACAATCAAAGTTGTCTTATCATTTAAAAATACTTTTGGATGCCAACCTCATTATAAGAGAAACCAGAGGTACATGGAATTATTACAAGCTTAATCTCGATGAAGTCAATCACCTATTATCAGCAGAGCTTTGTTGTCTATTTAGGCCTACTTGCTGATAAAATTTTTTCTTCATTATATCAATTTTTTTTGATTAATATATCAAAATAATTTGTTTTAGGAGGAAGATTATGTTTAATGATTATGAACTTTATATGCTTTCAAAATTAAAACAAAAGGAAATGAACGAATTAATTTCTTTTTCAATTCCTTTAACCAAAAAAGATAAAAGTAAAATAATTCATGATGTAGAAACTAAATCAATTGAAATGACCTGTTGTCAAACAGCTTGTTGTTAAATCCTAGAATTAATGACTAAATAGACTCTTAGGAGGAATGAAATATGAACATTCATATTGGTTTAAATGTAACAAATTTAGATGCTTCCCTTGCCTTTTATTCAAAGTTATTTGGTGCAAAACCGGCAAAAGTAAAACAAGATTATGTGAAGTTTATGTTAGAGGACCCGGGGTTAAACTTTACGCTACGACCAGTAGATCGTGTAGAGGGAAATCAAATTAATCATTTTGGTTTTCAAGTATTTAGTACAGATGAGTTAAAAAAACACAAAGAAAGGCTTGAAAAGGAAGGGTTTTTTTCACGTAATGAAAGTGATACAACATGTTGTTATGCTAGACAAGATAAATTTTGGATTACAGATCCTGATGGCCACGAATGGGAATTTTTCTTGACTAAAGAAGATACTGAAGTCGATACCATTGATACTTGTTGTGATTAATACTTACTTATCCGAAGAAGGGTATAAGAAAAGCCGCGAGAAGTCTCACGGCTTTTTATATTATTCTCCAGTTTTTGCGAAACGTTCAATTCTTTCTCCGATTTCATCACGTACACGCTGGAAGAACGTCCATTTTTCTTCATCTGTACCTTCTGCTTTTGCCGGATCATCAAATCCCCAGTGTACTCGTTTAATATGTGGAGGAGTCACAGGGCAATTGTCTGCTGCATGACCACAAAGGGTTACAACTAAATCAGCATTATTTAGAATTTCCGGATCAATTACATCTGAAGTTTGATTCGAAATATCAATTCCAGTCTCTTTCATTGCTTTAACTGCATTTGGATTTAAACCGTGTGCTTCTAAACCAGCACTTTTTACTTCCCACTCATTACCTAAGTGTTTTTTAGCCCATCCCTCTGCCATTTGGCTTCTGCAAGAATTTCCAGTACATAAGAAGTAGATTGTTTTTTTTGACATGTTAATAGCTCCTTTTTAAATAAATTAATGGATGATAAGTAACCAAGTATATAAACCAACAAGGGTAATAAATAATGTTGGGATGGTTAAGATAATTCCTGTTTTAAAGTACGTGCCCCAAGATATTTTTACACCTTTTAGCGATAAAACATGTAACCATAATAAAGTCGCTAGTGACCCTATTGGTGTAATTTTTGGTCCTAAATCAGAACCGATTACATTTGCATAAATAAGAGCTTCTCTTATTACACCTGTTGTATTCGTGTCAGAAATGGCAAGTGCATCAATCATAACCGTAGGCATATTGTTCATAATTGAAGATAAGATTGCCGCAATAAATCCCATTCCAACTGTTGCTGCAAACAACCCTTGGTCTGCTGTTACTTGGATTAAGTCGGCTAATACATTTGTTAACCCAACATTTCGCAAGCTGTAAACAACGACATACATTCCGATTGAGAAGAAGACAATTGCCCAAGGTGCACCTTTAATTACTGTTTTTGTGTTTACCACAGGACTTCTTTTCGCCATAACTAAAAAGAAGATAGCTACAATACCAGCGATGATAGATACTGGAATTCCGATGAACTCACTTGTAAAATATCCAACAAGTAATATACCCAAAACAATCCAAGACAATCTGAACATCTTTTCATCACGTATAGCTTCAACAGGTTTTTTTAACTGTGCTAAGTCATAGTTCCTAGGTATGCTTTTACGGAAAAAAAGAAATAAAACCAAAATACTTGCACCTAAAGAGAAAAAGTTCGGAATGATCATCCTAGATGCAAACTCCACAAACCCAATTCCAAAAAAGTCCGCTGAAACAATGTTCACTAAGTTACTTACTACTAACGGAAGAGATGTTGTATCTGCGATAAAACCACTTGCGATAATAAACGGAAACACCATTTTTTCGCTAAAGTTCAAGTTTCTTACCATCGCTAATACGATAGGTGTCAAAATTAAGGCAGCTCCATCATTTGCAAAGAATGCAGCTACTATAGCACCTAGAATACTTACATAGACAAACATTTTTATTCCGTTTCCTTTTGCAGCTCTTGCCATGTGCAGAGCCGACCATTCAAAAAAGCCAATTTCATCTAGTATTAGAGAAATTATGATAATAGCTATAAACGCTAAGGTCGCGTTCCAAACAATTGATGTTACATCGATTACATCTTTAAAATCTACAACACCTACTAGTAATGCTAATATGGCACCACCACATGCAGACCAGCCAATAGACAATCCTTTTGGTTGCCATATGACTAGTGTAAGTGTGAGTAAAAAGATGATGGATGCTAAAATTACTGATGTCATTTGTAAAATCCTCCATTATTCACACGAAATACGTAATCCTTGCTCCTCTAATTCTTTTATTCGATAATCTTGATTCGGAAGTTGTTCAAGTACGTTTTGAACAAACGGATATTCATCACTGTTTTTATTTAGGGAATAAATGATCCACTGCCCTCTTCGCGTTTCTTTCACAATTCCCGCATCCTTTAGTTTCCGAAGATGTTGACTAATGGCAGGCTGACTAGCTTTGAAAATTTCAACAAACTCACAAACGCAATAATCATTTGAATCTAACATTTTCACTATCGTCAATCTTGTTTTGTCACCTAGGAGTTTTAATATTGTCGCAGCTTTTTCTATTTCTAACATGTACAACACCTCCAATTGCATCTGTATATTAATATATAATGATTTGCTTATATATTCAATAGTTAAAAATATTCTTATTGAAAAATAAAAAAATCACTGCCGAAGCAGCGACTTTTTTATTATAAATACCTTCTCGACACACTCTTCCCATCATAAGAAAACAATACAGCTTTCCCCTCTAAAACACTTTCCATATGAACAGGTCTTCCCCATAATTGATAAATATATGGAAGAACCTTTTCTAAGTATTTCAAATCCAGTTCAATATCCTCGAACCAATGCTTTAAATACAGTTCATTATTTTTCAAATAGTCTCCGTCATTCACCGTAATATATGGGAATCCGCCATTTACTCTCATACTAACGAGCTGATCACGTACTGATTCCCAGCCCTTATCAACAATTTTATAATCTCGCCCTTGCTTTTGGAATAAATACATATCTTCACGCATCACAAGTTCTTTTGTTAAGTAATTGCGAATAAATGAAATATCAGACTCTACTTCACGGACTTCAAACATTTTTTCACGACCGGAGCCAGGTTTAGCACCGAACATTTTCATTTCTTCTGTAGGATTATCGTATCTTTCTTCAATATCTTCGAAAATTTTCAACCCTAAATAGTAAGGATTGATAGTTGTTTTTGATGGCTGCACAACACCTGCATTAAGCTTTGCGAATTCTACTGCTTCATCTGACGTTAAATCAAGTTCTCGGATAATACGTTGATGCCAGTACGAAGCCCAGCCTTCGTATCGCAGTGATGTTTTTTTAACGCTAATTTTGGTTTCATAAAATGTGCAGATTCTAAGGAGTTTAAGCAAATACGTTATTTTTAAAAACTCGACGGGTACTATCAATAATGTAAAAAAGATTAGGAGGTATTATTAATGTTAAATCAACAATATACAGAATGTATTCGGGCATGCTTAGAATGTATGGAGGCTTGTAATGCTTGTTATAATGCTTGCCTTAAAGAAGAAGATGTAGCAATGATGTCATACTGTATTCGCCTTGACAGAGAATGTGCGGATATTTGTAGTTTTGCAGCAAAAGCGATGCAATCAAATAGTCCTTTTGCTGAACAAATTTGTAAACTGTGTGCTGAAATATGTGAGGCATGTGGAAAAGAGTGTGAAAAACATGAGCAAGATCATTGTAAAAGGTGTGCTGAGTCTTGCTTTAGATGTGCAGATGTATGTCGCAAGATGGTTTCATAAACAGTACAAGAAGATATTGGATAAAAAAGTTTTATGAATATGGAGCAAAGCATAAATTGTTTTGCACTTTCATTTAAATTTTCAACAAACAAGTAAATAGTGTCGAAAGGAGTATATATCGTGAAACAATATCTTAAATTTGCTGGGATGATCATTACTTCAACTATCGTCATGTTTCTATTTAAATATTTAAGTACATACAGTCTTGATCATGTCTATTTTAGTGAATCAAGGCTGTATATGGCTCTGTTGATGGGAGCTACAATGAGTTTAATTATGTTAGGATTTATGTATCGTATGCTAAAAAACAGAAAAGTAAATATTAGTATTGCAGTTGTCAGTATTCTCGTTTTTTCTCTTTCGCTTTTCCTATTACGAAGTCAAACATTGGTGGATGATACCGACTATATGGAAGCCATGATTCCCCATCATTCTATTGCAATACTTACAAGTGAACGTGCTCAAATAACAGATCCGAGAGTTCGTGAATTGGCAGACGAAATCATAAAAGCTCAACGTAAAGAAATTGATGAAATGAAAAAATTAATTGAGGATCTTGAAGATGAAGAATAATTCTCCTATCTTCTTTGTTTATTATTGCGTTAAACTTCATTGCGGATGTTATTTTACAAATTCTTCTTATTTCAACAGGTATATGGAGTGTCCCCCTATTGCTGAGTATGCATTGATTTTCTTTTTCACATGCTTCTTTTGCCAAAATAATTTCCTTATTATCCAAAAAAATATAGATGTTGTCACCTGGTTCGAGATTTATATCTTTTCTGATACAATTTGGGAGATAGACTTGTCCCGATTTAGTTAACTTTAATTGCATTTACCACACCTCAATGCGAAGGTTTTTTTCATAATAATAAAAAATTATGGAGAAAGTTTGCATTTTAAGATAGTTCATTAAATACTCGTCAAATCTGCATATTTTCTCAACAATTCGCCATTACAATAATTAATTAAGGATAGTAGGTGTAGTTTATGAAAATTTCAATTAAACTTGGTTTTTGGTTTTTCATCTGTATTTTTATCATTGAAGCATCTTCTATGTTCTTCTTACATCGAAATGTTGTACATTCTCTTGTTAATGAAGAATTAGAAGCATTAAAATCACGTGGAAATAGCCACAGCGATGTAATAGAAATCTCTTACGATGAAGCCACTTTACAGCACATTAAAATAATGGAATCACAAACAGACACAGAGGTAGTTATAACTGACTATGTCGGAAAAATCATTACTTCATCTAAAACCTTAGACAAAAGTATGGACAAGATCCTAAAAAGGAATATGGCAGAACATATATTATCTAATAATGGTGTAATTATTCAATCTGACTTGCATGATGAACAATATATTTCTACTGTCTCTCCATTCAAAACCGAAAATGGAGATATTGGTTTTGTTTACATGTTCAAAAGTACGGAACAAATACAAAATGTTATTTCCCGTTTAAATGAACATTTTATTTTGGCTTCAGTCCTAATTTTATTTTTAATGTTGTTTACAATATTCTTCTTATCCAGAGCTCTAACAAAACCGTTGATTTCAATGAAGGAAGCAACAAGGAGAATGAGCAAAGGAGATTTTTCAGTTTCATTACCTAAGACTTCAAGTGATGAAATTGGAGAGTTATCTGATTCAATTCAGACCCTAGCAAACGACCTAAACTATTTAAGAAAAGAACGAAACGAGTTTTTGGCGGGTATCTCTCACGAACTCCGTACTCCTCTTACCTATATAAAGGGCTATACAGATATTGCAAGAAGGAACAACTTATCGGAGAAAGATCGGCTGAATTACCTAAATATTATTTATGAAGAATCTAACCATATAGATAACCTTTTAAAAGAACTATTTGATTTAGCAAAAATGGACCAAAATAATTTTTCAATTTCAAAGGAGAAAGTAAACATCTGCCTATTCATGCACTCCATATTTCGAAAAATGGAACCAGCTTTTGAAAGCAAAGGAGTAAAACTTGAATTTATTTGTAAAAAAAATGCTTATGTAAATATCGACCCTATTCGGTTTGAACAAGTCTTTTTAAATTTATTGGATAACGCTTTAAAATACTCCGATACCAATACATTGACTACAATTGAAATAAAAAATGAAGAGGATTCTATTAACATATTAGTAAAAGATCAAGGTTCAGGAATACCTACTGAGGATATACCGTATATATTTGACCGTCTATATAGAGTGGATAAATCGCGATCAAGGCTAACTGGAGGTTTTGGGCTTGGGTTGTCTATTGTGAAAGAAATAGTTGAAGCTCATTGTGGAATCATTTCGGTTGAAAGTCAATTAAATAGCGGAACATGCTTTAAGATTATATTAAAGGGGCTTGATTGATGAAAACAGTTCTGTTAATAGATGATGAGCAAAGAATGCTCGATTTACTATCTTTGTATATAGAACCTTATGGCTATAAGTGTTTTAAAAAGAATTCTGGTCATGAAGGCTTAGAATTTCTGAAACACCAAAATATTGATATTGTGATTTTGGATATTATGATGCCTGAAATGGACGGATGGACAACCTGTAAAAAAATAAGAGAGATTTCTGATGTACCAATCATCATGTTAACAGCAAGAAATGAAAAGGAAGATATCGTCAAAGGCTTAAAAAAAGGTGCTGATGATTACCTGGTCAAACCATTTAATGAAGAAGAGTTATTAGCACGTATCGATGCAATTATTAGAAGGTCAAGAAGAACCTTTAATTATGGAGACACCCTCCGATTCGAAGGTTTAATAATGAATCAATCAACATATCGGGTAACTTATCAAGAGAAGGAGATCGTACTCACACCTAAAGAGTTTGCATTACTTGGTTTGTTTCTGGAGAACCAAAATAAAGTATTTTCACGAGAACATTTACTTTCAACCGTATGGGGTCTAAAAGCTGAAACAGAAGATAGAACCATTGACTCACATATAAGAAATATGAGAGAAAAATTGCGGAAAGCATACTTCCCAGTAGAACAGTATCTAAAAACTGTTTGGGGAGTAGGCTACAAATGGATTTCAGTTAACTAAAAAATAAAAATAGGGGGCATTATGATAAAAAAGATATTCATATTTTTCCTAGCATGTATTTTACTAACTGCTTGTTCACAAGGAGAAAATGAACAGTCAACGAATGATGATACAGAAATTTACAAAGAAGTAAAAGATGAAAAAATTGAACACATACACGGTATTGGCTATGCAGGAAATAAAGACGAGTTGTATTTAGCTTCACATGAAGGATTATTAAGATATACAAAAAAAAAGTGGTTTAAAATCACAAAAAACAAACATGACTACATGGGTTTCCAAGCCACAGATGCTGGCTTCTATTCAAGTGGGCATCCTGAGCATGGTTCAGATTTAAAGAACCCTCTGGGGATTATAAAAAGCACTGATGACGGAAAAACAATAGATAAACTTGTTTTTTATGGTGAAACCGACTTTCATTATTTAGCAGCAGGCTATAATAGTCATATCATCTATGTAATCAATGAAGCAAAGAATTCAAAATTAAATGTTGGAATGTATTATTCTAATGATGAGGGTGAGAGTTGGACGCAAAGTAAAACACAAGGTCTTTCATTTAACTCCATTGGTAATATAGCCACTCATCCAACCAAAGCAAATATTGTGGGATTATCCACAGACCAAGGTTTATACGTTTCAATTAATAATGGGGATTCATTCACTCTAGTCTCAGACCCTCAACCAGTTATAAATGTTGAAATAAGGGAAAACTCTATTCTTTATTTTTCTTTAAAGGGAGATACATCGTCACTTATTAAATATGATTTAAACAATAATAGAGAAAAAACAATTCCTTTACCTGATGAAGTAAATGAAAATAATCCTGTATTGTATATTTCCTCTCACCCCGAAAATGAAGAAGTCATAACTATGGTTACACATAAAAATGATATATACCAAACAATTGACGATGGTCAATCTTGGATTACATTGTCGAGTAAAGGGCAGATAAATTAATAATACTATTAAAAGCCAAAAGAACTTGGGATTTACCCAAGTTCTTTTGGCTTTTAATCACTCATCTACTGGGGACAGTTCACTTTCAGTTACCCATTTATGGTTTTTCACTTCTTCCCCACCCGTTGTTGGAGTGTAGTCAACCATATAGACAGTCGTTTCTTCAACCGAGTCAATTACAGCTGATGCACCATTCATACCTTCCATATGATCAGCATTTAAAACAACTTCTTCACCTTGCTCAAATGGGGTATCCCCTGCACCTTCGATTTCCTCATGAATAACCCATTTATGATTTTCAACTCTATCTCCACCTGTTGTAGGAGTATAAGAAACAGTATACACTGCTGTATCATATGCTCCTACAATTGTTGCTTTTGCTCCTTTCATCCCTTCCATATGATCTGTCTCAATAATAGCTTGGCTCCCCACTTTATATGTAGGATTTTCTGCTTCTTTTAACCCTTCTGGAACTTCACCAGAACCTGAATGATTCATTTCAGAATGATCCATTTCCGAATTTTTTTCTGCACTCGTATTCATATCCTCATTATTTTCAGGTGTTTCTTCCGTATTACTAGCACATGCAGCTAATAAAAATACTAATAAACTTGTCAAGAAAACTAAATTCATTTTTTTCATTTTTCACTACTCCTTTTGGTACTTTATTTGTTATTAAAGATTACTTTGTATTTTCTTATTTATTGCCATCTATTAATTCAAAAATAACAAATGACTTTGCAGAAAATATGCATATTTTATATCAACTTTATTAAATCGTTATAAAATAAATAAAGCAGCAAGTTGAATTCCTTGCTGCTTTTGGTGTATTTTTCAAAGTTACCTATCCTTGATTGTATTTTGCAATCCATTATTTACGTATAGCTTTATTAATGAACAAATAAAGTGAATGAAAGGATTTTATTCTACGTCATACCCTTGATCATCAATCGTTTCCTTTATATCACTTATTCCAATTTCTGAAGAATTATATTCAATCTCTACTTCTCCATTCTTCAAATTTACTTTAACAGACTTCACACCCGCTAAATTACCAACACTTCCTTCTATTGAACTTACACAATGTCCACATGACATTCCTTTTACTTTTAATATTACATTTTCCATAATGAATTCTCTCCTTTTCTATACTTTTTCTTTTTATTTTCCTCTAAAAAACATACCTTAAACAAATATATCTCTTATGTTATATGTGTTATTAATTAAGACCAATATGTGATAGCATCAAGTATTCCCACCAGTATCATAAAGACTCCTGCACCCTTTTGAATTAAGGCACCAAATTTTCTCCCCTTCTTTAATAAAGCTCCACTTCCCCCTATTATCTTATTACAAATCTGTGCAGATCTTATGAAGAAGGTTTATTAACAAATAGATATTTTATTAGTTAATTAGATAATTGTTCCTTAAAAAGATAACCAATAGAAAAGATAAAACCAGTTAAAAAAAATTGAAATTGTAATTAAAGAAATACCAGTAATGTATATAGAGATTACACTTGAAGCAAATGTGAATAATAACCATTTTAATGATATTGTTAGTATTTTATCCATTTCCATTAACTTCTTTTGCTTCACTCGATTCCCAATAATACTCAGAAAAAACCTCTGTAAAAGCATCGACTGATCGGTACAGTTCATTTAGGTCATTATCGACTCCACCAATTTCAACAAGCATTGCTTTATTTGAAACATCTTGGTTATAAACACCGTTTCCTTCACTTTTTGTTTTGAGGAATACACCTCTACTTATACCTGGATAACTTGCCTCTAGTCTCTTATGTAGTTCTTTTGCTGTATCTAGATTTTCTAAATATTGATCGTGTTCCTTTCCAACTACAAAATATAACCTTGCGTAATTCTTTCCATTAATTTTTTTCGTTGTTAGATTTTTTCTGGCAGAATCACGATGGATATCAATAAAGTAGGTCAAATCATTTTCTTTATTCGACACCGCAGCCTCAACAAGATTACCAGACACAGCGTACGCTTTAGTAGACCTAATTCCTTTTTCATTCAAGGTTTTTGTCATGTTTGTCGTATCATGAACAGCACCAATACCGTTATTTATTAAGTTTTGACTCATTCGTTGTCCAAGTCCTATTACATTTGCTCTCTCATCATTACTTATTGCCTCATCTGGAATTTTCGCATCTTCCAGTAGAGGTAAAAATGATTCCCAACTATGTGTTTGATAAATATATACTGTATTCTTATTTGCAGGTGAAACCTGGATATCATTCTTAGGTGAATTATTTTCAATTTGTTTTAGTTTGTCCTCTGCTACTTTTCTTTCTTTTAATAATACCTCTGTTGGAGGAGAAGACTCATGTGGAAGAGTAGTTAAATCAGTCCCCTCTCCTGCAATGATGATTTCAGTATCATACAATCTTAATCCTGGCAGTTCATTACCAAAAAAAGTTCTAGCGTCAGAAGGTTTAATATTTGTAGCAAGCTGAATTGCCATATTAGATATGCTTGACAGAGTGAACAATTCATCTTTCTCTTTAGGGTAAAAATAATGATTTTCAGCTCTAAGAAAATGTGCAAAAATATCTTTACTGTCTAGATTAGTGATTGTCTTCTGTACGACAATTGAGTCAATTTTTAAATTTGTAAGAGTAATTAGTCCAACCATTAAATAAATGCTAAGCAATACAAATATGGCAAAAGCTAGATAAGTTGGTGTTTTTTGGGCCTTTTCATTTTTAGGACAACCCCTTTCTAGTACATAATATGAATTAGAAAGGTATTGGATGGCTAAAAAAATATTACAAATATTACAGACCCATATTAGTCATGAACTTTCTCCCAATAGTATTCACTTATGGCGTTTCCTAAAATATCGGCACTGCGATAAAGTTCTTCTAAATCATTTTCAACTCCACCTATTTCTACAATTACACTATTGGATAATAGATCTTGGTTATAGACGCCATTACCTTGAGACTTATCTTTTATTATGATTCCTCTAGAAAGACCAGGGTATCTTTTATCAATTAATTCATGAATACCATTTGTAAATTCTAGATTTTCTTTATAATTTGGATGTCCGCTCCCTATAACGAATGATATTTTACCTAGCGATTCTCCATTTATTTCAATTGTTGATTGTTCTTTTTGAAGTGAATCACGATGAATATCAAAAGCCATCTCTAAATCACGATTTTGACTCATTTCATTTAGAACAATTTCTCTGGACATTTGATAGGAACTATTAAACTTTAAATCGCGTTCGTTTAACATATTGACTGTATCGATTTGACTTACCTCATTCCAAATACCATTATGCCTTAGGGTGTCTCCTAATCTCTGCCCAACAAGTGTTATATTTAGCTGGGAGTGATAAGCACTTTCAGGAGCTGTTCCCTTTTTGAAGTAAGGCAAAAACGACTCTCTTGTATGAGAAAAATATATAAATACGACCTTTCTACCGAATGTATTGTGAAAGTTCTTACTCTTTACTTCTGGTCTTTTAATATCCTTTTCATTAAATGAATCAATCTTTTCTTGATTCATTTCAGCATCTTTTTGGAGTGCTTTTTCCTGTGGTACTAGCTCTTTTGATACTTCAAATCCACTAACATCATCTGGAGCAGATTTACTTTTAGAGATTATTTCTACATTAGTGTTTTTACCTTCATTATTACTAAAAACAGGGAACTTTTTATTTTTATTATCATCTTTTTCATATAGGTAAAGAATAGCTGCTAATAAACTTAAGAATAATGTAGCTACCGTAAATAATAAAACTTTTAATGTTTTGGTGCTTAGTTCATCCATCCTAACATCCTTATGTAAAAGTATTCTTTTCTATAATTTATATCGGATGCATTTGTAGAATTATTAATCATACTGGGCATTCCCTTTGATTATCAGCACTAAATTCATGTGTCTCATTTAAAAGGGGTATATCAAACACAAAGTGCGGTTTGCTTATTATTTTTACTTAACTCCATACATACTTCAAAAAAATACGCTCAAAAAAATGAATCCTATCCTCAACACCGGTTTCTAATTCATTTAATCGATCAAATGCTTTTATTATATGATAGCTACTATTTATAAATTGTTTTTCTTGAGCTTCTTTAATCAATTTCTTTGTATCTGATGAAAATTTAGTTTCGAGTTTAAAATCCGCTTAAAAATAGAGAAGATTCAATCTTCCGATAAAGTTGAGAACTTGCAATATCGAGGATAAATGTCAACAATATAAGTTGTCTTATTCAAGTGATCTGTTTGAAAACATTGAAGAATTAGTATTGTATTTCAGCTAAAACAAATGAAGTAAAAAGAAAGAGCCCCTACCAACAATTAATTAGAAATTAGTTGTTGGTAGGGGCTTACGTTCCCCTTACAAATATCTCCTCGACACACTCTTCCCATCATAAGAAAACAATACAGCTTTCCCCTCTAAAACACTTTCCATATGAACAGGTCTTCCCCATAATTGATAAATATATGGAAGAACCTTTTCTAAGTATTTCAAATCCAGTTCAATATCCTCGAACCAATGCTTTAAATACAGTTCATTATTTTTCAAATAGTCTCCGTCATTCACCGTAATATATGGGAATCCGCCATTTACTCTCATACTAACGAGCTGATCACGTACTGATTCCCA
Organism: Metabacillus schmidteae; assembly: GCF_903166545.1. Lineage (NCBI taxonomy): Bacteria > Bacillati > Bacillota > Bacilli > Caryophanales > Bacillaceae > Metabacillus > Metabacillus schmidteae. The sequence continues at coordinate 983,227 of NZ_CAESCH010000001.1, read as the reverse complement.
GCCCTTATCAACAATTTTATAATCTCTGCCCTGCTTTTGGAATAAGTACATATCTTCGCGCATGACGAGGTCTTTTGTTAAGTAATTGCGAATAAATGAAATATCAGACTCTACTTCACGGACTTCAAACATTTTTTCACGACCGGAGCCAGGTTTAGCACCGAACATTTTCATTTCTTCTGTAGGATTATCGTATCTTTCTTCAATATCTTCGAAAATTTTCAACCCTAAATAGTAAGGATTGATAGTTGTTTTTGATGGCTGCACAACACCTGCATTAAGCTTTGCGAATTCTACTGCTTCATCTGACGTTAAATCAAGTTCTCGGATAATACGTTGATGCCAGTACGAAGCCCAGCCTTCATTCATGATTTTCGTTTCAAGCTGTGGCCAGAAATAGAGCATCTCTTCCCGCATCATCGTTAAAATATCACGTTGCCAATCTTCTAATTCACGGCTGTATTCTTCAATAAACAACAAAATATCTTTCTCAGGTGACGGTGGAAGTTTCTTTTTCTTCTTTTTTATTGGCTTTGGTCCAGCTTTTTTATCAAGATTCCAAAGGTCATCATAAGGTGTTACCTTTTGTTCTTCTGCTTCTTCCTCAAATTCTATATCATCAATCGTCCAAGAAAGTTTTGGACGAACTAGCGAAGGATCGATATGTTCCTGTATGGAAAGAACGGCATCTAAAAAGGTTTCTACTTCTTGCCTGCCATGAATGATTTCATACTGCTTAATTCGCTCTGCTGTCGCAGACATACTCTCAACCATTTCCCGCTTTGTATTGCTAAATCGTGAATTATTCTTAAAAAAGTCACAATGTGCTAAAACGTGAGCGACAATCAATTTATTTTGAATTAAGGAATTTGTATCTAATAAAAACGCGTAACAAGGATCTGAGTTAATGACAAGCTCATAAATCTTGCTCAACCCCAAATCATATTGCAGCTTCATTTTATGAAATTGCTTACCAAAGCTCCAGTGTGAAAACCTTGTAGGCATACCATATGCTCCAAATGTATAAATAATATCAGCGGGGCATATTTCATATCTCATTGGGTAAAAATCCAGACCGAATCCTTTCGCAACCTCAGTAATTTCACTAATTGCATATTCTAAAGCCTTTTGATCAGCCGCTTTCATGGTCTCCCCCCTAAAGCAAATCTTACAATAATGTATGAGCCTTAGTTGAAAAACATGCTAACCGTTCGTATAGGGACTTACATTAACAAAAAATAAATACCGAAAATAAATGCAATTACGATCACAAAGATTCCAAGTGTAATAACCGTTATTTTTGGGGTTCTGAACGTTTGATCATTAATCGATTTGTATTTCCTGAAATAAGCAATGGTCGCCATGATGATCGTTAAAATTCCTACCCCAACTGAGGATATGCCAATAATATTGGCTAAATAATCACTAACCTGTGAAAGGTTCGGCTCCATATTTTCATGTAGATTTGAAACAAGAAATCCAACCCCGATAATGGCAATCGCTGTTCGAATCCACGCTAAGAATGTGCGCTCATTTGCCAGGTGTTGTTGAATATATTTTGAATCAATCGTTGTGTGCTTATCATCCATTTTCTCCATCTGCCCACCTAACTTTACTATGGTATTAGCACAATATTAGTTGAATGGTTTATCTATTCCCTTTCTCGAAAAAATTAATCTATAATCAAATCCACTCAACAAAAAAACCACTCCCTAAAAAGGGTAAGTGGCTCTAAAGTCTTTATTTACGCTTCCTGATATTGCTTCAATTCGATTGATGGACCGAAAAATTCATAGTTGATATGTTCCGTTTGCACTCCTAGTTTTTGAAGATTTCCTATGACACTTCCCATAAACGCTACTGGACCACATACATAGAAGGTAGCATCCTTTTCTATAACAAGCTGTTCAAGTTTTTGTATATCTAAGTATCCTTCAAAATCGAAATTATTTTCTTCTCGATCAGACACTGCCGGCTGTTCAAAGATCACATATTTCTTTGCATTTGTCATCGATTTAATCGTTTCATTCACTTCACTACCGAAAGCTTGGATATCTCCATCCTTTGCAGCTTGGATAAATGTTACCAAGCGATCCGGCTGGTTATCAGACACTGTTTTTAACATGCTAAGCATTGGCGTAATTCCAACTCCACCACTAATAAGGTAAAGTGGTGAATTTGCTTCATCATGAAGAACAAAATCACCTGCAGGGGCAGTAATTTCTACTTCATCTCCAACATTTACTGAATCATGAAGATAATTTGATACTTTCCCATTTTGATCAATGTTTTCTCCTGCTTCTCTTTTAACAGAAATACGTAATGTGTTTTTACCTGCAGAATCAGAAAGACTATATTGTCGGTTTAGTAAATACTCTTCACCTGGAATTGACAATCTTACAGTAATATATTGACCTGCTTGATAAATTGGAGCCGGGTGCCCATCAGTAGCTTCGAGATAGAATGATGTAATAACAGAGCTCTCTTTTTCTTTTTTTACAACTTTAAATGACTTGAACTCTTCCCAAGCCTCAAGCTTTGCTTTGTTATACATTTCTTCTTCAACATCGATAAATACTTGAGCTATGACTTGATATGCTTCTCCCCAAGCTTCAATGATATCTGGTGTCGCCGCATCTCCTAATACTTCTTTAATTGCCTTTAATAAATATTCTCCTACAATAGGATAATGTTCTTTTTTCACATTTAAGCTTCTATGCTTATGCGCAATTTGTTTTACAGCAGGCAATAAGACTTCCAACTGATCAATATATGTAGCTGCTGCATAAACAGTATTGGCTAAAGCGGTTTGCTGACGACCTTGTTTTTGATTTGCATGGTTAAAAATATTTAATAATTCAGGGTATGCTTCGAACAGACTTTTGTAAAAATAAGATGTTATTTCCACTCCGCGCTCAGCTAAAATTGGTGCTGTTGATTTAACGATTTCAATTGTTTTATTAGATAACATCTATTCCAGCTCCTAAAGAAGTATTTTGAATACATCTTTATGATAGTGAACCTTCAGGTTGAAAGCAATATATTAAATACATCTTTAAAAAAGATGTCACATTTTCCTACAATAATAACTAAATCTTACACTTCTTATGTTAAGATAGGTCTAAAGTTACTTTTTTAATTAGGTTCTTTTCTATATTATTGTAGCTTTTAACAGCGTCTATAAAAATAATCTAGTTTCAATAATCTTAATGTGAGGTATGTTTTATGCGTCTAACCCTTTATACAGACTACTCCTTACGAGTCTTAGTATATCTTGCCACAAAACCTAAAGAAGAACTTTCAAATATTAAAGAAATTGCAGAGGTCTATAATATTTCAAAAAACCATTTAATGAAGGTTACATATGAGCTTGGAAAGATGAATGTCATTGAAACAATTCGCGGTCGAAACGGAGGAATTCGTTTAGCACTGCCACCTGAGGAAATAAATATCGGGAACATTGTCAGAAAAACAGAGGAAGATTTCCATATTGTTGAATGCTTTGATCAAGAAAACAATCAATGTATTATCTCTCCTGTTTGCGGATTAAAACACGTACTAAATAAAGCATTGCAGGCATATTTAGATGTTCTAGATCAGTATACATTGGCTGACTTAACAAAAAACCAATCTGCTTTGCTTGATTATTTCCTTATGAATAAATAAGAAGGCAACTCCCTAAAGGTTGCCTTCTTCTCTCATTTCCGAAATATTTACTGTAATTAACTGCCCTGTTTTTGGATTAAATACTACATCAACTTTAACAATAAATGGTTTATTATTCTGTTTTCCCTTCACATGAAAAACATCTTTTGACTCTTCTTCATTAACAGTTTCTCTTCCACCATACTTGTAGTCAACCAGTTCAGCATCAGGATATTTTTCTTTTACAGAAGAGATGGCAATTTTGCTCCACTTTTTGTAATCAATTTCTTGAACATTTTGTTCCCCATAAGCTTTCATTCCTGCCGTAAAAATAATGGATAGAGCAATTAGCGCGAAAAAAACTTTCGATAATGACTTCATTTAGACAGACCTCCATGACCATTTTCTATAAATTAATCTGCCCCGACATTTCGTCCGTATTCTTCTAAAAATAATTATTTTTTATATAGAATCTCCTTCTTGGCATATTCACATAAAATAAACCCTATTTCCTTATTACGCTTCCATTCCTCATGAAACACTTCCAAAGGAGGATTTGTGTCCTCAACAAGATAACTAAGTTCGATCGTTACTGCTGGTCTCTCATATGTTTGAATAAACCAATCCGTGTATCCCCCGCCAGTTGCATTAAAAGGTGGATAGGATATATCATAGCCTGTTTTTTCAGATATTTTTTCAATAAGTGCGTAATCCCGCTGAAGATGTTCAAAAGAATTAAAATAATACCAATAAAGCTCACGACCTGAAGTATGATAAGCTGCGGCTGTAAGGGGATCTATTGTTTTTGTAAAAAGTGCCAAGGCTCTTGATTCCTTTGATTCTAAAGGCTTTTCCCCCTTAAAATGAGAATATGATGCATAAGGTGTATCTCCTTCAATGTCGTCCCATCCAGCTGGATACTGTCTATTTAAATCAACACCTAAGCCATTTGCTTTCCATCTCGAAAAATCTGCATTTCCTTCATTCAAATCAATATAGATTTCCTGTAACAGGAAGGGAAATGAGCTTATCCCTTTTTGTTGAATCGTCACTCCATCAGGATTCACCATTGGAATAAACCAAATGGCAACATCATCTAAAATTTCAGGATTATGCGCAGAAAAAGGCTTGGCATTTTTATAGGCACTGGCATATTGATTAATCATTTCCATGATGATGTGTGTTGATAGCCATTCACGACCATGATGGCTGCCTGTAATAAGGACTGTTTTCTCTCCGCGCCCAATTTTTACGGCAAGAAGATCTCGTCCAAACTCCGACTTTCCAAATGTTCTTACCTCCAGGTCGTACTCATTTGCAATTGAAAGCAGATCCTTTTTCATGCGTTTATATGTATACATTTGCTGCTCGTATTCCTTCGCTTGTCCACTATGTTCAAATACTACTAAGAAAATGAGCAATATAAGAAAACATTTCTTCATTGGTTCATCCTTTTTTATTTTTAGGTTACCGTTTCTAACGGTTTTTATGTGGGTAAAGACTACCATTCCAATCATGACAACAACACCAAGTTTTGCACAGTAAAAATAAAGATAAAACACATACAATAATCATATCTCCTTAAGGGAGGGAAAAAAGATGAACAATGTTGATTATGACAAAGCATTATATTACACACATCGTTCACAGTGGGATAACTTACTTATCTTAATGGTTCGAACAAAGGATGATTTTTTATCAAAAAAAATAGAGCATTTCTTACATGCCTATAATTTTGAACATGACTATAAAGAAGTCGAAAAACAATTGTATTCCCTTTTGCGATATATCGATCATGCCGTTGAAGAGGAACCACTTGCAATAGAGGCGATTCACTAAGAAAAAAAGACTGACCAAGGATAGTATGCACCATACCTATCCTTGGTCAGTCTTTATTGTTGAATTTTTTGAATGGCTTCTGTGTAAACCGTTAATTCTTTAACTAATTGATCAATGAGTAAGGCTGATTCCGAATGTAACCCTTTTAGTTCATAGTCAAAGCAATTGGGATCAAGTACGACTTGTTTCGGGATCGTGTGAGCATATAATCCCCGCATGACCGTTCTCATGTTGTTTAATGCATTAATTCCGCCTTTTCCCCCGCCTGCTACAGCTACCAGTCCTACTGGTTTATGGGAAAAATGTTCACTGCTTAAAAAGTCCAGTGCATTTTTTAACGCGCCACTCATTGCATTATGATACTCAGGTGATAATAAAAGAATGGCATCCGCTTCTTTGACCAATTTCCGTAATTCTTGGACATATTGATGTTTTGAAACTGACTCTTCCCCATTGAATAGCGGAAATTCTTTTTCGCTTAAATCAAAGTGGTTTGCTTTATAGACATTTGCTATATAAGAGGCAGCCATTTTTGTTCTCCCGGATTTTCTTGGACCTCCATTTATAATAAGTAAGTTCATTTTTACATTCTCCTTGTGTTTTAAGATTCTACATATCCATTTTTCACCGCATAGATAGCTGCTTGTGTACGATCAGACAGCTGGAGTTTGGATAGGATATTTGATATATGTGTTTTCACCGTTTTTTCTGTGATAAATAACGCACTTGCTATTTCTTTATTGCTTTTCCCTTTTGCCAGCTCATTTAAAACTTCTTTTTCCCGCTTCGTTAATTCATCTATTTTCGTTTGAGACGGAATTGTTGCTGGTGTAGATAGATGAGCCATGACATGTGAGGTAACCTTCGGGTGAAGCTTGCTTTGTCCTTGCAGGACGTCTCTTATTGTTTGAACAAGATCATCAGGCTCTATATCCTTCAACTGATATCCCGAAGCTCCTGCCCGCAATGCAGGAATAACATGATCCTGATCTCCATAGCTTGTTAAAATGATGATTTTAACTGTTGCATTCGTTTCCCTTATTGCCTTTGTAGCCATCACGCCATCCATTTCAGGCATCGATAAATCCATTAAGACAACATCCGGATTTAGTTCTGCAGCCAGCTTTACGGCTTCTTTTCCATTTGTCGCTTCGCCAATAATCTCAATATCCTTTTGTGTTTTCAAAAAGAAAAGTAAGCCTCTTCGCACAACATGATGATCATCAGCGATCAACACTTTTATGTTAGTCATTATTATCCCCCTTTTTTAGTGGAATCGTAATTTCAATGTTAGTTCCTTTCCCTGAAATACTTTTCAACTTAAAAATTCCATCCAAACGTTCAACACGTTCTTTCATTCCTTTTAACCCTAAAGACGGAATGGCGACATTTTCATCATAATTAAACCCAATTCCATCATCTTCTATGGTCATTTTCACATGAACATCCGTTTTAGAAAGTGATACATGTACCTTGGTTGTTTCTGCGTGTTTTTTACAATTATTCAGCGCCTCTTGACCTATTCGCCAAAGCTCTTCTTCGATATATTGAGGTAACCTGCAAACCCCCTCAATATCACAGGATATGTTAAGGCCAAGCACATTTCCATAGTTTATAATTGCTGTTGCTATACCATCTTCTAATCCTTGTGGTCGAAGCTGCCATATTAGTCCCTTCATCTCGTTCAATGCTTCCTGGGAAAGCTCCTGCATATAGGTTAGCATTTCTTTCACTTCTACCTGGTCCGTCATTTCTTTTGTCCCTCTAGCTGTTAACATGATCGAAAACAGCAGCTGATTTACGGAATCATGTAAATCCTGCGCAAGTCTGTTTCTTTCTTTTATCAAAGCATGAGTCCTTGCCTTTTCAACTAACTGAATTCGTTTTATCGCGGTTCCGATTTGAAAGGCGACAGACTCCAACAAGGCAAGCTCTCCCTCTGTAAATTGTTTTTTATTTGGAGATGCAACATTCAGCAGTCCGAAATTTTCCTTACCTGCTCGGAGTGGTACTGTTGCATGATGGGTAATTCCGCTCGTCTCTCCCCAATTATGTTCGATCGCCTCTTCAATTCGCTTACATGAAATAATATTAATCGCCTTTTTTAGTCGTCCGGCCTGGTATCTATCAACACACCAACAGCCGCCTTCACACATTGGCTTCTTTTGGCTCCATGTTAACCCTGCAGGCAAACCATGATCAGCTGCTAACTTGTAATGCCCTTTTTCATCTATTAGAAAAACCCATCCCGTAGAAAGATCTGTGACATGAAGTAATTCCTTTAACACATCATTTAACATATCTTTTATATCTGTAGCTTCATTTAACTTTTCAGCAATGATTTTCAGCGTATTTAACTCATGTATCCGTTTGTCGTTTTCAGTCATTTCCTTTTCACCCTATTCTTCTTATTATTTATTATACCAACAGCTCTTTCCTTACGAACTTCTCTTTCTGACTGAATTTTTCTACGACTTTGGGAGTAGATGTCTTTTTGGGCAAAAAAAATAGCCTTAAGCTATTTACCAATTAACATTGGCAGATCATAAGTACATTTCCATCCGGATCTTTAAAATTAAACCAGTGATTATGTTCAATTTCAGTTATGATGGTAACTTCTTTATTCTTGAGATAGTTGTAAGCCTCTTTAATATCCTGTGTATTAAAATGACATGCTGGATGTTTATAAACGGCGTCTTCCGAAAAAATTTTACTATCTAAAACAATGTTTGTGCCATTGTTCATTGGCAAAATATAAAGGTGTTCAAAAAGGATTTCATGATCCTTTGGAAAGTTAAATACGCGACAGTACCAATCTCTAGCTTTTTCTATATTCGAAACAGGAATAAATATGGTTCCAATTTCATGTTGAATCGGGTTCATAACGTCACTCCTTTACCTAGATAAAAAGCGGACAAATTCATTGTCCGCTTCTGTCTATTACTTCGTTAATTCTGCAATTAATTCATTTACTTTTTCCATAACGCCTGATTCTAATGTAGATAGTTCTTGTTCACTTTGTTCAAGTGTGTCACTTTTCACACCGAAATAGAACTTTGCTTTCGGTTCAGTTCCGGAAGGTCTTACACAGAACCATGAATCATCTTCCAAGATGTATTTTAGGACATTTGAGCCAGGTAAATCGATTTTAGATGTTGTGTCTGCCACGACATCTTGACGTTCACTGCTCTTATAATCCTCAATTGACACAATCTTTTTACCTGCTACATCTTTTGGCGGGTTTGTTCTAAAAGACTGAAGAATGCTTTGAATTTGCTCTGCGCCTTCTTTTCCTTTTAACGTTAGAGACTGTAGTCCTTCTTTGTAATAGCCATACTCTTTAAAGATTTCGAGTAAGCCCTGGTACAATGTCAGACCTTTCTTTTTATAATAGGCAGCAACTTCAACTGATAATAATGCAGCCTGTACAGCATCTTTATCGCGAGCAAAATCACCAATCAGGTAGCCATAGCTTTCTTCATAACCAAATTGGAATTGGTACTGTCCTGTGCGTTCATATTCATTGATTTTTTCACCAATAAATTTGAATCCTGTTAATGTATCAATTGTATCAAGGCCGAATGATGTTGCAATGTCTCTACCAATCTCAGAGGTAACGATTGTTTTTAAAACAACACCATTACTAGGCAGTGTTCCTTTTTCCTTTTTCTCTGATAATAGATAATGCAGAAGTAATGCACCTGTTTGGTTTCCAGTTAAAACAACATATTCACCATCATTGTTTTTTACAGCGACACCAAGTCTGTCTGCATCGGGATCTGTTCCAATTAGGACATCAGCATCTACTGCTTTTCCATCACGGATTGCTAGCGTGAATGCGTCATGTTCTTCCGGATTCGGAGATTTAACAGTTGAGAAGTTTGGATCTGGCAACTCCTGTTCTTTTACCACTGTTACATGTTTATACCCCAGTGCTTCTAAACCGCGACGAACCGGTTTATTCGCTGTCCCATGTAATGGTGTGAACACAACCTTCAGATCAACTTCTTGTGATAGTGAAGGATTTACTGAAATTGTCGTTAGTTTTTCTGTATAAGCTTGGTCGATTTCCTCGCCAATCATTTTGATTAGACCTTGTGCTTTTAATTCTGTTTCATCCTTAACGGCAATTTCAAGCTCATCTTCTACTTGGTTAACATAGGAGATTACAGTGTCTGCTGCAGCTGGTGGTAATTGCCCGCCATCTTCACCATACACTTTATATCCATTATATTCTGGTGGATTATGACTAGCTGTTATGACAATACCTGAAAATGCATTAAGAAAACGTACTGCAAATGATAATTCAGGAGTTGGGCGTAATTCTTCAAATACATATGTTTGAATGCCATGAGAAGCTAATGTTTTTGCGGCTTCCATCGCAAATTCAGGTGATTTATGACGAGAATCGTAAGCAATCGCGACTCCTCGTTTTTTTGCTTCATCACCAAAAGAATCTATGTAAGTTGCTAAACCTTCAGATGCTTTTCGGATTGTATATATATTCATACGGTTGGTACCTGGCCCGATTTCACCACGCATCCCACCTGTTCCAAACTCTAGTTCTTTATAGAAGCAATCTTCTAAAGCCTTTTCATTTCCTTCTAAGTTCGTTAAAAGAGTTCGTAGTTCTTGATCTAAATCTTGTTTTTGATTCCAACGTTGATAGCCTTTTTCCCAGCTCATTTTTACCTCCTAGGAGTTATACTAAAATTTCATCTTAATTTTAGCATATTATAGTACTTTCCACATAATTGAATTTCTACAAATTCCGCGCAATCTATGTAAAATAAAAGTTTACGTTATTTCAGAACAATTTATCGTGGCAGAGTAACAAAAAATGGCTGGTAAATTTGTTTTATTACTATATTTTCTTTTTCGACAAAATTATTTTTGAGCTGAAAATCTTTTTAGTTTGCATCTATTAATATCACCGTGTTACCCGCTGTCGAAAGGTATTTACAGACTGGTCTCTTTTTTTACCATACGATGACAATCAAAAAAGGCCAACTCAGTTTTAACCCTGAGTTGGCTTTTCTATCTTATTTCTTATATTGGATTGAATAAATATCCTTCCTGCGATCCTTTAGTTGATTCACTGTCCCTGATTGGCGCTGGCGTCTTAGAATTTCGAGGTCAACATCACCAATGATCACCATTTCAATATTCGGGTTGCATTCTCCAACGATTCCATCTCTAGCAAATTCAAAATCAGATGGTGCAAAGATTGCCGATTGTGCGTATTGAATATCCATATTTTTTGTTTGCGGTAGATTTCCTACGGTTCCGGCAATCACAGTGTAGATTTGATTTTCTACTGCACGGGCCTGTGCACAGTAGCGAACTCGCAGGTAGCCTTGACGGTCTTCTGTACAAAAAGGAGTAAAGATAATTTTTGCGCCTTTATCGGTTGCAATTCTCGCTAGTTCAGGAAATTCGATATCGTAACAAATTTGAATCGCAATTTTTCCACAGTCCGTATTAAAGACCTTCACCTGATCACCGCGGCTAATTCCCCACCATTTTCGTTCATTCGGTGTGATATGAAGTTTATACTGCTTCTCAATCGTTCCGTCACGTCTAAACAAATACGCAATATTATAAATTCGTCCTTCTTCCTCAACGACATGTGAACCACCGATAATATTCACATTATATCTGACCGCAAGCTCTGTAAATAATTCGATATATTCCTCTGTAAATTCAGTTAAACGCTGAATCGCTTTACTTGGTACTTTTTCATCTAAAAATGACATGAGCTGTGTAGTGAAAATTTCCGGAAAAACCGCAAAATCAGAGCCTGCATCTGAGGCAACATCTGTGTAATATTCAACCTGCTTTGAAAACTCCTCAAACGAGCTAATTTGTTTCATCCTATATTGCACAACACAAATTCGAACAGGATTGGATGTTTTATAAAATCGTTTTGTATTCGGTTGGTAATCAACATTATTCCACTCCATCAATGTTGCGTACTGATAGGAAGCTACATCATCTGAAAGATAGTTTGGATTTATTCTCATTAGGGTAAATTCATTTAAAAGCTGAAACGATAATACAGGGTCATAAATTTTATGTAAAGATACCTGTTGAACATATTCTCTCGCAGATAGTTCGTCAGCATATTTATAATAATTTGGGATTCTTCCGCCAATAATAATACTTTTTAAATTTAACCTTCTTGCCAGGTCCTTTCTTGCTTCATAAAGACGATGACCTATTTTCATACGACGATAATCAGGATGAACCATTACTTCGATTCCATACATATTATATCCATCCGGATCATGATTTGTAATATAACCTTTATCTGTAATGTCATCCCATGTATGACGATCATCATACTCATCAAAATTTAATAAGAGGCTTGAGCATGATCCAATGATTTTCCCTTCAAACTCAGCACAAAATTGACCTTCCGGAAAGTGATCAAGGTGGCTTTCCAAATGTTCTCTTTTCCATGGCTCCATCCCTGGAAAACATTTTGATTGAAGATCAATAATGGCGTCAATATCGCTTTCCAGGATATTGCGAATAATCATTTTCTTCTCAAACTTCGTTAAATCTAGTTTCTCAGACATAATGGTTCTCCTTTAAGCAGTAATTGTTACGTTTATACCCCTTATTCCTTATTCAGAAACATAAGTAATTCCTTAAGCTCCATTTCTGCCATTGATTCTACACGATGATCTACTTCACAAAACTCCAGTTCCTTTGTCACTGAATTAGGCACAGTGACACATTTCATCCCGGCTCTTTTCGCAGCCAGAGCACCATTTGCCGAATCCTCAAAAGCAATGCACTCCTCAGGCTTCACACCTAAGCATTTTGCTGCTTCGATATATAATGCAGGATCAGGCTTTACAAATTCAACATGATCGGATGTGCGAATACATTCAAAACGATCTAATAAGTTTAGTCTACTTAAATGTGTTGAAACCCATTCATAATTTGAGCTTGAGGCAAGCCCTACCTTCAAGCCAAGTTCTTTTGCCGCATCTAAGTATTCAACGACTCCCGGTCTTGCTTTTTCTTGTTGTATTCTTTTGTCAAAACGCTTTTTTCAACCACCTTTAATTCAGTGCGGTTTATTTTTCTTTGAGCTTGTTCCTCTAAATATGTATAAGGGTTAAAATCAGACTTTGTTCCAATCAATTTTCCCCAAATCTCTAATGGTAATTCACAATCATGTTCACGGAAAATTTCACTTAATACTTCATATTCATGTGTTTCTGTATCAAGGATGAGCCCATCGAAATCAAAAATAACTGCTTTAATCATAAAAGGTACAACTCCTCTTTAAATGTCTGTATATGTATAATATATAAAGGAACTTCGTTAATATTTCAAATTCATAAAAAAGAGGTCTGACATGATTGTCAAACCTCTAGAGAAATTAATGTGTTTTATTTTGTTCGGAAATATTTGTTAAAGCATGACCAGCTGCCTGATCAGACATTTGGTTTGTAGCTAAGTCACCTAATGCTACTATACCAACCAACTGATTGTTTTCAACAATCGGCAGACGACGAATTTGGTGCTGTGCCATCACTTTTGCTGCTTCAGCAGCTGACATATTCGCATGTCCTGAAACAAGGTTAGTTGACATCACTTGTGATACAGGTGTATTGCTGTCAAGTCCTTCTGCTGTTGAACGAAGTGTAATATCACGGTCCGTAATAATACCTCGTAATTGACCATTATCAACAACCGGAATAGAACCAACATTATTTTGACTCATAAGCTCTGCTGCTTCTTTAATTGATTGTGAAGAAGAAACAGTCGCTACACCTGTTGTCATGCAATCTTGAATAGTATTCAACATAATCCTCCCCTTTCGATTATAGTATGAGAAAGGCATGTGGCATTTATTATTAGTAAAATTTTATTGGGATAAATGAGGGTTGTCATTACAGAAAATATAAAAACAACCATTTAAAAAACACCATCAAATTTCCAATTTTCAAATTTTGTTCAAAAACATAGAAATTTCAACATGTATTCTTTTACAGCCAAAACGCTTGCGATTATAATTTAAGAGTATCTATAAATATAAATGAGGGATGTTATGTCAAGCTCAAATGAAAAAAAGATGGAGAATTTGCTTTCAATAGGATGGGCTGCAGCCTTTATCTCCACATTAGGAAGCCTTTATTTTTCAGAAATTCTTCAATATGCGCCTTGTGAACTATGCTGGTATCAACGTATTTTCATGTATCCTCTCGTTATCATCCTAGGTATAGGAGTTTTTAAAAAAGATTATAAAATTGCCATTTATTCACTTGTACTTTCTGCCATTGGAGGATGCATTTCAATATATCATTATGGTGTACAAAAAATTGATTTTTTAGGAGAAAATTCTGTCTCTTGCGGAATTGTACCATGTACCGGGGAATACATAAATTGGTTAGGCTTTATAACGATTCCATTTTTAGCGTTATTTGGATTTACCATTGTCTTTATCACAAGTTTTTTAATCTTAAGGAAAGCAGGTAAGTAAGATGAAGAAATTACTCATTTTCGGAGCCATTATTATTGTTCTTTTTGGTGGACTAGCCTTTGTAACAACTTACCAGAACAAACAGCAAGCTGAAGGAAATGTATATGGTAAAAGTGATCTTAAACCCGCTACAGTTGATCAGCTTAATGATCCTAATTACCAAAATATTATCCTTCCTGATGAACTCGAAACAAAACTGGACAACAAAGAAGATACGATCGTTTATTTCTTTAGTCCGGAATGCAGTCATTGTAAAGCAACAACACCTGTTTTAATGCCTGTTGCGGAAGATTTAGATGTAGAAATCGATCAATTTAATTTATTGGAATATGAAGATGCCTGGAATCAATATGCCATCACAGGCACACCAACACTTGTCCACTTTCAAGATGGAAAAGAAGTAGCACGAGTTGAAGGTGGAAATACAGATGAAGAGTCACTCCGTTCTCTATTAAATGAATGGACAGCTGAATAATAAACAAAGAAGGACAGTTCAATTAGGAACTGTCCTTCTTCATTAGATCATATAAGAATTTGCCGGTCTGATAAATTGACTAAATTGCCCTTCCTGACATTCAGCATCTTTAAACTGCGAAAATGTTAGCGGAAAAAAATAACCATAATCATTTAAGTTTTGTGTATTACGTTCAAACATCTCTTTATACTCATATTCATATTTTCCTTCATGGAGTAATTCCAGCACAGCGATTAAAGCTTGAAGACTAGAGATAATTTGAAAGGCATCCTTCAAATTTGCATTATACATTTTATCAGAAGCCTGTGGCTGAAGCACGTTCAATTCCTTTAATTCTACAATTTTATCATCCGGGAAAAATTTCGGGAAAATCACAGTATACAATTGATCAACTAACTCAGTGATATGATTTTCCTGTTCGTTCGTCGATGCCACAACTACCTTCATTTTATCACCTTTCTCTTTCCTTCTATATTAACTTCATTAAGCATAACACAGGACATTTCAAGATTGCAGAGGTAAGTGTTACCGGAACTAGATTGTACATCCAATCGATGTTATGTATACTTTTGTTATTAATTGTTGTTATTATTACTTTTAATCGTAAAAATTGTTCGTTCTATTGCGCTCCAGACACTTGCTTTCCGCGGGGAGGAAGCTGAGCCTCCTCGTCTTCGCCTGCGGGGTCTCAGTCTTTTCTCTCCTTCCCGCAGGAGTCAAGTGTCTTCCGCTCCATTCCACTATCGTTTTTTAATTAGTGATCTAAGAAACAATCATTACGATAACAGCATTATTTATTTGGTTCAAACAAAGTATAAGGAATACTTTTTCCAATTTCTTAATACTAAACAAATTTGGTTGATTGGAGCGGAAGGTGCGAGACTCCTGTGGGAGTAGCGGGACAGGTGAGACCCCACAGGGCTTTGCCCGAGGAGGCTCACCCCCGCCCCACGGAAAGCGAGCAACCTGTAGCGGAAATCAACCAGCACAATACTAGTTTCTTGCCAATAATATTTAAAGAAATCAGATTTACAAAATAAGAATTCAGTAAGGAATGATATACCCTTGAAACGTGTAGGTGAATGGCTTGAGATAAATATTCCGAAGGATTGGGCATATGCGACAGTTTTTTCTATACTATCCAGTAAACTTGGCGCATCTAAATCTCTTATCCAAAGATGGAATCAAGCTTCTGCCATTAAAAAAAATAACTCAATCGCTGATGTTAACCATAAACTAGAACATAATGACCGATTATATTTACATTTATTCAAAAAAGAAGATTATGGAGTTTTACCTGAAAATACCACAGTGGACATCCTTTACGAAGATGATCATTTACTCATCGTCAATAAACCGCCTGGGATGGATACACATCCAAATGAACCCAACCAAAAGGGCACCCTGGCAAATGCGATTGCTTTTTATTATCAGCTAAATGGATTACAAATTCGCGTTAGACATATTCATCGCCTTGACCGAGATACATCAGGTGCTGTTATCTTTGCAAAACATGATCTTGCTCAGTCCATTTTAGATCAGGATTTACAAGTAAAAAAGATAAAAAGAACGTATCTTGCGATCATAAAAGGAAAACTTTCCAAATTAACCGGAACCATCGATAAACCAATTGGCCGTGATCGGCATCATGCGACACGCAGAAGGGTTTCTCCCAATGGTCAAAAAGCCATTACTCATTACAAGGTTGAAAGATATGACCCGAAAACAAATCTATCAATATTGTCATTACAGCTAGACACCGGACGAACACATCAAATTAGGGTGCATCTAAGTTCGATGAACCATCCAATTATTGGTGATACCCTCTATGGCGGAAGCAAGGATCTTATCAAAAGACAGGCATTACATGCAAAAAGCATTGCCCTTTCACACCCTTTAACACATGAGAAGGTTGAAGTAGAAGCATCCATACCTGCGGATATCCTTGCCATAATAAAAAGCAAACAATCCAGACCTTAAAGGTGCTGGATTGTTCGCTTTACTTAGACATCTTTCTTTTTCGCATAAATAATATACCTTTGCGGAGCATTTCCCACAAAGCTAAAAGGATAGCATGTTGTTAGTAGAAGCTCTTCCTTCTCATTTTGGAGTGTGATAATACTTAGATCATCTGCCTCTACGATCTTCGTATCAATAATCTCATATTCAAAATCTCCATATGGTAGTTTGATTTCTAATTTGTCACCAAGTTCCAGCTCTCCTGCTCTACGAAACACTGTATCTCTGTGACCGGATAAGACAATTTGTCCATTTTCGTTAGGATAGTAACTGCCTTTATAGTGACCAACACCTTTTTCCAAATCATCAGGATCAGTTCCTTCTACAATCGGGAGATCTGCCTCTAATTTCGGTATATGTAAAATGCCGGCAGCTTCGCCTATTGGCGGTTTAAATGTTCCATCTTCTTCTTTATATACCTCTTTATCAGGTGGCGACTTTACGATGGCTTGGGCTTCTGCTAAGGAGTTAGATGTTTGCATTTTTGTATCGACAATTTCCCACACTGCGTAGCCTACAATACAAAGTCCGACGATAATAAACAGATAGGAAAGCTTTTTCATAACCCAACCACGCTTTCTATTAATTTCATACATACAATTATATCACAGACATCATTTTCTTCATGACAGAAGTTACTAGATATACCCGTTTGTTTGTTAATTTTTTGTAAATCCCCTTAGATATGCAATTTCCTTCTTAAACAAACGTTTAATTAAGGGAATTTTGGGGTATGAACTAGTAGGATATTTAGCGTGTTAAAGGATGCAGTAATTTTCATAGATGAGTATAATAGAAGGTAGATGAGACCAAAAGGGGAATGCCTTCTATGAATGATCTATCAAAGAAGCTAGCTCAGCTATTATTGTCTGGCGATACAGTTAGTTCCTACAAATTAGTTGAAAGCCTATTATATGAAGGTTTTACTTCACTTTATATCTATGAAAATGTAATTAAAGAAGCCATGTATTACATCGGATAACTGTGGGAAATAGATGAAATTAGTGTGGCTGATGAACATCTGGCAACAGGTACAGCTGACTACGTATTAACAAAGCTTCAATTCCATGTAGAACCGGACAAGCAGCAAAGTGAAAAGAAGAATCAAGCCATGATATTTTGTGTTGAAGGAGAGGAACATTATATCGGGGCTAAAATGGCTGCCTCTGTATTTAAAGAATATGATTGGGATGTTCGGTATTTTGGACCTAATTTACCCTTGCAACATGACATCTATTATGCAAATAAATCGAAGCCTGATATCATTTGTATTTCCGTTACCGTCTCCCACCACCTTCAACTGCTACCTGAATATATACAGGTATTGGAATCATTGCAGCAAAACTTTACCATCATTGTTGGAAGTAGATTATCTGATAAGTATAATCTGGAAAAATTCACAACTAAGCAAACAAAGATCATTAAGGATTTATCAGAGCTGACTTCAATCAATACAAATGATGTTGTTCACTCTATACCATAAACAATTGAAGATATGGAGGACCAACAACATGTTTGCTCTAGAAAATATACCGGTTCCTGTTTTTATTCTTGATACAGACTTTAATATACTGGATTGTTCATCTATTTCCAAAACACTTTTTTCTAAAAGGAGAAATTTCTTAGATATAGTAGATGTTGATAGTAGAAACAAAGTGCATTATTTTCTATCTACAAAAGAGAAGAAAAAATTCGAAGCGAATATCATAACAGCACAAGATGAGTTAGAGCCTTTTGAAATATATGTCACTCAAAACCGTGAAAACTATTTATATATTGTTTGTATCCCTCTTAAAGAGGATTTTAAAAAAGTCAGTCACCAAGTCCATTTGCTCCGTGAGCAATTAATGGTGACTGACAGAGAAAGACTGGAACAACATGAAAGGAAAGAAATTATTACCTTGTTTCAGCCCTTTTTAACAGATTCAGATCTTTATAATTTAATTAGTTCTTCCGACAATATGAAGGAACTGCCAAGGAAATTAGAGAAGATCCAGGATTTACTAAGCCTTATTCGACCGGACATTATTGAAAGTGGTAAAAGCGTCCACTATGAGGTTATTATTGATGAACTAAATGAGCTTCGCTCTTCCATTGACTTTTATATTACTTTATTGCCCCTTTTGGATCGCTTCGACTGAATTGGATAAAGGTAACGTAATTTCAACTGTTGTTCCTTTATCCTGTTCACTAGAAAATATAAGCTTCCCATTATGACTTTCAATAATTTTAAAGCTAACCATTAATCCTAAACCTGTTCCTTTTTCTTTCGTCGTAAAAAATGGTTCCCCCATCTTTTCAAGCTGTTCTTGAGGTATGCCTTTTCCTTGATCTTGGAATCTTAAGAGAACTCGATCATGATCAAGCTTCTTCGCCTCAATTTTCAGTTTGCCTGTACGACCTTCCATTGCCTCAATTCCATTTTTCACTATATTTATAAACACTTGTTTTAGTTCATTTTCAATTCCTCTAACCGTAAAGCTCATTGGGTCTATGAAGGTTTCGATTGTAACATCATTTAAGATCGCCTGTGTTTCCCAGATTTTCGATATATCTTGAATAATTTTATTGATATTCACATCTTTAAATTCAGCTGTTTTCTGTCTTGATAGGACAAGGAATTCATTGATGATTTCCTCAAGCCGAATAAACTCTGTCATCATCACTTCTGCATATTCTTTACTATATGTATTTGTTTGAATCATCAACTGAAGAAATCCACGGAGTGATGTTAATGGATTTCGAATTTCATGTGCAATTCCTGCTGCTAGCTGACCAATACCAGAAAGCATTTCAGATTTAATCAGCATTTGTTCAGAACTTTTTCTGCTGGTAACATCCTCACCTACAAGTAAAATTTGCACTACGTCATTTTCTTCATTTTCAACGGGTATTAGAGTAAGGTGCTCCCATTTCTCTTTCCCGTCTTTTCCATTATAAGACAGCTCACCAGTCCATTTCTCTCCGGCACGAACTTTTTTCCAATGCTGTGCAAAATCACTTTCTTTATAGTACTCGGAATAAATATCTTTTATTTTACGCCCGATAATTTGTTGAACATCTAAACCAAGTTGTTCAGCAAATTTACTGTTAGCATATTCAATCGTACCTTGAAAATCTGTAAAGACTGTATAGGCAGGTCCAAGTTCAATTGCCTTCATGCTCAATTGCAATTCGCGGTTTACTTTCTTAATATTAGAAATATCAACAAACGTAATGACGATACCGTCGATTAGATTCTCATTTGTTCGATATGGCATAATTTTGATGCTGTACCACTTTCCATCCTTTGAGGGTAATTCCTTAATAATCGACTTTGTTGTCAGTACCACATCCTCTATATCTCTTATAAACAGATCATAATCAAGACGATGTGAAATATGATAAATTGGTCTTCCTATATCACGGTCTATGAGGTGGAAAATTTTCATAGCTTCAGGTGTGTAGAGTTTAATATCGAGGTTTTTATTCAAGAAAATCGTAGCGATATTTGTATTAATGAGAAGGTTATCCATATCATTATTTAAATTGGTTAACTCTTTGATTTTCTTTTCATACTCGGTATTAACTGTTATAAGCTCTTCATTTACTGATTGCATCTCTTCATTTGTGCTTTGCAATTCTTCGTTGGCAGCAATCAACTCTTCATTCGTTGATTGCAGTTCTTCATTCGATGTTTCAAGCTCCTCTATTGTTGTCTGCAGACTTTGTTTTGTATAATAAAGCTCCTGCTCAAGATCAAATATTCTCTGGTTATAAACGGAGTCATGGTCAAACATCAATGCGTCTGCTTTAAACTCTGTTGAAGAATCCGGCTTTTTCACTTCTATAAATAGTGAAATATAACCCTTTCCTGCACTCTCTAAAGGCTTTACGATTAACTTGACCTGTTTGTTCTCATTTTTATTAATAAGGAGGTTTTTATAGTTAATCTCTTTAAGTTCCTCTCTTGCCTTTTTAATGGCTGTCCCAATTGCGACTGATAAATTCGTTGGAACCATATTGAAGATATTATAGTTCACTTTTCCCTTTGGTAGATTTAAATACTCACCTGCATTCCCAGAGACTAATAGAACCTCATTATGCTCATTAATGACAATACACGGCGGTAATATTTCATCCATTAATGAAAAATATAGTTCATCCGGGTGTTGAAATTGATTCAATTCACGAAGATGATCCAAATTTCTTCTATCCTTCCTTTGTTCATTAGGTGATTCTTTAGGAGTAAGAAAAGCTTGAGAGACGTGCTGACTATCAGACATTTCATTGGTGAAAATCTTCCATTTATTATTAACAGAAGTAAACAAAGTTGATAGCTTACCAATTGTTTCACTCGGTCCTAAAAATAAATAGCCTTTCTCCTTTAATGCAAAATGGAAAAGAGATAATACTTTTTGCTGAAGCTCTGCTTGAAAATAGATCATAACATTTCTACAGCTCACCATATCTAAATTGACAAACGGTGAATCCTTTGTCATGTTATGAGGAGCAAAGACAATTTTATGCCTAATTTCCCTTTTAACTTGATAATCACTATCATCTTTATCAAAATATTTTACTAATAAATGTTTTGGTATGGTTGAGACAATTTGCTCTGAATAGCAGCCTTGACTGGCAAATTTCACTGAATCACGATCAATATCTGTCGCAAAAATCTGGAGATCCATATCACATCCTCTTTTTTCTATTTCATCATGAAATAAAATTGCGAGAGAATAGGCTTCTTGACCTAATGAACAACCTGCTACCCATATTCTAATTTTATTCCTTCCTATATGAATATTCTCATCGATCATTTTTGGAATAAGATATTGTTGTAGATAGTTGAATGCTTCTGTGTCTCTAAAAAAGTGAGTTACTCCAATAAGTAAATCTTCTTGTAAAAACCGGATCTCCATCGGATTTTCTAATAAATAATTTTTATAAGCCTCAAGAGTGAGTAATGGTTCATCAAGTAAACTCATGCGTCTTTCAATTCTTCTTAATACTGTATTTATTTTATACATTGAAAAATCGATTCCACTTTTTTTATGAATCATCATTAACACTTGCTTTAAATGATTATCAGTAAAATTAATTGGCTTTGATGTGATATAGTGACTAATTTGTTCTGGCATTGACTTAGGATCTAGTATGTAATCTCCTATCCCTGATTTTATTGCACTTTCAGGCATATCCTTAAACTTTGCTGTTTCATTTTGAATAAGACATAATCCACCTTTTTCATGTATATCATTAAGCCCTTTCGTTCCATCTGTTCCTTTTCCGGATAAAATGATACCAATTGCTTTTTTTTCTGCATAAGTTGCAATAGATGATAAAAATACATTTATAGGGTAATGGACAGGTTTTTTATCCGCATATTCTTCTAAATGAATAAATCCTTGTTCATTAATGGTTATGTAATGATTTGGCGGACATAAATATACAGTTTTTTCTTTAAGCCGTAGACCTTCTTCAGCTAAAATGATTTTCATACTGGTAGATTTCGCAAGTAATTCCGGCATAAAGCTTTTATACTTCGATGATAGGTGTTGGACAACAACAAACGCTGCATCAATAAGAGGATTCATACTCTGAAAAAAATGTTCGATCGCTTCAAGTCCTCCAGCTGAGGCACCGATTCCTACCACATAAGGAACTTCAGATGCAGATTTCGTAAGCTTTATTTCAATTTGTTGGCCTTCTTGTGCATGTGACATCCAGTATCCTCCCTTAAACATTGCCCAATAAATCTATTCGACAAATGCTAGTAATTTCCTGTTAGTTTGATAGGAATAAATTGCTTGTAGATTAATTTAGTAGATTAAGTATTTTTACCCAAATTATTTTATCTCGAACAATATTTGATATTTTTATGATATCAGTTATCATTTGGTGTTGGAATAATTATGCAAATCATTTTCCTTAAATAAAATCAGTATTTTATATACTACAATTACATTTTTCTTATACTTTAATTCTTTGATTGCTTTCTTAAGATAAAATAAAAAGGAGCGAATCTCGCTCCTTTTTATTTTAAATTATTCGTGATGTTCGATCGGCAGGATAATTTTCACTGTTGTTCCCTTCCCAAGTTCACTTGTGAAGAGGATTTTCCCTTTATGATTTTGAACAATTTTATAACTAATCATTAACCCCAACCCACTCCCTTTTTCTTTATTGGAGTAATAGGGTTCACCGAGCTTAGCAATCCTGTCTTGCGCTATTCCGACCCCATGATCTTTTACTGAAATATAAATAGATTTTTCATCTTCCATTCCTATCACGATGTGTATTGTACCACCATTTGGCATTGCTTCAATTGCATTACTAATGATATTCTGATATACCTGTTTTAGTTGATTTTCATCACAAACGATTTCTACATTTGCCTGTGGATCAAATTCAAAGTTGATATCAAATAACTGACTTACATCTTCAGTGGCCTGTAAAACTTCAGACATCATGTCAATAACATTATGATGATTCAGTTGAATACCAAGATGAGAATTAGCAAGAATCAGTATTTCATTTATAAAATCCTCTATCTGTCCCAGTTCAGACAAAATAAGCTCTTTAAATGGAGAAATTTCATTATGATTTAACTGCATAAACCCTTTAACACTTGTCAATGGATTCCGTATTTCATGAGCGATGCTTGCTGCCAACTGGCTAACAGCAGACAGCTTGTCCCATTTCCTTATTAAATCCTCATTCAGCTTGGCATCTGTGATATCTTCAGCTACACCTGCTAGTCGATATACTCTACCTTCTTTATTTAAAATCGGTACAATTCGATTCCGTATCCAACGAATGGTACCATCCGTATGAATGAGTCTATATTCAAATTCAATATTTTTACTGATATTTTGAAAATTCTCTAATGTATTGTCTCGATCTTCAGGCAGAATCGTATTTATCCACAATGTGCTATCTTCATAAAATTCTTTACATGTTCTCCCGGAAATCTCTTCCCAAGCAGAACTCATAAACAATATCTCGTTTTTTTCTACTTCAAATATCCAGAATGCTTCTTTAATATTATTCGTAATTTGCTGAAACCGCTCCTGACTCTCCCTTAATTCTGTATACACCTGTAATCGTTCAATTTCAAAGCCTACCCACTGTGTCATAAGCTGTAAAAACTCTAGATCAGAGTTGGAAATGGCACGAAATGTTTGATCTTTTGAGAAAAAGCAAAACGTTCCATAAAAAGCATTATTAACAAATATAGGTGCTCCAATATATTCATTGAACATCGTTGATTGATTTTTATAAGCTGATTGTTTGATATGAACAGGTTCCAGGCTTGCCATTATGTTACCCGCACAAAAATCATTGAGCGGGAGAAGGTCTCCAGCTTTATTGAGACTTGATGACTTAGTCATCATCTGAAGGATTTTATACTCTTCCCCGGTAATCTTTGAAATATGTCCATCTGATAAATGAAAACGATCACACCCAATTTTAAGAAGCCTGTTTAATTTGTCATCAAAGGTTAGACTATTATTGCTCGTGACTTCATAAAGTGTGCGAATTGATTGTTCATTCATTGTTCTTTCAAGTAAATCTGTTCTAAGCTCTATTTCAGTTTTTATCCAGTTGCTTAAATCTATTAATGTTTGTAACTCAGCTTCTGTGAGTGTGCGTGGCTCCACATCTATAATACAAACAGTTCCTATGATGTTATGATGCTTTGTAATGATTGGTGCTCCTGCGTAAAATCGAATATGATGTTGGACAACTAACGGATTATGCTTAAATCGCGGGTCTTGTAATGTGTCTTCAATGACCAGTGGTTCTCCATCTATTACTACATACTGACAAATTGATTCCTCTCGTTTTGTCGATCGTTCATTTAATAAGTCTCCTGTTAGGCCTACACAGGATTTAAACCATTGCAAATCCTCTGTGAGTAGTGATATAAGAGAAATTGGCACTTGAAATATTCGACTGGCCAATTCGGTAATGCGGTCAAATGATTGTTCAGTTGGAGTATGGATCAAATTAAGACTATATAATTCTTTTAATCTCTTCTCTTCTTTTTCTAAAAAAGAGGAGTCTTTATCTTTGAATATTTCCTCTAGCTTAAAAATAGAAACCACTCCAAGCGTTTTTTCACATTATACCATATGGAATATAATGGTGGAACAGAAGTTCGGCTTGTTTGCGAAAACTAATTGGTTTCTGTAAGTTGTTTCTCAAACTTTGTTTTTTGTAATTTGTATTGTGCATGGTTGATTGAAGCTCCAGGTTGCTCGCTTTCCGCGGGGTGGGCGGTGAGCCTCCTCGACGCTCTGCGTCTGTGGGGTCTCACCTGTCCCACTACTTCCCGCAGGAGTCTCACACCTTCCGCTTCAATCAACCTAAATTAGTTTTAGATATAGATGCCTTTTAGAATGTGTTCTTTTGAAATAGTATCCTAACTTAACAGCATACTATAATTTATGTGATAGAAAAAAAGGACTGCCTTAGTAAGTTTTCACTAACTTCTAGACAGTCCCTTTAACAAATCTATTATTATTTTAATTCTGCTAATACTTCTTCAATTTTTGCAAGTTCAGCTTGTAAACCGCCACCGCCTAGGTACCAAAGTGGACCATCTAGGTATACGATTTTTTCATTTGTATAAGCGTCTGTTTTCTTGATGATGTCATTTTCCATATCAGTTTCAATTTTTGAGTCGCCGCCAACTGCTGCTGTACGGTCAATGACGAATAATACTTGTGGATTGATTTCTAAAATTGCTTCGAATCCGAAATTAGAACCGTGGGAAGTAGATTCGATATCGTCTGTCGCTGGGTTGAAACCATAAACGTCATAAATGTAACCATAACGAGATTCTTTTGCGAAACCTGATAATTTACCTTCGTTGTACATTGTTACTAATGATGTTTCATAGTTTCCAGCTAAAGCTTTGATTTCTTCTAAAGCTGAATCAATTTTACCAACGTATTCTTCAGCTTCCTCTTCCTTACCAAACATTTTTGCTGCTAAATCTACAGACGATAAGAATGTGTTCCAGTAGTCATTATCAGAAGTACCAATAAATACAACAGGAGCGATTTCTTTTAATTCTTCATAGAATGCTGATTGACGACCAGAGATGAAGATGACATCAGGAGCCATTTCAGCAAGGTCTTCTAGTAAAGGTTCTTTTAGACCACCAACATTTGTATACTCATCAGAAGCATATTTTTCCAGGTGTGCCGGCAGGCTTGAATCTTGTGCAACCCCTTCAATTCCTTCAACACCTAATGCATCTAATGTATCTAAGAAACCATAATCGAATACAGCAATTTTTTCAGGCATTTTTTCAAATTCTACATCGTCAAAATTAATTAATGCTTCTTCACCTTCAACTGAAGCAACTGTTGGAGCTACTGTCATTGGATAAGTAGGACCTTCCCCAGAAGCTGTTTCTTCTGCTTGATCTTCAGCCGCAGGTGTTTCCGTTGATTCTTTTTTAGCAGGTTCTGTTGAAGCCCCTTCGTTAGAACCACATGCAGCAAGTAATAGAACCATAGCTGCTAACAACGCGATAAATAAGTTCGTTTTTTTCATTTGTCTTACTCTCCCTCTTTTATGTAATTTTATTGTTAATGATAATCATTATCACTGATAACGATTATCATTATGCTCTATTAAACTTGGTAAGTCAATAGCTTTTTATCTAATATTTTATATTTTTTTCAAAATTATTAAAAAAATAACATTTTTTAAGAGCCTGTGCCTAGAGAAATAGCGATATCTCTAGGCATATCTCTATTGCATTTTATGCCTTACGTATGTGAATTAAAATAGACACAAATTCGGCATCCATTTTGCTCTTGGATTGGAATATCCATATCATAAATGTCACGTAATGCATCAGAATTAATGATTTCATGGGTTGGCCCGTTTTTCATAAGCTTGCCATTTTTCAACGCAACGATACGATCTGAATAAACAGAGGCAAAGTTAATATCATGCAACACAATGACAACGGTTTTTCCGAGTTCATCCACGAGTTTACGTAGAATTTTCATGATTTGAACAGAGTGTTTCATATCAAGGTTATTTAAAGGCTCATCAAGCAAGACATAATCCGTATCCTGTGCAATGACCATCGCAATAAAGGCACGTTGTTTTTGTCCACCTGATAATTCATCTAGAAATTTGTCCTGCATATCTGCTAGATTCATATAATCAATTGCTTGGTCAACGAATTTTTCATCTTCAGCTGTTAATCGGCCTTTTGAATACGGATAGCGGCCAAATGCCACAAGCTCACGCACAGTTAATCGGACATTAAGGTAGTTTGCCTGCTTCAAAATGGACACCCTCTTCGCAAATTCAGAAGACTTCCACTTTTTCACATTATTTTTATCAAGTAATACTTCACCTGTATCTGCCTCTAATAAACGACTCACCATAGAAAGAAGTGTTGACTTACCAGCACCATTCGGTCCAATAAACGATGTAATAGTCCCCGGCTCGATTGTGACAGTAACATCTTCTACAACAGGTTTTTTACCAAATTGTTTTGTTAATCCTTTGATTTCAATCATCCTGCTGCCCTACTTTCCTTTAGTAATAGATAAATAAAATAAATACCGCCAATAAAGTTAATAATGACACTTAATGTTGTACGCAGCTCAAATATATGCTCGACAAGGAAATTACCGCCGACCAATGCAATAATACTGATTAAACTTGCACCCAATATGTGAATGGAATGTTTATATGTCACCAAATATTGATAAGAGAGATTGGCAACGATTAATCCAAAAAATGTAATAGGTCCAACCAGCGCTGTCGATGTGGCAATTAAAACAGATGATAAAATTAAGATTCTCATTACCATACCGTCATAGTTAATTCCAAGGTTCATCGCATTTTCGCGGCCAAGTGACATAACATCAAGCTTACCCATAATAAGGTAGCCATAAAGAAATGCAAAGAATAAGATACCAATGGAAATATATAATAACTCCGCTTTTACGTTTGTAAAAGTCGCGAACAACCGGCTTTGCAGACTTAAATATTCAACTGGATCTATTAGTACTTGCAGAAAAGTAACAAAGCTCCCCATAAGAGTTCCAATAATCATCCCGATTAATAGTAGAAGATAAATTGGGTGCTTATCCGCTCTAAACAAAAATCGATATAAAATCATGGCAAATAACACCATAGCCAAAATGGCTGCACCAAAGTTTAAGTATTTATTTAACACCCAAACAGACATCGATCCTGCAAAGAAGTAGATTAATGTTTGTACGACTTGATACATCGAATCAAGCCCCATAACAGAAGGTGTTAAAATTCGATTATGTGTAATAGTCTGAAACACGACAGTCGAATAAGCAATTGCAATTCCAGTGACAATCATGGCTGAAACTCGGAGCATGCGCCTTGGAAAGGCATAATCGAACCCGCCCTTAATGTCATAAAAGCCATAAAGCAAAATACATACAATGGCAATTGCTGCTAATATAATTAGTTTTGTCCTATTTCGCATATGCTCTCCCCCTAAGTAGCATTGTTAAGAAGATCGCACTGCCTATTACTGCCACTGTTACATTAACTGGAATCTCATATGGATGAATAATGATCCGTCCTAGAATGTCACATATTAATAAGAAGACAACCCCTAACACCGCTGTATGTGGTATGGTTTTACGTAAGTTATCCCCTAAGTAAAGAGATACAATATTTGGTACAATCAGCCCTAAAAACGGAATTACACCAACTGTGAGGACAACTGTTGTCGAAATAATAGCAACAAGGACTAACCCAAGATTAAGTACCAGCTTATAACTTAAGCCCAGATTCTTCGCAAAGTCTTCCCCCATTCCGGCTACTGTGAACTTATTCGCATAAAGATACGCTAAAATAACAGCAGGAATACTAACATATAAAAGCTCATAACGGCCGGAAATAATCAAGGTAAAGCTCCCCATAAGCCAAGAAGAGATATTTTGCAAAAGATCAGCTTCATATCCAAAGAAGGTCGTAATGGAAGACAAAATATTTCCATACATAATTCCAATCAACGGAACGAAAATAGCATCTTTAAATTTAACCCGATCTAATATTTGCATAAAAACGAGTGTTCCTGCCAAAGCAAATGCAAAACTAAAGATAACCTGCTGTGTATAAGTAACATTTGGTAAAAATAGCATTGAAATTAAAATACCTAGTTTTGCTGCATCTAATGTTCCGGCAGTTGTTGGTGATACAAACTTATTTCGACTTAAAGACTGCATAATTAAGCCGGCAATACTCATTCCTGCCCCCGCTAATATAATTGCAATTAATCGCGGTACTCGACTTATAAGGAAGATTTGTGTTTCATCTGAATCCCAATTTAGTAAATCAAGCGGTGTGATATCAATTGCTCCGATAAATAGCGAGATAAAAGACAGGACAATTGCTGCAATTCCTAACATCCATAATCTCATGTAAAACCCTCATAACATGTTTATTCTCAGTACAATAATTGAAACCAATTATTATTCCAAGTTGAATTCTATTAGAAAAACCTGGCTAAGCCTTATTTTTCCTTATACTATCATCATTAAAATCTTAGACTTTTAGATAATAGTAAATTATGTACGATTATATGATAATCATTATCATCGTATAACAAAAAAAAAAACCTTGTTTCGGCTAGCTTTTTTCTCGTTGAGATTGATTATCAATCACATTAATTAATGTATCACAAAAAATAATGTGAGAAAAGAGGCATATTTCAAATTATGGAATTTATCTAAATTTATTCACAATTCCTTCATAAATAAAAAGGAGGTTCAAACATATTGAATGTTTAAGTTCCTATTTGTTTGAACCTATAATGTTTTAATAAGATCACGAATAGCTTCAGAGACATCCAATTGATGTTCCTGGCAGTGGTTCGTGATCTTACGATATGTATCTTCATCTAATCTTACATGAACAGAATGTAAATACTTATCAGAATCTAGTTTTTTCGGCCTTCCTCTTGTGATCTTTCTTTTACCGATTCCGTCTTTCCATACATTTATGATGACATATCCGTGTTTTTGAACCCAATGATCACAATCATATTCTTTCCACATCGTTTTGGCTCTTTGAAGGAATTCAAGTTTGAAGGTTTCCAGCTCCTCTCCCTGAAGTCCCTTCATGATCGCTTTTTCCATTGCCTTATGTTCGTTAAATTGCAGAAATTGTTCGTATGATTTGAAGGTTAGTTCTTTCATTGTTCCGCTCCCGTAATATATTTTCTATCTATTGAAATAATAAGTGTTTTGAAAATAGTTGTAAAATCTTTTAAGGATTTAACTCCTTTGAAGAAGAAGAGAATCTATATTGGTCCTTATGAAAGACATTTCACTTTTCCCTTTCCTTCCAAATGTTTTTCACACTACTAATGATGAATATTTGAGCCCCGCAGGCGAAGCTGAGCAACTTAAACAAACGTTTAATTAAATAAAATAAAAAAGAAATCTGCCTATTAATAAGCTGATTTCCCAAGGTATTTAGCTTACCCTTCTAGAATTCTCTCAATCTCAGACAGTTCTTCTTTTGTGAATTCCAAGTTATTGAGTGCTGCGACATTTTCTTCTATTTGACTTACTTTGCTTGCTCCAATTAATGCGGAAGTTACTCTGCCTTCACGCAGGATCCAGGCTAAAGCCATTTGTGCCAGGTTTTGACCGCGGTTTTGAGCAATTTCATTTAGTTGCTTTACTTTACTAATGACATCCTCTGTTACTCGCTCTTCACTTAAAAATGTATTTGCTTTGGCAGCTCTTGAATCTGATGGAATTCCGGAAAGATATTTATTTGTTAATAATCCTTGTTCTAATGGACAGAATGCAATAGACCCCACTCCGTTTTCATGCAACACATCCTGCAATCCATTTTCAATCCAGCGGTCGAACATTGAATATCGTGGTTGGTGGATTAACAGTGGTGTTCCAAGGTCATTTAGTATGTTTACAGCTTCAGCTGTTTGCTCAGCATTATAGCTGGAAATCCCTACATATAATGCTTTCCCTTGACGGACAATTTGATCAAGGGCTCCCATTGTTTCTTCAAGTGGTGTATTTGGGTCTGGTCGATGTGAATAAAAGATATCAACATAATCAAGACCCATTCTTTTGAGACTTTGATCAAGACTTGCGATTAAGTATTTCTTAGATCCCCATTCACCATAAGGTCCATCCCACATATGATAGCCAGCCTTTGTTGAAATGACAAGTTCATCACGATATGGTGCAAAATCAGTTTTAAGGATCTTCCCGAACATTTCTTCAGCACTTCCTGGAGGCGGACCATAGTTATTTGCTAAATCAAAATGAGTGATTCCTAGATCAAATGCTCTCTGCAGCATGGCTCTTCCGTTTTCAAACGAATCACCCCCGCCAAAGTTGTGCCATAATCCTAGTGAAATAGCAGGCAGCAGTAGCCCTGATCTTCCTACACGATTATATTTCATTTCTTTATAACGCCCCTCATTTGCCTTGTATGTCATCCTTATGTATCCCCTTTCAATTTACTAATTCCATTTTACTTCATAACCTATATTTTTTCATATTCAAAGAGTTAAAGATTACTGAAAAAAGAGCCTGGAAAGCCAAGCTCCTCTCGATGATCGATAATACCTCGTTATTCTTACTTCACAGACCCCATCATTCCTGCAACAAAGTGCTTTTGCATGATGAAGAATATGATGGCTGCCGGTAGTGTGGCGATTACAATAGCTGTCATAATGACTCCAAAGTCAGGTGAATAACCTGAACCAAGATTAGAAATGAGCAATGGGATTGTCTGGTTTTCCGGTGATTGTAAGACAACAAGCGGCCATAAATAGTTATTCCAGCTGCCCATGAATGTAATAATGGCAGCAGCCGCATAGGTTGTTTTCATCGTCGGAACATAAATTCGGAAAAACACACCTAATTCACTTAGCCCGTCAATACGACCTGCTTCAAGAATGTCCTTCGGGAACATTTTTGTACTTTGACGAAAGAAAAAGATGAGAAAAGCTGTTGTTATAGAAGGTAAAACAGCTGCTGTTAGTGTATCGATTCCCATGAAAGGAGCTGTTTGAGAAACATTACCGAACATCCGAAATAAAGGAACCATTAATGCTGCGAACGGAATCATCATGGAAAGTAGTAAAATATTGAACACAACATCCTTTGCTTTACTTTTAAAAATCTCAAACCCATATCCTGCTAGAGAAGCAATCAGTAAAGAAAGAAGAGTAGTTGTAATTGAAATTTTGGCCGAGTTCACTAGAGCCGGTACAAGGTCAACGGTATTTAATAGATTCTGAAAGTTCTCTAGTAAATGGCCGCCTGGTAATAATCTTCCTTGTGTAACGTCAACAGATTTGTTCGTAGCACTCACAATCATCCATATAAATGGGAATACAGAGACGATTGTCGCTAACGCCAAGAATACATAGCTTATAATTCGCTTCAGTTTAGCCATTTCGATCACCTGCCACCTTGAATTGAATGATAGAGAAGATTACAATCATGATTACAATCGCATAGGAAACTGTTGCTGCATACCCAAAATCCGGAGTGTATTTAAAGGATAAATTGTAAATATATTGAGAGATAGTCATCGTCGCATTACCAGGACCACCTTTTGTAATGTTCATGACTTCATCAAATAACTGTAATGTACCAATTGTTGATGTAATCGATGTAAAGAGAATAATCGGCTTTAGCATCGGAATCGTAATTTTAAAGAATTGTTGAAATGAAGAGGCTCCATCAATTTTTGCTGCCTCATAAATGGATGAATCAATATTTTGTAAAGCGGATAAATAGAAGATCATATTGTATCCGGTCCAGCGCCACGTAATCGCAATTACGATGGCTATTTTCGCCCATAGCGGATCTGTCAGCCATTGAATAGGTGCATCGATAACAGAAATCTTCATGAGAAACATATTAATGATGCCATCTGTACCAAATAAATATTTAAACACAACTGAGTATGCAACAAGTGAGGTTACACACGGTAAAAAGATGGCTGTTCGAAAGAATCCTTTCATTTTTAACGTTTTATCATTTAATAGGACTGAAATAAATAATGCTAATAGAATCATTAATGGAACTTGAATGATAAGATAAAAAACGGTATTTTTTACGGCGGTAAGAAATACCGGGTCCTTCAGCAATCGAATATAATTATCAAAACCTATAAAAGTCAAATTAGTGCCGGCACCTGATTGAAAGGACAATACTAAGGCTTGAAGCATAGGGTAAAAATAAAACAACACAATCATCAATGTAGCAACTGCTATAAAGGACCACCCAATAACCGCGTTTTTTAATCGAATATTCCTTCTGGGTTTTATCACTGAAACAGATTGGGTTTGAGTCGTTTTTGTCGGAATCAACTATATTCACTCCTTAACAATCAAAATAGTGGAAAAGCCTTAGGCTCTCGCCTTAAACTTCATGATTCAAGTAGGGGAGTTCCTAAGGCTTATTTAGACATTATTTGAGTTGTGCTTCTGCCTGCGCTTGTGCATCTTCCAGTACTTGATCAATATCTTTACCATTCAGGTAATTTTGCATTTCGACAACTAAAATATCCTCGATTGCGTATGTGTGTAGACCATAGTTGATTTGAGGTATGTCTTCCATCCATGTTGATAAATCAGAGATCGTCGTTTGGCCGCCGAAATATTCATCAGCTGCCTTGTAAGCTTCACCTTCAGTAGCAGGAATATATGTCCCAATAGCCCCAATTTCAGTAACTAAGTCTTGGTAGAAATCAACATTTGACCCAAATGTTTTTAAAAGGAAATCAGCTGCTTTTTCTTTACCAGGTACATCAAGTACATACCATGAGCTGCCACCTAAGTTGGATGCATTGACAGAGCTATCCATACCTGGAATTCGTGGGATTGGAGCAATGGCCCATTTACCTGATTGTGATGCTTCTGCTTTTACAGATGCAGTAATCCAGTTTCCTGTAGGGATTGATGCTACTTCTCCTCCGTTAAATCCTTCTAACAATTGATTCCAATCTGAAATTGGTCGTGCAATGTCCGCTTCAATAAGTTTCTTATATACTTCAAATGATTTCTTTAAAGCTTCATTACCAGCTAATTGCGGTGTCACACCATCTTCTTCTGTAAACCAAGTGCCTGCTGATTGAACCATGATCCGAATGATTCCCATATCGTTAGGATCAAGAGATAACATATATTTTCCTGTTTTTTCTTTTACTGCTTTACCAATTTCAACGTATTTATCCCAATCAATATTTTGAAGATCATCTAATGTGTAACCTGCTTCTTCTAAATAATCCGTTCTTATATATAATCCTGTAACACCTGAGTCAAACGGAATACCATAATTTTTTCCATCCAGACTTGTTGGTTCAAGTTTGTAAGGAGCAAAATCTTCTGTTTTAAAAGACCCAGTTAACTCATGAAAAGCATCCGGGTAGGCTTGAAGAAAGCCTTGTGCACGGAAATCTTCAATTAATACAATATTCGGCAATCCTTTGGTCGTACCGGAGCTTAGACTTGTGTTTAGCTTTTGAACAACATCATCTTGCGCATTTTCAATAATGTTAATTTTAAAGTCCGGATTTTCAGCTTGATATGTCTCTGCTGCTATATTCATTGCCTTGACGTTAAAATTCGGATCCCATGTCCAAATTGTTAACTCATTTGGATCAGATGAACCACTTGATTCCGTTTGGGCCTGTTCATTCGATCCTGATGAACATGCAGTTAAAAACAAGATACTAACTAAAAATAATGCAAATACCTTCTTCATACTTGTACCCCCATCTCTTTAGTTTTATGTAAGCGTTATCAACCTTACACCCTTATGGTACCATCCCAATAGATTTTTTCTGTAGGAAGATATTTTTCTAAACTTGTGATTTTTTTGTTTGTTGTATGCGCTTTCATAGAAAATATTTGTCATTTCTTTAGATATTTGGAAATTTTTCATCCTCATTAAGAGGAATTCGGATTTTTACACTTGTTCCTTTTCCAAGTTCACTTGTAATCTCAACTCCACACGTTTCTCCATAGACCAGCTGCAGACGCTCATGTACATTTCTTACACCAATGCCGGTAAAATGCTGCTGCTTTCGTTTCGTCTTAGGGAGGTTGTTCTCAGGTGAAATCTCCATCCCATCACCGTTATCCATCACTTCACATACTAGCGTATGATCTTTCTTCCAAATCATTAGATTAATAAAACCATCCGTTTTAGAGGTGAATCCATGAAAAAAAGCATTTTCTACAAAAGGCTGTAATATAAGCTTTGGAATATGATACTGTTCACATTCAGGTGAAATGAAATAATTTACTTTAATTCGATCACCATACCGCATTTGATTAATGAAAACATACGCTTTTAAATTGTCTACTTCCTGTTTAACCGTAATTGTTTCACTAACATTTCCTAACGTATTTTGCAGCAGAGAAATGAGTGAATGGATCGTTTCTTCTGCCTCAGCCTTTCCTCCCTGCTGAACCATAAATTTAATGGAAGTGAGGGTATTATATAGGAAATGCGGATTTATTTGTTGCTGTAAGGCAGCAAGTTCAGCGTGGCGTTTTTCCTTTTGGAATTGGACAAGCTTCACAAGGTATTCCTGCAATTCATCCAGCATCGCATTAAAAGCCAAACCTATTTGTCTCGTTTCATATGTGCCTGTTACGGAAACATACTGGTCAAAGTTGTACTTCGACGTATTTTCAATCTGCCTTACTAGAGTTGATAAAGAATTCGTTACTCTTCTCGTGACAAGAAAAACAATCACAAGCGCAACTACTACAATTCCTATTAATAGTAAAACAATTTGCTTCTTGTTAAATAAACCGCTTATTGCTGTTTTCTTATCTATTAAATTGACTAAGTATAAATCAAGTGAAGGAAGATAGTTTGTAAAAATAATATGATCCTCCCCCTGAATTTCGCCTATCTCGTATTTCTTTGGTTGATTCGAATTTAAATAGGTTACTAGCTCTTCTGCTTTTTGGCCAACTAAAGACGATTGATTACTAGAAACAATGTCCCCGGATTTATTTATCACAAATACGTCATTTCCCGCGCTTGTAAAACTACTATAAAATGTTTTAAATTCACTTTCCTGAATGACAAAATACATAGTGCCATATACATTTCTTGAAATACGATCCTGCAATGCCTTTGACACAACGATAAATTGATCGTCAACTGTTTCAGAACGTTGGTTTTCCCTTTGTCCAAATTGATAGATTAACCGATTAGGGTTCTTTAACGTATTTTTTGTCAGCTGATTTGTTCTCAATTCTTCAAATGTAATTGGCCAATACGTGCGGCTTGTCGAGTAATTAAAGCCATTTACTCCTGTGATCATGATTTCTACCCCATACGCTTCCAATGGTGATTTGATTCGGTTAATCTGTTGATTCATATTATAAATCGACTCCATTTTTTGCGCATTTGTTTGCTCTTTGGTCAGCATGCTCTTAATAGCGCCACTTTGTGAGATATTGTTGGAGGCAATAACTGTTGCATAATGAAAATCCTCAAAATTCTCTTTCACCTGGTCCATCACTTTTGCATTTGTAATACTGAACTTATCAATAAAAAATTTCTCAGACATCCTAAAGGTTGTCCACGTCATGATGACTGATACAGAAACAATAGTGATAACGGTTACAATAAACATAATAAAAAATAATCCATTCTGTTTGAAATGGTTATGAAGTCCTTTCACAATTCCTCACATCTCCTATTTCATATATTGTGTTCTTCTATATTGACTAGGAGATACTCCCTTTACTTTTTTAAACACTTTACAAAAATAGCTATGGTCTGAGTAGCCAACCCTGCCACTTATCTCTGCAATCGGCAGCGTATCATGGATTAATAGCTTTGTTGCTTCCTCAATTCGTACTTTATTTAAATATTCATTAAATCCCTCGCGATTATTAGATGAAAAATAGCTTGATAAATACGTAGGGTTAAAATGAAAATGGTTTGCTACATCGGTAAGGGTAAGTGGTTCTGCATAATGCTTCTGGATATATCCCAACAACATTTTCATATTTGACTTAGATGAATGATGGTTATTTTCGTGAATGGCTTTTTTGACTTCTGAAAGGAATTGATGCATAAGTTCCACAACCTCTCCTGCTGAACCCGCTTCATCGATTGAAGTAAAATACTTAAATTTTTCATTCTCCAATTCATTTACATCATAACCCATATTATTGAGGAGAACCGTTATCGTAAATATAATGTTTTCATGGAAAGATTTATATTCAAACACGTCCGTTGTAAAAAAAGTCGAAAACTCTGTTATATATTTCTGTAAATAATCAAAGACAATTTCAAAGCGCTCATGCTTAAATTCATTTGTAAACCAGTCCAAATTAAACGAGGGGATTTTAACAGCCTCAGTCGGCATTGTTTCTTGATACAATACGTTTTCTTCCGGAAAATAAAAACGATAATTCAGCATAGACTTTATCTCATTTTTATACACGTTGCCCACCTCATAAAAATCAGTAAAACCTTTGCTTATGGCAAAACAAGCTTCATTCTCATTATTCGCTATCTGTTTAGAAAGATCTAGAACTTTAATAAACTCTTTATCTTTTAAGTTGATAAGAAACACAATGACATGTGGTTCACCATGAAAACTGTAATGCACAGCATCTTCCAGTTGATCATTAAAAACGGAGATAAGCTTATCTTTAAAATATTCATCTCCTTTAGTAGGAAGATCTACTGCCAATAAATAAAAAGTAGAATGCGGAAAAACTTCTGAAATCAAATTAGGATCAGATGTATCCTGATAGCCTGAAAGTAACCGATCCATTAAGTAAGTAACTGAAATAGAGAAATCCTTGTTCTTTATAGATTTCTGTGAAACCGGTATCTTGCTTACAGCTGTTTTTAATACCTTTAATAGACCTTCAGCATCGAGTTTTGGCTTTAAAATATAGTCAACAACACCATGCTGGAAAGTTGATCGAACATAATCAAATTCTGCAAAACTGCTCAGAATAATGATTTGAATATGAGGATATTTTGCCTTCACAATTCTTGTCAGTTCTTCCCCATCCATTATTGGCATCACAATATCAGTTAATATAATATGCGGGTTTGTCCGCTCAATTAATTCAAGTGCTTCTTGTCCATTTGATGCTTCACCGATTACTTGAAAACCTTCCTTCTCCCAGTTAATATAATGCTTTATCCCTTGTCTTATTAAGTTTTCATCATCGACAATAAGTGTTCGATATAGTTCTACAGATTTCACATTCATCCCTCCCCATAAGAGACAATCAGTTAAGTGAATATAGTTCTCATTTTATTATACACTCTTATTAGAAGAGACGAATGACAAAATATGCATCCATTTTCGAGCCCCTGAAAGAAACTCCATTTGAATGTTTAGTAAAGGCTGTTTTTGCATACTTTGTTGTTTTTAATTCAGTGCTATAGGTGAAAATTAGTTTCGTTCCATTGCGCTCCAGACACACGATGCACCGGGGAGGAAGCTGAGCCTTCTCGTCTTCGCCTGCAGGGTTCTCAGCCTTTCCTCTACTTCCCGCAGGAGTCGGGTGTCTGGAGCTATATTTCACTATGAAGTTAAAATCGTATGTAAAAGCAACAATCTTTGCGAAAACAACCTTAATAAATAAAAGGGTTAGAGTGCTTTTATGCGACTCTAACCCTTTTTATTATTTTTCAATTTTAACAGACCATTTTCCATCTGCAGTAATAACTAGTCCATAATATCCATCCGTTGACAGTGAGTACCTTTGCGAACCTTGATACGCTCCAATTTCATTTACCATTAAATCAGAACCATTTAGCAAGACTGCAAAGTTACTTGATCCAGAGATTAAAGGTAAACTTATGATTGCCACTTGTAGTATTGAAAAATACGACATCATCACCAGTGCCTTCTAAAGTCGTAGGGGCTTCAGCAATATCAAGTCGAGGAGTTTGATAGATGCTAAAATTCCATTTTCCACCTGCGGTGACGTTTAGATAATAATTACCATCAGCAGGAATCACAGCAACTGTTTTCCCTTTGTAATTTCCTATCGTATTAACTAATAGTTCCATGTCATTTCCAGTTTCATCTTGAAGATGTACTGCAAAGTTGGCCCCACCAGTATGAGAACCTTCAAAAATTGCCCAACCAGCTTTAAGTGTAATTACTTCAGTCGCAGTATCACCTGAACCACTTACAGGAACCTTTGATTCTTCAAATACTTTTTTTGCCTGTTCTTTTTCTGCAATTCTTACGTCTAACTTTCTTATAAAACACTAAAGTATTACGTTGGGGCTTTTGTTTAAGCATACATTTTTATTTTCAACTTTCCTAAAGAAACTTTTCATCACTTGGAAAACATTTACTTTTTGCTTGAGGATATAAAAGAGGAACTTCAGGTGTGAATCCCCATTTGAATTCACGTCTGAAGTAATATGATTAACCTTCTTACCCATCAAGAGCGAGTAATTTATCTATTTCCATTGCGGCTTTTTTTAAACCTCCTTCAACACTGACTTGTTCATAGAATATTTGCCTCAAATAGTTTGTATAGATTTCATTTATCTGTTCCCACTCGGGGACTTGTGGCCTTAAATGGGCTTGATCTATGCTCGCAATATAGCTTTTATAATAAGGATACTTATCAAGGATTCCTGAAAATGGAACATGGCGGTTTGTCGGCAACAAGCCTGCTTGTAATAATAGCTTTTGAGGTGTTTCTGTTGTCATCCATTTCATAAAGGTCCATGCAGCTTCACGGTGTTTTGTACCCTTTGTCATCACAATATTTTCCCCACCTAAAATCGAAGAAGATTCTCCATTACCGGGAAAAGGAGCTGAAATTGTTTGTTTATTAATCAAGGCCAGCTCATCATTGGGTTGAACACTATAAAACCAAGGGCCTTCATCTATCATAAAATAATTGCCGCTTCGAATATTTTGCCATGTCTCAGGATAACCGCTCACAATCTGTTTTGGAAGATTAGAATTTCGATATAATTCAACAAGCTTTTTAACGGCTTTAATACTACCCTCACTATCTAAATAACCAGTTGCTCTTGTATAGTTTGGATCTGTTAATTTACCACCGAGTCCATAAAAATAAGGCAAACTTCCCCATGTATGAACATTTAGCATGCCGATCTTTAAGTTATTCTCTTCAACAATCTGAATGAATTCTTCCATTTTTCCAGGTGGAGTTTTCAAGCCAATATCCCTTAATACTTGTCGGTTATAAATAGCAACCTTTGTATTTGTATTTAATGGCAAACCATAATAACGTCCTTCAAATACATTTGATTTTAACGGTGCATCATAAAAACGATTCTTTAATTCATCAAAATCATCAAATCTACTAACAGGATATAAAAGTTTCAGGTCAGCAAATTTAGGCATCCATGTAATATCCATTCTTATAATATCCGGGGTGCTATTAACGGATGCTCTGCTAATAAGAGATGACATTAATTGTTTATTATATGCTTGACGGACAGGCTTTACATCGATTTCAGGATGTTCTTGTTCAAATAATGGAATCACTTCATTTTCAAATATCTTTGTTTCCTGTTCACTATACGTATGCCAAATTTCAATTTTTTCATTCACTTGATCTTCTGCTATTTTGGCAGGGCTGCGTTCATCAATAATGGTTTGATTTGTGCAACCGATCATAACGCCCAATAAGGCAAACCATAAAATTAATTGGAATTGACGCATTTTGCATTCCCTTCCTCTTTCTTACTTTTGATGCTGCATTCTAAAATCTCCTGGGGATGAGCCTGTTACTTTTTTAAACAGCTTGCTAAAGTATTTCACATCATTAAAACCAGCATTCCCTGCTACTTCATAAACTTTTAGAGAAGTATGAACCAATAGTTCTCTAGCTTTTTTTATTCGAAGGTCAATTACATAATCAATAAAGTTTTGCCCTAGAAATCGTTTGAACAAGATACTGAAATAATTTCTGCTTATATGAATATGATCGGCAACATGTTGAAGCGTCAATTCCTGTGTATAATGTTTATGAATAAAATCAAGGGCTTTATCTATTAACTCATTATCTGTATTTGACTTCATTTTCTGGTCTGTAATATATTGGTCACATGCTTCGAATCCCTTTAAGAGATATTCATTCAGATCATTCAGTGACTCGGATCTTTCAATTTCTGAGCATCGATCAATTAAAAATGAGTACTCTATCCGCTCCATAAATAGTGTTGTTAAAATGTCACATGCCTCTTTCTTAATGTCAGTAGGTGTCATTTGTTCACTTCGCCATTGTTTGAGCCTCTCATCCAGGAAGATAGGAACGTTCTCTACATCAATATTAGTAAGAAGTTCTTTCAATTCCTGCAGGCTTAAAGGATGAACGAATTCTTCCACAGGATGTTTATAAACAAAAATATTGGTATGTTGATAAAAAAAATGCCTTTGACTTGCTAAAATGCTTCGTTCATATCCAGTAACTAGGTCTTTACAGTCTGTTACAACTTCATATCCAAAAGAAAAGCTGACTTTTGCTTCTTTTTCAACTTTCTCTTTTAACCTATGAATGTCCGTAAGTGGATTACATGTATTATTAATAAAGAATAAAAGTTCACTTTCCCCTATTTGAATACTAATCCCCTCTTCTCTATACTTATAAAAGCGTTCTTGGATTTCTTCGAAAATAAGACTTTTAAATAAAAAGCCATATTCTTCTTCTACCTTGTCAATTTGCTTCATTTTTAAACAAACCACAATAAAAGGAGTTTGAAATATATCAACTAAATGACCAATATTGGTTTCTCTATGTTTTTGAAGCAAAACCCGCTTTACTTCCTGCTCAATTTTTTTTCTTTCCCGAAAATGATTTGTCCGTTCTACAGAATCTAACTTTTTCTTAATCGTTTGTTCTTCAACAATTTTTTTTACGCATTTTTGAATGGTCTTGCAAAACGATTCCGGTTCAAGAGTCGGTTTTAATATATAATCCATTGCACCATGAGTCAGACCTTCCCGTGCGTAATCAAATTCATTATAACTGCTTACTAATACGACCTTTAACATTGGATTTATCTTTAGCGCTTTTTTCATTAATGTTAGACCATCCATTACCGGCATTTTAATATCCGTAATAAGGATATCAACTTGGTCCACAGCCTCTATTGCTTCTAACGCTTGCTTTCCATTAGAAAAATCACCAATTAAAAAAAGGTTTTCTTGTTCCCAGTTAATGGAGGACTTTAATCCAAATCTAATAATCGGTTCATCATCAACAATCATAACTTTATACATGATCTCCACCTCTAGTTTTCGACCTCAATATAAGTCTCACAATTGTGCCTTCTTGACTACTTTCAAGTTCCACTTTTGAGTCTTTATGAAAATAGAGTTTCACAGAATCATAGACATGCCTTAACCCGATTCCAACAAATGAATTTGTACGATTCGTTGCTTGTTGGAGCTTTTTTAAGGCATCTATTTCAAATCCTATTCCATTGTCTCGAATTTCTATTTCTACTCCGTCTGTGATGTTTCGTCCAATAATAGAAATGGTCCCTTTTTTATCTGTAGGTACAATACCATGAAAAATAGCGTTTTCGACAATGGGCTGTATAATCATTCTTGGAATAAGAAAATCTTCCACTCCTCTTTCAAACTGCGTTTTCAAAATGAAATTTTGTTCGTACCGAATTTGTAGAATCACCATGAACTTCTTTACAATTTCAAGTTCTTCGTTAATCGTTACGAACGTTCCTGTTTTCCCCATGTTTGCTTCCAACAGACTGGATAATGCTGATAAAGCAGCATTTGTACGCTCTGTTTGGTTG
Organism: Metabacillus schmidteae; assembly: GCF_903166545.1. Classification (NCBI taxonomy): domain Bacteria; kingdom Bacillati; phylum Bacillota; class Bacilli; order Caryophanales; family Bacillaceae; genus Metabacillus; species Metabacillus schmidteae. The sequence continues at coordinate 940,935 of NZ_CAESCH010000001.1, read as the reverse complement.
AATTTAACTAACCATCGGATCGTACTTAATGTATTGAATAGAAAATGAGGGTTAATTCGATGTTTAATTGCCCGTAACTCAGCTTCTTGTTTTTGAAACTGTTCTTCCTTTACCTGTTTTACCAGTTGTTCAACCTGGTTGATCATCCGATTAAACTGGATGCTCATCATGCCAATTTCATCAATTGATTTAACATTTGTTCGTACATTAAAGTTTCCTTTTCCGACTAATTTCATTTGACGTGTTAAGACGTTAACTGGCTCTGTAACTCGTTTAGCTATTAATATGCCAATAAAGATTGACAGAATTCCAAATAAGATTGAAGCTAAGATAGTGATCCTTTGAATAGTCGTCAATTCACCTGTAATTTCGCTGATTGGTACCACACCTACAATGGACCAACCATTTGCCATTTCCTGTTTAACCCCATAATAAGGAATATCTTCTTTATATTGAAATTCTAGTTCATCACTTAAGATATGCTTACGTAACGCTTTGTTTTGAACTGGGTTATTAATATTCTGCAAATTACTATCAATCATAATCATACCTGTGTCATCGACAACAAAAAAACGTCCTGTTTTTCCTAACTTTAATTGATTGATTTTATCAAGGATGGCATTTCCATCTAAGCAAACTTGTATATATGCAATATTTTCAAGATTATTGAAGTCTTTCATTACTCTGCTGATCGATAATACAAGCTCAGTATTTTCTCCTGCTCCGGTAAATTTATCATATTGAAGCCCTTGCCATACCAATTCTCCGTCTTTTTGAACAGAATCTTTTACCCAGCTAAGCTCTTGAAGGTTGACTTGTGATAATTTATATGGAGAAAATGTCCCGCTACCCCAGCTAACTCCCTCATCCTTTAAGATATAAATAATCCTTACAAATGAACTAGAATAAATATTGGAATTTAAAAATGAGGTTATATACTCTTGATTTGCTTCAAATTCAGATATTGGTAGATTTTCATTGGAATTTTGCTTAACAATTTCCTGGATTCGTTCATTACTATAAATAAGATTAGACATATCGCTGCCTGTTGAAATAATATAGTTCAGAGAATCTGCGGCTTGCCTGGCAATTTGTAAAGAGGATTCCCTAACATTTTCTTTTACAATATTTGATGCAGCATAATAAAAAAAGAAACTAGTAGAAACAGTTGGGATTAAACAAACAATTAGAATGACAACAATGACCTTTGTTGCAAAACGTTTTTTTAATAGTTTATAAATCATCGCTTATACCCTCATTAATATTTGTCCTACACTTCATTTATCTCAATTTTACGATTATTTAGACTCAATAACAATCTTGGTCCAACATTTTACCTGATGAATGTAAAATGATTCTCTGATTAAGGGAAATGAAAAGTAGAGCAATGAAACGAAATCAGTTTCACTGCTCTACTAAGCTAGAACTTTATTTGGATTTTCTTCTCTTCATTTGTTGGTATATTTAAAAATACGTTGTTTTGTTCATCATAGAAATAAACTTCCACTTTCTCTCTTACTTCCTCAAAACTGTTTACTTTTTTATATGTTTTATTTTCTGTTTGTATTTTTCTAGGCATCTTTTGTATTGGAAGCTTTACTAGATGAGAAAAATGCTTTGCCTCATTTTGATTATCCTGTTTACGAGTTAATTCAATTTTATTCCTATTTTTTTCTATGTTGAAATAATGATTGTGATAAGCTGATTTCAGCTCGATATTATCGATTGTCAGCTTACCGTCAGACTGTGAACTGGCGATATTGCCAATTTTCAAGACATCCCCTTCAGATACTTCTATATCAGGGATAATCACTTTTTTCATATCTTCAGACTCTGGAACTTCTACTTTTTCTATCGTTCCATTTTTTTCAATATAAAGAAATGCTTCATTAAATTGACCGCTTCGTTTCATGTTAGCTGTTAATTCATAAGTACCAGCCTGTGGTACAACATACTGCCAAAGATCGGATTCAAATGCTTTTTCATTCATTCTCGAAATTTGGACAACTCCATCTTCAATTGACTGATTAACCATATTACTGCGGCTCCAGTGGGCAAAGCCTGCTTTAAAATCTCCATTTAATAGAATCGATTGTTTTTCTTGATCTTTTGCTTCACCTAATGTAATAGAATCCAGATTAAAGTTACCAGCAGCATTCTGAATTTGTACTAAATTGGTTCCTTCTTGAAGGACTATTTCTGTTCTTGCTTCCTTCCATTTCCCATTGGTTGGATTCAATTTCACTTGTTTTGAATTCGTATTTTCACCAGTGCTTACTTCCCTCACTCCTATCATTGCCTCACTTGCTTTACTAGCAGAATAGTCTATTTTTAAGTTATACACGCCTGATTTTGGTGCACTAATCGCATATGTTACACTTTCATCTTTCTCATTAATGCCATTTAAGTAACCAAACCCAGCGTGCCCAATTTGCTCATTAGCAAATTCTATTCCTTTACTATACGAAGCTGCTTCTGCTTCGTATACGTTCTCAGTCGTTGTCGGGATTACTTTTAATACAACACTATCATGTGGTTCAAGTGTAACGGAATGTGATGTTTGTATACCTAAATCCTTATGGGCCCATACATCACGAACATGGCCATTTTCAATTCCTAGCTCTTCTTTAAAATTAAAGTTAAACGATTTACTCTCATCATTGCGATTAAACAATCCAACTACCCAAGAACCGTCTGGAAGCTGACCTACCCAACGTTGGCTGTCACGGCTAGAATTAGACTCCCCATAATGTTTAGCGCTTTCATAAATTGGTTTTCCAACCAGTCCCACCTTATTAAACTCAATGAGCTCAGGATTTTGATAGTATTTATAGTTAGCTCCAATCGTATCATACTGATCTGAAATAGCGATCGGTGAGCCGGCAAGTGTATACAATGACAAAGTTGTTTTCTTTTCATGATCTGCATATAGACCAGTGAATGTATTCAATCGAAGGAAGTCACCATCCAATATCATGCTCGAACGGCCGCCGATATCAGAGAAGCCTGTAAAGCCTTGGAAGGAATTTGCCCATTGTGACCAACCTGGTCTCCACTCTTGACGTCTGCCGCTAATATGATCCCAGCCACCTGTAAACGTGTCTTCATTAATACGAATCATGTCACCATATTTTTGTTCAAGTTCACCGTGATTTATAAGATGTGGCATGACAAGACTTAGGAGAACATTGTTTTCTTTAGATGCTTCTGACATCCACTTTAATGATTTTTCATACAGTTTTCTGTCATGAGCTTGCCCGACTGTCCCTATATTAGCATCTGTTCCTGTTTCATACCATGACAGGAAATCAACTCTCAGAAAATCAGCGCCCTGTTCAGCAAAAAAGTCAATGTATCCCTTAATATATTTTTCTGCATCAGGATGATTCACATCCACCCAATAAAGTGAACGCTCATTCCCCTGACCACCGTTGAATCGATCACCATCTGTCGGGTCATCCGGATCACCTTGATCAATCAAATCCACGACATATGTCGGTCCACCAGGATTATTTTCAGTTCCTATGACAATATATTTATCAGGATTATTTACAACCTCAGGGCTAATCCATAACGGATTGTAGTAAATGCCAAAGTCCATTCCTTTTTCCTTTAAGTAGGCTCCCCAGAACTTCCAAGTATGACCATCCGGATATTTTTCAGATGGATATTGGAACGGCTCATTTTCCTCGTTGTCCTCTTCCGGCTTTTCACCTGTCTTATATAGCTCAACATTATCTAGCTGGAAAGAACTGTGATCTCCTTTTGCATCAATATTGAATTCAACAGTTAACTGTCCATTCGTCACCTCTGCTTTCAATTTGAAAAGCCCGTAACGTGCTTTCCCATATTCATCTGTCAGCCCGTCATTTAATTCAACAACTTGTTCAGGAGCTGGTTCGTTTTCTTCTGTAGTATTGTAGTTTTTCAGCTTCATAGTTGCAGTACTTGTTCCATCAACAAAGTTTTGAACATCGTTAGGAAACTTCACTCGCGCTGTTAAAGTATAATTTCCATTTTCAAGCCCTTCTATTGTTTGAGAAACCTTAGCAGTATGTGGTTCCGGTCCATACACCCATAATTTAGAGCCTTCATATGCATCATTTGCATCAACTCCGTACATTGCATCTGTTTCGACTTTCCACCCTACGTCAACACCCTCTTCAAAGTCACCATTTAGAAGGATTCCTAGCTCGAATTCTTCCTCCGTCCCATCCATATTCATTGGATTGGTCATCCATTTATCATTATGACTTACAACATAGCCATTTTTATTAAGCAAAGTTGCACCTTCAATCCAACCATCAGTTGAAACCATGTCATAGCCGTAAGGTAGGAAGTTTTTAGCCATCCAATCAATATTTTCCTTCAACCGTTTCTCAGGCATAAATGTATTTTTCGTCCACTGATGTTCATATGTCATAAAATACATCGGTCCTGCCCCTTGCCTTGTATATGGGCTGTCCTGTGCAGAAGCAGTTCCTGTTAGTGCTGTTGTTAATGCCATCGTAGAAAGAATAGAAAAAGCACTGATCTTGTAAAATAACCCTTTCTTTCTTTCCCTACTCTTTTTCTTGCTTCTATTGTGTTTACTCAATGAAATAACCTCCCCATTCTTAAGAATAGCTGATGATTTTCATTATCCAGGAAAGCACTATCATTTTAAATCGCTTATATTACAAAATTTGTGTCTTATATACCGTTTCTTCATTGAAGAACAAAAAAAGGTGTCATATCTTCCTGTTTAAATATTTTCATCGGAAGATATGACACCTTTAGTCCACTTTTTGGGACTGTCCCCAAAAACATTATTCGTACTCCACTACAACCATGTCCCAGTATTTTAGACTCGGCAGGGTAAATGTTACTTTCCCATTTTCCTGTTTAAAAGTAAGTGAGTTAGGTAAACCATTCTCAATATCCGGTGAAGCAAGCCAAACTTTTTTTATAGCTTTAGTCTCTTCAAGCTCAACAGTTAACTTTTGACGATCTTGAGGCTGTGCTTGACTTGCATTTGTATCACGCCACTCTAGTGTTGTAGCATCTACAAAGTTAATAAAGTGTATAACTTTTTTATTTGCTTTTTGTTTTGCAAAGCTCCATACTTTTCCTTGTTCCGGTTGAGAAGAGAAAAGAACCCAATCAGGTGAATGAACCGCAAGTGAAGCCTCATGCATGTTATCACGAAGCAAGTTTTCATAGGCAACTAAAAAATCATAATAGGTAATAAGGCTACTTTGCAAAGATTGATCCATTTTAAAGTTATTATGAGGAAAATATTCTTTTGAAAGCATATGCTCCCCTAATTCTAAATGAGCACCTCCCGATGCAAAGATGACACTGTTAGCTAATAAAATACCCGGCGTATTAAATTCTCCAATTTGATTGGAAGATTCATAGTTCATATATGCTGCTAACACTGTATTTTTAGTCCCCTTAGAATCGGAATTATTCTCATCAATAATTTGTTTTAAATCACCGTAATATTTAAAATGATCCCATACCTCTGTATATAAAAAGTCAATTGGCGAGCTTACAATTTGTTTTTGACCGTACTGGTTTACCGCATTCATAACAATACGTTTATCCTGTGCTTCATTTTTTATACGTTGTAAAAACGGAAGAAAGGTTTCATCGATTGCAACCTGATTTCCATCAAAATCATAGACCTCGCCTCTAGGACCAAGCTGGTCAATATGCCATCCATCGAATGGAAGAGCTTCATATACACGTTTTTGTTGGTCAATGAGATAGTTCTGCCAATCAGAATTTCCTGGGTTTACTAGAAATACGTCACTTTTCCATTCATCTGGTAGTGGGTGATAATCATGTTCATTTTTCTGTTGATCCTTAAATAAACGCCATTCTTTATTCACACCATCCTTTTCTGCTTCAGAAAAAGCACCATACAAAAGGTTATATGCCATCGTTGTCATGTTGCGATCATGAGCAAGCTGAATATAATTTTTGATCGTTTCGAGATAGATTGGACGATTAGCAATATCCTCCCAATTTGCTGCTGCGCCATTGTTTTCTACTTTAAGTGGTTGATGATGCTTAAAATGCCAATCATAAAATTGTAAACCATTGATGTGATAGCGGTTCAGTTGGGAAATGACAGAATCCATTTTCTCCATAGATTGGTCTTGAAAGTTTGATAAAAACCCGTAGCGAGGAAATTGGGACCAATCACTTGAAACATCAACTGCAATCGTATGATCCTCTTGTATTGAATCAGATGTATACTGAACATGGACGAAATACCCTTTAAAATCCTCTTTTGGCGGCTGCCATTCCCAGTGTACTTCTTTACTATTTTCCGCTACTTTTACTTCTAGTTTCGAAATAACGTTATCTAAATGGTAATATGTAATGGTTAGAATTCCTTCTGTTAGTCCTTTTTTCAATTGAGCATTAAATTTCACCGTGTCATCATAATGATAGGCTGCTTTATCAGTTGAAATTGTTTTAATAATGTTTGAATGTTTTGGTATAATTTCAGATGAATCCTCTTTGTGGTCTTGATTAGGAGATGAATTGGAGTACGTCGTCAAACCTATTATTATTAATAATAAAAAAATAATAGATAAGAAAATTAATAGATACTTTTTTTTTGATAACATAAAATCTAACTCCTCATTTTTACACAACTTTCTTATTATTAAAGGGAACTAACGATCAAATTAGTCCCTTTTTTGGATGCTATATTTGTTTATGTTTTGTTGTTAATAGGCGATATATTTATTTCTTCCAACTATAATCGGCATCAATTATTTTTTCAATTGGATGTCCGCTCTCTGACAACTCTTCAATCACACACCCTAAGTATAAATCCGCTTGCCAAAGTCCATTTTCCGGTATATCAATTGTAATTGTATATGTTCCAGGCCCATAAACATTCGTGATCGTATCATATACTTTTTGACCCTCATAAGGTTTACCATCTTCTTGAGGTAATGTTCCCTCAGGGTATACATAGCTCGAAAAGCTGATTACAACAGGGTCCATACCTTCTAGAATGGTAAATGTCGCTGTTCCATTTTCAACACTAGAATGAAAAAGTTGATCTAGTGGTCGCTGAAGATCTGTATAATCTGTCTTTTCTTTCACAGTTATGGATTCACTCCATAATTCTCCTTTTCCAGGATGTCCTGGACGTTGATAGGCTTTGAAAATATAATTTCCTGGTTTATTTGGATCTAGAGCATAACTTAATTCTTTCGTTTCCCCAGGGTTTAAAGGGGCAACACTTCCGGAATAAACCAATTCACTATTTTTAGGGTTTCCTTTTGCAGACCAGTAGACCTCATATTTTACTTCACCTTGCATGGCTCTTGAATCTTGTCCATTTTTTATGGTAGCAGAAATACAGGAACAATTTTCATTTTGATCAATAAATGATAGTGAACTTCTATCCCATTCAGCCCTACCATTAATTTCAGATAGTTTTTGTTCTTTCTGGACACTGACATTTTCGACTTGCTCAGGTTTTATTTGTTTAGCCAATGCCTGATTAATAGGTTGAATAAATGATATGGTCAGTAATGCTGTTACAATAAATCCTGAAGTAAATTTATTCCCCTTTTTCATTCTGATTCCCCTTTTCGATAATTTTAATGAAAAGATAAAATTGACCATTAATGCTGACAAGAAGGAACGATTCTTTCGTCCCTTCTTTCCCTCTCTTATATCTTGATTAACGAATTTGTACTTTCTTCTTCTCATCAGCAGGGATACTTACATAAAGAACTTTCGCATTTTCATCATAAAAGAATGTGTTTGGTTTCCCTTGAGTTTCTTCGATTGATCCAACTGGTTTGTATTTATTTTTACCTGCTTGGATTTTTGAAGGTTTTTCTGTATTGTTTAATTTTAATGTGTATTGCTGTACCTTTGAGTCAGAGTATTTTTTAACCTTTTGTTTTTGTTTAAATGTAATATGGTTTGGTTTTTGTTCTACCTCGAACTCTGTAATGTTATATTCACCAGTTTTGTAGTCTTCTGTTGCACCATCATCTTCATAGAATGAATATGTTGCCTCTTCTTCTAAATATGTGTCAAGCACTAGATTTGTAAGTGGCTTTTCATCTGTATATTGCTGTACTTCACGTGTTGGGATGATTGACTCATTTTTCACAAAGATTGGCATATGATCAAGTGGTGCATCAACTGTAATCGTTTGTCCGCCTTCATATTCTTTTCCAGTCCAATAGTCTGTCCACTTTACGTCTTTTGGTAAATAAACTTCACGAGAAGTTTGACCTTGTTTCACAACGGGTGCTAGCATCATCGAATCACCGAACATGTACTGATCACTTATATCATTTGTTTTCTCATCATTTTGGAATTGGTAGACTAGCGGTTGTTGAACCGGTTTACCAGTATCTGCTGCTTCTTTAAATTGATTATATAAGTATGGTAATAATTTATAGCGCATTTCAATGTATTTCTTACTGATTGCCTCAACTTCTGGACCAAATGCCCATGGTTCTTGACCTTGTTTAATTTCTGCTTTTGCATCACTATCATAGTGAATACGAGAAAACGGCAAGAATGCTCCTACCTCAATCCATCGAGCGAATAATTCTGCATCTGGGCGAGCTGCAAAACCACCAATATCATTTCCTACAAATGCGACCCCTGACATTCCAACGTTCATATTCATTGGTAGTGACATTTCTAAGTGTTCCCAGTTACTAACGTTATCACCTGTCCATAATGCAGCATAGCGTTGTGTACCTGCATACATATCACGAGTTAAAACGAATGGACGAGTGCCTGGTTTATGCATTTTAAACGCATCATAAGTAGCTTCTGCTTCATCATGGCCATATAAGTTATGGTACTCAGTATGAAGAATTTTGTTGTCTTCATATCCAAAATACGTATCTAGCGGTAATGTATGAGCATGTCTGTCATCATCAATGAAAACAGCTGGTTCATTCATATCATTCCAAATCCCATCAATTCCTGCATTTAATAGCACATCATGATGTTTAGCCCACCAATCACGTACCTCTTGTTTAGAGAAATCAGGGAAAGCAGAATCACCAGGCCATACTGGTCCAATGTAGTTCGAGCCATCTGGATTTTTCGCCCAGAAGTCTTTACTCGTTCCTTCTTGATAAATGCTGTAATTCTCATCTTGCTTAACAGCTGGATCATTAATCGCAATTGCATGGAATCCTTCCATCTCTTTTAATTTCGTTAATGCATCCTTATATTGTTGGTTCCATGTAAACACTCGATAGCCATCCATATAATCAATATCAAAGTGCATTGTATCTAGTGGGATATTCTTTTCTCGATAAGTTTTTGCAACATTCAGAATTTCATCCGCGGTATATCCCCACTTACTTTGATGCAACCCTAATGACCATTTTGCTGGAACATCCATTTTACCTGTTAATTCAGTATAACGATCAATTACATCACCAATTTCCGGACCATATGCAAAATAGTATGTTAATTTTCCGCCGTTTGCATAGAAGTAGTAATAGTCATCAGACTCACTTGCCATCTCGTAGTATGAACGATGTGTATTATCAAAGAAAATTCCATATGCTTTTTTATCTTTTAATCCGATGAAAAAGGGAATAGATGTATATACATACTTAGTATCTTTAGTGTATGCATAAGCATCCGTATTCCATAAACCTATGCTATCCCCGCGTTTATTGACTTCTAATCCAGTTTGCTCACCAAAACCATAAAAGTCTTCGTTTTCATTCGTTTTCTTAAACACATAAGGTTTGCCATTTTCATAACCTGAAGTTGCACCTTGGTTTAAATAATCTTCGTTAATGACATTTCCTTCTTTATCAAGGAATTTCACTCCGAATTGCTTTAAGTTAATTTTAACCGTAATTTCATCTGTTTTGATTGTGTATTCATCTGCGCTACCGTTTGCACTAAATGGCACACGTTTCCATTCACTTTCTTTTTTCTCAATTCCTCTTGATTCGAATTCCTCTTCGCCTTTTTCTACAACAGAAACTTTCACAAGATCTTTGTCAAATATACGAATATAACCTTCGTATGAACCAAGATCAAATTTGACTCCATTTGAGAGTTCTGTTACTCCTTGAACCGTTAACTTCTGAAGATTTTCCTTCTGTAGAGGAGTATCTGCCTCAGGTTGTGTAACGGCTAGTGCGCTTGGTACGCCCGCTGAAAAACTTACTGTTGCTGCTAGTGAGAGCCCAGCTAATACTCTTAATGATTTTTTCGATAATACCATGTCTTCACCTCGTAAAAAATAGTTTGTAAGATTACGGTAAAATCTTAGCGAACATTGAAATATTCTGTCAACTAACTGTTTTATGAAATATGGGAGTAGGGACATTTGCTCACAGCCATTGATAGGAGAGGTGTGAAAACGCACACTTTTTCCTTGAAAACGTTTGTGAAAAAACTTTCAAAATGGAGCATAATATCTAGTTTTTATCAATTGTAAATAAAATTAATAAGAAAGGACTAATTTTCTCAATATTCTAAATTCAATATGTTTTTACTATTATTTTTGTTCATAATAAATCTCAAGGAACTGCTTATATTCTTTCAAGATTCTTTAAGAAGTATCCATTCAGCAACATTGAAACGACTGACTATTAATTTCTGAATGTTGTTGTACACGAAATGGGAAATATTATAAATTCAGAGGATAAAACACTATTTAAAAATAACTCTATCTCTTGTAGCTTTTTTATCCCGGAAGTCGAATTAGTTCAGAAAAGCCATTTTACTTTACCGCTTAAAGAAGAGTAATTGTCCAATTAAATATCCCTTATTAATCAAATATCACAGAATATTGTTCCCTTTTAGGGTTAATTCAAGTGCTTTACCATAGGCTGAAGAACAAATGGTTCCTACTCTTTCTCCTTTTGAAAAAGTTCCGCTTCCGAAACGATTTTTTATCAATATTCCCCATCAATCCTGCTCATCGAATACAATGATTTTCCACAAAGAAGAAGCCCCAATATTATTTGAGGCTTACTTGTTAAGCATACAGTTTATTTTCATCTTTTCTAAAGAAACTTTTCATCGCTTGGAAAACATCTGCTTTTTGTTTGAGGATATAATAGCGGAAATTCTCATCATTAATATTTTTATATGCGGACATTAGGGTTGAGTGACGATTGTATTGGTTTACTTCACCATAGCCAAAGATATTTGAAACCTTCATGAGTTCTCCAACAAGTTTGACACAACGTGCGTTATCAGAAGTTAAATTATCACCATCTGAAAAATGGAAAGGATAAATATTATATCTTGATGGATTATATTTCTCTTCAATAATCTCAAGCGCTTTTCGGTAAGCTGAAGAACAAATGGTCCCGCCGCTTTCTCCTTTTGAAAAGAAATCCTCTTCCGAAACAACTTTCGCTTCCGTATGATGAGCAATAAATTCAATGTCAACCTTTTCATACTTTGTGCGCAGGAATCTTGTCATCCAGAAGAAAAAGCTTCGAGCCATATATTTTTCCCAAAGGCCCATCGATCCGCTTGTATCCATCATCGCAATAACAACGGCTTTAGACTCAGGCTTCACCACTTCATTCCAAGTTTTAAATTTTAAGTCCTCAGGATAAATTGGATGAAATTTAGATTTTCCAGCCATCGCATTACGTTTATAGGCGGAAAGCATTGTCCGTTTTTTATCAACATTGCCCATTAACCCGGTACGTCTAATATCATTAAATTCGATATTTTCAATGACAATATTGTCTCGCTCTTTTTGTTTTAAATTCGGAAGCTCCAGCTCTTTAAAAAGGGCAGCCTCCAATTCTAATATGGAAACCTCAGCTTCATAGTAATCATCTCCAGCCTGGTCTCCTGCACCCTGACCTTTACCAGGACCCTTCGCATCTGCTTGTGATCCATCTCTCGCTACAACATCACCGACCTGACTCTCTCCATCGCCTTGGCCAACATGCTTATTTTTATCATAGTTATATCGGATTTTGTATTCGTCCAATGAACGAATCGGGATTTTCACAACATCCTTCCCATTTGACATAATGATACTTTCTTCTGTGATGAGATCTGGAAGGTTGTTACGAATCGCTTCTTGTACTTTTTCTTGATGGCGTGTTTGATCATCATGGCCTTTGCGATGGAGGGTCCAATCTTCTTGTGAAACAACAAAGTTTTGTTCTTGACTAGACATATTAACAGTTCCCCCTCCAATAATTTTTTGAGATTTTCTACTAGTTGCTTGTTGTTTTTTTGTTTTAAAAGTGTCACATTTTTCAAACCATCAGCATACATTAACGTGGATGAATAAAAAAGGAAGTACTAGCTCCACCGATTTCTGTGGATTACTCTATCCTATGCGAAAGATTTAATTTATTGACAAATAATTTAGAAAATAAAACGGTAATCTTAAAAAATAAGACAAGTCCCCAGGTCTATGTTGGACAAGGTAAAAAAGAGAGCCTCATTTATTAGTTTGAGCTCTCTTTTTTGGTGGAATCATATTGAATCGGATCAGGAATTTCCCCATTTTCTTTTACTTGTTGATTCGTTTTCATTACTTCCATCATCTTTGATTGTACTTTTAGATCTTTTAGGTTCCGTACCGTTGTGTTTACAACTTTTTTCATGAACGATCACCTCTAGTGTGTAAATACCCGCTTGTCTTAAAGGTGAAACGTGTACTCAAATGTAGATATCGACCATCACGTTGGTTTTTTCAATCATTGAGAGGAATTTATCAACCATGAATGGACTTTTATCCTCCAGTGAGCTATATTTCAACCACACCGCTTACTTTATCAACCACTATAGATCATATTTCAACCATTCTCATCCATACTTCAGCCATTGGACATTTCCAACCTCACCCTTTGAAAAAAGAAAAGCTGACAATAGAATGCCAGCCGCAGGGGAGGTTTTGGACATTTTTATCTATTTAATAAGCTTCCTACATAGCGTAGTAAATCATTTGCAGACGTTGAATTGTAACCATGCTCATCAATGAGGCGTGCGACAACTTCATTGATTTTCTTAAGCTGTTGCTCGTCTGGCGTTTTTGATGATGTTGTAATTTTCACCACATCTTTTAGATCTGCAAATAGTTTCTTTTGAATCGCTTCACGTAAGCGCTCATGTGAGTTGTAGTCAAATCTTTTTCCTTTTCTAGCATAAGCTGAAATTCGGATTAAAATTTCTTCACGGAATGCTTTTTTCGCATTTTCAGAAATACCGATTTGCTCCTCGATGGATCTCATTAATTTTTCATCCGGATTCATTTCTTCACCAGTTAATGGATCACGAAGTTTATTTTTATTACAGTACGCTTCTACATTATCTAAATAATTGTCCATAAGCGTTTTAGCAGATTCTTCATATGAATAAACAAACGCTTTTTGAACTTCTTTTTTCGCCATTTCATCATAAAGCTGACGAGCTACGGAAATGAAGTTTAAATATCTTTCACGATCTTCATTTGAAATAGACGCATGCTGATCAAGACCTTCTTTTAATGCTCGTAATACATCAAGGGCATTAATAGATGGAACTTCTTTACGAATGATCGTAGATGAAATACGGTTAATGACATAACGCGGGTCGATACCGGACATACCCTCATCATTGTATTCCTTTCTAAGCTCATTCACATCAACAGAATTAAAGCCTTCTACACTTTCACCATCATACAATCTCATTTTCTTCACAAGATCGATATCTCCACGCTTTGGTTCTTTTAAGCGAGTTAGGATTGTGAACATGGCAGCCACTTTTAATGTATGTGGAGCAATATGAACATCTGATACATCACTTTCAGAGATCATTTTTTCATAAATGCGCTCTTCTTCTGTGACCTTCAAATTGTATGGAACAGGCATAACGATAATCCGCGAATGAAGGGCTTCATTCTTTTTATTCGATATAAACGAGCGATACTCCGTTTCATTCGTATGAGCCACGATAAGCTCATCAGCTGAAATTAACGCAAATCGACCTGCTTTGAAATTACCTTCCTGTGTAAGAGATAGTAAATGCCATAAAAACTTCTCATCACATTTTAACATCTCCTGGAATTCCATCATCCCGCGGTTCGCTTTATTTAGCTCCCCATCAAAACGGTAGGCACGAGGATCTGACTCTGAACCATATTCTGCAATTGTTGAGAAGTCAATGCTTCCTGTTAGATCGGCAATATCCTGTGATTTTGGATCTGATGGGCTGAAGGTACCGATCCCAGTTCGCTTATCTTCTGAAAGGAACACACGCTCCACTCGAACATCTTCAATACGGCCGCCATATTCTTGCTCTAATCTCATCACATTTAATGGTGATAAGTTTCCTTCAATTCGAATTCCATACTCTTCATGAAAATCCTCACGTAAATGATGCGGAATTAAATGAAGTGGATCTTCATGCATCGGACAGCCTTTAATCGCATACACTGCACCGCGATCTGTTAAAGAATAAGTTTCTAACCCTCTTTTTAACATCGTCACCAATGTTGACTTACCACCACTTACCGGACCCATTAAGAGCAAAATCCGCTTTCTAACATCTAATCGTTTAGCGGCAGGATGGAAATATTCCTCCACTAATCTTTCTAGAGCATCTTCTAATCCATATAACTGATGATCAAAAAACTTATACTTACGTTTCCCATCAACCTCTTCAATTCCAGCATCTTTTATCATATTGTAAACCCTGGAATGTGCTGATTGGGCAACCCATGGTTTTTCTTTTACAATATCTAAATACTCCACGAAGGTTCCTTCCCACTTTAAGCGCTGTTCATCTTCCCTGTACTTTTCAATTTTTTTTAAGATATCCATAAGGACCTCCTTCATCATTGGTCGTACTTGTGACTAACTCGTGCAGTTTAATACACTTTATGCGAGGATGTCCTTTAACATTCTTCATTGGACGGAAAAAGGTTGAATCTTTTTCAGTAACTGAACGAATTTATATTGTTGATCATCTCTTGGGAAGGACATTTTATTGGTCTTGGTTCTTTATTTGTCTTTCATCCGACTGATGAAAGACATTTCGTTTGGTGTGGTTCCTTCTTTTTGTCTTTCATCCACCTCATGAAGGACATTTCCTTGATCTCGTTCACCTTTTTGTCTTTCATCTACCTTATGAAAGACATTTCCTTTGATTTCGTTCCTCTTTTGTCTTTCATCCACCTTATGAAGGACATTTCGCTTGGTCTCGTTCTTCTTTTTGTCTTTCATCCACCTTATGAAGGACATTTCCTTTGATCTCGTTCTTTTTTTGTCTTTCATCCACCTTATGAAGGACATTTCCTTTGATCTCGTTCCTTTTTTTGTCTTTCATCCACCTGATGAAAGACATTTCCTTTGATCTCGTTCGCCTTTTTGTCTTTCATCCACATGACGAAGGACATTTCGTTTGGTCTGGTTCCTACTTTCGTCTTTCTTCCCCATCATGAAGGACATTACAAAGATTTTATAAATTCCTTAATGAAAAAATTGGATACGCATTCACATCAACTTCTGATTAGGTTATAATAATAGGAGCTATAGAGGGAAACTATACATAATAGGTATCCTTAACTTTGAATAATTCAAGGGGGTAAACCGATGGGTTTCATTCTTATTCTAGGTGTTAGCTTAGCATTCCTTACAGCCATCTTTACAGCTGGTTACGAGTCTAAGCCGGGCGTAAAAAAATAATGAACAAAAATAGGGAGATTCACTTGTCTGATCTTTTAAAAGATCAGACAAATGAATCTCCCTTGTTTTTTTCTTACGTAAGACCAGGATAGTTTTGTTGTCTTAATGCTTCATAAATTAAGATGGCTGCCGTATTTGACAAATTTAAGGAACGAACTTTGTCTGTCATTGGAAGACGCAGGCATTTGTCCATGTTTGCTTGGATTAAATCCTTTGGCAAGCCTGTTGTTTCTCTTCCGAATACAAAGAAATAATCTTTTTCTACATCACTGTAATCAAACGTTGTATGTGGCTGTTGGCCGAATTTTGTTAAGAAGAAAAATTCGCCTGATGCGTATTTTTCAAATAATTCATCAAGTGAATCATGGTACACAACATTCACATATTCCCAATAATCCAAACCAGCTCTTTTTAACATTTTATCATCTGTTGAAAAGCCGAGTGGACGGATTAGATGTAATGTTGTATTTGTTGCAGCACAAGAACGTGCAATATTCCCAGTATTTGCTGGAATCTCTGGTTGATATAGTACGACATGTAAAGCCAATTTCTTCACCTCATCTATTTCTGTAAAAAACGGGGGTTCTCCCCTTTTAATTTATTCCACTAGACATTATACCATTGTTACTTCGAACTCGTATCATCGAGAATCCGAAAAAATATATATTTGATATTTGGTGTGTAGGCGGTTGAGTCTTCGTAAGCCCAATAGCGCATTCTGCTATTATAAGTTTGTGCATTTACTAATGGCATATTCTCTCCATCCTTCGCAACAACAAATGTTGTATGGTCATAGCGTCCATCACCTTGAAAGTCATAGCAAATAACATCTCCAGGCATTAGCTGTTCTGGAGATGAAACGGTTTCTGCTCTTAAACCTGTTGTGGAATTAGACAAGAACGTTTTCATGGAATGGGCAACAGTCCAGCTGTAGCTCCAGTTATTGGATTGCATCCACCATCCATTTGAGCGATTCGGATAGCCTCTCATCTTAGCCCCGCCAGCATGTAAGCATTGAGAAATAAAGTTCGTACAGTTTACATCAAAGTTTTTATATTGGGAATTTGAACTATTCCACCATCGCTCGGCATATTGTACAGCCGCCATTCGGTCGTACATAAAATCTGATTCATTCTTTCTCAGTTCATCAGATAAAGGAGTATTCGAAATGTCCCTATCTCCTTCAGATGTTACCAACTGATCATCTACAAGCTCATCTTGATAGAAGCTTGCTTTTCGATATTCGATTCGTTCTTCCAAGTAAAAGTAATCCTTCTGCTTATGTAACCATTTATTGTGACAAGCGTATATAGCTTCTTTTAATTGGTCGGTTCTATTATCAAGATTTATAATTTGAATCTTTGAGTTTCCTTTGATTATTTCTGTTTTTCTTTTTTGAGCAGATTGCAGTTTTCTCTCTATGGCTTGGAGTTCTTGATCGTTTCTTTCATTTTTAATATGTTTGGCGTTTATGAGCATTTGTAGTTTTGCTTCATTTATTTCAGTGAGTTGTTGTTTCATTTTCGTCACCACCATATTCTGTATTTATTACAGGATATGAAGGGACGGTTTGAAAATAGTCGTGTTTCTTTTAGAAAGAGTGTTTTCGCATACTTTGGTTTTAAAAAACAGTGTTATAGATAAGAATTAGTTCGTTCCATTGCGCTCCAGACACTCCATGCGCCGGGGAGGAAGCTGAGCCTCCCTCGGCTTCGCCTGTGGGGTCTCAGCCTTTCCTCTACTTCCCGCAGGAGTCGAGTGTCTTCCGCTCCATTCCACTATAAAGTAAAAATAATATTCAAAAGCAATAAACACTACCAAAAATTGAACCCTTTTAAAACAAACAAGTCAATACAGTAAAATATCAAAAAATAAAAAAGGCAGAACATCTACAACATCAGTAGAATTCCACCTTTATATTTCCGCTTTTTCAGCTAAAAAAGACAAGCCTTTTTCAATTTCATGTTTTACCTCGTCATCCTGTTCTTTTTCAAGCGCCTTTCTTAGTTCAGGTTCCATTCTGATCTCACCAATTTTTCCAATCGCCCATGCTGCGGTTCCTCTTAAAACAGGTCTTGAATCCTTGTGCATGACTTGGACTAAGTCATCAAGAGCTGTTGTATCTTTATAATGAGCAAGTGCCAGGATAGCATTTCGCTGCAGAGGTTTCTTTCCTCGCCAAGATCCGGAGATATGACCGAACTTTTCCTTGAATTCGCGGTTACTAATTGTTAATAACGGCTTTAGCTTTGGTTTCGCAATTTCAGGATCGGGCTCCATTTCTTCATGAAAATGAAAATCCTTCCCCTTATTTACTGGGCAGATCGTTTGACACGTATCACAGCCATAAATTCGGTTACCGATTTTTGTTCGGTATTGTTCTGGGAGAAATCCTTTTGTTTGAGTGAGAAAAGCAATACACTTTGAAGAATCAAGCTGCCCACCTTGGACAAGTGCTCCTGTTGGACAAATATCCAAACATTTTGTACAGCTACCACATTGATCTTCTATCGGTTGATCTGGTGGAAATGGGATATTCGTGATCATTTCTCCTAAATAGATATAAGAACCAAATTCAGGTGTAATAATTGAACAGTTTTTTCCGCTCCAGCCAATTCCTGCTCTTTCCGCCACAGCGCGATCAGAAAGTTCGCCTGTATCAACCATGGATTTCATCTGGGCATCAGGTAGCTTTTCTTTTAAAAAAGCTTCTAATTTAGCCAGACGATCACGTAACACATCATGATAATCCTGTCCCCATGAAGCACGGCAAAAAATTCCCCGTCGGTCTTCCTTGGTACTTCTGGGCGCATTTTTCATTTTGGAAGGATAGGCCAAGGCAATGGAAATAATTGAGCTTGCCTTTGATAGAAGTTTAATTGGATTTACACGTTTTTCAATGTCAGGTTCTTCAAATCCTGATTGATAGCCGAGCTCCTGTTGTGTCACTAAACGCTGTTTTAGCTCTTCAAACATATCTGCCGTTGTAAACCCGATTTTATCAATTCCGATCTGCTTACTGTATTCGATGACTTCTTTTTTCAGTTGATCTATTGCTTTGTTCATTGCCTTCCCCCCTTTTTATAAGACTTATTTACAGAAACATCCACACACACTATGGTAAAATAACTAGACTATGTTGTGGAGGTATAAAATGATGGAAATTACAGTTCAAGACGAATTAAAGCAACTCATTCCTGATTTTAAAGTAGGTATTGTGCACTATCAAAATATCCAGGTAGGAAACTCCCCACAAATGTTAAAGGGGAGATTACAGTTATTTCAAGAATCTCTTTTCTTTGATTATGAAGATAAAAAAGTCACCGAGATTCCTGCGATTACAGAATGGAGAGAAGTTTTCAAAACAATCGGTACAGATCCCAATCGATATCGTCCATCCAACGAGGCATTATATCGCCGCGTTCAAAAACAGCATTTTCTCCATCCTGTTAATTCTGCGGTAGATTTAAATAATTTTTTATCACTACAGTATTGCATTCCATTAGGAATTTATGATTTAGACAAGCTTTCAGGTGAAGTAAAAATAAAAATCGGATCTGAAGAAGATTCCTATATAGCTATTAACGAACGGGAAATTCAGTTAACGAAAAAACTAGTATCAGCTGATAGCGAAAGTGCTTTTGGTAGTCCTTATGTTGATTCAAAAAGATCTGCAGTTTCTAACTCTACGAAAAACGCACTCCACATCGTTTACTTACAACCATCCATGCAGCACAGTGAAGCTGATCAACTACTACAAGCATTGTCGAATATGTTTACACAAATACATGGCGGCACAGCTTCTTATCAAATCGTATAAAACAAAGAAGGAACTCTTAAACATGTTGGGTTCCTTTTTCAGGGTAAAATTAAAAAACGCAATGCATCGTTTATCTAAGAAACGAGACACTGCGTTGTAACCAATATGTATGGAGCGGGTGAAGGGAATCGAACCCTCATCATCAGCTTGGAAGGCTGAGGTTTTACCACTAAACTACACCCGCAAAACATGTTATTAATTATACCAGATACTTTTTCAAAATTCAACATATTTTTTAAAAATCTTTGTCGAATTAAGTCGACATGAGTCGTAAAAAGTTACTTTATTAGTATATAACCCCAACCGGGATTTTTCAAGTGGTTTTTTATAATTTATTACCTTTTCCATTCGTTTTATTCATTTTTTCTTTCTACAAATTCAGACACCTTTAATCATCCAACTAAGACTGTTGCCCATTCTTCCTCAACATATTCCCCATTTTCCCGATCTTTACATATAGTACAGAGTAAATCAAAACATTTGGGAAGGATGGTAGCATGAGATATAGAACTGATCGCTTTGGATTTGGTGGAGGCTTTGGAAGCCCTGGTTATAATTATCCGGGAGCAGGGTACGGCTATCCTGGTGCAGAGTATGGTTACCCAGGTGCTGGTTTCGGTGGTGGCGGCTATCCTGGCACAGGTTACGGCTATGGTCCAGGTTTTGGACCAGGCTTTGGTGGTCCCGGTTATGGTTATGGATTTAATCCACTTACAACTGGTCTATTAGGCTTTGGGGCAGGTCTTCTTGGCGGAGCTGTTCTTAATAATAATGATGGTCCATTTCGTGGTTACTATTACTACGGATAATTCATAAAGAATAAACTATTGGAGACGCTTGATTTTACTTCTAAAGCAAGCGTTTCTCCTTCGTTTCGTTAAAAGAATTGAAACATCCCTAAAATAGCTGCCCCTATACTAATTCCCGTCCCGATAATCCATTTAATTAACTGTAGATGGCTTTGAGAGATTCTACTATCAATTTCTTCTTGTGATGCAATCTTTTTTTCCATGAGTATCTTGTCCACTACGACTCTTACATCATTTTCATCCAGATGATTTGAGTGAAACTTTTCAAAATGTGCAAGCTGTTGTTCCAATTCAATGATTCTCTGTTCGAGTTCACGCAGCTTATCCGTTTCCTCCATATTCACCATCCTTCTTTACCTTTTATATTTATATATATTCTAATAGTAGAAAAAAGAGTAAGCTCGTGTAGCTATTCTCAAAAATTTTATTCATTTCATAAAAATAATAGTTGACTTCATGAACAATCTTTTCTAGTATCGGTATTCAAGGGTTATGAAAATTGGTTCTTTTACTAAAATTGCGTAAGTATTATGATGCATACATACTTATTTGGAAAAACTGAATCTATGAGCATCTCTACATGATTTAGGAAGAACTATAACCGTTACATCTAAGTCATTATACTTCATTTTTTTATCATTTAAGGGGAAATAGGAGGAATGTTATGGAACATTTGGAAAACAGACAAAAGGTTCTGATTATGATTGCCATCATGTCTGCGATGTTTTTTGCTGCCGTGAATATGACAATTGTTGGAACAGCTTTGCCAAAAATCGTCTCGCAAATCGGAGGTATGGAGTACTTTGACTGGGTTTTCACAGTCTATATGTTAACTTCAACGATAACTGCGATGTTAGTTGGTAAGCTATCGGATATTTATGGAAGGAAAATCTTCATTTTAATTGGGATTGGCATTTTTATGATCGGCGCATTTTTATGCGGTACTTCTGAAGATATTATTCAACTTATTATGTATCGTGGTCTTCAAGGATTCGGCGGCGGTATGATCATGTCTTCTGCGTTTACAACCGTCGGCGACCTATTCAGCCCTCGTGAACGTGGAAAATGGCAGGGATTACTAGGTGCAGTGTTTGGATTATCAAGTTTATTCGGACCAACTCTTGGTGGTTATATTGTTGATAATTTCGACTGGCATTGGATTTTTTGGGTGTTCCTGCCAATTGGTATTTTTGCTTTTGCTTTAATCTTAAAACTATATCCTTCACAAAAAGCGAAAGAAAAAGAACCAATCGATTTTCTCGGCTCCATTACGTTAACCATTACAATTGTTTCATTATTGCTGGGCTTTACATGGGCCGGAGATAAATTTGAATGGGCATCTTTTCAAATTATAGGCTTATTTTCTATCACAATTATCTCCTTACTTGCCTTTATCTTTATTGAATTAAAAGTAAAAAGTCCTGTCCTGCCACTTTATCTTTTTAAAAACAGTATTTTCACCGTCTCGAATGTAGCAGGAATGCTTATGGGTATGGGAATGTTTGGAACAATTATGTATGTTCCCTTTTATGTTCAAGGTGTACAAGGAGAATCAGCAACAGTTTCCGGTCTAGTTGAGATGGTCATGACAATATCAATGGTTAGCTCTAGTATTCTTGTTGGAAACTTAATTACAAAAACAGGAAAATATAAAATTTTTGCTTTACTCGGTCTCATCATCATGGCAGTTGGCTTAATTTTGAATTCCACATTAGAGGTGGAATCTTCATTAACAAGATTGATTCTCCAGCTAATCGTAGTTGGAATAGGTCTTGGTGTAAACATGCCTGTCTTTAACATCACTGTTCAAAATGCGGTAAGTCACAAGTACCTTGGTGTCGCAACATCTGCTATGCAAACATTTAGACAAATCGGCGGAACAGTTGGTGTTGCACTACTTGGTTCAGTAATGGGAAATAAGATGGCAAATGAGCTATCTTCTACCTCACAAGTAGAAAATGCTCCAACTCCACCGCCGGAAATGGCTGAAACGATGGCACAGCTGCAAAATCCGCAGGTATTAATGGATTCTGAGAAACTACAAAGCATCCAGTCACAATTACCAGCTGAGGCTGTACCATACTTCGAACAGTTTATTCAAGTCTTAAAAGAAGCGTTAAACACATCACTAACAACTGTATTTACTGTTAGTGCGGGAATCATTGGTCTAGCCTTTATTGTGACGCTATTCTTAAAGGAAATTCCGCTGAGAACTACAAATAATGATGAGGAAGAAAATCATCAAGTAGAGGTCGAAGGACAATAACTAGTAAAAAAGGATGTGCTTGATGCATGTCCTTTTTTGCAAATCGATTAAAAAGGGTCTGACAAAAGTCAGACCCTTTTCTCATATATAGTTATTCCTCACTTATCTCTGCTTCAACTTCTGCATTTGCAGCTTCAGCTTTTTCAAGTTCCACCTGAAGTTCAGCCTCAGTTTTCACTTCTTCCTCTTCCTCTGTCTCATTGAACACCTGGTTCCAATCCTCTTTAGGATCAAACATTCCCTCTTCCAGTGTGTAATCATTTAAAATGACATGAAGTTCAAGAAGTGTCTTGTAAACTCGATAAATATTTTTCTGACTTTCTACGGGACTTGAAGCTTGGTTAATCTGTATTAAAACTTCTAATAAATCTTGGCTTATAGAATCATTGGCTTGTTCAGGTAAAAGCTCATCAATTTCTATTGCCTTCTGATGCAGCTCTTCCTTTACACTATTTGTCACCCAACTATCTGAATAATTATCTTGAGGTCCATTTTTTCTTGCATTTTTAAAGTAGGCACCGTTGACGATTGCTTGGAAATAATCGAATTGATCGGCTACTAGTTTCTTGGCATCTTCTTGGTTCAATGCCTCCCCAACTGGTTCAGTTGCTTCGGTCTCCCCGTCTACCTCAGCCATCGTCTCCACTTCCGCAGCAGTTGAATCTCGAGCAGCTAATTCACCATTATCTTTAGAAGGATTTAGTAAATACAAACTAACACCAATTATTATGATAGCAATAGATCCTAGTATGATTTTATTTCTCAATTTTTGACATCCTTTCTAATGACCCTTTGTATATCGTAATACATTTGGAAGAAAAATCAACTGTTTTGCAGAAAAGTTGCGTTAGTTGTAAGATTTAATTAGAAAAGCGCAAGCGCCTTGGTCAGCCTAGGGCAAATAAGCCGCTCAGGAATAGAAGACGTTCTTTGTCTTCAATTCCTGAGTGGCTTATGACCTCGAGGCAATCAATAACGCGACGTCCTGTGCTTCGGGGCTAGGCGCTGGAGCTAGACACCAATTTTATATTTTCTGAACGTACAAAAAAAGACCTCAACTAATGTTGAAGTCTCAATTATATCGCACTCAAAAACCCCTTAATAAACGGAATTGCTGCACCTATTGGAACTCCATTTTCCGGTGAACGGCTAATATGGATGAACGGGTCTTTACTTGGAAAAGCTGTTTTTTCATTGATTATTTCATGCAAAAGATCTATATCACTCTGTTGTAAATAAGGTGAAATATGCCCACCTAGAATAAATTCTCTGTTAATGACAAGATGAATATTATTGATAGAGTAGGCAAGATGGTCTAAAAAGGCGTTCCACCTTTCCACAAAGGAAGGTGAACCTGAACGAAGTTGTTGAAAGAAACCATCTAAAGATTCATCTTCTTCTAAAAGTGCGTTAACTGAGCAGTAAGTCTCCATACATCCTTTTTTCCCGCAATAACACTCCGGACCATTGGGATCTATCGTCATATGTTCAACTGTACCGCTATGGCCCTCTTTCCCCATCTCAATTTGCCCATTCATAATAATTGCTCCACCGAGATGCATTCCGATTGATAAATAGACTGCGTCTCCAATATCATTTCTCATCCACAGCTCTGCTGTTGCAGCTCCCTTAGCATCATGTACAAACATGCATGGATAATCAAGATATTGCGAAATAACCTCAATATTTACACCGGTAGAGTTTAAGATTTTTCCATACGTAATACTTTGTCCATCTATTGAAGTAAGGGCTTGAACAGCAAAACCAATACCGAGTACCTGTTCTTTCTCTACATTAAGATCAGCAATAAAGGATTGGACAGCATAGCTTAATGCATTGTAATAGCTCTCTTCATTCGAGTACGTAAGCGGCAGTTCTGTTTTCTGACATGTACCGCCTAGTAAATCTATCGCTAATATTCTTACTTTCTTCTTTTGAATTTCCACACCAATGCTGACCCGGGCCTGAGGACATATCGCATAGGCAGTTGCTCGTCTTCCGACTGAAGATTCAAACTGTCCATTTTTTTCAATTAACTTTTCCTTTTCTAACCTAACAAGATTTTGGGTGACTGTTGGTAAACTCAAATGAAGTTGATTCGCAATTTCTTGTTTTGAAAGCTTTCCATTTTGATAGATAAGATGATAGATCGATGAATAATTGCTTCTTTTCACATCTTTAAGTGTGATGCTCTGATCCATAAGAATACCCCATTATATAAAACATTTTTATAAAAACACTTCACTTTTAATGCTTAAAATATATCACAAAAACTCCTCCAAAAACAACTTTGGCAAGAAACTTCTTGCCATTTGTTTATTTTGTTCCTGTTGACTATGACAGGAAAAGGATATATTATATAAATTAATTTTATAAAGTGTTTTTACAAAATATATTTATGTAAGTTTGAGAGGAGTAATAATAATGGGTATTATCGAAAAAATGCGATTAGATGGAAAGAAAATTTTTGTTACGGGTGGTGCAAGAGGTATTGGTAAAAGTGTTGCAACAGCTTTTGCTGAAGCAGGAGCAGATTTAGCGATCGTTGACTTAGATATAGATGAAGCAAAGAAGACAGCTGAAGAGCTGGAAAAAAACAATAAAATTAAAGCGATTGCAATTCAAGCAGATGTAACAAAACAGGAAGACGTTGACAATATGATTGAAGTCATCCTTGATACGTTCGGTCGTTTAGATGTTGCCTTCTGTAACGCAGGAATTTGTATGAACATTCCAGCAGAAGAGATGACATTGGATCAGTGGAAAAAAGTCATTGATATTAACTTAACTGGTGTATTTTTAACAGCACAAGCAGCAGGAAAAGTCATGTTAAAGCAAGGTGGCGGTTCAATTATTAATACGGCTTCTATGTCCGGCCATATTGTGAATGTGCCACAGCCGCAATGCTCTTACAATGCTTCTAAAGCAGGTGTTATCCAGCTAACAAAATCACTGGCGGTTGAATGGGCAACTAGAGGGGTACGGGGGAATTGCATTAGCCCCGGCTATATCGGAACTGAGCTTACATTGAATTCTCCTAGCCTACAACCATTAATCCAACAGTGGAATGAAATGGCACCGCTTAAACGTATGGGTAAACCTGAAGAACTTCAATCAATCTGTGTGTATCTTGCCGGTGACACAAGCAGCTTTACAACAGGTTCTGACTTTGTGATAGATGGAGCTTTTACTGCTATTTAATAGACTAATAGAATGTGATTTTTTTGTTATAAAGGAGACTAACTATGAACTACCTACTCGGAACAGATATCGGAACATCTGGTACCAAAACGATCTTAATGGACACAGATGGCAACCTCATTGCGCAGGACTTACAAGAATATGATGTCTTGACTCCAAAGCCTTTATGGGCTGAGCAATGGCCTGATGTATGGCTTCAAGCGGCCAAAGCTTCAATTAAACATACAGTTCAAAAGTCAGGAATTCCAGCCGAAAAAATTCACGGAATTGCAATTAGCGGTCTTTATGGAGGTTCCGGGATTCCACTTGATGAACAAATGGAGCCTGTTCGTCCATGTATGATCTGGATGGATCGCCGGGCAGAGGCAGAAACAAAGTGGGTCTTAGATACGATCGGAGAAGAAAAACTGCTGGAAATCACCCATAATGGCGCTGATCCTTACTATGGATATACAAAAATATTATGGATGAAAAACAACGAACCGGAAAACTGGAAGAAAACCAAGCTCTTTCTCCCACCAAATGATTATGTCATTTATAAGCTAACTGGTGAAGTTGCTATTGATTATTCCTCTGCAGGAAATATCGGCGGCATTTTCGATATGAACAATAGAACATGGTCAAAAGAAATGATGGATAAAATGGGAATTCCTCTATCTATGATGCCGGAGAAGATCGTAGAATCAACGGATATTGTTGGCGGATTAACGAAAGAAGCTGCAGCAGAGCTCGGTTTATCTGAAGGAATGCCGGTTATCGCAAGCGGAATTGACTGTGGTGCCGCAAATATCGGTCTCGGTGTCTTTGAATCCGGTATTTACGCAGCAGCGATCGGAACCTCCATGTGTGCAGCATTAATTTCTGACAAACCTGTAAAAGGAAAAGATTTGATCGTTTGGCCTTACCTTTATGATGCAAAAAACTTATCTTACTATTTTGCAGGCGGAGCAACAGCAGGAGCAATTGTGAAATGGTTCCGTCAAACCATGTGTCAATTTGAAATTGAGCAGGAAAAAGCCGGTGGAAAAAATGCCTATGATGTGCTAAATGAACAAGCAGCGAACATTCCGGCTGGCAGCGAGGGATTAATTGTCCTTCCATACTTTATGGGAGAAAGAAGCCCTATTTGGGATTCAGATGCAAAAGGAACCATTGTCGGACTTTCCCTAGCTCATTCAAAGGCTCATATTTATCGGGCATTTTTAGAAGCTGTTGCATTTTCACTCCGTGATGCCATGGAAGCAACCGGTGAAGAACTAGGCGAATATATCCTGCTTGCAGGTGGTGTCACCAAGTCAACACTATGGAGACAAATCTTCGCAGATGTGACCGGTTACCCCGTTGTTTGTCCTGTCCATGATGTTGAAGCAAATATGGGAGATGTCATGCTGGCCGGAATTGGTACAGGACTTCTAAACTATGAAGACGTGAAGCAATGGCAGGTTTTAGATGAAAAAATTATGCCTAATGAGGAGAATCACAAAAAATATAATGACTATTATAAAGTTTACAAATCAGTTTATAACAATTTAAAGCAAGATATGAAAACGTTGACAGCTCTCTCTTAAATGAATAGAGCTAAACCTTGTAGTTGATTGCAGCGAAAACAGAACCTCTTGCTGCAATCAACAGCTAAGTATAAAAGAAATTACCAATAAAGGGATGTGATTTCCATGAAAAATTGGACAAAAAGAATCGGATATGGTGTTGGGGATTTAGGCTGTAACCTGGTTTTCAGCACAATGGCTTCTTATTTAATGTTTTTTTATACAGATGTCTTCGGTATCACTGCTGCAGCTGCAGGCACACTCATGCTAGTAACAAAAATTATTGATGCCTTAACAGATACAGGCATGGGAATCTTGGTTGACCGAACAAACACGAGATGGGGACAAGGTAGACCTTACTTTTTAATCGGAGCTCTTCCATTTGCAATCTTTACGGTGATGACATTTATTGTTCCTGATTTCAGTGCGAATGGAAAACTCATTTGGGCTTATGTTACGTATACTTTGCTATGTACAGCATATACAGTTGTCAATATTCCTTTAAATACAATTGTTCCAAGATTAACTTCAGATCTTCATGAACGCAACTGGTTAGTATCAACCAGAATGATTTGCGCATTAATTGGAACCGCTTTAGTAATGTCGATTACTATGCCGTTAGTAGAGTTCTTCGGACAGGGTGATACACAAAAAGGATTTCTAATTACAATGACACTCTACGGTATATTAGCGATGATATTGTTTGTGTATACCTTTATGAGCACAAAAGAAGTTATTCCGCCATCAATTCAACCTGGCAAAACATCTATTAAAGACGATTTAAAAGGATTGACAGGTCAAACGTTTATTTTCTTAATCTTAAATTTCCTTTACTTTGCTCTTTTTGTTATTAGAAATACGACTGTCATTTATTATTTCACATATAATCTGGGACGTACTGATTGGCTGACATTCGTAGGACTATTCGGAATTTTATCCGGATTGCCGATGCTGTTTTTATTACCATGGCTTCAAAAGATCATGCCAAAGAAAAACGTTCTGCTATTAAGTACTGCCATCTATATTATTGGAGACCTAATGATTTATTTCGGAAAATCATCTGCTGTACTGCTCGTTGCAGGTCTAGCCGTTACCGGTCTTGGCATTTATGGAATCTTTGGTACGACATTCGCGATCCAGCCGGATGTTATTGATTATTCTGAGTACAAGAAAAACAGAAGTATATCCGGTATGATTGCAGCTTTCCAAGGCTTCTTCGTAAAAGGAAGCATGGGACTTGCAAGCGCATTTATTGGTTTCCTTTTAAGTATGGGTGGATATGTTCCAAATGCTGCCCAAACACCAACTGCCCTTCAATTTATTGAAATCAGCTTTATTTGGACACCATTGGTGATTTGTGCGCTTATCATCATATCTACATTGTTCTATAAGCTTGACGGTCAGCGAAAAGAAATGAGTGAAGAACTCGAACGACGCCGTGGATTGTCAGAACAGAATGTGGTTAATCTTTAAGGCTTATTCTAAATGCAAATGGTAAAAACCTTAGTCTGTTTATCAACCATAAAATCTTATAATTTCGGATAGTAAAACAAATGACGGGTCACTGATTTAGTAACAGTGACCCGTCATTTTGCCTAGTCAGAACTCTGATCCACCCTATATAAAAATAATTCATTAACAGTTTTAGGTAATAATTTATTAGGTCATTTGTAAGATAGCCTCATTACGATAAATCTCTAAGTAACTACTGTTTATTTGTAAATTATGTTATCCCTTAAGGATCCTACTTTTTCTAATGCAACCTTGATATCTAATTCCTCCACACCGAAATGAGAAAGAGCATCGTGTAGGTGTTTGACTATACTATCAAAATGATCTGGTTGAATATTTAATCCTTGATGTGCTTTTTCCATAGAATTACCTGAGTATTGATTAGGACCACCTAAAGCAAAACTTATAAATTTTGTCTGATGTTTATGTTGCTTTTTCATGTCAATATTCTTGAAAAAATGGTTAACTGTGTCATCTTTCAATACCAATTCTGAGTAAAAGTAATCCACTACCTTAGCGATAGCCTCTACTCCTCCGACCTTTTCGTAAATGGTTTGAGTCATATTCTCTTATTCTCCATTCTCATTGAGATTTTCCGACATTAAAATTATTTGTAAATGCTCCCAATTTTATCATTTTCATTTATAAAAAAAGAAATATATATCTCTACTTTCCTTTTTCCGCTTCTTATTAGGCAATGTATTAATCTCACAAGGGGATCCCCACAACTATGGCACTGAAGAGCTTAACTTCAGTGTTCAGATTTCGGCTTGCGATAAGCGGCGAATCTCCGCGTCAACTTGTTCGTTCAGATCCTCATGTGCCAACTGCGCGCTCATTAGTAGGGTGTTATGTTAATTTATCTTCGATTATGAAGATTTATCAACGATTATTTCATTTTATCTTCGATTTTCAGCAACTTATCTTCGATTATTTTAATTTATCTACTATTCTACAAAATTCATCAAAAATCTACATATCAGGTAAACTTCATATCATACAAAAATGACCAGTATCTCTACTGATCTTTTCCCTCTTCTTACTTGGCAACGTCCTACTCTCACAGGGGGAAACCCCCAACTACCATCGGCGCTGAGAGCTTAACTTCCGTGTTCGGATTTCGGCTTGCGATAAGCGGCGAATCTCCGCGTCAGCTTGTTCGTTCAGATCCTCATGTGCCAACTGCGCACATTCCGGTCTTCTCTTTCGGCGCTTCCTTGATCTTCTTGCTTCTCCCAAGCCTCAGGCTAGTAGATGTATTTTGTCTCTACCTCTTTACGGGAAAACCTTCGGTTTTTTATAACTATTTAATTAAAACAAAAAAGACCAGTATCTCTACTGATCTTTTTCCTCTTCTTACTTGGCGACGTCCTACTCTCACAGGGGGAAACCCCCAACTACCATCGGCGCTGAAGAGCTTAACTTCCGTGTTCGGCATGGGAACGGGTGTGACCTCTTCGCCATCATCACCAAATAATATAGTTTACGGCTTCCGATGAACTTCACATTTCTGCGTCATCTCACTCGTCAACATCCTCACGTACTGAAGTACGCTCCGGTGTCTCCTCATTCGATTCCTTGAACTGTTCGTTCCTCGAAACCCTATTACTATTAACTTAGTATTAAAGAATACATATTCCTTCAAAACTAGATAACGATTCACAATTCAATTCACTAAGCCTACGCTTTTTATTTGGTTAAGTCCTCGATCGATTAGTATCAGTCAGCTCCACACGTCACCGCGCTTCCACCTCTGACCTATCAACCTGATCATCTTTCAGGGATCTTACTCACTAATGTGATGGGAAATCTCATCTTGAGGGGGGCTTCATGCTTAGATGCTTTCAGCACTTATCCCTTCCGCACATAGCTACCCAGCTATGCCTTTGGCAAGACAACTGGTACACCAGCGGTGCGTCCATCCCGGTCCTCTCGTACTAAGGACAGCTCCTCTCAAATTTCCTACGCCCACGACGGATAGGGACCGAACTGTCTCACGACGTTCTGAACCCAGCTCGCGTACCGCTTTAATGGGCGAACAGCCCAACCCTTGGGACCGACTACAGCCCCAGGATGCGATGAGCCGACATCGAGGTGCCAAACCTCCCCGTCGATGTGGACTCTTGGGGGAGATAAGCCTGTTATCCCCGGGGTAGCTTTTATCCGTTGAGCGATGGCCCTTCCATGCGGAACCACCGGATCACTAAGCCCGACTTTCGTCCCTGCTCGACTTGTAGGTCTCGCAGTCAAGCTCCCTTGTGCCTTTACACTCTACGAATGATTTCCAACCATTCTGAGGGAACCTTTGGGCGCCTCCGTTACATTTTAGGAGGCGACCGCCCCAGTCAAACTGCCCACCTGACACTGTCTCCCAGCCCGATCAGGGCTGTGGGTTAGAATTTCAATACAGCCAGGGTAGTATCCCACCGACGCCTCCACCGAAGCTAGCGCTCCGGCTTCTCAGGCTCCTACCTATCCTGTACAAGCTGTACCAAAATTCAATATCAGGCTACAGTAAAGCTCCACGGGGTCTTTCCGTCCTGTCGCGGGTAACCTGCATCTTCACAGGTACTATAATTTCACCGAGTCTCTCGTTGAGACAGTGCCCAGATCGTTACGCCTTTCGTGCGGGTCGGAACTTACCCGACAAGGAATTTCGCTACCTTAGGACCGTTATAGTTACGGCCGCCGTTTACTGGGGCTTCGGTTCAAAGCTTCGCTTGCGCTAACCTCTCCCCTTAACCTTCCAGCACCGGGCAGGCGTCAGCCCCTATACTTCGCCTTGCGGCTTCGCAGAGACCTGTGTTTTTGCTAAACAGTCGCCTGGGCCTATTCACTGCGGCTTTTCCGGGCTATTCACCCTAAAAAGCACCCCTTCTCCCGAAGTTACGGGGTCATTTTGCCGAGTTCCTTAACGAGAGTTCTCTCGCTCACCTTAGGATTCTCTCCTCGCCTACCTGTGTCGGTTTGCGGTACGGGCACCTCTCACCTCGCTAGAGGCTTTTCTTGGCAGTGTGGAATCAGGAACTTCGGTACTATAGTTCCCTCGCCATCACAGCTCAGCTTATGTGACAACGGGATTTGCCTCGTTGTCAGCCTAACTGCTTGGACGCGCTAATCCAACAGCGCGCTTACCCTATCCTTCTGCGTCCCCCCATTGCTCAAACGGTGAGGAGGTGGTACAGGAATTTCAACCTGTTGGCCATCGCCTACGCCTTTCGGCCTCGGCTTAGGTCCCGACTAACCCTGAGCGGACGAGCCTTCCTCAGGAAACCTTAGGCATTCGGTGGAGGGGATTCTCACCCCTCTTTCGCT
Organism: Metabacillus schmidteae; assembly: GCF_903166545.1. NCBI lineage: Bacteria > Bacillati > Bacillota > Bacilli > Caryophanales > Bacillaceae > Metabacillus > Metabacillus schmidteae. The sequence continues at coordinate 908,800 of NZ_CAESCH010000001.1, read as the reverse complement.
ACTCATACCGGCATTCTCACTTCTAAGCGCTCCACGAGTCCTTCCGGTCTCGCTTCACAGCCCTTAGAACGCTCTCCTACCATTGTTCGTAAGAACAATCCACAGCTTCGGTGATACGTTTAGCCCCGGTACATTTTCGGCGCAGAGTCACTCGACCAGTGAGCTATTACGCACTCTTTAAATGGTGGCTGCTTCTAAGCCAACATCCTGGTTGTCTAAGCAACTCCACATCCTTTTCCACTTAACGTATACTTTGGGACCTTAGCTGGTGGTCTGGGCTGTTTCCCTCTTGACTACGGATCTTATCACTCGCAGTCTGACTCCTGAACATAAGTCTTTGGCATTCGGAGTTTGACTGAATTCGGTAACCCGATGGGGGCCCCTAGTCCAATCAGTGCTCTACCTCCAAGACTCTCATTTCAAGGCTAGCCCTAAAGCTATTTCGGAGAGAACCAGCTATCTCCAAGTTCGATTGGAATTTCTCCGCTACCCACACCTCATCCCCGCACTTTTCAACGTGCGTGGGTTCGGGCCTCCATTCAGTGTTACCTGAACTTCACCCTGGACATGGGTAGATCACCTGGTTTCGGGTCTACGACCACGTACTCTTTCGCCCTATTCAGACTCGCTTTCGCTGCGGCTCCGTCTTATCAACTTAACCTTGCACGGGATCGTAACTCGCCGGTTCATTCTACAAAAGGCACGCCATTACCCATTAACGGGCTTTGACTACTTGTAGGCACACGGTTTCAGGATCTCTTTCACTCCCCTTCCGGGGTGCTTTTCACCTTTCCCTCACGGTACTGGTTCACTATCGGTCACTAGGGAGTATTTAGCCTTGGGAGATGGTCCTCCCTGCTTCCGACGGGATTTCACGTGTCCCGCCGTACTCAGGATCCACTCTGGAGGGAACGAAGTTTCAACTACAGGGTTGTTACCTTCTTTGACGGGCCTTTCCAGACCTCTTCATTTACTCCGTTCCTTTGTAACTCCGTATAGAGTGTCCTACAACCCCAAGAGGCAAGCCTCTTGGTTTGGGCTAATTCCGTTTCGCTCGCCGCTACTCAGGAAATCGCGTTTGCTTTCTCTTCCTCCGGGTACTTAGATGTTTCAGTTCCCCGGGTCTGCCTTTATTACCCTATGTATTCAGGTAAAAATACTACTCCATTACGAGCAGTGGGTTCCCCCATTCGGAAATCTCCGGATCAAAGCTTACTTACAGCTCCCCGAAGCATATCGGTGTTAGTACCGTCCTTCATCGGCTCCTAGTGCCAAGGCATCCACCGTGCGCCCTTACTAACTTAACCTTCGACATCGAAGATGTCATTTACTTCATTAATAAGAGAATCACTAAACTAAGCGTTTAAACTCAGTGAATTACTTGAATTGTTATCGTTATCTAGTTTTCAAGGAACATAAAGCACAGGATATTCATATCCTATGTGTTTTATTACATATATTGAAAGATCTAATGATCTCTCAAAACTAAACAAAATACCAAGCGTACCTCATATCCTTAGAAAGGAGGTGATCCAGCCGCACCTTCCGATACGGCTACCTTGTTACGACTTCACCCCAATCATCTGTCCCACCTTAGGCGGCTGGCTCCTTACGGTTACCCCACCGACTTCGGGTGTTACAAACTCTCGTGGTGTGACGGGCGGTGTGTACAAGGCCCGGGAACGTATTCACCGCGGCATGCTGATCCGCGATTACTAGCGATTCCGGCTTCATGCAGGCGAGTTGCAGCCTGCAATCCGAACTGAGAATGGTTTTATGGGATTGGCTTGACTTCGCAGTCTTGCAGCCCTTTGTACCATCCATTGTAGCACGTGTGTAGCCCAGGTCATAAGGGGCATGATGATTTGACGTCATCCCCACCTTCCTCCGGTTTGTCACCGGCAGTCACCTTAGAGTGCCCAACTGAATGCTGGCAACTAAGATCAAGGGTTGCGCTCGTTGCGGGACTTAACCCAACATCTCACGACACGAGCTGACGACAACCATGCACCACCTGTCACTTCGTCCCCCGAAGGGGAACCTTCTATCTCTAGAAGTAGCGAAGGATGTCAAGACCTGGTAAGGTTCTTCGCGTTGCTTCGAATTAAACCACATGCTCCACCGCTTGTGCGAGCCCCCGTCAATTCCTTTGAGTTTCAGTCTTGCGACCGTACTCCCCAGGCGGAGTGCTTAATGCGTTTGCTGCAGCACTAAAGGGCGGAAACCCTCTAACACTTAGCACTCATCGTTTACGGCGTGGACTACCAGGGTATCTAATCCTGTTCGCTCCCCACGCTTTCGCGCCTCAGCGTCAGTTACAGACCAGAGAGTCGCCTTCGCCACTGGTGTTCCTCCACATCTCTACGCATTTCACCGCTACACGTGGAATTCCACTCTCCTCTTCTGCACTCAAGTTCCCCAGTTTCCAATGACCCTCCACGGTTGAGCCGTGGGCTTTCACATCAGACTTAAGAAACCGCCTGCGCGCGCTTTACGCCCAATAATTCCGGACAACGCTTGCCACCTACGTATTACCGCGGCTGCTGGCACGTAGTTAGCCGTGGCTTTCTGGTTAGGTACCGTCAAGGTACCAGCAGTTACTCTGGTACTTGTTCTTCCCTAACAACAGAACTTTACGACCCGAAGGCCTTCATCGTTCACGCGGCGTTGCTCCGTCAGACTTTCGTCCATTGCGGAAGATTCCCTACTGCTGCCTCCCGTAGGAGTCTGGGCCGTGTCTCAGTCCCAGTGTGGCCGATCACCCTCTCAGGTCGGCTACGCATCGTCGCCTTGGTGAGCCGTTACCTCACCAACTAGCTAATGCGCCGCGGGTCCATCTGTAAGTGACAGCTAGACGCCGTCTTTCAATTTCGAACCATGCGGTTCGAAATGTTATCCGGTATTAGCTCCGGTTTCCCGGAGTTATCCCAATCTTACAGGCAGGTTACCCACGTGTTACTCACCCGTCCGCCGCTAATCGTTGGGAGCAAGCTCCCTCAGATTCGCTCGACTTGCATGTATTAGGCACGCCGCCAGCGTTCGTCCTGAGCCAGGATCAAACTCTCCAATAAAGTGTTTGATGTAGCTCATAATAAAATTTTGTACTATATAGTACGTTTTTTTGTTAATCGAAATTAACGTTGGCACGCTTGGTTTTGTTTAGTTTTCAAAGATCATTTATTAGTCAGTAGCGACTAGGTATTTATCATACCACCTACAGTTTATGAAGTCAACAACATTTTTTAAAAAGTATTATGTTAAAATATTATTTCTTCATGCCTTTTGTGGCAGAACCTAATAATAACTGATATGCAATTTATAGTCAAGGTTATTTTTTAATAGTTTTTAAGAGTGAGAAGTGTTTCTAATTAAATGAACATCCTAATCCTCTTTTTATATTCAGATACGTTACTACTAGCAAGTGTAATTTATAACATCAAAAAAAGCACGGAATACCCATGCTTTTTTTCTACCTATCAATATTTATATGATTGTCCACCGTCAATTGGAATAACCGTTGCATTGATAAAGTTCGCTTGGTCAGATAGAAGGAAAGCTACCAGGTACCCTACTTCTTCAGGTTTACCAAAACGTTTCATTGGGTTTGGTTCCACAAACTGTTTCCCCACTTCTTCCCAATTGTCAGGATCAATTTGTTTTAAAGAACCCTCAACCATCGGTGTCATAATCGCACCTGGTGCAATCGCTTTGATACTAATTCCAAATTGACCATATTCGATTCCGGAGTTTTTCGTTAAGCCAACAACTCCGTGTTTGCTTGCTGCATATCCAGATTGATTTCCTACTCCGCGGATACCACCGACAGATGCTGTATTCACAATTGAACCAAAGCCTTGCTCTTTCATCACTTTAAGAACATATTTCATTCCATAAAATACACCATTTAAGTTGATTGCAACAACTTTTTGAAATTCATCAATTCCATAATCTTCTGTTAAGTTTTGTTTTCCTTCAATCCCTGCATTGTTAAAGAAACTATCGATTTTACCAAACTTCTCTTTTGTTTCATTTACATAGCTTTCTACAGCCTTTTCATCTGAAACATCAGCAGTGATAAGTAACACTTCTGCATTCGGTGCAACTTCAGCTATTTTTGATTTTGTTTCTTCTAGTGATGCAGAGTTCAAATCAACTAGAGAAAGTTTTGCTCCTTCTTTTGCGATTTGTAAAGCAGAGGCTTGACCTAAGCCTGATCCTGCACCTGTAATTAAGACGACTTTTTCTTCAAAACGATTGTTCATTAAATGTTCCTCCTTGTTATTACGATTTAATAGGTGAAAGTAACCTATTACCCTTTAAAAATTATGTGCAAAATAGAAGTTTCTTATTTATAATTATTGCGCAGTATACCCACCATCAACTGTTAACGTATTACCTGTCATATAGGATGAATCATCAGACGCCAAGAATAATACGGCTTTTGCCATTTCTTCAGCTTGTCCTAAACGTTTCATTGGTGTTACTGCCGCTAATGCCTGTTTGCTTTCTTCCGGAATAATTGGAGTATCAATGAAACCTGGGCATAATGCGTTAACACGAATGTTTTGTTCAGCATATTCAAGCGCTAGTGAGCGTGTTAAGTTAACAACTCCCCCCTTTGCAGCGTTATATGCCGCTGAACCAGGTGATCCAACCAAGCCGTACATAGATGCAGTATTAACGATTGTACCCTCTCCAGTTTTTAACATTTCACGAATAGATTCACGGGCTACTAAAAATACACCATCTAAATCAACGTTTACCGTGTTTCTCCATTCTGAATACTCTAACTGATGTGAAGGTTGAACTCGGCCAATACCGGCATTATTGAAAACAATATCTACTTTTCCGAACGCTTCAACTGTTTGTTTAAAAACATTAACAACCTCTTCTTCACTTGTAATATTTGCTTTGATAAAAAGAGCTTTGCGATGAAGCGCTTTCAATTCACTTTCAAAAGCCTTTCCCTTTTCTTCATTTAAATCTACTAATACGACCTTTGCTCCCTCTGAAACAAATAAACGTGCTGTCGCAGCTCCGATACCAGATGCACCACCAGTAATCACTGCTACTTTGTCTTGTAATTTACCCATTTTACATCCTCCTACTTATAAATCTTTCATATTTTGTGTACAATTTAATTCTACTCCTATGTTTACTCATAAAAAATCATTAAGATTTTATGAAGTGTCTACTACTTAGACATTTCTCATCAATCTGTCTAATTTGAGCGAGGTTTTTTCATGGATAACGAACAAAACACACCATCTCAACGACAAAATCGAACAAAAACACATCTGAAGAAAGCATTAATTGATCTCATAAAAAAGCAAGGATATCACTCTGTGACAGTTAAGGATATCGTCGATTATGCAGCTTACAATCGCAGCACCTTTTATGTCCATTACCAGGATAAAATCGAGTTAGCAGAAGATTTACTCCTATCTATGCTTCAAGGGTTAGAATTAGCAGTTGGAAAACCATATATACCCGGTCAGAAACATTATACAGACAACCTAAAAGCACCATCCTTCCATATTGTTTCCTATATATATGAAAATAGGGATTTTTTCGAGCTAATTAACTACGATGATACAATTCCAGGTTTACATACACGATTTCCTCAAACGATTTTAAAAATCTATAAAGAGCAGTTTGTTTTTGAAACAATCGACAATATTCCAGTTAACATGGATTATTTTAAGCGTTATGCAGCATACGGCTTTTACGGACTTCTTCATAATTGGATTGGGAATGGGTTTGCCGAAACAGAAGAGGAGTTTATTCGGGAAGTTATTGATTTAACGAAGACACATATTTATTCGTTTAAGTTTGTAGGGAGGAAATAGACTCTGCACATAGAGTAAAACTGCTGATAGGCAATTCAGCAATATGAGAGAAACATTGCATATCATGGATGTAATACCCAACACTATTAATACCAGTGACCCCAATTATTCACTTTATTGATTGAAGAAAGGCGTGCATCAAGTGCCACGCCTTTCTTTTCATATTACATATTATTGTCTGATCGTATGTTTTCTCTTAACGAAGTATAAAATTCCACCAGCTAGAACTACCATGATTCCTATTAGGATAAGATTAAAGTTGTTTGTTGCTGTATTTGGAAGTTCGTGATCATCTTGTGATGTTTGGTTTTCACCTGGGTTCTCGCCTGGGTTCTCACCTGGGTTCTCGCTTGGGTTTTCACCTGGGTTCTCGCCTGGGTTTTCACCTGGATTTTCACCTGGATTTTCACCTGGGTTCTCGCCTGGGTTTTCACCTGGATTTTCGCCTGGGTTCTCGCCTGGGTTCTCGCCTGGGTTTTCACCTGGATTTTCGCCTGGGTTTTCACCTGGGTTCTCGCCTGGGTTTTCACCTGGATTTTCACCTGGATTTTCACCTGGATTTTCGCCTGGGTTCTCGCCTGGGTTTTCACCTGGATTTTCGCCTGGGTTTTCACCTGGGTTCTCGCCTGGGTTTTCACCTGGGTTCTCGCCTGGGTTTTCATCATTTACATCTACAATTCTACCTTCAACTTCTGCTGGGATCGTTTTTAAGCTTACTAGATGATCTCTGAAGTTTTCCCAATCTGATAGACCTAAGTCTGTTACACGTCCTTCTTCGTATGCTTTCGCAAAGACGTCATAGCCATCTCCACCTTTTGCTGTGAAAGCATTTGTTGCGACTGTGTAAGTCTCTTCATCCTGAACTTCTACATATTCACCACTTGCATTTACATATTTTACAGATACGACACGTTCTCCTGCTGGTTTCGTAGAATCAAATTCCACCTTACCGCCGGCTACATGTAAAAAGCCGCCATTTTCCGCAGGGTATTGACTGAAGCTGGTTTCAAATGCTTCTTTCAACTCAGCACCTGTTAGATCCATCGTTGCTAATGTATTAGCGAATGGCAGAACAGTAATTACTTCTCCAACAGTGATTGGGCCAGCATTTATTGCTGAACGGATGCCACCGCCGTTTTGTAAGGCCATTATGACATTTTCCCCAGTGAATGATTTTGCTTTTTCAAGCATTCCATCTGTAATTAAGTTCCCTAAGATTGTTTCGTTCTTACGTACACTTGGTTTTGTATTATCCCCATCTGTTCGCGGGTTTTCCAATTCAACTTCTGTTGTTACACCAATTTCTTCCTGTGCTACTTGATCTACCTGCTCTTTGTAAGGAGCTAGAATGTCCGCTGCTTCCTGGTCAGCTTCTTGGTCTTTAATTGGAATTAATTGACCAGTTTGCGCTACGACTACACCATCTTTATCAAATTCAACATTAAGTGAACCTAGGTTACTATTGGCATTTCCTGTTTGTACAATAACCGTTGGTGTCTCGTCTTCTTCAATGACTGTTGGTTCAGTTAATGCTGTATGACTGTGTCCACCAACAATAATATCAATTCCTTCTACTTCTTTAGCCAAGGTTAAATCGTTATCAATTGCTGCATTATCATCATAACCAATATGAGTTAGCGCAATAATCTTATTAACACCTTGTGCTTCAAAGTCTTTAACAGCTTTTTCAGCTTCTTCAAGATAGTTTTGGAAGGCAATTGTTCCTGGACTAGAAATATCTTGTGTTTCTTCTGTTGTTAAACCGAAGATACCAACCTTTTCACCGTTTACTTCTTTAATGATGCCATTATAAATTTGTCCGTTTTCAGCATCAGCTTTAACTGAGTTATTGAATACACCATTGAATTTTTCATCCGGTGAGAAATCAACGTTTGCACTTACAAACGGGAATTGTGCACCTTGGATAAATTGTACTAATTTCTCATGACCTGCAGCTGATGAACCTAAATCAAATTCATGGTTACCAAATGTCATTGCATCAAAGCCCATTAAGTTCATTAAAGCTAAGTCTGCTTCGCCCTGGAATTCGTTAAAGTACAATGTACCAGTGAATGCATCACCTGCGTGTAAAAGCAGAGAATTTGGATCTTTAGCTCTTTCCTCTTTTACAGCCGTAACTGTTTTAGGCATGTTGTCTAAAGATGCGTGTGTATCATTTGTGTGAAGCACTGTTAAATCAAAGTTGTCCTCTACAATTCGACCTTCAACTTCTGTTGGGATTGATTCTAAGCTCACTAGGTGGTCTCTGAAGTTTTCCCAATCTGATAAACCTAAGTCTGTTACACGTCCTTCTTCATATGCTTTCGCAAAGACATCATAACCGTCTCCGCCCTTTGCTGTGAAAGCATTTGTTGCGATTGTGTAAGACTCTTCGTCTTGAACTTCTACATATTCATCATTTTCATTTAGATATTTTACAGAAACTACACGTTCTCCTGCTGGTTTCGTAGAATCAAATTCCACTTTACCACCGGCTACATGTAAGAAGCCGCCATTTTCCGCTGGGTATTGACTGAAGCTGATTTCAAATGCTTCTTTCAACTCAGCACCTGTTAAATCCATCGTTGCTAAAGTATTAGCGAATGGAAGAACAGTAATTACTTCCCCAACAGTGATTGGGCCAGCATCAATTGCTGAACGGATACCACCGCCGTTTTGTAAGGCCATAATAACATCTTCGCCAGTAAATGATTTTGCTTTTTCAAGCATTCCATCTGTAATTAAGTTTCCTAAAATTGTTTCATTTTTACGTACACTTGGTTTTGTATTATCACCATTTGTACGCGGGTTTTCCAATTCTACGTCAGTTGTTACACCAATTTCTTCTTGTGCTACTTGATCTACCTGCTCTTTGTAAGGAGCTAGAATGTCCGCTGCTTCCTGGTCAGCTTCTTGGTCTTTAATTGGAATTAATTGACCTTTTTGTGCTACAACTACACCAGCTTTATCAAATTCCACATTAAGTGAACCTAGGTTACTATTGGCATTTCCTGTTTGTACAATAACCGTTGGTGTCCCGTCTTCTTCAATTACTGTTGGTTCAGTTAATGTTGTATGACTATGTCCTCCAACAATTACATCAATGCCTTCTACTTCTTTTGCTAGAGTTAAATCATTATCGATTTCGGCATTATCATCATAACCGATATGAGTTAATGCAATAATCTTATTTACACCTTGTGATTCAAAGTCTTTAACTGCTTTTTCAGCTTCTTCTAGATAGTTTTCAAAAGCAATTGATCCTGGACTAGAAATAGCTTCTGTTTCTTCTGTTGTTAAACCGAAGATACCAACCTTTTCACCGTTTACTTCTTTAATGATACCATTGTAAATTTGTCCACTTTCAGCATCAGCTGTAACTGAGTTATTGAATACACCATTGAATTTTTCATCCGGTGAGAAATCAACGTTTGCACTTACAAACGGGAATTGTGCACCTTGGATAAATTCTACTAATTTCTCATGACCTGCAGCTGATGAACCTAGATCGAATTCATGATTACCAAATGTCATTGCATCAAAGCCCATTAAATTCATTAGGGCTAGATCTGCTTCACCTTGGAATTCGTTAAAGTACAATGTACCAGTGAATGCGTCACCTGCATGTAAAAGCAGTGAATTTGGATCTTTAGCTCTTTCCTCTTTTACAGCCGTAACTGTTTTAGGCATATTGTCTAAAGATCCGTGTGTATCATTTGTGTGAAGAACAGTTAAATCAAAATTGTCTTTTTCTTTGTTCTTTAGATCAACCTGAATCATAACAGGGTCATGATCAGATGCTTGTCCCTGAGCCTCTGTATAGTTCGCATTAATATGGATCATATCAGCCACTGTGCTATTTACAAGATTATTTGTAACAAGAATATGATCAAGTACTTGGTTATTACCTTGGAAGAAATAAGAGAAACGGTCGTTTGCCGGAACTTTATCCACCATATTTGTTAACTCGTTACCCTTAAGGATTTCGAATGTTTTCGTAAACTCAAAATCATTCATATCCCCAGCAAGTACAACATTTAAATCTGGATTTTCTGCAAGTCCTTCATCAATAAAATCATTAATTGCTTGAGCTAATCCATGTCTTTCCGCTTCTGAACTTAAACTTGGAGGTTGATTAGATCCCCATAATGATTGATCTCCACCTTTAGAGTTTAAGTGTGTCCCAATGACAACAACTCGCTCACCTTGGAACTCAAATTCAGCAGCAATTGGTTTACGTGTATTAGGGAATTTAGCTGGATCAATCACACCTGGGTTAAGTGTTAAATTTCCATCTTCACTCCATCCATTTGCTTGAGTGCCAGTACCTTTTGTTCCTTCAACTAATGTAACGCGTTCAGGATTATAAAGATAACCTACACGAATATTACCACCAGGTGCTCCACCATTATCATTATTTACAGGTGCCACATCCGTCCACTCGTAAGCTGGACCACCAGCACCTTTGATTGCTTCAATTAAGCGTTTATAGCTTTCTGACGCATCCGTATTACCTGAATTAGTTTCCCCATCATTGTCTTGTACTTCTACTAAAGTAATAACGTCTGGAGATTTCATATTTTCTACAAATGTTTTTGCAATTCTCTCCACTTTCTCATCTGGTGTATTTGATTTATTGTTTGAGAAGTTTTCGATATTGTATGATGCAACAGTTAATTTATCTGCAGCAGGTTCAATATGAGTTACTTCAGGCTCGATGTTAGATTCTATTACTTTAGGTAATGTATCTTTGTTGGTTAAAAGTTGAAATCCTGTACTAGAGTAAGAAATAACCCCTACAACATCACCATCAAACGTATCACCTGATTTAAAGTTATTTCCTACATTATCTAAAAATATTTTTTCCGGATTATAATCATCTGCAGCAATATTTAAACCGCCTTGATTATTCAACTCATTGTTTGTCGTGCTTTCAACAATGATTGGAACATCACTTGAGTAAGGAGGTCCCACAACTTTTGCATTTGGGAATGAAACTCGCATAAATTCTACAGATTCCCAGAAATCAATCCCATCTTCTGCTGGATCAAATGATTTCATTTCATCATTATCAATTACTTTGTTTGGAGGGATGATGTCTTTACCAACTACTAATGGCTCCGGTAACTCAGCTGTTCCTGTTTTTGTAACTACACTTGCGCCAATTTCAGTTTTAGATAGGTTCGCACCGCCGCCATATTCTTGTACAGTACCGTCAACTGATACTTTATCACCAACAGTAAGACCATGAGAAGATTTGTATACTTGAATGGCTTCAGATGTTGTAAGATCATCATCTGCGTTTTCGTCTTGAATGACAAAAGTTGATCCGCTAACAACATGTGTTACAACACCAGTAATCCCATCAACTGAAGAACCAGTATATTGTGATTCATGCCCTTTTCCTTGAATATCACGAATTTTCACGCCTTCAGTATTTAAAATTGTGTACGAAAAGCTGAATACTTCGCTTACTTCTTCTCCATTTACAGCAATGGCTTTAATCGTTGTTTCTCCAGTATTTAATGCAATTGGTTCAACATATTTTGTACTTTCTACAGTTGGTTCTGTACCATCTGTTGTGTAATAAATCTCGGCACTTTCAATACCAGATTTCAGTTCGATTTTTGTGCCTGCTGGTACTGTGCCTTGAGTTTGTTCAGAATAAACTGCTGGTTTGTTTACTAAATCATAGCTTTCAAGACCGAAAGTCTTTAGATGATATCCATCATTATCAATCGATCCAATTCCTGTTAAATGAACTTTGTCACCTTCTTTATAGTGTTTCATCAGTTCATCATAATTAGAGCCTGTACGATTATCATGGATAACTCGGACCTTTTCACCTGATTTTGTCTCGGCCTGGAAAGTAGCAGTTCCATAGCTATCACTTTCAACATCAGTAATTGTAATATTTTCCAATTTAAGCAATTCTCCTTGAGTCTCTTCGTTTATAGCTGTTGGTGCTATAACTTGAGCTGCTGGAAGGCTGTTTCCAGAGGAAATAATCTCTAAACTAGTTGGTTCAATCTCTAGTTCTTTATTATAGGTTTTTAACTCACCAGTAATTTTTACTTTGTCCCCAGGTTGAACGTCTTTCGGGCTACTGAAAACGAACATTCCTGCTGTATCATCCTGCATATAGAAAGTATCATAACCCCAAAGTCCATTCTTTGTTGTAGCAATACCTTCAATCGTTACTGTTTGACCTACTTCAGCATCACGAGCTTCTGCAACTGAAATGGCTTCAACTGGCGCTTCAGGTTCAGTTGGCTCTTCTGGTTCAGTTGGGGTTTCAGGTTCAGTTGGTTCCTCTTCAGATTGGTGCTTCCCAAGATTAGAAAAAGTATCTTTTCCTAAATTCGTCCATTCCTTAGTAGGATCAAATTCATCATCAATTACTTTATCTCCTACTAAAATATTATTATTTCTAACTAGTGATACATCTGCAAGGGAATTTGTCACTGATCCAACTTGTCCAATTGAATCAACAACAGTTCCATTTTTCTTAAGTACGATTTGATCGTTACCATTGAAATTGATCACTTGTTTGCTTTTATCTAAATGATCAGCTACAGCAACAATTGCAGAATCTGCATCTTGACGGGAAATAACGTATGTATCACCTGCCGCAACCTTACCCTCTAATGCTAAAACCTTATCTGTCGTCGTTATTCCTGTTGTTGCACTTCCACCATTATTATAGAGTTCAAGAGTATATCCACTTAAATCGATCTCTGCACCTGTACCATTGTATAGCTCAATTGCTTTGTTAACACTAGATCCTTCAATATATTCTGAGATAATTAGGTCAGTAGCTACTCCAGTTTCAGCCTTTACAATCGTATTAGCAGCAGGTGCAAATAAGCCTACAAGTAAAACAAGCACCATGACAATACTGGCACTCTTCTTATGCCATCTCTTCATGTTTCTCCTCCTTATTGCAACTTTTTAGGGAAATTTGCTGTTGAAACGGTTTATTTTGTCAACTTTAATACAAGGGTTTCTAGACTTTACTTAAACATATGATTTCTAAAAAAAATGTCTGAACGAATGAATATACTAATCAACAAGCCTTGCGATAATTTGATCCACCTCATTTTTGTAAGTTTGGTTTAAGATTATCTATCCAAGAAAATTTAGAGAAACCGCTTCAAAATAATTATATAATTACTCGACAAACTCTTCCCTATCAAAATTTTATCCTCCTACTATTAACCTAGTATTAATTAATTGTAAAAAAATGACGAAATATCGACTTATAGTATTGATAGATTTGTTTATTGTAAAGGGATTAATTATCATTTGAGATGCTTTCTAAACTAAAAATTTTTCTGAATCATTTCTACTACGTGATTTATTTTTGAGAGATTTTACCTATAATAGATAGTTCTAATCATCTATCTCATTTTATTAATGAGTTCAAACTGAATTTCTTCATAAAACTCTTTTCTTGATTACAATAAAACTAGCATGCAAAGCTAGCGTAGTTTTCTACACGATAAAAGAAGATGATCTCTTATTAACCTAAGATCACCTTCTATGGAAATGAGCATGAACTTTTTTAAAGTTTATACTTCATTATCTACACTTCTCCATCATAATAAATGTTTTTCAAATCTAAGAGTTGTTCTACTGTAAAATAAATTAATACATCCAGCGACCTCTCAACTGACTTAAACAGCTGAGTTTTTCTTAAGAATCCATTGCATCACCTCCTACCTAACATCCCTTATATTGGATTAATTCTATCAACCGTAAAAAGCGATTTCACGTAAGTTGTTAGTTATCATTACCTATTTTTATAAATTAAGATAGATATTCACCGACTATTTAGCTACACGGAAGAAAGTCAGTGTGTATTTTTTGTGGAAAATGCAGATTTATGTAAATAGAAAAAGACCAGAAATACTGGTCTCTAAGACATTAAAAGGGGTATTAAAATGTGGTAATCTCTATAATATTGTATAATTGAACCTTGAATCCTCAGCCTTTCCTTAATTCCTTAATGTGAGATAAAAGGCGCTTTATGGATATACTTTGGACTTTCTATTTGCTGAATAATAAAAGAAGCTATATCTTGATTGGTAATTTTCGTTCCAGGCATGTCTGTCAGGCTTTCCTTTATTTTACTTGTATGTAAGCTATCTTTTACAAATGGCAATCGAATCAGTGTCCACTGTATTTGTTTATCATTGCACAAAATTTCCCATTCTACCTTTTTATCTTCCATCATTTTTGGAAACAACAGCTCAAACAGCTTGGCGCCAAAACGATTAAACAGACTTTTTTTGTCACCACTAATCGTTAGAGAACCACCAGAAACACCTATATAACGAGTAATATTTAAATCTTTCATTACGTCAAAAATATTTTGGGTTAATTTACTATACATGGGTTTCTCTTTAGGTGGTTGGCCAAATGTATTAATAATGATTTTACAATCTTTAAGCATATCTCGAATGGTATCTATATTTTGCATTTGCCCTCCAACAATTTCCATTTTGTTATCTTTGTACAATAATTTTTCTGGATTCCTTACAAGCATACGTACATAATAGCCTCGCTGTATGGCCCTCTTTGCAATATGGCGCCCTACTGTTCCCGTCCCTCCGATAATTCCTATCTTATAAGAATGATCCATAAGTTACCTCCAATTTCATATGATAATAGGTATACGATCCATTTATAGAGGTTTCCTAATATTTACTTTTTCATAGAATTTAAGTATTAGCCGCAATTAATCTAGGAGAATCTTTAGGAGATGTTGATTTACCTTCATTTCCTATGAGTGATTTTCCTCATATTTATTATTCTTCACCAGCAGTTATATCAAGATTCAATCCACTCGGAATATCTCGTCCAGTATGTAAAGATTCCGTAGATTCACTATGCATGGCTACAGTTTTTTGTCTCTCAATTTCACCATCAATTTCTTTAACAGTCAGTAAAGATTGCATTTCCCAGCTTTTCAGAATACCAACATAGAGTTAAGTTAATTTATCTTCGATTATGAAGATTTATCAACGATTATTTCATTTTATCTTCGATTTACAGCAATTTATCTTCGATTATTTTAATTTATCTACTATTCTACAAAATTCATCAAAAATCTACATATCAGGTAAACTCCATATACAAAAAAAAGACCAGTATCTCTACTGATCTTTTTCCTCTTCTTACTTGGCAACGTCCTACTCTCACAGGGGGAAACCCCCAACTACCATCGGCGCTGAAGAGCTTAACTTCCGTGTTCGGCATGGGAACGGGTGTGACCTCTTCGCCATCATCACCAAATAATATAAAGTTTGAAGGCATGTTCCTTCAAAACTAGATAACGATTCACAATTTAATTCACTAAGCTTACGCTTTTTATTAGGTTAAGTCCTCGATCGATTAGTATCAGTCAGCTCCACACGTCACCGCGCTTCCACCTCTGACCTATCAACCTGATCATCTTTCAGGGATCTTACTCACTAGTGTGATGGGAAATCTCATCTTGAGGGGGGCTTCATGCTTAGATGCTTTCAGCACTTATCCCTTCCGCACATAGCTACCCAGCTATGCCTTTGGCAAGACAACTGGTACACCAGCGGTGCGTCCATCCCGGTCCTCTCGTACTAAGGACAGCTCCTCTCAAATTTCCTACGCCCACGACGGATAGGGACCGAACTGTCTCACGACGTTCTGAACCCAGCTCGCGTACCGCTTTAATGGGCGAACAGCCCAACCCTTGGGACCGACTACAGCCCCAGGATGCGATGAGCCGACATCGAGGTGCCAAACCTCCCCGTCGATGTGGACTCTTGGGGGAGATAAGCCTGTTATCCCCGGGGTAGCTTTTATCCGTTGAGCGATGGCCCTTCCATGCGGAACCACCGGATCACTAAGCCCGACTTTCGTCCCTGCTCGACTTGTAGGTCTCGCAGTCAAGCTCCCTTGTGCCTTTACACTCTACGAATGATTTCCAACCATTCTGAGGGACCCTTTGGGCGCCTCCGTTACATTTTAGGAGGCGACCGCCCCAGTCAAACTGCCCACCTGACACTGTCTCCCAGCCCGATCAGGGCTGTGGGTTAGAATTTCAATACAGCCAGGGTAGTATCCCACCGACGCCTCCACCGAAGCTAGCGCTCCGGCTTCTCAGGCTCCTACCTATCCTGTACAAGCTGTACCAAAATTCAATATCAGGCTACAGTAAAGCTCCACGGGGTCTTTCCGTCCTGTCGCGGGTAACCTGCATCTTCACAGGTACTATAATTTCACCGAGTCTCTCGTTGAGACAGTGCCCAGATCGTTACGCCTTTCGTGCGGGTCGGAACTTACCCGACAAGGAATTTCGCTACCTTAGGACCGTTATAGTTACGGCCGCCGTTTACTGGGGCTTCGGTTCAAAGCTTCGCTTGCGCTAACCTCTCCCCTTAACCTTCCAGCACCGGGCAGGCGTCAGCCCCTATACTTCGCCTTGCGGCTTCGCAGAGACCTGTGTTTTTGCTAAACAGTCGCCTGGGCCTATTCACTGCGGCTTTTCCGGGCTATTCACCCTAAAAAGCACCCCTTCTCCCGAAGTTACGGGGTCATTTTGCCGAGTTCCTTAACGAGAGTTCTCTCGCTCACCTTAGGATTCTCTCCTCGCCTACCTGTGTCGGTTTGCGGTACGGGCACCTCTCACCTCGCTAGAGGCTTTTCTTGGCAGTGTGGAATCAGGAACTTCGGTACTATAGTTCCCTCGCCATCACAGCTCAGCTTATGTGACAACGGGATTTGCCTCGTTGTCAGCCTAACTGCTTGGACGCGCTAATCCAACAGCGCGCTTACCCTATCCTTCTGCGTCCCCCCATTGCTCAAACGGTGAGGAGGTGGTACAGGAATTTCAACCTGTTGGCCATCGCCTACGCCTTTCGGCCTCGGCTTAGGTCCCGACTAACCCTGAGCGGACGAGCCTTCCTCAGGAAACCTTAGGCATTCGGTGGAGGGGATTCTCACCCCTCTTTCGCTACTCATACCGGCATTCTCACTTCTAAGCGCTCCACGAGTCCTTCCGGTCTCGCTTCACAGCCCTTAGAACGCTCTCCTACCATTGTTCGTAAGAACAATCCACAGCTTCGGTGATACGTTTAGCCCCGGTACATTTTCGGCGCAGAGTCACTCGACCAGTGAGCTATTACGCACTCTTTAAATGGTGGCTGCTTCTAAGCCAACATCCTGGTTGTCTAAGCAACTCCACATCCTTTTCCACTTAACGTATACTTTGGGACCTTAGCTGGTGGTCTGGGCTGTTTCCCTCTTGACTACGGATCTTATCACTCGCAGTCTGACTCCTGAACATAAGTCTTTGGCATTCGGAGTTTGACTGAATTCGGTAACCCGATGGGGGCCCCTAGTCCAATCAGTGCTCTACCTCCAAGACTCTCATTTCAAGGCTAGCCCTAAAGCTATTTCGGAGAGAACCAGCTATCTCCAAGTTCGATTGGAATTTCTCCGCTACCCACACCTCATCCCCGCACTTTTCAACGTGCGTGGGTTCGGGCCTCCATTCAGTGTTACCTGAACTTCACCCTGGACATGGGTAGATCACCTGGTTTCGGGTCTACGACCACGTACTCTTTCGCCCTATTCAGACTCGCTTTCGCTGCGGCTCCGTCTTATCAACTTAACCTTGCACGGGATCGTAACTCGCCGGTTCATTCTACAAAAGGCACGCCATTACCCATTAACGGGCTTTGACTACTTGTAGGCACACGGTTTCAGGATCTCTTTCACTCCCCTTCCGGGGTGCTTTTCACCTTTCCCTCACGGTACTGGTTCACTATCGGTCACTAGGGAGTATTTAGCCTTGGGAGATGGTCCTCCCTGCTTCCGACGGGATTTCACGTGTCCCGCCGTACTCAGGATCCACTCTGGAGGGAACGAAGTTTCAACTACAGGGTTGTTACCTTCTTTGACGGGCCTTTCCAGACCTCTTCATTTACTCCGTTCCTTTGTAACTCCGTATAGAGTGTCCTACAACCCCAAGAGGCAAGCCTCTTGGTTTGGGCTAATTCCGTTTCGCTCGCCGCTACTCAGGAAATCGCGTTTGCTTTCTCTTCCTCCGGGTACTTAGATGTTTCAGTTCCCCGGGTCTGCCTTTATTACCCTATGTATTCAGGTAAAAATACTACTCCATTACGAGCAGTGGGTTCCCCCATTCGGAAATCTCCGGATCAAAGCTTACTTACAGCTCCCCGAAGCATATCGGTGTTAGTACCGTCCTTCATCGGCTCCTAGTGCCAAGGCATCCACCGTGCGCCCTTACTAACTTAACCTTCGACATCGAAGATGTCATTTACTTCATTAATAAGAGAATCACTAAACTAAGCGTTTAAACTCAGTGAATTACTTGAATTGTTATCGTTATCTAGTTTTCAAGGAACATAAAGCACAGGATATTTATATCCTATGTGTTTTATTACTTATATTGAAAGATCCAATGATCTCTCAAAACTAAACAAAATACCAAGCGTACCTCATATCCTTAGAAAGGAGGTGATCCAGCCGCACCTTCCGATACGGCTACCTTGTTACGACTTCACCCCAATCATCTGTCCCACCTTAGGCGGCTGGCTCCTTACGGTTACCCCACCGACTTCGGGTGTTACAAACTCTCGTGGTGTGACGGGCGGTGTGTACAAGGCCCGGGAACGTATTCACCGCGGCATGCTGATCCGCGATTACTAGCGATTCCGGCTTCATGCAGGCGAGTTGCAGCCTGCAATCCGAACTGAGAATGGTTTTATGGGATTGGCTTGACTTCGCAGTCTTGCAGCCCTTTGTACCATCCATTGTAGCACGTGTGTAGCCCAGGTCATAAGGGGCATGATGATTTGACGTCATCCCCACCTTCCTCCGGTTTGTCACCGGCAGTCACCTTAGAGTGCCCAACTGAATGCTGGCAACTAAGATCAAGGGTTGCGCTCGTTGCGGGACTTAACCCAACATCTCACGACACGAGCTGACGACAACCATGCACCACCTGTCACTTCGTCCCCCGAAGGGGAACCTTCTATCTCTAGAAGTAGCGAAGGATGTCAAGACCTGGTAAGGTTCTTCGCGTTGCTTCGAATTAAACCACATGCTCCACCGCTTGTGCGGGCCCCCGTCAATTCCTTTGAGTTTCAGTCTTGCGACCGTACTCCCCAGGCGGAGTGCTTAATGCGTTTGCTGCAGCACTAAAGGGCGGAAACCCTCTAACACTTAGCACTCATCGTTTACGGCGTGGACTACCAGGGTATCTAATCCTGTTCGCTCCCCACGCTTTCGCGCCTCAGCGTCAGTTACAGACCAGAGAGTCGCCTTCGCCACTGGTGTTCCTCCACATCTCTACGCATTTCACCGCTACACGTGGAATTCCACTCTCCTCTTCTGCACTCAAGTTCCCCAGTTTCCAATGACCCTCCACGGTTGAGCCGTGGGCTTTCACATCAGACTTAAGAAACCGCCTGCGCGCGCTTTACGCCCAATAATTCCGGACAACGCTTGCCACCTACGTATTACCGCGGCTGCTGGCACGTAGTTAGCCGTGGCTTTCTGGTTAGGTACCGTCAAGGTACCAGCAGTTACTCTGGTACTTGTTCTTCCCTAACAACAGAACTTTACGACCCGAAGGCCTTCATCGTTCACGCGGCGTTGCTCCGTCAGACTTTCGTCCATTGCGGAAGATTCCCTACTGCTGCCTCCCGTAGGAGTCTGGGCCGTGTCTCAGTCCCAGTGTGGCCGATCACCCTCTCAGGTCGGCTACGCATCGTCGCCTTGGTGAGCCGTTACCTCACCAACTAGCTAATGCGCCGCGGGTCCATCTGTAAGTGACAGCTAGACGCCGTCTTTCAATTCCGAACCATGCGGTTCGAAATGTTATCCGGTATTAGCTCCGGTTTCCCGGAGTTATCCCAATCTTACAGGCAGGTTACCCACGTGTTACTCACCCGTCCGCCGCTAATCGTTGGGAGCAAGCTCCCTCAGATTCGCTCGACTTGCATGTATTAGGCACGCCGCCAGCGTTCGTCCTGAGCCAGGATCAAACTCTCCAATAAAGTGTTTGATGTAGCTCATAAAAGTTTTGTACTATATAGTACGTTTTTGTTAATCGAAATTAACGTTGGCACGCTTGGTTTTGTTTAGTTTTCAAAGATCATTTACTAGTCATTTGCGACTAGGTATTTATCATACCACCTACAGTTTATGAAGTCAACAACATTTTTCAAAAAATATTATTTTGAAATATCATTTCTTCCTGCTTTTTGTGGCAGAAATTTATAATAACTGATATTTACTCAACAGTCAAGCTAATTTCTTTCATATTTTTTAAAATCAGTAACGTTTCCTATTTTAAATGTGTCATATACTCAAATGCTGTCGTTCCATATACCTTTTTAAAATGCTTATTTAAATGAGCTAAGTCTACAAATCCACACTCAACTACAGCTGAATAAATATCTTTGTTTTTTTCTATCAATCTCTTTGCCCGTTCAATCTTGCAGTTAAGAAAGTATTGGTATGGAGAAATTCCCGTATGAGCCTTGAATAATCGAATAAACTTATATTTTGATAAATTCAGTTCTTTGCTAATCTCATCAAGTTTCAGTACTTGATCTAAGTTCGCGTGCAGCATATCCTTCGCTTTTTTAATGAAGGTATTATCTTTCTTATAAGATGTAGAAAGATCAGGTTGAATTAGGATATCTGTGAGGGATAAAAGCAATTCACTGCACAAATCCTCATCTTTCCCACTTAATATTGCATTAGAAAGTCTTAATATACTTTGTTCAAGTCTATGGTCATATACAATAGGACTTGAAAAACATACTATCTCCTTTTTCTCAGCAACCTCTAAAAGCATTTGCGGCTCTATATATAGCATCACATAATCCAGTCCAGTCTTATCATGAGCCATTCCATCATGTGGCTGTTCCGGATTAAAAAGCATAACACCATTTGGATATGATAATTGCAAACTGCCATCAAGTGTATATTGCTGAATACCACGCAACGTTACACCAACTGCATACTCCTGATGCGCATGCTTTTTATACGTAAAATCTATCATACTAGCTGACAACGCAGTAACACCAACCGATTTTTTATAGATAAATTTCTCCATTACATTCACCTCTTACACTACATCCAGATCATAATTCCAGAATACGCTAAAAATAATGCCATGAATACATTCACAATTTTATTATGCTTCTGCAAAAACTCCTTAAAGATTGTCCCGAATAGAACCCATGTTAAAAATGCTAAAAATCCAATGAGAGTTATTGCGAAAACACCGATTGTTACTGCAGGTATTGCCTTATAGTGAGGCATAATAAAGGTTGGTATGACAGTCATGGTAAAAAGGATCACCTTCGGATTTAAAAACTGCATGAGGAATCCTGACATGAAGGATCCATCCTTTTTTACAGTCAACTTTGATTTATCCGCTTTATAAATTTGATACGCGAGATAGAACATATACATGCTTCCGATAATTTGCATAACCATTAAAATTTTCGGTAAGACTTCCACAAGCACAGCATTCAACATAGCTGAAATAAATAGTAATAAACCAAACGCAATCGTGGCACCATACGTATATTCCATCGCCCTTTTAGTCCCCATGTTATGGACTGTGGATAAAATGACAATATTCGTCGGCCCCGGCGTGAAGGTCACTATAAAACAGTATAATAAAAAAGATATAATATTCATGAGATAACTCCTTTTTAGGTTCTTCTCATTGAATATTACATCTTAAAATTTAATTACTATAGTATATTATTGCAGCATTGCTCTTTAATGCTATGCACCTTTCTGTGTTTTCATAAGCGAGTCTTGCTGTCCCGGAAACAATTCATCAATCACAGGATTCGTTTTGTTCATTGCCTTCTTAACAAAAATAGGATTTAGAACTGCAAGTGTAATGACATTTGCGAGTAACCCCCAGAATCCTTCATAAATACCAAAAGAGTTTCCAGTTGCGTAAACAGTAAAGGTAACAATAAGTCCAATGATTAAGCCCATTATAGTTGCTTCCTTCGTTTGTTTTCTCCAGAACAAACTAAAAACAATGGCAGGGAAGATTTGAACCATTCCTGAAACACCAAGAAGCTGAAGCGATACAAGTGCAGTCGGGAAGATCATGCCAAAAACTAAGGCTAGTCCAATAACAACAAATACCATCGAACGGGTAATCAATGTTAATCTTTCCGGTTTTACCTTAGGATTAATAAAATCACGGTAGATATTATTTGCAAACAGGTTTGAAGCACCAATTGCCATGATCGAACAAGGAATAAGTGATGCCAATGCAATTGTAGAATATGCCAGTCCTTGAACCACTCCACCATAAGACATTTGAATTAAATTTAATAAAGCAAAACGTGGATCGCTTCCTTCCGGCAGTACATGAAATGCAACAAAGCCAAGGAAAATAACAAGAATCAACACAATATTATAAAACGGCAAAAAGATCGCATTTTTACGAAGTGCATCAGCACTTTTAGCAGTAAATACACCAGTTGCAGCATGAGCCCACATAAATAATGCTAATCCTGATACTAATGATGCCGTGATAAACCATGGATAACTTTTGGGTCCTGATGTAGGGATCGTTAGTAGCTGGGGAGATTCTACGACAAGTTTATCCATCATTGAACCCCAGCCTCCAAAGTGAATGATGGGAAGTGAGACAACAAGGAATAACATAATAACCCAAACCAAAATATCTTTGATGATCGCTGTATAGGTCGGTCCCTTGATACCACTAAAGAATGTATAAAGGGCTACTAATAAGAATGATAAAACAACAACAACTTTAACATTAATAAATCCTGTCCCCGCTACTGTCAGCGTATCTTGGATCCCCGCTAACTGTAAATCAATATAAGGAATTAACATTAAAACACCAACAACGGCGATTAATAATGATAAAAACTTACTATCAAATCGTTCCTTTGCATAATCCGCAAGTGTTGTTAACTTACGATTCTTCGAAACCTTCCAAAGCTTTGGAAGATAGAAATAAGACGTAAAGAAAGCAATAATTGTATAAGGAATCGCAAAAAACGCAAGGCTCCCGCCAGTATAAGCTGTACTAGTTAACCCTAAAAATGTATAAGCCGTATATAAATCCGCACCTACTAAAAGCCAAACCAGTAATGGTCCAAATCGTCTGCCACCAACAGACCACTCTTCTACAGAACTTCTACTAGCTTTATTTCGTCCTGCAATAAACCCGATTAAAACCACAGTTAAAACAATAAAACTTGTGATTAACAAAGCTGTTAAATTCCCTTGCATCATTCAATACTCCCTTCTGACTTTTGTAATCGATAAATTACATACGAACATATTGGAGTAATAATCATTCCTAAAAATAGCCAAAAATGAAAAAATGGCAACCCTAGAATAATAGGATCAATTCGATTTACAAAAGGTAATGCTCCAAGCATAAGGATAAAAGGCAAAATGACTAAGATAATAATTGTAAATTTTTTGCCCATATGTTGTCCCCTTCTTTCTTTTAGTTATTTCAGAATATTAATAATTTAATAATATTATCAGTTAATTCACAGTAATACAAGTGAGTTTTTATGAAAGTTTAAATATCAGAAAAATAAAATTGTATATAAGTGAAAACATGATAATTAAAAAAGACCTTATCGGTTTAATCGATAAAGTCTTTCCTTTGGAATATTATTCTTTCATATCAATGATATCCGGTTTTTTATCCTGACTTGCTGCATCCAAAAGAATAAATATCGCCGATAATATATGCATAATCATACCGACAATAGGGATCCATCCGATAGCTGATGTGACGATTCCAAGTATATTACCGTTCGCTTTAACTCCAACATTTTTCGCAAATATCAATACGACGATATGAAAAACCAACATAATTATTAATGGCGTCCACGCGAACCCTAATACAATACTTCCTCCTATAATCGGTATACCTAGAAGAGCTTCAAGTCCACCCGATATCCACTTTAATGTTTTGACTGTTTGTCTATTCATGTTGACCACCTTTTTTTAGGGTTTATAATTAGTTCTTCCTATTATACGTACAAATATGATATAAGTTTCAAAAATTAGAGATAATAAAGAAGCAACCTAATTTTGAGACCTAAGTACTTTATGAACCGATTTTTATGCAACATAAAAAGGACTACCTTAAGTAAGTCCCCCACGAAATTAACCTTCATCGAAAGCATTAAATGTATAATAAAGTGTCACATCCTGTGTTCGCCTGTCATTTACATAATTTGTATAGTTGTTTGCCATAGCGGTTAAGGCATCTTCACAGTGATCCAGTATAAGATTATGATTGCGATGTTGGTTGACTATTTCTTGAATAATAGCGTCGACTAGTTCTCCGTTTTCTTGTTCCATTTCTTTTTTCATAAATGTAGTAAAGTCAGTCCCTAAATGACGTATTTCTTCAATTGTACTTTTAAAAGGGGTAACTTTATAGCTCAGTTCTTTTGATTCTGCAAAGTTATGGCTTATTGTAAAAGAACCCATAAAATTGTTAACCTCCATAATGATAATCAAACATTTTAGATATTCTTTCTTCTTCTGAAAATAAATCTTCAATAGAATCTCTAATTTTTTTCACAAGCAATTTTTCTTTCTTAATTTCAGCCTCAATTGTTTCGATCATTTGCGAAAATGATTGATGAAATGTTGCCGGCAATGGCGGAAGCTGTTCATTGACATTCATTTTCGTTAATTCGTAATACCCGCCTACCGGATATGAAAAGGTCTGTGTTAATAGGTATGAATACTGTTTTGGATTCGATTCCATCATATGAATTTTTTCCATGATGTGCTGCATTCTTTCATCATAATCATCCATATATTCACTGGTAAACAACGTTTTTAATCTATTAACATTGCTTTCTTTTTCCTGAGAGATTGCTAGACCTTTTTGGTAAATACGAACCGATGAGGAAATATTGACTTTAATCTCATCACTTCCAGCAGATGACATGTACATATCATTGTTTACATAGCTGATATTTTTATCCTGTGAAAGTCCATTGACAACAGCATCAAGCCCATGTGCATGGGCACTTCCACTAAAGTGCTCCATAAAACTAGTATCTACATTTTTTAATCCTTCAAGAGCTTCTTTTATATCACTTACTTCAGCATTAATCGTTTGCAAGGCAGCAATAATCTTCGCAATCTCCTTCATTTGATTCATCGGATCCTTTGAGTTTAAAGCTGAAAGCGTTGAAGGATCTAGGAATTCATCAAGTGTTGCTTGAATGGTTTCTAAACTCGTTTCAATTTCTTTAACATAAGAAATGATCTTATCTTTTTCAACCTGACTGATAAAGCCAACATCAACAAAGGCTTGAAGAATCGGATCAAAGTTCTGGTATAACACTTTCACATTGCTAATAAGCTTAGGCAGTTTCTCAGCCATATCAATGATCATCGGAACAGCCTCAACAATTAGTCCCGTTAAGTTTCCGACTGTTTGAAAAAAGCCAGTTAGTACCTCTTTTTGAAGGTTTAGGTTTTCACCTAAGAAATCTAATGGAAGCGTCAAATATTCTTTTGTAAACGACAAAAAAGAATCCGCATTCGTTACATCAGTAAATGGCTTCTCTAACCCATCTACCGACTTCTGAATTTTTTCAACTGTTTCGGAAAATTCATTTGAAGAAGTAAGAATTGAATCAACAACAGTCGGGTTAAATCCGGTAAGACCTCTCAAAAAACCATCGATCCCTTCCGTGTTATATGTTGTTGAGTAATTTGAGAGAAACATTTGAATCGACCGTAAATCTTTATTAGGGATTTTATCAATTAACTCACGAATGCCTTTATAACGTGGATCTGTATCGAGAAAGCCATCGCGATCTCCGATTTCAAGAAAACCCCGAACACCGCTTACTCCGTATAACATATCCTCTTCAGCTGTAAGGTGGTTGATGGTTGTTTCGTCGATTTTGTTTTTGTAGTATTCTTCGGTGAAGGCTTTTAGTTCGTTTTCGGGGATGTTGTAGATGTCTTCGTCATTATCTATTTGGAATTCCGTTCTTATTATGCTCTGAATTCATTGTCTATTACTGCAAGTTGATATGCTGAAGGTGCGGCATCATTAATAGCATATACATCTTTAAATCTTAAATCATTTTCATCCCTCGACATCAGTTGTAAAATTGTTATATTATTACCTCCCAAAGAATGGCCGTATCCATACTTCTCTAAGCTAGGTAAATTATTATTTCTATTCTGAATAATACTATGAACATCATCATAAAATCTTTTTGCATCTGAATACTGATTATCAGTCCCTCCAACAAAAATGCCCATTAAATTATATGTCCAATCAATTGGCCTCCAAGTGTCCTTTTCTCCTAGTTCACTTCCCCTAGTTATTGTAATTGACTGATTAATTTTTTGCTCTTCATTTTGGAAGTGTATAATTGTTCCATCAAATCCACTATCTATCTCGTTTTTTCTTTGGTCTTCGAGGATGTCATCTGAACGATATATAGTCACATTAGTCGTTAACTTTTTCCCAGTTTCCTCATAATAAATACGCCTTATTTCACTTTCAACTTCTTTGTTAGTTAGATTTTCATATTCCAAATCCATAACCCTTGCTCTGAGAATATCAGTGTTTAGTAATTCTTCATTACTCATTTTGCTACCTCTATTCATCCTTATTGAATTTTACTGATTTCATATAATGTAAAGCCTTCTCTTCTTCTTTTTTAATATCAATATTACAATTAGACTTAGAGCTATCTATACACTCTGCTGAAAAAACATATTCTAACCCTTTCTGACTTTCTTTCGAAGTAATGTAACCAAAGAAGAAATAAATTGTTGAACCCTTAT
Source organism: Metabacillus schmidteae (assembly GCF_903166545.1). Taxonomy (NCBI): domain Bacteria; kingdom Bacillati; phylum Bacillota; class Bacilli; order Caryophanales; family Bacillaceae; genus Metabacillus; species Metabacillus schmidteae. The sequence goes on along the minus strand of NZ_CAESCH010000001.1, from coordinate 882,068 downwards.
AAGTAAGTTCAGATTTTGCGTAATAAATACGAGTTTTTTCTGTTTCGATTTTTTCGTATTCGCCATTGTAACCAACTGAATCACTCAAAAGGCCTAGGCTGGAATCAATTGCACTCTCACCATATGTTGAATAGGTTGTGCTAAATGAGGCCCTATAATTTTCTTTTTCATTTCTGTCATAAAATATAATTTTTTCGAAGCTATCTTTTGTTCTCTGATAAAATGGTGGTCCGTCTGTTACCGCATTTTTAGGCCAAAGCATGAAATATCCACCTGTATCTGATTCTAATAAATAGTGACCTTCTTCGACTTCCTCAGTTGAATCTAACAAACTACTTGTAAACTCATCCTGAAACGCTGCTGTATTTGGTAATTCTTTTTCCATACTACATCCTCCTACAAATACCAGTGTAAATATTAGGGCATAGATAAGCCATGAACGCATTAGTGTGACCCCTTTCGATTTCCTTTACCACTTCATTATTATCATATATTTCCAGTAGATTAAATGATGAAATTGAATGTTTGAAAATTGAGGAGTTATTTACTATTTAGATTATAGGTATCACGTATCAAATGTGGATATTTATTACCAGTTGGGTATAAGGCAAGCTATAAGCGAATTCTCATTTAAGAATTACAGCAATCATACCGTTACATTTGACACCAATTTTTATGGCACATATCCATTCAAAGAAGATGTAAAAATGATTTAACCCTAGGAATGAACGCACCCTACAAGGTAAATATGAAGGCTAAAGAAAGGTAAAAATTGAGAGGATGATTGATGTTTCAAATATAAAAAGTCATGTGGAAAATGGCACATCATCATACAGGCAGGAGATAAGATTAGGAGGTTATAAAAAGAGGTGATTTTTTTTGGATATTGCATTTATGATCTTCATTGTGATTATGTACTTCAATTAAATATTTATTAAAGCTGAAAAAGACGACTGGAGCAGGAATATGAATTTTCTCCAATTTTCATTTTCTCCAATTTTCATTTTCTCCAATTTTCATTTTCTTCTTCTTCTTTGGATTTATAAACATAAAACCAATCCCATCAAGAAATATATATCAAAGATAATGACAATAAAGATGAATATCATTGTCCGAATTGCAAGTAGCAGGCTAAGGTTTTATGTATCAGTGTGTGCAAGAATTTGAATGTGTGAAAATGACTTCAGTTACAAACCTTGATGACCGTTTGACAACTAAGGTAGAAATTTTGGAAGGCGCATAAAACAAAAATTGGCCGGAATGAGTCTAGTTCCATACCAAACTCACACCAGCCAATTAACTCTAACTCTAGGGGTCACAGCCATCTCATTAATCTTCTTTTAACTCAAAGTTATCAAGCAATGCACGCACGTCATCTGTTGAATCTGTGTTCATCAATTGATTTCTTAACTCACCCGCTCCTCTAAATCCTTTGACATATATCTTAAAAAAGCGATGAAGAGCTTTAAACGGACGTGGCTCTAATTCTGTTGAATATTTATCATGAAGATCAAGATGCAATCTTAAGAGATCAAGCAATTCCTTACTGCTATGATCTTTCGGCTCTTTTTCAAACGCAAATGGATTTTTAAAGATACCACGCCCAATCATAACGCCATCAACACCATATTGATCAACAAGCTTCAAGCCAGCTGCACGGTCAAGAATATCCCCATTAATCGTCAAAAGTGTATCCGGTGCTATCTCGTCACGAAGTTTTTTAATCTCCGGAATCAGTTCCCAATGAGCATCTACTTGGCTCATTTCCTTTCTTGTTCGCAGATGGATAGAAAGATTAGCGATGTCTTGTTTCAATATATGTGTTAGCCAGTCCTGCCACTCGTCCACTTCTGTGTAACCAAGCCTTGTCTTCACACTTACAGGCAATCCGCCCGCTTTCGCTGCTTGTATTAGTTCTGCAGCTACTTCCGGACGAAGGATAAGACCGCTTCCCTTCCCTCTGGATGCCACATTAGGTACAGGACAGCCCATATTGATATCAATACCCTTAAACCCAAGTTCCGCCATACCAATACTCATTTGTCGGAAATACTCGGGCTTATCTCCCCATATATGTGCAACCATTGGTTGTTCATCTTCTGTAAAAGTCAAACGTCCACGCACACTTTGTTTTCCCTCTGGGTGACAATAGCTCTCCGTGTTTGTAAACTCTGTAAAAAACACATCAGGTCTAGCTGCTTCACTCACCACATGGCGAAAAACAACATCTGTCACATCTTCCATTGGAGCAAGTACAAAAAATGGTCGTGGTAAATCACGCCAGAAATTATCTATCATATTAAAATTCAATTCCTCTCTTGATGTAATACTAAGTAAAACTTCAGTCGCAAAATTAAAAGTAAAAAAATTTTTTTCTTTAACTTTTATACCATGCTTAAGCAATTTTTATCAAACTATAGAAAATTTTAAACATTATTAACCTTAAGTGCAATGAAAACAATATGGAAAAGGCAGTTTTGGTCTAGGGGAAGGTACTTATTTTCTACTTTAGATTGGTAGAAATGTATTTTTAATAAATGGAGATGAAAATACTTTGTTGTTCAAAAAGTAGATACTCCACATAAATTATTTGAAACTTGTCCCCCCTTGTAATAAGAAAGTAAATACCGATGTTTTTACGCGATTCACACCGGGAATAATCCTTACAAGGGAGTTGAAAGTGTGAAACAATTTAAAGTAGATAATGAGCCTAATTATATTGACGTACAATTTGGTCAACACGAAATTACTATTAATGAGCGTTATGAGTTCTTTTATAACATTAATGATGTTTTGATAGCCCTCTGTTTTTTAATTGGTAGTGTTCTCTTTCTTTGGAAACCATTAGAAACATATGCGATTTGGATGTTTATCGTGGGAAGTGCACTATTTTTAATTAGGCCTATGATTCAATTTATCAAGCGATTCCATTTGAAAAAAGTTCGTAATCCTGAATCATAGTTAAAAGACTCTTAAAAAACTATTTCCTATAAGACGAAGAAACCATGATAGCCAAGGTTTCTTCTTTTTGATCGCATTTTTATAAAATTCTATTTTGCAGTTCTTTGCCCCTTTATTAACTCAGCAAATGCTTCAACATCTAAAGGTCCTTCACCTATTGCTTTTCCCTCTTCAAACGATGTAAATCCATCTCCACCAAAGGACAAGTAGTCAGTTATAGCGACGGTGTATGTTTTATCAGGATCAATGATATCTCCGTTTGTTTCTTTCAATGACTTTATTTTGTTTCCAATGGGAGCCTGTTTGACATACGTATAAGAAAGACCCGAGACTTGCAATATGTTTTCTTTTTCATTTAATCTCCATTGCTGTTCAAGAACTTTTTTTATTTGTTCTCCAGTGATGGAAGTGGATACGAGTTTGTGTCCAAAAGGTAATACGGTTAGGAGATCTTCCATTTTTACTGTCCCTTTGTTAAGGCTTTCTCGCAGACCCCCTTGGTGGACAAAAGCAAAGTCTGTATTCATGCTTGCTTTGTATGAATCTGCGATCATGTAACCTAAAGGGGAAAATCCATCCTTGTTTTTCCTTTTTGAGACTGCATCAGGTAAAGTACCAACAACTTGATTTACGTAGGTATCTGTTTTTTCTTTGTATTTATGAATAAGTTCAATTGCATCTGGGTCTGGTTTGATTCGTTCGTGATCAGTAAGAATAATATTTGCTTTTTTATGAATAATGTCTTTTGAATTTTTATCGATACCTATGTTGATATGGGAGAACGCTTTTCCATATGAGTAGGCTTGAACAATAAGCTTATTGTCTACAACCGTATTTGTGTACTGATGGTTATGCGCACCAAAAAGAATATCTACTTCGTCATCAATATCAGGAGCCATTTTAGCAAGATCCTCATCTGGATTGGTGCCATCGGAATTTGACTTGGAAGATATATGACCAAGAACAACTATCGACTTAACTCCTTGTTTTTTTAAATCATCAGCTGCTTTATTGATTGCTTTTACTTCGTCGGTGATTTTTATTGAATCAAGATTTTCAGGGAGAACATATAAATTTGTTTTGGTTGTGACCACACCAATAAAGCCTATTTTAATCCCGTCAATTTCTTTAATCAAATATGGCGGAAACACATGCCTATTTGTTTTTTTATCGATGATATTAGCAGATATATAGGGGGTTTCTGATCCTGGGAAGTAGCCAGTAATTGGATGAGAACCTCCAGATAGGAGTCGTTTCATTTCATCGATACCCTCATCTAGTTCATGGTTCCCTATTGTTCCTACATCAAACTGTAAGAGATCTAAATACTCCATAGTTGGTTCATCTTGAAGAAGCGAGGAGATTGGTGGACTGCCTCCAATCATATCACCAGCATGAATAATAAGAGTATGCTCATTTTCCTGGCGATATTTATTAAGATAAGCAGCCAAATAGTCTGCTCCGCCAACCTTTTTCCCCTTGAATTGATCATATGTATCAAGGTGACCATGTAAATCATTCACACCTAATAACTGCACTTGTAGTGAATCAGTTGAATCATGATCGATCGAAGTAGCAGCATAAACAGAACCCCCTACAATAAATAATACAAATAATAAAAGAAGTAACACTTTCTTCACGTGCAATGAATACATGAATCAGTTCCCCCTTTCGAATACTTTTATCGTAGCATTTGTCCGTTAATGCAATCTTAAAGGAGGGTAAAGTTTTATTAAGGTTTTGAAAATCATATTAATTTTGCATGTATGATACTTCTTTACTTTGAAAAATAAGAGTTGGGTTTGTAGGCTTTAAAAGTGAAGATGATAAAAAAGAAGAAATAATTTATGCACAACAGTATTCGGTCACTTCAACGTCGATACTTGAGCAAAATAAAATTTATGCACAATAACCATTACATTTTTTATGGCAACTGTATTTTAAATTAGGAGATATGAAAGATTTGTTGTGCAAAATTTCTAACTACTACTAAAGATGCTTAATATTTTTTCACTTTTCTTCCTTGATAGCTTTTCTCACCCGCAATAAAAAATAATAACTATAATTTGACCTCATTAAAAGCAATATTTATTCACAACCCTCTTTATAAAATTATAACAGCCCAATTTTAATCTTTATTCAGATTTCAACACAATAATAAGACTTAGACCTACAACAAACAAAGTATTATCAAGCAATACAACCATTTATTGTTTACTTTTATGGATAATAGTTAACAACAAAAAGTGGAAAACGATAGTACAATTTAATAAAAAGGGGCGTTTATTATGGATGAGGTCATTGCATATGTCCGAGTGTCTACTGAGACTCAGGTGAAAAAAAGACAGGGCATTGAGGACCAAAAAAAGAAAATTATTGATTATTGTAAATAGAACAGATTGAAGCTGATAAGAATTTTTGAAGATGGCGGTCAATCAGGTAGAGAAGACTATGAAACGGATGATGAAGACCTATTCAAAAATAGAGAAGACCTGCATTCTATGTAAAAAGAATTAGAAAATTATAAAATCTGTATTATTTACAATACAAACAGACTGTGGAGAAATGATCTGGCTAAAGTGTACATTAAAAGAAAATTCATAAAAGCAGGGGCGAATATTTTGAGTTTGGAACAACCAAGCTACAGTGTTTATACTAAAGACCCGAATGAATTTTTAATTAATGGAATGATGGAGCTCTTGGACCAATACGACCACATGAGTATTACTAAAAAATTAGCAAATGGAAGAAGAACAAAAGTTAGAAAGGATACAATAAAGGGATGTGGTGTTGCTCCGCTTGGTTATAGGTGGCAGCATGAAGGAATGGACAAGCCTATTATTATTATTATTGAAGAATCCGAAGCTAAGATTGTAAAATATATTTTTAAGAAATAAGCAGAATTAGGCAGTATACGGAAGATACTTCGATGGATGAAGCAAGAAGGAATTAAAACTAGAAAAAGCAGAGAATTTACACCAGCTTCAATTAAAAAGATATTAAACAATTCCTTCTATACAGTAAAATTGGTTTGGGGAGACGAAGTGACTATTGGGAACCACGAACCATTAATAAATAAAGTTGCTTTTGGAAAAACACAAGCACAATTAAATAGAAATAAAAAGAGGAATTGAAACTAATATAATTAATACACGCATACCAATTATATATTAAACATCTGTAAGATAATAATATTGAAAATAGATAGTAGTATAAGCAATACTATTCTATAATTTAAACCTTCAGGATACTAAATTCAAGTAAGACAAAAAGTTATCAACTTAAAGGAAAAGATAACCCAGAATATTTAATAAATGTCCATGAAGAGCTTATGGATGAAGAAACTTAAAAAGCTACAATTAACTTGCATTCGCTACCTATTACATATTTAAAACAGGAAACGATTTCCACATCCATTAATAAAAACTTCTCTAATACTTATCAAAAAATTTTTATCTTCTCGATTAGAAAACAAGTAATTTTTATAAAATATTCTAGAATTCAAAACCAAGTATACGTTATACTTGGTTTTGATATTAAAGTTATTTGTTTCCTTCAACTTTCTTGCCAAATTTTCTGTGAATGAAAGTAAAAATAGTAATAATAGCACCTAGTCCCATTGTTACATTTAAAATAATATTCAAAGTGAAATCGTCGTTATTATATTGTAACAATATGGCCTTACCTAACAACGATACAATAAGTATTGCAAAACCTAACCACTCTAAAAACTTATGATTCAATTAAAAACAACCCCTTTCCTTACTTTTTATTATAAAGATTTCTTATTGGAAATATATGATAAAAAAGTACGAAAAAAAACAAAAGGACCGCATAGCAGCCTTTTGTCTTTTTGTTATCGCACTAACTCCGCATTTCCGTATACCATTCCAATATATCCTGTGTAGTCATGGTATTTATATACCTTCATAACCTTTCTTTTATAAAGTTTTCCATTCATATAGCGTGTCTGCACTGTAACTTTATACCAAGCTTTAGGTAAATGATAACTATAAACCGCAGAGGCAATTGTCACGATTACACCGGCAACAGGAGACAGTGAGACTACACTTGCAAAAATACCCGCAATCGCAGAAGTGTTAATTCCTTGCACTTCTTTACTCCCCTTATAAGAATAATAGTTTGCCCAAGATGTATTTTTAGGGACATTATCATATAAGCCATAATGAACCTCGATAGGTTTTCCTGTGAAGGGGTGTTTCTCGGTAGAAATATATCCAAGCTCATCATTACTCAACACTTCAGCTTTTGATAATTCTAATACAATCTCTTCTTCGGCATTAGTAACAATAACATTTTCATCATCAGAGTTTATATACAATACATTCCCGTCAGAATCAGTAGACGTATATTTATAATTTCCATTTACTAATTCACCTTCTAAGTATTCAACAGTTCCATCTTCATTTGTTATTTTTACTTTTTCATACGAATCTGTAGCTTCTAAAACCTCATATTTTGGACCGTTATTAATTGTTGTCCTCTCTGCGAATGCACCAGTAGCCCCGCTAAATAGCATAAAAACAGACATTAATAGAATCAAAGTTTTTTTCATCTTTTCCTCCTTGGATTTGTTTTTAGTACATTTAAATTCTACGTTATATAATTCTGGATTAATATAGAACAATTGGTATATATTGTAATTTTATGATAGGTATATAGTTTTGTTTTTTGAATAAACTGCAAAAAATAATTAAATGTAAAAAACAAGAATTCGCGGAAAGGTATTATTACTACTATTTTAATACTCCATTTTAAAGTGTATTGTTTATAACCCCATCCATCTATAATCTTATACAATTAATGGTATATATTGAAAAATGTGTCTCTAACGCAAAAGCAACAATCTATACGAAAATAGCCTTGTAAAAAGAAATATATAAAAGTGATTTTTATAAGTATAGTGCCTACCCTACCACTAGGGGGAGAGTTCTAAAATGTTATGTTTGCAAAAGTTGTAGTGATAAGCCTTATGGTAATATATAGTATCCAATTATAGTTTATAATGAAAAATGTGAAATAAGTATTCGTAGCTATGTTAGAGAGTTAAGAGATAGCCGATATTTTAATATAACGAGGGTCCAAAAACGTTGGTACAAGCTATGCATATTTAAGTAAAAATAGTAAGAGCATGAGAAAAAATATCGGTTTATTAATGAGTAGGTTTTATTTAGACACATAATTATTATTATTTGAAATCATACAAAAAAGAGTGAGAAAATTTCTTCCACTCCATTTTGATATTATTCATTGCAAACTTACATGATGTATTAGAATTTTCTTATCCGGCTTTTCTTCTTAGGAATTAGATTATTAAGAGGACTAGCATGTTGATGGACTTCGCGTAAATCCTGACCAGTAATATTCAGATATCTTTTAGTCATGTCCATATTTTCGTGCCCCATCACTTTCCGCAATGAAAAGGCATTTCCCCCATTTCGTAAGTACATAATCGCAAAAGCATGTCTAAGGTCATAGGGTCTTATTTTTAAAAAAATTTCCTTACTATAGCCATCCATACGTGTACTCCACTCCTTGCGATTTAAGGTTTCACCATCAACTATTACAAAAAACAGGAACGTCCTCATCCCAATCATGAGGTCGAACTCGCAACAACTTTTTCAAAACTTCAGATGTATGAGGTAGTATAGGTAACGTTCTAGCCTTTCGAGTTTTCGAGACTTCCTCAGGGATTGTAACAGAAAAACGAGGTAAATCAAAACTCAATTTGTTTAACCTTGTTGCATCACTAGGTCTTGCACAAGTATCCAAGGTAAATAATATTAATGCATAATCTCTCAGACCTCCATATGTTGGTATTTCAACAATCCTTGGGTGTGCTTTTCATTTTTTATAACCCTTTAATGGGTTTTTAAATACTAATCCTTCAGAAATACACCAATCGAAAAAAACTCTTAAATATACTAAACGAAAGTTTGTACATTGCCGGCTTAATGTCTTCTGCCATATGTGTAAGAATAGCTTGCTTTGTTTTTTCTACATTTTCCCAAAACTCTTTAGAATCTTTTAAAAAGTGATTAATGTGGTTTGAATACCCTTTTAAGGTAGTCTCACTAATACCTTGAGCTTTTTTCCAAAATAAAAAACTTTTTAATACACTCTTCCATGTTGTTTCATCTTTGTTTTAATTGCAAATGAGTCTTCTTCGGGTAACAAATCCGGAATCCTTGTTCTTGTTTTTCCTGTCTTCTTTTCTGACATAATAAAAAAATCCTCCGTTTCTTTTCAACGAAGGATAAGATGTTTCCGAGAAGTCGAGTCATCCTAAATGAAATATTTTTAGGGTGACTCGCCCATGCCAATCTGACACCGATTTTTTATGATTTTTGACCAATAAAAAAAACCGCTGTATATCAGCGATTTCCCTTGTCGTTACTGTATTTCAGATACCAGTGGTCGGGGTCGAACCGACACTCCCGAAGGAACACGATTTTGAGTCGTGCGCGTCTGCCAATTCCGCCACACTGGCAAAGGATTAAGTACATTATGGTGCCGAGGACCGGAATCGAACCGGTACGGTAGTCACCTACCGCAGGATTTTAAGTCCTGTGCGTCTGCCAGTTCCGCCACCCCGGCAAGGGTGTTAAAATGGAGGCGGCAACCGGATTTGAACCGGTGATAAAGGTTTTGCAGACCTCTGCCTTACCACTTGGCTATGCCGCCATTTTAAATGGAGCGGAAGACGGGATTCGAACCCGCGACCCCCACCTTGGCAAGGTGGTGTTCTACCACTGAACTACTTCCGCGATCTTACTTTATTTATATGATTTAGCCTATGCACTAGAACTAAAAATGTGTCAAGAAAATGGCTGGGCTAGCTGGATTCGAACCAACGCATGTCGCAGTCAAAGTGCGATGCCTTACCGCTTGGCTATAGCCCATTGAATAATCTTCATGAATAAGCTTCTTCGAGTCTTCTTCATGAAATCTCATCGCAAGAGGATATTTTGTGTTATTTCTGACAGGAAATAACGCGAAATATCGCCGACAACCAAGTGCTTTTTTTGATCTATAATTCAAGATCGACTGATCTAATGTATCCTAATTACTTAGCTATATAAATGGGGCGGCTGATGGGAATCGAACCCACGAATGTCGGAACCACAATCCGATGCGTTAACCACTTCGCCACAACCGCCACTATATTCAAATTGGCAGGGGCAGTAGGAATCGAACCCACACCAAAGGTTTTGGAGACCTCTATTCTACCGTTAAACTATGCCCCTAAATGTAGGTTTACTTTAAAAATAAATGGTGGAGGGGGGCAGATTCGAACTGCCGAACCCTAAGGAGCGGATTTACAGTCCGCCGCGTTTAGCCACTTCGCTACCCCTCCATATTTAGAGAGTGCCGGCGAGAGGACTTGAACCCCCAACCTACTGATTACAAGTCAGTTGCTCTACCAATTGAGCTACACCGGCGTATTTACTTATCAAAATAAAAGGTGGCTCGGGACGGAATCGAACCGCCGACACATGGATTTTCAGTCCATTGCTCTACCAACTGAGCTACCGAGCCAAAATAGTTTACGGCTTCCACTAAGCTTCGAATCTCTTCATCAGCTCCATCGCTCACATCCTCACGTATTAACAAACGCTCCGGTGCTCGCTCAGTCGCTTCTTCGACCTTCTCGCTTATTGAAACCCTCTTACTCTATATTCTGGCTAGAGTAAGTACTGATTTTGAATTACATATATAATGGCGGTCCGGACGGGACTCGAACCCGCGACCTCCTGCGTGACAGGCAGGCATTCTAACCAACTGAACTACCGGACCATTATTTGGTTGCGGGGACAGGATTTGAACCTGCGACCTTCGGGTTATGAGCCCGACGAGCTACCAGACTGCTCCACCCCGCGATAATATATATGGTGGAGGATGACGGGATCGAACCGCCGACCCCCTGCTTGTAAGGCAGGTGCTCTCCCAGCTGAGCTAATCCTCCGATTTAAATGGTGACCCATACGGGATTCGAACCCGTGTTACCGCCGTGAAAGGGCGGTGTCTTAACCGCTTGACCAATGGGCCATGTATGAAAAGTAAATGTGGCGGAGAGCAAGGGATTTGAACCCTTGATACGCGGTTAGCGTATACACGATTTCCAATCGTGCTCCTTCGGCCACTCGGACAGCTCTCCAAAATGGCTCCGCAGGCAGGATTCGAACCTGCGACCGATCGGTTAACAGCCGATAGCTCTACCACTGAGCTACTGCGGAATAATCACAGCCTGGCAACGTCCTACTCTCACAGGGGGAAACCCCCAACTACCATCGGCGCTGAAGAGCTTAACTTCCGTGTTCGGCATGGGAACGGGTGTGACCTCTTCGCCATCATTACCAGACATTTGTGACAAAAATTATTATACTATATTACAAGAATATTTCAAGTGTTTTTTTACTTTTATATTCCTTCAAAACTAGATAACGATTCACAATTCAATTCACTAAGCTTACGCTTTTATTAGGTTAAGTCCTCGATCGATTAGTATCAGTCAGCTCCACACGTCACCGCGCTTCCACCTCTGACCTATCAACCTGATCATCTTTCAGGGATCTTACTCACTAGTGTGATGGGAAATCTCATCTTGAGGGGGGCTTCATGCTTAGATGCTTTCAGCACTTATCCCTTCCGCACATAGCTACCCAGCTATGCCTTTGGCAAAACAACTGGTACACCAGCGGTGCGTCCATCCCGGTCCTCTCGTACTAAGGACAGCTCCTCTCAAATTTCCTACGCCCACGACGGATAGGGACCGAACTGTCTCACGACGTTCTGAACCCAGCTCGCGTACCGCTTTAATGGGCGAACAGCCCAACCCTTGGGACCGACTACAGCCCCAGGATGCGATGAGCCGACATCGAGGTGCCAAACCTCCCCGTCGATGTGGACTCTTGGGGGAGATAAGCCTGTTATCCCCGGGGTAGCTTTTATCCGTTGAGCGATGGCCCTTCCATGCGGAACCACCGGATCACTAAGCCCGACTTTCGTCCCTGCTCGACTTGTAGGTCTCGCAGTCAAGCTCCCTTGTGCCTTTACACTCTACGAATGATTTCCAACCATTCTGAGGGAACCTTTGGCCGCCTCCGTTACATTTGAGGAGGCCACCGCCCCAGTCAAACTGCCCACCTGACACTGTCTCCCAGCCCGATCAGGGCTGTGGGTTAGAATTTCAATACAGCCAGGGTAGTATCCCACCGACGCCTCCACCGAAGCTAGCGCTCCGGCTTCTCAGGCTCCTACCTATCCTGTACAAGCTGTACCAAAATTCAATATCAGGCTACAGTAAAGCTCCACGGGGTCTTTCCGTCCTGTCGCGGGTAACCTGCATCTTCACAGGTACTATAATTTCACCGAGTCTCTCGTTGAGACAGTGCCCAGATCGTTACGCCTTTCGTGCGGGTCGGAACTTACCCGACAAGGAATTTCGCTACCTTAGGACCGTTATAGTTACGGCCGCCGTTTACTGGGGCTTCGGTTCAAAGCTTCGCTTGCGCTAACCTCTCCCCTTAACCTTCCAGCACCGGGCAGGCGTCAGCCCCTATACTTCGCCTTGCGGCTTCGCAGAGACCTGTGTTTTTGCTAAACAGTCGCCTGGGCCTATTCACTGCGGCTTTTCCGGGCTATTCACCCTAAAAAGCACCCCTTCTCCCGAAGTTACGGGGTCATTTTGCCGAGTTCCTTAACGAGAGTTCTCTCGCTCACCTTAGGATTCTCTCCTCGCCTACCTGTGTCGGTTTGCGGTACGGGCACCTCTCACCTCGCTAGAGGCTTTTCTTGGCAGTGTGGAATCAGGAACTTCGGTACTATAGTTCCCTCGCCATCACAGCTCAGCTTATGTGACAACGGGATTTGCCTCGTTGTCAGCCTAACTGCTTGGACGCGCTAATCCAACAGCGCGCTTACCCTATCCTTCTGCGTCCCCCCATTGCTCAAATGGTGAGGAGGTGGTACAGGAATTTCAACCTGTTGGCCATCGCCTACGCCTTTCGGCCTCGGCTTAGGTCCCGACTAACCCTGAGCGGACGAGCCTTCCTCAGGAAACCTTAGGCATTCGGTGGAGGGGATTCTCACCCCTCTTTCGCTACTCATACCGGCATTCTCACTTCTAAGCGCTCCACGAGTCCTTCCGGTCTCGCTTCACAGCCCTTAGAACGCTCTCCTACCATTGTTCGTAAGAACAATCCACAGCTTCGGTGATACGTTTAGCCCCGGTACATTTTCGGCGCAGAGTCACTCGACCAGTGAGCTATTACGCACTCTTTAAATGGTGGCTGCTTCTAAGCCAACATCCTGGTTGTCTAAGCAACTCCACATCCTTTTCCACTTAACGTATACTTTGGGACCTTAGCTGGTGGTCTGGGCTGTTTCCCTCTTGACTACGGATCTTATCACTCGCAGTCTGACTCCTGAACATAAGTCTTTGGCATTCGGAGTTTGACTGAATTCGGTAACCCGATGGGGGCCCCTAGTCCAATCAGTGCTCTACCTCCAAGACTCTCATTTCAAGGCTAGCCCTAAAGCTATTTCGGAGAGAACCAGCTATCTCCAAGTTCGATTGGAATTTCTCCGCTACCCACACCTCATCCCCGCACTTTTCAACGTGCGTGGGTTCGGGCCTCCATTCAGTGTTACCTGAACTTCACCCTGGACATGGGTAGATCACCTGGTTTCGGGTCTACGACCACGTACTCTTTCGCCCTATTCAGACTCGCTTTCGCTGCGGCTCCGTCTTATCAACTTAACCTTGCACGGGATCGTAACTCGCCGGTTCATTCTACAAAAGGCACGCCATTACCCATTAACGGGCTTTGACTACTTGTAGGCACACGGTTTCAGGATCTCTTTCACTCCCCTTCCGGGGTGCTTTTCACCTTTCCCTCACGGTACTGGTTCACTATCGGTCACTAGGGAGTATTTAGCCTTGGGAGATGGTCCTCCCTGCTTCCGACGGGATTTCACGTGTCCCGCCGTACTCAGGATCCACTCTGGAGGGAACGAAGTTTCAACTACAGGGTTGTTACCTTCTTTGACGGGCCTTTCCAGACCTCTTCATTTACTCCGTTCCTTTGTAACTCCGTATAGAGTGTCCTACAACCCCAAGAGGCAAGCCTCTTGGTTTGGGCTAATTCCGTTTCGCTCGCCGCTACTCAGGAAATCGCGTTTGCTTTCTCTTCCTCCGGGTACTTAGATGTTTCAGTTCCCCGGGTCTGCCTTTATTACCCTATGTATTCAGGTAAAAATACTACTCCATTACGAGCAGTGGGTTCCCCCATTCGGAAATCTCCGGATCAAAGCTTACTTACAGCTCCCCGAAGCATATCGGTGTTAGTACCGTCCTTCATCGGCTCCTAGTGCCAAGGCATCCACCGTGCGCCCTTACTAACTTAACCTTCGACATCGAAGATGTCATTTACTTCATTAATAAGAGAATCACTAAACTAAGCGTTTAAACTCAGTGAATTACTTGAATTGTTATCGTTATCTAGTTTTCAAGGAACATAAAGCACAGGATATTTATATCCTATGTGTTTTATTACTTATATTGAAAGATCCAATGATCTCTCAAAACTAAACAAAATACCAAGCGTACCTCATATCCTTAGAAAGGAGGTGATCCAGCCGCACCTTCCGATACGGCTACCTTGTTACGACTTCACCCCAATCATCTGTCCCACCTTAGGCGGCTGGCTCCTTACGGTTACCCCACCGACTTCGGGTGTTACAAACTCTCGTGGTGTGACGGGCGGTGTGTACAAGGCCCGGGAACGTATTCACCGCGGCATGCTGATCCGCGATTACTAGCGATTCCGGCTTCATGCAGGCGAGTTGCAGCCTGCAATCCGAACTGAGAATGGTTTTATGGGATTGGCTTGACTTCGCAGTCTTGCAGCCCTTTGTACCATCCATTGTAGCACGTGTGTAGCCCAGGTCATAAGGGGCATGATGATTTGACGTCATCCCCACCTTCCTCCGGTTTGTCACCGGCAGTCACCTTAGAGTGCCCAACTGAATGCTGGCAACTAAGATCAAGGGTTGCGCTCGTTGCGGGACTTAACCCAACATCTCACGACACGAGCTGACGACAACCATGCACCACCTGTCACTTCGTCCCCCGAAGGGGAACCTTCTATCTCTAGAAGTAGCGAAGGATGTCAAGACCTGGTAAGGTTCTTCGCGTTGCTTCGAATTAAACCACATGCTCCACCGCTTGTGCGGGCCCCCGTCAATTCCTTTGAGTTTCAGTCTTGCGACCGTACTCCCCAGGCGGAGTGCTTAATGCGTTTGCTGCAGCACTAAAGGGCGGAAACCCTCTAACACTTAGCACTCATCGTTTACGGCGTGGACTACCAGGGTATCTAATCCTGTTCGCTCCCCACGCTTTCGCGCCTCAGCGTCAGTTACAGACCAGAGAGTCGCCTTCGCCACTGGTGTTCCTCCACATCTCTACGCATTTCACCGCTACACGTGGAATTCCACTCTCCTCTTCTGCACTCAAGTTCCCCAGTTTCCAATGACCCTCCACGGTTGAGCCGTGGGCTTTCACATCAGACTTAAGAAACCGCCTGCGCGCGCTTTACGCCCAATAATTCCGGACAACGCTTGCCACCTACGTATTACCGCGGCTGCTGGCACGTAGTTAGCCGTGGCTTTCTGGTTAGGTACCGTCAAGGTACCAGCAGTTACTCTGGTACTTGTTCTTCCCTAACAACAGAACTTTACGACCCGAAGGCCTTCATCGTTCACGCGGCGTTGCTCCGTCAGACTTTCGTCCATTGCGGAAGATTCCCTACTGCTGCCTCCCGTAGGAGTCTGGGCCGTGTCTCAGTCCCAGTGTGGCCGATCACCCTCTCAGGTCGGCTACGCATCGTCGCCTTGGTGAGCCGTTACCTCACCAACTAGCTAATGCGCCGCGGGTCCATCTGTAAGTGACAGCCGAAGCCGTCTTTCAATTTCGAACCATGCGGTTCGAAATGTTATCCGGTATTAGCTCCGGTTTCCCGGAGTTATCCCAATCTTACAGGCAGGTTACCCACGTGTTACTCACCCGTCCGCCGCTAATCGTTGGGAGCAAGCTCCCTCAGATTCGCTCGACTTGCATGTATTAGGCACGCCGCCAGCGTTCGTCCTGAGCCAGGATCAAACTCTCCAATAAAGTGTTTGATGTAGCTCATAAAATTTTGTACTATATAGTACGTTTTTTGTTAATCGAAATTAACGTTGGCACGCTTGGTTTTGTTTAGTTTTCAAAGATCATTTTTCGTCGTTTGTCATAAGCGACTTTCTTAATATATCATTTCCATCAGTGATCGTCAACAGTTTTTTAAAAACTTTTTTTGATCTAGTTGGAGACAAAATCATCGCCGCTGAGTACATAAGTAACAGCGACGAATAATAATATAACATCTACAAAAAACTAAGTCAACACTTTTTATCAACAAAATATACTCTATGAAAAACTCCTTTACCTTTTGTTTGTTGTCTTTCTATAGATACATACTTTTTCTCCACTAAGAATTCCAATAAAACACTTAAATCCACAGAGTAATGTTGCAGTTCGGGATGCTGATACAATTCATGGAAGTACCATGAGTCTCTTTCTGCCATAAGAGATAAAATATGACTTGCCCCAATTTCTGTTTTTGAATGGATGAGAAAATCGCTTGCTAAGAAAAGAAGCTCTAGTCTTTTTTCAAGAGATTCTTCTCCTTCGATTAGTTCTTTATATAACTTATAAATCTGCGGCTCAATTTGTTTAACCTGATTCCAAACTGTTACTTCAGGATAAAAGCCCCTATCAATGACTTCTAATCTGGCTAAGTGATGCAAGGCATGAACAATATGGTTGTATGTATCTAATAATTGATTTGATTCAAAAAATACTTTACCTTCCAAATAACGCCGAATGAGCTTTGCAAATTCAATCCCCATTTTCATTTTTCTTTCCGAAAACGGAAAGGTTCTTAGTCTATCAACTAATTCAGCTATGTATTCATTACGGTCAAAGAGGACCTTTCCATTTAGAATCCAATCAACCATTCTTCGATTTGTCCCTAAAAGGATGGACTTGTTTACATCATGCTTTGACATAACGGTTAATGAAGCTTTTTTATCTTCAAACTCGTAATGCTTTACATATAAAGGCTGATCTAGTTCATTCACAATAACTAGAAGAGCTACATCAAGATTATCTGTTAAAGGTGATGTTTGGTTTCTTTTTTCAATCATTACGATTGCTAATGTATTTGGGTGGCTTGCGCGTTCTTGATAAATTGGACGGAGAATATCTTCCATCATCATCATCCTCCATTATATGGGCTTTAATATTGTTTCTACATCATTCTTTAAAAACCCTCTTCAATTTGAGTGAGTTTCTATTCTTACTATTATAAAACTAGTACAAAAAAAATATCATTTCTGATACTATTAATAAGCATAGAAAGCGCTAAACTCGCTTCATCGTTATGAGGAGGTCAAAAATGGCTCGTAAATATACTAGTAAGATCAATAAAATCAGAACCTTCGCTTTAAGCTTAATTTTTGTAGGATTTATCATTATGTATATCGGTGTTTTCTTTCGCACGAATATGTGGGTTATGACGATTTTTATGATGTTGGGTATGCTGTCGATCATCGCAAGTACGGTTGTTTATTTCTGGATCGGTATGCTGTCAACAAAGGCTGTTCAAGTAACATGTCCAACTTGTGGAAAGCATACAAAGATTTTAGGGCGTGTTGATATGTGTATGTATTGCAAGGAACCTCTCACATTGGACAAGGACCTTGAAGGAAAAGAATTTGATGAGAGCTATAATAAAAAAAGCTTAAAATAACATTAGAAAAGCGTAAGCGCCTTGATCAGCCTAGGGCAAATAAGGCGATTTGGAATTGAAGGTGTTGTTTACCTTCAATTCCAAATTGACTTATGACCTCGAGGGGTAGGCGCTGGAGCTAGACACTAAAACAAAGTACAATACCTATACACTTTCTAATAACACACAGAAAAGAGGGTGACTCAAAAGGTCGTTAAATGACAACCTTTTGAGCACCCTTTTCTTATGTGTTTTTATAAGAATCCAAATAGTGGGATTTTTCAATTAAAAGGGCTATTCCTAACCCTTATTGGTATCAATTTTCCTCATTTCTTTATTTCTTTTTATCGCTTTCTGCATTTTTTTACAGTTATGTGCAACGCAAAGAAGCCCCCATTCAATCGTATTTTTTTGGAGACCCCGCATTGAAAACCGTCTGAACTGTTGATTGTGTTTTAACTGTCCAAATACACTTTCCACATCGCATTTTCGTTGACTATATAATTTCCGGCCTTCCTCACTCTGAAGACGTTCACGAATCTCTTTTCTTTGCCTTTGATTTTCTAGAGATATTGTAATTGTTTTTTGTTCTTTCCCTTTGGCACAAGTTATTTGGAATGGGCAGCCGGTACATTCAAAACAAGAATATCTTCTTTTAATTGATACATATTCATTATCTGATGTTCTTGTGGTTTCATACTGAAAAATAAGGCGTTGCTTGTTTGCACAAATAAACTCATCTACCTCCTCATCGTACTCCATATTTTCTACACGATCGATTTTCTTTTTCCAGCTCTTTTTTTGTTCTTGATCAAACGTATTATATTTTATGTATGCTGTTCGTCCTTCTCTTTCGAGAAAATCATAGTTTTCCTCACTACCATAGCCAGAATCGGCAACTATTTTTTGGGGTTTCACTCCGTGCACCTCCAAGTGTTTGAGGTGAGGGATTAAGCAACTTGGATCACCTGCTCTTTGATGAAGTGAGAAGCCCGTAATAAACTGACCTTCTGTCCCTGTTTGTACATTATATCCTGGTTTTAATTGCCCATTTCGCATATGATCTTCCTTCATTCTCATAAAGGTCGCATCAGTGTCTGTTTTCGAGAAACTGTTTCTTCCATTGAATAGTCGATTTTGTTCTTCATATTTCACTTTACGAGGAAGATAATCTTTTTTTAGTAATCGAACAACTTTTTTCGCCTCTTTATTTTTGGGTTCTGTTTCTAAATGTTTTTCTAACTTTTTAATACTATGTTCAATCTGTTCTGAAGTAATCGGTGTTTCTTTCAGCTTTTCTTCTAGCCCCGCGGAAGGGGCGGACTTTTCCTCTTCTTCAAGGATTTGCTCAATTTGGAAAGCGAGTTGACGATATTTGTCATCTAAACTTTTATCATATTTTTCTGTCGCTTTTCTCCAAACAAATGTATATTGATTTGCATTTGCTTCTATCTTAGTCCCATCAACAAAATAGTGCTCCAGCTTTACCAATCCTTTTTCACGTAGTAACTCTACAATTGAAAAGAAGACTTGATAGATAATATCTTTCATTCGCTCGGATCGAAACCGATTGATTGTACGAAAATCAGGAGTTTGACTACCACTTAACCACATAAAGTAGATATTTTCGGTTAGTAACTTTTCCATCTGTCTTCCTGAGTAAACTTTTTGTGTATAAGCATAAACGATGACTTTAAGTAACATTTTTGGATGATATGATGGGCGTCCACCACCTTTGTAGGGTTGAAATAACAATGTATCGTCTAGCTTTTCTACAGCTTCATGGACAATGGTAGATAAATGATTTTGAGGGATGAGAATTTCAAGGTCTAATGGAAGAACTAACTGATTCATGTTATAATTAACGAAAGAGATATGATCATATTTCATAAAAAATCGTTCCTTTCTTGGATAATTTGGTGTGGTAACTTAATTATACAAAATGGGGCGATTTTTTTGTTGTTTAATTACTCTTTAAAAAAGACTGTTTTCGTAGGGGTTTTGCTTCTATGAATATAATTTTAGATCGATAGTGGAATGGAGCGTAAGACACTTGACTCCTGCGGGAAGTGAGGAAAGGCTGAGACCCCACAGCCGAAGGCGAGGAGGCTCAGCTTCCTCCCCGCGGAAAGCAAGTGTCTGGAGCGCAATGGAACGTCTCGGTTTTTACGTTAACTGAATTAAAAAAATAAAAGTATGAAAAAAGGCTAACCCAAGGTCTAAAATCTAGACTTTTGGGTCGGCCCCTTTTTTACATTCATACAAAAACAAGCTATAAATTCCAGCTTGTTTTAATGTGTTTCTTTCTTTTCACAACTTGGGCACAAACCGTATATCTCCATACGGTGGTGACTAACTTTAAATCCCGTTACATGTGCAGCTAAAGCCTCAACCTCATCAAGTCCTGGATAAGAGAAATCAACAATCTTTCCACAGCCTTCACAAATGACGTGATAGTGATCAGACGTTATGAAATCAAAACGACTTGATGCATCGCCATACGTTAATTCCTTAACAAGTCCAACTTCACGAAATACCCTTAGGTTGTTATAAACAGTAGCAACACTCATATTAGGGAATTTGCCTTCTAATGCTTTATATATATCATCTGCTGTAGGGTGTGTCATGGAATCGACCAAGAATTCTAGTATAGCATGACGTTGAGGTGTAATCCGTACTCCGGTTTGCTTCAGGGTATCTAATGCATCCTTTAATTGATGTTCAGACATCCGCCATGCACCTCACTTCTATAAAAATTCTTACATTATAATGTTTATAATTAGTGTACATTGTAACTACGACTTTTGTCAAACGTTCTTTATACAATGTATTATTTACCGCAAATTTTCATTCATGCTTGTTTAGTATCTTTTGCTAAGTAAAATCTTATTTTGCATCTCTGCAAGTTCATTGTTTAAAAAATAACCTAGATTGGTTTTGGCAATCTCCATCGCTCTAGGCAAATATCTTCTTGTAATCCCGGATAAATGAGGAGTTACCGTGACATTTTCCATATCCCAAAGCGGATGCGTCTTTGGCAGTGGCTCTGTCTCAAATACATCTAAAACGGCATGCAAAGAACGGTTTGCTTTCAGAACTTCCATCAAATCCTTTTCAACAACTGCGTCACCTCTGCCAATATTGATAAACACCGCATCGTCCTTCATATTCTCGAAAAACTCTTTATTTAATAGACCTTTTGTATGATCTGTGCTTGGAAAAACAGAAATAACAAAATCAGCATGGGATAGTGGGTCTTTTACCTCACTCATTTTATAGGTACTGTCAAAATGCTTAATAGCTCTTCCATCACTGTTTACACCCGATACATTCATACCGAACGCTTTGGTTAGTTTCGCAGTCGCCGATCCTATTGCTCCTGTCCCAAGAATAAGCACTGTTTTCTCATATAATTCTTCCATTCTCACACGACGATCCCATTTATGTAACCGCTGGTGTTCAGTCAATACCTCTGCTTGTCTTGAAACCTGCAGCATCATAGCGATACAATACTCCGCCATGGGAATAGCATGCACACCTTTTGAATTTGTAACCAAAATATCACGCTTTTCAAGCGCATCAAATGGAAGCTGATTAATACCAGCAGACGTAACCATAACCCATTTTAGGTTTTTCGCTGCATTAATATGTTCCTCTGTTAAATCCTCTCCATACGTAAAGATAATATCCACCTCTGGTAACAAATCATGTGCCTCATCTATTTTCCTATCATGATAAAACGTTACATCCGGAAAAGAATGATCTATATCCTCTCTCAAATATTCTGGTAGCTTCACTGTAGATAATACCTTCATGTTTGTGTTCCCCTTTATGTAAATTCTAAGAATGATAAAAAATAGGCTGGTTAAAAGTTTCTTTTAAGTTCTAAAAAAACAATTTAGGTTGATTGAAGCGGAAGGTGCGAGACTCCTGTGGGAGTAGCGTGACAGGTGAGATCCCACAGGCGCCTGCGCCGAGGAAGCTCACCGCACGCCCCACGGAAAGCGAGCAACCTGGAGCTTCAATCAACCACCCTCTAGCCTAATTATATAGCAACTTAGTTTTCCCAAAATAAAAAGAGTGCGAACCTAAGTCCGCACTTCCAATCCGGCGCTAACATTTGAGGAGGTAATGCCTTCCCTAATAATCTACGCACAATCTATAAATTTGGCTGGACGTTTGCCTTACGTTTTAAAAATAGGCTCTAAATTACTTTAGATTATCTTGATTCAAACCTGTTAACTCTGGAAGAACAAATTGACCATCTTTTCGGACAAGAACATCGTCAAAATAAATTTCTCCTCCACCATACTCAGGTCTTTGAATTAATACCATATCCCAATGAATCGCCGATTTGTTTCCATTATTTGCTTCTTCATATGCCTCTCCAGGTGTAAAATGAAAGCTTCCGCAAATCTTTTCATCAAACAAAATATCACCAATCGGTTCTTCAATATAAGGATGGAACCCTAATGCAAATTCCCCTATATATCTTGATCCCTCATCAGTATCAAGGATTTCGTTCAGTTTTTCCGTTTGATCGGAAACAGCATCAACAATTTTGCCATTTTCGAACGTGAGCTTTACATCGCGGAACGTCATTCCGTGATATGGACATGGTGTATTGAATGAAATAGTTCCATTTACTGAATCTTTGATTGGGGCCGTAAAAACTTCTCCATCTGGCACATTCGCTTCACCTGTACAAGGAACTACTGGAATGCCTTTAATGGAAAACTGCAGATCTGTACCAGGTCCTGTAATTCTGACACGATCTGTTTTTTCCATCAATTCCTTTAACGGTTCAGCAGCACTTGCCATTTTGTCATAATCTACTGTACATACATCGAATAGATAATCTTCAAATGCACTTGTACTCATTCCCGCTTTCTGTGCCAAGCCCTTCGTTGGATAATTCAACAGCACCCACTTACGATTATTTACATAGAATTCTGAAACAGGCTTCATGATTTCTCCACGGAGCTTATGCTTTTCTGCAGGAACCTCTGCCATCTCCGCATCATTTTCTTCCCCTATAATAACGATAACAGCATCTACATCTTGATAGATTTGCATTGACCATTTTGCTTGTGTTTCCAGTTGAGCTTTTTGATAGTTTTTAGCCAAATGGAGCGTAATCTCATCATCGAGTATTTCCACATAAGGATATGCTCCTATTGCATACGTTTGATCGATAATTTCCGTTATAAGAGGTTTTGCATTTAAATGACCTCTAATTAACACTTTTTCCCCTTTTTCCACTTTCACAGAGTGATTCAATAAAACCGCAGCCAGTTTCTTTATTCTCTCATCTCTCATCAAGACACCTTCTACTCTTTAAGATTGAATTTCTTTTATGTAATTCAGAGCTTCCTCAACATGATCTTTTACTTTTACCTTTCTCCACTCCTTGATGATTTTTCCGTCAGGATCAATAATAAATGTAGATCGTTCAATTCCCATATATTCTTTTCCGAAGTTTTTCTTTAGCTTCCAAACGTCAAAAGCTTCAGCTAACTGATGTTCGTCATCAACTAATAGTTGAAAAGGTAAGTCATGTTTTTCTTTAAACTTTTGATGTTTATCCTGAGGATCAGGACTTACCCCGACGATAACCGCATTTACATCTGCAAAGCTTTGGTGCTGGTCTCGAAAATCACACGCTTCAGTTGTACAGCCTGGTGTCATATCTTTTGGGTAAAAATATAAAACAACATATTTCCCCTTATAATCAGTTAAACTCACTTTTTCTCCATTGTCTGCTACCAATTCTATAGCAGGTACCTCATTGCCAATTTCAATTGTCATATATATCCCTCCAAGCATATGTTCACTATATAAGCGTAACCAACTTTTTGTCATCCTACAACTCTGAACTATTTATCAATGCCAATGACGGTTCTCGCTAAGAAAACAGCTGGAAGTACATATCCAATTAATGATTCGATAACAGCTAAAAATCTGCCGATTCCCACTGGAACAACATCTCCATACCCTAAGGAAAACAATGTCACTGCACTAAAGTATAAAGATGTAAACAGGTTATCAAAATAGTCTCCGGTTGTGATGTTTCCGGCTTCCTGCAAAACTGGAATACTGCTCTGCATACAAATCAAATAAATGACCCCAAACCCCAAAAGCAGGGAAACATATAGATACATAATCATAATAATCGTATCAACTGACAAAAAATTCTTTTGAAAGCAAACCATCACAACATATCTAAAACTCATAAAGATACATATGACAATACATATAGCAAACAGAAGGCCCACATACACCCCACCCTATTTAAGGTTGTCCATAATCCAATATATACGGCCACATGCTCTGTTATGAAAAAATATAGAAAAAAGACTTAGCGTCAAATAGCTAAGCCTTGATAATTTTACATATTAATTCCCTGCACCTCTATACCTTTTTACCCCTTGGTTCCATAAAAACACAGAGAGTGTAAAGAACACAATTCCCATTACAGGGGTCAAAAACGAATACACATACCATTCTTCTTTATTAAGAAAATAAGCTGCCGGATACACACCAACAAATGCAAATGGCAGGATCCATGTTAAAACGAACCGAATAACCGAGTTATAAATATCAACTGGATAACGACCATAATTCCCGATATTATACATCATTGGCATGAGTGATGTACGGGCATCTGACCAGAATCCGATGCTTGCTAATGAAATGAAAATCCCTGCATATACAAGGGCCCCACTTATGACAAAAATGATAAAAAAGATAATATCAAACCAATGAAAACTTAAACCGAGTTGAACCGAAGCATATCCCATAATAATGATCCCGGTTATCGCCCCAAACAAAGATTCAAGCTCCATTCGTTCTAAAATCACTTGAAAGAGACTGTGAATCGGTCTAGTCAAGATCCTGTCCATTTCTCCTTTCACGATATACCGCTCATTAAAATCCCAAATGTTAAAAAACGCACCAAATACAGCAAAAGGAACTAAGAAAAAGCCATAAATAAAAATAATTTCATCACGAGTCCAGCCACTTAAAAACTGAGTATGACCAAACACAACAAGAATAAAGACTAAATTTGTTACTTGAAACAGCATATCTGACAGCAATTCCACAACCATATCAGCTCTGTATTGCATTCTTGTTTTCATATATTGTCCTATATATTGGGTGAACATTGAAAAATAAAACATCTCATCATCCTCCCTGAATGATCATTCGTTTTTTTGCGATAACCCATATAACCTGAATCGGGAGGAGCAGCACAATCGCCCAAAAGCCTTGTAGTAAAATGGCCTGCAGGACTTCATTCCCTTTAATTCCTTCTGTAAAAATCATACTTGGAATATAGCTGATTGCCTGGAATGGAAAATACATCATTATATCCTGAGCCCACCCCGGGTAAAAGCTAATTGGCAAAAGGAGCCCTGAAAACAAATCAATAATCACTCGTTTTGCTCTCATTAGTCCGTCATTATTAAACAAGAAGAATGTGAGCATTCCGGTAATTAAGTTGATTTGAGTATTGATGATAAAACTAAACACAAGTGAACTTGCGAATAAGAGCCATGTCAGTCCATTCGTAGAAAACTCCATCGGAAAGACAAGAGCGACAATAACCATCCCGGGAATCGAGAAAAATACTAATCGAAAAATCCCTTCACCAAAAGCCTGCATAGTTTTCATTCCAAGGTAGTTATAAGGTCTTATGAGTTCAACCGCCACTTTCCCCTCTTTAATCTCAAGGGCAATTTCACGATCAATATTGTTAAAATAAAAAGCTCTCGCCATCCATGAGACAGCTATATATGTTGTCATTTGAACAGCCGACAATCCTTCGATCGATTCTTTCCCGCCGTAAATCGCTGTCCATAAAAAATAATAGGCACCTATATTAATGCTATAAATCAAAATTCCGCTGTAATAATTCGTTCGATACGCAAGCATCATTAAAAAGCGGATTCTTATCATTTCAATATATTTATCCATGTTTTCACCTCAGCTTGAAAGGACCTCTCCTTTTTCATAAATATTACGAATGACTTCTTCAGTAGAAATTTCTTTTACGCTCAAATCAGTAATTTGATGAGTCCCTACTACTCGACCAATAAGTTCGGACATTTGTGCTTCCTTATCACTTACAAGAGCATTCCAAGTAAGCAATTTATCTCCCTTTTGCCATACAACATCAAGATCCTGCGTTAAGAAGCTAAGCTGTTCTTCAAGCACTTCCTGCTCAAATTGAAATTCTATTTGCTTTCCTTCACCCCAATGTGAACGCAGCTTCGCTAATGCTCCATCATAGATAACCTTGCCCTCATCAAGCATAATGACCCGCTCACAAAGTGCTTCAATATCAGAAAGGTCATGGGTTGTTAACAGAATCGTTGTTTTATATTTTTCATTCATTTCTTTTAGGAATTGGCGGATTTTCAGCTTTACAAGAACATCAAGACCGATCGTCGGTTCATCTAAAAATAGTAGTGGAGGATTGTGAATAAGTGCTGCAGCCAGTTCACATCTCATTCTTTGTCCAAGTGACAGCTTTCTAACAGGCTTATCTAGCAATGGACCGATATCCAGCGTTGAAATGACATGCTCCATATGCTCGTTATAATCTTTATCTGATACTTTATATACTTTTTTCAATAAACGAAATGACTCTTGTACCGCGATATCCCACCATAGCTGTGAACGCTGGCCGAAAACAACGCCTATTGATCTGACAAATTGTTCACGCTCTTTATGAGGATTCATGCCATTCACTAACACTTCACCTGAAGTGGGCGTTAAAATCCCTGTTAGCATTTTAATTGATGTTGACTTCCCTGCTCCATTTTCACCAATATACCCAACCATTTCCCCCTGACCCACAGTAAACGATACGTCATTCACAGCAGGAATCGTTTTGTATTGTCTATTTAATAAATCACGAAAAGCACCTTTTAAGCCTTGTCTGCTCGAGTATGACTTAAATTCTTTGCGCAATTGTTTTACCTCAATGATGTTTGTCATTTTTCTCCCTCCTAGTCTCGTCACAACTTACTAGTTTATCTAAAATGAGAAGATTCAACAAATGGTAAGCACCTAATTTCAAATTTTTTAGATTCACAGATTCATGTTAGAATAAACGATAGTCTATTCATGTTTTACATAGTAGGAGGATACTGATGAATTTTTCAAAATCACAACAATTACACGAAGAAGCATTACAACATATTGTAGGTGGGGTAAACTCTCCTTCCCGTTCTTATAAAGCAGTTGGCGGCGGATCACCTGTCGTGATGGAAAGAGCAAAAGGAGCCTATTTCTGGGATGTTGACGGCAATCAATATATCGATTATTTGGCTGCATACGGACCGATTATTACAGGTCATGCTCACCCGCATATTACAGAGGCCATCACGAAGGCAGCTGAAACCGGAGTTCTTTACGGTACTCCAACTCCTCATGAAATAACATTCGCAAAAATGGTAAAAGAAGCGATGCCTGCGATGGATAAAGTTCGCTTCGTAAACTCCGGTACAGAGGCTGTCATGACAACGATCCGTGTAGCACGCGCCTACACAGGCCGAACGAAAATCATTAAATTTGCAGGCTGCTACCACGGCCATTCAGATCTTGTCTTAGTTGCAGCCGGATCCGGTCCTTCTACATTAGGAACTCCTGATTCTGCTGGTGTACCAAAAAGCATCGCCCAAGAAGTAATTACTGTCCCATTTAACGAAATCGAACCATTAAAAGATGCGTTAAAGAAATGGGGAGACCAAGTAGCTGCTATCCTTGTTGAACCAATCGTTGGAAACTTCGGAATCGTTGAGCCGAAGCCAGGTTTCTTAGAGGAAGTAAATGAAGTTGTTCATCAAGCAGGGGCATTAGTTATTTATGATGAAGTTATTACAGCGTTCCGTTTCATGTATGGAGGAGCTCAAGATCTGCTAGGTGTGTATCCTGACTTAACAGCACTAGGGAAAATCATCGGCGGCGGGCTTCCAATCGGCGCTTATGGTGGTAAAAAAGAAATTATGGAGCAAGTCGCACCATTAGGACCAGCTTATCAAGCTGGAACAATGGCCGGTAACCCTGCGTCTATTCTCTCCGGAATTGCTTGTCTTGAAGTGCTAAAGCAAGAAGGTGTTTATGAAAAGCTTGATAAATTAGGTGAAATTCTTGAAGCAGGAATATTACAGCACGCTCGTACATATAATATTCCGATCACGATCAACCGCCTTAAAGGTGCGTTAACTATCTATTTTACAAACGAAAAAATATCCAACTACGAACAAGCTGAAAACACAGACGGTGAGATGTTCGCAAAATTCTTTAAGCTCATGCTTAACCAGGGAATCAACCTCGCTCCTTCCAAATATGAAGCCTGGTTCTTAACAACAGCACATACTGAAGAAGATATTCAAGTCACATTGAAAGCTGTTGAACAGGCATTCCGTCAATTACTATAATCATTCTTTTTGATATGTAATAGAAGAGGATGACTCCTTTTATGGGTACAACCCAAGAGTCATCCTCTTCCTTTTCTATACAGATATATTTTTCAGAAAATATGGACGATTTACATTTTCGTAAAATAGGGTAAATACTTCTTGTAATAGGGAATAAAAGGCTGTATAGTACGATATTGATTTTAATATTAATGAGTTGTTATTCGAAAAACGAAAGGAATGTTTTAAGCATACATGAAACTAGGTGCACGCATCCTTAAAACAGGGATAGCCATTACACTAGCTTTATTTTTAGCAATAGCATTGGAATTGCCTTCTGTTGCTTTCGCAGGTATTTCAGCGATTTTTGCCATTCAACCAACGATTTACCGCTCTTATCTTTCTATTATTGAACAGGTTCAAGCAAATGTCATTGGTGCCGCTTTAGCAATTACCTTTGGATTAATCTTTGGCTCAAATCCGATTATCATTGGTCTCACAGCCATCATCGTCATTGCCATCAATATTAAACTCAAGGCTGAAAGCACAATTCCTGTTGCTCTCGTCACGGTTATTGCCATATTAGAAAGCCCTGGTGACGACTTTGTTGAAATTGCTCTGATTCGCTTTCTTACCATCCTACTCGGTGTATTTGCAGCCTTTATCGTCAATTTAGTGTTTCTACCGCCGAAATACGAAACAAAGCTTTAC
This sequence comes from Metabacillus schmidteae, assembly GCF_903166545.1. Lineage (NCBI taxonomy): Bacteria > Bacillati > Bacillota > Bacilli > Caryophanales > Bacillaceae > Metabacillus > Metabacillus schmidteae. Next base: position 853,117 of record NZ_CAESCH010000001.1, on the reverse strand, counting down.
AACCGAATTGCCGAAAACACAGAAGATATTATTAAATGGACCAGAGTCAATATCCGTCATGCGTCTGAGCATAATGTTTTGAAAGATGATATTGAAAAATTAAAAGAAAAAATGATCAAGCTTGATCAGCTTTATTTAAATTTTAAAGAAGAACGAAATTACTTTAAGCGGGAAAGCTACGCAAAATCGAGAAAGCTTGTTCTTTTCCGACAAATGATTGTCACAACAAATAAAGCACTGGAAACATTAAAAAAATTACATCGCTTAGAAAATGATTTAAACCAAATGCCGGAAGATTTTCAAAGAAACCTTGTGACAGAGTTAGATTATCTTCTTTATTTCCATGAAGAATCTCTGCTTCGATTTATCGGAAAAACAAAGACTCAGCCATCTACAGAGCTGGCTGAAGAAGGTAAATTCAACAAAGAACAACTGATTTCAGTGTTTATGCAATTTCATGAACAACATGAATCTGATTGCTTCTATTCACTGTTGCCGCTCATTTCATCGATCATCGATTATAGTGAGCAACTAGAGCATTTAGATACTCTTATTTACAGCTTTCATCATTATCATAAAGAGGATAATGAGATTAAGTTATCTGAGGAATAGGAAAAAGGCACATATCTCCTTTAGGAGGTATGTGCCTTGTTTGGATTAATCCAGCTGCTGAATTTGAAACAGCTTATAGTAATGACCTTCTCTTTCCATCAATTCATGATGTGTGCCTTGTTCAACTATTTTTCCGTCCTCAATTAGAACAATTTTATCAGCGTGTGTAATTGTTGAAAGGCGATGAGCCACAATAAAGGTTGTGCGATTTTTTGCAAGCTTTTCAAGCGCTTCTTGGATAAGGTGTTCACTTTCTAAATCAAGTGCTGATGTAGCTTCATCCAGAATGAGGATTGGCGGGTTTTTCAAAAATACCCTTGCAATCGATACCCTTTGCTTTTGCCCCCCTGAAAGCTTCACACCTCTTTCACCAACTCTTGTGTCATATCCATTTGGTAATTTTGTAATAAATTCATGAGCGTTTGCTGCCTTGGCTGCTTGAATAACTTCATCCTCTGTTGCATCAGGCTTTCCAATCAGAATATTCTCTCTTACCGTATTACTAAACAAAAACGTATCTTGAAGGACCATACCAATTTGCTCTCTCAAACTTTGCGCTTCATAATCACGAAGGTCTATATTATCTAATAGAATTTGACCTTCTGTTACATCATAGAAGCGAGGCAATAAGCTGACAAGTGTGGATTTTCCTCCGCCACTCATTCCTACAAGAGCAACTGTTTCTCCCCTATTTACACGCAAAGAAAGGTTTTCAATTATAAGCGACTCTTTTTCCTGGTAGCGGAATGAAATGTTTTTGAATTCAATTTCACCTTTTACATGTTCCGCTTTTTTCGCATTTGGCTTATCCTCCACTTCATATGGCACATCAATAAATTCAAATACACGGTCCATTGACGCAAAAGCCTGTGTTAATGTTGTGGATGAATTAATGAGTCTGCGAAGCGGATTGTATAGCTGCTCAATATAGGCAATAAAGGCAACCATTGTCCCAATTGTTAATTGTCCTTGAATAACCTGGTAACCCGCAAATGTAATGACAATAAGCGGCGCAATATCTGTTAATGTATTAACAATTGCAAAGGTTTTTGCATTCCAACTTGTATGATCAAGGGCTTTTCCAAGAAAATTTGAATTTTCCTTTGCAAATTGCTCTTGTTCAAAGTCTTCTGTTGCAAAACTGCGAATAACAGGCATACCCTGAACTCGCTCATGCAAATGCCCCTGTACTTCAGCAAGAGCCTGAGAGCGTACTCTTGTTAAATGTCTTAATTTCCCGTAAAAATACTTCACTGACAATCCATAGAATGGAAAAAGAACGATTGATACCAACGTCAGCTTCACATTCATCGACATCATAATACCTACAGCAATTATGATCGTAACGATATCCAGCCATACATTCATCAATCCTGTGATAACAAAGTTCTTTGTCTGCTCAACATCATTGATCACACGAGAAATAATCTCACCTGCCCGTGTATTTGCATAATAACGTAAGCTTAATTTTTGAAGATGGGTAAATAATTGATCCCGAATATCATATAAAATTTTACTTGCAGTCCACTGTGCAAAATATTGTCGGTAATATTCCACAGGTGGACGAATCACCACAAATAATACAAACATAAATCCCATAATGGTCAACAATTCTTTTGTCTTTTCAGCATCTGAACCGGTGCCGCCAATAATATTATCCACTACATGCTTAATTAACAAAGGCAATAGCAATGGAATCGAAAACTTGATGACACCAATTATAATCGTTCCTACAATTTGTAGGCGATAAGGCTTTACAAAAGCCATATATCGTCTAACTGCCCCCAAATAAATCCCTCTTTTCTGAAATGCGTAAGCGCCTTGGTCAGCCTCAACATGCATAAGACGATTTAAATTAGAAGGCGTTCTTTGCCTTCAATTCTAAATTGGCTTATGACCTCGAGAGGCTAGGCGCTGAAGCTAGACACCAACACTAAGTATAGTACAAATTGCTGTGTTTTCTATTAAAAGCCTAAGCTCCTTGGTCGTCTCTCCCTTTAATAATGTGAAAAAGGCTGACTCATCATTTACTCAACTTTGAGTAAGCACGAGAAGTCACCCTTGCCACCGGTACAATTATTTTACGTATGTTAAATAGCGTTCATACCACTCATCGATAAATTCAGGTGCAAAGGGCCCTTTCTTTTGGCGAATCCATCGGAGCAGCGTGTCCAAATTCTTCCTTAAAATAAGATCAATTACTTCAGGATAGTTCATCATTTTGCTATGAAGTTCATATTCATCTTCATCTAATATGGTATACGTCATATCAGGGTATACTTTTACATCAAGATCATAGTCAATATATTTTAGAGCTTCGTCATCCCAGACAAATGGTGAGCTAATATTACAGTAGTAATATACTCCATCTTCTCTTAGCATACCAATAATATTAAACCAATGTCTGGCATGAAAATAGCATATTGCCGGCTCTCTTGTCACCCAGGTTCTACCGTCCGATTCGGTTACAATTGTTCGGTCATTTCCACCAATAATACAATGCTGAGACCCTTTTAAAACAGTTGATTCTTCCCAGACTCTATGGATGTAGCCATTATGCTTATAACTATGAATTTGTATTTTGTCTCCTTCCCTGGGAAAGCCCACTTTTCTCCCCTTCTTTCTTCGTGAAACCTCTTTCACAAACGTATTCACCTATTATAGTTGTCCTTATTATAACGTTTGTGATTAAAAAAAGTAAAGAAAACTAGCCGACTGGCGAGACTGGAAGGGCGAAGACAAGGGCGTAGTTGCACTTATACTTAATACTTAAAAATAGCCACTACGTCGATTAATCTTCTCTGCTGCTAATTTATTATTTCATAATGTAAAAATAAAAGAGTCATTTCTAGAAGAAATGACTCTTGGTCTTGCTCATTTACGAAACCGTTTCGAATTTTTGATCCTCATAGGATTTAATCACTTCTTGTGTTTGTTTTTCAAATACCTGCTGGATCATTGTTAATTCATTTTTCATATTCTCTATTTCATCCTGAATGGATTCCAGTTTCGCTTCATCTTGTAAAATATCCAATTGACTCTTAAGATCTTGACATCTTTCAATTTCCGACTGTAAATATAATAATTTATCCATCGTTTTTAATTGCTCTCCTACCAATTGATCAAAATTCATTCTTACTCTCCTTTCCACTAAGAGAAAACAAAAGTTTGTGTTTTTATTAACATTCTCCATTTGCTGATTTGATCCTTTGACTACTTATGTAGATGAAACAGAAGTTTTGTCGTTTATGGGTCTTGGTGTTGGGGTAGACCTTGTTTGTTATGTCGTTGTTTTCAGCCAAAAAAGTCTCGCACTTTTCGCTCCAATCAACCTAAATAGTTTATGGTCAAAAGCCTTAGTAAATACCACCTTTTTAAAAAAAATAAAAAAAGACACCCTCCTGATATAGAAAGGTGTCTTTTCCGCTAAGCTAATTAAGAGTTTTGACCTTTGTTAGCTTCAGCTTGTTGGTTGTATTTTTTTACATGTTGAACATCAGTTTCGCTTGCAAACTCAGTACCAAATTGACCAGCTTGGCCAGCTTGAGCACTTTGAGCGTTTTGTTGTTTTACGTGTTGGATGTTTGTACCTGATTGTGTTTTGTTGTTTTGTGCCATTCGATATCACCTCCACGAAATATAGATTGTCCCAGAGGTGATTTTTATATCCAAAAAAATTCAAAAAAAATTTTATTTATTTAAACAAGCAAAGAACGGCCACCATCAACGATGATTGTTTGACCTCTGATCATAGAAGCTTTATCTGTTACTAAAAACTCAATCGCATTTACCATGTCTTCTATTTCAACCATTCGTCCTGCAGGCGTATTTTTCTTCGCATCCTCAAGCAGCTCTTCACGATTTGGGAAGTGCTTTAGGGCATCTGTGTCGACAGCTCCACCTGATACTGCATTTACAATGATATTTTTTGGAGAAAGCTCAACAGCTAAATATCTAGTAAGAGCTTCTAAGGCTGCTTTTGAAACGCCAACTGTTGTGTAATTTTCTAAATAACGGATAGAACCTAAAGAGCTCGTGCTAACGATAAAGCCTCCGCCATTTTTCTCCATAAGCTTTGCGGCTTCTTGTGCGCAAAACAGCAATGCTTTGCTGTTAATATTCATCGTCCAATCCCAGTGACTTTCTTCAAGCTCCATTGCAGGTTTTTGAACACCGGACGCTGCATTACTTACAAATACGTCCAGTCTCCCAAACTCTTCCTCAATTGCTGCGAAAAGCTCTTTAATTTTGTCCGGTTTTCCAACATTTGCTTTGACGGCAATTGCTTTTACGCCCAGCTTTTCAATTTGCTCCACAACCTCTAATGCAGCTGTTTTACTTCTAGCATAATTGACAACTATGTCATATCCTTTTTCAGCTAAACGAAGGGCCGCAGCTTTTCCTATTCCACGGCTGCTTCCTGTAATGAGTGCTACTTTATTTTGGGTCATTTTGTCAGCTCCTTATATGTATCTAATCGCATAGATGTCATCATTGTATCAGATAATATAGTGAAACTTCTATGTTATAGATGTTTCGGCTCTTATTATGTACAACTCGGCACTTAGAGGAGGATGTATATGTACGTAGGTCGTGATATGACAGAGTTATCAATGATGCCGAAGAACGAGTGGAAAAAGGAAGAACTCGCCTATTTCCATCACTCTCTCCAACAAATGGTTCCTTACCTTAATGTCGAGGGTCAAACCATTCACCGTGAAATCGTAAAAGAAATCACTTCCCGTGGTGGATTAAAGCGTAATGAAGCAGATTATACGCATGGTACCATGGTGACTTATGATTAATTAAAAAAGGGCGATATTAAAGGACAGAACTAATATCGTGTACTTTCGAAATGTCCTTCATTTATGGTGTGAAAGACAAAAAATGTTTCCGGCTTTTCGGAAATATCCTTCATCACTTGTATGAAGGACAAAATCAGTTTCTTGCTTTCCAAAAATGTCCTTCATCATTTGTATGAAGGACAAAAAAAGTTTCCGGCTTTTCGGAAATATCCTTCATCACTGGTATGAAGGACAAAATCAGTTTCTTGCTTTTCAAAAATGTCCCTCTTCACTTGTATGAAGGACAAAAAATGTTTCCCGCTTTTCAAAAATGTCTTCATCACTTGTATGAAGGACAAAATCAGTTTCTTGCTTTTCAAAAATGTCCCTCATCACTTGTATGAAGGACAAAAAATGTTTCCGGCTTTTCAAAAATGTCCTTCATCTCTTGTATGAAGCACAAAATCAGTTTCTTGGTTTTCAAAAATGTCCCTCATCACTTGTATGAAGGACAAAAAATGTTTCCCGCTTTTCAAAAATGTTCTTCATCACTGGTATGAAGGACAAAAAATGTTTCCGGCTTTTCAAAAATGTCCTTCATCTCTTGTATGAAGGACAAAATCAGTTTCTTGCTTTTCAAAAATGTCCTTCATCTCTAGTATGAAGGACAAAAAATGTTTCCGGCTTCTCAAAAATGTCCTTCATCACTAATGTGAAGAACTCTCATATTAACTTTCACACCCTTGGAACATTTTATAGATTTTCTGATGTGAAACAGGAAAAGCATATTTTTTCATTTCTTCTTCAGTTACAGGTAGTAAATCTTTAGTAGAGTTCTTCGTTACTTTTCCTAAAAACACAGAAATATTCCAAATCAAATGAGAAAAGACATGTTCAACAGTTCCCATTAATTCAGATATCTCAGCTTCTACTTGATACTCCTCTTTCATAAACAGTTTTACTTGTTCACGGTAAGATTCTTTCGTATCAGCTTTGATCTCCATATTAGGAAATTCCCAAAGATTTGCTAATAGTCCAGTACTTGGGCGCTTATGAATATACAGCTGCCCTTGGTCATCATAAAGAACAACTGCAGCCATTTGTAATGGTCTTGGCTTCTTTTTTTTACTTTTTACAGGAAGCTCTGCTTGTACTCCCTCCGCAAAAGCTGAACAATATTCTCGCACCGGACATAATAAGCAAGAAGGAGATGTTGGTGTACATATTAATGCACCAAGTTCCATCACAGCTTGATTAAAGGACGATGGATCTTCTTTGGATATCAGTTGATATGTTGCATCCTCAAAGGTCTTCCTTGTCTTCGGCTTGGCAATATCCTCCCAAATTGATAATATTCTCGAGAATACTCTCATAACATTTCCATCAACTGCCGGCTCCGGAATATTGTACGCTATACTTAGGATCGCACCTTTTGTATATGGTCCAACACCCTTTAATTTTGAAATTTCTTCAGGTGTATTTGGAACAATACCTCCGTAAGATTCCTCTACCTCTTTAACAGCTGAATGGAGATTTCTTACTCTAGAATAATACCCAAGTCCTTCCCAAGCTTTTAAGACTTCTTCCTCATTTGCGTTTGCAAGTGCTTCTATAGTAGGAAATTTCCCTATAAATGCATTAAAATAAGGAATAACAGTATCAACTCTTGTTTGCTGAAGCATGATTTCTGATACCCAAATTTTATATGGATCTTGGTCTTTCCGCCAAGGTAAATCTCTTTTTTCATGCTTGTACCATGATAATAAATCATGCTGAAACTCTTTGGTTGGAAAGCTTTCGAGCTTATCTTTTACTTCATTTATCATTTATTTTTTTCCTCCGGATGTTAAATTACTTTATAATCGGGAAAATATAGGAGTAAGCCGCTTTTAAAAATAGTACAAGTTCAATTACAGATAAAGACTTGATGTTTAAAAATGAACATAAATGTTCACATTGGACATTATTACATCATATATTTTCATGGAACTTAGATTATCTTTAAGAACAATTCAAACAAGCTTATATTATCACACCTTACATCCTCGATGTTATAAAACAAGGAGGTACATTCATTGGATACTGGAACACATGTGGTCATGGGCATTGCTCTAGGCGGGTTAGCAACACTCGATCCGGTTGTTGGCATTGATACTCCCACAGCAACGGCTGTAATGTTTGGCACAATTATCGGTTCACAAGCCCCTGATCTTGATACTATTTTAAAGCTAAGAAATAATGCAAAATATATACGAAATCATAGAGGGATTACTCATTCGATCCCGGCTATTATTATATGGTCGTTTTTAATTACAGGGATGCTGACCATTTTTATCCCTGAAAGCAATCTTCTTCATCTTTACCTTTGGACATTGCTAGCCATTGTTCTTCATGTATTTGTAGATATTTTTAACGCGTATGGCACGCAGGCGTTACGGCCGTTCACAAAAAAGTGGATCGCCTTAGGAATAATCAATACATTTGATCCTTTTATCTTTTTCATGCATATTATCGGAATTGCCATTTGGATATTCGGCGCTCATCCAGGATACACATTTATAGGCATTTATATCATTTTGATTGGCTATTACCTTATTCGCTTTGCTATGAAAAGAAATATCGTCAGACGTTTACACAAAATCATCCCTGATATTGAGCAGGTGATTATTTCGCCAACCATGAGATTTCGCCATTGGCATCTTGCCATTATGACTGACAAAACCTTTCATGTGGCCCGTTCTGTTAACGAGGAGATTATTCTTTTAGATGAGTTTGAGCGTGTTCCTGTTCCACAGACAGATGTCATTAGGGCTGCAGAAGAAGATGACAATATATCAGCCTTTTTATCTTTTTCTCCGGTTTATCGCTGGGAAGTTGATGAATTCAGTGATCATTATGAGGTTCGGTTTATTGACCTTCGTTATCGAAGTAAAGGGTATTATCCTTTTGTCGCCATTGTCCAATTGGACACGGACTTAAATATTGTCAGCTCTTATACAGGCTGGATTTTTAGTGAAGAAAAGCTGCGTAAGAAACTTGAGCTTATTCCGGAATAAAATATGAAAGAGGATGACTTTTGAGAAGAAGTCATCCTCTTTGTTTTAGTGTTTTAAATAGTCATCCTTATTTAGCAAGTCACGATACTTCGGATTCGTTGCAATAAAATCATGCAATTTGTCTCCATAATGGGTTATTAATTGCCTTACAACTGTCTCTGTTACTTCTTTTCCTTGATACGTATTCCCTGTTTTCGCCTGGGTTGATTCAAAGTCTTCCCAAAGCAGTTCTACCCATGTTCGGGCTTGGGCATAGGATAAACTGTTATTTTTACTAAGCAGCTCATTTGTTAATCGTTCAAAATAATCTTCCATTATTCTCACCTCTAGGCAGGATTCTCTACTTATATTTCACTCAATAGCAACCATACTATAAGTACGCTTCATTTAATGAAGCTAATAAATGATGATTTGGAGGGGATTGTGTTGCGTAACAAAGCATCAGGATTTCCAAATATGAGCAACAACAAGTTTGAAGGCGAACCAAGAGCTAAAGATGAATTTGCTTCAAAAAGAGCAAATGGGACAATTAATTCTCACCCGCAGGAGCGGATGAGGGCATCTGGTCAACGTGAAAATCCTTACTCTTAAAACGCGTTTACAAACTTGTGGAGGTGCTTAAAAAATGGGTTCACACAGTCATAAAAAATTTTACGACAATATGTACTCAAATCCATTCAATCAGCCTTGGGCTAATCCAAAGCATGCACATGCTCAAGTAAACGGGCAAACACAACAATCCCAAGACCTCATCATTTTAAAAAGACAAGTTAGAAAGCAATCGTAACAACTTAGGGTGGCTCAATAGCTCTCTATTGAGCCACCTTTTTGATTAACATAGATATCGGTAATGCTTCCTCATGATTAGGTGTTGACATACGATATCCCCACGCAAAGATGCCATTCATATAGTTAATTTTAAATGACTCACCTGGTGCTCCATCAATTTCATATACTTTCTCAGGTTTATAATCATTAGGATCCAACAAATAGGATTTCGCCATTGTAATTTTTCTTTCTAAAACTGCGAATTCATTTATTATCCCCAACTGTTCTGCTTTTCTCGCTTTTTCCTTAAGTCCTGCGATTTCATTTTTTAGTTCATATTCTGTCATTTCACTATACCGCTTTGTTTCCATGTGATATCCCCCTTATTCTTGTTCATCCAAAAACTTCTCAATTAATTCAATAGAAAATCCTTTTCTATATAGAAATTGTTTCATTTTTACTTGATATTGATAAGAATCTTCGTTTTGGTATTTTCTTTGAGCTTTTTCAGCATGCTTAACAAGGGCTGTCCATTCTTCTGATTCGTCTTGTTCGTATTGAACCTCATCAAGTACTTTAGAAATAATATCATAAGGAAAACCCTTCCTCATAAGATGCTGTTCAATTTTTTGTTTAAGTTGGACTGTGGAGATCTTGTTATTCTTTTTTAACAACTTTTCTGCATGCCGGGTAGCCTCTTGGAGCTGGTCATCATCGTTATACTCTAACAGTGCCTGCTCGATAAAATCCGGATTAATGCCCTTTCCAATTAACTCTCTTTTTAAGACGCTGGGCCCTTTTCCATTTGTTTGTTTTTGGGTCCGAACATATGCAGTAGCGAATTCCAGGTCATCAACATAGTTGTATTCTTTTAGCTTGTAGATAACATCCTGAATAATGGTATCAGTAAATTCCTTTTTTGCTAAATGTTCAGCTACTTCTTTTATTGAACGCATACGATAACTTAAGAACTCCAAAGCTTTATTATAAGCTTTTTTACTAAGATCACCATATTGGAGCTCCTGGATATCAAGTTCATCAATTTCTTTACCTTTTTGGAGGTTGTATTTGATAAGAATATCTTGATCAACACTAAACGCATATTTTTCCCCCTGGCCATCATCTAGATATATATTGAAACGTTCTATTGACTGCTTTTGGGTTGTAATTTTTGTTATGATTGCCATTCTTGTTTTCACCTACTTCTTTTTTTGTCTGTTTTTACAAACTTGTTGCTATGTAATAATATACCTGCTTAATAGGGTTGATTGGAGCTCCAGGATGCTCGCTTTCCGTGGGCGGACGGTGAGCTTCCTCGGCGCATGCGCCTGTGGGATCTCACCTGCCCCGCTGTTCCCACAGGAGTCTCGCACCTTCCGCTCCAATCAACCAATTATTCATCTCTAAAAATTAACAAGTAAAAATTTTATATTTTATAAACATAACACATTCAAAAGAGGATATTTCCAAAAGATAGGGTATTAATGAGATAAGAAATTATACAAAACAAGGATGTGTTTGTATTGAAAATTGTCATCTCAGGCGGTACCGGTTTTATTGGTAACCATTTATCACAATATTTACTAACAAAAGGTCATGATGTATATATTTTAACACGTAGCAAAAAAACTTCTTCTGAAAAGAACTTACACTTTTTACAATGGCTTACAGAAACTTCTGATCCTGCCAGATCTCTTGAGGGTATTGATGTCATTATCAATTTAGCTGGAAAATCAATTAATGACCGCTGGACTGAAGAAGCGAAAAAACAAATTTTCGAAAGCAGAGTTGAGTCAACAAAAGCGATCTATAAGATCATTCAATCTTTAAGCCAAAAACCTAAAGTATTCATTAATGCAAGTGCAATCGGTATTTACGGGACATCTGAAACAGGAACTTTTACAGAACAGTCAACTGAAATTGGGTCTGATTTTTTAGCAAAAACAGTTGATGTATGGGAAAAGGAAGCAAGCAAGGTACAGGAGCTTAATGTTCGGACTGTTTTCACTCGATTCGGGATTGTGTTGGGTGAACAAGGGGCATTATCCAAGATAGTGTTGCCGTACAAACTGTTTGCAGGTGGAAGTCTTGGATCCGGTCAACAATGGGTTTCATGGATTCATGTGATGGATCTCATTCGCCTGATTGAGCATATAATATATTCCAACATTTCAGGACCGGTCAATGCGGTTTCACCAAATCCCGTTACAATGAACGAATTCGGGAAAACAATCGGAAAGGTACTCCACCGGCCACATTGGCTTCCGGCACCTTCCTTTGCATTAAAATTGGTTTTAGGTGAGATGAGCCTGCTAATTCTTGAAGGACAAAAGGTACTACCTGAAAAAGCTTTGGAAGATGGTTTCACATTTACTTATCCACATCTGGATAAAACTTTACAAGATATTTTAACACCATCTTAAAATTATGAAAAATCTTTAAAAGTAAAAAATAAGGAGTATTGAAGGATGAAATCAACACTTTTTAAACAAGCAACCGTTTATCCTATAACCTCTCCTCCTATTTATGAGACAGATGTTCTTGTTGAAAACGGGAAAATTAAAACAATCGGAAAAAATTTAGAGCCAATTGAATCAACAGAAATAATTATATGTAAAGATAAATACCTATTCCCCGGCTTTATTGATGTTCACACACACTTAGGTCTCTATGATGAAGGAACTGGCTGGGCAGGCAATGATGCAAATGAAACAATCGAGCCCATTACCCCACACATCCGGGCACTAGATGGTGTCCATCCTCTGGACCCGGCATTTAAAGATGCTATTAAATATGGAATTACAACCGCACATGTGATGCCTGGAAGTGCAAATGTAATCGGAGGAACCACTTCTGTTATTAAGACATATGGTATTAATGTTTCAAAGATGATACTGCAGGAAACCGCAGGACTTAAAATAGCTCTTGGAGAAAATCCTAAACGGATGCATAGTCATGGTAATAAGGAATCCATTACTAGAATGGGCATAATGGGAATGCTGAGAGAGGCGTTTTACCAGGCAAAGTATTCTGATGATAAAGAGGATTTTCGTTCAATTCCTATTAAAAAAGCACTGAAGCGGGAAATTCCGGTACGAATCCATGCCCACAGAGCAGATGATATTATGAGTGCAATTCGATTGGCAGAGGAATTCAGCTTAGACTATCGAATTGAGCATTGCACAGAGGGACATCTTATTGCAGATGAATTAATAGGGAAACAAGCCAAAGTATGTGTTGGACCAACATTAACCCGCAGATCAAAGATTGAATTAAAGAATAAAACATGGGAAACCTACCAGGCCCTTTCTGAGAGAGGTGTCGAAGTCTCTATCACTACCGACCATCCTTACACTCCGATTCAATACTTAAATCTATGTGCATCTCTAGCAGTGAGAGAAGGCTTTGACGAACAAAAAGCTTTGGAAGGAATCACAATTACAGCCGCACGTAATCTGAGAATTGATGAAAGAGTTGGTAGTATCGAAGTCGGTAAGGATGCCGATCTTGTGATATGGAATTACCATCCTTTCCACTATCTAGCCAAGCCTGAATTAACCATGATTAACGGTGATATCGTGTATAGAAAGTGACAAAAAAATATTATTTTACTATCACTTTGTCTTTCGTTAAACTTCTTTAAAACTCTTTTGATTTAACGTACTAAAACCTTGTATTTTAGTATGTTTTTCTAACAGAATAATTTACCAGGCGAACAGAAAGTCCGCTAAACCAACAACTATTTTACGATAAAAAAAATATTTTTGAATTCGACAAAAAAGGAGTATCTTTTTCATTTAAAATACCGTATGATACTTCATGGAAGTAGTACTTAAAAAGACAATTTAATCTAGTAATGGGAAGGCAAATGGTGCGCCACCAGCTTTACTGGTTCTAGTGGGTTCGATTCCCACCCCGAAATTTTTTGAAGGTAAAGTTAACATAAAAAATTTCGAGGGTGGAGACGACATATCACGTGGAGTCTGCCCTCAGGTTGGAGGGATCCAGATGCTAAAAAAACGTGATATTTACGATAGTCATGCACTTTATGAACACATGGTTCACCCTGATGTCTTCCCATTTGTGCGCCATAAAGCAAATTCTTTTGAAGAATATTTATTCCTAACGAAACAAACGATTGAGGCTGAAGAACGAGGTGAATTAATTTCACGTACCATTTTAGATGAATGGGGATCTCCAATCGGTACAATCAGTTTGTTTGATATCCAGGACAAAGCCGGCTTTCTAGGCACCTGGATTGGCAAACCGTATCACGGCAAAGGCTATAATAAGCTGGCAAAAGATGCTTTCTTCAATGAACTATTCTATGAATTAGATATCGAAACCATCTTTTTACGAATTCGTAAGCAAAATGTTCGTTCAACAAAAGCAGCTGAAAAACTACCATATGTTATGAATGCAAACGAAACAAGAGCACATTTACTAGAACAAATTAACAATGGCGAAGACATCTTTAATTTGTTTGAAATTACTAGAGACCAATATACAATTTATAAATACCATAATGCCGATGAAGTTGATGATCAGCAGCTGAAAGAGGCTTAAAATTAGGAGGGATTCTGTTGAATCCCTCCTTTTTTATTTGGGCGATATAGGTTTATCGAGATTCATGTGGTTTACCTGCAATTCCTTTAGAGAGTTACCCGGATTCTTGAATATTTATCTACGATTCCTATTGTTTTATCTTCGATTCTGCTGTTTTACCCTTTCACTACATTATTTAATGAAATTCACACCCATTTGTATGAATCCCTCCCCTCTTGTCAAAACTAATTCCTGAATACTATATTTTGGAAGGATGATCATGATGGCAGCAGATAAGAAAAGAAAAGATAAATCAAAAAGTACACTTTCCAGTATGCAGGAAGTAACATATTCTAGAGAATTCAAAAATGCTGATCGTGCTGGTGGATACATAAGTAATAATAGACACTAACTTCCAACATGAAATACTAGAAATAAGCCATCCTAATATTGAACTTGAAGTTCAATATCTTTAAGGGGGCTTTTTTCATGGGCAGAGGACATCAACATAACCATAAAGCACGTGATACGAACTCAACAACTCTTCCACAAACACCTAAGAACTTAAAAAGAGACGGTGTGGATGAGGAATTCTCAAGAGAATTAGCAGATCAAGCTGATTTAGAGGCTCAAGCTAGAGCAAATGCTGCTAATCAACGACAAAGCACAAACCGTAATAGCAATTTATAGGAAGAAAGGAAGTGGACAACTCCACTTCCTTATTTTTTGTTGATAAGTATGTGGATAATTCAACGATAAAATTGTGGATAATGTGGATATACCTGTTAGTATCTCTAAAATAAGGATTATATTATCCACAACCGCGATAGTTATATTAAATCTCTCCCCTGTGTATAGTGTGGAAGCTGTTGATAACTTTCTAGGTCAACATTCCATAAAAAAAACATATAATACAGTGTATTACTTTGTATTAAAAATAGACAGGGGTGTTAACATAGATGGCTTATGAAATTACACAAGATTATATTCGTACCGGAAATTCCCGTCCAGGACAACGAATAAGTAACGTACGATTCATTGTAAGTCATGACACTGGAAACCCGGGATCTACAGCTTATGGAAATCGTAATTATTTTGATAGACAACAACCATCAGCATCTGCTCACACTTTTATTGATGATAAATATATTTTAGAAATAATCCCCTTAAATGAAATAGCCTACCATGTCCGCTCCAATGTTACAGCAGATAACAGACTTTACGGGGCAAATGCAAACAGTGCTGCTATCGGGGTAGAATTATGTCACGGCGGCAGAATAGATTTTGATGCTGCTTATGACAGATACGTTTGGTATCATGCGTATTTATGTGACAGATTTAATCTTAACCCTAACGATGATATTGTCGCTCATGCTACTCTTGATCCTTCAAGAAGAACAGATCCAATCGGCATCCTGAGAACAAACGGGATTTGCTGGTCAATGTTCATTGATGATGTCGCCGAAGCGCTTCGGAACTTTGATGGTGCAAGTCCACCTAGTCAACCAAGTGCTAGACCACAAACAGCCCCCGCACCAAAACGGGTTACAAAAGGAACTTCTGTGAAATTACCAATTGGAGAAGGTGCTTCAGGACCTTTCGTTCGGGATATTCAAAATCAACTTATTAAAGCAGGCTACAGATTACCTCGCTATGGTGCAGATGGTGTGTTTGGAGAAGAAACAGAAAATGCCGTTATGAGGTTCCAAAGAAACTATAACTTAGCAGTAGATGGTTTAGTTGGTTCAGTCACCTTATCAAAATTGCAGCAAGTGAATCAGCAACGAGTATCAGCCCCAGACTTCCCTCTGCCAAATGGAGTTTTAAGACGTGGAGATCAAGGAGAATCAGTAAGACAGCTGCAAAGAGCCCTTAAACAAATTAACTTTAATCCAGGTACTGTTGATGGGATTTACGGACCTCAGACAGAAGATGCTGTAAGGAGATTCCAGTCTATGTACGCAGCTCTCGGTGATGACGGAATATACGGTCCAAATACTAGAAAATATATACGAATGGAATTAGATGACTAGGTATCTCCAAAACCCGGTGAAATTTTTGTACTTTGTTTTATATAAAAAATGTATAACTATTCCTTCTACAACATAAAGTATTATTACATCACAGTGCTCACATCATGAAGCGAAAAAGCACGTTGCTCATATAGAGTGGCGTGTTTTTTTTTTTAAAATTCCACATCAATAACTAGACAAATATCTAATTTAGCCTCGCTATTACTGACCTCAATAAAAACCATTCGTAAATTCAAAAAGGAAGGAATAAGTCCAATAGCAACATAATTTGTAATAATTATCCAGTTGCGTATCTTTTTTATCGAGAACAGTAATAAAAGCATTCGTAAAACAGAATTGTGCATGCTTTTACTTAGATCTTCAGTTTAAAACCATTCACAAAATCCATAAAAAGGTAGAAATAAGTCCAATAGCAACATAATTTGTAATAATTATCCACGTGTGTATCTTTTATACCGTTAAATGTAATAAAAGCATTCGTAAAAACAGAATGTGCATGCTTTTACTTAAATCTTCAGTTTAAAACCATTCACAAAATCCATAAAAAGGAAGAAACAAGTCCAATAGCAACATAATTTATAATAATGATCCACGTGTGTATCTTTTATACCTTTAAATGTAATAAAAGCATTCGTAAAACAGAAATGTGCATGCGTTTACTTAGATCTTCAATTTAAAACCATTCGTAAAACTCAAAAAAGAAAGCAATTATTCCCATAGCAGTTTAAATTGATATAATTACCAACTCGTTTATCGCTTATAAGGCAAAAAGGTGATAAACGGATATATAAATTTATATGTGAATACTACACTTTTTTTTGCTAAATAAAACATTTGTAAAACACAACCTAATGTAAATTAGTCTACATTTCAGAAAAATCATCCTCAATAAACACCAAAAAGGTAATCTCCATGGTGTTTATTTTGCTACATATTTTATATATCGATGAATCAGAAAACAGACCTCTTCATAGAAAAGGTCTGTTTTCATTAAATATTTTTGAAGATTTAGTTTAGGCATTAACTAAAATTCCTTAAAAGTCTTATTTCTCAACCAATTCCCCTCTGTATAATTCATTCTTAACAAGTGTAATATCCAGCTCTTTGGCCAGTTTCTTTAATTCTCTTTCTTCCCGTTCTGTTACAATAGAAAGTACTGTACCTGCTGCCCCCTGGCGTCCTGTTCTGCCTGATCGGTGAATATATTGAGAAGCATTTGCTGGCAGGTCGTAGTGGATAACATGTGATAGCTCTGCAATATCCAAGCCTCTAGCTGCAACATCTGTTGCAAGCAAAAGTCCCTGTTTGTCTGATCGAAGGCTTTTTAAGGCTGCCTCACGTTCTTCTTTCTTTGTATCACTATGTAATAGATGAACATCGACTCCATTAAATTCAAGCTTTTCTCCTAATACAGTTAAGTTTCCGATATCCTTTACAAACCCTAAAGCTTTCATCGGAATATTTTTAACAACTCTTTCAAGGATGTGTGCTTTTTCTCTTTGTTCACAAACAAGATACACATGATCTACTTGTCCTACTGGAACTTCATCTCTGCTCACCTTAATGATTTCCGGATTCTTTTTCATAAGATCTCTGGCCCTTGATTCTGTGCTTTCATTTGAGGTAGCAGAAAACAGGACAACTTGGCGTTCGTTTAGGGTTGATTTAATGATCTCTTGTATCGTTTTTTTATGTTCCGGTGTTAGAAGTTGGTCTCCCTCATCTAATACAACGGTTTTTACAGCATGCATTTTCAGCTTTTTCATTTTAATTAGTTCTTGTATCCTTCCAGGTGTACCAAGGATTACTTGAGGACTTTTCTTTAATTTGTCTACTTGTCTTTTTATATTTGCTCCCCCAATAAAAGAGGCACTTGTGATGGGACTGCCTGCAGACCATTTTTTCACTTCTTCAAAAATTTGCATCACAAGTTCTCTTGAAGGTGCTAGGATGACGATCTGTGCTGCCTTTTTGCTAACATCAATTTTGTTTAGTAGCGGCAAAACATATGCCAGGGTTTTGCCTGTCCCTGTTGGGGATTCAGCGATAACGTCTTTTCCTTCTAGGATTGGAGGGATTGCCTTTAGCTGGATGGCGGTAGGCTCTTGAAAATTAGCGTTTTCCCAATTCGTTTGGATAAAAGGTTCTAGTTGTTGTAAAAAGTTATTTTCTGACATGTTTTTTCTCCTTCACTAACATATATTCCTGTTTAATAATTCATTTTTCTCAATGTAATTTGATATTTTCCAATTAACTAAATGTAAAAATAGGTTCGTTCCATTACGCTCCAGATACAAGACTCGCCGGGGAGGAAGCTGAGCATCCTCGGCTTCGCCTGCGGGGTCTCAGCCTTGCCTCTACTTTCCGCAGGAGTCAAGTGTCTTCCGCACATTCCACTAACGTGATTAACATAGAATTCTAAAATAACACTCTTTATGAATAGCCTTTAGCGAAGAACCTTTCTCATTACTATAGTATAGCTAATTTCCCCCAAGTGTAATATACGAATCAATAATTCGTCATATTTCCCCAGAAATAATCTTAATTCGCTATCGTTCGAAGAAAGTCCTCAATTTCCTTATCGTTCGTAAGAATAAATACTTGTTTAGTAGATTCCAGCTGATGAAGTTGTTGTCTCGTTCTTTTCTTGCGTTGAGAATAAGTTGTGCATATAAATTTGATGAAGGCCATATCTATTTTCTCGTTACAGCCAATGGCTCGGTCAGGACGGTCTTTTCCAATGTTTGTTAGCCATCGTTTGATGACCCGATATAGACAGACTGTTAATGGCTTTTCTAAATAAATAATTGTATCGGCCTTTTCTACTCTCATATCAAAGGTATTGCGGTAATTTCCTTCCATTATCCATTGTGGGTGATTGATAATAACCTTTTGTTGTCTTGACTTAAAATCTTCAAATGATGCTTCAATCCACCCAGGCTCCCAGAACATTGTGTCCAGATGGTATACATCTATTTGGAGAACTTCTGATAATTTTCTAGCAAATGTCGATTTCCCTGCACCAGCTGAAACCCCGATAACCATTATTTTTTTCAAGATCATTTTCCCCTTAGCAAAATATTATTATTTTTATGTTTACGTATGAATTTTTTAGGGTAATACCTAATTAGAATCTAAAAAGTAACATATTGTCAGCTTTCCGTATCAGATTAGAGAGACATTAGCTGAAAGGTGGTTCCCTATGGTTACGCATGTTCATATTAAGAAATTAAATGAAATTAATAATGAATTATCAGCTATTTCGAGAGAATGTGAGCGTGCATTTTCTGAGTGGGTTAAAGATAGAAGCAATACAAATTTATTAAGAGAATATAAAGCACTTCTTGGAAAACGTCAGGATATCATTAAAGAATATAAGTCCTATTTAATTATCAATTAGAGAAAAGCAAACTGAAAAGAGCTGACATTCCAAAGAGTGTCAGTCTTTTCTTTTACAGTTTCTTTATGATGACGACTTTTAAATAGTTTCCTTCTTTAAATTCCTTTATTGTTTTAAAATCTTTCGGCAAACTAAATTCTTCAAGAATTTTATACGTTTCTCCTGTTTCTTGAAATGCCTTTTCGATAAATCCTTTAAACTTTGGCATTCCGAATGTACTGCAATTAGAGGAAGCAACGATGATTCCCTGCCTCTCGGTTAGTTGAATGGCTTGTTTCAATAGCTCCGGATAATCCTTTCCCGCACTAAAAGTATGCTTCTTTGATCTAGCGAAGCTTGGAGGATCAAGGATGACCATGTCAAATGACAGCTGTTTACGAACAGCATATTTAAAATAATTAAATACATCTTCAACGATAATATCTTGTGCTTCATAATCCAGTTGATTAACGCTAAATTGTTCAATGGTTTTTGCTTTACTTCGATTCGCAAGATCAACACTTGTTGTTTTCGTTGCTCCGCCAAGGGCAGCTGCTACAGAAAAAGCCCCTGTATATGAAAATGTATTTAGCACGTTTTTGCCTTTTGCATATTTATCACGGATCGCTTTACGAACATCTTTTTGATCGAGGAAAACCCCTACCATTGCTCCGTCATTTAGGTAAACTGCAAATTTAATTCCGTTTTCCTTCACAATAAGCGGAAAGTCGGCCCTTTCCCCTATTACAAAGTCATCATCCTCTATATATGTACCCTTTACATCAAACCGTTTCTTTTCATAGATTCCTTTATAGTCTACAATATTGCTTAAGGACTTGATAATTTCTTCTTTAAAAGAGTAGATTCCTTCACTATACCAGGTTAATACATAATAACCTTCTTCATAGCAATCAATGGTTAATCCGCCAATGCCGTCTCCCTCTCCATTAAAAACACGAAATGCAGTTGTATCATTGTCTTTATAAAAGGACTGACGTGCTTCCACCGCAGCTTTTAGTTTCTTTGTAAAAAAAGCTTGATCAATCACCTCTTTTTGATTATGACTTAACACCCAGCCTCTGCCTTTATTTTGTTTTCCATAGTATCCTTTGGCTAGAAATTGATTCTTATCATCAAAAAGATCAATAATGGTTCCTTCTTGTTTAAGGACATCACTGTTTTTGATTGCCTCTTTATCGATTAGAGGATATCCTGTTTTGAATAATTTTACATAGTTTGGTTTTACTTGTATTTTGATGGAATTTGCCATCTTTTCACCTATTCTTCTTTTATTTCCGTCAAAACGAATCTATCCTCCATGATACAGATTTTTCACAAAAAAAGAAAACCCCTCTTTGCTTAGAGGGGCTCAGACTGTTGACAAACGCTCGCTTTCTTCGTTACTCACCTTGCTGCGGTGCTCATTACCAACCCCGGTAACTCCGCTCCTCACAAGGCTTCGTGCCTTGAAAGCAAGCGTTAGCAATCAGTCTGAAGGGCTAGCAATTTTACTTTGTCTTCACACACTGAACCTATCTTTACATAGAGAGGCTGACTATTCTTATACCCACCACATTTGAGATGGCTGGTCATTGATTAGTACAGTTTTTAGGTTTGTTACCGCACGTTCAAATCCTTCGTCAATCGACATGATTGGATCTTCATGCTCAATACTTACAACATAATCGTAGTTGTATGTGCGAAGGGCACTCATGATATCGTTCCATTCTGTTAAGCTGTGTCCACAGCCGACAGATCTGAAGGTCCATGCTCTTGTTTGAACTTCGCCGTATGGCTGCATGTCTGTTAATCCATACATGTTTACATTGTCTTGGTCAATGTATGTATCTTTTGCATGGAAGTGGTGAATGGCATTTGCTTTTCCTAAAATCTTAATCGCTGCTACCGGATCAATTCCCTGCCACCAAAGATGACTTGGATCTAAGTTAGCGCCGATCGCGTCACAAGTTTCTTCACGTAATTTTAGTAATGTATATGGAGTGTGAACTAAGAATCCACCGTGTAATTCCAGACCGATCTTCACATTATGCTCTTGTGCATATGCTCCGACTTCCTTCCAATAAGGAATTAGTTTTTCTTCCCATTGCCACTTTAACACATCACCATATTCATTTGGCCATGGTGTGACTGGCCAGTTTGGATATTTCGCGTCTTCACTGTCACCTGGTGTTCCTGAGAACGTGTTAACAACAGGTACATTCATTAATGAAGCTAGTTTGATTGTTTTCATGATCGTTTCATGATGGTCTTTTGCCATTTCTTTGTCAGGTGAAAGCGGGTTTCCGTGACAGCTGAATGCGCTGATGATGAGGTCACGTTCCTGAACTTTTGCTAAGTACTCATTTCGCTTTTCTTCACTTTCCAGTAATGCATCAAGATCGCAATGCGATCCCCCGGGATATCCGCCTGTTCCGATTTCTATTGCGTGAAGACCTGATGCTTTCACATGATCTAACATTTCTTCAAAGGATTTGTCATTAAAAAGTACTGTAAATACGCCTAATTTCATGGGAATTCCTCCTATAGTTTGGATTAAGGTATTAACTCAGCTAATTTACCCTTTTAATCTTTCAGCAGATCGATAGATATCATCTATAATCTGTGAAACTTGTAATGCTTCTTCTGGTTTTACGACCAATTCTGCTTCTCCACGACATGCATCAATGAAATTTTTCACTTGAGCAATTCCAGGGTTATCTTCACCTTGTACCCAAGCAGCTTGGCTATTCATTAGCATCCCATTTTTGGCTGTGTAGAGTTCAAGAGGAAATACGCTTATTCCCCCACCTGATCCTGAGATACTGACATGTTCCTGATCGTCTAGAATATTTGCTGCCCAAGATGTTTCCAATAATAGTGAAGCACCATTTTCAAACTTAATGTATGCTGTCACATGATCGTCTACATCAAAGGTTTCATGATCAAAGCTCCCCCATTGGTTTACACCATTCGGCGTTTTGCTTAACACATTATATGTGCTGCCGTTTACTTCAACATGCTTTGGACTTCCCATTAACCAAATGGCTAAGTCCAGCAGATGACAGCCATAGTCTATTAAACTTCCTCCACCTTGAAGGGATTTATTAGTAAACACACCCCAGCCAGGCACCTTTCTTCTTCTCAATGCTTGAACTCTTGTTACTAGTGGAGTTCCCACTTCTTCCATTAATTGTTTTGCGGCTTGAGAGTTTTTCATAAACCGATAGTGATAGGCAATCGCTAATACGTTGCCTGTACGCTTTGAGGCTTCAAGCATTCTTTCACATTCATCTGAAGAAAGTGCCATTGGCTTCTCACAAAGAACATGCACTCCTGCTTCTAAAGCTGCAATTGTTATTTCTGCATGAAACTTGTTTGGAGTACAGATACAGACTGCATCCACGTGTTGAAAAATTTCCCGATAGTCTTCTACTACATGTTCTATTTTGTGTGTTGTTGCAACTTCCTGTGCTCTCTCTAAATTCACATCGCTTACTGCTGTAACTACACAGTCATCAGTGAAGTTTTGAAAGGCAGGAATGTGACGGCCTTGTGCAATTCCGCCAACACCGATGATTCCGATACGTAATTTACTCATTTTTATCACTCAAATACTTTAGCAATTGTTTTTGTTTCATTTGATTTAATAGCAGCCAGGATTACAGCCAAAGACTTCATACCTTCTTCACCATTAATTGGCGGCTCTGTATTTTCAACAATTGATGTGACAAAGTTATCAATCACATGAGTTGTATTTTGGCCACCCTCATCATTCGATTGAATTTTACCTAATTCATAGTTCACAACTTCACCATTTGTGTATTGAACAACTAATGAATAAGTTGGATTATCTTCTAAGCGAAGAATTGCTTTTTCTCCATAGATAATCGTTGAGTTATCTTCTTTAGCTGTGTAAGACCAGCTTGCTGCAAGAGTTCCAATAATTCCACTTTCTGTTTTAAGTGCACAAACAGCTGTGTCATCAACATCAGCAAAATCTTTTGCCGTTGTTTCAATAAATGCACCAACCTCAACGATTTCCTCTCCAAGTAAATAGCGGAGTAAATCTGTTTTGTGAACACCTAAGTCACCCATTGCACCGATATATGCTTTTTCTTTTTCGAAGAACCAGCTTTCTCTTCCATCAACACTCCAGCCTTCTGGTCCTGGATGACCGAATGCTGTACGGAAGCTGTAGATTTTCCCAATTGTACCGCTTTCAATTATTTGGCGGGCAAGCTGGTGTGAGCGTACAAAACGTTGATTATGGGCAATCATTAGTTTTTTGTCATTCTTTTTCGCTGCTTCGATCATGGCATCTGCTTCTTCCTGTGAAGTAGCCATTGGTTTTTCACACAATACGTGAAGACCATTGTTTAATGCTTCAATTGAAATAGGTGCATGAAGGTAGTTTGGAGTACAAACACTTACTACGTCTACTTCACCGCTGCCAATAAGCTCTTTATAGTCAGTAAATGCTTTAGCACCGTATTTATTTGCGATTTCTTTTACCCGGTCTTCAACGATGTCACATACAGCTACTAATTCAACGTTCTTGTTTGCTGCATATTCCGGAAGATGACGGTATTGCGCAATACTTCCACATCCAATAACTCCAACTCGTAATTTACCCATTTTACATTCCTCCATAGAAGGGGATAACTTCCCCTTCTTATTTAATAATTTCATAGTGTTAGTAAGATTATTTCGCCGAAATTGCCTCAAGTGGTTTTGCATTTCCATACACTGGACGTTTGCGGTTGACAGGGCTTACATATTTTACGCCATTTTTAATAACAAGCTGAACTTGCTCATTATGATACGTAGGATATGTTTCATGACCAGGTCGGAAGTAGAACACCTTTCCGTTTCCACGTTTAAACACACATCCGCTTCTGAAAATTTCTCCACCTTCAAACCAGCTGGTAAAAATTAATTCGTCTGGAGCTGGTATATCAAAGTGCTCACCGTACATTTCTTCTTTTTCAAGTTCAATGTATTCTCCAACACCATCAGCAATTGGGTGGCTTGGATCAACAACCCATAGACGTTCTTTTTCATCTGCTTCACGCCATTTTAAATCACAGCTAGTACCCATCAGTTTTTTGAAAATCTTAGAGAAATGTCCTGAATGTAAGACAACAAGTCCCATTCCATCCAACACTCTTTGTTGAACCTTTTCTACGATCGAATCATCGACTTCATGATGAGCTAAATGTCCCCACCATACAAGTACATCTGTATTCTCCAGAACTTCATCAGTTAGTCCATGTTCAGGTTCGTCTAATGTTGCTGTTCTAACCTCATAATTGTCTTCTTGTAAAAATTCGGCAATCGCACCGTGAATTCCTTTAGGATAAATGTCACTTACTACTGGATTCTTTTGTTCATGTCTATTTTCATTCCATACTGTTACGTTTGTCATTTATTTCACCCTAATCAAAAGTTTTTTTGTTTATTATAGTGAACCGGTTAACTATTCATAATTACACAATGAGATTAGATGTGTTCACCTCCTTAAAATGGTTATTTTCTCTTCGTCGATCCTCTGACTACTAATTCAACAGAAAGCATAATTTCTTCTGTCTTAACAGCTTCATTTTCAATTGCATGAATGGCCGTTTCGGCTGCAACTGCACCTTTACGAAAAACATCCTGGCGAATGGTTGTTAAGCTTGGTGATGAATAGCGACTGATCATTAAATCATCAAAACCGACAATTGACAGATCATCAGGAACACTAACACCCTGATCATTCGCAGCTTTCATAATCCCTAATGCTGTAATATCTGATGAAGTGAAAACTCCTGTCATATTTTTGTTATTCACCAGTTCTTTTCCGATTAAATAACCATTTTCAAAGGAATTGTATCTTCCCTCAACTATCATATCTTCTTTAAACGGAATATTACCTTCTGCTAACGCCCGCTTAAATCCTAGAAATCTTTGACCATCTACTGCATAGTCAATTTTTCCGTTAGGAATAAAGCATATATCCCTATGGCCCAATTCTATTAAATGCTTTGTACCCAGATAACCACCCAGTTCATCATCTATTCGTATATTATGATACTGATTTGTATAATCTTCGAAAGAGTCGATAAAAACCAATGGTGTAGATAGCGTTTTCATTTCTTCGAATAAAAATAAAGGAAATTTCCCTAAGACGATTAATCCATCTAGATTTCTTTTCATAATCCAATTTTTACATTCTTCAGCCTTGGAAATGCCGGATATGACAAAATCATAACCACTTTTACGACAGATATATTCGACCCCGCTTAGAAGCTCACTAAAATAAGGATTCTCCTTAAAAATAGGTGCGAGCGTATCTCCTACGAGCGGCATAATAACACCAATCATATTAGATTTTCTTTTGGATAAACTGATCGCCGTGAAATCAGGCTGATAGTTAAGCTCACTAATAGAAAGCAGAACTCTTTCCTTCGTTTCTTCTGATACCTTATTAATTCCATTGAGAACATAGGAAACAGTCGCTGGCGAAACCCCGGCATGTTTTGCTACATCTCGTATCGTTGTTTTCTGATTCATTTTGCCTCCGGTTAAACGGTTAACTAACTTTGATGCCATTATATAATGAATGGTATAGAAGATCAAGAACAATCCTTATTTTTCCTAATAAAAACTTCTAAGAATATATGAAAGAGCCTCTAGTATTATGACGTAAGGAGGCTCTTCCATCTGTTTATTTTTTTGGTGCTGAGGAACTTTCTCTTATAACTAATTTTGTACTTAGAACCGCCTTAATCGGAATTTCTCTCCCTTTCAAACGGTCGTATAAAAGTTTTACTGCCGTTTTTCCCATTTCATCGGTGTGAATTCTAACCGTTGATAATGGAGGATTCAGAAATTCTGCTGCCTCTATGTCGTTAAAGCCAATAATAGATAGATCTTGCGTTATGTTAATATTTGCTTCATGTAGTGCTCTCATTGCCCCGATGGCCATTTGATCACTTGCACAGACTAGTGCAGTTGGGAGTGTTCCGGCTTCTATTACCTGTTTCATGAGCTGATAGCCTCCTGTTGGTCCCCATTCACCAATTTTAACCAACTCCGGCTGATACAGATTTTTTTCTCTCATGACTTTCTCATATGCTACATTTCGTATATCAAGGATTTCTCCCATCATTTGATTATCATATAATCTGTTGTACATATCGTATCCGCCGATAAAGCCAATTTTCGTATGTCCTATTTCCGTTAAATAGTTCAGGACATCTTCTGTCGCTTTATCCAAGCCTGATGCGACAACATCATATTCACCTGATTCTGGTAAATGGTTGATGAAGACAATATTATTATGGTCCTGACAATATTGTTGAACAGATGAAGGTTCTATTCCTCCAATAACGATAACACCATCTACCTGCTTTAGTTGATCAAATGAAGTGCTGTTCCCAGCATAGATCATCGTTTTTATTTTAAAAGGTAGCTTTGAACATGCCATTTCAATCCCGAGACGAATCGCCATAAAATAAGGGTCCTGAACCTCGTCCTCTTGTGAAATTGCAGAGACTATGCCAATCTCATAAAAATGCGTCTCTTCTTTATTTGTCTTTCTTCTTCGTGTTGGTTTATAGTTTAGGTTGGCTGCCGCCTCTAATACTCTCTTTCTTGTCTCTTCTCCAACAGACAAGCTTGAATCATTGTTTAAAATTCTTGAAACTGCTGCTGGTGATACTCCTGCTTTTTCTGCTATATCTTTTATCGTTGCCATGAATTCACCTGTATTTCTTTTTAGTATATTTAGCATTTTTTTGTGGTATCTTTTTCTTATTTTTCAGACTGGCTTCTTAAATTTCCGCTTGGTTATTTTACTAAATATTATACGTTTACATTGTTAATTTTACTAGTTAATCAGTAATATTTTTTCTTAATCCTATCAATCATAAAATTTTCTAGATTCTAAAAGTATAAAAAAATTTAATTTGACAATACTGCTATTATCTTACTAGATTGTGAGGGTTATATGATGATTAAAAGTATTGTACCGGCTATCTTTTTGGTTTTCTTCACATTTGTAGCGTTTAGCGTTTATTTTCTCTATCAATTAAGTATTTTCACTGTAAAAGTGATGGTTTATGCGATGTAATAAATAAGAAAAGGATGAGCATAAACTTCAGCTCATCCTTTTCTTATTCGATAGCATTTGCGATTTCATAAAGACTCAAGTCAAGATCTACTTCCTGTCCTAATGCAAGATTTGCGAGCTCCATGCCAAGGTACGGACCACTTGTTAAACCTGAAGCACCTAGTCCGTTTGCCAGAAGGAGTCCTTCAAAATCAGGTAGCGGTCCTATGACAGGTAAAAATCCTGGTGTAAATGGACGGAATCCTACTCTTGTTTCAAGATGGGTGCTTTCACGCAAGCCCGGGGCAATTTCTAATGCTTTTGTTAGGATCTCTTGAAGTCCACCTGCCGTAACACGCTCATCAAACCCTGCTTCATCTTCATGAGTTGCTCCGACCACAATTCTTCCATGTTCAAATGCCAATATATATTGATTATTTGGAGGCATGACAACAGGCCATGAGCCTGTATCTTTATTAGAGATTTCAAGATGGACAATTTGAGCTTTTTGTGGTGTTACTAAAAATTTCTTACCTAGCGGCTGAATTAATTCGTTTGACCAAGCACCGCCGGTTATAATAACCTGTTCAGCCTGCAGTGTATCGTTCTCCACCTGTACTCCAATTATGTTCTTACCTTCACGAATTAACGAAATGGCATTTTCTTCAATAAACGTTGCACCATTCTTTTTAGCTCCTTGAATTAAGGCATTTCGAAGGGCTCTCCCGTTGACTCGTGCTCCCCCGCTAACATACACAGCACCATATTCAGGTGATAGAGGAGGGAATAATTCATTTGTTTCTTCAGGAGTTAAAATAGTAATATCGCCGATTTCCGGTGCTTCTTCCCGCCGCTTTCGAGCACGCTCAGCCATTTTTTCTAACTTTTCAGGATCCTGATGTAAACTTATCGTACCTACTCGACTATATCCGGTTTCTCTTTCTCCATCTTCTTCGAGTTTTTTTATTAACTCAGGGTAGTAACGGGCACCATTTTTCACGAGATGATACCATGCTTTATTACGTCGCTGTGATAGCCATGGACAGACAATTCCAGCAGCTGCATCTGTTGCTTGTCCCCTATCCTTTCGGTCAATGACTGTAACTTGTGCACCAGCCTTTGCTAAATGATAAGCAGTAGAAGCTCCAAGAATACCCGCTCCAATGACAATAACTTTTTTCAAATTCAAACACCTTTTCTTCGTTTAACATTTGTCTTTTATTTTACTTTACATTGAAGCAGGATACAATTTATGTAACATTTAAAAAAGAGGATACTAAATCGCATCCTCTTTATGTCCGTGTCCTATTTAATATGTGAATACAGTTCTAACTGTCAAGATTATAAATGTGATAAAGCCAACTCTGGATTTTTTCATGTCAACAGCCCCTTTACCTTTTTGTTATCTTAACTATATAAAAGATAAAAGAGGTATTCTACATCCATGTTATATTTCATAACATAGTTTTTTAAAGATTCAAATTTTTAAACCCCAAATATAGCTACTTGCTGATTTTGCAACCGAAACATGTTGTTTTTCCATCCTAATGTATTCAATACATACCCTAAAGAATCTGCATTATATCTTCCGGCAATTTTTTGATAAGCGAGTAATTCATATACAGAATTATAATCAAAATCTACCGGATATAAGCCACTTAACGGGTTTACAAAACCTGTAATGGCATTTTTCAACTTTCCGTTAGCATCATATATTTCATTTAGATATTCAGGATCTCTCATCGAGATATCGATCAAATATGTTTGGTTATTTTTCTGGCTGACCACCTTAACTTTGTAATAATCCTGATACGTAACTTCGTATTTATATTCTTCATTATATTTGTTGGCATCAAAGAGGATGTTTGCCTTGTTATTTAAAAAGGAATAAAGATAATGATACATAATACCTCCACTTCCACCTGTAGCTATGCTAATGAAAATATCGGCAACACCATTTCCGGTAAAATCACCTAAAAATAAGGTAGGATTGTACCCTGCATTTGCATCTTTAGGCAGCGGAACACTTGTTACTTTACCTGATCCCCCATCTTGAACATGAAGAGTGATTTGTTGAATAAACGGACTATCAGGTGTCTTTGTTCCTGTTAAAAAGACATGATCCGGCACCTTGTCACCAGTTACATCACCTACTCTATATGCCACAACATTCTGATTCGTTCTATATACATACATGTACACCGCCCCTTTTCATGATGATCTTATATCATACATCCTATGGGCGTTTGGGAATCTTGCTACTCACTCTTTGGGAAGGTAACTTACTTATTTTTTACAAGGACATGTGGATGATGAATATTTACTTCTTCATCATGAAAGTTAACTTCATAACTCACATCCTTTCTTGTATATGGAAGTGAGTCAATTAATGGTATGAAGCTGCAGACTAAATATAAAAACCGAAGTGTAACTGATTCAGTTCAGATAACTCCGGTTTTATCCATAGAAACTATCACAAATCATTTAACGCTATCACTTCTCCTGTTGCAGCGTTTACACCGTAATCACAGTCTACTTTCCCACATAAAACATACTGTTTTTTATCAAAATCATAAACATGATAAGGTTTTAACATGAACAAATCTTTTAATTTATCAAAGGCTTCTTCTTTTTCTATCATGATTTTTTCTGGTTCTTGAAATTCGTTGAACATCTCAAGCATGAATAGGTTATCCATATAATTAACAGCGTGAAGGTGCTCAGCATCAATCATCACCATTAACTTCCTTTGAAACACACGCTTATCTTGTTTATTTGCTCTTAATGCAGCGTGGATGTACCCTTTTTCACGGTGGAGTGTTTTTAGGATCCATTTACCCGTTTCATTCGGGTATTTCTGACGTAATAAGTCTCTAACAGCTTCGATACATTTCTCTTGTTCTTCGTTTGTTATCGGAAAAGAATCAGGAGATGGCTCAGATGCATATGCTTGTTCTACCGTTACCTCTTCAGTCAGATTCAGTTCTTTTCGATCAAACGTTTGTTTAAGTGGTTCATCCCAGTGAATCGGTTGTTCTATTTTCTTATAGGAGTTTACATCAGCAAAGAATTCAAATGGAATGGTATAGGTTTGATCATTGCGAATATAAATCTCTTCTACTGCAAAAATAGGAAATAATCGTTTCTCCTCATGAGAAGGATATTCAAGCAGCTTTACTTGTTCCTTTGCTAGGTGCTTGACCTTTTCAAAGGTCAGAGAATAGTCTTCCTCTATTACCATTTCTTTAGAAGGATATTGACCGTGGTTTGAGAAATATGTCAGCTTCCCTTCTTCATTATAACGAAGCTCAATATACCCTGAGGGAGATACAGCTACTCCATCAATACATTCCATAAAATGAAGCTCTCTCTCTTCTTCCTTTCGCAGTTTGAATTGCTTTTCATAAACCAGGTCTGTTTCCTGTTCAATCCATTTTATGATTTCATTTTTAGTGGAATTTGCAAACGCTACTCCATTATGTGCATATGTCTTTCCCTTGACAAAGATAGCACTCGTAAATTTATGACTATGTATATCAATTTCAATAACCGCTGTACCGTCTGGATTGGAGCCATCTTTTTCAACAGTTTCATGATTTGGAAACCACTCCATGCATAATGTGTAAATTGTGTTGTTGAAGAAATCTCCCCTTCGAAATATATCGTGTGAATGTAAGTAGTAGTTTTCTAAACCAAATTTCTTCTCTGTAAGGTCTATTAATTCTTTTATTCTCGTATCCATTTCCTCGCCTCCCATTTCATTTTTTAAGGTTTCAGCATGAATCATCAAGGCATAATGAGATCCCTCATTGGGAATTATATACAAAAATGACCTATGGGGGTAAACAAAATGGCATTTGCAGTTTACTTTTTTATTAGCTGGCTTTGTATCATTTTATTTTTTATAAAGAAGAAAACATACTCGATTGTGGAGAATACGATCCTTTTTTTATTTTTAATGATCGTAAATATGAATTGGAGCTGGTTTATTTTTGACGAATTCCAGTTTCTCAAGTACTCTGAACATCCAATGAGCTATACAGCTTACTTAATGAATCGGAGTATCATCATTCCTATCATTGTTTTATACTGTCTTAATCTCAGTTCTTTTTCCATGTCTGTTAAGAAAATGTTCATACATATACTTGTTTCATCTTTACTATTACTGCTCCTTACCTTCCTTTCACTTACACTGAATATCATTACGAGTGAAAATTGGAATGTTATGTATGATTATCTATTTTTTGTTTTACTACATATAGCCTGTTATTTGATACATAAATGGTATCATTCCTTTGTAATTAAGACGGAGGTGCAAACAAAATGAAGGGGGTCACCAATTTTGATTTGAATGAAATCTCTCTTATTATTTTTATCGTTGCTGCCTATTTATTTGTCTTCCTAACACCCAAAAAACTTAGCCGGGAATTGACAGTCATGAGTCTGTTTTGGGGAATGACAATAGGTATGACTTTTGACTTTACAATTGGTGGCGGTTTATCGGACTTTTATAAATTAAATGATGTCAACGTTTATGAAGTTTTTGATGTTGTTTATTATACTCTTTATGCTCCATTTGGATATGCTTTTATGTATTTCTATAAAGTACTGAAAATAAATAAATATAGCTTCGCTTTTTATGTCATAGCTTGGGCTGGGCTGGGCCTTTTTGCACAATGGCTGTTTACCATCTTAAATATCGTTAAATTCCAAAATCATTATCAGCTAGCCTACTCCTTCCCCATTTTTTTACTAATTCAGACAGTTACTGGGCTTTTTTATCATTATGTTTCTACTAGGGAATGAGGGACAGTTCCTTGTCCCATCATTTAAATTAAATTTACTAACCTTATCTCATATCAAGAGGTCCCCTTGGGACAAGGTTCCTGTCCCTAGTGACACTTAGGTCATTTTGTTCATAAGTTACACTAAATAAAGGAGTGAACATGTGATGCTAAGTTATCCGTATAGAAACCAGAATTCAATCTTACCGCCTGGTAAATATGTCTATTCGAGTAATTTTCCAGTGATGATGAAACAGCTATCCCCCACTTATAATGTTCCTACTGAACCAGTTTTTATGGAGCATTTACTGATGCAAGCGGGAAAGAAGATTAAGGTTGTAACGATTCATGGCCAACAATTAGAGGGAGTCGTTACAGGAGTAGCCCTCGACCACCTGCAATTAACAATCGGTGATTCAAATTATCATATTAGATTTCCGAATATTATTTATTTCATTACACCAAGAACATAAAATTCAAAGGTTAAGACGTCTTAATGGCGTCTTTTTATCATATTTAAATATTTTCAATAAAAATGAAGGGCATTCTTTATAATAAAAATGCGACATTGAACAATACTATAGAAATAATTAGAACGTATACATAAGATTAGATGATCAATGGAGGTTATTTTTATGGACACTTTTAACCATAATGTTGAAATGACTTCATCAGAAATTGCAAATCTATGGACTCAATATATAAATGATTCTTTATCAATATGTTCTCTTACTCATTCAATTGAAAAAGCAAAAGATGAAGATGTCAAAGGAGTTTTTGAATTTGCCCTCAGCCCTTGCCGAATCGCATATAATCACACTTACAGAAACGTTTAAGAAAGAAAATCCCCCTATTCCAAAAGGATATTCAGTACAAGAAGATGTAAATATGAACGCCCCTTCCTTATTTACAGATACATTTATGTTGAGTTATTTGCATGTTATGACATTACTTGGTTTAACAGGGTACGCTGGGGCAGTGTCCACTTCTTCCCGTACAGACCAAATCAAATACTTTATTCAATGTAATAAGGAAGCAATGGAATTATATGAACGAACTGCAAATGTGATGTTGAATAAAGGGCTATACAGTAAACCGCCGAGAATCAATACTCCTACTGAAGTAGATGTTGTTAATAACCAAAGCTATTTAACAGGATGATTTGGGAAAAAAAGACCTTTAAGCACAGTTGAAATTAGTGGAATTAGTTTCAATATGGTGAAGATTATCGTGAAGGTCGTGTTAGAGGTTGGATTTGGACAAGTTTGTCAAAATGAAGATGTAAAGAAATATTTTAAAAGAGGAAAAAAACTTTGTGAAAAACAATTTAATATTCTCAGTCAAATTTTAACGAATGCTGGTTTGGCCTCACCTGCTTCATGGGTATCAGAAGTAACAAAATCAACCGTTTCCCCCTTCTCCGATAAATTAATGCTCAATCATATCGTCATTCTAATATCAGCCGCAATCGGTTATTACGGAGCTGCTATATCTGTCTCACAAAGAAGAGACTTAACTTTGGAATACGCACGCCTTATGGCAGAAGTAGGGTTATACGCAGAAGATGGAGCAGAACTACTAATAAAACACGGTTGGCTGGAAGAGCCGCCATTAGCTGAAGACCGGGAAAAATTAGCTAGTAAGTAGGGACAGGTTTCTTGTCCCACCCTTTATATACACTGTCTAGCCAAAACTCATTACCTTAACATCATGACCCGAGATCTATTGGACCAAGGTTCCTGTCCCTATGTCCCAGTGTATATTTTGTAATGGCGTCGTCATAATCCGGATAGGTAAACTTGAGAGTTTCAGCAACATCTTTGGAGTATTTTCTAAACAAATCATAGCTGGTGAATAATGCCTTCCACATGTTTTCGATGTTATCCTGACGATAAGTTGAAAGCAATGCTTTCCAATCATCTTGGGGAAGATAATGATCAATAAATTTATAGTTTTTCCCCAAGCTAAAGTTGAATCCTTGTTCAATCCCGATTTTCCATGACATCATCCTCAATAAATTTGGTCTTGCAATTTCATGTAAATGATCAATGGCAAATAGAATTTCTCCTCTGGCTAATCCTTTTACAACATATGTTGAGACCATCCAAAATTCATTACAGCAATCATCAAATTCCCTAGCCGTTGGCTCTTTTATCCAATAGTTGCGGTCACTAGGAATCACATCATTTTTAATCATGGAGTCTTTATCAAGAAGAACTTCTACCAGACCATCGCTACCTGATAAATAATCTTCCACTTCTTTTAACGGAATAAGCGTTAAGTCCACTTTATTCCCATCTTCAAAAAGGATTAGATAGGAAAACCAATTCCCCAGTTCTGGAGGAAAAAGCTCCATATCTTCCGGCTTTTGCATCATGATCTGTTTTCCAAATAGATCAAGCCATCCATCATCTTTTTTAAACGAGTTCATATCTGTTACAAAATAGGATATATCATAATCCTGAAATGAATCACGGGGAATGTTTTTATTGGTCCGTGACCCTTCTAGAGTGACCAATCGAATTCTCTCATCATTTCTTGCAAATTCAATTAACATCTTCATCATTTCGGATTCACTTCTCATTGTTCATCCCCCACTTGTCCGTCAAGGTACTATTAGCACTCCTATTATTCTACATAGTATTCAAGCAATCTAGTAAAAAAGAACAACTTTAGAAAAAGACTCTTAAGATATGGCAACTCATTACTCTTTACAAGCGAAGCTTAACGGTCTACCAAAGAGATTATCCAATGATCACTCTTTCTTTAGGATAGTGATAATTTGGCTCATGTCCATTTTTTGAAATGATGAAAATAAAAGATAGAATACCAATACGGCCTATAAACATTAATAAAATTATGATAATTTTTCCAATTGCACTTAACTCAGGTGTTATCCCCATCGATAATCCTGTAGTTCCGAACGCAGAAGTTACTTCAAATATAAGCTCCATCGTTGTAAAAGGTTCAGTAACCTTCAAGAGGATGACTGAAATAAAACATATAGATATGGCTGTATTCATTATGGCCATCGATTTAAGAATGTCATCTTGATGGATCTCCCGTTTAAATACCTTTACCGCTTTATTTCCCCTAGCTAAATTGAAAATATATAATAAATTGATTGCAAAAGTAGTGGTTCGAACTCCACCACCGACTGAACTAGGCGAAGCCCCAACAAACATTAACAAAGAAAGGATCAGAAGTGTCGGTTCAGAAAATTGACTTACATCCATTGTAGCCAAGCCGCCATTTCTTGTCGTGGCAGACTGAAAAAAAGCATAGAAGAATGATTCATGCCAGGTTTTGTCTTTGAAAAAGTGATGTGCATCAAATACTAAAATAGCTATTGTTCCAAAAAGCATTAATAAGAAAAAAGTACTCGTTGTTAATCTTGTATATAATGAAAAATTGGAAGTTCTGTAAGGCTTTTTCTTTTTAATTAACTCCTTCACTTCAATAAGAACCGGAAAACCAATCGCCCCTAGTGTTAATAGAATAATATTTATCATTTGAACGAAATAGTCGTTTGCATAGGGAATGAGTGATTGTCCTGTAATATCAAATCCTGCATTAGTAGTTGCACTAACTGACGCAAAAAACCCCTGTAAATAAGCCTCTTGCCATGTAGAATAATAGTTCAAAAAATAAGTACCTAATATTGCTCCTCCAATGATCTCGATGACAATAATAATGACTAATATATTTTTCATCAATAGTACTAAACCTGCAAGATTTGATTGATTTTGATCAGTTTTTATGAGCTGCCTCTCTTTTAAACCAATTTTTTTCCCGAACAGTAACCAAAAAAAGGTACCTAATGTCATGATTCCAATTCCACCAAATTGCAAGATAAACATAAGAATAATAATGCCGGGTATGCTGAACGTATCTGGCGTTGATACAACCGCTAAGCCTGTAACACTAATGGCACTAACTGCAGTAAAAACAACATCAATAAAGGACCATTCTACTCCTGGTTTTAAGGCGATTGGTAAACTCAGTAAGGCTACTGATATCACCACTGCAATCAAATAAAAGCAAACGATCAATTGAGATGGTGACAAATTTTCAATTTTTAATTTTATCTTAGATTTACTAAGCATTTCTAACTTATCCCTTCTATATGCCTAAAATTCCTACAATTCTTTTCCCTCAAAACATTGCATACCTTATATCTGTACTCCCTTGTCAAATCGCCTCTTTATTTACATAAAGACAAAAAAAGACCATAACAAACAGAATGGTCTTTGGGCGAAACCTTTGACCTTCTCTCGAAAAATAAAATAACGCTTACGAGGTTAGCTGTCGGATTAGGAATTGAGAGTATCCCTTCTTACTATGTAAGACTCACCCCAAGATAGGCCTATTTGCCACCTATCAAATATGTTTCCCCCGCTCACAATAGATTCAGCGAATTAAAGGTATGTGAATTTCTTGATATATTATTGTAGTTTATTTATTTTATCAGATGCTTCTTGTTAGTTAAACCCTCTTAACATTCAAACTAGCAAGCATTAGTAGCAAAAGGTTTCTTGTTCCGCCCATCCTTACTCAGCTTCTGAAATGCTCTAACAACC
This sequence comes from Metabacillus schmidteae, assembly GCF_903166545.1. Lineage (NCBI taxonomy): Bacteria > Bacillati > Bacillota > Bacilli > Caryophanales > Bacillaceae > Metabacillus > Metabacillus schmidteae. Next base: position 816,484 of record NZ_CAESCH010000001.1, on the reverse strand, counting down.
ATAAAAGCTGGTATTCCCCACATCAAAATAAAAGGTAAAAGAGAATCTGCATTGATATTCACATAAAACTCCTCCTCTCTTCATTATCCATCGAGTTCTAAGGAGCAAAAGGAACAAAATACCGAAACATAAAAGTTATAAACGCAAAAACTGATATTGAACATACACAAGCAAAACGGAGAAGGATATACAGAATTTTGATTTTTCCTTTGATGAAAAATGAATAAATAAAGCCTAGTAAAGGATTTAAAATTAAAAAGGGTAAAGAAATAGCAATCGTTACTTTTCCTATAATATGGATAATCTTAGTATCTACTCCGGATAAGCTTAAAACAAACAGAAGCAAAACAGTTACACCAACCGTTGCGATTAAAGAAAACAATGCCACTTTATAAGGTTTTCGAATAAAGTTCATCATAAAATTCTCCTTTATTCCTAGTAGGAAATTTCCCCTGTAGTATTAACGTAACACACGCTACCACATAATTTTGAGCTTTTATAATATCAAGCTTTTCCTGTAGTTTAAAAAAGTCCCGCTTTTCCTATAAATGTCACCCAGTTATGGACACACAATGGGAAAAACAGGACTAATGATATACCACTTTTGTTTTTTAAAAGTACTAATAACTACATACTATAGTCAGGCCTCTTTTGAATTTTTTTGTCCACTTAAAAGATGTCCAACATATGATAGTTCTTTGATTCTTACCGGAAGTTCACCTGTTGGTACTTTGAGCATGATTTTTTCGCCAATTTCCTTGAGTAAGAGCTGCCTCCCTACCGGAGATAAAAACGAAATACAACCAGAATCAGGATCTGACTGCTCAGGGAAGCAGATCACAAAATCCTCTGTATCGTTTTCCTCATCGAACAATACGGTAACCCTTGTGCCGATATATACCTTCGGCAGGAAGGGTATTACGCTGTTTTTCGGATCAGTATTTAGCAACTCTTCCAATTCCAGCAGATATAGATTAAAAAAGTCTTTTAATTGCTCCTGAACAGGAGTGTGAGCGATGTAAAGTCTTGTAAGCTTCTTTATGTTTTCATCAATATAAACCATCTGCTTTACTAAGTTCTCTTTGTGTTGAGGATTGTTATGGTTCATAGTATATAACCCCCAAACTTGGATTTTGCCTCTTGCATGTTTTCAATAAATTATTCATTGTAAAACTCCTCCTATATAAAAAAATAAACCCCTTCAAAAAGACCGAGAATACCTTCTAATCTCTGCCTTCCTGTTTCCAAATAAAGAGGGTAGTCCCCTTTATTAGTCGTTAGGGTTTCAAAATAATTTTACCATATTTAAACAGAAATAACCTCATATACTTCTAACCTATCTTAAAGAGAACACTTTCCTAATCCATTGGCTTTTCATGTAATAACCACGGTATGCGAGCTTCAAAATCTAATTGCAGGATCGGACCTCGTAACTCGTCAGGTACAAACATTAACTCCTTATTGAACCCAAATGTGAAATTTTGAATTCTGGCTGTATTTGTTTCAACCCATTCCGAATCCGTACAATATTCTCCTTCTACTAATTTACCTACGATATGGTAACTGCCAATATATAAATGTAACCTGTCTTCCATTTCACCATATTCTGATAAATGGCTCGGTTTAGAAGAAGTAATTCCTAACATGGAAAAAACCTCTAAAACTGGAGAAGATAAGTGTTTAGATGCCTCCATATAATTTTTGCAGGATAAACAACCGCACAATTCATTGTCTTTATGATAAAATTCCTTTGTCTTATCAACATCAACTTCTAATAGCCACTTCTTCACCTTCAATTGTTTCATTCTACTTCCTCACTCGAAGGTTTATCTATCATCCGATAAGAATACAATACTCCCTCAACCCACTTTTGGAAGGTCTCATACGCTTCTTCATCCGTATTGACTGTGCAAATGTATCCTCCTTTAAACGTTTCATAATAATAACCGTGATTATGAAATAATTCATGGATTTCATGATCTGTTTCAAACTCATTAAAAAACAAATCCATTGAACCATCCTGCCTTACCCAAGCAATCCCTTCGATTAAAGGCTTAGATTCGTCGTTCCAATTGCCAACATGAAGGTGATCTCCTGTATAATTTTTTGAGTTGAAATATATTTCTCTATTCACATACAACTCTCCCCGGTATCAGAGTTTATCTATTTATATTTTCGTGTATACAATCTTGCACTTGTGGAAGGAAAAAATTTAATTTTATAATTATTTCCTATCTCTTGTTTTACTCTTTCTGCTAACACAACTCCTAATTTATTAAATTCCTCCTCTATTTCAATGCCCTTATTTCTCAATCTATCTTTGTCCCAATCAATCCATTCTCCATATTTTAATGCCCATTCTGACAATTCATCAGCCAATTCAACTGAAACAGGCAGGTCTTCCATATCAATATTACAGCCGCATTTATTACACCAAATTGGATCTGCACCAACATCTCCTTCAATTTTCAAATCATTTGTTTCTCCACTTTCACAACAACAATTCAAAATTCCACCTCAATCCATTCATTTTATTTTGTTCCATTGCTTTATCTCAATTGTTTATATGGCTAACTCCAACTATGTATTTGGTCCTTGGGAGATAACTGATTTTATACTTTTCATTTTCGTATATTTCCACTTCAAAATCTGTGTTGGTTTTATATTTTTCTCCATCATTACTAATATACACATAATCCGTTGCTCCACTAAACTTCCCATAATCAATAATTGCTCGATACTTTTTTTAAACAATGACCTTCTCTTCAGCACCTTTTTGATGATAGTCTATAGAATCCAATACAGAATCACTCCAACCAAGACCTAAGAAAAAGTAAGCGATATCTAAAAATATAAAGGTGAGCAGAGCGGCTGGAAATACTAACCTTTTAGGATCTGCTGCCTTTTTAGTCAATATGAAATAGATACTCCCAAGAGAAGCAATTAGCCCTGCAATTAAAAACATACCTCCCCAACTTCCAGGGAAGAATACATGATTTTTAAAAAAGAAAATGAATGGATAATCACCTTTATTCCAATCATCAACAAAATTCATTTCAACGATCATAAAACTAGAAAACGTCCATATAAAAAATAAAGCAACTCCTATTAGAATAATGTAAGTCCGCATCTCACTACCATTTTCATTACTCTTGTTGGTATTGTTGCTTCTCTTTCTAAGTTTCTTATTGTTTACCCTAATCTTCTTCTTGCTCCCCGCTCCTTATATATAATATGGTATTACGATATTTTGTCATGAAAAGTTCCCAGTCTACTTATCAAGATTTTAATATAAACAATCAGCAATTTAATAATCTATCTTTCATTACATAATTATGTGAAAGAACATGGAATTTGATCAAATTACTTTTTTACTCCCTAGTAAATGCCATGATATGAGAAAATATAAGAACAGAAGATTTATATCATTTATTTTTAATAATTTTCATTGAAAGAACCGTATGATTTTCTACTAAACTTAATTTCTATTGTTTTTTTGCTGATTTTTCTGTCTTTTTTCACAAAAATCCTGAAATAAAATAGAATTTTCCGACGCTAACAAATCAAGGAAAACCAATAATCCAGACCGGACAAGGGTTCATACTGAAAAAGACCCGGAAATCAGAAAAGTTTATTTTACCGAAAACCGAGCGGGAGTCAGATATGTTTATTTTCTTTTTACTATTTAAGCACAAACTTCGTCTTCGCGGCTGCCTCAACATGACCAGAATGTATGTGGCAACAATAGGGTATTGGTGAGTTTTCACCTGTTATACAAGTTTTAGTTTAGAACTCAACCTATCCTCTCATTTTTCGCCAATTATTCCCACATAGAAAAAACTCATATCTTACCTCAGGTTCGGTTGTATAATAGACTTTTACCCAATTGTTATACATCCAAGTAATAAAAAATTTAATAAACTCTATTAATTAATAGGGGCTAGACTTTGATTAAACCCCAAAAATGAATTGCATTTTCACAAGCAACTTAAAGATAGAAAAAGCAGCCAAAATTTAGTAAGATATCCTCATGTGACATTAGATAAGGAGTTAAAAAAATGAGCGTATTAAATGTAAAAGATTTAAGTCATGGTTTCGGTGATCGTGCAATTTTTAATAATGTGTCCTTTCGACTTTTAAAAGGAGAGCACGTTGGACTAGTTGGGGCAAATGGTGAGGGTAAGTCTACTTTCATGAATATTGTTACCGGCAAGCTACAACCCGACGAGGGAAAAGTTGAGTGGTCACGAAAAGTTCGTGTTGGTTATTTAGATCAGCATGCTGTACTTCAAAAAGGTACGACGATGCGTGAAGCATTGAGTTCTGCTTTTCAATATCTTTTTGATGCTGAATCAGAGATCAATGAACTTTATGCAAAAATGGGTGATGAAGGTGCTGATATTGATGCATTACTTGCAGAAGTTGGAGAGCTACAAGAAACTTTAGATAGTAATGATTTCTATCAAATTAATTCAAAAGTTGAGGAAGTTGCTCGGGGTCTGGGATTAGACGCGGTTGGACTCGATCGGGATGTTAATGATCTTAGCGGTGGGCAACGTACGAAGGTTTTACTAGCTAAGCTTTTGCTGGAAAAGCCTGAAATCCTATTACTAGACGAGCCTACGAACTATTTGGATGAACAGCATATCGAATGGTTGAAGCGCTATTTACAGGAATATGAGAATGCATTTATCTTGATTTCACATGATATTCCATTCTTAAACAATGTTGTTAACTTGATCTATCACATGGAAAATCAAGAGTTGAATCGCTATGTTGGTGACTATGATAACTTCTTAAATATTTATGAAATGAAGAAGCAGCAGCTGGAGTCTGCTTACAAGCGTCAACAACAAGAAATTGCAGATCTGAAGGATTTCGTTGCGCGTAACAAGGCAAGTGTTGCGACTCGTAATATGGCGATGTCTCGTCAGAAGAAGCTCGATAAAATGGAAATAATAGAATTGGGGAAAGAGAAGCCAAAACCAGAGTTTAACTTCAAAGAAGCTCGTGCAGCTAGTCGCTGGATTTTCACGGCTGAAGATCTTGTTATTGGTTACAATGAACCACTTTCCCGCCCTTTGAATTTGAAAATGGAACGCGGACAAAAAATTGCATTCGTTGGTGCAAACGGTATTGGTAAGTCTACTCTTTTAAAAAGTATTCTTGGGTTGATTAATCCCATTTCAGGTAAAGTGGAACGGGGTGAACATCAATACATCGGTTACTTCGAGCAGGAAGTTAAAGAGTCCAACTACAACACTTGTATTGAAGAGATTTGGAGTGAGTTCCCAGGTATGAATCAAGCTGAAGTGAGGGCTGCTCTTGCAAAATGCGGATTAACGACGAAACATATTGAAAGTAAGATCGAAGTTCTCTCTGGCGGCGAAAAAGCCAAAGTTAGATTGTGTAAAATACTAAACACAGAAACGAACTTACTAATTCTAGACGAACCTACCAATCACTTGGATGTTGAAGCAAAAGAAGAGTTGAAGCGTGCTTTAAAGGCATATCGCGGAAGTATCTTAATGGTTTCCCACGAACCTGAATTCTATCGTGAAATTGCGACTGAAGTTTGGAATTGTGAAGATTGGACGACAAAAGTGTTTTAAATAAAGATTAAAGGGTACCCAAAGATTAAAAAACTATTTGGGTACCCCTTTTATGTAGGAAGCCTTATCCGTAATTAAGTAATCATCAGAAGTAAAATAAGTGGAGGTTTTCCGGTTAGATGCAAATAGAGCCTTTTTGGGGGTATATTAATGGGAGGTTTTCCGATTATGCATGCGAAATCCTCCCATTTTTACGCTTTTCGATTTGATAGGCGGAATCTATCCGTCTATATAAGCTATTTTATTAATATTTTCTAATTAAGCGAAGATTTTCCGTCTATTTAACAGACAGGATGCTTAACCTGATCCCCCAACCGATTTCCTACTAGCTGATTTGACGACATAAACTCACTTTTATTATTATATCCAATTAGTTTTATAGAATATCGAATTGAGGTACCCCTTAAACATAAAAGTGCACGATTCGTTCAAAAATCAACTCCTGCTTTATCTTTACTTCATTCATCTTAAATTGGTTATTAATTCTACCTATTTTAATATTAATTTGGCAACACACTCCACATGCGCCGTATGCGGAAACATATCAACAGGCTGAAGATACTCCACCTTATAATCCTTACTCAAATAATCAATATCCTTCGCAAGTGTACTAGGGTTACAAGACACATACACAAACTTCTTCGGTTTCACCTTTTTAATCGCATCTAACAACTTACGGTCACAGCCTGTTCTTGGTGGGTCAACAACCACAACATCAGGCTTCCACCCTTCTTCCACCCATTTAGGCAACCAATGCTCAGCAGTTCCTGTAACATAAGTAGTGTTTGTAAAACCATGTTTTTGCGCATTCTCTTGCGCGTCAATAATGGCTGCTTCTATTGTATCCATACCGCGCACTTCACTAGCATCATTTGCAAGCCATAGCCCAATTGTCCCGACTCCACAATAGGCATCCGCTATTTTCTCGCGACCTGTTAAGCTGGCTGCTTTTTTGACTTCATCATAAAGCTTGACCGTTTGAACTGGATTTAATTGAAAAAATGCTCTTGCAGATAGCTCAAAACTTAAATCACCTAGTGTTTCCTGAATCACTTCTTCCCCGCTTAGATGAAGTGTTTTTTCTCCAAAAATGAGAGATGTTTTGTTTCCGTTTATGTTTTGCACGAGTGATTTAACTTCAGGAAATCGCTTTTGTATTTCTGCCATTATTAACTTTTTACGTGGGACCTCTTTTTGTGTTGTAATTAACACAACCTGTACTTCACCAGTTTGGAAACCGGCACGTGTCACGATTGTTCGTACAATCCCTTTTCTTTTTCGTTCATCATAAATAGGAACTTGAAAATCCTCTAAGATCTGTTTAACTCCCTCAGAAACCTTATTTGTTAAAGGGTGCTGAACCATACAGTTTTGGATTGGAACTAAACGGTGTGAATCAAGTCCATATAGACCTGCAATGACTTTTCCTTTTTGCTGCCCTACTTGGAATTGACTTTTGTTACGGTAATTCCACGGCTCTTCCATGCCAATCGTTGGACGTATATCAAGTTGGTTTACCTTTAATTTCGTATGACGTTCCAATGATTGAATGACAATATCCCGTTTTTCCTTTAGCTGTTGATCATAAGCCAAATGCTGAAGCTGACAGCCTCCGCATTCCTCATAAATCGGACAAGGCGGTTTTACACGGAAAGGTGAAGACTTTCGAAGTGTTTTTACCTTTCCTTCTGCAAACTTTGGTGAGATTTTCGTTGCTTCAACCAAGACTTCCTCTCCAGGTAATGCACCAGGGACAAATACGACTTGTCTTTTAAAATAGCCTACACCTTCTCCGTTAATCCCCAGTCGTTTGATCGTAAGCGGAAAGGTTTGTCCTTTCGAAATTTTAATATTACTTTCCTGCTGCTTCTTTTCTTTCATCGATATACTCTCCGTTTCTACTCAATGCTTCTCCATAAGTACAATGTTGCATAGCTTAAATAAGGTGACCATTGTTCACTATATTGATCCATCTCTAATTGTGATGGTTTTTTTTCAAGATTAAAATGATGTTGAATTGCTCGTTGTATCCCTATATCTGCTTTGGGAAAGAGGTTTTGTCGTCCAAGGCCTGAGAGTAACAGGTTTTGTACTGTCCAAGGACCGATGCCTCGAATATTAATCAGGTTTTTTAAAATTTCTTCGTCTGATTTAAATCCTAATTCAGCTAAGTTCAGTTTACCTTCAGCAATAAGCCTGGATATATCAATAAGATATTCTGCCTTTCGCCCGCTAAATTGAAGTTCTCTTAGCTCTTCGTATTGGAGTCCCGCAACGACTTCAGGTTTTGGATAAAACCAAACACCCTCTACCTCATAGCCAAATCTTTTTACAAATCTTGTTGTTAATGTATGAGCAAAAGCCAGGTTCAGCTGCTGATGAATAATACACTTCACTAAACAATTATAAAGATCAAATTCTAACACAATTGGCGTTCCTTTGTGTTGTTCAAAGATCTTAGCAATATTTGTCTGTTGAAAATGCATGACTACATCTTGAAGTGAAAAATCCCATTGAAAGATTCTTTCTATTCTTTTTAGTGCTGCTTCTTTTAAGTTCTCATCTTTTCCACTTACTTCAAAAGCAGGTTCTTGTGTCGTCCCAATTGTTTTGACCTTAATAACATTTGGCTTGTCATTGATAACTACTGGAACTTTTATCGACTTTTCTATTTTATTTAGTGATATGATTGGATCCATTGATAACCTGTCCAATACTGCGTCAAAATTGTATGGACCTTTACATCTGACCGTTTCCATCCACATATTTTTTCTTCCTTTTCACCTTTTCCTATTATTATAACATTCCATACTCTTTTCTTAGGTAAAGATGAAAAAACCCTTTGAATGAAAACTCAAAGGGAAATAAGATAAGGATGATCAATCATTCTACTGAGCATTAAATCATCAAGGCTTTTAAAAGTGTAGCCTTGTTTTCTTAATTCCACAATGGCATTATCTAATGCCTCAGCATTATCCTTTGATACGGTATGGAGTAGTAAAATGGATCCCGGATGAATTTGCTTCATGATATTGTCATAAGAATATCGCCAGCCTTTTTGATCATTTACTTTCCAATCAACAAAAGCTAATGACCAAAAAACGGATGTGTAACCAAGCTCTTTTGCATCCTTAAGTACTCTTTCACTAAAAATACCGCGTGGCGGCCGAAGATAGCTCATCCCTTTTTGATCTGTTAGTTCTTCTACTTTAATTCGGACAGATTCCAATTCTTTTTTTAACTCAGCATCACTTTGAGTTGTTAAATCCGGATGATACCATGAGTGATTTCCAACGATATGCCCTTCATCGACCATTCGCTTGACTAAGTCAGCTTCCGTATCCAGGTAATGTCCCGTTATAAAAAAGGTTGCCGGTACCTTCCGTTCTTTTAACACATCCAACACTTTTTCTGTATACCCATTTTCATATCCATTATCAAATGTTAAATAGATTTCCTTTTTTGACGTATCACCCATATAAAAGGATCCATATTTAGCAAGAAGCTCGTCTAATTCCTTCCCCGCTGAAGCCGGCTCGTGATTTTGACTCTTTTTAAATCCCCAGTGAATGGGCTTATTTGATACGGCTTGTACTGTATTTATTGATAAAAAAAGAAGACAAAAAAGAGTCAAAAGCATAGACCATTTTTTCATGACAGTTCTCTCCTTATTTCACATAATTAGTTATAGTGTTGTTTAAGAGAGAAATTCAATACTGAGAAAAAATTCCAGACAGGAACTTGGTCGAATTTCGTCGAAAAAAGTCTAATCGAAGATGAACGTCTCAAAATTACAGATAACACACAAATTGCCTGACTCAAACAAAAGAAGACCCGCAGTTTTGCAGGTCTTCCTTCTATTTAAACGTTTATTTAAAGACTGGTTCTTTGAAATTCGCCAGTTTTTCCAGTGAACTTTTATCGATATCAGCATGCAGACTGTTTCCGTGTGAATCCATTGTGACAACAGCTGTAAAGCCTTCAACTTTTAAGTGCCACATTGCTTCCGGGATACCAAATTGCATCAGATCAACACCTTCAACAGATTTAATGCAATCTGCATAATATTGTGCAGCTCCACCAATTGCGTTCAAATAAACTCCGCCATGCTCTTCTAATGCTTTTAACGTTTTTGGACCCATACCACCTTTTCCGATGACAGCGCGAATGCCAAAACGTTTCATGATATCGCCTTGATATGGCTCTTCACGAATACTTGTTGTCGGGCCTGCTGCTTTGACATGATAGTTGCCCTCTTCGTCTTTTAGCATAACAGGTCCACAGTGATAAATAATTTGTCCATTTAAATCAACTGGAGAGTCATTTTCTGAGAGATACTTATGGATCGCATCACGACCTGTGTACATCATTCCGTTTATACGAACCACATCTCCAACCTTTAGGTCTCTAATTTTTTCTTCTGTAATCGGTGCTTCAAGAACGACTTCTCTTGATTCTGAAGCTTGTTCTTCAGTTGCAGCTACTTCATCTTGTGAAAAATCGATGTCATCACCATCTTGGTATAGCCACTCATTAATTGAACCACTTTCAGGATTGATGTATACACCTAAACGGCGATATGCCCAGCAATTATAAGCAACAGATACGAAGAAGCTTGCTGGAATACGGTTTATGACACCCACTTTACATCCAAGTAGTGTTGTTTCTCCGCCAAATCCCATTGTTCCAATTCCTAGTTCGTTTGCATGTTCCATTACGTAGTCTTCCAGTTGGCGCAGCTCTTCGTGCTCATTCACATCATCTACACGTCTGAAAAGTTGATTCTTAGCAAGCTCGTATCCGCTTGTGCGATCGCCGCCAATACCGACTCCAATGAATCCTGCACTACAGCCTTGTCCTTGTGCTTGGTAGACGGAGTGCATAATACATTTACGAATACCATCTAAGTCACGACCTGCTTTTCCTAAGCCTTCAAGTTCACACGGAAGGCTGTATTGGATATTTTTATTTTCACAGCCGCCACCTTTTAAAATGAGGCGGGCATCAATATAATCTTTTTCCCATTGTTCAAATTTAATAACAGGTGTACCTTCCCCAAGGTTATCACCGCTATTACCGCCTGTGATCGAATCAACCGAGTTAGGACGAAGTTTTCCATCCTTTGTCGCCTGTTCAATCGCTCGTTTAATGTCTTTTGTCATTTCAATTTGGTTTGCACCAACAGGCACCTTTATTTTAAAAGTTGGTAAACCTGTGTCCTGGCAAATCGGAGAAATATTGTCATCTGCCATTTTTATATTATTTGCAATAGTTGCCAATGACATCGCAGAACGTGTCCCGGCACTTTCCTTTAGCTTTGCTTGAGCAATTGCTCTTCTTACGTCTTTTGGTAAATTGGTCGAAGTTTCTACAACTAATTGGTACATACTTTCATAAAAGTTTTCCATCTCGATTTCCCCCCATACGTATACGTACATTCCATCATTTTGAAATACGCAAGCACCTTCAAACCAGCTGCATAAAAAGTGCTCAGGTCCATTCTATTACTCTCAAAAACTTTCAGTCATTTCTCACAATTTTTATTATACTCGGAAGATTATTCATTGAAAAGGACACATTAAAAACGTTTTCAAGTTAATCAAAAGCGCAAGCGCCTTGGTCAGCAGCTAGAAAAGAATTTTATAATTTTCTAAACGAATAAAAAGCCGACACCCCGTGTGTCAGCTTACTCATCCCAATCCTTTTTAAATTGATTTTGTTTAAATTCAAGATCATCAAGCATTTGAATTAATCGATCGATGTCATCTACATCTGTCGATTCCGGATCCATTGAGTCCAATACTTCTAAAAACATATTTAACCGATTTTTTAAATAAGATAATTGGGAATCCTTATCATGTACTGCGTTACCCATAAACTCGCCCCTTTCAGATAAATGTATCGTAGACTATATTAAATTGTTTGACAAGTATCACATGATGTGTAAATTTCTTGTTCATGTTAAAATGAAAGGTATGCTATTTGCTTATAGCATGTTATTTCTACCTTTAAAAAGGAGCATAAACTAATGAATGCACTAAAACCGTCTAACCCAATTACAACGTCATATGATCCGTGGGAAGCTTATTTAGATATAAAGCAGTATGGGCAAATGACATTAACAAACATAGAATTTACCACAACAACACTTTGTAATATGCGTTGTGAACATTGTGCTGTTGGCTATACACTACAACCAAAGGATCCAAAGGCTCTTCCGTTAGATCTTTTATTAAAGCGATTAGACGAGGTCCCGACTCTTCGTTCCTTGAGTATTACAGGTGGAGAGCCGATGCTGTCTTTGAAATCAGTTGAAAACTATGTTGTTCCTCTTTTAAAGTATGCCCACGAACGTGGGGTTCGTACACAAATAAATTCAAATTTGACACTTGATTTGAAACGTTATGAAAAGATTATTCCTTATTTAGATGTTCTACATATCTCACATAACTGGGGCACAGTTGATGAGTTTGTTGAGGTTGGCTTTGCAGTTATGGATCGCAAACCAACTTATGAACAACGGGCAGCTCTGTTTGAGCGAATGATTGAAAACAGCCGTGCTCTTGTTAGTGCTGGGGTGATCGTTTCAGCAGAAACAATGCTTAATAAACGTACCCTTCCATATATCGAAAAGATTCACAAGCAAATAGTCCAAGAGATGCATTGTCAGCGTCATGAAATCCATCCAATGTATCCGAGCGATTTTGCAAGCACCTTGGAAACTTTGTCTCTTCCTGAAATGCGCGAGGCTATTCATCATTTGTTAGATATTAGAGATAAAGATACATGGATGCTATTTGGTACATTACCCTTCTATGCATGTAGTGAAAACACGGAAGATATTGAACTTATTCAACGGCTGAGAGAAACGAAAAATGTCACTGTGCGAAATGACCCTGACGGCCGCTCACGGTTGAATGTGAATATATTTAATGGAGATATTATCGTCACAGATTTTGGTGATACACCCGCTCTTGGAAATATAGCGGAAAACACTCTTCAGTCCGCCTATTCGAAGTGGATGGATTCAAACATAGCTAAATCGCTTAACTGTCATTGTCCTGCTGTTCAATGTCTAGGACCGAATGTACTTGTGAAGAATAGTTATTATCGTGATGTAGACTTTACGAAACGAAAATCAAACATTTAAGGTGACAATATGGATCAATTAAGAGCATTTACGGAATTAAGAGTATTTGACATTTTACTAGTTGCAGTCGTTTTATTCTTAAGTGTTGCATTGATCAATTTTATCGTTGGCAAGTTTTTTAAGAAAACGAATTTCATCGAAGAGCGAAAAGAAAAAACAATTGAAAGTTTAATCCGTTCTCTAACTAAATATACAGCCACAATCAGCTTTATCTTGTATCTCGTTTCTCAATTCGTCGAAAATTTCGGATCCATCTTGGCAGGAGCCGGTGTAGCTGGAATTATTATCGGCTTCGGTGCTCAAAGTCTCATTAAAGACATTCTTGCCGGAATGTTTATCATCTATGAAAAACAGCTTCATCAAGGTGATTTCATCACGATAAATAACACGTTCCATGGAACTGTTGAAGAAATTGGTCTAAGATCATTAAAAATTCGTGAATGGAGCGGAAAGCTTCTAACGATGAGCAATGGAGAAATAAAACAAATTCATAACTATAACATTGACAGAATGCGTGTCATTGAACGCGTAGTCATTAGCTATCGCGAGGATCCTGATACTGTTTGGAAGGTTCTTGAGCAAGCCTGTGAAAAAATCAATCAGGAATTTGAGTCCTGCTTAAAAAGAGATCATCAAAATGAGATCATTGAGCCTTTTCAATTATTCGGTATTACATCCTTAAACGGCCAATTTCGCGGCTATGAGTATACAATTATTGGTCTGGTCGATGATCAATTATACTGGAGTACAGCAAAGGGAGTACGGAGAATAATTGCCAAAACTTTATTTGATGCAAAGATAAATCTTGCAGAAGAACGTGTTCTTGTAAATCAACATGAAAAAGAGCTTTCCAATTAAAGACTGCAGTGGTCCCTATGTCAAGGACACTTTGAAAAAAAGGCCTTAAATTTTGAGAATTAATATCGTATTCTTCCGTTAAGGAGGAGATACGACAAAAGAACCAGTAACTCTTCTGCCTTTAGAAAGTTACTGGTTCTTAAATTTTATCCGTGTCTTAAAATTATTTATGAATAGATGTTTTATAAAGTCAATTGATAGCTTTCGCGTATTTATGCTGGGAGAAAGTGTTCCTTGTTACATTCAGAGGTATTGTAAACAATTGGATGACTCAAAATGGCAGTGGTTTTATGTACAGATGTCGGAACCTGTTACCTTTGTTACTGACATGGCTTATCTTTTCTACGTACTAAAATGGATCCTAAAGTATGATTTTGACGATTTATCCTATGCTGTGTACTTTCAAGATATTATGGATCCCGAAAGTAATCCTCAATCACTAATCAAAGATGAGTGGTTACCCGTTCTACGGAATCGATACGGGCAGCGCTTGAAGAAAGAATTATACGAAATCTATTATAGCTTGAATGAAGAATCGGACAATGACGTCAATGTCGATGATTCTGTCATATTTTAAGTGGATATTCACCTGTTTTCAGATATTCTGCATATTGGTTAGGGGAGAGCTTTGCTAGTTTCCATTGATACCGGTCATTATTATAATAATCTATGTAGTTATCAATCTCCTGACGGAGATCTGTATAACTACCACAGTTTATCAAATTGATTTCATCCTTCATATGCCCAAAAAATGATTCCTGCGGTGCGTTGTCCCAGCAGTTACCACGTCGGGACATGGATTGCCTAAGTTCCTTATCTTTTAACAGTTGGCGGAAAGAGATGCTTGTATAATGACATCCTTGGTCAGAATGGACAATGGCATCAGTTTCTAAGCTATCACCGTGGTTTTCTAGTAGGATTTTGATTGTTTCTAATACAAAATCGACTTCAAGTGACTCACTTGGAACGTATGCCAGCACCTGTTTCGTGAAGGCATCCTTTATGACGGAAAGATAAGCCTTACAGCCATTATTGTAATAAAGATATGTTATATCTGTAAGGAGTATTTTCCCGGCACCATGCTTTTCAAATTCCCGATTTACTATATTTTCTGATATGGTATCTGTCTTCAATGCTTTAGCCATTCTTCTGTAGGGGTTTGCTTTTCTGATTGGACAAAACAAATTGAACTTTTTCATTAGGCGGCTGATTTTCTTTTGATTCATCCTTAAGCCCATATGCAGAAGGCGCATATATATACCGCGTCTACCTTTGTCATATCCACGAAATCGATAAGCTTCCAAAATTAATTCAAAATCCTTTTTATCCTGCTCATCTTTATTTCTGCGTTTATCTGCGGACTTAAGCCAGTTGTAATAACCACTTCTAGACACACCTGCCATTTCACAAAGCCAATTGATATTAAGCTCATTATTATCTCGCAGAGTCATTTCTTCGATGAGTCTGAATTTTTCTTCTGGCGTTGCTTCTGGTTTTCCTTCCATTCTGCCTGTCTGTCTAGAAATTCTGTTTTTTTTAGAAATTCATTCTCTTGTTTTAGGTACCTTATTTGATGTTCCAAACGTTTTATTCGATCCGTATCTGATAATTCCTTAATGGAATGACGACCAGAATTTTTACCTCTCATGTCTTGATAGCCATCTATTCGTTCTGCATAATCTTTAACTCTTTGAACTAGACTGTCCTTTCTTCTTTTCCCTAAAAGAGTAGGATCAATTTCCATATCACGCAGAATAGCCGATGGCCCTTTTCCAGATTGGTATTCCTGATAAAATCGTTCTTTAAATTCTTTTGTGTAAGATATACTTGAATCACTTACTTTTTCGATGAAAGGATTGGACAGTAGCTGTTTTTGTTGTTCTTCTGAAAATTTGTTTTTCCCCATTTTACACCCTCACCTATTTGAATAATTAAAATATAACAAAAAAAAGACCCTGCAAAACAGAGTCAGTAAAAAATTCAAGGACAAGCCTCTTTTTTAAAACTGTCTATTTTATAGGGTCCATTTTAGACTTGGAAGGCTCTTTTTTGCTTTTATCTTGGTCGATCAGATGTAACAAAGCCAAATGAAGCATGATCTTGCAGAGGAATCCACGCCCCAATTCCTTGTGACGTGATATTTTTTACAACAATACTTCTCTTATTCCCCTTTAATAACAGGTACACTTCACCATACGTAACTTTTCCTTTTTCATTTATAGCTGGTGCATAGGCATAGAGGTAGCCCAGTTTTTTAGGAGGAATATTGTAAACTTGATCCTTTTTCGTCCCTGCTCCAATAATTGTTTCAAATGCAAGTGGTAAATTTGTTTTCTTCATTGCTTTAAGAAGCATCATTTTCTTAACATGCTCTGCTTCAGGAACTTTTGCTGTTAAACCGCCTTTAACCGACTTTTGTGCTTCCTGACGATAACTCATTTGGGTTTGTGATTTTCCACCACGATTATCTTGGTAATTCGTATTTATTCTTTGGTATTCCCAATTTGTCGCTGTTTCAGATGATTCATAATTTAACGCCCATTCTCCCAAATAAATGGTTGCCCGATATCCAAAAGCCAATGGTGCATCCGAAATCGTTGATTCGTTTAAAATACGGATTAAATCAGGGTTTTCAATTGGAACCTGAGCTGTATCAATTAACTGCTGTGTCAACTCACTTGGCTGTAAGTATGGTAAGTCTTGTGTTGGGTTTGGATACGTATTTTCCTTTGAAATTTCCATAACAGAGCCGGGAATTTTCGGCTTTTGAGGTTTTCCTTCTGCTAAAACAGTACTTGAAAAACTAAATGATAAAAGCAAAACGAAAGAAATGAGCAATCTTTTTTTCATTTTCTTTACTCCCTTCAACATGCTTAATCTTATTGTTTTCAAGTGTTCTACTGTTTATCCAGAAAAAGTTAGTATGGCGTTTGGAAGTTATTTCAAGCGTGTTTTTCACTTTGTTGCTATGTAATAAGTGTAGATAGGGTTATCTTTTCACTAACAAGTCATAACGCGCAGCTACAGGTTTAGTAAACAGTTGAATAAGTGGTCCAATTAAAAATGTAATAATGATAGTACCAATCCCAATCGGACCTTGAAAAATAATGGCCAAAATCAATGCAACAACTTCACCTATTGTTTTCGCAAGCATGAAGTTAAGAGAAAATCTCTCATGTAAGGAAATCATCAATTGATCAATAGGATTTGCGGGGAACTTTGTTTGCAAGTACATTGAGACTCCAAGAGCTATAAAAAAGATGCCTAATAACAATGAAATCACTTGTACAAACATTCCATCGAGAAACATGTTTTTGAATACAACCAACATCCAAAAGTCTACGAAAAAGCCAATTAGAAGGATGGTAATAATGGCTAAAAATTTCGGTTTCCCCTTCGTTATAAAGGCATTTATAAACATCAAGATAATACCGATAACGAATACCCAGCTTCCTACTGTTAACCCAATTTTGTTAGAAAGCCCTACATTCAATGCATCCCATGCTCCTGCTCCTAAATTTGCTTTTATCGTGAACGTAACACCAAGTCCCATAAAAAACAAACCAATTAAATAAAAAATGATTCTAATTTTCATGATACTGATCCTTTCCTAGTCAAAGCTATTGATAACTTAGCCCATCGCTAAATTCCTTTATTCCATATTACTATCATTTATAAGAGTTTAACCTTCTGATAGGTATACAATATGAAGACAACCTTAACTTTAAAACAAATTTAAAAATAAATAAACAGAAGATTTACAAAGCAGCATAAATGTAGTATTATTAAACCATAAGAAAAGTGTCATAACTATAACTTGACTCTTTTTGCAAGCGTTACCAATTTCTCTAGTTATCTGTTTCGTCCTACACAAATTATAAGACTCTGTGTATTTTTACACAGAGTCTCTTTTTTTAACCTGGGAGTAAATAAAACCCGATGCCCATAATAATATAAGCGGCTAGTAAGGTTAAACCTTCAAACCAGTTTGTATCTCCATCACTTGTTATTGCTATGGTTAAAAATACTGCAGTTGCCATTGAAATTAATTCAGGTAATGTAAACACAAGCGGCATTTTCTCGGTAAAGAAAAGAGAAATTAGCACCAGCAATGGGGCAACAAACATCGCTACCTGTAAGGTAGAACCGACCGCGATTTCCACTGCAATATTCATCTTGTTTTTATATGCCATCATGACAGCTGACGCATGCTCTGCCGCATTACCGACAATTGCCACAATAATAACCCCGATAAATAATTCAGACCAGCCAAACCTTTCACCAACTGTCTCAAATGTATGTACTAAGTTTTCTGAATCATAAGCAACTGCTACGGTTGAGAGTAACAGTATCGCGATTGCCTTTCCTTTTTTCCACTCCGGCTCTTCATGTTCTTCCACCACATCTGTTTTATGCTGATAAACTCCTCTATGTGTAACTAATTTAAAGAACAATGCTGCCAAATAAAGAATAATTAGGATTATTGAAATTCCTATGCTTAAAGAGATGGTCCCTGCAGGATCCATTTCCATTGTAAAAACTTCCGGGATAACAAATGCCACAATGACAGCAAATATTAATAAGCCTGAATTATGTCTTGCGTCATAAATATTAAATTCTTGACGCTTAAACTTTAATCCACCAATAAAAAAACTTAAGCCTGCAACAAGAAGTAAGTTGCCTACAACTGACCCTGTTAACGATGCAAGTACAACACCTACAAGTCCTGCCTTCAAGGCAAAAACCGATATAATGAGCTCAACAGCGTTCCCAAAGGTAGCATTTAGTAACCCTCCTATTCTTGGACCAGCTACAATCGCCAAGCTTTCTGTTGCTCTGCCCATAAATCCGGCAAGGGCAATGATTGTTAGGCAATACACAGCAAACATGAGAACAGACGGCCAGTGCATCAAACTGCCAACAATTGATAGCGGGACTCCAATTAAAACAATTATCGTGAAAATACGATTAACCATATGACTTCACCAATCCTCATCCAATTTACGGAGTATTATTACAGTATTCTTCACAAATAAGGAATTAATATCCTTCATACCCCTTGTTTTATGAATGAAAACTTCTTTATATCTACACATTAAGTTGGTGAGCTTTTCAAAAATTCGATGAGTGAAGCAGAAACTCTATCACTTTAAAAGGGGGGTTAATGGACAGTCATGCACTGTCCATTAAACCTTAGATTAATTCAAAAGTCTCTTCTATTTCAATACTCCCAACAACAGATTGGGCCATTGGACAGTTTTTACCTGCAACTACAATCGATTGGTGGATTTTCTTTTCATCTAATTTTTGCCCTTTGATTTTATAGTGGATATGTATCTTTTCAATTCTATTTGCTTTCGCTTCATTTCTTTCTACATTTGTTGTTATCGTCATATCTTCTATGTCAATTCTCTTTTTCTTTAGAATCTTCCTTAATACTCCTCCACTACACACCACAATAGATGCAACCATTAACTGGTATGGACGATATCCGTACTGTTCGTTTCCTGCCACATGAAGCTCACCAAACTCAGTTGTTGTTGTAAATCCTTCTTCTTTTTTCATTTGAAATTCCATATTATTCACCTCGGCTTTTTAGGTTATTGTATATGAAAACTGTTTTTCCATAAAGCTCTTGTTTAATTTCCTATTTCAGTATAAAGTATTACTGGCATTTGACTATATTCTTCATACGGAAATTGAGGGTTGCATGATGAATACTCACCAATTGAGATTTTGGATTTTAGTTTCAATAGTCGGCATATCTGGATTTAGCCAAGGTATGCTTTTACCACTTATAGCAGTCATTTTTGAAAACACAGGGTTGTCATCAGATCTAAACGGCTTAAATGCAACAGCACTCTATATCGGCATTTTATTAGTTTCTCCTTATATGGAGTACCCTTTAAAACGTTTTGGATACAAACCAATCATTATCCTAGGCGGACTAATTGTTGCGCTATCTCTTGCTCTGTTTCCTTTATGGCAATCTTTTTGGTTTTGGTTTTTTCTAAGGTTGCTAATCGGAATTGGTGACCATGCCTTACACTTTGCTTCACAAACATGGATTACGTCATTTTCCTCTGAAGAAAAACGTGGACGTAATATTTCTCTTTACGGTCTTTTCTTTGGTGTTGGGTTTGCAGTTGGGCCTCTTCTTGCACCATTGGTTACAATAAACAAAGCCCTTCCGTTCATTATTTCTTCAGTCCTTTGTTTTATTGGCTGGTTATTAGTATTTTTATTGAAAAATGATTTTCCTGAACAAACAATCGAAGTAAATTCGATGAAAGAGACATTTAAAAGATTTAGAAATGCATTGAAATATGGGTGGGTTGCTTTTTTACCACCATTGGGCTACGGATTTTTAGAATCTTCTCTTAATGGAAGCTTCCCTGTATACGGATTACGTATTGGCCTTGAGGTATCAAACATCTCCGTCCTCTTATTCTCTTTTGCAATAGGAGCGATTATTTTTCAACTGCCACTTGGAATTCTTAGTGACAAACTAGGCAGACGAACAGTTTTAATGTCTATTCTCTTAATTGGTTTTATAAGTTTTACAGTAGCTGGCTTTTTAGAAGAATCTCTGGTTGCTCTGACGATCTGCCTGTTTATTTCCGGAATGGTTGTAGGTTCAACATTTTCGTTGGGCATCAGCTATATGACAGATCTTATGCCTAAAAACTTACTTCCAACAGGGAATTTGTTATGCGGAATTGCATTTAGTATCGGAAGCCTAGCGGGTCCTTATCTTGGCGGACTTTTTATCGAATATACTAGTAATATTAGTTACTTTTTGATTATTAGTATAATGCTTCTTTTCATCTTTGTTGCAGTGACATTTTCAAAACCTACTAGCATACGTAATATCTCTTCTCAAAATATTTCTGGCTGACATAAGGTTACCTTTGTCAGCCTTTTTTTAATTTAGGCTAAAAATGAATTGAACATCTCACTTTATCTGTTATATAATAATACAAACAATAATATACTGTATTATAACAAAAAGGGAGATGGGAATGATGAACAGACAAGAGCGTAAGAATATGATTGAATTTATCGAAAGAATGAAGGACATTGATAAGAACTCGTTTCTTTATATGACAGATGCTGATATTGAACATATTTATAGCAGCATTTACAATGATTTAATTGAGCACGCAGAGTAAAAAAAGCTGACTAGAATTTGAATTCTAGTCAGCTTTTATCTTTAATGGTAGCCGTTTTGTCCGTTAGCGCTGCCGCTTGTTTTATGCTTCGGCTTTTGTTTAGAGTTTTGTTTATTATGGCTTCCGCCTTTTTTTGTGTGTTTTGTCATCGCAATCCCCACCTTTTAAAAAGTAAAGACATCTGTCTTCCTCTTTACTATTCCCGTGATGAGTTTTGGCTATGAACGAAAACAATTGGTAACAAATTAACGGATTGTTTTTCTTTTATATAACATTGCATTTAATTCCCCGCCTAAAATAATGATCATTCCGGATAGGTAGAACCAAATCATTAAAACAATAATTCCTCCAATGCTGCCGTATGTTGCACTATAATTAGCAAAGTTTCCTACATAATAGGAAAATGCTAACGATACGACCATCCAACCAAGTGTTGCCGCAAATGCACCAGGTAGTCCATCTTTTATATGTAATCGTTTATTGGGTGCGACAAAGTAAAGAGCCGTAAACACAATGAATAGGATGATACCACTCACAAGCCATCTAAGCGTATTCCATACCGTTAAAAATTCTTCTGAAAATCCGAAGTTAGAAAAGATAAATACCCCAATTTCCTTCCCAAACACAGGTAGTAAAAGTGCCACGATAATCACAAATACCATCCCAACCGTAAGTAAGATTGCCATTCCTCTAGCAACAATAAATGAACGGCTCTCCTCTACATCATATGCTTTATTGAAGGCACGAACAATGGCATTTATTCCATTCGATGCAGACCATAGGGTTGCAATTATACCAAAAGAGAGCAGTCCTCCATTTCGATTATTCAAAATTTCATCCAATGTAGTATTAATCAACTGCATGGATTGTCCTGGAGCAAACTCATCTATTGTATTAAGTACCTCGGTTTGTGAAATTGGAAGATACCCTAGTAGCGTGATCAGAAAGATAAGGAACGGAAATAGTGATAAAAGGAAAAAGTATGATAATTGTGCCGATAAACCTGGCACTTCATCACTTAAAAACCTTGAAACTAACTCCTTTAAAAACGATCCCTTTTTCAACAAACAATTCACCTCACGATCAATCTCGTTTTGGAATGAACCGCTCCTTTGTTTCTTGAATTAAACTCATCACTTGTGGAGTTGTTTCCTTTAACTCCTTGACTTTCTCGTTTATAAATGTAATATCCTCTGATACCTCTTGAATCGACCCTTTGACAGTTTCAAATGTTTCTTTCACTTCATTTGTCAAGAGTGCCGGATCTTCTACATACCCTTTAATTTTTGTTGATACAACTCTGCTCGTTGTCATTACATCCTCACGAGTTTTTTTGTCAAGTAATGAAATAACTCCCCCTACTAAAGCTCCCACCAACATTCCTCTTACCAGTTTATTGCTGTTTGTCATAAAACATGTCCCCCTACTTAATGTTTATGTACTTGTTTGATCTCATTTAACAAATTCACACAGCTTTTACTAACCATTTCATAAACCTCATCAAAGTTCCCTGTGTAATAAGGATCGGGTACATCAGCAACGGGAGAGTCTTCAAGGTAGTCAAGGAGCCTTTGGATTGTACCGGTTTTTTTATATCCTGCTAGACGTCTAATATTCCCTACATTTTCAGAATCCATGCCAATTAAATAGTCATATTGAGATAAGTCTTCTGCTGTTAATTGCCTCGCTTTTTGACCTTTATAAGATATGTTATAACGATCTAAAATACGACGTGTTTCTTCATGAGGTGATTTCCCTACATGCCAATTTCCTGTGCCGGCAGAGTCTATTGTTATGACGTTCTCTAAGCCTTCTTTCTTTACTAAATCTCTCATCACTGCCTCAGCCATTGGTGAACGACAGATATTTCCTAAGCATATAAATAAAACTTTTACCATGATATCCTCCTATACGTTTATCCATATTTTCTCGTATCTAAATTATAATATGTTTCAAGGAGATCATGAAGTTTTTGAATGCTCAATATCTTTTCATGTTACAATAGACAATAATTAGCTTGAAAGGATGAAAGGCATGAACCTTACTGAAAAATCGGTTGAAAATGTTGAGTTTATGATTGAACAAATTAAAGAAAAGCTAAGAGTTTTAAATTTAGGAGCCATCAAACCTTCTCACTTTGACGAAGACATGTATGAAGAGCTAAGAGATATTTACGAACATGTAATGAAACGAAACTCTTTTAGTCCAAATGAAATGCAGGCGATTGCTGAAGAGCTTGGCAACCTCCGTAAAGGATAATAAATGATTCTTACCCCTCCCCAACTTACATATGAATGTAAATAAGGAGGGGGATTTTTATGTTAACCTGGTGGTTAGGAACACTCAGTATATGTGGATTCCTCGTCGTCTCAATTGCACTTGTATTATTCGCATTAAAAAGTGCCGTAAATACAGAAGACTCCTATCGTGTTGATCCATTGCCTTCAGACGAAGAAATTGAAAAATAGCTTATTCTTTTTAGGCTGTCTCTTGAATGAGACAGCCCTTGTTCTTTCCTTAAACAAACGTTTAATTAGCTAATAGCTTCAATGATTCTCTTGTAAAAGCAGGTAAATCCTCAGGTGTACGACTTGTAACTAATTGATTTTGACATACAACAACTTCTTTATCATGGAAGTTCGCACCAGCATTTTTCAAATCAACCTGAATAGATTTATAGCCCGTAGCGTCCCGTCCATCCAATGTTTCAGCTGTAATAAGCAGCTGTGGACCATGACAAATTGCGAATACCGGTTTGTCGTCCGTCATAAACTCTTTTACAAAATTCACAAACCGATCATCTGCTCGTAAAATGTCAGGGGAGAAACCTCCTGGTATAAATAATGCATCAAATTCATTTGGCTGCACATCATCAATACCTGCATCAATTTCTACCTTTGCTTCTCCTTGTTTTCCTTCTACGGTTTTTCCCTTTTCTTTCTCAATAGTTGTCAGAGTATGACCAGCTTCTTTAAATGCTTTAGCTGGTTCGGTATACTCGGAATCCTCAAAAGAATTTGTTAACACGACAGCAATTTTTTTTGACATGCTGTTCATTCCTCCTTTATTTCTGTGTAGGCTGATTCAACTTGTTGCTCTTTAACTATTGTGGTGATGGTTGATTTCCGCTCCAGGTTGCTCGCTTTCCGTGGGGCGTGCGGTGAGCTTCCTCGGTGCAAGCACCTGCGGGATCTCACCTGTCACGCTGCTCCCACAGCAGTCTCGCACCTTCCGCTCCAATCAACCTAAGTAGTTTTTAAAACAACAATCTTTAATGAATGAGCCTTTATATACATCATCAATACCCGGACAAGCCGAGGTTAAACTTTTTGAAATTAACTTTCACTAAATTGTTTCTCTATAAAAAGGAATTTGCAGCCACATTCGTCCCATAGTGCTACAAAATGCTCCCTTTCCACTACTTAGTGTAAAAGTAGTATTGATTAGCAACAAGAAGTAGCCTCAAAAAGATTCACTTCATAAACTTTTTTATAAAAAGTAGTTCTTGTTTTCCACATCTCTAATATATTTATCATTGAAAGCGCTTTCTAACAATTGCAAGAGGGGGGAGCTAGTCATGAGATTTACGAGAGTTTTAGGATTAATTTTTGGGTTATTGATGGTTTTTGCTTTGCTTGGGGCTTGTAGTAATAATGAGGTTAAGCCACCTTCTACAACCGATACGACAACTGATAAACCCGGAACAGAAGAAGGAGATACTTCCAAGGGATCAACACCAAGAAATGAAACACTTTATGTTAATGGATTACAGTGGGGTCCACCTTCAACATTTAGCCCGTTAGGTGGGAATCCATCATTCCCAGTTGCTTACGCAAACTCAAGATCACTCGTTTATGAAAATTTGTTTATGATTAACATGCTAGATGGTGCACTGGAGCCTTTACTTGGTACAAGTTATGAATGGACAGATGATACGACTCTTCATATTGAGTTAAATCCTGATGCAAAATGGAATGACGGAGAAGCTTTTACCGCTGAAGATGTCGTGTATTCGTACGAGCTTGGAAACAAATATCCTATTTCCTGGAGTAACTTCTGGGAAGCGATTGAAAGTGTTGAAGCTGACGGTGAGAATGCCGTCAACATTCGCTTAAAGCAAGACAATCCTAATCGACTCACTGTCTTAGATAGTCTGCAGTTAGTCCCTATGATGCCAAAGCATGTGTGGGAAGCGATTGAAAAAACACATAACAATGATATAGCTGCTATTCGTGAGGAAGTAAATCCTGAGCCAGTTGGAACAGGTCCTTATAAAATGCATACATTTGACAACCAAAAAATCACGTTAATAAGAGATGATAACTATTGGGGTCAGGAGTTATTCGGAGGACTGCCGGCACCTAAATATGTAAGCCATGTTATCTATAAAGATAATGCTGCTGGTTCACTTGCGTTTAGCAAAGGTGAAGTAGATGTATCACAGCAATTTATCCCTCAAGTATGGAAGATGTGGGAAGACGGAACTCCGATTAAAACATACTTAAAAGATAAACCTTACTATTTACCAGGATCAATGCCATCGATCTTCTTTAATACAACGAAAGAAGGTCTTGATAATCCTGATGTTAGAAGAGCGATAGCTATGGCAATTGATTATGATAAGATTTCCGAATTAGCGATGAGTGGTTATTCCGGTGAAATGAAGCCATCGATTACGTTAGATACTCCTTCTGAGTCAAAATTCGTTGATCAAGAAGCGATCAAATCACTTCAATGGACAACAGACGTTGATGCTGCTAATGAATTGCTTGACAGTATCGGAGCAAAAAAAGGTGCTGACGGCATACGTGTCCTTGATGGAGTTAGACTTGGACCTTGGGAAATTGAAGCTCCATATGGTTGGTCAGATTGGAATGCATCTCTGGAAATCGTCGCCCAAAACGCTAAAGCGATCGGTATTGAAATTAGAACCAACTTCCCTGAAGCACCTGTATGGACGAATAACCGACAAACAGGAAAGTTTGATATTATCATGGATACCCCTGCCGGTGCTGTAAGCCCAAGTCAACCTTGGAACAGAGCAAGAACAATTATGTACTCTGAAGGTGTTGCTCCAATCGGTGAGATGGCGTTTTGGAACTGGGGAAGATATAAAAACGAAAGAGCAGATGAATTAATTAAAGAAATTCCGACTGTTACAGATGAAGCCAAACTAAAAGAAATGTACACAGAGCTAACTAAGATTTATTTAGAAGACGTTCCAACTATTCCACTCATGTACAGACCTTGGGTATTCCATACAGTGAACGAATCAGTGTGGGAAGGTTTTGCTACCGATGGGGATGGAAGCAATATTCCTCCGCAAATTTCAATAGACGGAGCGGGTATTAAGGATCTTTATCAAATTAAGAATAAATAGTTCCTGTATAAGAAGGAGAATTGGGGGATTTCCCCCTTTCTTCTTCAAATAAAACATTTTTAATGGGGGTGTAGAACATATATGAACGCGTATCGGAAATTTTTCTTTAAAAAGTCCCTCTGGTATTTAGTGACCTTATTTATTGCCGTAGCATTAAACTTTCTATTACCAAGACTCATCGATGGTAACCCGGTTAGTGTGATCGCAGGCCAAATGACACAAGGAATGACAGACAGTGATTCGATAAAAAAAGTGTATGATACATTTGCTGAAGAGTTCGGAATTGATAAGCCATTATGGCAGCAATTTTTTATTTATTTAGGGAATCTGATGAAGGGGGATTTAGGAACATCATTTGGTCTTTATCCAACACCAGTTACTTCCATTCTTGCATCAGCTGTACCTTGGACTTTAGCATTACAGCTGCCTGCCATTCTGGTTGGCTGGATTATCGGTAATGCACTTGGAGCTATTGCCGCTTATAAAAAAGGTGTATTCGATAAAGTACTTTTCCCAACCTTCTTATTTATTAACTCGATTCCATTTTTTATCTTAGCAATCATTATGCTGTACATCTTTGGCTTAACTCTTAATTGGTTCCCTACATCTGGTGGATATAATTATCAAATGACGCCAAACTTAAGTTTTGAATTTATCGGATCTGTGATAAGTCATCACTTCCTCCCCTTCCTATCAATTGTTTTAGTCACAATTGGTGGTCAAGCTATCGGAATGAGGGAGATGTCAATCTATGAATTAAACACAGATTATGTGCTATATAGTAAATTATTAGGAATAAAAGATTCAACGATTGCTAGATATGTATTTAAAAACGCGATGCTTCCCCAAATTACAGGTCTAGCTTTATCAATTGGTACAATGATCGGCGGATCTTTAATCACAGAAATTGTCTTTAGTTATCCCGGCATTGGAACATGGCTATTTACAGCCATTCGCCAACTGGATTACCCGCTTATCTCAGGTGCAACTCTCTTAATTGCCATTTCTGTTCTTTTAGCGAACTTTACAATTGAAATCATCTACGGCTTAGTTGATCCAAGAATTAAAGCGACACAAATGGAGGAAGAATAATATGAATAGTTCTTTTCAAATATTAATTCGCTCCCCTAAATTTCTCATTGGTGCCATTACCTTTCTTTTGATGCTTGCTTTTGTCACGATTTATCCATTAATTAATACTAGCGATCCGACAGAAATGGTGGCATTAGCGTTTCAACCTCCAAGTGCTGAATTGCTATTAGGCTCAGATAACTTTGGTAGAGACCTATTTTTGGAGCTTGTTCACGGTATTAAAACCTCCATTTTTGTAGGTTTAGTTGCCGGCTTAAGTGCAACCGTCATAGGTTTAATTATCGGATTGTCAGCAGGCTACATCGGTGGGATTGTTGATGATATTTTGACAGCGGTAACAAATATTTTCATTGTTATCCCTTCTTTTATCGTTTTAATCTTAATTTCGGTAAGCATTGACTCAAGGAGTACATTAATTACCGCAATTGTGATCGGGATTACAAGCTGGCCGTGGACAGCTCGTGCGGTAAGGGCACAAACCTCTTCCCTACGAAACAGAGACCATGTAAATATCGCTAAAATATCAGGTCACAGTACACCAAGAATTATTACTTTTGAGATTCTTCCCTATATTATGTCTTATGTTGTAATGGCATTTGTGCTGCAAACAGCATCAGGAATTCTATCAGAAGCCTCCATTTCCATGCTTGGTTTAGGACCTTATAATACGATATCCCTTGGAATTATTATGAACTGGGCTTTAACATTTGAAGCTCCTGTTTCGGGTGCATGGTGGGCGTTTATACCAGCAGCGATTTCCATTGCGATTATCACATTCTCCCTTTATTTGATGAACACAGGTATGGATGAAATCTTCAATCCTAAGATAAGGAGCTAAGATAAATGAGTAAAAATATTTTAGAAGTAAAAGATCTAAAAACCTACTATAAAACGAGATTAAAAGAGAAAGTCTTTGCTGTGGATGGCGTTGATTTTCATCTTGAGGATGGAAAAACGATCGGAATTGCCGGTGAATCAGGCTGTGGAAAGTCAACATTAGCTCTAAGTTTAATGGGATTTTATTTTCCTCCACTCCATTTTGGAAGCGGATCCATTTCCATCAATGATGTTGATATTATGAAGCTGGAAAAAGAGAAGCTTAGAAAGCAGGTATTAGGCAGGGAAATCGCATATATTCCCCAAGCAGCAATGAATGCACTAAATCCAACAATTAAAGTCATTCAATTCATCGAAGATATTATGAAAGAGCATCGCCCGGAATTATCAAAAAAACAGGTTTATGAAATGGCTGCTGAACGATTTGAGACATTAAATTTATCTTCTAAAGTGTTAAATTCGTATCCCAATGAATTATCCGGTGGTATGAAACAAAGAACGGTTATTGCGATCTCCACAATTTTAAACCCTAAGGTTCTCATTGCAGATGAACCAACCTCTGCCCTTGATGTTACGTCACAAAAAGTCGTGATCAAGCTATTAAAAGATTTATTAGATAAAAAGTTCATCCGATCATTAGTCTTTATCACACACGAACTACCATTACTTTATCATGTCACAGATGAGATCATGGTCATGTATGCAGGAGAAATTGTCGAACGCGGAAAGGCTGAAGACGTCATCTTCAATCCGATTCATCCATATACAAAAAAGCTGATGGGCTCCATCATTGTGCCTGAGTCCGGAATGAAAGAACATAAATTAGCAGCCATTCCAGGTGCACCACCGAACTTAAAAAAGAAAATACAAGGCTGCCGATTTGCAGACAGATGCTCCTACACGACCGATGAATGTAAGAGCAGCAAAGTCACTACCCAGCATGTAGGTGACCGTTTGTATCGTTGTCGAATTGACAGTGAAACATTAAAGGAGTGGTACGCAAATGAAGCCTGAACAGGAGATATTAATTAGCGGTAATAATATTACCAAAGTCTTCGGGTATGGTAAAAACAAAAATACCGCCGTTGATTCTGTCAATTTTGCCTTCCACCGCGGTGAAATTATTTCAATAGTTGGTGAAAGTGGGAGCGGAAAAACCACACTTGCTAAAATTGTTATGGGTTTATTAAAAGAAACAAGTGGAGAAATCACCTATAAAGGTCAGCCCCGCAAACTAAAAAGTCATCGTGATCGAAAAGCCTATTGGCAAGATATCCAAGCTATTTTCCAAGATCCTTTTTCATCCTTTAACTTATTTCACAAGGTTGAAAAGTTATTAAACGACTGTATAGATTTGCAAGGACTAAAGCTCTCAAAAGAAGAACGTTTCGAAAAGATGAAAGAGGCCTGTACATTCGTCAATCTTAAGTTTGAGGAATTGTATAATAAATATCCGTTTGAACTTTCCGGCGGACAAATGCAACGACTGATGATTGCGAGAATTTTTCTGCTTCACCCAAAGGTACTGCTGGCTGATGAGCCAACATCGATGGTTGATGCATGCTCCCGCTCTACCATTTTAGATATGTTACTAAAGCTAAGAGATGAAAATGATATGACGATTATTTTTATTACACATGATGTAGGATTAGCCTATTATGTAAGTGACACTCTTTACATTATGGAAAAAGGAAAAATTGTTGAGCAGGGCAATGCTGACCAGGTTCTAATAAATCCACAGCATCCATATACCCAGCAGCTCATCTCAGATGTACCGAAGCTACATGAGGAATGGAACTTGGGTTAGGCAAATAATTTTAAGCCAACTTATAATGTCTTGTCCTGAATCTAGTAACCAGCAAAAGGAAAATAAGCGGAGATTTTCCGGTTAGATGCAGAATGGAACTTGTTTAGGGGTAAATAAGGGGAGGTTTTCCGATTAAGCAAAGCAATATCTCCCTATTTTGCATTTTTCGAGTTAATAGGCGGAATCTCTCCGTCTATTTATGCTTTTTTAATAATAATTAATTAAATAAGGGGATTTTCTCCGTCTAATTACCTTATCTCCCCAACCGATTAGGCAGACCCTCTTGATCCCTCAATAAAATTGCACTAAACGTTGATAAATAAGGAAAAAGACGTATGCCAATTCATACGTCAATTCTTGTATCATTTAGTAGGAATGCACCCGAAAACGGAACCCTTTATTAACATAAGTTGGCTTTTACACCTTCTATTTCTTTAATAAAATCAATAACCCTCTTTTCATACCCTTTTGGATCAACATTAAATGCTTCTGCATGACCGGCACGTGGTACTAGGTATAGCTTTTTATTTTCCCTTTTTCGTTTAAACATATCTACAGTCATTTGCAAAGGAATAAAACGATCCTCTTTTCCGTGTATAAACAATATAGGTGTTTTGGTTTTTTCCAAGCCTTTTATAGGAGAGATTTCAGGAAAGCTCCAGCCATGTCTAAGCTTAATAATGAGGCTGACTAAATCAATAATCGGAAATAACCGTAGCTTGAAGTCCAGTTTCAGCCTTATACGTAACAGTGTTGAAAAGTCACTGAAGGCACAGTCCGCAATACAAAACTTCACACGATGATCACGTTTGCTTGCCTCCAAAGCTGAGGCCGCTCCTAGTGATTCACCTAACAACCCGATAATAACACCTTCGCCCATTCTTGAGAAAATGTAATCGATCCATGCTTTTAAGTCGTCTTTTTCATAATAACCAAATGAGGTGTATTTCCCTCCGCTTAATCCATGGAATCTATGATCACACAACAGAACACTATAGCCCCTTTTTTGGAACATTTCTACATATTTAAAACTCCCAAATAATGACCATTTTATACCATGGGCAATAATCATTACTTTCCTGCTATTTTCCACTGGAAACAGCATGCCATGGAGCTTATAACCATAATAAGATGGAATAAAAAGCTCTTCTTTTTTCTTCTCTTGAAACAAGCGATCATCTATTTCCCCTTTTTGGATGCCAAGCTTATATGTTTTTTCATAAGGTACCTTTTTTGGCGAAAGAAGCAGCCGGCTTATCAGACCAATACCAATTGAAAGTAGCAACAAAGAACCAAACACAATCCATAAGATCAAATGCCACATCAACTTCTCTTCCCTTCTAGGCTTTTTAATATTTTATTAAAAAGCCTAGAAGGTGTGAGAACTAATTATAAGTTAGACAATCAAAAAGACCCTCACACTTAGTGAAGGTCCTCGGGAGTTTATTAAATTGTCCATTGATCATGAACGACGGCAACAAGCTTCCATTCACCTGTTTGATCTTTTTCAAAGACAAGGTTTAATGCTTTCCAGTCCATATTGCCATTTTCTTCTGTTCCCTTGACGTAATATTCGACCACATGAGTATCAGGGAAAACTTCATCAATATTTTTAATTGTATTTCCCCTTGGTTCTGTTGGATTAAGTACCACTTCGTCTGCTTCAGCGTAATTAGCATCATAAATAAACTCATTGTAATATTCAATTGGTGTTAACTCAATAGGTTCTCCACTTCCATCCCGTGTGCCCCATGTCAGCTTGTCCTGGGATTTAAAAGTGTTGGCTATTTCGTCTTTCTTAACCGTGATTGCATCTTTTTCAATATGAGCGTATGGAGAGAACAACACACCTTTTTCTTGATGAACATAGTTTGTGAGTTCTTCAACATCTTTGGCTTTTATGAGGGAGATTACTTTATCAGCCGTTTCTTGTTCAAGTTCTTCCTCAGATTTTTCCTGAGTGTCTTCGTTCTTTTCTTGTTCCGGGTTTGTTTCTTTTGGCTCTTCTGCCCGTTCAGGTTGCTCTTCTGTTGTTTGTTGGCAGCCTGACATGAGAATAAGGCCAATAAGAATAAAAGCAGAAATGGTTTTTTTCATCTTAGCCCTCCTCTGTTTGTGTTGTATTGTCCATTTTGCACGACTTTTGGGAAATTTATTACCTTTTTTTTGAAAAATAGCACTGATTTCCTAAATGTTGGAGTTGTTTCAAACTAAGAAAGTCTCCTAATTACTACCTTTTTTGCTGCTAAAGTAATAAGTATGGTGCAAGGTTGATTGCAGCTCCAGGATGCTCGCTTTCCGTGGGGCGGGCGGTGAGCTTCCTCGGCGCAAGCGCCTGCGGGATCTCACCTGTCCCGCTACTCCCACAGGAGTCTCGCACCTTCCGCTTCAATCAACCTAAACATTGTTTTTCCATAGAACTTTGTTAAATACAATACCTTTTATAAACAAGTAATAAAATCCTCGCAAGGCCTTTATTTAAACCGATCCAAAATCTTATTTTTATAAAATGATGAAGCCGATGAGTTGAATGGATTTCTCTTTTTCATTAATGTCTCCACTCGTAATTGCTTTTCCCGTTTTTTCTGTTCTAAAACTTGAGTCTCTTTTAAATCATCACAGGCAAGAAGCAGGTCTTCGATGGTGCTGATTTCTTTTTTTAGTTGTTCAACATCATCAAGCATATTTGAATTTTTCAGTACTTTGTATGCTACACGTAATTCTTCAGGAATATGTGACATATCATCTAATTTCAATGGTTTTCCTTGACCGGGAAGGTTGTCAAATTCACCATCTTGAATCGCTTTTTTTATTTTATCCTCTGCAATAATTGAGAAAAGATCCATGTTTTCACTCCTTGTTTATTATTTTTGTAAAATACTAAATACTCGTTGTATTTCGTGTCCCTAAAGAGTATGATGAGAACGTATAAATAAAGAATTGAGGTTTCAAAAATGAGAATTAAAGACTGGGATACAAACCTTAAAATTCGTTTGTTTGGTGAAGCATTAATGAACATCACCTATTGGATGTTCTTTCCGTTTTTAACTATTTATTTTGCCACTGAGTTTGGTAAAGAAAAGGCTGGTCTCATTCTTATTATATCGCAGGTGTTCTCTGTTCTTGCAAACTTAATGGGTGGATACTTCGCTGATCGTTTTGGCAGAAAAACAATGATGGTCCTTGCATCGTTTGGTCAAGGAATATCATTCATTCTTTTTGCCTTCTCGAATTCTCCTTGGCTCCAATTACCACTTTTAGGTTTTATCTGTTTTACTTTTGCAGGTGTTTTCGGTGCCTTCTATTGGCCGGCCTCACAGGCAATGGTTGCTGATGTTGTGGAAGAAAAGCATCGAAGCAGTGTTTTTGCCGTCTTCTATACATCTATTAATATAGCTGTTGTCATTGGTCCTATCTTAGGAGCTATATTCTATGTTGATCATCCTTTTGAAGTATTAGTATTGTCCGGGATTGTCTGTATCATCCTTTCTCTTTTACTAGCAAAACAAACAAGAGAAACTGCCCCCGCCTACAAATCAGATGAAAATGAACAAGCAGCGAAATGGTACAGCTCGATCGTTAAACAAGTTCGAGATTATCAAATTATTTTTCGTGACAAAACATTCTTGCTCTATATCATAGCAGGAGTTCTTGTTGCTCTTACTTTTATGCAATTAGATATGATTCTACCCGTTTACATTACAGATATAATCTATCAACAAGAGTTGCTTTCAATTGGCAATTGGTCACTAACCCTTAATGGTGAGCAGGCTTTTGGTGTTATTTTATCTGAAAATGGATTCCTTGTTGCCTTATTTACTATTATCATCACAAAGTTGATGACGAAATATAAAGAAAGAAATGTATTTATCCTCTCTTCTATTGTTTATGGAATTTCTATGCTTGTTTTTGGTTTTACAGAGTCTATTTGGTTATTTATCTTTGCTATGGCGATCTTTACTCTTGCAGAGCTCATGACAGCCGGAATGCAGCAAACATTTGTGTCAAAGCTTGCTCCGGAGCATATGAGAGGGCAATATTTCGCTGCCGCGAGTCTGCGTTATACGATCGGCAGAACGATTGCACCAATTGCCATTCCAATGTCATTATGGTTTGGTTACCAAGTTACATTTATCATTTTAGGAGCATTCGCCTTCTTTAGCGGTTTTTTATATAATGTGATGTTTCAAAAGGCAGAAGCAAAAGTGAAGCAGGTTGAAGTGAGTTAAAGAGAAAATAAGTGAGTTTTCAAGAAAATTTTTTCTTCCTCAAGTCCCTCCATAGAGCGTTTTTAATATGTACGTTAAAAATCAACCCCTTTTCACAGCTTTTTATGGATGTTACAATGGCACCACAAAACTTAACATAGCTTCTGTTCCAATTTTGGAATAGAGGCTATTTTTGTCCTGATTGCTTGGGATATGGATAAGTTTTTTCTTAAAAATAAGCTGAAAGGGTGATTTCAATGCATTGCGGAAGCAAAGGATGGTATGTAAACGAACTGAAAAAGCTTGGTGTTCGCCGTCATGAAGAGAGAAAACTCGAAAGCTATAAAAAACATTTTTTAGCTAATCTACTTGAAAAACATTCCAAGTAAAATGATTGAAGAGGGTGACTCAAAAGGTCGTTAAATGACGACTTTTTGAGCACCTTCTTCTTATTTGTTTTTGAAAAGAACCAAATAGTGGGATTTTTTATAAAAAGGGGTATTCCTCCCTCCTTATTGGTATCTATTTTCCTCACTTTCTTTATTTTCCTTTATCGCTTTATGCATTTTTTTACAGTTATGTGCAACGCAAAGAAGCCCCCATTCAATCGTATTTTTTTGGAGACCACGCATTGAAAAGCGTCTGAACTGTTGATTGTGTTTTAGCTGTCCAAATACACTTTCCACATCACATTTTCGTTGACTATATAATTTTCGACCTTTTTCACTCTGAAGACGTTCACGAATTTCTTTTCGTTGTCTTTGATTTTCTAGAGATATTGTAATTGTTTTTTGATCTTTCCCTTTCGCACAAGTTATTTGGAATGGGCAGCCGGTACATTCAAAACAAGAATACCTTCTTTTAATTGAAACATATTCATTATCTGATGTTCTTGTGGTTTCATACTGGAATATAAGGCGTTGCTTGTTTGCGCAAATAAATTCATCTAGCTCCTCATCGTACTCCATATTTTCTACTCGATCGATTTTCTTTTTCCAGCTTCTTTTTTGTTCTTGATCAAACGTATTGTATTTTATATACGCAATTCGTCTTTCTCTTTCGAGAAAATCATAGTTTTCCTCACTACCATAACCAGAATCGGCAACTATTTTTTCTGGTTTCACTCCGTGCTCTTCCAAGTGTTTGAGGTGAGGGATTAAGCAACCTGGATCACCTGCTCTTTGATGAAGTGAGAAGCCCGTAATAAACTGACCTTCTGTTCCTGTTTGTACATTATATCCTGGTTTTAACTGTCCATTTCGCATATGATCTTCCTTCATTCTCATAAAGGTCGCATCAGTATCCGTTTTGGAGAAACTGTTTCTTCCCTTGAATAGGTGGGTTTGTTCTTCATATTTCAGTTTGCGAGGAAGATAATCCTTTTTTAATAATCGAACAGCTTTTTTTGCCTCTTTATCTTTGGGTTCTGTTTCTAAATGATTTTCTAACTTTTTTATGCTTTGTTCAATCTGTTCCGAAGTAATCGGTGTTTCTTTCAATTTTTCTTCCAGCCCCATGGAAGGGGCGGACTTTTCCTCTACTTCAAGGATATGCTCAATTTGTGAAGCAAGTTGACGATATTTGTCATCTAAACTTTTTTCGTATTTCTCTGTCGCTTTTCTCCAAACAAAAGTATACTGGTTAGCATTTGCTTCTATCTTAGTCCCATCTACAAAATAGTTCTCTAGCTTTACTAATCCTTTTTCACGCAGTAACTCTACAATTGAAAAGAAGACTTGATAGATAATGTCTCTCATTCGCTCGGATCGGAACCGATTGATCGTACGAAAATCAGGAGTTTGACTACCACTTAACCACATAAAGTAGATATTTTCTGTTAGTAACTTTTCCATTTGTCTTCCTGAGTAAACTTTTTGTGTATACGCATAAATGATGACTTTAAGTAACATTTTCGGATGATATGATGGGCGTCCACCACCTTTGTAGGGTTGAACCAACAAAGTATCGTCTAGCTTTTCTACAGCTTCATGAACAATGGTAGATAAATGATTTTGAGGGATGAGGATTTCAAGGTCTAATGGAAGAACTAACTGATTCATGTTATAATTAACGAAAGAGATATGATCATATTTCATAAAAAATCGTTCCTTTCTTGGATAATTTGGTGTGGTAACTTAATTATACAAAATGGGACGATTTTTTTGTTGTTTAATTATTCTTAAAAAAGACTGTTTCCGTAGGAGTGTTGCTTCTATGAATACAATTTTAGATCGATAGTGGAATGGAGCGTAAGACACTTGACTCCTGCGGGAAGTGAGGAAAGGCTGAGACCCCACAGCCGAAGGCGAGGAGGCTCAGCTTCC
The DNA here is from genome assembly GCF_903166545.1 of Metabacillus schmidteae. Taxonomy (NCBI): domain Bacteria; kingdom Bacillati; phylum Bacillota; class Bacilli; order Caryophanales; family Bacillaceae; genus Metabacillus; species Metabacillus schmidteae. Next base: position 780,044 of record NZ_CAESCH010000001.1, on the reverse strand, counting down.
TCCCCGCGGAAAGCAAGTGTCTGGAGCGCAATGGAACGTCCCGGTTTTCACGTTTGTCTTAGTTAAAAGATCAAAGTATGAAAAAAGGCTAACCCAAGGTCTAAAATCTAGACTTTTGGGTCAGCCTCTTTTTAATATGGACATTTTTGATAAAAATAATTTGGCTTTACCACCTTGTTTTTATAGCTTTGATGAAAAATATGGGTAGTCGCCGGTGAGACAGGAGGGATTAACCATGTCCAATCACCAGTAAGCTCTCTACTGCTTGTTCGCTCATTTTGTTCAAACAGCTTGAATTGTTGTGCAGCTGTATGATGATCAACAATACTAACTCCTGCTGTTTTAAATGAGTGCAAAACAGCTACATTTAATTCTACTAATGCTCTGTCTTTCCAAAGTGTTGCATGTGTTCTTTTATCTAAATTCATGATCGAAGCTACCTTAGGTAACAAATTATATCGAAAAGTATCAGCTAGATTTCTTGCGCCAATTTCTGTTTCCATATACCAGCCATTAAAAGGTGCAGCCGAGTACAAAATCCCTCCTATTTCCAACACCATATCGGAGATAATTGGAACTCCATACCATTTAACATGTAAATCATTAAACCCTTCTATATCCGGATGAGTAATAGGTATTTCTAAAATATATTCTTTTTCTAGAGAAAACAATTTTGGATTATGATCATTTCGTTGAATGATTAATGGTAAAATGTCAAAATGGGTGCCTTCCCCTCTCCAACCTAGCTTTTCACATTCTCTTGTTAAATCAATAGAGGCTGGATCTCCAATTATTCCATGCTCCGTTTCATAACCTGCATAACGAATTAGCTGATGGTTCCAAATTCGTAAACAATCCTTCTTTCCACGTGAAGGCTTAAAGATTGTAATCGTCGGTCTGATTTTGCCTGAGTTTGTAGCAAAAGTGATATGATGCCGTAATGCTTTCAAAACTTCGTCTTCCTTTTCTGCTTTTCGTTCATCGAAAACGGTTAAGGAGTTCCAAAATAGTCTTCCGATGCATTTATTGCTATTTCGCCAAGCAATTTTAGCACCATGCTCCAGTTCTTCAAAGGTGTGGTCATAATATCCTGTTTCAGCAATCTGCATTTTTACATCCTGTAATCTCGTTTCTAACTCAGCATTTGGTTTTCCAAGCTCTTGATAGACGATTTCTAGAAATTCAATTGCCTCTCGTTCTAGTTGTTCTGTGTTTGTAACCAATTCGGACACCTCTTATAATCTTTCTGCTTTTGTCCTCTACATATATTTTTTACGTACAATTGTCATGCTCATTTTTTATATTTAAGATCCCAGAGTTGCTTTAACACTGGCATTTCTTCCATTTCTTCGTCTGAAACATGATCCCATTCTATCCCATTTGGCTTTTCGTATGATGAATTCGTCTTTGTTATTCCTTTCTCTGTTGCAATCCAATCAACAGTTAAATCATATGTATCTCTTGGGATATCTTCATCGACTAGTTGTGTGCTATGAATGGACGTCACAATCGGAATGGGTGGATTTCCAAGTTCTCGTACAATGGCATACTCCCGGTCTGCGTAGCCCTCTCCTTTGCCAAGTCTCCTTCCATCAGGATGGATTGCCACAGATCCAACGACCATTAAATCGATCGGAGGAATTTCGGTTAGTGGTAGTTCCTTTCCATAAGACTTTATATGACTTAAGCTTGCGGCTTTTCTTTCCTCACCTTGCGGCACCCATTCCGGTTTTACCATAATAAAACCCGCCTTCAAACGTGGAGTCGGGACAAGTAACACTTTTCCATCAATAAGGATTTGTTTTCTTAATGGAAGCTGTGGAGCATCCGGGTTTACTTTTACAACCTTTGCTTCTTTATATGTAGGTAATGAAGCAATATGTGCTGCTGCGATTTCTGCTCCTTTGAAGTTAGGAATTCGGTTCACTAACGGAAATGGGAACCGTCCATTCTTCTCGTCTGTGAGCTGTTTCCACACTTTATGTCTTATTTCATCCTTTGTTATCATTGGAATACTCCTATTCTAATGTTTATATCTAGCTCAATCTATTTTTATTATATAATTGCTATATTTAGTTAAAAGACGTCTTTATTATTCTAAAAAGAACCTAAAACAATTACAATAATTGCCTTAGGCCCTCTACTACCTATTGATTCTGCTCAATTTCTTCAACAAGAAGTGATAATTCTTCCCATCGTTCCATCGTTTCTTCTAATTTCTTTTCAACCTGCTCTTGTTCCTTATATAACTCTGTTACTTTTCCTATATCACTTCCAGCAGCTGCGATTTCCTGTTCAAGCTGCGCATTCCGTTCTTCCAGAGTAGCAATTTTGTCTTCAATTTGTTCCCATTCCTGTTGCTCTTTATAAGAAAGGCGCTTTTTCTTTTCTTTTTTATACACCGTTTTCTCTGAGGATTGGGTCTCTTTTTCCTTCATCATATCTTGAAGCTTTTTCTCTTCCATATATTCTGAATAGCTTCCTTGGAACCTTGCGATATTTCCACCATTTTCAAATGCTATTAAGTGATCCACAACTCGGTCTAGAAAATAGCGATCATGCGATACAGTTAACACAACCCCTGGAAACTGATCTAAATAATCCTCTAATACACTTAATGTTTGTGTGTCTAAATCATTTGTCGGCTCATCCAGGAAAAGAACATTCGGTTCTTCCATTAACACCTTTAATAAGTATAGCCTTCTTCTTTCACCACCAGAAAGCTTGCGAATGTACGTCCACTGAGCTGATCGTGGAAAAAGAAATCGTTCCAGCATTTGTTCAGCCGTGATAACCTGATTATCAACCGTATAAACAACCTCTGCTGTTTCTTTAATGTACTCCACAACGCGGAGATTTTCATCCATTTCTTCCTGTTCCTGTGTATAAAAACCAATTTTAACCGTTGTCCCAACATCCACTGTTCCCTCATCCGGTTTAATTCGTCCTGCCATTATGTTTAAAAGTGTGGACTTTCCTGTTCCATTAGGACCTATGATTCCAAGTCTTTCACCCTGGTTTACCAAGTAGTTGAAGTCATTAATTAATTCCCTGCCATCATATGATTTTGAAATATGCTCAAGTTCCAGCACCTTTTTCCCTAAGCGGGTTGAACCAATGGCAAAGTCTAAATCCTGCTTTGCTGCAGGTCCTTTTTGTTCCTGTAACTCTTCAACTCTGCCGATACGTGCCTTTTGCTTTGTTGTTCTAGCTTTTGCTCCTCTTCGAAGCCAAGCTAGTTCACGTCTTAATAAGTTTTGTCTTTTTTCTTCAGCTTGTTCGGCATTCAGTTCTCTTTCCGCCTTCTTTTCTAAAAATACTTCATAATTTCCTGAGTACGTGTAAAGCTGACCTTGATCTAATTCAAAGATTTGGTTTGTTACCCGGTTTAAAAAATACCTATCATGTGTTATTAGCACAATCGAACCCTTGTATTGAGCTAAAAAACCTTCCAGCCATTCTATCGTTTCATTATCAAGATGGTTTGTCGGTTCATCTAAAATCAAAATGTCAGCTGGCTGTATAAGTGCTTTTGCGATCGCTACACGTTTCTTCTGTCCACCTGATAAATATGTGACAGGCTTTTGAAAATCTGTAATCCCTAATTTTGTCAAAACCGTTTTAGCAACAGTATTAGCCTCCCAGGCATCATGCTGATCCATCTTTTGCTGCATATTCATAAGATGCTTTAGCTTCGTTTCATTTTCCGGATCCTTCTCCAACTCACTTAACGCAAGTTCGTACTCTCTCATAACCTGCATGATTGGCGCATCTCCAAAATAAATTTGTTCGAGGATTGACAAGCCTTCTGTTAGTTCAGGCTGCTGTGGCAGATACTCAATGCGAATTGAATTTGAATGAGTAATATCTCCCGAATCAGCTGACTCAAGCCCCGCAATCACCCTTAATAATGTAGATTTGCCAGTACCATTAACACCGATTAAACCAATTCGTTGTTTTTCTGCAATTGTAAAAGAAATATGATCAAATAAAACCTTCTCACCATATGTTTTATATAAATTTTCTACCTGCAATATACTCATATTATCCAGTCCTTCACAGTTTTATCTCTGTATAGAATAACAGGTAGTTTGTAATTAGAAAAGTGGAAGCGGCTGTTTGGTCATTGTGCGCAAAATAGATATTCAATTGGTAAATTTTTCTCAATTTATGATTGCATTCCTCCCAACAAACATATACTATATTAACTGTACTAACATTATTAATACAGTTAAGACAAAGGGGGTTGCAAATGTTCCAGCTTGATGTAAGAAGCCGAAAACCTATATACGAGCAGTTAGTCGACAAGATTAAGGAGCTTATTATTCACCGCATCCTTAAGCCGGATGAACAATTACCCTCGGTTAGGGTGCTATCGAGTCAATTAACAGTTAACCCAAACACCATTCAAAGAGCTTATCGGGAACTTGAAAATCAAGGATATCTGTATTCCATTAAAGGGAAAGGAAATTTTGTTGCGGCAATTGAACTAATGACAAACGATCAAAAGTTACTAGACCTTAAAATAGACATCCAAAAACTTATCGCAGAAGCAATTTATTTAGGTTTAACAAAAGAGGATCTATATGTCTTATTTGATGAAGCACATCAACAAACAAAGGGAGGAAAGAGCGATGATTAGAGTGCAATCCATAAGCAAAACGTACAACAAACAATTAGCTGTAAATGATCTAACACTCCAAGTAAAAAAAGGCTCAATTTACGGCTTACTCGGATCAAACGGTGCAGGTAAAACCTCACTCTTAAAGATGATCGCAGGCATTAATCGGCCTGATAAAGGGACGATCGAGATAAACGAACGACCTGCTTATGAAAATTTAGCTGTAAAAGAAAAAACAGTTTTTATCCCTGATGTTCTTTATTTCTTTCCTCAAGCAACTGTTGCACAGATGGCTGCACAATATGAAGAATATTATCCAGATTGGAATAAAGAACGGTTTGAGCACCTAAAATCTGCCTTTAATATTGATTTAAGTCGGAAAGTTCACCGACTGTCAAAAGGAATGAAGCGACAAGTCGCATTTTGGCTGGCATTATCTGCAATGCCTGATGTTCTTATCCTTGATGAGCCTATCGACGGCCTGGATCCGGTTATGAGACAGAAAGTAAAAAACTTACTGTTTCAAGATGTAGCCGAGAGAGAACTAACTGTCATCATTTCATCTCATAATTTACGGGAAATTGAAGATTTATGCGATCATGTCGGCATCATGCATAATGGCAAAATCATCATTGAAAAGGAAATTGATGATATAAAATCTGATACTCACAAAATACAATTAGCCTTAGCCGATCCAACCCATGAAGAGCATATATTAAATCAATTAACGATTTTACATCATGAAAAACGTGGAAGTGTTTCTCTATTAATCGTTCGAGGCAATGAAGAGAAAATCAACAAAATTATCCAATCATCCACTGTTCTCATCTATGATTTATTACCATTAACATTGGAAGAAATATTTATTTATGAAATGGAGGATGTAGGCTATGAAATCGAAAAAGTCCTTCTTTAAACGCGCAGTGATTAAACAAGATTTTAGACAGCATGGCTGGATAAGTATCGTCTACTTTCTCGGATTAGTATTCACTGTTCCTTTAGGGCTTCTACAGCTCGCTTCACAAGAATTTATTATATTTGCAGATTACGATACGTATCTAAAAATCAATACCGAGATTCAAGTATTTCTCTATTTTTCAATCCCGGTTGCAGCTGCACTATTACTTTTCCGCTATATCCAAAGTGAATCTTCTGTTGATATGATCCACAGCTTGCCAATAAGGAGAGAAACCTTATACGTTAGCCATATTATTAGCGGTCTATTATTATTAATTGTTCCAATCATCCTAACTGCCATTATTACATTTTTCGTCACAAATTCTATTGATGGTTTTGCTGGCATCCTAACGATCTCTGATTTATTAACCTGGACAGGTTTAAGTATCTTATTAACATGCATGATGTTTGCCTTTCCTGTAGCTGTTGGCTTTATAACCGGAATGACAACAGCACAAGCAATCCTGACATATGTATTTTTATTTTTGCCACTTGGCATGGTTGCACTTGTTTCATATAATCTTTCTTATTTGCTTTTTGGTTTTACACCTATTTTTATTGAAGATAAGTTAATGTATTTATCCCCTTTTGTACGCTTTATTGAAAACTGGGGAGAAAGTGATCCATACACAATGCTGGAATTAATTATCTATATAGGCATAACCATTCTTTCATTGGTATTAGGATTAATCTTCTATCGTTATAGACAACTTGAAAGAGCAACAGAAGTCCTTGCATTCTCATTTATGAAGCCAATCTTTAAGTATGGTGTCACCTTTTGTGCAATGATTCTAGGTGGATCTTATTTTTCAGCATCAGGATCATTGAACTGGAGTTGGATCATATTCGGCTATATTACCGGAGCCTTAATTGGATACACGGCAGCAGAAATGATTCTGCAAAAAACATGGCGTATTCTTAATCTTCGTTTCTTCACAGGTATTGCTATCTATAGCGTTGTGTTTATAGCCATCCTTTTTAGTATTAAAACAGATCTATTCAATTATGAAACAAAGCTTCCTAGAATGGATCAGATCGAAAAGGTTTACTTCGGTGAGTCCTACCACCTTCAAGAATTAACGAATAACAATGTGAATCCATATTCTGATTCCAAGCTTTATATACAAGATATACGTAATCTTCATGAGGAAATAATTCAACAAAGAGATTTTGTTGAGGAACAAAAAGATGCTCAAATACAAAAGCATTCGGCAGTATTTGTTTACCAATTAAATAATGGTAAAGAATTAAAACGTGAATATTTAATTCCTGTAGATGCCCTTCAGGAAAAGCTTAAACCAGTATTAGAAGCAAAGGACTATAAAGTCAATTTACCTGAGTTTTCACAGATTCAGAGGGAAGATGTTATTAATATACAGATTGTCCCTTATGGACCAAGTCATCAGTATAATCCGGTAACAATTACAGATGAAAAAGAAATTTCTGATTTTAGGAAAGCAATTGAGGCGGACATTCTTTCACAATCGTTGGAAGACATTGTTGGAACAACTGCTCCATGGGCTTACATTGAAATAGGATACAAACAAGACAATAGTGATACACCTCATATGTATGAAGGTTATTCAGTAAATTGGAAGAAATCCTTTACTTCTACTACAAAATGGTTAGAGGACCATGGTTATTTAGAAAATACGCGTATAGATGAGACCGATATTACGAATGCAGAAGTGACATATGTTCCAACCAATCCCCAAGAGGATATTTATATGCCAGAAGTAATTTATGAACGTGGTCAGAAACATGTGACAATAACAGAAAAAGAAACACTTTCTACAATCATTTATCATTTCTCAGAGTACTCTGAAGAAAATGTGTACTATGTGAAACTTACATTAACTGACGGAAATGTATGGTACGGATCTATCCCAACTGAATATGTACCAGAAGATGCAAAAAATCAGATTCAGTAATCATTAAGGACAGCTCCCCAAAATGTGAGGGCTGTCCTTTTTTTACTTAATTATTTCTTATTAACTTGTTTGCCGCTTTTCTTCTGACTTTGGTGCTGACTATTCCCTACTTGTACATCAGACCCAAACTCAACATCATTTTTTGCTTTCTGCTTTGCTAATTGCTGACTCGTTTGCTCTGCGTTCTGTTTCCCTTGCTTGGACATCATTCATCCTCCTTATTACATTCATTATGGTCACTTTATATGTTGTACACTTTTAATATTTTTACACACAGAAAAAGGGTTAACCCTGATGGTCAACCCCTTCTTTAATTTTGTCATGAAGCTTGATCTTTATCGCCTTTGTATTCAGTTTCCCAATAGTCTGCATTTTTAATTCCTAATGCTCTTGGATCAAAGACAGGGTCCTTCCCTTCCTTCTTCTGGCGCTCGTAATCTTTTAGTGCCAGTAAAGCCGGCTTAGCTAAAATTAAGATTGCAATAACATTTAGCCACACCATAATTCCTAATCCAACATCCCCTAAAGCCCAAGCTAAGCTTGCAGTTTTAACAGCGCCATAGAATGTTGCAGCTAATAAGATAAACTTAAGAATCAACATAGGAATTTTATTGTTTTTTCCACGAAGCAGGTAAGCAATATTTGTTTCAGCAATATAGTAATACGCCATAATTGTTGTAAATGCAAAGAAGAATAATGCAATGGCTACAAATCCAGCTCCAAAACCTGGAAGTACATTATCAATCGCTGCTTGTGTATATCCCGGACCAGCTTCAACACCTTCTAAATTATTCACAATAAATGTACCATCAGGTGCCTGTGTATTATATAAACCTGTGAAAAGAATCATAAATGCTGTTGCCGAACAAACAAATAATGTATCAATATATACAGAGAAAGCTTGAACTAAACCTTGCTTAGCAGGGTGTGAAACTTCCGCTGCTGCCGCCATATGAGGACCGGTACCTTGACCTGCCTCGTTAGAGTAAATTCCACGCTTTACTCCCCAGGAAATTGCCATACCGATTAAACCGCCAAAAGCGGAATCTAAAGCAAATGCACTGCGGAAAATAAGAGAAATAACTGCAGGTAACTCTGTAATATTCATTAAAATGATAACAAGTGATAAAGCTATATACCCTAATGCCATGAACGGCACAATAAGCTGTGCTGTTGTAGCAATACGTTTAACCCCACCGAAAATAATAATTGCTAATAATAAAATAACGACTAAACCAGTTGCTGCTTTTGGAATCCCAAATGCATTTTCCATACCTACAGCAATGGAATTAGCTTGAACCCCAGGCATTAAAATAGCCATCGCAATTAATGCTGCAAATGCAAAGAGAACAGCAAACCATTTCCACCCAATACCCTTTTCAATAAAGTAGGCTGGACCACCGCGATATTGCCCGTCTTGTTTAACCTTATAAATTTGTGCAAGAGTTGACTCAATGAATGCACTTGAAGCACCTATAAACGCAATTGCCCACATCCAAAATACAGCTCCAGGCCCACCAAATGCAATTGCCGTAGCAACCCCGGCGATGTTCCCTGTACCCACACGTCCGGAAAGCGCCATCGCTAATGCTTGGAATGAAGAAACCCCAGCTTCAGAGCTCTTCCCCTGGAACATAAGCGTTACCATTTCCTTAATATGCCTTACTTGCAGGAAGCGAGTTAAAATCGAAAACAACAAACCTACACCCAGTAAAATATAAATAACTGGTGTACTCCATAATACCCCATTCAACGCTGTAACAAATTCCTCCAAAAGCACAACCCCCTTTTTGAAAATACAGAATTTTCTTTCTAAGGAGATTATAATCAAATTGTCCAGAGAAAACAATACAAATGTCAGGGGATCTCACAATTTAATTTTATTGTAAAAAAATAAATTAGCTGTTCTAAAAAATAAAACAAATGTTTAATTTACCCGCTGAAACTTTATGGAATAATCAGTCATGATAACTGATGTACATGTGTTTTTTAACGCGGTGAAGTCTTTCATTGTATTGATTGTATAAACTCTTTACGGAAATCTTTGCTGATTTGCTTTTATGACAATAATAGATTGTGCAAGGAATGCTCACAATGAAGGACATGAACATGAATGCTCTTAGCAAAAACTAAACTATTAGTGATGTGCCTTGAAATAGTGATACTGTTTCTACTATGTTATATTATTATCACTAATACTGGGGACCACCGTGCCCCTATGTCGAACCGCAGAATGTTTATCTGCGATTTTTCGAGGTTTAGCTTTGATTACCAGCATTTTAGCTTCGATTTCTTTTTAGAGTTTAGCTCCGATTATGAGGATTTATCTACGATTAGACATTTTTCGACAAATTATAAGTACAAAAAAGAAGACTATATCTCTATAATCTTCTTAATTAACAGCTTGATGTTGAGCCTGTAATTCGTAATAGAATCCTTGTTTCTCTAGTAATTCATCATGTGTTCCTTTTTCAATAATCTCTCCATCTTTTAAGACAATAATTTGATCAGCATTTTGGATCGTATTTAAACGGTGTGCAATCACAAACGTTGTTCTTCCTTTCATTAACCTGGAGAGAGCTTCTTGAATACGCAATTCTGTTATTGTATCTATACTGCTCGTTGCTTCGTCTAACAAGAGAATCTTAGGATTGGCAAGCATTGCTCTTGCAATAGCTAATAATTGCTTCTGCCCATGACTTATTCCATTGCCTTCATGTTGGATTTGTGTATGATATCCATTTGGAAGCTTTTGAATAAACTTATCTGCATTCGCCAGCTTTGCCGCTTCGATAATTTCTTCGTCTGTCGCATCCAACCGTCCATAACGAATATTATCCATGACTGTTCCTTGAAAAAGAAATGTATCTTGTAAAACAAATGCCATCTGTCTACGTAATGTACTTCGTCCAATTTCGTCAATATTTATTCCATCAACGACTATCCTTCCATCATCGGGGTCATAAAAACGAGTAAGAAGGTTAATTAACGTTGTTTTTCCAGCTCCTGTTGGACCCACTAAGGCAATTACTTCACCAGGTGAAGCATGAAGAAAAACATGATTGATTGTTTGTTGATTTTCTCCCTCTTCATAGGAAAATGATACATTTTCAAAAATGACCTCACCTTGAATATCTAAAGAATCATCCTTCGATTGATCATCCTTTTCTTGTGTCTCTTCTAAAATATCAAAAACCCTTTCAGCTCCTGCAATAGCAGATAACAATGTATTAAATTGATTGGCAAGATCGTTTAGTGGACGGGTAAATTGTCTTGCATATTCTGCAAATATGACAATCACTCCAATTGTAATCATGCCATTTAAAGCAAACAAACCACCAATGCCCGCAATAACAGCGAAACTTAGGTTATTTAACATATTCATGACTTTTGGAATAAACCCTGAAATGGTTTGAGCCCAGAAACCTGAATTTTTTAATTGCTCGCCTTTAACAATAAATTCTTGTATGACCCGATCTTCCTGTGAATAAGCCTTAACCATTTTTTGGCCTGATATGACTTCTTCAATATATCCATTTAGTTCCCCTACATTTTGTTGCTGATATTTAAATAATCGCCCCGTCCGTTTCGTTATCCATTTCATACCCAAAACCATCAAAGGAATAATGAATAAAGTAATAGCTGTAAGCATCGGACTTAACAGTACCATGACTGTGACCGTACCTACGAGAGTTAGAAGACTGGAGAAAATTTGAATAACTGAGCTGTTCAATGTTGAACTAACATTTTCAATATCATTTGTTACCCTGCTCATCAATTCACCGTGCTGTTTCTTATCAAAAAAAGAAATCGGTAAGCGATGAAGATGTTGAAATAAGTCTGCCCTCATTTCATTCACCGTAAATTGAGATATTCCAATCATCCAAAAATTTTGTAAAAATAAAGAAAGTGAATGAAAGACAAAAACTAGAATCATCCATACTAGTAAAATACCAAGACCATCGGTATCCTTTGATACAATATATTCGTCAATTGCTGTCCCAATTAAATATGGACCTAATAAGGCCAAGGCAGAACTAACCAGAACCATGAACAGCACAAGAAGAAACTGTCCCTTCTTTTCAGATAAATATCTCCAGAGTTTTATAATTGTACTAAATCCTTCTTTTAGTCCAACTGTTTGCTTTCGTTTGCCGGTAACATTATTTTCTAGCTCCAGCCTTTTATATTTGAACGGTCTAGTTAGCTGCTTCAACATTCATCATCTCTCCTTTCATCTGTGATTGAGAGATTTTTTGATAGAGTGGTGAATTTTTCAATAGATCTTGATGAGTACCTTCTGCAACTAACTTCCCATCATCTACTAACAGAATTTTATCCGCTTGTTTTGCTGTACTAATTTTTTGAGTGATCAACATTGTCGTACAAGAGTAGCTTTGCAGGGCATTTAATAGTTTTCTTTCTGTTTTCACATCAAGTGCACTTGTACTATCATCCAATAGAAGAACTTTCGGTTTTCGTACTAATGCTCTCGCGACTGACAAACGCTGCTTTTGCCCACCGGAGAGGTTAACTCCTTTTTGCCCAATCTTTGTTTTATATTTTTTCGGGAGCTTTTCTATTGTTTCATGTATTTGGGCTGCTTTCGCTGCTTCCATGATTTGTGCATTTGTTGCAAGGTTATTTCCCCAAGCAATATTATTTTCTATTTCACCGGAAAAAAGAACGGCTTCCTGTGGAACAAGACCAATTTGATTTCGTAAAAATTCGATATCAAACCCATTAATTGGATGATCATCTATATAAATCCTGCCTGAATTCAATTCATAAAGCCTTGGAATGAGCTGAAAAAGAGTAGATTTTCCTGATCCGGTTCCTCCCATAACAGCTATTGTTTCACCTGCCTGGACGGTAAATGAAATATCTTTAAGCACGGTTTTATTGGTTCCCGGATAAGAAAACGTCACATTTTCAAACGTTATTTTCCCACCAGAAATCCCTGACACATCACCCTCATCCTTCACTTCTTCCTCTATATCCAGTACTTCTAATATCCTTGAAGCAGATGCACGTGATCTTGATAAAAACATAATAATGAAGGAAAACATTGATAAGGCGGATGTGACTCTAAGTCCATAATTGACAATGGCAACTACTTCACCTACCTGAACATCACCTCCAGCAACTTGTGCTTGACCTATCCACAGGATGAACAATATGCCAACATTCATAATTAATAATAAAACAGGCATCGATGTTTCAATCATTCGTAATGCAGTAACTGTATTATCCTTTAATGATGTTGACGCTTCTTTAAAACGACCTATCTCGTAATCTCTTCGAACATAAGCCTTAATCAATCTCATACCAATTAAATTTTCACGTAATACATCATTTACTTGATCTAACTTTGATTGAACGTTATGAAACAATTTACTCCCTTTCTTCATAATCCAAACAAGTATGGCAATGACAAGTGGAATAATTAATGCAAAAATGATAGCGATTTTGACATTCACAAAAAATGACATGATGACAGAACCAATAATAAGTAGAGGTGCTCTTAACATAATTCGCAGACCCATAAATAATGTATTTTGAAGCTGTGTAATATCATTTGTCATTCGTGTAACAAGAGAAGCTGCGGGGAACTTACTTAATTTTTCAAAGGTAAAGGATTGTACTCTCACAAAAATCTGTTTTCTCAAATCAAATCCAAACCCCTGGCTAACATGTGCGGCATAGAAAGAGTTAATCATCCCTGAGGCAAAAGCAACAAGCGATAACCCAATCATGATTCCACCCCAAACCATGACCACACCCATATCCTCTTGTAAAATTCCCTCATCAATAATTTTCGCCATTAATAATGGATGTAGAAGTTCGACAGTGAGTTCTATCAGCATCAATGTTAATGCAATGATGATAGATATTCGATATGGTTTTAGAATTGACCGTAATTTTATCATACTGTATCTATCCTCCAGGTTTCCATAGTTAACGAAAGGGCTTTCAAAATTGACGCTATGTACTCAATTACTAAGGTGATTTTTACTATCACCTTGAGAAGAGCTATAAAAGTAGTTTATCAATAATTATGACAAATGCCGAGTGGAATGCATCATCAATTTTATGTTTTAATTTGTTTAAGTATTAAAAAATTCATAAGGAAGATGATAATCATCAATAATAAAAATTAGAACAATAAAAATCCATTTTATTTTAATGAGGTTTATGATGAATCCTTCCATGCAAGATATTATGAAAGCTCAAGAGAAAATTTCTACATTACGGTGGTATTACTGGAAAAACGAAATTGTTTTTAGCCTTCAGTGGTGGTTTATACTCATATTTCTTTTCATCCTTTTGCTCGTCTGGCTTCGACTACTCGACCACAGCAGGATCTTCCCTATTCTTTTATATGGACTAATTACCTTTAACATCGCCAGCCTTCTTGATACTCTCGGAGGAGAGCTGCAACTTTGGGAATATCCAAAAATGGTATTACCATGGGGCCCGAGGATCATATGCATTGATTTAATGATTTCCATTTTCTTTATGCTCCTTTATCAATACTTTGTAAAATGGTCTTCATTTCTTATTGCTGCTGTCTGTTTAGCAGCCATATTCGCTTTTGTTTTCGAACCGGCAGCTATATATATGGGGATTTACTTTCCATTAAGTTGGTCAAACCTATATTCATTTCCTATCTATATCCTGTTATCTTCTTTTATTAAAGTCATAGTTGATAAAATTTGCAAATTAAGAACAGAAAGCTAAATACATGTATTTCACCTTTTTCCCGAAACTATATATTTTTTCACTTGAATTTTTTCCAACTGATGACAATAATATGAATATTAGATCTATTTCGCACATCGAAACAATTTTACAAAAGGGAGAAAAAATCCATGTCAACCGCATCCATTCAAAAAAAACCTGCTTCCTATCAACAAGAAACAGGTACTGTTTACAACATTCTATTCATTATTGGTCTCTGTCATCTTTTAAATGACAGTATTCAGTCAGTTATCCCTGCTATGTTTCCAATTCTGGAAGAATCAATGGGACTTACGTTTACACAACTTGGACTCATTGCTTTTGCCTTGAATATGGTCTCATCTGTCATGCAACCTGTCGTTGGTCTCTACACTGATAAAAAGCCGATGCCTTATGCCTTGCCAATCGGATTAACAAGCAGCATGTTGGGCGTGTTGGGCTTAGCCTTTGCTCCATCATTCTTAACGATTCTTTTATCCGTTATTTTTATTGGGTTAGGATCTGCGATATTCCATCCGGAAGGCTCTCGGGTTGCCTATTTGGCTGCAGGGAATCGAAGAGGATTAGCTCAATCGATTTACCAAGTTGGCGGAAATAGCGGGCAGGCACTTGCTCCATTAATTACAGCGTTAATACTTGTTCCTCTCGGTCAATTTGGAGCGATTTGGTTTACTGTTGTTGCTGCTCTGGCAGTTGGATTTTTATTTTATATTGCAAACTGGTATTCTCGTAAATTAAAAGTGATTGAAGCTATGAAAAAAACAAAAGTAAATAAGAATACCGGTAAAAAAGGATTATCAAAGTCAATCAGAAATGCATTAATTATTATTATCTTTTTGATTTTTGCCCGTTCATGGTATGTCAGTGCTATATCCAATTTTTATGCGTTCTTTGCGATAAATAAATACGAATTGACGATTGCCAGTTCCCAAATTTATATTTTTACTTTTTTACTGATGGGTGCTGTCGGAACGTTTCTTGGGGGGCCGTTAGCTGATCGTTTTGGAAAACGTACAGTGATCCTTATTTCCTTGCTTGCAACAGCCCCGCTTTCCATACTACTCCCCTTTGTAGGATCAACTTTATCAATTATTATTCTTGCACTAATTGGAATCATTTTGATGTCCAGCTTTTCAGTTACAGTGGTATATGCGCAAGAACTGGTGCCCGGTAAGATTGGAACAATGTCAGGCTTAACAGTAGGTTTAGCTTTCGGCATGGGAGCAATCGGTTCAGTTGCACTTGGTGCATTAATCGATTGGATCGGATTAACTACAACCATGATCGGAGTTGCTTTATTACCATTACTTGGAATACTAGCATTTCTACTACCTACAGATCATAAATTAACTGAGTGGCAACAAGCAAACTAACAAACAGTTCCAAAAAAGGACACTTTCCATAAAATATGGAAAGTGTCCTTTTTAAATTTGAAAATAGTAGTTTTACTTACATAAATTACCAGAACTTTTAATCTATTTGTAACCTACGAGACATATTTCTGTGTTATAACTAGATAGATGAGAAAGGGGTTGCTTTATGCGAGCTTTGAAACAAACCATTGCCACAATCGGAATACTTCTATTATCCTTACCTATTACATATGTGGCAAAAGCAGAATCAACAAATGACACGTTAAATCGTGCGAATGAACAGCTAGAGCAGAATCAACAAACCATTCTTCAAAAGGAAAAAGAACAGCAAGCAGTAAATGAAGAAGTGAATACCATTCAACAAAATGTACAAGCTCTTGATCAGGAAATTTCAAGCAGTGAACAGAGCCTAGCCACTGTTGAAACAAAAATAACCGATATCCAAAAATTGATCGAACAAAAGAAAGAAGAAATTGTTCTTCTCCAGGACAAGGTATATGCTCGGGAAGACATTATGGAGAAGCGTTTAGTCGCTCTTCAGCATAGTGATCGTACATCAATCGTTATTGATACTCTTGTTAATTCAGAAAGCATCGGTAACTTCTTTGAACGTGTTGGAGCAGTTGCAACAATATTAGATGCTGATCAAAATATTGTCGAACAACAACAAGCAGATATTCAGCAAATTGAAGAAGAAAAAAAAGAAATTGATAAACAGGAACAACTTCTCGTTTCCCAACAGGCTGAATTAGAAACAAAAAGAGCAGAACTTGAACAAAAGCGCGTACAAAGAAATCAGGCACTTGTTGCCTTACAAGGAAAATATCAATCACTATCAAAGGAAATTACTCTAGCAGAAAAAGAAAAATCAACAATTCAATCTAAAATAAGTACGATACAAAGTCAGATTAAAAAGGAAGAAGAAGCTGCAAAAGCAAGAGCAGTTGAATTGGCTAAAGCTAAAAAAGCAAAGGAAGAAGCTGTGGTACAACAAACAGTTGCTCCTCCACCCTCAACTTCCAAAGCTAAAAGCCAGACAAGTAACAGTAAAAAAGACACTGACACTTCTTCTAAATCCGGAAAAGAATTATATGTATCAGCGACTGCATATAGTCACGAAGATACAAAAAGTGATTTGACTTATCTCGGTTATAATATTAAAAAGAATCCAAATATGAAGCTTATCGCTGTTGATCCGGGCGTCATTCCTCTTGGCTCAAAGGTTTGGGTAGAAGGATACGGTGTTGCCATTGCAGGTGATACAGGTGGAGCTATTATTGGACATAAAATAGATGTTTTAATGCCTTCAAGTTCAAAAGCACTCCAATGGGGACGAAAAACAGTTAAAATTATTATATTGGACTAACTTTAAGTTAGTGCAACGAAGGGATAGATAAACCAGAATTCATTCTGGCTTATCTATCCTTTTGTTTATAAATAAACCTCCATCAGCTTAATGATTTAAGATAAATGCCATAAAAGATTTATCCTCTTTAAAATTCCAATCAATAAAAATATCCCTAACATTAACTTTAAAAATTTCTTCGAATTTACCATCTCGATGGAAGTAGCTTTTCTCTAATTCATCCTTTGTTATTCTCAATTCATCTGCAAAGCCCTTTTGGATAAGAGATTTCTCAATAGGGATTAAAATTCCCATTCTTTCAATTAAATAAACCGATTTAGATAATGGATATACCCGTATTTGATTTGGAACTTTTTCTACTAGAAGACTAATCCTGGCTACTTCCGATTCCAACTGCTTCAGATTTACCTTCTCTTCCGGGTTACACTCAATACCAACAGGTTCATCTAGTACAAACATGATCATTCCTGAATTGTTTGGAAAATTCCAATCATGATAATAGTCATCCACATCTCGATCCAATGATATCTCTACTACTCCTTTTAATTCCTCAATGACATGTTTAATAATAACTGTTCTAGCTTTATCAACCTGATTTCTATGTCCTTGCCCAATGAGCACTTCCTCCATAGGTGATATGAACCCTCTAATATAAACAACAAGATACCGGTCACATAAGGTGGATTGACATAATTTTGGACCTTTTCCAAAATTTTTTCTTAGGACTTTACTTGTGAAGCTGCTAATTGAATTTAATATTTCTTGATTCATTCATCTCACCTTTTTTCCTTATGATACAGTCTTAGTATATTTTATATTTATGCTATTATTTCTTTTATGATCATATGTAAATAGACTAGTCGATACTTCATTTTAAGTTGATGAGATATAGGAATGAAATCAAGCTTTCCTTGTAGTATTTCCAACTCCTTCATTATATTGCAAAGAAACTCGATAATTGAAACGACCAAATCTATTAATAGCTGTTTTTCTATTATGACATCATTTAATAACAACATGCTCTGCTCCAATAAATTATACAGATCGGAAATATTATTTTTTATTTCAATGATGTGTTTTTCTTCCTTACTATTATGATGTTGAAAGATTTCAATTATTTCTTTTAGTAGATCACAAATTTCACTTAACTTAACAGGTGTCATTTTAGTTAACACCTTTAATGACTGTGAATATTCATAACTTTGTTCCATTGCTTCACCACCCTTAGTGAACCCCCATTTAATTCCCCAAACATAAAAAGCCAAAATAGCAAAAAGAAAACGGTCTTTTTGCTATTTTGGCTTATGTTTAGCTATCTATTCTAAAGCATTACTACCAAGATCATTTAAATGTCTTCAAAAAGCTATAGTTATTTTTTATAAATAAATCGTTTTATAGAAAAGATATAGCTTCTTTTCCCTTTATCATAATGATATAGAAAATCGATGTGATTGTAAATATGTGTTTTTTTAATGTAAATAGAAAAAGATATAACTTCTGTTATCTTTGTAATCCCAAAACAAAAATAAATCCTCGACTTTTGTTTCAAAGATTGAATCAAATTTTTCCTTTTGTTGAAAATAAGCATTTTTAATATCATTTGAATGTTCTTGTAATATCTCTAGATAGCCTTTCTTATATAAGATTTTCTCCATCTTTAATATTGTGCCTCGACTTTCAACAGCATATATGTTTTGATTAATTTTAATGACTTCCATACTTGTTGGTGCCTTATAAATTTCATAACTTATCAAATTTAGACCTTCAAAAAGCTTTTCTTTTAAAGCAGGTTGTATGGCTGTAGCTGCCCAATCCTTCGAAAGGCTATTTTCAAAGATCATCATTCCCGTGTTCCTGCTAAAGTTCCAATCCTCAAAATAGGAATCAAGTCTTATTCCCAGAGATTTTTCCACCTCTTTAGTGAATTCATCAACAACTTCCTCCATTACTGCAGATCGGAATTTATAGGCCAAATTTATGTAATCTTTCTTTAATAATACTTCTTCAGAAGGAGTGATATATTTTCGTATAAAAACTATTAATCTATTTGAGTGTAAAGTGACATAGCACATCTCAGGTCCTTTTCCAAACCTTCGTTTTAATATCTTACTTAAGGTACTACTAAGGAGAAGGAGGTCTTCCTGGTAGTAACTATTTGTATTTTTCATTCATGTTCCCCCTAAAAGTAGAGCATTTTCTATTAAAAACAAAAAGGCCTAACTTCAAAAATAGAAGTTAGGCCATGGAAAGACAGACTATTTTAAGAATAGGTTCTTCCATTTACCGTAAAAGGTTTTATTTATTTATATGTATTAATTGGGAATTGTATAGTCTTTATTATATTAACTAATAACAGCAAGAAATTAGTCTTATAAATAGTAACATTATTCTAAAGACTACGCAACAATTTACTTGCAGTTCTTATAGTTCGTATAGTTCTTTCATTCAGTGAAAACATAAGATTGTACTTATTAACATATTGAGGTGATGATATGGACAGTAGGAATCAACATTCAGAAGTAACTCCACATCAAGATGGGAAACAAGAATCCATTATTAATGATTCCTTATCAACGGCTGGTTCACAGGTAGGAATAACCCTAAATGCTGACCCTGAATTTAAACAGGAAAAGAACCCTTTTGATCAAGAGATTAAGCAGGATCCCTCGATGGCAGCATTTGAAAAAATCATGAGGGGTAAAAAAATGGAAGAGTAAAAGGAGGAACCTCTATGGGTGATTGGAATGAGCAAGCAGCACCAAATAATAATATGCCGGCAAATCGGTTACGTTCTCAAAATCTAAAATTAAACAAGCAAAATAAATTTAAAGGGAAATCCATGAAAAATACAACGAATACGATTGAATAGACTTTAGGACAGTCCTATTTTATCTGGACTGTCCCACATAACAAATTATAACTTCACTTCTGCTTCTCAATGAACTTATATATTTCTTGTTTCGTCGGAATAGCAGAGATTGCTCCTTTACCTGTTGTTGTAAGGGCACCACTTGCATTTGCGTAGGATAAGATATCATCATGCTCTTGTTTTAAAAGTGATTCCAAATTAGTAATTGTTGCATTTTTTTCTAGTAATTTATATAAGAATCCGCCAATAAATGCATCACCAGCACCAGTTGTATCCTGAACAGAAACCTTGTAACCTGTTGATGCAAAACTTTCTTCCTTTATATAAAGAGTAGCCCCTTCTGGACCTTTTGTAAAAATGACCGCTTTTACTTCACCAGTAAATAATGAATGTATTGCCTCTTTTTCATCCTTAATACCTGTAACAAACTCCAGCTCTTCATCAGATATCTTCACTAAATGAGCTTGAGGAAGAAATTCTCTAATCGTCGCTTGACACTCTTTTTCACTTTCCCATAATGGCAGTCGTACATTAGGGTCAAAGCTAATGATAGCTCCCTTTTCCTTTGCCGATTTTATCGCCTTTACATGTGCCTGTTTCATTGGACTTTCGACTAAGTCAACAGAACAAAAGTGAAGAATATCTCCTTCATGAAACCAGTTATCTTCTATCTCATCCTCAGATAGCAAAAGATCTGCTGAAGGGTTACGATAAAATGAAAAATCTCTCTCCCCATCTTCTTTGAGTGATACAAAGGCAAGAGCTGTATTCGCTTTTTTCGTTCTTACAACATGCTCTGTGTTGACACCCACATTGTTCAACGTATCAATTAAGAAATCACCAAACGCATCTTCACCCAGCTTTGTTATCATTGACGCTTGTCCACCTGCTTTCGCAACTGCTGCTGCAACATTTGCAGGTGCGCCACCCGGAGCCCGCTCAAACGAAACTACATCTTTTAGTGCAACTCCTTTTTGAGCCGGAATGAAATCAATTAAAACCTCTCCAATTGAATATAATCTTGACATTTCATCTTCACCTCAAATATATATGTATAAACTATTAATGTAAGTATACACAAACTTTCTTTCTCTATAAATAATAGGCAAATCATTAAAGGGACAGTTCCAAAAGCACAGTATATATGTACTTAATAGACTATCCCTTCTCCATAAATCTTTTTAAACTGGTACCGCAACAAAGAATTCATTATATATCGCTTGAACAGCAATCTTTTCTTGAGGCTCTTTTACTCCGAACATCATGCTAACCTCTGAAGAGCCTTGATTAATCATTTCAATATTTACCCCTGCATGTGCAAGAGCTTTTGCTGCACGAGCTGTTGTTCCAACATTGTGACGCATCCCTTCACCAACAACCATAATTAATACAAGATTGTGTTCGATGATCACTTCATCTGCATGCAGTTCCGTCATAATGCGATCTGTTATTTTCGCTTCAAGTGCTTCATCCATCTGATCTTGTCGTAAAATAACTGTTACATCATCAATACCGGATGGAACATGCTCGTATGTTAAACCGTAATCCTCTAAAATTTGTAACAGTCTGCGCCCAAACCCAATCTCTCGGTTCATTAAATATTTACTTACATAAATACTGCAAAAGCCTTTATCACTTGCAATCCCAATAACAGGTCCATTAGAATTTGACCTTTCATTTACGATTCTTGTACCTGGTGCTGAAGGGTTATTCGTGTTTTTCACATTAACAGGAATGCCTGCTCTAAATGCAGGGATTAAAGCTTCATCATGGAAAACCGAAAACCCGGCGTATGAAAGTTCACGCATTTCACGGTATGTTAGTTCGCTAATCTCCTTAGGATTTTGAACAAACGTTGGATTAACTGAATATACCGCATCAACATCTGTGAAGTTTTCATACAGGTCAGCCTTGATACCGTTAGCTAAAATTGATCCTGTAATATCTGACCCGCTTCTTGAGAATGTTAATACTTCACCTTTTTTGTTGTAACCGAAGAACCCTGGGAAAACAACAATTCCTTCTTTTTCACGAAGTTTATATAAATTTTCATACGATTCAGGTAGAACCTGAGCATTTCCCGGCTCATCTGATACAAGTAAACCTGCATCTTTTGGATTCACATACTCTGCATTAAGACCGCTATGCTGGAAGAAGGCTGCAATTAACTTTGCATTATTATCCTCCCCACTGGCTTTAACTGCATCAAGATAGCTTTCAGGCTTACTTTTGTCACCTGCTAATAATGTCTTTAAGTCATTTGAAATGGTTTCAATAATGTCATAAGGAATCGATAATTCCTTTACAATACTTGCATACCTTTCAATAATGGTATCAAATACTCCGTCAGCATTTTCATTTGCTAAATGTTTTTCCGCACATTCGATAAGTAAATCTGTTACCTTTATATCATCTGAATATCGCTTTCCCGGAGCAGATACAACAACCACTTTTCGAGTTGGGTCTGACACAACGATATTCAATACTTTTTTTAGTTGTTCACCTGAAGCTAAAGAGGAACCACCGAACTTTACAACTTTCATTTCCACATCTCCTACTATTTAAAATTTTCAGTCAAATTTTAATCACTATTATCCTCTGTTTTCTTCAAATAATCAAGGGTTTTCTTTTTACAATGAACAAATGTCTCTCTTGATTAGACACTAAGATGGTCTGAATTCCATACATTATTCATAGTATAACCTCAAATCTCCTTCTCCCTGCCACCAAGAATGGCTGATGTTGATGTCTTTTTTACATACAGCCTTTAATAAAGAATAAAAGGGAGACCAAAAAGCGTCTCCCTTTTCACTATTCCAGGTATATTATTTTCGAGCATCATAATACCTTACTTAAAAAAGCCTTTGTTCTTTGATGCTGTGGATGGTCAAATAATTGCTCCGGTACATTTTCCTCCACAATATAGCCACCATCCATAAAGATAACACGATCTCCTACTTCCTTTGCAAAGCCCATTTCATGTGTAACGACTACCATTGTCATTCCCTCTCCGGCAAGCTGCTTCATTACCTCAAGCACCTCTCCGACCATTTCTGGGTCTAAGGCTGAAGTCGGTTCATCGAACAACATAATTTTAGGTTCCATGGCCAGAGCACGTGCGATCGCCACACGCTGCTTCTGCCCACCTGACAATGAACTTGGATAAGCATTAGCTTTTTCAGATAGACCTACCTTTTTAAGAAGCATTAGAGCAATATCCTTTGCAGTTTCTTCCTTCATTTTTTTCACTTTAATTGGTGCCATTGTGATATTTTCTAATACAGTTTTATGAGGAAAGAGATTGAATTGCTGAAAAACCATTCCAACTTCTTCACGAATCTTATTAAGGTTCGTCTTCTTATCTGTTAAGTCAACTCCGTCAATCATTACTTGTCCGCCTGAAACAGGTTCCAGTAGATTAAGGCAACGTAAAAATGTAGATTTACCTGATCCGGATGGACCGATAACCACTACAACTTCTTGTTGCTTAATGATAACATTGATATCCTTCAGCACTTCGTTAGCTCCAAACGATTTTTTCAATTGTTTTACTATAATCATTCTGTCTTCAACCTTCTTTCAAGCTTATTCAGTAAGAAGCTTAGTGATAATGTTAATATCAAGTAAATGACGGCTACTGTTAAATATGGCTCCCACACTCGATAGTATTGGGATGACATAGCACGACCCCAGTACATAATTTCTGGTGCTGCAACAACGGCTGCGAGAGATGATTCTTTTATTAATACGATAAACTCATTCCCAAATGGGGGGATCATTCGTTTAAATGCCTGCGGCAGAACTACATGTGTCATCGCTTGAACATGATTCATCCCAAGTGAACGAGCCGCCTCCATTTGTCCCCGATCAATTGATTGGATACCACCTCGAAAAATTTCGGCTATATACGCAGCAGCATTTAAAGAGAGGGCAATTATGGCAGCGATAATTCCGTTTGTTTCACCTGTAAAAAATGGTACTACCCCAAAATGAACTAATAAAATTTGTACAAATAGCGGTGTCCCGCGGAAAAATGTAATATACGCCTTAAAAGGAAGCGCTACCAATTGGTTGTTCACCATTTTCCCTAATCCAATTCCAAGACCAAGAATCGTCCCTAAAAGAATTCCCGCCAACGATAAACCAATGGTTAGCAATGTCCCTTTTAACAAAAAAGGTCCATATTCTATAATAATATCAAAACGAAAATCCATTTTTATCCCTCCAAACTAAGAAAAGCGCAAGGCGCTAAGCATTCAGCGACAAGCATAAGCTGAATAGGAATAGAAGGTGCTCTTTACCTTCTATTCCTATTTGCCTAGACCCTAGAGCCGATGGCGCCTGGAGCTAGACACTAAAACTACGTACAAAATTTATACTTTCTGATCTTACAAAAAAGAGGATGGCTCTTAGAGAAAAGCCCTCACACCGAATAAGTGAATACCATAAACAATCAATCTATATAGTTGCCAGCAGGACGACTCTTACGATTTTTTCCATCATCATTGAGAAATCACTTTGTTATTGCTGTGCCTTTAAATTTTCTACATCCGGATCTGAACCGAACCAATCATTATAGATCTCTCCATAAGTTCCATTATCTAAAACATTATTAATGGCTTCATCAAAATCAGCCTTTAATTCACTACCTTTTGGAAACATAAGCCCATAATATTCAGCTTCAAAACTATCCTTATCTTCTATAACAACGAGCTTTTGATCAGGATTATTTTTCACATATTCTTCAACTACCGTGTTATCAGCCACAACTGCATCTGCTCCACCGCTAGTAAGTTCCATTATCGCTAAGTTATTATTTTCAAATTGTTTCATATTCTTATTGTTTTTTCCCAAGATTCCTTCAACAGCTTCTTGACCAGTTGTTCCAGCCTGTACAGCCACCACTTTATTCTTTAAATCCTCGGCGGAACTTATATCACTGCCTTCCGGAACTAAGATTTTATTTGTCGAAAGAAAATAGGGAACGGAAAAGTCATATGTTTCTTTGCGATCATCATTGATCGTAATAGCAGAAACGCCAAAATCAGCAATTTGATCTTTTATCTCAACAAATAGTGGATCCCAACCTACATTTGTTATTTCGACCTCATAACCAGCTTCCTTTGCTACCGCTTCTACAAAGTCTATATCAAATCCAACGATTTCTCCTTTATCCTGATACTCAAATGGTGCATATGCAGCATCTGTTACTACTCGTAATGTTTTCTTTTCTTCTGTTTTACCTGACTCACTACCTTCTCCACTAGCTGTTTCCTGACTACTACCACAAGCAGATAATAATAACATAAATGCGAAAACCAACATAAAAGTTAATAAACCTTTTTTCATTTTGCTCCCCCTTAGCTATTTATCTATTAATTTTTTATGACTATGTAAAATACATAGTCATATCTAAATTTAAATATGCATATTTTTCATTTGTATATACACTCCATCATCGATGTATATAAATGCATAATCATGTATAAAATCCTTTTATTAGAATAGATTTATTTTCAAAAAAACATTAAGATCTAATATCTCTCTCTTATATTTTAAGATCCTTTATAGATCTGTCCATTGATATGTAAGATAATATTCCATAGATTAATATTCCACGTTTTAATTCTCACGTATAAAACCACTAATATTTATTCAAATAAGTATTCAAGCTTCAAAAATAATACTCAGGTTTAAGCAATTATTAAACGAAAAAAGCTGACAGAATTAAATTCTGCCAGCTTTTTTCTTATGCTGTTAATTTTTCAATAATACTTTCTGCCACTATATCCCAATAATCAGGAGTTTCCTGATAAGCGGATGTGATTTTTTTGTACATTGCAGTCTGTTTTTCAGAGAAAGACGGATCTTCTTTCGAAGGCAATTTACTTCTCTCTTCCATCACGAGCTCCTGCATTTTAGCTGCACGAGGACCCCATACTGCGATTTCCTCACCATCGCTACTTAAGAAAATAAAAATTGGAATCGCCCGAGATGTACCATTTGTTAAATATTGATCCATCAGCTCTAAATTCGAATCACGAAGGACAAACCGAACCTCCATCCCAATTTCTTCAGCTATTCTAAGTAGGACCGGATTATTCAGCATGGCATCACCACACCAGTCTTCTGTTAGGACAATTACTTTTAAACCTTTATCTCTTAATGGAGCTAAGCGACTTTTATGTGTTTCATTTAGTGAGAACTTTTCATAAATTCCCGTCATTTCTGATTTGTTCACTTGCATTCCATTTACATAAGCTTCTTTCGTCAAGCCATTATTGTACCAATCAAGCAAATCCATTCCAAAGATACCTCCTTTTTATAATCTCATTTTAGAGGCTTGCCATGCTTTTTTCAAACATCTTAATCCATCATACGTTTCTTAAAAATACGATAAGCAAGGAAAAAGATCGCCACAGTCCAAATGCTAATGACTAATAGATGGCTCCATACATCAGCAAAGCCTGCACCGGATTCTACTGTCCCGGCCAGTTCAACAAGCTGCGAATTTGGCATATACTCTACAGCCTTTAAGATAGGAAACTTTTCAACTAGTAATAAAGCATAAGAACTGAACGTAAACAGAAAGAAAAAGGGCATAATGATAACCGAAGCTTCCATGACTGATTTTGTCATCAAACCAAGGAAGGTTCCTAAACCGATGTAAAACAAAGTAGACAAACCAATTGCTACTGCGATGACCGCGATATTTTTCGGCTTGTAGTCAATTAAAAGACAGGAAACGGCAATTATAAAAATCGTCGCTAAGAATGTCAGCATCCCCTTACCAGTCAGGATTTCTACTGTACTGGCCGGTGAGAGCATTAACCCGCGTAATGTGTTCTTTTCCTTTTCTTCAGCAATAAGTGAACATTGAATAAACGCAGCAACGAGAGATAACGTCATATTAATAATGATATATTGCATATCAATCGTCATTTCCCCTTGTGAACCGTAGAGAAGTGCCATAAATAACGGGATAATTGCAGTAAAGGAAACATACATGTTTTTCGAAATATCTTTATAATCCTTTTGAAAGATAGCTAACGTTCTTTTAAATGAAAATGTCATGATAATTTCCTCCCTGTTATCTCAACAAATATGTCACCTAAGGTTGGTTCGTTTGTATTGACTGAAACTACTCTATTTTCTGACATGAATCGGTACAAAGCTTCCGCACCGTCTTCTCCTTTTGAAATAACCTCTGTTGTACCGTCCGTTAATTCAACAGTCAATGTATGATCAGAATAGCTCTTGCGCAGCTCCTTCGGCGGTCCAATTAGCTGAATGGAGCCATTATGGAGAAATGCTACACGATCACATAAAAGTTCGGCTTCATTCATATCGTGAGTTGTTAGAAAGATCGTTGTGCCATTATCCCTCAGCTCCTGTAAGCCGCGATAAATATGACGGGAATTGACAGGGTCGAGAGCGGAAGTAGGTTCATCTAAGAACAGCAGCTCCGGTTTATGAAGAAATGCACGTGCGAGCGTCACTCTCTGCAGCATTCCTTTTGAAAGCTTTGAGACTACCTTTTTACTTTCCGCCTTTAAATTAACCATCTCGAGCACTTCGTCTATTCTTGATAGGCTAACATCATAAAGCCCGCAATATAGTTTTAAATTGTCATAGATTGATAAGCGTTCATACAAACCGCTGTTGTCCGTTATAATCCCGATTTTCTTTCGATTCATCGGGTTCTTTAATTGTCCGGCTGGATTACCGAACACAAGTGCATCTCCGTCTGTTTGCGCCAGCTGTGCAGTTAAAATTTTGATTGTTGTCGTCTTCCCTGATCCGCTCGGTCCGAGAAAACCAAATACTTCTCCTTTTTTCACTCCAAATGAAACATCCTCTAGAGCACGCTGATTACCGAACAGTTTTGCCAATGACTTCACTTCGATTATATTTTCCATTGCCATCCTCCTGCATTGCATTTTGTGATTTGACTTCATCATATAGAAGGAATCTTTATGTTGCATTAAATTGTCAGTGAAAGGAGTAAATTAACCAGCATGAGGCGCATATTCACCGCGAATGGAGCACTATTTTAACCCAAGCATCCCTTTTAATTCCGCCATTTTTGTTTTGGAAAGAGGAACAGAGGATTTATTTGGGTCATTCAATATAAGTGTAAAGCTATTTCTCGTCCATGTCACAACTTCCCTAACCTTTTGCAAGTTAACAATATAGGAACGATGACAGCGGAAAAAGCCGAATGGCTGCAGGCGCTCCTCCAACTCATTCAGCGTGAACATACTTGGATAGACTTCCCCTTTAATAAAAAGCTGTGATTGACCCTCTCCACTCTCAATATAATCTATTTCAGGAGGATCAAATAAAACAATTTTATCATTCACTTTTGTTGGTATTTTTTCAAACCTCACAGGTTGAAACACTACCTCCGTCTCTACATC
Organism: Metabacillus schmidteae; assembly: GCF_903166545.1. Lineage (NCBI taxonomy): Bacteria > Bacillati > Bacillota > Bacilli > Caryophanales > Bacillaceae > Metabacillus > Metabacillus schmidteae. The sequence continues at coordinate 751,766 of NZ_CAESCH010000001.1, read as the reverse complement.
CTTTTCAGCTTCATCTGCAGTTACATCTAGCTTATAAAGACCTGAACCATCTAAACGGTATACGTTGTCGGTAACAGCCAATGCACTTTCCATATTCCCAGTTAACATCACAACAGCTTTTTCTTTGCTCAAAAGCTGCTGAACGATACGATTGAGAACTCTTTTCGTTTCCAAATCAGTGTTTTGATCAGGTTCCTCTAATATATAAAGAGATGCCGGTTTTAGCAGCAAATTGCCGAGGTGTACTCTTCGTTTCTCTGAAAAACTAAGCTTCCCAATTTTCGTATTCTTCTTTTCTTCCAATTGAATAGATTGTAAAATCTGTCCTAGATCAATCTTAGAATCATACAATTTTTTATAAAAAACTAGATACTCTTTTACTGTTAACCTTTCATATAAGCCATCGTTTAAAGCAACAACTCCAATATGTTGTAAGTATTGTTTTTTTGATGATGAAATATTTATATCATTTACCTTTATTGCTCCTGTCAAAATAGGAAGGTCCCCTAACAACATATCCATTAATAGTTTCTGCACACTCATATTCGTATGAATAGCAACAGCATTTCCCGCACTGACTGTCAAACTAAAGGGAGGAAAGATTACTGCATTGCCTTCATGCCTTTCCAAATCATGAATTGATAATATATTCATAGCTTCCATCCTAACTATTTCAATTATTTCCAATTATAACGCAATGCTTGTCTAAAATTCATAGAAAAATTCCTTTCCTGGGAAATATACAAATAATTTGTCGATGATTTTCACATATTTTTACACACAAAGAAAAAAGCCGCTGATTTTGAACTCAGCGGCTTTTTAACTATTTTTGTTTGTAATAAGTAAGAGCAAGTGCAAATGCCAAAACTGTTCCCTTGACAATATCCATTGCATAATAAGGTACTGACATCATGACAAGTCCGTTTTGTAAAATACCGATTAAGACAGCCCCGACAAATGTTCCAAAGGCATTTGGCTTTCCTGCCCCAAGCACAGAAAATCCAATAAATGCTGCAGCAACTGAATCCATTAAATAAGGTGCTCCAGCATTGATCTCCGCAGTCATAACTCTTGATGCCAGTACGATTCCTCCGATTGATGCAAAAAGAGCTGATAAAAGATAAGCAGCTACTTTATATTTATTTACAGGAATTCCTGATAATCTTGCCGCTTCAATATTTCCGCCAATTACATACATATAACGGCCATGCTTTGTGTACGTTAGAAAGATGTGAACTGCAATCACAACGATCACCATAATGACGATAATCCACGGTACTTGTCCAATATGCTCAAAAACCGGACTAATAAGACCTGTTGCAAATGTTCCATCAGGCATAACCATGTTTTGTGATACTGTAGCACCTTTTGTATAGGTTAGGGCAATCCCTTGAACAATAAACATTGTGGCAAGGGTTATGAGCATATCAGGAACTTTTAATTTTACAATAATAAAAGAATTTAGAACCCCAACTAATAATGACGCAATAATAGCAGAGAAAATCGCAATGAGCGTGTTCTGTGAGAACCAAACGAACATAGAAATAACAATTGCATTTGATAATGATGCGACAGATCCTACAGATAAGTCAAATCCATTTACAGAAAGAGAGATCGTAATTCCGATAGCGATAATCGTTACAATTGATATTGATCGTAGAATATTAATAATATTATTGCCTTGGATAAAACTAGGATTAGAAACTGCAAACACAATGATAAGAATAAAGATCGTTAAAATTGTTCCATATTTATACAAAAACTGAAAGAGATCAAATGATCGTTTTGCTTCTTTTGTTTGCACAGGATTAGGATTTACTTCAGTCATCTCAGTTGCCTCCTGTTGAATAAAATAATAGGTCTTCTTCGTTCGTGACATCTGTATTTACTTCTTTTACGATCTTACCGTCGTATAAAACATATAAGCGATTCGTAATTCCGATAATTTCGGCTAATTCTGAAGAGGCATAGATAATGGCCTTTCCTCTTCTTGCCAATTCACATATGAGTTCAAAAATATCCTTCTTTGCCCCTACATCTACTCCTTTTGTAGGTTCATCAAAGATATAAACATCAGCATCTGTAATCAGCCACTTACCTATAGCTATTTTCTGTTGATTTCCACCAGATAGATTCTTTACTTTTGTTTCTTCAGATGGTGTTTTTATTCCAAGACTGTTAATAAGTTCAACAGCTTGTTGCTTTTCTGCTTTTCGCTTTACAAAGCTAAGAGGACTTGTGAAGGTTCCCAAATTTGCAGCGGTTAGATTTGTTACAACCGATTCCTCTACCAGAATCCCTTCTTTACGTCTCTCTTCTGGAACCAAGGCTATACCTTGCTTAACTGCTTGATAAGGATTTGCTATCTTCAACTTTTTACCTCGAAGTCTTATTTCGCCTGATGTAAGTTTCTTCTCACCAAATAGGGTTTTACATAACTCGGTTTTACCTGCTCCTACTAAGCCTGCAATTCCGATAATTTCACCTTGTCTTATGTTCAAGGAAATATCTGTGAGTTTCTCACCATCGAAAAGGTTGTTGACCTCGAGGATGGACTCGCCCAGTTGAAATGTTCTCTCTGGAAACTGCTCCTCTAACTCTCTACCAAGCATGTTTTCGATTACTTTATTAGGAGTTGTTTCGCGAATAAGCTCATGTGTGACAAGCTTTCCATTTCTCATGATTGTAATTTCATCACAAATCTCAAAAATTTCAGGTAAACGGTGTGATATAAAGATAATCCCAACACCTTTAGCCTTTAAATCACGTACAATCCTGAACAGATCCTTTGTCTCAGCATGACTTAATGGTGCTGTTGGCTCATCTAAAATAAGAAATTTACATTCTGATGAAACTGTTCTGGCAATCAACACCATCTGTTTTTCTGCAAGAGTTAGTTCACTAACGAGTTTTTTAGATGACACTCTTATATTTAGGCTATTTAAAATCTCAGTTGCTTGTTGATGGATTTGCTTCCAGCGAATGAATTGCTTCTTCCCCATTCCACTTACTGTTTTGGTGAGCATAATGTTCTCTCCAACTGTTAAATATGGGATAAGCGCTGTATCCACTTCCTGATGTACAATTTGAATACCTTGTATTTGGGCATCCTTAGGATCTTTAATAGCCACTTCTTTATCGTCTATAACGATCTGTCCTGTATAATGATTGTAAGAACCTGATAATACCTTCATAAGAGTCGACTTCCCCGCACCATTTGCTCCTATTAATGCATGGGTTGTACCACTTTTCATCGTAAAGTGAACAGCGTCAAGTGCCTTTACTCCGGGAAACTCTATTGAAATTTCTTTCATACTTAATACAGATGTGCTCATTGTTCTTCCTCCTTCCTTTTGAATCTTATTCTTAGTTAATGGGAGTTCATATAATGAAGGTTTACTAGAGGAGAAAAGGAGAGAGGAGGATTTTTTTCATCCATCCTCTACTTTAGATTATTACTTCTTATAGTATTCTTTTAATGTTTTCATCCACTCTTCTTCAAATGCATCTGACTGACCCCAACCTTCCACAGTGTCAGCTAAATTCACCATATTAATTGGCTCATTCGATTGAAGTAACGCTTCTTGTGAAATAAGTGAAGCTTCAAGATTATATGTTTCAGGTGTTTCTTCACCAACAAGTTTTTTCGCAAGGATTCTCATATCCACTGCACCGATAAGCTTCGGATCAACTGCTGCTGTGTAATTCCATGAGCTGTCTTCATTTTGCATTTCTTGAAGATCTGCATTTGAAACATCAATACCATATATTTTAATTTCATCTCTTCCAGCTTCTTTAATAGCACGTGCAGCACCGATTGCAAATGCATCCCAAGTTGCAAAGATTGCATCAATTTCACCTTTTGGATGCTTATTAAGCATAGATGCAACAGCGTTTTGAGTTTGAACTGATGTATCTGCAGAAGCAATACCGAAGCGTTCTACCTCTTTAATTCCTGTATTATTGGTTAACACATCTTGATAAACTGCATTTCTTCTTACCATAGGAGGGAAGCCGTCAACCCATAGGTATACGATATTCGCTTCACCTTTTGTATCTTTTACTAATTGATCTAAAGCTAATTTTGCTAATGCTTCATCATCCTGTGAAGTTAATGTCACGCCATTAATTTTTGATAGTCCATCAATTGAGTCAAATGTTACTACACTTTTTCCTGCGTCAACTAATTTTTGAACGGCGTTAATTGTTGCTTCATCATCACCATGAGAAATGATAAAGCCATCATAATCTTCTTCAAGTCCTTGTGCGATCGCATCATGGAATTTTGCTGTATCACCATTTGCAGTGAATACATCAACCTGGAAGCCTAAAGCTTCCCCTTCTTCTTTAGCTCCTGCTAAAAATTGAGCTGTATGATCATCTCCGCCAATTTTACGGATTACTTTAATTTTTACCTCTTCACCATCTTTAAATCTTTCTGGTACATTGTCGAGTGATACCTCAGGATTTCCCTTTGCTTTTGTTGATTCATTTGTTCCACCATTACTAGACGCACAACCTGAAACAAATACTGTAAATACTACCGCCAAAATAAAGAATGTGTTAAAAAGTTTGTTTCTCATAGCTGCATTGCTCCCCTCATTTAATAGAATTTGCTTTACTTTTGTCCAACTCTATTTCTCTATTGTCGAGTCTTGAACAACAAAAAACCTCTCTTAAGACAGAGAGGTTTCACCACAATAATAGGAGTCTCCTCTCTTATCTTTCAAAGCTGTTATGCTTTGCAGGAATTAGCACCAATTCTATTTAAAAATAGAACGGTTGCCGGGCATCATCGGGCCAGTCCCTCTGCCACTCTTGATAAGAGATGTTTTATGCGATTAAGTAAAATAACAATACATTTACTTTAATCCCGTATAGAATGAATGTCAACTATTATTTGAATATTTATAATATCAAAATTAATTATATTATTATAAAAAAGGCTTACATTCCTGATAAATAAACAAAGGCAAGCAGCTAAGCTCGCCTCTTTAAATGATTATTTTCTTTTCTGTGCTTTCATTTTGTTGTTCGCTAACTCTTCAGCATATTCTTCCTGAGATTTACCTTGTTTTTGACTTTCAGATTCAATTTTTCTAAATTTATTATCGTTTCTATTCGGCATACTTTCACCTCCTACCAGACTTTGTTATTTTGCGACAAATGGTTGGGATGCATACACCTAATTAGTTATTCAATATAACCTTATTTACGAAATACGAAAGCAGCCTATCTTTTCAACTAATTCTTGTATACAGATTGATTCATAATGCAAATATATATACTATTACAAATAAATACACCAAGTAAATTAACCTTTTGATCATCTATTGGTATAATGAAGGGTAGAATTTATTCTTACATATAAAAGAAAGGTTTGATCTGATTTGGAACACAATTCCTCAAACTTTATTAAAAGCATTATTAAAGAGGATCTTGAGACAGGAAAACGAGACTATGTGTACACTCGCTTCCCACCGGAACCAAATGGTTATCTCCATATTGGTCATGCAAAATCGATTGTCATTAACTTTGGTTTAGCAGATGAATTTAACGGAAAAACAAATTTACGTTTTGATGATACAAATCCTTTAAAAGAAGATACAGAATATGTTGAATCAATTAAAGAAGATGTAGCTTGGTTAGGCTACGAATGGGATGGTTTATTCTTTGCTTCCAATTATTTTGAAGAAATGTACAATCGCGCTGTTTTACTTATAAAAAAAGGAAAAGCCTATGTAGATGATTTAACAGCAGATGAAATTAGAGAATATCGAGGAACCTTGACTGCGCCTGGTAAGGAAAGTCCATACCGAAATCGTTCAATTGAGGAAAACCTCGATTTATTTGAACGTATGCGTAATGGAGAATTCGGTAATGGCGAAAAAGTCCTTCGTGCAAAAATTGATATGTCATCACCTAACATCAATTTACGTGACCCTGTTATCTACCGTGTTTCACATGCATCACATCATAATACAGGTGATAAGTGGTGCATCTATCCAATGTATGCTTTTGCACATCCACTGGAAGATGCTATTGAAGGGATTACACATTCTTTATGTACAACAGAGTTTGAGGATCAACGCCCTCTTTACAACTGGGTTATTGAAGAATGTGAAATGGAGCATAAACCTCAACAAATAGAATTTGGCCGTTTAGGTATTACAAATACGGTGATGAGTAAGCGTAAGTTAAAACAACTTGTTGATGAAAAATTTGTTGATGGATGGGATGATCCTCGTATGCCAACGATATCCGGCCTACGAAGAAAAGGATATACACCAAAAGCCATTCGTGAGTTTGTAAAAGAGACTGGTGTTTCAAAAGGAGTTGCTACAGCAGATGAAGCAATGCTTGAACATTTTGTTCGTGAAGACTTAAAACTTCAAGCTCCTCGAACAATGGGAATCTTGAAGCCGTTAAAAGTTGTCATTACAAATTATCCCGAAGACCAAGTGGAAATGCTTGAGGCAGAGATTAACCCTGAAGTACCTGAGATGGGAACAAGACAAATCCCGTTCTCACGTGAAATTTACATTGAGCAAGAGGACTTTATGGAAAATCCCCCTAAAAAATATTTCCGCCTGTTTCCTGGAAATGAAGTAAGGCTAAAACACGCTTATTTCATTAAATGTGAAGATGTCATTAAAGATGAAGATGGAAATGTGATTGAGATTCATTGTACCTATGACCCGGAAACAAAAAGTGGTACCGGCTTTACAGGTCGTAAAGTAAAAGGAACATTACACTGGGTTGATGCAAAGCATGCCCTACCTGCTGAGTTTCGTTTATATGAGCCACTTATTCTTGATAAACAAGAAAACGAGGAAGTTGAGGAAGAGGTCGAATCTGAGGAAAAAACATTCCTTGATTATGTAAATGAAAACTCCCTTGAAGTTTTACAAGGCTTTATTGAACCGAATATGGAAGACGTTAAACCACAAGATAAATTCCAATTTTTCCGTCATGGTTATTTTAATGTTGATCCAAAGCATACCACTGAGGAAAAAGCGGTATTCAATAGAATTGTATCATTAAAAAGTTCTTTCAAATTAAAATAATGTCTATATAAAAAGAAGATGGCGTAAAAGCCATCTTCTTTTATGATAATGGAAGCCCAATTAAGAAAGTTGTACCGTCTGAAGATGTATCATATATTGAAATATAACCATCATGGTTTTCGACAATTCTTTTTACGATCATTAAGCCTAAGCCGGTTCCATCATCCTTCGAGCTCGTAAATGGTTCAAAAATCTTTTCCTGTAAATCAGATGGAATTCCCGGACCGCTATCTTTTAGGTAAATGTGAAAATATTTTTTTATTATTTGTGAATAGATATGTATTTCTCCTTTACCACCCATTGCTTCAATACTGTTGCGAACAAGATTATGAAAAACCTGCTTCATTTGCTTTGGATCAATCGGTATAGCCTTATCCATCAAGTTAATGTTAATTTTTATATTTTCAGAGGAATCAATAATCAATGGCAAAAACTCTTCTAATACATGCTGAAGGCTTATATCTTTTTTAATAGGAGCTCCGGGTTTGGATAATAGTAACATTTCCTCAATGATACTGTTAATCCTGTCAAGTTCCTTCATCAGCAGAGCCATATGATATTGGCCCTTTTCTTTATCTCCCAGTGATTGATTCATCAAGGATAAGAAGCCTTGAACAACAGCTAAAGGATTGCGAATTTCATGTGCAGCACCTGCGGCTATTTCTCCAACAATGGCTAACTTTTCAGATTGATATATTCTTCTTTCAAGTTCTTCTGTTTCTGTCATGTCAACAAAGTTAATAATTCTTCCAATAACCTGACATTGATGATTGCGCATTTCTGTTTGAGATACGAGCAGGACTTTGTTTTCTCTCCCCGCTTTATATGTAACCTTTCTATGGTTAAAGTTTGAATGCAGAGTTAAGCTACTCCAAAAATGTTCATTTTCATCATCACTTTGATCCGTAACCAAATTACTTATCTGGTCTTCATTATATTGTAAAATTTCAGCAGCTGCTCTATTAATTTTGAGCTCTGATAAATCATCATTCATTGTAATAATCCCAATTGGCAGAGAATTAACTATTTGCTCACGATACATCTTATCATTAAGAATTGTTGTAAATGATTCTTTCAAGCTCTTGGACATTTGATTAATAGAATTCGTCAATTCTTCAAATTCAACCTGGTTTAAAGGTGGAAGGGTTAGTCCATACTCACCATTAGCAATTTGGTCAACTTTATCGACCATTGTTTCTATTGGCTTCGTCAAATTCGCACTTATTCGATATGCTGCTATTATAGACAAACAAATAGCACCTATGGTAATTATTATTAAAAGCCAGAGGGAATTTGTAATAATGTTGGAAAACTCATTTGAATGGGCACTAAACTTTGTAAACGCTTGTTCCTTTGCTTCATTTATGTCTTCCCTTAGATCGATAAGTTGGGGTAAGTACATTAATTCCACAAACTCAGACGCCTCATCATACTCTTCAAACGCTAATAAGCCATCAATATTATTCATAACCATAAAATCAAGCAATTCAATTCCTTGCTCAATGCTAGTTAAGGAAGATGGAATATCAGGAGGATTATCAATGTTGTTAATTTGTTCTTCATTTTGATAGACTTCTACAAAATCACAGCATAGATTTTTCTCCAGATATTCACTGACAAGCTGTTCTTTTACAGCTAGTTCTTTATCCCATTGAGTAAGCCAATAGACTTCAGGGATGTTCTTCTCCTCTATTTTACTACTCACTTCTTGAACTGCTTCGATTGATTGTACAAGGATATAGGAAAAACCGCTTAATAGAAATGTTAAGATAAGAAGGATTGAGAGAAATTTCGTACGAAATGACATATGTTTCAGTAGTTTTCTCACAGTAATCCTCCTTATTTTAATGAAGGAAAGGTAATCTCTCCTTTTTTATATTTACTCATTTCACTTTCAATAAATTGTTTATCCTTATCTGATATCATTGGACCAAAAGGTGCCAGGCTATACACACCATGTTCAGCACTTAACATCACTTGACCATGTGGAATACCATCCTCACTAAAGTAATCTTCCATCATCACAACATATGCTTGTGATACATCGTTTTTCACACTCGTAATGACATGATCCTTCCCCATATACGATTGATCATCAAGGTAGCCAATGACATAAATTCCCGACTTTTTAGCTAAGTCTATAACATCTCTATTGTAGGAGTTTCCTTTGCTATAAACAACATCTACTCCCTCATCTATTAATTGTTGAAGTATTTTGGTTGCTTTTTTACCATCGTCTCTACTATCTACATATCGATAATAAAATTCAATTTCCGGTTTATAGTAAGCTAATCCTGATTCAAACTCCGGATTTTTCTCTCTTGCTTCAAAAGCGTCTATTAAACCAACTTTATTTGTTTTCGTCATTTTTGCAGCGCAAAGTGCAGCAAAGTATTCAACCTCTCCCTGGTCGAATGTATATACAGATTGATTAGGATATTGGGAAGTACCATGTAGAGTAATGAAGTGAATATCCGGATACTTTTTTGCTGCTTTTGTAAACATTTCCGAAAACTCCCGGCCATGTCCAATTATAACTTCTGTTTTGTTTTGTATCGCTGTTTCGATCGTATCTTTTATTAATTCATTTGTATTAATTTCACTATAAAGCGTCACGTCAACTGGGAAAAGCTCTTCCATTTTAAGCTTTCCTTTATATGCCAGACTTCCCCAGCTCTGATCTACAATCTTGTCATTTGTTATTATTGTCACCTTAGTTTTCACGCTGGATCCAGTTGTTACAATTTCCGAGATGATATCTTTCGTTTTAAACCCTATTATACTAATAAAGACAATTCCAACAATCACGGCCATTATCCCAATAAATCTTAGTTGTGTCGATTGTTGCATCATGCTTTTCTCTCCCTAAAGATTGTACAGTTTCCTTATATCATTATAGCGAACAATCTAACCACATGCTATACATTTATGATAAATATCTACATTATTCGACATTACTTACTCTTCTTCATTTCTTTTTAATTTTCATTTCACTATTTTATAGACCGTTGTACTTTATAAAGAACAACAGTCTATGAAAATAAGCCCAGTGCCTTATCAAACACTGAGCTTATTCACTATTTCAGGATGTTTTTTGTCAACCAATCCTTCAGTTCTTCCTTAAGTATATTATGAATCGGGTCTTTTGCTTCATTTTTGTATTGTTTTAAAAGGTTTAACATCGTTCTTTCTCCGTGAAATTCCTTTAACATGTGATCCATGTTTTGAATGATAACTGATGTTGCGTCCGGTTTTTCAAGTTGCTCGATTCTCTTTAAATTCGCCGGATTTGCCTGCACATCCTTATCACCTGTGATAGCCACAATAGGGCATTGAGAATTTTTGAGGATGTCAATAATCATTTCTGTTGAAAAAGAGTAGTGTTCTCTAAACCATCTTACCGGAATCTTTTTCAGTTGATATCTCATCGTATCACCTTGTGATTGCTCTATCTTGCTCTTTAAATCAACCGCTTGTTTTTTTATCTTTTTTTCGGTGACAAGCATTCTTAACATGATCCCTTTTAAGCCTTTTAAACTCTTTATTTCGTCAATAATTAGTTGATTTTGATAAGCCATTGGCTCTTCCAAATTACTCGCCGCTCCTGCAAGTAAAATCAAACCGGCAACTGGCATTTGTTGATGTGCAACTGTCCCGATGATACATCCTTCACTATGACCTAACAGCAATATTTTGTCACGATCTACCTTTGGATGATTTTTTAAATACTGAATATTTTCCTTCACATCACGAACTAAATCCAACATACCGGATTTGATTGGATCTCCTTCACTTTCTCCCACAGATCTTTTATCATATCTTAGTGTAATAAAGCCCAATCCAGTTAAAAAATGAGCTAATTCTTTATATAAATTTGAATGAATAGCAGGTTTCTTCATATTTCCATCACGATCCGAACCACCAGAACCATTTATTAATATAATGGCAGGGTATTTTTCCAACTCTATTGATGGAAAAGCCATAGTCCCCTTTAATGTAATATCATGAATGATCGAGATTGCTTCTTCACGAATAGTATACATACATTTATCCCCTTTATAATGTTATCATTATTGATAATGATAACATTAATCCGGAAAATTTTCATTACAATTAAAAACAAAAAATTAATCCTCGTCTTTTACATCAACATCTTCTGGAATCGGTTCCTTCATAAACTCTTCCACTAACTTTTTATATTTCTCCATTTGCTCCAGATGTGTATTAAATTGTTCTTTATTAATTAAATATTGATTTCCATCAAAGAGTGCTCTGATCTTTTTTTCCAAGATTAATTTTTTTATTTGCTCTTCTGGTAAAGATAAGTACTCTGCTGTCTCCTGCACTGTTAAATACATCAACATTCACCTTTTCTTCTTTAATTGATTTTATATTAGTAAAAATAATACTATGTTTCAATTATCGAGTTCAAATAGTATTTTATAAGCCACAATATTTGTGAAAAAAGCCATATGAAAAGCACCAGGACCAAATCACCTGATGCTTCTCCGAACTATATTATACAAGTAAAGGTATTATTAATCCTGACAGTAATAGGATTAATGCTCCACCTAGCCTTGAGGATATTTGTGCGAATGGCATTAACTCCATCCGTTTTGATGCAGATAGAACAGCAACATCGCCTGTACCTCCCATGTTTGCCATACATAATCCTGCTGTGATAGCTGCTTCGATCGGATAGAAGCCTACGAGCTTCCCTAATAATCCTGCCCCGATAATTGCCCCTAACACTACACCAAATACGGTTAAAATGTATTGGAACGATAACGCTTGTAAAACAGTATTTAAATCTGTATACGCCACTCCAATTCCAAAAAGGAGAGCGAAAGTCCAGTTACTTGCGACGAATTGATACCATTGACTAGCCCCGTCCAGAACAACTTGTGGAATAATACTAGCAATTTTTGCAACTGCTACGATAATGATCATGATTGCATAAGGATGTAACGGTAAAAAATCACCTAACAAATGACCAATTGTGAAAAACGTTAATGCTGCTAATAATCCAACACCCATTTTTCCAATATCATATTTTTGTTCACTTTTTTCATACTTAAATCCTTTAATCAATTGGCCATTCCCTGTTAAAGAAGGAAACTTATTTCCGACCATATTAAGTACACTTGCCAGTACAATAGCAAAAACATTACCTAATGCTAACGCAGGGACTAGCATTGAGATATAATAGCTCGGTTCATTCCCCAACATTTCAGAATATATTTGGCTCATCGGTACTGCGCCGGCACCCATTCCTCCACCCATAATAGGCATAGTAATAACTAGAATGGCATCTTGAAGAGAAAAACCTACTAAACTACCAAAAATAGCTGCAATGATAATAGCTCCAATTACCGCCCCAAAGATAGGAATAAAATAACGCAATCCTACCTTTACTAATATTTTTGCATTCATCCCTAAAATACTGCCTGTAATTAATGCTGCAATATAAAAATCTAAAAATCCTCCTGTTGTCATAAAATCAGTGACTGATGTTGTTATTGATTCAGGGAGTACTCCACTGTAAACCATATATGCTGAGCCAAAAATAGCTACAATGGCTCCTCCACCAAAAAACGTTTTCACAATTGGAGTACGATCTCCTAACCATCCAAAAGCTTCACCTAAAACAATCATAACTAGTAAACTGCCAATCATGCCACCTGGCAAGTTTCCTGTGTACATACTTACTATTGTAATGACTCCAAATATAACGAACCATAAAACAGGTGTATTAAAAATGTTCAATTGTGTTTTTGTTTGTACTTGTTGAATATCACTCTTAGGTTCATAGTCCATTTTTTTTGCTGTTGATTCCATTCTATTTCCCCCTTTTAATTCTCATTGAATAGTTTTCAAATTACTATAAGAACTATCTGAATTTACAGTAACCGCTTTCAATACGATACAAAGTTTACTAGAATATTCAGATATTTTATATCTTTTGAAATTATTGGTACCTTTTTGAAACTAAAAAAAGCAACCTGTACTGGCTGCCTTTTACTCTTTTTATTTACTTTGATTTATTTATATCCTCATTAAAGCTTTTACTTTTTATTCCTGCTCTTAATAACTCGATATCAACCTCAACGTCCAATTCAGCTTTTGCAAACTCTTCATCCCACCTATCCTCAACTTCTTTGTATTTTTTATGGTCCCGCCTATTGAGAGACTCTCCAAATCCAAAGATATCTACTTCATATTCCTTCTGCACTTTCTTAATAAGCTGGGATATCTCTGCTTTCACAAATTTTTCAACAAGTTGTTCATGATCTCGATACACATTAAGTTTCGTCAAGTCTTTTGGACATTGTGTTCCTTGTATCTTGGCTTCACTATTAATTTTCACTTTAATTTTTGGTCGATCATTCTCATATTTAGCATCTAATTTCACCTTTGATCTTACGACTCGAACATCTAGAAAAAATTCTTCTTTTTTTGTTGTGTTCGCATCTTCTGATTGACATGCAATACTCAGACTCGTACTTCTTAAATCTTTTGTCCAAAGAAATCCCCTAGTCTCATCTAAAGAAAGTTTCCCCACCATTTTATCACCTTTGAAAACAGCCATCCCATCAGCAAGAACCAATGCACTAGGAGCAATCTCCTTATTATTATCTACAGACTGTCCTTTCTCCGGTTCTCCTCTGATGGATATGATTCCTGCAACAGGATTGATCCCCTTTGAAATAAGGGAAGTAATGAAATCATATAACTGAACATCCGGATTTCCACCCCATTCATCCGTGAGTGTATCAATTTGAGTACTAAGCTTCAATGAAGGACTTTTTTGAACGGGATAGGTGATTTTAGTGAAATCTGAAGCAGGATAACCACTTGTGACAACAATACTAAAGTCATTTCGAAACTGTCCACTTCGATCAAGAAAATCTAAAAATCCAAAAACCCCTTCTCTTGCTAGTTCTTCACTAATATAGAGAACTCTTGTATGCGAAAATACAAGCTTACGAGTTAACCCAACATTCATTTTATTTGATAATTCCGAGAGAGAATTCCCTTCTAACGTGTATATGTTCACAGGCGCATTTCCCTGTGCACTTTGCTTACCAAATTCAGCAGAATTAATAACCTCAACTGTCATCCGATACTTCTTTTCTTCTCCTTTGTCCACTGCAATACCTGCCACAACCGCTATCTCATCAAGTTCTTCCCGATCCCAACATCCTGACAAAATTAGAAGCAATGTTAAAAAAAGTAATAAGATTTTTTTACTCATTTTCCTTTTTCCCTCCAGTTTTTCGATCTGGAGGAGATGGTTGAGATGTCTCACTTGTTTTCACCGGCGCTTTAGACATCAAATATGATGGGCGATAGCGGTCTCCCCAGATTGGCATTCGAACAAAAACATCTGTTTGATCCTTTAGTTTGAACGGAGCCACAGGAGTTAAATACGGAATTCCAAATGTTCGTAAACTTACTAGATGAATAACCATAACAATAAGAGATAGAAGAATACCATATAGACCTAATGATGCGGCCATAACGATTAGAATAAACCGAATCAATCTTGCAGCTATTGAAAAATTATAAATAGGAGACACAAAGCTTGCGATTGCAGAGAAAGCAACAACGACAACTAAAACATTCGAAACCAAACCTGCTTCAACTGCTGCTTGTCCGATAACAAGAGCACCAACAATAGATAATGTTTGGCCAACAGCCCGCGGCATTCTAATTCCTGCTTCTCTTAATACTTCAAAGGTAAGCTCCATCATTAGGATTTCAATAACTGCAGGAAATGGTACCCCTTCTCTCTGGCTTTGTATATTAATTAAAAGAGGTGTTGGCATTAACTCATGATGATAAGTTGTAATTGCCACATATAGTGATGGAAACGTCAATGTAATCAAAAAAGACATATAACGAATAATTCGAATAAAGCTGGTCATGAAAAAAGGTTGATAGTAATCTTCTGTTGACTGAAAGAAATCTGTAAAAACGGATGGAACTATCAACACAAATGGTGACCCATCAAGAAGAATGGCTATTTTCCCCTCCAAAATATTCCCGCTTATGCTATCAGGTCGTTCACTGTTATAAACTAATGGGAATAGGGTAAAGGTATTATCCGTGATAAATTCTTCTACATTTCCTGTATCAAGTAAACCTGAAGCTTTAATTTTATTTATCCTTGTCTTTACTTCACTAAGAATATCCTCATTTACAATCCCTTTCATATAGCCAATTGTAAGTTGAGTATTTGAGTCATTTCCAACAGTATAATCTTCAAAGATGAGCCGAGGATTTTTTATTTTTTTCCTAATAAGACCTATATTCGTATTAATATCCTCTACAAACCCTTCCTTTGGACCACGAATAATCGTTTGAGTACTCGGCTCTGAAATAGAACGTTTATCTGTCCCGCCAATATTTAATGCCAAAGCCTTATTGTGCTGATCAATCATCACAATGGCATACCCATTTAACATTTGCCAAACAAGTTGATGAAGTGTTTCTCCATATTCATACGAAACAGCCGGAAAAAATGCTTCTCTTATATAGTCGATATCTCTATGTGCATCTTTTTCAGATTGGTTAAACGCTTCCCTTAGTGGCTCTAAAACCTGTTTATTCAGCTCACTTTTGTTCAAGGTTGTACTTAAGTAACAAACACACCCCTTCAGATCTCCAACTTTAATACGGATTTCTTCATAATCCGATGTTTGCTGAAACACTTCTTGTATACTACCTAAATCTCGATCCAATTTCCCGTCATAATGCTTCGGTATTCCCTCTTGATCATATATCTCCTTCTCAGAGGTTCTTCCCCTATTTTTGTTTTTTCTTCTTGTAAACAAAGATGAAAAACTACTCATGAGCTAGACTCCTTTTTTTCCTTTTTTCCTTTTTTCCTTGTTTTCCATAAAATAAAAGGCAGTAGGAGCAAAGGAATACCAAATTGAAAAGGGATATGCATAAAGAATGGTACAAACACTAACCCTTCCTCAATATGCTCTACAAAGTTGTGACTAATAACAGCCGAGAAAAAAGCAATGAGCGATCCCATAAGCAGCGTCATACTTCGATATGGTTTATTTGTTATTAATTCAAGTCCCTTTAATCCGCCATAAAAAAAGATTCCCACCTTTACGATGATTCCGAACATAACGAAAAACACAATAATTAAATCTACACGCTCAATAAAATTCAATAGAGATATTTCACGTGATGCACTTAATAATGGGAAGTTTGCACGTTCCTTTAAATCAACTCCTAAAGTAGATATTTGGATGAGAGCCCCATAGGCGAGTAAGACACCACTAGTAAATACACCAGCAGCACTCACCTTTTTCACATGTTTCTTTGTGCCGATATAGGCACTTATCACCATGAAGGTCACCACTTCTCCAAAAGGAAATGTTAATAGCTGTGGAAATAGCGCGTTTACAATAGGTTTATATCCCTCGGCTAAGATCGGCCGGACGTTGCTTATTTCAAATTCCCCCGAGAACCATATGCCTAAGCCTGTCATGACAATAAACGCTACAACATATGGAAAGAAAACCTCACTTGTTCTTCCCAGCACCTCTAAGCCATGCTGAAATATATAGACAATGACAAGCATCATCGTAATAGAGATAACCTCTAATGGAGTCACCTCAAATATTGTAGAAACTAAGAGCTCACAGAAATCTCGCAAAACTCTTGCTGATATATAAAAAAAATAGATGACATACAAAAGGGTGATAAGCTTTCCTATCCACTTTCCGAAACAAAAGACTAAGAGCTCAAACAGATTTTTCTCCGGCATCTTTGAAAGGAGAAATAAATAATAAAGCATAATAGCTATTCCAAAAAACGTTCCAATAATAACAGCGATCCAAGCATCCTGCTTAGCTTCATTTCCTATTCCAACTAAAGCTGCACTACCAATCTGAAAACAAACAATGAGAATATATAACTGCCAAAGCGAAATTTTCTCTACCTGCTGCTTCATTACTCTACTTACTTCCTATGTTTTTGATTTTTTGTACTTTTTCTTTCACACTATTCCAGACAGAAGAAAGAAGCCCAACTAGTAGAAATCCGTATATCATCCATTTATTAGATCCTGGTTCATTTGCTAAAAGTATTTTTAACTGAGTGATGACATTACTGCTATAAAGATAAGCATCAATCTGGGCAATCAATACACTAAGCAGGACAAATATTGTAAGAAAAATGACAACTCTCATTCGCTACACACCTTAAACCATTTTTAAAAATATCAATATCCAACCCTACATATTGTGACAAACCTATATATTATTATTTGGAAATTTTAAGAAACAGATCAATAATACTCATCCTCACCATCTGATATAAGTTTTATTATGGACAAATATGGCTTTTTTAGTATGAAAGAACCAAAATCTTTCTGTGATTATTTTTGAAAATACCTTAATAAACGAAACTAGTAGAGAATATACAGGTAAATTATGTCTAAACCAATAAAAATTTTGTCTTTTTGATAGAATGATTGTCGAAGGCATTCCAAAATGGGGGAAAATCAATAATAATAGGTATATACGATCTGTTAAGCATAGGGAGCAATGAAAAATGATGAATAATGTAAACCAAGAACTGGGCCATAAAATAGACTTAGTTAGAAGATTAATGATCGCTACTGCCCAGGCAAAAGGACTGAATAACCCCGAAACAATTAAATACAGTCAAGAATTAGATAGACTTATACTAGAGTCTCAATTACTTTTAAGATCATGCAGTTAGTTTTTAGGGCAGATCCTCTATGCGCAATAATCAATCAAGAATATACTGTCCTCCTATTTACTTATAACTCCAAGAACTTGTCTTAAAGCCATAATCCTTGAGTCTTTAATCTAACGAATGGAATAAAAAAGACTAGTAGCATTTTGCCACTAGCTATATATACTTTAATGCTGATTGTATGTCTTCCCATATATCCTCCCAGGCTTCAAGACCTACAGAGAGACGTAGCAACATATCTGTAATCCCCATTTCCTTCCTTATATGTGCAGGAACAACAGCGTGTGTCATTGAAGCAGGATGTTGAATTAGTGTTTCTGCATCACCTAAACTTACAGCAATAGGTATTAATTTTAAATGATTCACAAATCTAACAGCATCTTCAAACGTTCCTTTTACTTCAAATGATAGTAATCCTCCACCATTATTCATTTGTTTTTTCATGATTTGGTAGTGAGAATGATCTGCATCCTTAGGGTAATAAATCGCCTTAACCTTTGGATGTCCTTTAAGCTTTAAGGCAATTTTTTCAGCATTCTCACAATGACGATCCATTCGAACAGCCAATGTTTTCAGGCCTCTAAGCAGTAACCATGCATCAAATGGAGAGATAACTCCACCTATATCTTTTTGTGTTGTTTTTTTAAAGGTATCAATGGTATGTTTGTCTCCTACTACAAGACCTGCAATAACATCCCCATGACCTCCGATATATTTTGTCCCACTATGAATAACCAGGTCACAACCTAGCATAATTGGTGTTTGTAAGTATGGAGTACAAAATGTATTATCTACAACTACCTTGATGTTTCTTTCCTTGGCAATTGTGACAACCTTTTTTAAATCAATTAAGTTCATCGTAGGATTCATAGGGGTTTCAATATAGATGCAGCTTGTCGTTTCTTTTATTTGTGAAATAATCTCCTTCTCTGAAGACATATCTGAAAATGTGTGATCGATGTTGTACTTTTCTTTTAATAGTTGTAATAACCCAAATGTACAGCCGTAAATTCCTTTTGAACAAAGAATGTGATCATTCGCTTTTGTTATACCAATTAAAACCGCAGAAACAGCAGCCATACCTGATGAAAATGCCAGGGCAGCTTCTCCACCCTCCAATTGTGCAATTCGTTCTTCTAACACTGACACCGTTGGATTACCTAATCTGGAGTAAATATACCCCTCTTCGATACCGGAAAATCTTTTTGCTCCATGCTCTACTGTAGGAAATGTAAATGTGGATGTTTGGTATATTGGTGGGGTTAAGCTATTTTGATGCTGATTTGGATCATAGCCCGCATGTATTGCCTTTGTGGCAAATTTGTACTCCTTTTCTTTCATAGGAATTCCCCCCTTGTTATAGAATATTTTAAACTGTCCGTCTTGGTTCCTATGGTTTATATCCTTAAGGGGGATTACGATTGACACTACATCATTTTTGACATTGAGGACAGAAAAATGATTTTTTGGAGGAAATTTCTTCTTTCACAATAATAGATTTACAACGAGGACAAGGCTCACCTTCCCGGTCATAAACAAAACAGTGCTCATTATACTTTCCTGTTCGTTCATCTTCTTTAAACACCGGCATCTCGATATATCCACCATAATTCAGCCCTCTATTTAAAATTGTTTGAATGGCGTGAAATAGTGAAGCTCTTTCCTGAGGGGAAAGTTCATCTCCCTTTCTCATAGGTAACAATTTTGCTTCAAAACAAATTTCATCAGAGTAATGATTTCCAATGCCGGCAATAAATTGTTGGTTAACGAGAGTGGTTTTTAATGCTCCCCGTTTCTTTTTAAGCTGTTCATCAAATGCTGATAATTGAAACCCCGGATCAAGGGGTTCAGGGCCTAAATCAAGAAATTCCTGTTCAACCTCTCGAGTGGAAAGTAGATGGAGATAACCTAATCGCAGTCCAATAAAAAACAATTGACAGTCATCAAAGGTTAGAGTAACCTGCTTTGTTCGATCAGGGCTATCATGTTCATTTCCAATATACATTAGCCCTCCAAGCATGAGATGCAGCAATAAATTCGCATCCGAATCCAATTTAAAAACTAAATGTTTTGCTCGGCGTTCAACAGCAACTAGCTTTCTCCCTTTTACTTCACCTATAAAAGCAGGAATTGATTTATTGATCGACTTCTCTCTTGTCACTTCTACTGACTGAATTATTTTTCCTACAAGCTTTTTTTCAAAAATCCTTCTGTAATTTTCCATCTCGGGTAGTTCCGGCACATGTAACACCTTCCTAACACAATTTTTTTGTTAGTATTTCATATCAAAGGTGTAAACATGTACCAATACAACAACACAACTCCTTAGTCTTCATAACTTTCCAAATGATAAATTAAAAACCTCTCATTTGGATTATGTTCATATAACCCATTTATTTTCATTTCTTCTTTTAATATGAAAGGAGTTTTATTATCCAAATAATAAAGATACTCTTCTGCTGCATAGTATAAAATCAATTCAACTTCCCGTTCCTTTTTTTCAACAGACTGTAGAATGTTTCGGATTACTTTCATGAAAATTTGAACAGAGAAAGGATTAAAGAAATAAAATCGATTGTCTGCCGGGTTTATTGGATATTCCTCGGCTAAACAATGGTGAAAAACAATTTGATTTCCATTTTTCTTTGTTTTCGTGATATACCTGTTGCGGTTCTTTACAGCAGCTTCATAAAATCGATTGTCCATTTCGACTCCTGCAACTGGTGAGTGAAATAAGTGATGCACAAAAATAGGCAATCTCCCCTTTCCACAACCAAAATCAACTAAGCGATCACTGTCTGTCAGTTTATAGTACTGAAATAATTGTTCTAACCCTTGATAAGGAGTAGGTTCATACCGGTGATAATGAAACGATTTGTGAAATCCCTTCTGTTCTTCATCTGTGTCAATATTAAGTAATTGATCATACGCCTTTTCTGTCATTCGTTTTTTCTCCTTTGCCAAAAACTATTCCGGACACAAACTTTAAAAACACCTCATCCCAATCATTTACGACAGTGTGTTATGATTAATAAAAAGATTGATAGATAAGGTGGGCTATAATGAATTGGATATCAACCACTAAAAAAGGTGAATTTCTAAAATGGTTTTTAGACCATCATCAATTAAAAAACAAGGAAGCACGGAGACTTATTGAATATATTCAAAAGAATCATCATCTCCTCAAGAATTTATCTTTTACCGAATCCGTACACCCTAAAGAACGCACCATCATGATCTCCAGTATCAGCTCAGATGAACCCGGCTTCCATTTTTATTCTAACGGTCTCAAAACCGAAGATGTTTCAAGAGCTTTTGGATCGTTAATGAGTAACCCGGCTGACAAGATATTCGTTATCCTTCACTATTTTGGAAAACATTCTGACCATCGCTATACACAGCTTGTTGAAACACAACGTATCCATTCTATCAAAAAATTTGAGCAGTCTGAAAAAGACGCAAAAGCTACAGACCTTGTTGTTGAGATTGCATTATTAAAAAGTCAAATTAACAAGGCACTCGATGACCGTAACGAAGAGCTCTTCCATGAATTGGTGAAACAACTGAAGGAATTGCAAAAATAAACGCATAGATTAAAAAATCTATGCGTTTATTTTAAACCAACTCCCTTTTTAAAAGCGGCTGTGTCATTGTCGGGATAAGAATTTCAATAGTTGTTCCTTTGTTTACTTCACTATGTATTGATAACTCTCCTTTATGTGATTCAATGATCTTATAACAAGTCATGAGTCCTAAGCCAGTTCCTTTTTCTTTCGTCGTATAAAACGGTTCTCCTAGTGTAGGGATTCGTTCAGGGGGAATTCCCACGCCTTCATCAATCACCTGAATAAGAATGGCACCTTTTTCATTTTCTTTCAGCTTCAGATGTATATTTCCTCCATCCGGCATAGCTTCAATGGCATTTTTAAACAGATTTAAAAATACTTGCTTTAACTGTGCTTCTTCACAACAAATCTGGGGTAAATTCGAGTCAAACTCTGCGAATATTTGCACATTATTTAAGATGGATTGTGTGCTCATTAATGTAATCACATCTTTGATTAACTCATTAAGATCCTTTTCAACAAATATGGAAGCACTTGGTTTTGAAAGAACAAGGAATTCTCCGACTATCGCATTTATGCGATCAAGCTCTGACAGCACAATATTATAATATTCTTCCTGAAGATGATTCGATTTAAACAGCTGAATAAATCCCTTTATTGATGTAAGAGGATTTCGAATTTCATGGGCAATTCCAGCAGCCATTTGCCCTAACAAAGCCAATTTTTCAGATTTTAGAAGAAGCTTTTCTGTTTGATGTTTCTTTTCTGTAATATCCTTACCAATTGTTAGAGTTGCCTCACTTGTTCCATATGAAATACTTATAGAAGTTCCTTCAAAGAAAAATGTTGTTCCGTCTATTCTTATTAATTCATATTCGATATTACTCAATGGAGACTTCTCTCTTTTGCTAATCTTGATTCGTTCCTCAGCACGGGCTTTGTACTTTGGAACAATAAAATCAAGGATAGATTGATCAATTAACTCTTCCTTTGTCCTGGCACCGACCATCTTCACTGTTGCATGGTTTACATAACAAACTTTATTATTCTTATGAATAATAATTGATTCCGGAAAAGTATCGACCAGCTTTTTATAGCTTTCATCCTGCAACTTTGCCTTCTTTGCATAGAACTTTGCAAGATCATACTGTCTTCCTACTAAAAAAGCAATAGAAGTAAAAATAAAAAAATCCACTGTAAAAAATGGTTCCTGTCCCACAACTGTTTGATAGGCTGTAAACAATACCGATATTAACACCAGAATAATTTGTCCTGATCGATTCATCTCGTTATCCTCTTCACCTAGATTTTTCTTTCATCATAGCATATTTGTACTAGAATTATCTCTCATCTGGAAATTTTTCATAAATGCTCTGTAAGAATATCTACCTATTTATCTATCTGGATTGGCAAGTTGAAGTACTTGATAAACACAATAATCTATTTAAAAAATAAGTATAAAGGGATAACCTTTGCAGATTATCCCTTAGAAATCTTCACTTTTTTATTTTACGAGGCCTTTTCTTCTAATTAATCCGATTGCCAATACACCTACACCAATCAAAACTACTCCTACCACAAGCATGTTAAACGCATTTGTTGCTGTTTCAGGCAGTGGCTTGCCTTTTTCATTTGTTTCAGTTTGTTTTTCTGTTTGACCAAGAGAGTTAGCTTCATTATTCTCCGATTCATTTTTATCATTATTCGGTTCTACTACGTTATCAGTATCAACGACTGGCTTAGGCTGGTTTGGAGTTGAGTTCTCTTCTTCAGGAAGAGGATCTACCTCTACCTCTGTTTCCTCTTCATAATCTCTTACTTTAGATAGATAGAAATCATCTAATGTTCCCCATGCTCCTGGGCCTGCTTCAATATTCGCTCCGATTGTTAGTGTGCCATCGGTTACTAAAATCTCCTCGATTTTAGGATTACTCCAATTCACCCAGCCATTTACAGCTGTCTCCTCACTTAAATTCTCACTACTTGTCTTAGCATAGAGATACATATTTGACTCTTCAGCATCGCCCCCCTGTATAAACATAGAGAGGTTGTAATAGCCTGGCTCCAATCCAACAATCGTTTGTTCAACTTTGAAATCAACTGCTTCATCAGAGTAAAAGTGAACAGCATATTCCCCAGACTTTGCATCTGAAGCTTTTTGCTGGTAGGTTACTCGAAGAGAGGATTCATCTTTTTGAATGAACTTCCACATGCTGCGATCCGCATCTTCAAAACTTGGATTTAAAACAAAATTTCTCGGATTGATTTGGAGATTTGCCTCTACTGTTCCTCCACCTTCAACCTCTCCTTTTATTACATACGTGCCAACACCGTTATTGATTGCTTGTGTTAATGCAGTTTGATCCCAAGTAACAGCTGCAGTTCCTTCGGTTCCATCGTTATAGGTAACAGTTACATGATCCGGTAGAGTAATCTCTTCCCCTAAAGCAGCTTGGATTGCAATGTCTTTTATCCCATCTATCTCAAGAGGTGCTTTTGCCCCTGTATTTACGTATTTAAACACATTTAATGATGGTAATGGTTTGCCTTCAAAATCAAATAATGCTTGGTTATCAACCGCACTACCTCCGTACCAGTGACCTGCATCTTCCGGATCATATTCAGCAGCATAGCTCGTAGCCCAGCCGGAACCATCTCTTTCCCATTTCATTTTATTTTGCTCCAGATTTATACCAACAGGAATCCAAGCTGGTTCCCAATAAAAAACACCAATACCCGCTTTTCCAACATTTGCGACTGCTTCAATTACATCTCGTACAGCAGCAGCTTGTCCTTGGACAGTAATTGGATAATTCAATGTTTGCCCCGAATCCTTCGGTGCCGTGTTTGCATGACCGTCTCCATCTTCAGCTGTGTACGTATACGAAGTTTCGGCCACCATTACTTTTTTGCCGTATGTTTCTGCTACATTTTTT
Source organism: Metabacillus schmidteae (assembly GCF_903166545.1). NCBI lineage: Bacteria > Bacillati > Bacillota > Bacilli > Caryophanales > Bacillaceae > Metabacillus > Metabacillus schmidteae. The sequence continues at coordinate 727,451 of NZ_CAESCH010000001.1, read as the reverse complement.
AAAACCGATGTTAAATTATCCAACGTCCCATGCCAAAACGGATAATAAGAACTAGCGAATACATCATAATCAACATTGTTTTCATCAAGTGTTTCTGCAATCGTGCTATATCTTCCCGCCGTTTCAGGATTTGTAAAATGTAAAGCTACTAAAATAGTTGAATCCACTTCTCGAATCGCTTTACTACCTTGATTGAACAATTCACTCATGTTTGCCCAATTTGTTTCTCCAACAAACCCACCTGTTGTTTCATTTCCAACTTGAACCATTCCTACATCAATGCCTGCGTCCAATAAGGATTGAAGACTCTCCTTCGTATAGGTATAAACCGCATTCTTTTTATCTTCAAAACTTAAATTCTGCCATGCCTTTGGTGCTTGTTGCTTGGCAGGATCAGCCCAAAAATCAGAGTAATGGAAATCCACTAACAGCTTCATTCCGTTTGCTGTAGCTTTTTTTCCAATTTCAATCGCTTTATCTAAATCATTATTTCCGCCACCATAGCCACGACCTTCAGAGTCATAAGGGTCGTTCCAAATTCTTACGCGGACATAGTTCACACCAGCTTCATTCATCGTTTGAAAAATGTCCTGCTGTTCTCCAGCTTCATTTTTGAACGTCACTCCACTTTCTTCTAATGAAATAAGGCTGGAAACGTCTACGCCTTTAATGAAGTCATCGCTTAATCCATCCACTTTTTCCACAAATATATCCGCTTCGACAGGTTCGCTCGAAACATCCTGTGAGCTAAGTTGGAATTGATCTAAGTACCCCCAAGCATTCTGGGCACCTTTAATCGTAGCGCCGATTGCTACATTCTTTGTTTCCTCTGTTAATTCAAATAAGTATGTAATTGTGTCCCAATTGTTATAGCCTTTCGTTGCAACTGATTCCATCTTTTGTTCTCCTGCGAATAATGTAATATCGGCAGCTTCAGACCCTTCACCACCCATTGCACTAACAGTTAGCTTGTAGCTTCCTGCCGGTAATGAGTCAATTGATTGTTTCACTGTTAATGTTTGATCTCCTGTTGCAGTGTCTTTGATCCAATATTTAAATGCGTATTGTCCTTCTTGACTAGTAATATAGGAATCATCAGAATAAGGAAAATGGATAACCTCAGCTTGCTCCCAATCTATATGATCTACAATCCATGTGTTGCCATCCCAAATATCTGTTTCAAATCCTCCATTTTTTAAAAGATTCGGTTCCTCTGTTGCTGCGACACCTATCTGAAGGGGTAGTGTACTCAAAATCATAATAATGGCTAAAAATATTGATAACAACATTCTTTTTCTTTTCATCAATTTTCATCTCCCTATTAATCTATTAATTAATGGTAAGCGCTTCCTTTAATGTGCTCAACAATGATGAAATTAAGGCATAGAGAAGGACGAGAATGATCAAGTCATTCTCGCTCTCTTTTGTTGTTTCATTTAGTTTCACTTAGATTTTTCCAGGATTCTTACTTCATATACACCCAGAGTCAGATCACCTTTGACTTCTTCACCACTCACCAAGTCCTTAACCTTATAATCAAGACTGATAGGTTGTTTCTCTTCAGTAAAGTTCATTACAAATAGGTAATCACTTTCAGGTGCCTGCCTTACTTGCACAGATACACCTTTACCATGTTTTACTGTATGAACAGGTTTAAGCTGCAGTTCATCTATTAGCTCTTGGTAAAAATCATGATGGAATTGAGAATCTAATCTTCCTCCAATATAGTAGGATGCACCTTCACCAAACTTATGGCTTGTTACAGCAGGTGTCGTTGCATAGAAATCTTCTTCATATGTTCCATCTACTGTTGCTGTATTCACATCAATTACAGTTGCATAATCCTTCAACTCATATGACTGATTACGATATGTGACACGGTTACGATCCTTTGGATATAACGTATCTGTTTCAACAGGCTTCATTCCAAACATTTCTTGTAAATCTTTGTGCCATCCGCCTAAGTACGTGAGATCATACTCATTCACAATACCGCTAATATAGGTCATGACTAATTTGCCGCCATTTTGTACATATGTTTTCAAGCGTGAAATTGTTTCTTCACTTACTAAATAAAGCATTGGGACAATTAACAATTTATAATCAGCAAAATCCTGTTCCTTTGTAATAACATCCACAGGGATATCTTTTTCCCAGAATGAACGATAATGCTGCTGTAATGTTTGTGGATACTGCTTTGTTTTCAAGCCGTATCCTTGCGCATCATTGATGGCCCAATTACTTTCCCAATCGTAAAGGATGGCAACATCTGCCGGTCGATTTGTTCCAACTACATCAGATAGCTTTTCCAGTGTTTGCCCCACCTTAGCAACTTCTTTAAATACACGGTTTTCTGAGCTATTGTCATGATCAACAACAGCACCGTGGAATTTCTCGGATGATCCGCGCGACTTTCTCCATTGGAAATACAATACACTATCAGAACCATGTGAAATCATTTGCATAGAGGAGAGCAAGTGCATTCCTGGTCGTTTTGCTTTATTCACTTCATGCCAGTTAACACCGCTTGGCGTTGATTCCATTAATAAAAACGGTTGTTGCTTTAAGCTTCTGTATAAGTCATTAATGAAACCTACTTTCATTGCTAAATCCGCCGTGCTTTCCCAATCGTTATGCCAAGCGGGATATGCATCCCAGCTGATGACATCTAAATGTTTGGCGAACTTACTATAATCAAGTGACTGGAAAGGAATTAGATCGAATGTATCAGCCATAAAGTTCGTTGTAATTGGAATCTGAGGTGTAAGTTCTCTTAACGGCACAATTTCATTTTTATAAAAATCAATAGTTTGATCTGTTACAAATCGACGCCAATCTAAATTCAAGCCATGTACTGCACTTTCACCAATAGAAGACGGTGATTCAATTTGTGACCAATCGCTGTACGTATGACTCCAGAATGGTCCCCACCATGCATCGTTTAATGTTTTAAGGTCATTGTTATATTTCTCTTTCAGCCAATTGCGAAAAGCACGTTGACATTTGTGACAATGACATTCTCCACCAAATTCATTTGAGATATGCCACATCAACAAGCCAGGATGATTACCGTATCTTTCAGCCAACAAACGATTCATCTGCTGTGTTTTCTCACGGTAAACTTCAGAAGTAAAACAGTGATTATGTCTGCCACCATGAAGCTGTTTCACCCTGCTGCCATTCACACGTAAAACCTCAGGATATTTCTGAGACATCCACGCAGGTCGAGCTCCACTCGGAGTTGCTAAGATGAGACGACCTCCGATACCATGAATGTTTTCGAAAATTTGATCTAACCATTCAAAATTATAAACACCTTCTTCAGGCTCAAGTGCACTCCATGCAAAAATACCGACTGAAAACGTATTTGTATGTGAAAGCTTCATTAATTCTATATCATCTGCCAGAATATCAGGTCTATCTAACCATTGATCAGGATTATAATCCCCTCCATGTAGCATGAAGTTTGCTTTTGTCGTATAAGTTTTTTCAAGCTGTGACATAATACTCTCCTTTTAAAACAAATTTTCTTACCCTTTTGTTCCACCTGCTGTTAAACCTGATACAAAGTTCTTTTGTAAAAGAATAAAGATAATGGCAATTGGGATACTGATTAAAATAGCTCCAGCAGCAAACGTCGTATAGCTTGCACCCATGACATCGTTAACTAAGTTATATAGACCGATCGGTAATGTGTAAGCTTCAGGAGATCTCAAAATTGTAGAAGAAAGAACAAAATCTCCTAAAGGACCAGTGAATCCATTCATTGCAACAACTGCTATCATTGGTCTTGATAATGGCATGATGATTTGCCAGAAGATTCTTGTATTGCTCGCCCCATCGATCATGGCACTTTCATCTAAATCTCTTGGAATCGAATCCATATAGCCTTTCATCAAATACGTATTCATTGGGATTTGCCCACCAATATAAAGAAGGATTAATAACCAATGGCTATTCATCATTCCTAAAATCTGTGCAAGGACAAATAATGCAATTAACGCTGAAAATTGCGGAATCATCTGCAGTAATAGAAATAACGTTAATGCATTTTTTCTTCCTTTAAAACGAAACCGTGAAAAGGCATAAGCAGTAAACGAAACACTTAGAATTGTTCCTATCATTGTAAAGACACTAATTTTCAAGGAATTTAAATACCACTGTCCATATTGCAAGCTTTCTTTTCCTGCAAACAATTCTTTATAGTGATCCAAAGTCGGATTTTTCGGTATGATTGATGTACTAATTAAACTATTACCAGGATTGAAGCTTGCACCAACTGTCCAAAGTAAGGGATAAATGATGATAACCGCCATTAATGCTAAAATTGTGTATGAAATTAGGAGACTGATTGATTTTTTTCTCTTCATGTTTGTCAGCATCACTTAAGCCCCCTCTTTAAATGAATTGGTTCTTCTGAATTGCCATAGCGCGATCGCAATGACAAAGACTGATAAAAGAATTGTTAATGCTGCTGCTAATGAATATTGACTTGACTGCATTGTCAATTTGTAAATCCAAGAAACTAATATATCTGTTCCACCAGCTGTTGATCCAGGAACCGCAGGACCTCCGCCATTAAATAGATAAATAATATTAAAGTTATTAAAGTTAAAAGTATATTGTGTAATGATAATTGGTGCCATAGCGATTAAAATCATTGGCAATGTAATATTTTTAAATTTCGCTAGCATTGATGCTCCATCAATTGTTGCTGCTTCATATAAATCATCAGGGATTGATTGAAGGACACCAGTTGTTACGATAAAAATATAAGGGAAACCCAACCATCCCTGCATTAAGATAAGAGCTACTCTTGACCAGTTTGCATCTGTTAACCATGGAATTGCGTCGATTCCAAATGCAGCAAGAATATCATTATTCACTGCACCAAAGCTATCATTAAATAAACCGGCAAAAATGAGAATTGTCACAAATCCAGGTACGGCCCAAGGCAATACTAAGATTGTTCGGAAGAATCTTTTGAAACGAATGTCTTTTTGATTCACTAATACTGCCAAGAAAATACCTAAGCTTACCTGAAGTGTAGAAGCTACCAACGTCCAAATAATCGTCCAGGATAATACATCAAAGAACGTTGCACGCCAAATATCAACTGTGAAAATTTCAGCAAAGGTTTGTAAGCCTACCCAATCTGCTAGATTAGCAGGTGGAGAGTGATATAAGTCGTAGTTTGTAAATGCTAATGCAAAACTAAAAAGAATAGGGAAAATAACCGCAAAGATTAAGATAAACAGAGATGGACCACTAATCACATAAGGATATCCTTGTGAAATCAGATTATGGTACTGCTCTTTTAAAGAACTTAACTCTTTGTTTTCATCACGTAATTTACCATTTTTAAATGCGTCACGTAAGTTAAGATAATAAACAGCTAGACCAAAGCATGTAACAATCAATGCAATTATCCCTTCTGCCAAAAGAAACACAGAGTTATCACGCGGTACCTCTGTACCTAAAGTAAATATGCCCCAAAATCCCATATTCAGCAAATCACCGAATACAACAAAGAATGATACCCCAAGAATAAGGAACATAAGACCTTTTATCCACTGCTTATTATAGAATTGGCCAAGGCCCGGAATGATTGATAATAGTAAGGCTATTCTACGATGTTGCACTATTTTCACCTCTTTATAAGACCGGACATCAATTGATCTCACCAATCTCTGTCCTTATAGTAAATGGTGTCAAACATAAGCTCGTTTGACACCATTATTCATTTCTACTTATTTACCGCCATGCTTGGCTTGAATTTGCCCTTGAATCGTTTCAACAGCTTGATCTAATGCCTCTTTTGGTTGTGCTTTACCTGTTGCTATTGTTTGTAATGCTGCATCTGCAGGTGTCCAAACTTCATTCATTTCAGGGATGTTTGGTGTTAATTCTGCAAATTGAGATTGTTCTGCTACAGCACGTGCTGCTTCACTTTCCGCTACAACTGGATCATCTGCTAAAGCTTGTACAGCCGGAACTTCTTTTGTTACTTCAAAGCGAGTTTTTGAGTTTTCTTCGTTTGTAAGAAACTCTACAAATTCTTCAGCTAGCTCTGCATTTTGTGAATAGCTGCTCACATTGTAGCTTTTCACTCCAACAAATGAACTCATGTTTTCACCATTTGCTAACTCTGGTAATTTGGCTACTCCAAAGTTAACCCCAGCTTTTGTGAATGGATCAATATTCCAAGGACCTGAGATAATCGCAGCTGCTTTACCTTCTGTAAATAATGACTCTAATACGTTAATTCCTTGCTCACCAATAATACCTGCCGGGAATAGACCTTCTTGATAGAACTTTTGAATATATTGAGCTCCTTCGACAGAACCTTCATTATTCAAGCCAAGATCCGAACCATTAAATGAACCGTTTTCATCAGTACCAAAGATGTATCCGCCATATCCGCTCATAACGCTTTGTGCATAATAAATCTGATCGAATAATGCCAGGAATCCATATTTTTCTCCATCTGTCATTTCTTTAGATAGCTCATACCACTCATCTAAAGTTGTTGGTAATTCTTCATCTGAGACAAGATCTTTATTGTAATAAAGCATTGTTGTTTCTACTGCTTTTGGTAATCCATAAACCTTGTTATCAACTTTTTGTGATTGCATCGCAACCTCTGTATAAATTGATTGAACATCTTCAGGAACGTCCAATTCTTTAATAAGACCTTCTGTTACTGCTGTACCAATTTGATCACCAGGCATTGTTAAAACATCCGGACCTGTGCCTGCTGGACCATCTAAACGTAGGTCTTCGATTTGTTGAGCATATGCTTTTTCAACAACTTTTACTGTTACATCATGTTCTTCTTCGAACTTCGCAACAGCATCTTCAATTCCAGCCGCTTTCTCAATATCCTCCCAAACTAGTAAATCATACTCTTTATTTGTATTGGCTTCTTTCGGGGTTGAACCTTCTTGACTACTTTCCTGAGGTCCACAAGCAACAAGAGCCAAACTTAGTGCGATTGTACTAAAAATACCAGCATATTTTTTATAACTTTTCATTGAAAATCATCCTTTCAAGTAAGTTTGAATTACATAGGTGAAAGCGTTTCACAAACTTAATATATCACCGTTAAGGAAATATGTAAATAAATATTTTACTTTTAATAAGTAAAATATTTTACGAAAATAAATAAAAAGGCAATCCCATCTAGTAGATTGCCTTTTAAACTTCTTCTTATTAGTTTGTACTTTTTCTAATGATTAACTCTGCTCCAATGTACAATGTTTTCACAATCTTTCGTTTCTCCAGCACTCTTTCCAAAAGAAACTCAATGGCATTTTCGCATATTTCCTTCATATCAATATCAAATGTCGTTAAAGGTGGAGATAAATATTTCGAAACACTAATATTATTAATACTTACAACACTCACACGATTCGGAATTGCAATCCCACGTTCATTCAATGCTTGCAAACAACCAACAGCAATCGGATCACCTGCAACAAAAAACGCTGTAGGCAACCGGTCTTCAAGTTTCTCAATAGCTTGGCTCATTAGATTATACCCATTTTCAACTGAGAAGCCCCGATGACAAAAGATAAAGCGATCCTCAAGCATTCCTTTTTCAGTCATATACTGGCGAAATGTTTTTTCACGTATATCCATCTCATCTTGATCTGTGTTAGGATTATGATAGGTACCACCTACAAATCCAATTTTTTCATGACCTTTCTCAATTAAGAAATCAACTGTTCTCATCGTGATTTGAGCTAGATCAGGTCTCACAGAATCATAGTGATTTGGATCAGGTGTCGTATCCATAAACACTCCATTTGGAGTAAGCTCTCGTAAGTAGGCTAGCTCTTTCTCAGAAAATGTTCCAACAGCCAAAAAGCCTTCTATGTGATTAGGAATCGCTTTGATTCCATCTGTGATTTTGTAAGTTGTTAGCTCAATATTTTGTTTTTTCGCATACTTTTCTATTTCCAGCCTCATTGATTTAAAATATACATCTTCAAGTTCTTCTTTATCTGTTAACCAGTATAAAAAAGCAATATTTTTCACTAACGGTCTTACTGTTTTTTTGCGATAATTTAATTTTTCCGCTGCATCATAAATCTTTTCTCGCGTTTCATCCGGCACAGATAGGCTTTGATCGTTATTTAACACTCGGGAAACTGTAGAAATGGAAAACCCCGATTCTTCTGCAATATCTTTTATTTTCGCCATTCTAACCACCCCTTTCATTTCAAAGCAAAATAGATTTCACATTCCTTTAGTAAAATATTTTACTTAATTTTTACCTATTTTCCTTAAAAAGTCAAGGGGCTTTATCTTCTTATTTTTGTTTTATTATTAAAATATCATTAGTTTGACTCAAACAAGATCTCTTTAAATGATAGCGCTCTACTTTTACTCCATCTTTTTTAATCTTTTACATTAAGAATATAACAGGTCAGATAAAAAAGCAGGTTTATATCGTTTTTGGGGAAGGGCCAGTAAAACCTACTTGCCCTGTACTATTTATTCTGAAAAATGCTTATGTAGATAATGATAAACCCCATCTTCATCACATGTGAAATCAGTAACATCACGAACCATCTCTTTTATCCGATCTGGTGCATTTTTCATTGCTACCGGATAGCCAACAGATTGTAGCATATGGATATCATTATCACTATCACCAATAGCCATTACTTCATCCATCGTAAAGTTAAAAGATTTTAATATCTGTTGAATACCAGTTGCTTTATTCACATTCGCAACCATTACTTCTACATTATGCTCCGAAGATACAGACATCGTAAAATCTATTTCTCCCTTTAATCGTTCAAGCTCTTCTTTCCAGTGATGAATATGTTCCTTTGTTCTGGCAAAAAAATAAAACTTCGAAAACCTGCTTCCTGTAATTTGGGTTTGCCAGGATATCTCTTCCGCTATTGCCTTCTTACGGGAAATCCATTCATTCAATCCGACACTATCAGGCTTTGGTTCCCGAATTTCATTCATTATATACTCTTGATCCTGCAGTAATGTAATCCTGGCTGCCCGATAAGGAAAAAGTTCATAGTAGACCTTATTTTCCCTAGCTCTTTGAATGACAGTTTCTACTAATTCCTGTGAAAGTGAATGTTCAAAAACGATGTTTTCTCCTATGTAGCCTGCCATTCCATTTGAGGATACAACCCCATCTACCTGAAATCCTTCAGGAACTATTTCTCCTATTTCATCATATGATCTTCCGGTTGCAATAAAAACGTATATACCTCGCGCTCGCAACTCATCAATTATTTCTTTAGTTAAAATACTCACTTCATTGTGGTGGTTTAAAATTGTTCCATCCATATCTAAAAAGATGGCTTTCGGTCTCATTTTCAAAAAAATTCCTCCTAATAAAAGAGTCTACTAAACCAGTATATCGTTTTTAAAAAAGAAGACAATATATGTTAAAAACCCCTTAAATCTCCTGAAAACCAGGAAATTAAGGGCTTCATAACACATTATTTCAATTCTAATAATGCTACACATTCCACATGAACAGTATGCGGGAATAAATCAACCGGCTGAACCATTTTTAATTCATAACCGAATGGTTCAAGTTCTTTAATATCTGTAGCAAATGTATCAGGATTACATGATACATACACAATTCGTTCTGGCTTTGAGCGTCCAATTCTTCTCATAACTTTACCGCCGGCACCTGAACGCGGCGGATCTAGAAGAAGTAGTTCAGGATGTCCAAAGGTCTCTAACACCTGATCAATTCCTTTTCGTGCATCTTTCGCTAAAAAGTCTGTATTCGAAATGTCATTGTCTTCTGCATTTCGTTTAGCTGATTCAATTGATGTTTCAACAATTTCAATTCCAACAAGCTTCCCTACTTTATTTGCAAAAGGAAGAGAGAATGTTCCGACACCACAAAATAGATCTATCATTTTTTCTGTTTTCTGTGGTTTACCCATTTCGATCGCTAAATCAACTAATTTTTGAGCTTGAGTAGGATTTGTTTGAAAAAATGTATCAAACCAAAGACGGAATTTGTATCCATCCATTTCATCATGGATAAAATCCCGGCCAGCTAAGATATGACTCTGTTCCGCTTGGGTACGATCAGCCCAATTTGTATTTTCAAGCCACAATAAGCTTTTTACATGTGGGAACTTTTGTTCAATGCGGTTTACTAAATCACGAACTGCTTCTTGATGCTCAACCGGTGACTCTGTTGCAAAAACAGCTAGCATCATTTCACCTGTTGCAAAAGATTGTCTAACCATCAAATGGCGAAGCAGGCCTTCATGAAGGTCCTTATTATATCCCTTCAGTTGATGAATTCTTACCCAGTCTGCTACTTCCATTGCTGCCTCTACCATTTCTTTTCCTGCAATTAAGCATGTTTCAAGGGAGATAATTTTTCGGAAGTTTCCTTGTTCATGCAAACCAAGAGCACCTTCGGGAGAAAATGTGAACTCCATTTTGTTGCGATAGCGCCAAGGCTCGTCCATTCCCATCGTCTCTTTAACTAATTCCGGATCAAATCCTTGGACCTGGATTGCATGCTGAACATGCTTTGTTTTCTCTCTTAGTTGAGCCGAATAGCTCCAATGCTGCCATACACACCCTCCACATTTATCAAAATGTGGACACGGTGGTGCTGTTCGATCCTGATGTGCCTCTACAATCTCATCCGGCATCGCTTTTCTTCTTTTTCTTTCAGGTTGATCAACTGTTACACGTACTTTCTCTCCTGGAAGAGTCATTGGAATAGTCAGCTTTAATTTCTTTGGATTACCTAATTCATTTTTCCGCCAAACCTCTGCTCTACCTGAGCCCTTGTCATCTAGATGGCTAATTTCAGCCACCATTATTTCCCCTTTAGTAATGGTCAATTGTAATCCTCCTTATTTCTTTTCATCTATAAAAATAGCGAAATCGCCATTTACCTTCATAAATACATACTTACCTAGTATAAAGGACTCTCACCGAATATGGAATCTATTCATCTCTAGAATAATTTAACAAGAAAAAATGCTACCTTGTAGTAAAGAGTAGCATTTTTTATTATACTTCGTATGTCACGTTCCACAGTATGTTCGATACGTACCATCTGGATTTGCAGGAACAGAACAATATTTAGACTGATGGGGTGAATGGGCATAAGGATTTGATAAAGCTTCAAGCAGCTGATCCATCACCTGATAGTCATCCTTCTCAACAGCAGCTTCCAACGCTTCTTCCACCCGGTGATTTCTAGGGATAACCGCTGGATTACTGCGTTTCATCAACTCTACTGATTCTGTCTTTGATTCCTTCTGTCTACCTTGCCTTTCCTTCCACTGATCATACCACTTTTTGAATTCTTCTTTATCCGCTAAAGCAATCTCATCCGTATTATCAAATGTCAACGCTCTAAACGTGTTTGTATAATCTGCACGGTATTTCTCCATTATATTTAACAAATTTTCTACAAGAGCAAGATCTTCTGCCTCTTCATTATAAATCCCTAATTTAGATCTCATTCCATTAAGCCAGTAAGAGTCATACAAATCAAGGAACCCGGAAATAACATCTTGGGCAATCTTGACAGCTTCTTCTATATCATCATGTAAAAGAGGCAATAATGTTTCAGCAAAACGGGCGAGATTCCAACCGGCAATATTCGGTTGGTTACCATATGCATAGCGACCTTGTACATCAATAGAACTGAACACTGTCGCAGGATCATATGTATCCATAAATGCACATGGCCCATAATCGATCGTTTCCCCACTAATTGTCATGTTATCCGTGTTCATTACTCCGTGGATAAATCCAACCAGCTGCCATTTTGATATAAGCAATGCTTGTCGGTTTACCACAGCCTTCAAAAAGGAAAGATAGCGATTCTCCTCTGATGGTAAATCTGAATAATGTCGGTCAATAGTATAATCAGCTAACTCTCTTAATTCCTCTTCTGTTCCCCATTGAGCTGCAAATTGAAATGTCCCCACACGTATATGACTGGCTGCTGTACGTGTCAAAATAGCTCCAGGCAGTTTTGTTTCCCGTAAAATGGATTCCCCTGTTGTAACAACAGCCAAACTTCGGGTTGTCGGAATCCCAAGTCCATGCATAGCTTCACTAATGATATATTCGCGAAGCATCGGACCAAGAGCCGCTCGGCCATCTCCTCCACGCGAGTAAGGTGTTCGCCCTGATCCTTTTAATTGAATATCAATCCGTTCATGCTCTGAATTGAGCTGTTCACCTAGCAGGACAGCACGACCGTCCCCTAACATATTAAAATGTCCAAATTGATGACCAGCATATGCTTGTGCTAGAGGTGTTGCTCCTTCAGGAATTCGGTTACCCGCAAAAACAGCTAGACTTTCCTCACTTTTCAGTTCCTGAACATTTAACCCAAGAGATTCAGCTAATGACTCATTAAGCTTTATAAGTCCTGGTGAGTTTACAGGAGTTGGGTTTTGTTGACTATACATTTTTTTAGGAAGACGAGAATAGCTATTATCTAAATTCCATCCGGCTTCTTCTACTTTTCCATTTGTCATTTGGATGGATCTCCTTTTCCATTTGTTTTTTATCCAAACTCGTTCACTTTAGTCTTTCTTTTGATCTTTCTATTATACCAATCAATCGAACAGTTTCTAACTCTAACGGTCTCTGCTTACAAAATAAGATAGTAAATGCTTTAAAAAGGGAATGTGACGAGGCATCTCCTGCAGTGCATCCATAGCTAAACAGTAATGTTCCCACATTTCTTTTTTTGCATCTCCAACACCTAAAACAGAAACAAATGTTGAACTATCATTTTCCGTATCTATGCCCGCTAACTTTCCTAGTTGTTTGGATTCACCCTCAAAATCAAGTAAATCATCTTTAATTTGAAATGCAATGCCTGCATGATACGCAAACGTTTTTAAGTCATCCATCTCCTTTTCATCTGCATGAGCAAGGATGGCCGGCATAATCAGGCAAGCCTCGAAAGCAAGACCTGTTTTATAAAAGCACATTTCATTTAATTGCTCTAACGTCAGCTTCTTTCCTTTTGACTCTAGATCCAACGCCTGTCCTTTACACATATCTGCTGTCATTTGAGCTGAGTATTGGATTAATTTGAGGACTGTCACCGGATTGAACCTGTCTAAAGATGCTTGTTCCTTCACTGCTTTTTGAGTAAGAAAAAGTCCCGTTAGCTCTGCTGTAGCAGTTGAATACACCTGATGAAGAGTAGGACGCCCCCGACGAATTGGAGCATTATCCTGAGTTGGGAGATCATCGAAAATGAGAGAAGCCGTGTGCATATATTCCAAGGACTTTAATAACGGCTTAATGGCCGACATATCCAATCCATAGACATCCACTCCAATTACCCATGTCATAATGGGTCTTAATCGTTTCCCATCCCCTTTTAAACTATAATTCGCTGCCTCAACAATAGAATTCTCGCGGATTGGCGTAGAAGTTTCATAAGGAAGATGTAATATTGGATTTATCAGGTTTCTGACTTCACGAATGGTCTCGATGAATTTATCTTGCTCTACCCGGTCATTCTTAATGATTGTAATAATATGATCTCTAAGCAACTTATCAAAAAAGTCTACATCAGTCGCTTTTTCTACTAATTGCTGAATCATACAATTGAATTCAGGGAAACCGGAAGTAAAAATATTCATTACCTCGTTGTATTTTTTCACTCCAATTCGCTGCTTAAACCTTTTCAGACCATTTATCGCCCGATCAAGCATGACTTCACATGTCATTGGATCAGAATCGTAAATATGATGAAGCAAATGAGAGATTACAGTCCAATACAATTCAAATGGATTAATAAGATCTTCCCGTTTATCATGATAAGTTAAATAGTATGTGTATGGGGTAACCGCACCAGCCTTCAAGTCATCAAACATATCTGCAAAGTCATCTGCCAATTGATTATAAATGCCATAATAGAAGGTTCGACTTTCAAATCCTTCATCTTCTGGCGTGTTCAATACAGACCGAACGATTAGACGAGATGAAGCAGATTTTAATATAACCGGGATAAACAATTCTTCATTCGTATAACTTTCATTGTCAAGATCCTTCAAACGATCCTCTTCCTGAGATTGAAAAAACACATATGACTGTTCCAAGAAGGAGGCCATTTTTTCCGGACTCTGATAGGTCTTTATATAATCAAATGCCTGCTGAAGTTCAGAGTAGATAAATGTCATTAATTCATGATTGTCACCTGTCCACTCTTCTAAGTCAGGAACTGAGCCTGTAACAAGAGTTGTCCGAATTAGCTTCGTATACTGGCTTTTCTCATATTCTGATAAAACCTTGGAATCCAAAAGGTCATCAATGAAAGGGTAGGTTAGACCATAAGCATACCCTAGCCGAATTGCCTCTTTAAGCTTTTTAGACCGATTCTCTGGCAATAGGTCTGCCTCCATCTCCTCAATAGCATGCATAACTACACCGGCAATGATTTTAATTAATTTCCGCTGAGCATGTGTCGCATCCATTCCCTCAGGAATATGCGAAGATACACCTTTTAGCTTATTGATTAGCCAAATGAAGGTTAATTCAATCCCTTCCTTCTTAGCCCACCTGTATAATGAAGCCATATTAAACGAATCATCCAGTGAGTCAGAAGTCTGTGTAAGATGAGATTTTAATGATTGAACAACATGCTGAATCCTGGACTTTGTCTTTGGATCATACAATGCCTTTCCCAGATCCCTCATATAAATATAGGAAACACTTCTTTCCAGATACGGATCAAGCTTTCCTTTCTTCTCCATCCATTGAATATACCTGCGATAATCACGTGAATCATTATTTTCGTCTCCACGATAAAAAAAAGACAATAACCTATTTGGACCTAAATGATGTTGTTTCCACGACTTAAAATCCTCTGTTAGCGATGCTACATATGTCTTCTTCACAACCTGATTATATAATGATAAAAAATAACGAGATGCTTGCTGTTCAGCTAATAAATAACCTTCATCTGCATTTTTACTTAACACTTTATTCATAGTGAACATTCCTCTACTTCTTTATTGCTAAAGCACGAAACACTTGATACTTCAAAAAATTATACCAGAGTATAGTGAAATATAAGCGAAAACTGATCTAGTTATTCTCATTTATTGATAACTTTCTAGATAAAAGTTCATGTAAAGTTTTTACCACTGACACGCCCTGCGCAGAAGTTTTACTTATCTACCTCCAACAAACATTTGTTTAACTTTTATTATAAAATTCATCTTTACAAAAACAGTCTTACAAAAAAATATATATAAAAAGCACATCAAAATTATGATGCGCCTTTTCCATACAATGTTTTTATTCTTTTAAGCTTTAAATTTTCCGACCATTACTTGTAATTCTTCAGCAATTGATGCTAATGAATCAGCGGAAGAAGAAATTTCCTCCATTGAAGCTAATTGCTCTTCTGTCGTCGCTGATACATTCTGAGTTCCTGCTGTTACAGTCTCTGTTACATTTTGAATGAAATCGAATGCACTAACTATTTTATGTGTTCCTGCTTCGACTTCCTGCATTGCCTTTTTAACCAATTGAATTTTTCCATTTACATTGTTTATGGAAGCATCAATCTCCCCAAACGTATTTCCTGCGAAGTGGACAACTTCAATGCCTTGTGAAACTTCATTAGAAGTAGATTCCATCGAGGCAACTGCTTCATGAGTTTCATGTTGGATTTTCTCAATAAGATTCCTAATCTGCATGGCAGAATTTGAAGATTCCTCTGCCAATTTACGAACTTCATCTGCAACGACAGCAAATCCTCTTCCATGCTCTCCTGCACGAGCGGCTTCAATTGCTGCATTGAGTGCTAATAGATTTGTTTGATCCGCAATCATTGTAATAGAATTAATAATGTCTCCTATTTCATTTGAACGTTCCCCAAGACCATGTATTGTTTTAGATAACACATTAAATTTAGAATGGATTGATTCCATTTGATTAATTGTTTTCGAAATGGCTTCTTTTCCATCAACAGCCTTTTTACTCGTTTCATTCACAACAGCCGATACTTGTTCAGTATTTTGTGTTGCCTGTTCAACACCATTTGACAGCTCTGTTACCACAGTGGCCGTTTCAGACACCTCATGTAATTGTTTCTCAGTACTGACGGAAATTTCCTCCATCGTCACTACAACCGTTTCTGTTCCTTTTAATGTTTCCTGTGAATTAGCATGAAGCTGTTCAGCGGCAGCAGCTACTTCTCCACCTGAAGTCGAGATTCGCAGTACAACATCTTGAATACTTTCCAGCATTGTATTGAAAGATTTATTTAATTGACTAATTTCATCACGAGCCTCATATGATCCACGTACAGTTAAGTCTCCTGTTTCAGCTTCTTTCATGACTGATTGTAACTGTCTGATCGGCTTAACAAGGCTTCTGCTTATCATTATAATTAAAAGAATAGATAAAATTAGTGCAATCGCAACGATACTAAGCGTAACACCTTTAGCAAGCTTTGTATCCTGCTGATTTTCCTGATTTAGTTCTTTTGCCCGATCAGAATTTTCCTTTGATAATTCCCTAGCATAATTAACAAATTCTTCCCTATCAACAGCTACCTTAGTTACATACAAATTATATGCTTCATCATTTTTATTTTGTGAAGCTAATTCTCCTACTTCTAAAACGCCTTTCAAATACGTTTCAAAAAGTTTCTCTGTTTCTAATGCTTCTTCATGTAATTCAGTAATATCCTGAGATACATCTTTAAACTGCTGTATATTTGTTTTTGCCATATCTACTCGTTCAGTTATTAAGTTCGAAAGTTCTTCATTTCTAGTCCGATCCGTTGTTAACATATATTCTAACGTATAAGAATCAATCGCCCGGTTATCTGTTCGAATATTTCCGATTGTTTGCACAACCAATAAATTAGCTCCATACATGACCTCTGATTTCTTCGCCATATCCTGCATAGAATAATATGAAACTGTACTAACAGCCAGGATAAGTATGACTAAACTAACACCTAGAATTCCTAGCTTTTGATTAATATTGAATTTCCTTAACAAGTTAATTCCCCCTACTAAATAACAGATCTTATTACCTACTATATCGACAGCTATCTACATAAGCTTTATAAGTATATGAAACTTTTCAATTAACAAAAAAAGGCATATTTCAAAACATGAATCATTAATTTACAGAATATCAACTCAATCTTCTATTTTTCTCAAAATTCCAAAACAATTTTTCCCATTCATTCACAATCGACATAATTCGTGGTAAACTAACATCTATGTATGATTATACGTATTAATGTATCAACGCAATGAAGCACTTCTAAGACTTCAACATAGAATCGGAGGAACACAAAAATGAAGAGTTTATTACACAAATGGAACCAACTCAGCTTGGTAACTCGAATTGTTGTGGGGATTATCATCGGTGTTATCCTTGCTTTATCAGTTCCTGAAGGAGCAAAATGGGTTACTATCTTTGGTTCTTTATTTGTAGGTGCACTTAAAGCCGTTGCACCAGTATTGGTTTTATTTTTGGTCATGCACGCCATCTCTAAGCATAAAAGCGGACAGCAGACAAACATGAAATCTATTATTATACTTTATGGAATTAGTACGTTCCTTGCAGGACTTGTCGCAGTAGTTGCAAGCTTTATCTTCCCTGTAACCTTAACACTAAAGACAGGAGCAGAAGGCTTTGAACCACCTAGCGGCATTACCGAAGTACTTCAAACATTGCTCTTTAACATTGTCGACAATCCTGTTAATGCACTAATAAGTTCTAACTATATCGGTATTCTGGCTTGGGCTGTTCTTCTCGGAATTGCCTTAAGAAATGCACCTGATTCTACGAAAGATATGCTTGCCAGTTTTTCAGATGCCATCTCTCAACTTGTTAAATGGATCATTAATTTAGCTCCGCTTGGTATTATGGGACTAGTATTTGAAGCTCTTGTCACAAATGGACTGTCAGCATTGCTTGATTACGGAAAATTATTATTAGTTTTACTTGGCTGTATGTTCTTTATTGCACTTGTAGTAAATCCTATTATCGTATTCATTAACATTCGCAAAAATCCATATCCACTTGTCTTTAAATGTTTAAAAGAAAGTGGAATTACCGCATTCTTCACACGTAGTTCAGCAGCAAACATACCGGTTAATATGAATCTATGTGAAAAACTCGGTTTAGATAAAGATACGTATTCTGTCTCAATTCCATTAGGAGCAACAATTAATATGGCTGGTGCAGCCGTGACAATTTCAGTCTTAACACTTGCTGCTGTAAATACTCTTGGTATTGAAGTTGATATGGGAACAGCACTAATCCTTAGCATTTTATCAGCTATCTCTGCTTGTGGTGCTTCAGGTGTTGCCGGAGGATCACTCTTACTCATTCCTTTAGCATCAAGCTTATTCGGAATTTCAAACGACGTCGCCATGCAAGTTGTAGCTATAGGCTTCATAATCGGTGTTTTACAAGACTCATGTGAAACAGCCCTTAACTCCTCATCAGACGTCCTTTACACAGCAACTGCAGAATACGCTAAAAAGCGCAAAGAAGGAAAATGGTACGGAGGTTCATTGTCCCCAAAATAAGCAATTTAGACTTAATCACATAAGAAAAGTGCAATCGCCTTGATCAGCCTAGGGCAAATAAGCCGAATTAGAATAGAAGGCGTTCTTTGCCTTCAACTCTAAATCGGCTTATGACCTCGAGCGACGTCAATCTCTACGACTGCACTTACACGTCCTGTACTTCTAGGCTGGAGCTGGACACTAAAACTAAGTGCAAATTTATATGCTTTCTTATCTTAAAAAGAACTATAAAAGTATTATTGCTAAACTAAAAACCCCCTTCACTGAATTATAAATTTGTGAAGGGGGTTTTTTCTATTAAACTACTTAACGTTCCCACTGTCAGTAAGTGAAATTGCAGCAATGATCCCCCTTGCAAACCATTCTCGAATCCAAAAGGAAAGTGGATAATTATTCAAGAAATAATAAGGCATCTTTTCATTTACCTAACACATCTTTTAGAAAATTCAATCTCTGTGCTGCATTCCCTTTAACAATAATATCAACGCCACTATCTATGTTTTTTTCAACCTTTTCACCTTTTATAGCTTTCGCTGCAGCTTCAACACTTAAATACCCCATATCATAGGGATTTTGAGAAACGGAACCTGATAACGTTCCATCTTCTATTAACTCTAGCATATCAGTTATTCCATCCGCTCCAGTTACAGGAATACTAAGTCCATGTTTTTTTAGAACCTCTTGTACATGTAAGGCTACTGTGTCAGTAACAGCCATCACCCCTTTAAGGTCAGGATGCTCTTGTAACAATTCCTCCATGCCCTTTTTTACAAGTTTTTCTTCATTATCATAATCACTTACATTTATTGTGGTCACAACATCAATTCCTGCTTCTTTTAAGCTATTTTCAGCCCCTTCTATTCGCTCACTTATTAATCTTACTCCGACATCTCCCCCAAACAAAGCTACTTTATCTCCCGGTTGTAACTGGGAAGCTAATAATTGGCCCGCTCTTTTCCCAAGCTCCATATTATCAGTACCAATATAAGAAGTCTTTTTCTCCCAAGGATCATCAGTGTCTACTAACAAAGTTGGCACTCCTTTTTCAACAAACCTATTTAAAATCGGAATGACTCTATCTGGTACAATAGGAGAAACAATTAATACATCTGGATTTTCCTTTACCTTTCTTTCCAATAATAAGAGCTGTTCTTCTGTCGTTCCATTTTTAGGCGCAATAACTTCACCCTCTATTCCAAAGTCTCGAAAGGCCCTTTCACTTCCTGCTTTAATAATCTTCCAATATTCAGAGTTTACTTCTTTTAGAACCACTACAACCTTCGGCTTCTCATCTGCAAATGATTTAGAAATGATACCTACAGTCCCGATAATAATGAAACTTACAATGATGAGATAAATTTTTCTTTTTTGATTCAAAGATCTCCACCCTCCTCACTCTTAAATATATTGAAGATAACCTCTATTTATAATAATAATAAGTTCTCTACGTTCTTTGTCGTTATTCTTTTACATTAAGGAGCAAGACCAAGTCTGCTTAACTTTGTTCTTTATTCATTCACTTTAAAATGAATGGAAAACGTTGTCCCACTGTCACCTGTGTGTATATTTATATCGGCATTATGACGTTCTGCAACACTATAACAAATAGCTAACCCCAAGCCTGTACCAGTTTCTTTTGTAGTGAAAAATGGAGTTCCTATTTTCTCTAGTACTTCCGAGCTAATTCCCATACCTTGATCACTGATTTCTAAGATGACCTCACCCCTTTTTTCATAGGTTTTTATCGTGAGCTGCCCTCCTGAATCCATCGCATCAAGTCCATTTAAGGCAATATTTAATATCATTTGCCTTATTTCCTTTTGATCAATGAAAATATGACTGCATTTATTTAATTCAAAGATAGTGAGTTTACTAGAGCGCAATGCCTCAGCCTGGATTAAAGGAGATAGGGCATTTATTATTTTATTTATACTTTGTTTCTTTTTAAGACTAACCTTATTTTTAGCTAGATTTAGAAATTCAGTAATAATTGTATTAGCTCTATTTAGTTCCTCAAGCATTAAATCAAGAATTTCTTTTGATAAACCACTGCTATTTTTTGTTAATTGTAAAAAACCATGGACTGTTGTCATTGGGTTTCGGATTTCATGAGCAATACCAGCAGCCATTTCTCCTATTAAATTTAAGCGATCTAATCGATACATTTCCTTTTCCAAATGAAGTCTTTCTGTTATATCTGTTACGACAATTAGCGTACATGGTTCATCTTGTATTTCTATCATTTCCGTGGACATTAATCCATAACGAACATCACCATTTTTGGTCTTGTAGCATATCTTTTCGTTTCGGAACGTTAGCTCTAGATCAATTTGATTTTTTTCAGAATCAACGACATAATCTAAGCCTTTGGTTTTCATTATCTCATCAAGAGAATAGCCAGTGAACATCACCCAGTTTGTATTAACATCAAGAATCGATCTGAATTTCAACGAGTAAATAGCCATTAAGCAAGGGCTGGATTCAAAGATCTTCTGGAATCTATCTTGAGAAAGATATAAATCATCCGCTATCTTTTTTCGTTCCTTGATTTCTTTTTCTAACTCTTTATTTGCTTTAATAAGTTCCAATGTACGTTTTTCTACGATGTGTTCCATATAGTTAAATTCTTGCTCTTTCAATTTTTCCATTTGCTTTCTCTCAGTAACATCACGTATTGTACATACAAATATTAGTTGATTTTCCACTATTGTTTTCCCAATTTGAATATCAGCAGGAAAGGAACAGCTATCCTTACGTATGGCATCTACCTCTATAACTTTTCCCATTGAAACTTTTATAGAAGAAAGCTTAGACTTGATAGACTCATCTTCAATCTGAAAAAGCATCATTGTATTTTTTCCAATTAATTCATTGGGGTAATACCCAAACATATTCTCTACAGCTGGGTTTACTGATAAAATATACCCCTCTTCATCAAATGTAATAATTGTGTCTAGTATTGTTTCACCTATTACTTTTGATAAAGCCTCAGATCTTTGTAAATTTATTTTCACCTGGTCTAATCTGTTATGAACTTCATTCATTTCAGCCTTTTGTTTCTTTTCATTTTCGACTATTGTTTCTTCATGATTTTGATGAAGCTGAACAAATTGTTCAATTTTCTGTCTTAGCGTTTCTGGATGAAAAGGCTTAAAAATATAATCAATTGCACCGACAGAATAGCCTTGTTTTACATGCTCTACTTCCTGACTTATAGCTGTGACGAAAATGATCGGTATATTTCTTGTTTTCTCTCGTGATTTTATAAGCTTTGCCGTTTCAAAACCGTTTAAACCAGGCATTTGAACATCTAGTAAGATAACAGCAAAATCCTGTTTCAGCATACATCTTAAGGCCTCTTTGCCTGAAGTTGCACTGACTAAATGATAGTTTGGAGATGTTAGTACTGCTTCCAATGCCAGTAGATTCTCGGGATGATCATCCACCATTAAAATATTAACCTTTCTACTAGGTTTATTATTTATATTTTCGATACAGTTTTTGCTGTCCATCAAATTCTCCGTAACAGTTCTCATAACTTGTAAATTTAATCCCCTCTCTTTTACCTAAACCAAGAAATCCCGAAACGCTCAGGCTATCATAAATCAGTTTGTGGACATCATTTTGAAGACGTTTATTAAAATAGATTAGGACATTTCGACAAATAATAATATCAAACTCGTTAAATGAATGATCCGTTACTAAATTATGCTGTGCGAACACTACATTTTTAAGAAGAAAGGGGTGAAAAAAGACCTGATCATCAACTGCCTTATAGTATTCAGAAAATGATCTTTTTCCACCTGCTTCAAAGTAATTTTTTGTATAGAGCTGCATTCCACCTATTGAAAAAATGCCGCTTTTTGCTTTCTCTAAAACATGAACATTTATATCTGTAGCAAAAATCCTCGTCTTATCATATAGTCCTTCCTCTTGTAACAAGATTGCCATTGAATAAACTTCCTCACCCGAAGAACACCCCACATGCCAGATCCGTATTTTAGGTAAATTCTTTACAATTGGGATTACATTTCTTCGGAAGCTGCTAAAAAATTGGGGATCTCTGAACATTTCTGTTACATTTATGGAAAAATCCCCGATTAGATCTTCCATCGCCTTTTTGTCTCGAAGTACACTTTCTTGTAATGCGGATATACTACTCAAATTTTCCTTTTTCACTCGTTGCACGATTCTCCTTTGAATAAAGGGAAAGGCATAGTTCCTGAAATCATAACCACAATAACGAAAAACAGCTTCTAATAGTAAATCTATTTCTATCTTCTCGACCTCATCAACCAGTAAGTTATTTTGTATTCCATTTCCTAAAATCTCCTACCCCTCCTTGCTGTACAACCATACATGCATTAACGAGAATAATTGATCTAGGTTAATCGGCTTACTAATATAATCCGTCGCTCCAACCTCTAAGCATTGCTCTCTGCTATGTTTCATCGCCTTTGCCGTTAATGCAATGATTGGTATATGATTAAATTTTTCAATTTTCCTGATCTCTCTCATTGCCTGAAACCCATCCATCTCTGGCATCATAATGTCCATTAGAACCAAATCCACATCCGGGTTATTAAGTAACTCTTCAATTCCTTCTTTTCCATTTTCCGCAATAACAATTTCCAGCTCATATTTTTCTAACGCTACTGTTAACGCATATACATTTCGAATATCATCATCAACTATAAGGATTTTCTTACCCTTTAGTAATGATTTTCCCTGTTCCTCTATATGATGGTCCATATCCCTACTCCCGTTGTTATTTACAACCATCGAGTAGTTTTCCTCACGTGTCACTGCAGCCTCTTCTCTCGAGGAACGATCAATCATCGTGTTTTTCTGTTCTTCATAAGGTAAGTATAACGTGAAGGTACTACCTTTTCCTTTCTTACTGTTCACCTCTAAAAATCCACCTAATAAGTCAGCAATATTTTTACTTATTGAAAGTCCCAGTCCAGTACCACCATATTGCCTACTCGTTGTTCCATCCGCTTGTTTAAACGCCTCAAAAATTACTTCTTGTTTTTCTTCATCAATCCCAATTCCAGTGTCAGTGACAGAAAAAGCAATCATCGATGTTACTTGGTTACTTCCTATATTAAATTGCTTTAAACTTTCTTTATTTACTTTTTGAACAGATAATAAAATGCTTCCATGCTCAGTAAATTTAAATGCATTTGATAAAAGGTTTTTTAGAATTTGATGTAATCTTTGTTCATCTGTTAAAAGAATTTCTGGTAAATCAGCATGAAACTGAATTTTAAAGTCTACGTTATTTTGACGAGAAATCGGAGAGAATTGCCCAATAATAAATTCTTTTATTGTTTGCAGTTTTACCTCCTTAGGTATCACCTCTAACTTTCCAGATTCAACTTTTGCTAAATCTAAAATGTCGTTAATGAGTTTCAATAAATCATTACCTGAGGAGAAAATCGTACGAATATACTCTTGTTGTTTAAAAGTAAGGTTACCATCACTATTTTCTGATAAGATTTTTGCTAATATTAATAAACTATTAAGTGGCGTTCTTAATTCGTGAGACATATTCGCCAAAAACTCAGATTTATATTGCGAGCTTATCTCTAGTTGTTGAGCTTTTTCTTCAAGTGCCTCTCGAATCCTTTCAACTTCTTGTTTCTTCTGCTCAGAAGTTTCATACTGTTCCTCAAGCTTTTCATTTGTCGTTCTTAATTCTTCTTGTTGTACCTGTAATTCTTCAGATTGCGCTTGGAGCTCTTCTGTAAGTGCTTGTGACTCTTGTAACAATTGATCTACTTTCATCCTGTTCATAATACTATTAATTGTAATGCCTATATTACTACTCACTTCTTCTAGAAGTTTAATATGAGAACTACTAAATACATCAAATGAGGCAACCTCTATAACTGCTAACACATTACCTTCAAATTGAACAGGCAGGATCATTATATTTTTAGGTGTTCCCTTTCCCAAACCCGAGTGTACATTTATATAATGCTCTGGAATACTCTTAAGTAAAATTGGTCGTTTTTCAGCTGCACTTTGTCCAATAAGCCCCTCTCCGAAACGAAAATACTCAAATTTATTATTTTCATCTAACAAGGCATATGAAGCCATTTTCTTTAAATACTTGTCACTATTTTTCACTTCCTTAACATAAAAAACACCTAAACTTCCTCCTACCATAGGAACAAGCTTTGTTATCAACCTTTCTGATAACATCTTGATATTTTCTACTTCAGGATACATCGTAGCTATTTCGGCAAACTTCGTTTTAAGCCAGCTATTTTCCTCTGCTTCTTCCTTTAATTTCTTTTCGAGCTTACTATGATTCTCTAAGGCAATGGCCATTTTATTAAACGCAATGGCTATTTCACCAATTTCCCCTTTTTGAGTTATTTCAATTCTAGGTAAATGATCAAAATGACTGTTTGTAGCACTTTTCATTACTGATGTAACATGATTAAGATTATTTGTCATCCGCTTGATAATCCAAATCGTGTATCCTACTCCAATAAGTAAGCCAATTGCTAAAAATATATAAATGTTTTTAACAGCCCAATTATATGTATCTCTGGATCTTAAAAGTTCATTTTTCATTTCTTGTTCTTGCAGTCCTTGAAGAAGTTCCGCAATCTGTATCATTCTCTTTCTTATAAGCTCTGCTTCATTCCATAGCGAGGAATTGACATCAGTATTTTGTGTTGATAAAAGTTGCTGAACAATCGTTAAATAAGACTCTTGTAATGTTTTATACTTTACAATTAATTCTTTGGATTTCGCTTGAGTATCTTTATCTTCAAGTTCCTCCAACGACTGCTTTAAGTTCGTCTGCGACTCTTCCCAAGCATTAAGTACTTCTCTATTGCTTGTGGATGACTGATTAATCGCAGTAAGTTCCCTTAAATGTCTACCAATATTTGCAGTCTCGTACTTAATATTTGTAGCCAAATTTATTCTATTATTTAAATCATTTACAACTACATTCATATTAACAGTTGAATTCTCAAGCATGCCCATTAATATCACAACAATGATTGAAATGAGCAGCAGTAATGACCCTATGCTCATATAAAGCTTTGTTTTAAACTTCATGTGACCTCCGATATGATTAGAAAAAATAAGATTTGAATTATTCAGATAATAACCTTTGCACTCTTACATATTTTGTTATAATCATACTTTATATGATGAAATTTCGTCTAGTGAATCTTCGAAAATTATTATATTATAGATAGCTTTTTTCTATTAAAGTATTTTTAATATTACTTTTATTTATTTCAAAATATTAATATAGCAGCTCATGAAACAAGAATGAATTCATTATTTGTTCATATAAGTTTAAAAACTTTCCTTACTTTGCTTCTATCAACAGAGTATTTATCTAACTAACCACTTACCAAAAAATTATATAAAAATAGTTAATTGAAATAATTTGTAATTTTTTACAAAAGCGGTAAAAACACTCTGTAATCCTTCAAATAATCTTAGCGACCAAATAAACACCCCCTTTTCGTAAGGGGGTGTTCTTCTCTCTTAAACTACCTGACGCTCCCAATGCCGTTGAACCGAAACAGCTTTTATAAACTCCTTGGCAAACCATTCCATATCATCTGACATCACACCACCAGCAGCATCACCTATATTAATGACTTCCAACCATTTCTTTCCTTCATGTGTAGTACCAATCGTCTTATAGTGAAAAAATGCTTCAAAGATAAAATGTGCTGCCTGAACATTGGACGATTTATTTTTCCGGCTTCCTCTTACCATATAAACCGCTTCAAGTAATACTGACTTTTTCGTCAATAAGTTATGGTAAACAGCAAAATCGTACGAGAGCCCAGCTTCTTCTACAAATACTAATTAATCGAGATGGGCTTACGCATTATAATAAGGTGGAATACGAAGCCATTCCCGCTGATCCAAATACTGTTTGACAACTAAACCTGCCATGGTCTTTTTGTAAATGATTTTTGAGAAAATCAAACCAACATCGGCACGGATTGACTCTGAAAGTCCTTTAGCTGCGACAGTTACCCCTTGGGCAAGATTGTAGGACATTAAATTAGCCAATTCTTCATCGTTTAATTTTGCCCCCTCTGGTATATTCCGAAATTCGCCTATTGGTTTTTCTGAAGTTGAATTAGGTAGTGGGACACCTTCCTTCCTTAAAAACTCACTAAGTTCGTCTCTAAGCGGGATATGTACCGTTTCTCTTGTATCCTTCAATATTCTTTTCAATTCAGGATCTTGAGCTAAGTTAATACCCAGCTCTTCGTTGCGTAATGTTGTTTCAGTACCTAAAAGAAAAAACCAAAGATTTGATACTTCCATCACATTCAATGGTCTTTTTTCTCCGTCCAAAAAAGGTTCAAATGCATCATGAATCACTTCAAAAAATCTCATATATAAAATCTCCACCAATCCATGGATATAATTCGATATGGTGGTATTTTTTCCAATTTATTAGAAAAAATGCTAATAAAAATAACTTTCTACTATTTTTTCAGCAGTCCGTACAGCTAATGCTTGTGTTGTAAGAGTTGGATTTGCTCCACCCAAACCATTGAAATGGACACTGTTATCCGCAATATATAACTGTTTCACTTGCAAAGCTTCACAATTATCATCAACTACATATCCTATTCTCATCGTACTTTCTATATGAATCATCATGCCGGGCGGCCAATCTGACCATATTATTTTTTTGGCACCTGCTTTTCTTAAAAGGTCAGCTGATAATTTCATTAACTCTTTACGCCTTTTGCTAGATCTTTTAGTCGGAATGTATTTTACTATAGGGATTGGTCCATTTTCATCACTAATCGCCGGATTTACAGTAACTCCGTTTTGCTGATCCACATCATCGTCAGTAGATACCAAAATACTTAAGGATCTAGGGTAGGCTTCCATCCACTCTTTTATTTCAAACCCGAAAGGAACCCCCTTCACATCCCATGGATCACCAGGTTTAGGAGTATGTAAAAAGGAGTATCCAGATTCACTTATTCCATAAAAAGATGCAGTTAAACCCGGACTCATCCCTACCGACTGCAATGCTCCCAATCCGGGATAGTCCACCCTTGCCCCACATGTATTTCCCACAAAAGGATTAAGATCTGTCTGGCCAACAATAGAAATTAAATCTCTTTCATCAAAGATTCCCGTTACCCAGTCCATATAATGATTGACTAACCCCCTCCCTACCCAGGGATTTTCCGGCAACCCTGAATTTATCCAAAGACGCGGACTTTCAATACTTCCGGAAGCCATGACGACGATTTTCGCTCTTACTATTTCCTGTTCACCCGTCCACGTGTTCCTTACTATTACACCATTGACCCTAATTCCATAGGTACTATCCTTTTCCGTTAAAATTTTAACTGCAAATGCATTAGGACGTATCCTAACATTCCCTGTTTTTAAAGCTAATGGAACATAGCTGACATTGGTTGACCGTTTTGCTATCTTTTCCACGGATGGCCCGTGTGGACAGCCGTTGATACAGTGCCCTGCAAGTGTACACCCTTCCATCCAAGATAGATGTTCATCAGAAATGTTGGGATTATTTATATGTTCATTTGGAGGTAAAATGGCATTAGGCTGTGGTCTATACCCAGGAATTGTCACATCTAGCGTAGGATTCATTGGCAATCCCAGCTTTTGTGCTCCATAATAAAATAGTTCCTCTTTGGCAGTTACAGCAGCGAAATTTACCGGCAACTCAGCCTCAACCTTTTCATAATATGGAATAAGTTCACGATAAGAAAGAGGCCACCTATCATCAACTGCGATCGGATATGCCCTAGGACAATTAGCCGTATAGGTTTGTGTCGTTCCCCCGACACCAGCACATTGCCAAATCATCCCCTTCTGTTTCGAACTCCTAAACCATTGTGAACGATTTCGGTCAGCAGGACCCCAACGAAATCTTCCAGACACCAAATCGTTCATATTCATTTCATACCTATCTATCAATTGCTTATATAAAACTACATCCAAATCAGTTGCTGTAGAGCTATCTGTATCTCCGGGTGCTCCATTCGGATTGGACCACTTTTTGTTCCCGTACCAAGGACCCGCCTCCAGAACTAAAACTTTTAACCCTTTCCCCCCCAATTCTTTTGCAATAACAGCCCCACCACCACCTGCTCCAATAACAATCACATCTTGATAGTCCATTATTCAATCTCCTTTTTATGTGTCATATACGCTAGGAAACCACGAAAATCACGGTATGCAAAAGATGGTCCAGGATATTTGGTCAGCATCCATCCAGGCGGAAAATATTCTAACCTTCTCAGATTTGGAGGACATTGACTTGTTGTTCCGTACCCTGTCCATTCTGAATAGAAGCCAAACATTGTAAGTTGATTTAGTACATCGACCATTTGGCGAATGAGATCCGGATTATTATGATAAGGCGGGCTTAAATTGTTACCATTAATTTCAAGATTCTCAATAAGGGTAAGTGTTTTAATTCGGTCAAAGGGCGATAACTTGGAGAACAGTCCGCCATGAGGGAAGCTTATAAGATTTAGGGGGTATACATTTTGACAGGTTTGAATCAATTGAAATGCTCCAAGATCCAATAACTCAGCGGTAGATAGTGCCATTGATCTCACATCCAAATTCTTTTTTACAGGATAAGATATAGAATGGTTCAATATCCAAATGACATATTTGTAAACTTTATATTCCATTGCTCCGGGTGTTTGAACAGATCCTAATAAACGTATCATATAAGATGTTGATGGAATAATCGCCTGCACAAGTGCCTGAAATGTGGATTTTATATAACAATTAATAATTCTCTCACTTCCTTTATTCCTCATTGTGCACCCCTTTTCAATGATTCCTTACCACCTAAATATTATTTCTAACTTCATTTATCTATGTCAGGAGTTTTTATGTTTTTTCCTTTAAAGGCTACTTTAATAAGAAAAAAGACGCTCGACTATCAACGCTACAGAAAAGGTTAAATTATTAACAGCTATGTTGAACTTTTGCATAAAAGTCAAAAGGACCCCTATTTTTATTAAAAAGGTCCTTTTTTATCTTCATTTTCCCAGCTGTTTTAAGAGGCTATTCACTTTTAATGCTTCAAGCTCTTGTTTATGAAATCCCTTCACAATTAACCAGAGCGCTAAACTCATCTCATATATAACCACAGGTAGTGCGATAATCCCTTTTGCTGTAGATAAGGGTTCTACCACACCAAACATTTCCAATAATCCAGCTGTGAATACTGAAACAGAGGTCATCATGCCAAAAGCAGCTAAAGGTTTAGGCACTAGATTGGTTTTAAAAAATAAATAACTATACATAAATGTATTTAAGCCTAACATAAGATTTGGACCTAACATAAAATGCTTTAATCTATATTGAAAACAATATACAACAACCTATATCATTGGAATCTGTATCTAACCTTCAATTTGTCCAAATACTATTTTCATAGACTGTTTTCTGCCATGATGTAATTATAAAACCAGCTTATTAACCAACCCTTTTGGCAAAATCTTAATTTTCCCATATGGACAAAAAAGCACCTTTTCTAAGATGCTTTTTCTTACTCAGAAAACATCATATAATTGATTTCCTACTCCAGGTCCATTTATTTTTCCTCCAATGCCTTTTCACCTCTCAATCAGGAAAAAAGTAATACTAATCCAATCTACTATTAAGTTTTATAGGCATTTTTCCCCACTTTTAATGGTATCGCTTTCATTAAATACCCTCATATTTTACTAGAATAATATTCTTTATAATTAGAATTTCCCCCATTTTATAAAAATTCAGTTTTTTGACAAAACAAGACCATGAAATATATTATATTAATAGAACAAAGGAGGTAGTAAAATGTCAGACCTAAATAAACAGAAAATTGTGGAAAGTGTCCCGCAAAAAGGATTCTTTGGACATCCTAAAGGACTATTCACTCTTTTCTTTACAGAGTTCTGGGAGCGTTTCTCTTATTATGGAATGAGAGCTATTCTCGTTTTCTATATGTACTATGAAGTGTCAAAAGGCGGATTAGGCCTTGAAGAAAGCACCGCTTTAGCAATTATGTCTATTTATGGATCACTTGTTTATATGTCAGGAATTATTGGCGGATGGCTTGCTGACCGGATATTCGGAACATCAAAAGCCATTTTTTACGGTGGAATATTCATTATGCTTGGCCATATTGCATTAGCAATACCTGGAAGTTTATCTATGTTCTTCGTTTCCATGGTCTTAATTGTAATTGGTACAGGCCTATTAAAGCCAAATGTTTCAAGTGTTGTTGGTGATATTTACAGCGAAACTGATAATCGTCGTGATGCCGGTTTTAGTATTTTTTACATGGGTATTAACTTTGGAGGATTCCTGGCTCCACTAATTGTTGGTGAAGTTGGAATGAAGCATGACTTCCACTTAGGTTTCGGAATAGCAGCAGTTGGTATGTTCTTTGGATTACTATTGTTTGTTTTGACAAAGAAGAAGAACCTCGGTTTGGCTGGTACAGTTGTTCCTAACCCTCTGTCACCAAATGAAAAGAAAAAAGTTTTTACAACGATAGGATTAGGTGCTGTTATATTAGCTATTCTCATTGCTGTCACAATTTCAATGGGTATCCTTACAATTGATACATTTGTTGCTCTTATTGGTATTTTAGGGATTCTAATTCCAACAATCTATTTCATTGTGATGTACCGCAGTCCTAAAACTACAGCTACTGAGCGTTCTAGAATTATCGCTTATATTCCTTTATTTATTGCGGCTGTTATGTTCTGGGCTATCCAGGAACAAGGATCAACTATTCTTGCACATTATGCAGATAAACGTACTAATTTAGAGTTTTTAGGATTCACGATTTCACCAGCTTGGTTTCAATCATTAAATCCATTATTTATTATCATTTTGGCACCAGTTTTCGCCGGACTATGGGTAAAGCTTGGGGATCGCCAGCCAACAGTTTCTCAAAAATTCTCTCTTGGGTTATTGTTTGCCGGTTTATCCTTTATTGTCATCCTTGTACCAGGAGCTTTAACTGGGGAAGGTGAATTAGTTAGCCCATTATGGCTTGTTCTAAGTTATTTCATTGTTGTACTAGGTGAGCTTTGCTTATCACCTGTAGGGCTGTCAGCTACTACAAAATTAGCTCCTAATGCCTTTTCAGCACAGACGATGAGTTTATGGTTCTTATCAAGTGCAGCGGCTCAAGCCATCAACGCACAAATTGTAGGTTTCTATACACCTGAAACAGAGAACCTTTACTTTGGTACGATTGGAGGAGCTGCAATCGTTCTTGCCATCATCCTTTTCCTCCTCTCGCCAAAAATTCAGGTATTTATGAAAGGCGTACGTTAATTGTTGAAATGAACTATTAAAAACTAAAACAGGGTGCAGCTCTCAATGAACTGCACCCCTGTTTTAGTTATTTACTTTGTTGTTGAGTTTTGCGTGGTTTTGGCTTGAAATATAAACCAAGCTCTTTTTTCTCTTTAGTTAAAGAACGATACAGAGAAACCACCATTAAAACCATAATAATTGAAAACGGAAAGGCCGCAATAACTAATGAATTTTGTAGTGCTTGTAAACCACCGCTATATAAAAGAATTAATGCTACAGTAGATTGAGCAACTCCCCATGTTAATTTGACTGAATTTGGCGGAGTTAGTGAACCATTCGTTGTTTGCATTCCAAGCACAAATGTTGCCGAGTCTGCAGATGTGATAAAAAACGTACAAACCAGAGCTATTGCTACAACTGAAAGAACCGTTGACCATGGCATCTGACTAAATATCGCAAATAAGACTTCTTCAGTAGCAAAACTTGTTAAATCAATATCCCCTGCATTTTGAATTTCAATTGCTGAAGATCCAAAAACCGCAAACCATATAAAGCTTACAAGTGCTGGCGCTAATAAAACTCCAATAATAAATTCTCGAATTGTTCTCCCTCTCGATACTCGAGCAATAAAGATTCCCACAAAAGGAGACCATGAGATCCACCATGCCCAATAGAAGATCGTCCAACCATTAATCCAAGAGCGATGATCCTCATTTAAAGGAGCAATTCTAAAACTCATCTGTACTATATTTTGTATATATCCGCCAATTGTGTCAGTGAACATGTTTAATATAAGGATTGTCGGACCTACAATGAACATTAAAATAAATAATGCAATCGCTAAAATCATATTTGTGTTACTTAGGTATTTTATTCCTTTTCCTAAACCAGACCATGCTGATACCATAAAAAGGACTGTAACAACCGAAATGATTATAAATTGAACGGTGAAATTATTAGGTATTCCCCATAAGAAAGATAAACCACCATTAATTTGAGCAGCCCCAAACCCTAAGGTTGTTGCAACTCCAACAACTGTTGCAAAAACGGCAAGTACGTCTACAACTGTTCCCCATGGTCCTTCCATGCTTTTCCCTAAAACCGGCTTTAACGTTGCCGAAATGAGACCAGGTTCATTTTTACGAAATTGAAAGTAAGCTAAAGCAAGAGCTACTATTGCATAAATGGCCCAAGCATGAATACCCCAGTGAAAAAAGGTGTATCTCATTGCCTCTTTATGAGCTTCAGCTGTCCCACCCTCAGCTAATGGAGGGTTCATAAAGTGTGATAGAGGTTCTGCAGCTCCCCAGAATACAAGACCAATCCCCATACCAGCACTAAATAGCATGGCAAACCAGGTGCCATTTGAAAACTCTGGTTTCTCATCAGGTTTTCCCAGTTTAATTGTTCCAACAGGACTAAAAATAAGAAATAGACAAAATACAACAATGATTGTCACTAAAATTAAATAATACCATCCAAAGGCTGTAGTCATAAAAGACTGGATATTGGCAGTAGCTTCTTCAAAAGTTTCTGGTGCTGACACACCAAATATAACTGCTGCAAAGACAATGGCGACAGTTATCCAAAAGACGTTTGATACATTTTTCATCGAATGTTCCTTTCTTCTTAAAGGAATCTTTTATCAAGGCTGTTTTCACAAACTTTGTTGCTTTGTAATAAGTATTTGTTTTAAGTTTTTTGTTATAAATGTTGAGAATATTAGTTCAAGTTCTAGTATGTTTGTCTCCACCGATGTGCTCACCACATCACATACATATATAACCTGTTTCACCAATTTCATAGTAGGCTTGTTCTATCTATTCAAATCAACCGGATAATTATTTGTTCAAAGAACTTATTAAAAAACAACAAATCTTCAAGAAAAGTACTTTCATCAAAGTAATTTCTCTAAGCAATTCTGATTACAAATCATGACGAAAACTACCCTATAACAAAATTCCTTTCCTTTTTATTTTTTTGCTGTCTGATTTGCCGAAAATGAAGCAAGACACATAGTGTGATAGGATTTGCCTTACATGTTTACTAGAATAATTTATTCTAAAATCCTTAACACTCTACATTAAAAAAATCCTACATTTGTCGACAAATATTACTTGACTAATTTATTTTACCATAAATCGAATGTTTTTTCTGCTTTAAACTGCTTTAAATACAAATTGGATTCAATCCATAATGATTTCGACTACACAAACTACGCTCAATTTTAAAAGTCCTCTTCGACTTTAATAGCTTCTGATTACCCTTTTAACAGCAAAAAATAGTAATAAACAGTACCTCAGATTACAAGACACTTCCTATGAATATATATAAAAATGGAGGGACGGTTCTTATGTTTCATCTTCGAAATTGAAACATAGAACCGCCCCTTTACCACTATTCTGTAATTAAACCATAAGCAGAAATTTTCTTGATTCTACGAGATACCAACATCGAGACAATATAGGCTAAAATAAGGATGCCTGCACAAGGCATTAGAATAATTGGTAAATGAATAATAAAATCCAAACGTTTAACACCTGCGCTTGATAGTAAAACGGAGAGCATAGGGTTAGTGAAATAAAATCCCAGCACACCACCAATTGCAACACCTGTAATGATCACAGGTAGAAAACTGATAGATATTTGATTCATCAGTTGAAACGTTGAATAACCGATTGCTCTCATGACCCCAAATTCTTTATTGCGTTTAATAATCATCGTCTTAATAACCAGATACAAAATCATCACAACAACTAAAACTGTAATGGTCAGGACCATCATCATAACTGCAAACACAGCAGCTGTATACATACCTGTTTGGCTCGCGATATTTTCATCAATATCTAACATTTCAACTATTGAACCCCCGTATTGATTCTGGGCAATTTCAATAAAGTCATTGTTCGATATACCATCTAAATAAACATAAAGAGACGTAGCTTTATAGTCTGGTTGTAACTGTTGAATTCCATCCATTGTTACCGCGGCTACCTGCCCCAAGTTACCAATCGATTGACTTAGACCAGTAACCAAATACCTGCTTGTTTCATTTCCATATGCGACCTCAACTGTATCACCAATTCCTTTATTGATTCTACTTGATACAACCCATGAGATGGATATTTCATTTTCATGCTTTGGTTGCCGCCCTTCATAGACAATATTATTTTCTAATTGATTATAATGATCTGTAACGTTTGTATATACGGTTTGATCATCAATTTTTGTTTCGATTAAGTCGAATATATTGACCTTCCTTACATGATCCATTTGTTCAATGTCACTTAAGAGTTTTCTTACATCTGCATCAGGCATAACAGTAACCATTACATTTGCCGGTTCTGAGCCGAATAAGTTAACAAATGCGGTTTTGTCGGAAGCAATGTTGTAATACAATACTGCTGAAAAGACGGAAGCAAAAGTGATTGCAACAATAATGAAAAGAATCATCATATTTTGTTTTGCATTTACAAGCATCGATTTCATTGAAAGTAAGAAATGAAGGCCACCTCTCGCTTTCTCCAAAGGAAAGTGATTTTTCCTAAAGCTGTGAGTTTGAATACCTCCACGAAGTGCTGAAACAGGCAGAATTTTACGAACACGAAAGGCAGATAGCAAGGTAACGATAACAACACAAAAAACAACAATGATGATACTAACTAAATTGATGATGATATCAAATCTTTGAACCCATATTAAACCCGAAAAGGATGAAATAATACCTCCAAACAATGGCATTAGTACATATGACAAGGCAATTCCTGCACCACTCGCACAAAGAACGATGAAGATAAACTGCAGAATAATAGATAAGAGAATTTGCCAACTTGTATAGCCAATTGCCTTCAGAATTCCGATATTGGCCATTCCATCTTCTATGCTATTTGAAACTCGGAATCGAATGACAATTAATGATACAAGGACGATAATGGCTGCAAATGCTACTAATATAGTAGCTATAAAGTTAATGGTCAAGGTACTTACATTTTTCACTAATTCTATATCTAATCCCATAATATAAGAAGCTGTATTATTTACTTGTGATTGCTGAACTTCCTGTATGAAATCATTGTTTAGCTTCGAAGATTGTGTTTTATCTTCCATAATGGCAGATAATATCGACGCTTTTGATCGATTATCTAACTCTTCTTTTAATTTCTGGTAGGTGTTTTCAGGTAACATAAATTTCATAACTCCAACATTATTCGTCCCCATCATCGTAGTTTCAAAGAATCCGGAAATTCGATATTCATAGTCCTGATCCCGATATGTGAGGGTAATGTGATCCCCTAGCTTATACCCCCCATTTGTTTTAAAACTGTAAGGAACAAAAATATCATTGTTGCTTGATTTATTTAGTTTTTCAATCAAATTTAACGGTCCAATTGTACGCTTTGCATCGGCATTAAAAATAACCGCACCACTAGTTAATTCACCATTCCCAAATTTAATATTAGCAATGTCCATATGGATAACATTTTCTACTTCTGTCTCAATTACCCCGGGATAGTCTTCTAAAAACTCCCCATATGCTGGTTGATAACTATCCTGATCCATGACAAATGTGGCATGCGAGTCATGTAATTGTTCGTTTTTTTGATCAAAAAATGTACTTAATTGAGTAATAACCATTAGTCCTATATTAAGTAAAAGCGAAGCAATTAAAATAAAGATAAATAATGAAACCGTAGCAGATTTACTTTTTCTAATGTTCGCCATAGCCAGATTCATTATCTTCACCTTACCACCCCATTTCCGCAAGGAAGTGTTTGAGCTTTTCATGGCGCTCAACATTCTCATTCTCACTGTAGACACCTAGCTGCAAGTCACCGCAAATGATGCCATCTTTCAAATAGATGACTCGATTTCCCCGCAATGCAGTTTTCACATCATGAGTTACCAAAACAATACTTTGCCCATTATGATTTACATTCGTAAATACATCTAAAACTCGATCACTTGATGAGGAGTTTAGCGCTCCAGTTGGTTCATCTGCAAATACTACTTTTGGGCTGTTCATGATCGCTCTAACAATCCCAACTCGTTGTGCCTCACCACCGGAAAGCTGTGTTGGAAATTTGGACCAAGAGCTTTCTTCGATTTCTACTTTTAGTAATAGGTCTTTCGCCTTTTTAACGAGTTCCCCCTTATTTTTATTTACTAAGAGACCACTTGCCAGCACATTATCAAGTACGCTCATATTGTCCAGTAAATAAATTTGTTGAAAGACAAATCCACAATGATTTCTTCTAAAAATCGCTAGTTGATCGTTGTTTAATTTAGATATATTTTTCCCATCAAAGTCAATTTCACCTAATGTTGGTTTATCCATCCCACTAATGGCGTAAAGGAGAGTGGATTTCCCAGATCCTGAACTCCCCATTATGATGGTAAAATCCCCTTCGACTAAACTGATATCCATGTTTTTTAAAACATGCTGCTGAATTCCACCGCTGGAGAAGGTTTTACACAGTTTCTCCGTTCTAATAATTGTTTTTGTCATATTTGTTGGCAACTCCCTTTATTTCAAGTTTTTTAGGCTGTTTTCGCATACTTTGTTGTTTTTAATGCAGTGTTATAGTTGAAAATTAGTTCGTTCCATTGCGCTGCAGACACTCGATGCACCGGGGAGGAAGCCGAGCCTCCTCAGCTTCGCCTGCGGGGTCTCGCCCTTTCCTCACTTCCCGCAGGAGTCGAGTGTCTTCCGCTCCATTCCACTATAGAGTTTAAATATTATTCAAAAGCAACAATCTTTTAGGAAACAACCTTTTTTTAAAAATAGAAAAAAGACTGTAAAGAAGCTTACAGTCTTATCATACAAAATGAGTTCTTATTAAATCTTTGTGCAATTCTTAACCAATTCTTAAATTTAAGCTAGCTTGTTTTTCAAGACTACTGTAAAACCATCTTTTCGGTTGTAACAGCTAATTTGGCCATGCATATTTTCCATGAAGTACTTTGAAATATATAGCCCAAGTCCTGAACCATTCATGCCTTTCACATTTTTCCCTCGATAATATTTATTGAACAGCAGAGGTAATTCTTCTTCACTAATTCCTAATCCGTAGTCTATGATATGAAGTTCAAGAAAATCCTGATAGATTTGAGACTTAATCGTGATCTTTGTGCCTGCATATTTATATGAATTACTTATAATATTGTCTATTACCTGCTGAATACGTAAAGGATCCGTTAAAATCATACATTGTGGAATTGGATCATAGACAATTTGATCATTATAATTAACATTCTCAATCATATCATCAAGTACTTTGCTCGACACTTCGGTTACCGCTAATTTTAATTGTTGCAGTTCTTCTAATGTAGCATGAAACATATCCGTAACAAGTAAATCAATTTGCTCTGCTTTCGAGAAGATAGTATTTACTTGCTTTATCACCTTATCGTCTTTTGCCTGCATGAGCATTAATTCGCTAATCGCTTTGATCGAAGCGACTGGTGTTTTAATATCATGACTTAAAGTGGCCACAAGCTCTTTCTTACTACGATTGGATTCATATTCTCTTTGGCGCGCACTCCCTAGTTCATCACGCAATAAATCAAAACTTTCCGTGAACGCACCAAAGTTATTATTCTTATCCATATTCAAAGGAATATCCAAATTACCTCTAGCCACATTCGCTGCAAAATGTTGAAGCTGCTGAAACGGCTTTAAAATCGTTCTATATAGATAAAGAATATAAAGAATACTAGCGATCATTAATATACCCAATATCAAACTTACGGATATGACCAGTTCAGTTTTCATTTGTTGCACGATTTCCTGCTCGTTATTGTAGATAATTATTTTCCCTGTAATCTCATTATTTTGCTTCAAATCTATAATTGTATCTTTATTTTTAATGGACTCATATAAATCGATAAAATGATTACCTGGTGTTTGATAAATCAAGTTTCCCGAATGATCAATAATAGAAAACGGTTGTTTTATATCACTGTCTTTAAACGTTTCTTCACTAATTTGTCCCCAATTTTTCTCGACCATTTTAACTACGTCATTTATGGCAACAAGGTCTACTTCTACTATATGTTTATTTGTAATAACAATAACGGAGAGAACAATACTTGCACTAAAAGCAACCAGAATTGTTACAATTAGTAATTTCAATCTCATTGGTTGCTATCCTCTAAAACATATCCGGTTCCCCATATGGTTTTAATTAATTGCGGGTTCTTTGGATTATTTTCAATTTTTTCACGTAAATGCCGAATATGTACATTTAGGGTTCCATCTCCTACAAAAGAATCTCCCCAAACATTTTGAAACAGTTCATCTTTTGTGATAATTCGATTTTTATTCTTTACCAAATAAGACAGAAGTTTATATTCCATTGCTTTTAATTGAATAACAGTACCATTTACTCGTACACGGTGCAGCTTTGTGTCAATATGGATCTGTCCAAACTCAAGCATTTCTTGTTGGTTGCTAGAACCACTTCCAACTCTTTTGAGTACTGCTTTTACTTTTGCCAGTAAGATACTTAATGTATAGGGCTTTTGAATGTAATCATCTCCACCAATATTTAGTGCAATCAAAACATCGTCATCACTGGAGCGGGCACTTATAAATATAATCGGAACCTGTGTTGTGCGGCGCAATTTTTTACATAATTCAAATCCGGAAGAATCCCCAAGATTAATATCAAGAAGAATCAATGATGGTTTGTGTTCCTCCAGAAAATGTTCACACTCTTCCGCACTTGTCACAAAAGCCGTTTTGACTTCAAACATATTAAAATACTCACAAGTTGTTTCAGCTAAAGCAAGCTCATCATCAACAATCAAGCAATCTAATTTCATCTTAAATCTCCTAGAAAAAGATTTTCCTAGTTCGTTAACAGGATAGTTAAATTATACATTATATTATAGAAATAAGTGTAAATTCTTGGAATAGCCGAGTGGATGTCCATAATTAAACCAGCTAAAGAGCTTTTATTTTTTATTCATAGTTTCCTAACCGCAAAACCCCAATCTTATATTTAGATTGGGGTTTCAGACTGTTGACAAACGCTCGCTTTCTTCGTTACTCACCTTGCTGCGGTGCTCATTACCAATCCCGGTAACTCCGCTCCTCACAAGTCTTCGTGCCTCGAAAGGCAAGCGTTAGCAATCAGTCTGAGGGGCTAGAAATTTTACTTTGTCTACAAGGTGAAACCCCAATCTAATATTTAGATTGGGGTTTTTTTATATTCATCTTCTAACTGCCTCAATGTTTTCCATATAGTCAATATAGAGTACCCCAGTAACAAGATTCCAGGTAAGATCATAAATAAAAAACTCCCATTAGTAGACTGAGCAAAATTAATAAAATAACCCAAATGGGGAATAGTAAATCCATCGTAAGCCGCTTTGACATTGTCAGCTAAAACAGGGTTTGAATCTGGCGTATTGTTATTATCCCCCTTGGTTATATATTGAATATGACTGCCTGTCTTTTTAACCTCCAGGATGCGGTGGGTAACTAGTCTATCCTCTTCTAAAAATGTAATCACATCACCCTTTTGAAATTTTTCCCGTTCATCCTCGTCAACTGACTTCACAGCAATAATTGATCCTGTTTGAATATTAGGTTCCATTGACCCTGATAGAACCGTTTTTAATTGATAACCAAATACCTCTGGTTCACCATTCGTAAGTTTAGTGGACAGCACAATTCCAGCTACACTCACTAGCAATATAATTAATATCCCTGTAACAATCCGATTCACCCATTTTAATAAATTCAACTTAATCTCCTTCCTGTTCATCAGCGCTCCCTGACTGCACGTTTTGTT
The DNA here is from genome assembly GCF_903166545.1 of Metabacillus schmidteae. Classification (NCBI taxonomy): domain Bacteria; kingdom Bacillati; phylum Bacillota; class Bacilli; order Caryophanales; family Bacillaceae; genus Metabacillus; species Metabacillus schmidteae. The sequence goes on along the minus strand of NZ_CAESCH010000001.1, from coordinate 686,752 downwards.
TTTCATAATTATCCTTTATAGTCTCTTCTTCTTTTTCATTTAATTGAGAAGACGTTGATTTCTGCTCAGCTTTAGCAACCTGTTTATCCATTTCATTATCTTTTTTTGAACTTCCATTCGTTATATCTTCCTTTTGGTGTACCTTTTCTTCACTTTCCCAAGTACCAATGGTCATGCTTCCGCTCGCAGGCTTATGATCACTGTAGTATGCAACAGTGCTTGTCGTTAAAAATCCAACTGACACTATTAGTAAATACCAAATAAGCATTATTTTTATGATTATTATCGTGCGGTACCTCTCCAAAACGATCTCCACCTTACTTCATTCAAACTCAGTTGCTCATTTATTGCAGATCAGGATCCCCATCTCTTTGTGTTGCCTCAAAATTCCAACTAAGTATTAATTCATCCTCTTGAAAGTGATTTTGATTTTCACCGTTATCTATAAATTGAAATTGAACGGCAAACTTTGCTTCATTACTTCCAACCGGAAATTCCTTCATAATTTGTTGAGGGTTATCCTTTAATTCAGATAACGTTTTTTCGACCACAACTCTTTCCCTATTTTTCACATTATATAAATACTTTACTTCTATATAATCTCCTAAATCATCATCCTGATTTGACATCCCCTTATCAATTACTTCATAAGAAGACTGTAAAATAATTTCTTTAATATTTACTGTTCCATCATTCGTAAGGACAAAATTACCATGCATTGTGTCCCCCGGCACGATGTCTGCCACTTGGATAATGCTCTCTTTATTAATCCCGAGCTCTAAAAGTCCAGTTGTAAAAGTATTTTTTGCTGACTCTATATCATTAAAATAAGCAACAGTGCCTCCAGATATAAAAATTAAACCGAGTGCTGCTGTTGCGAAACTTAATGCTAAATTTCTTTTAATACTCATTTCAATTCCTCCACACATAAGACTTTCATTTTTTAATCTCATGATGAATAATATTCTTAGGAAAAATAGATAGAAGAGAGAGAAAAAATCTTCTCTCTCTACTTAAATAAAAAATTATCTAGCTTCAAAAGACCAATTAAGTTTTAATTTGTCTCCCTGAAATTGATTTTGGTCTTCTCCGTTATCAACAAATTCGAATTCAACAAACATTGTGTCTTTCGTACCAGCCGGTAATCCACTACCCTCATTTTCAAATCCAACAATGTTCTTCTCAACAGCATCTGGAGTCATTTGTTGTAAGTCATATAAAGTAGTTGAATAAATAATATCATTAGGACCATAATCTTCACTCTTATCACTGTTTTCAAGGAAATTCACGCGTATATGTTTACCAAAATCATCTGTATTATCACCTTTTGCATCTTCGACTTCATAGCTTGTCGATAAAAGAACTTCAGAGACGTCAAGTGATCCATTGTTTACTAGATCAAACGCACGAATCATCCAATCCCCCGGACTTAAGTCTTCCACATCAATAATTACTTCCGGATCTACCGCCAGGTCTAACGTACCTGCTGCAAAAGTGTTACTAGCTTCAGCTGAATCACTAAAATAAGCAAACGTACCTCCACCGATCAATCCCATCCCTAAAACTGCTGTTGCTACACCTAAACCTAATTTACTCTTAATACTCATCTTCATTTTCCTCCTCGTAATAGATTAAGAATTCCAAAGACTTGATCAGATCTACGGTTTCCATTTCAACTAATTAACATTTGCCTTTTCCCTAACGAATCTAAAACAGTGAGTGAGCTCCCTTCCTCTTGATAACTATTAGTGAACCGTCGTTCTTTTCTAAGAAAAAACAGAACTCAATAAAGAACAACACATTTGCCATTATAAGAAAAATTTTTTTCAATTGAAAAACCTCAAAAATTGACAATTATTTATGTTAGAGACAAGTTTCTCCTATTTCCTCCTATTTTCTTCAAATTGCATAATATGTCCCATTTCATGTTAATTTTTAGTAAACGATATTTACGTTAAATTTACTTTTAAATATAATCGTACTTTCCTGAATTACAAGGCAGGTATTGAAACGAAAATATCACTAGATTAGTAATTCCATTACATTTTTCTTTTAATTCAGTTTCTAAAGTGAAACGTTATCTATCAGGTTCTAAAAACTCCAGTATACATAGAAACGATTACTACTCTATCTAAATCCCCCTTGACAATATTCATACGGAATTTACATTTTTAATAAATCATTAATATTTTAAAAGGGTCATTTTGGCAATCCTATACTAAATGCTTAGTACTTCATCCCTCTCTTAATTCCCACTAGTGTGCGTTTTAACAAACAGACATTACTTCATTATGACTAAATGACTATTAAAAAATTCTATTATATCCCTAATCAATACTTACTTTAGGAACATGTTCATAGTTTTTTAGGAAATTACATTAAATTAACATACCCTTTATAATTACCTGTTAACTTTTCTACTAGAGCTAGTTTCATAGAATATGGCACCTTCAAAAAATAGTAAGGAGGAACATGTGGTGAATTTGGGGAAAAACGAACTAAACAGGCGTGATTTCTTAAAAGTCGGTGGAATGAGTACTGTCGCTTTAACACTAGGAGCAACCGGGGTATTGTCGTTAACAGGAGGAAATGAGAGTTTAGCAGCAAGCAATTCAAGAAAAGTATCTAGTGGATTTAGAGGTTATGGTCCTCTAGTAAAGGATCCTAATGGAATTCTTGATCTTCCAAGAGGGTTTCAATATCGGATCATTTCAAAAACAGGCGATCCAATGCCTAACGGAGACTTAGTTCCTGCTATGCTTGATGGAATGGCAGCATTTAAAGGTGATAAAAATACGACCATCCTTGTACGTAATCATGAAAATAGTACAAATTCCCAATATCCTGTAAATGGTAAAAACCCTTGGAGCAATGGGGCTGCTGGTGGTACGACAGCCCTTATTGTTGGACCTGACCGGAATTTAATTGATGAGTATGTTACTAGTTCAGGAACGATCCGCAATTGTGCAGGAGGGCCTACAACTTGGGGCACTTGGTTAACTTGTGAAGAAACACGTAACATGGGACATGGCTTTGTGTTTGAAGTAAATCCGCTTGACCCGGAAAATGAAATGTCAAAAACACCTATTCGCGATATGGGTTACTTTTCACATGAAGCATGTGCGGTTGATCCCTCAAATGGTATTTGGTATTTAACTGAAGATGACAACCCGAGCTTCCTTTACCGCTTTACACCACATGATCGAAGCCAAAAACTTGGTTCCCTTCAAAAAGGCGGTATTCTCGAAGCTGCTGCTATTGATGAAATCTCAACTACAACTTCAAATCAATTAAACAGCTCACAAAAATTCGGCATTGTTTGGAAGCAGCTTAACCCTGAGCGAGCACAACAAGATGCAAAAGATTTGGGATGCATTCAATTTAGCCGTTTAGAAGGAGCTTGGTTTTCTGCCGGAACATTTTGGTTTGATGATACAAGTGCAGGCTCAAAGGACCTTGGCCGAGTTTACCGCTACTTCCCAGCTACAAATACATTAGAGCTCTTCTATGAATCTACAGATAAAAATGATTTAGAAATGCCTGATAATATTACGATCACACCATGGGGAGATCTTTGGATTGCAGAAGATGGAGGCGGAAATGACCGCATTATCGGTATGACACCAGAAGGAGTTGTTTATCCGTTCGCAGAGAATCAGTTTAACGGTTCAGAATTTGCCGGACCAGTATTCTCTCCAGATGGAAATACGTTTTTCGTAAATATGCAAACACCTGGTTTGACTTTTGCTATTTGGGGTCCTTTCGCCCGCAGAAATGCTGCCCGCCAACGCGCAATGGGACATGCAGCTCCTCCTGCTGATCTAGCACCTGCTGTTTCTAACAAACTTACAGCCTTTGCTGAAGAACAGGGGATGTCGATCTTAGAAGCTGCAGCATTAGAACGTCATGGAATGCCAATCCTTTAATCAGATACAATTCTTCCGGAGGTGAAAAAATGTTATCAAACATTGGAATACCGGGCCTTATTCTCATACTTGTCATCGCTTTAATTATTTTCGGTCCTTCCAAACTACCTGAAATCGGACGAGCTTTTGGAAGCACTCTAAAAGAATTTAAAAAAGCAACCAATGATCTGGTAAACGGTGATGATCAAGAGCAAAAGAAGTCTACTAAAGAAAAAGAAAAAAATAAGTTAGTCGGTATTGAGAAAACAGACAGTAAGACTGGAAGCTAAACAACAGAACGATGTAGGCAATATCAGAACCTGCCTACATCGTTCATTTGTAAAAGGAGTTTATTTATGGAAGAAACGAAAATGAAATTAATTGACCATTTAGATGAATTACGTAAACGCCTTATTATCACAAGTATTTCTTTGATCCTTTTTTTCATAGTAGCTTTTATTTTTGTGAAGGATATTTATCAATTTTTAGTTATGGATCTTGACGGTAAATTAGCTTTACTGGGTCCGGGAGATATCATCTGGATTTATATGATGATTGCAGGGGTAATGGCTATTGCTGCCACGATTCCGATTGCTGCATTTCAAATATGGCAGTTCGTCAAACCTGCTCTGACAAAGGAAGAGCAAAAGCACTCTTTAGCTTTTATTCCAGGCTTATTTTTCCTATTTCTTATCGGAATTTCATTTGGTTACTTTATCCTTTTTCCGATTGTCCTCTCATTTTTAACAGGACTTATAGATGATCAATTTGCAACTTTCTTTACAGCTGAAAAATACTTTAGGTTTATGTTCAACCTGACAATACCTTTTGGTTTTTTATTTGAAATGCCTGCTGTTATTATGTTTTTAACAAAGTTAGGAATTATCAATCCAAAAAAACTAGTAAAGGCGCGGAAAATCTCCTACTTTATTCTAATAGTTGTTTCGATTTTAATTACTCCTCCCGATTTTATATCAGATGTTCTCGTTATCATTCCTCTACTGCTTTTGTATGAATTAAGTGTTAGCTTAAGCAAATTCGTTTTTCGAAAAAGACTATCTTCAGAATCGATTGTCTCTCAGAATGATACGGCTTATAAAGTGTAACTCCTTCAGCTGGGGAACTTCCCCCACTGATGGTTGATTAGACTTTTACGTCTTTAGAAGCACCTTCCTGCTAGGATGCTTATTAGCACAAAATAATTTATTCAATTAACAAAATTGACAATAGTCCAAACTATAGTTGATATTAGAATTGATTGTCCAATACCAAATAGTATTCCGGTAATAAAACGAATTGAGTTTGAACTTTGCCTCCAACCCCATCTTTGTGTAAATCCATCAATCAATAGCGGTATCGCCATAATGATTGAAATCCAAAAAGGAACGACTATATTGATAGCTAAAGCAATCGGGGTGCACATATAACCAAGCAGCATTGCAAAGCATCTTGTACATAGGTTCATAGGTTTCCCGTTAAAATGAATACATCTTTCAGGTATACGATGACACGGGATCAAATTCAAAATTTCACTCATTTCTTCTCCCTCTTGGCTGGTAATTAATTTGGGCTACAGTCACAGTCAAAGCCCTTATCTCCATCACAATCGCAATCCATTTTTTTCATTAAGGAAAAATCCGGACAATTCATTGGTGCAGCGTTACAGTCAAAACAGTCAGTCCAACTACTCTTTTCTTTCTTATCCTTTCTTTTTCGGTAATACTGTGTTACGTAAATTAATAAAATAATGCCTAATCCCAATAAAATACTTCCGATTAAATAAGAAGCCTCTACAATGAGAATAATTCCAGATAAAATTAATATTAGGAAGACAGTAAGTCCAATAAAAAACATATTTTCCTCCAATTCTCTTACTCTTGTACTCAAATAAACTCTACATGATAGAGAAAAATCATAGTGACTTTATTACGATGAATCCGTCTAATAATTCTTTACTTCTATTATAAAAAAATTTGAAATATTTAACAGTATTAAATTTCGGGTAAGAATATAAAGGCAACAACCGGAATAAAGGGTTAATTGCCTTCGTTTCAAATAAGTTGCGCTACACACATTTCACAGTCCAGAGTTTAGATGGTAACACATGAGATGCCGGTAATCATTACCTAGATAGTCCGTTCTGTATAACGGCTTTTTCACCTAGACAACATACATTGTTTGATATTAGAATTTTTACTGCTATACATTTAAACTGGATTTTGCGTACGGTTTTATAGTACTTATCTATGTAAGAGCATTTATATTCCTTGTTTACGTATGCTTTTGTCTCTGTTTCACGTGGATATGATACACAATTGGTTAATACTTGTAATTGTTGTTTCTTTCGGGGTGGTTTTTTCCTTTTTTTGGACTTTGCGAATGACTATATACCGCCTACCTATATTAAAGCATTCATATTTCTTTTTTACGTATGCTTTTTGTCTTTGTTTCACTTGGAAATGATGCAAAATTGGTTAATACTTGCAATTATTGTTTCTTTCAGGGGTGGTTTTTTCCTTTTTCTGTATTTTACGAATGACTTTATACCGGCTACCTATATCAAAGCATTCACATTCCTTTTTTACGTATGCTTTTTGTCTCTGTTTCATTTGGAAAAGATACACAATTGGTTAATACTTACAATTATTGTTTCTTTCAGGGGTGGTTTTTTCCTTTTTCTGTATTTTATGAATGACTTTATACCGGCTACCTATATCAAAGCATTCACATTCCTTTTTTACGTATGCTTTTTGTCTCTGTTTCATTTGGAAAAGATACACAATTGGTTAATACTTGCAATTATTGTTTCTTTCAGGGGTGGTTTTTTCCTTTTTCTGTATTTTACGAATGACTTTATACCGGCTACCTATATCAAAGCATTCACATTCCTTTTTTACGTATGCTTTTGTCTCTGTTTCATTTGGAAAAGATACACAATTGGTTAATACTTACAATTATTGTTTCTTTCGGTGCCTTTTTTTCCTTTTTTTGGACTTTGCGAATGAATTTATACCGCCTGCCTATATCAAAGTATTCATATTCCTTTTTTACGTATGCTTTTGTCTCTGTTTCATTTGGAAATGATACACAATTGGTTAATACTTGTAATTATTGTTTCTTTCGGGTTCGTTGTTTCCTTTTTCTGGATTATACGAATGACTTTATACCGGCTACCTATATCAAAGCATTCACATTCCTTTTTTACGTATGCTTTTGTCTCTGTTTCATTTGGAAATGATGCAAAATTGGTTAATACTTGTAATTATTGTTTCTTTCAGGGGTGGTTTTTCCTTTTTCTGGATTTTACGAATAACTTTATACCGGCTACCTATATCAAAGCATTCACATTCCTTTTTTACGTATGCTTTTTGTCTCTGTTTCATTTGGAAAAGATACACAATTGGTTAATACTTACAATTATTGTTTCTTTCGGGGCCATTTTTTCCTTTTTTTGGACTTTACGAATGAATTTATACCGCCTGCCTATATCAAAGTATTCATATTCCTTTTTTACGTATGCTTTTGTCTCTGTTTCATTTGGAAAATGATACAAAATTGGTTAATACTTGTAATTATTGTTTCATTCGGGTTCGTTGTTTCCTTTTTTTTGGACTTTGCGAATGAATTTATACCGCCTGCCTATATCAAAGCATTCAGATTCCTTTTTTACGTATGCTTTTGTCTCTGTTTCACGTGGAAACGATACACAATTGGTTAATACTTACAATTATTGTTTCTTTCGGGGCCGTTTTATCCTTTTTCTGGACTTTGCGAATGACTCTACACTGCCTACCTATACTAAAGCATTCATATTCTTTTTTTACGTATGCTTTTGTCACTCCTTATACTAAAAACATTTCGCAAATCAAAATTTTACACAATTCAGCAATTTTTACTTAAAGTCGTAGTACGTAGACTTTCCGCCCTTAACCATCACAAGGTGCTCTTTCAATATTTTTTGCATTCTAAGCCTATTCATGTCAAGCCTACACCAATCATTAGCGGCGGAAACTGTGATTTGCCTTCTGGGAAAAAGAACTCTATATTCTTCAATCGTCCTCATAATACCGGGATGTAAACCCTCACTTGCCCCGCACCTCTCACACCTAAGGTCTCTTCCATTTAAGCGAACCGAAAGTGACTCACAATCCAAGCATGAAATACCCTTTTTCAAAGATTCATAGGTATATTCAGGAGTATACTTACCATCGAGAGGGGAATTTTTAATATGAAGCGAGGCTAATTTTTTTGCTAAATCTATCAAATTTCCGCTTGAATGCATAGAAACCGATCCTAACTTTTTTATAAAAAAATTAATCTGTGTAGGTAATATGATTGGGAGTTGTCTATTTGCCTGAAAAAGTGTGAAGTTGGGATTAACAAAAATGACAATTGCTTCAATGGGTAGATTAAAACCTAGAGATTGAACTAGTGGTCTAAGAAGGGATTCAGAGCGCTGCAATTGTTGGATAGGATCTTTCACCTCATACCCAGATGAAAAGTACCATCGATTACCTTCGATATAAAATTCTCCTTCAAAATTTTTGATATCGAAAAGATAAATTTTGTACGGTGAAATGAGAAGTGAATCAATTTGAAAAGTTGTGTTTCGCCATTCAAGTAGAAGATCATTTAACTGAAGATAAGTGGAGACGGGGGATGAATTAATTAGTTCATCAAATCGGCACTCACCTTCGTAGCCTTTCTCGTCAGCTTGTAACTTTTTTAGTTCTCCATCGTTAAACGACATTCGGGGCTTTAAGTAGCGCCGCAATTGTAGGTGAGCAGGTATCTTTCTTAGTTTAAGAATCATCTTATAGCCATCCTTATACTATAATAGTTGTTTTCATGCTTTAAGGCTTTTCAGGTGTAAAATGCAAATAAGAAATAGAAGCAATGCGAGGCTGTCTTTATAGTTCCATGATTTACTAATTTTGTCAACAGTCAATAATTTATCAAAGTTCTAAGGCTTTATTAATAACCTTATAAGAACAAAAAAAGGCAACGTCCCAAAGGGTTAGTAGCCTTCGTTCTGTACAATCAAAATAAACAAAACTTTTCCCTTCCTCCATCAATCCCCATTCCACCTTTCGAGTTAAAATAAAGTTTTCCGACCGAACCCCCATTTTGAAGGATTTTTGATTCGAAAACACTCAATTTCTTCCCTCTAATATGCCTGTTTTTTCACCTTTTTTCTGTTTTAAAATAAGTTTTTCGAGAATGTTGCGTAATGGAAACACGAGAAAACCGAGACAAGACAAGGGTTCGGGTTGTGGAAATTACTGCAAGTGTTATATCTAATGCCTAAGTTGCCTCCTAAATTTGATAACATAAACATGGTTTTCCATTTTTTATCCTTTAAAAAAGTTTATAAGAACTTCTAGTATCCCACTAGAATAATGAGATATTGTTACTTTATCATGTAACCCCTTGGCTTCTTCGGTGGCATTTCCTAATAAATATCCATGTTTTACTGCTTTTAACATCTCTATATCATTCCCACTATCTCCAAAAGCAATTGTGTTAGCTAAAGGAACTTGATAATAGTTCATCATAAACCTTACTATTTCCTTTTTTCCTGTATGAAGAGGAATAAAGTCAACATCAAATGCACCTTCAGGATCTCCTGCTTTTGGATTGCACCGGTTTATATTTATTCCTATACCATTTATTTTAGCTAAGTGGCTAATTATTTTTAAATCATATTGACTTTGCGGTTTGGATTTTTCAAAATAGTAGTAGTTATATTTATAACGTTTTTGCCCAAATTGCGTTTGCTCTACTAGTTTTATTTGATATACATTGTGCAATTCACTAATAAGTTCTTTCACTTTGTCGTTCGAGAAATTAGCTTTCGTGAATCTCCTTTCCCATTCCTTATTAACTAGCAATTCTCCATTTTCTCTTACATGATGTAGTTCAGTACCTAAGTTACTAGCTATAAAATGAGGGCTATAGGAAATATTTGCCTGATTCATTTTATGTACTACTTGATTTAGATCACTTCCTGTAACCCAGCCAATTTTAACAAATCGTTCAGGAACGAGATTATTAAGGTACTCTTCCAGTTCATGTAAATTACTCAACAATTCATCCGTACAATCATGAGGAAAATAAGTTTCATCAAAATCAAAAAAGATCAGATAGTTTACCTCATGAGAAATTGAAAAAGACTTATTAATCTTATAATTCACGATTAACCACCCCATTGTTTTACTTTGTTATAATATAATTCCTGGGATTGGTCCCATGTCAATACTTTTTTAGAGGTGCAAAATGGTAACTATATATGATATTGCTCGACTAAGTGGTGTGTCTAAATCAACAGTTTCCCGGGTTATCTCAAATCAATCTTATGTATCAGCTGAAACAAAAAACAAAGTAATAAAAGTTATGCAAGAGCATAATTATGTTCCAAATTCTCTTGCTAAACAATTTCGTCAAAAGCAAACAAAGTGTCTAGCTATTCTCATCCCTGATCTACATCATCCTTATTTTAGTGAATTGGTTAGATACATATCTGCTGAATCTTATAAAAGTGGATTTAAAACTGTTGTTCATCAAACATTTTCAGACGAAAATGTAGAGCGAGAGGTATACACTCAGCTTCAGAGAAAGGAATTTGATGCCCTCATTTTAACTTCCTCTGCATTATCAGAGGAGGAAATCGCTGAATGTACAGGAGATAATTTAGTTGTTGCTTGTAATGAAAATTATGATGGAGGCTATTTTGACGTTTTTTGTTTAAATGAGGAAGAGGTAACGATGAAAGCAACATCACACCTCCTAAGTAAAGGGTTTACGAAATTAGGTTTTTGTTCAGACAACATTTCTTCCCCTTTACAACAAGCAAGATTGAAGGGTTTTATTTTAGCTCACAATAAAAAAGGCTTAAATCATAACATAGACTTTATCTTTAATGAAATATCAACTATAGAAGATGGAATCATATTAGGTGAGAGGCTTTTTAATGATAATTTAGAACTAGAAGGTATTCTTGCTGGCAGTGACTTCGTTGCCGCTGGATTAATAAGATCAGCTGTTAAAAACAACATTCAAATACCTCAACAGTTATCAATAGTTGGTTTTGATAATCATCCAATCTCACTAGTTACTAATCCACAAATTTCTACCATCAGTAATCGCCTTCAAGATATGGCTAATGACCTAGTACATCACATAGTAACTAAGATTAATGGTGTAAAACAAACTCCAATTAAAAAGGTGTATAACGGAGAATTTATTAATAGAGATTCTAGTTATGTTTGAACTCAGAAAGATCAACTAGTTCCGCTATTTTTCGTAACAAATTTAGTTATAAGGTTAGGTGTATTTTGCAATAGAAAAGTGCAGAAAAATGCAAAGAAAAGTACAGAGGTTTGTCACCCGAATTACTTTTCTTTATTTTCTTTTAGATAATGCATTCGTTAAGCGATAACTCTCTCCTTGATACGAGATGATATGTGCATGATGAATCAACCGGTCTACCAATGCTGCGGTCAACCTAGAGTCTGTGAATATCCTGTTCCATTGACTGAACTCTAAATTTGACGTGATTATTAAACTTTTTTGCTCGTAGAATTCAGAGATAAGTTGGAAGAGAAGCTCAGATCCCTCTTTACTAAACGGCAGGTAGCCCATTTCATCTAGGATGATTAAATCTACCTTTTCCAATTTCTTACGAAATGCTGAGAGCTTATTCAATCTTAAGGATTGCTCCAATTCTTCTACTAAATGAGCTACACGGTAGAATCGAACCTCATATCCATTTTCACAAGCCTTCCTTCCCAACCCTGTTGCTAGATGTGTTTTCCCAGTGCCAGGAGAACCTACTAGTACAACGTTTTCTCCTTTTTCAATAAAACTCAAACTGCATATTTCCTCTTTAGATGTATGAGGTGGAAACCGAATCTGTTCTGTCCATTCATAAGTGTGAAGAGTCTTCTTGTCCAAAAACTTTGCCTTTTTTATTAATCTTATAGATTTTGTTTGTTCTCTTAACTTATGTTCCTCGTCAAATAAGTCATTAAGATATTGCTCCTTATTCTCGAAGGGAATTTGATCATAAATTTCTGCTATATGGGCCAAACGCAGAGTCTTACACTTACTTCGTAATTGATCACTCATTTGCTGGCCTCCTCAATTGGAGTGAGGGCATCATATTGGTTCCAATCCACTTCATAAGGATTGATATCGCCATTTAAACGATCTTTCTCAATTAAGTCATAAAACTCTTCATTAATTCGTTTCATATCATATGTAACTAAGAGTGTAGAGAGGGCCTCTAAACGTTTTCGCCGAATGAGCAAATTGTCCGTTAGTAGAAACTCCTTTACTCTTCCCGGAAGGTAGTCACAATATCGAGAATAGTTTAGAACCCTTGGTTTATAGATCCATGTTTTTATAATAGATAACCACGGGAGTGCTTTTCGCTTGTTCATATAAGGACGGAAGTCCTCCAACAGAATTTCACCGTCTGGTGAAACAACTTTAAATTGATCCCAGCTAAGGAGTAGGTGCAATTGGCTATAGTTAAATGCACGTGGCACATGTATAAGGGAATTGTCAATTTTCACTTCATTGTACTTATTTACCTTTGCCAGGTCTTTTTTGAATACTGGATATTCCTTCTCAGGCAAAGCTAGTAAGTACTTGGTCTCTTGCTCCCATAACTCTTGGATTAGAACTTCTTTCTCATAATGCAGCCTCTTACGATCTTCCTCCAGTTTTTCCTTTAACTGTAAGGTTAGATCTTCAAAGCTTTTCATCACAGGTGCCTTAGTGAAAAAGTTATATCGAATATAGCCCACCTTATTTTCTACATTTCCTTTCTCATGGCCACTTCTAGGATTACAAACTTGAACTTCAAAGCCATAATGGTTCTGAAATTGCATAAATTCATCTGTTAGTTTTGCCTCTTCCATTTTTGATCGGGTTTGTTTTACTGCAGGTGTAAGGTTGTCAATTCTTAATGACTTTGGCACTCCACCAGCTTGAATGAACAGTTCCTGCAATCCATGCAAAAAACATTCTTGATTCTCAGATGGAAGAGGTATTGCAAAGCCTGCGTTGCTATAAGGCATAGACATGATCAATGCTCGAACATCTACTAGATCCCCATCTTGAACAGCTTCCATTACTCCAAAATCCACTTGTGCTTCACCCGGAGGGTGCGCTAATCTTTCATGTCCTTTATCACGTTCTTCTTGATGACTGCTTTTCCACTCTTTTACAAAATTGCATACAGTTCTATATGAGCCAGTAAATCCATATTTAATCAATTCGTTATGTAACTCTTTATTTGTCCTTCTAGATTTTCTTTTTAATCTTTGATCTTCGAACAACCAATCGGCAACCATTTCTCCCCATTTTTCCTCATACATCATTCCTTTTCTAGCTTTGAGGGTTTCTTTAGGAATCTGGTCATCATCAGCGTATTTCTTTGCAGTACGCCAGTTAACTCCCACTATTTTCTGTATTTGGGAGATTGATAGTCCTTTGTTGTTTCTTAAATTTTTGATACAATTAATATCAGACATTGCTAGCATCCTTCCGTAACCTCCATGTATTGATTCGACACCATTACATTAGAGGGACTTGGGGTGACTGGCAAGTCTTTTTTTATGCCCTTATTAAAATAAGTGCAGGACTCTGCATTTTTCTGTTGCAAAGGTCTGCACTTCTATTTTGCAATAAACATTAGGGAGGCATCTAGGAAGAGAGGGGAATTTGCTTGCGTCCCTACTGACATGCGGGGTCGAAGTGATTGAACAATTGATAAAAACTGGACCGTTTATGATCCAGCCTGATTTCTTATTTAATTGAGATCGTTAAACCTTTACATACATATTATTTTCTGGCTGTCTTCGTAACGAGCAAGAGTTTATATTAAATTAGACACTCTCTATATAAACAATAAAACTTTATTTAGATTAGGTGATTTACTTTTTAATTAGACACTTTCTGTACAATTAATATAAACATAACTTTTCCCTTCCCCATCAATCCCCATTCCACCGTTCGAGTTTAAAAAAGTTTTCCGATCGAACCCTCATTTTGAAGGATTTTTGATTCGAAAACACTCAATTTCTTCCCTCTAATATGCATGTTTTTTCACCTTTTTTTGTTTTAAAATAAAGTTTTCCGAGAATGTTGCGTAATGGAAACACGAGAAAACCGAGACAAGACAAGGGATGAGCATGAAAAAGACACTAAAATCGGAAATGTTTATTTTCACGAAATCGGGGTCTTAATCGGATATGTTTATTTTCACGAAATCGGGGTCTTAATCGGATATGTTTATTTTCATTGTCAGGGGTTTAGTTTAAAAAGACACGTTCAAATTGAGTTGTGCTACACACTCCACATGTGTCGTATGCGGAAACATATCCACCGGCTGTACCTCAACAGTCTTATATCCACCTAACTCAAGCACCTGCAAATCCCTTGCCAACGTCCCGGGATTACAAGACACATAAACCACACGCTTTGGCTTCATATCTAAAATAGTCTTCAGCAGTGCTTCATCACAGCCCTTACGAGGAGGATCAACTACAATGACATCTGCCTTATTTCCTTGCTTGTACCACTCAGGAATAACAACCTCCGCTTCACCAACAGCAAACTCAGCATTGGTTATTGCATTCAGTTCAGCATTTCGTTTCGCATCTTCAATTGCTTCAGGTACGATTTCGACACCAAAAACCCGCTTAGCTTTTTGAGCTAAAAACAACGAAATTGTCCCAATTCCACAGTATGCATCGATGACAGATTCTTCACCGGATAGACCTGCATATTCAAGTGCTTTGTCATATAAGACTTTTGTTTGTTCAGGGTTTACTTGATAAAAAGATCGAGCAGAGATCGCGAATTTCACATCACCGATTTTATCGTATATATATTCTTCTCCCCACAACACCTTTGTCTCATCACCAAAAATAACATTCGTTCGTTTATTATTGATGTTTTGCACGATTGATTTAACTTGAGGTAATTGATTTGTCATTTCTTTTATGATGTCATCCTTATGAGGGAAATCTGATGTTTTTGTAACAAATACAACCATAATTTCCTTTGTAACAAGGCCATAGCGGACCATGATATGACGCAGCCAGCCTTTGTGCTTTTCTTCGTTATAAGCACGGATTCCATAAGTTTCACATATTTTCTTTACTGCTTGTACAACATCATCGTTTTCAGCTTGTTGAATGAGACATCTTTCCATATCGATAATGTCATGGCTTCTTTTCTGATAGAATCCTGCAACAAGCCCTCCTTCACGTTCTCCGACTGGGACCTGTGCTTTATTTCGGTAGTTCCAGGGATCACTCATTCCTAATGTAGGATGTACGGTAACTTTTGTTAAATCCAGCTTTCCAATTCTGGTTAGAACCTGCTCTACTTGCTTTTTCTTGAAGTCGAGTTGTCCTTCATAACTTAGATGCTGAATCTGACATCCGCCACATTGTGAATAAATTGGACAAGGTGCATTAATCCGGTTTTTACTTTGTTCATAAATCTCAATTAGTCGACCGAAGGCAAAGCCTTTTTTCACCTTAATAACCTTTATTTTCGCTCGTTCATCCGGAAGAGCATTTTCAACAAAGATGGGAAAGCCGTCAACTTTGGCTACGCCTGCGCCTTCATGTGTTAAATCCTCAAAGGTAACATCGTAATATTCATTTTTCGCAACAGGTACTTGAATTTTTGACATGTAGTTCTTCCTTTACGTACATTAATGTTGGTTATTTTACCATAGGCTAGTGAAAGTAAAAAACCTGGCTGTTACCTCATGCCAAGTTTCTTATTCTTCCATCTGCTTTACTTTTTCAGCTGACATAATGATATCGATGTGCTGATACATATTAACAAATTCGCCAGGCAACAAACCACCGTATTCACCATCTAAATTCAATTGCATTTTATCTTTCGTATGAACCTTAACTCGGTTTGCCTTAGTATAGATAAGATGCTCATCATTAATATGCTCGCCTCTTAATGCAAGACTTGCGATTCGAATAAATTCTGCCAAGTTGGTCTTTTTTAAAATTAATAAATCAAACATTCCGTCATCTAATCTTGAATCAGGTGCAAGCTTTTCGAAGCCGCCAACTGAGTTTGTAAGAGAAACTAAAAATAACATAATTTCTCCTTGATAAAGCTTACCATCATATTCAATTTCCACCTCGGTGGGACGAATAGACGGAAGCATCTCCATCCCTTTTAAATAATAAGCGAGCTGGCCTACCATCGTTTTAAGCTTACTTGGTACCTCATAGGTAAGCTCTGTTAGGCGACCACCACCAGCAATATTGATAAAGTAATGATCATTCACTTTTCCAATATCGATCTTTTTCGCCTTTCCGGCTAGTATGACTTCAACTGCTTGTACTACATTATTTAATGGAATCCCAATTGCTCTTGCAAAATCATTTGTTGTTCCTACAGGAATAACCGCAAGTGTTGGACGATTTACTTGTTCAGCCATACCATTCACAACCTCATTGATCGTTCCATCTCCACCGGCTGCAACAATCAAATCAAAGTCACGTTCACATGCTGCTATCGCCGCCTTTGTAGCATCTCCCTCACAGGTTGTGGCATGGCAGGAGGTTTCATAGCCAGCTTGTTCAAATTTTTGCAGTACCTCGGGAAGATTCTTTTTAAAAAGCTCACGTCCTGAGGTTGGATTATAAATAATTCTAGCTCTTTTCATACTCATCATCCTATTATTAATGAAATGACATTTACGTCTTAATTAATATAATTTTAATGCTACTATCATTGTCTCCCAATTTGATGGGTACAAAACATTTTAACCCAACTACCATTATCACCATGTTTTATAATAAAAGTAAAGTTTTTCATGACATTTTCTATGCAGCAAAGTATGAACACGTTCGCATTTTTGTTACAATTATTAGCAAATCATGAAGAAAGCAGGTATTCATATGGATGAGTTGAATGACCAATACTTTAGGCGTATTCAGCTATTAAGAGATTCTGTTCCTTCTTTTCACCAATATCCGTTTAATCTGCCAAGTATAAAGTTTCTTGATGAATTATCTCTTCATCCAAATGTTACGTTTCTGGTTGGAGAAAACGGAATGGGTAAGTCGACATTATTAGAAGCTATCGCACTTGCAATAGGGTTTAATCCTGAAGGCGGTTCACTTAATTTTGCATTTTCCACTTATGATTCACACTCAAACCTTGATCAATACCTGAGACTAATTAAAGGAACCATTAGGCCTAAGGATGGATTCTTCTTAAGAGCTGAAAGCTTTTATAATGTTGCATCAAATATTGAAGAATTGGACAAGGAAGGTAGAGGTCCTCGGGTCATTGATGGATTTGGCGGAGTATCCTTACATGAACAATCACATGGTGAGTCTTTTTTTGCTGCCATTAAGAACAGGTTTCGTGGACATGGCATTTATTTATTAGATGAACCTGAGGCGGCTCTTTCACCACTACGTCAGCTGTCAATGCTATCTAGAATTGATGAACTTGTTCATGAGAATTCACAATTTATTATCGCAACTCATTCACCAATAATTATGGCTTATCCTTCAGCAAAAATCTATGAGTTAACAGAAGACGGAATCCATGAAACAAAACTAGAGGATACAAATCATTATCAATTGATGAAACAGTTCTTTGATGACAAAGATCGTCTTATTCATCATTTATTACAACATGACACCATGTAAAAGAGAGATCTACAAACTGAGTAGATCTCTCTTTATTTACTTTTATCTTTTCTGAATCTCTTCCATCAACAGCTTGTTCACCATCGGTGGATTTGCTTGTCCTTTTGTCGCCTTCATAATTTGACCAACTAAGAAGCCAATTGCTTTTTGTTTACCATTCTTGAAGTCATCTACAGATTGTGGATTTGCATCGATTGCTTCGTTAACAAATTTACGTAATGTTTCATCATCTGAAATTTGAACTAAGCCCTTTTCTTTTACAATTTTTTCAGGATCTCCACCATTTTCGATAAGCTCTTTGAATACTTGCTTCGCAATTTTTGAAGAAATTGTTCCTTTTTCAATAAGCTTAATCATCCCTGCTAAACCTTCTGCAGTGAGAGCGACATCACTTAGCTCTTTTCCTTCGGCATTCAGATATGCAGAAACCTCACCCATAATCCAGTTAGAAGCTTGTTTTGCTTCGGCACCTGCTGTAAGGGTAGCTTCAAAGAAATCAGACATTTCCTTCGTCATCGTCAATACCTGAGCATCGTACGCCGGTAATCCAAGCTCATCAATATATCGTTTGCGGCGTGCATCAGGAAGCTCTGGAATTGACTCGCGAATTCTATCTTTCCATTCATCATCAATATAAAGCTCAACAAGGTCCGGCTCAGGGAAGTAACGGTAATCATCAGATCCTTCTTTCACACGCATAAGAATCGTTTTCTTCGTTGCTTCGTCATAGCGACGAGTTTCCTGGTCAATCACTCCACCGGAACGAAGAACTTTTTCCTGACGTTTTTCCTCATATTCCAGTCCCTTTTGAACAAATGCAAAAGAGTTTAAGTTTTTAAGCTCTGTTTTAGTTCCGAACTCTTCTTGTCCTACAGGACGTAAAGAGATGTTCGCATCACAACGCAGTGAGCCTTCTTCCATTTTGCAATCTGATACCTCAGTATATTGGATGATCGCTTTAAGTTTTTCTAAATAAGCATAAGCTTCTTCAGGTGTACGGATATCCGGCTCAGATACGATTTCAATTAGAGGTGTACCTTGACGGTTTAAGTCCACTAAAGAGTAACCGTCATTTGAATGAATTAATTTACCTGCATCCTCTTCCATATGAATACGTGTGATGCCGATACGTTTTGTTTCACCGTTCACTTCAATATCAATCCAGCCATTTTCTCCAATAGGTTTATCAAATTGAGAAATCTGGTATGCTTTCGGATTATCAGGATAAAAGTAGTTTTTACGATCAAATTTTGTTTCAGTTGCCACTTCACAGTTCAAGGCCATACATGCTTTCATCGCAAAATCAACGACTTTTTTATTCAATACAGGTAATACACCCGGATAGCCAAGCTCAACTACAGTTGTATTTGTGTTCGGTTCTGCTCCAAAGTGGTTTGGTGCACTTGAAAAGATTTTTGATTCTGTTTTTAACTCAACATGGACTTCAAGTCCTATGACCGTTTCATATTCCATTGTTTTTCACCCCTCACAATTCAGGTTTTGCTTTATGATGATCTGTTGCTTGCTCAAATGCATGGGCAACACGGTAGATGGTGCTTTCGTCGAAATGCTTTCCGATAATTTGTAATCCAAGTGGCAGTCCATTTGATAAGCCACAAGGTACAGAAATCCCCGGTACACCTGCCAGGTTAACTGGGATGGTTAAAATATCGTTTGCATACATTGTTAATGGATCCTTTACATTTTCACCGATTTTAAAGGCAGGTGTTGGTGTAGTCGGTCCAATAATGACATCGTACTTCTCAAACACATCTTCAAAGTCTTTTTTGATTAATGTACGTACTTTTTGTGCCTTTTTATAATAAGCATCATAGTACCCGGAGCTTAATGCAAATGTTCCAAGCATGATACGACGCTTCACTTCATCACCGAAGCCCTCAGCACGACTTTGCTTGTACAACTCAATAAGATTTTCAGCATTATCTGATCGATAGCCGTAGCGAACACCATCAAAACGAGACAGGTTTGCAGAAGCTTCAGATGAAGATAATAAATAATAAGTTGCAAGAGCATATTTAGAGTGTGGTAATGAGACCTCTTCCCATGTTGCTCCTTGTCCTTCCAACACTTTTAATGCATCAAGAACAGACTGCTTTACTTCTTCATTCACACCTTCACCAAGGTATTCTTTTGGTACAGCAATTTTTAACCCTTTCACATCACCAGTTAATGAAGAAAGGAAATCCGGTACTTCCACATTTGCAGAAGTTGAGTCCATTTCATCTACACCCGAGATAGCTTGTAATAGGAAAGCATTATCTTCAACCGTACGTGTAATTGGTCCAATTTGATCTAAAGAGGACGCAAAGGCAACCAATCCAAAACGTGAAACACGTCCGTATGTAGGCTTTAATCCAACAACTCCACAGAAGGAAGCCGGCTGACGAATGGATCCGCCTGTATCTGACCCTAGTGAAAAAGGAACTTCACCAGCAGCAACAGCAGCAGCAGATCCACCACTTGAACCACCCGGTACAGTCTCTAAATTCCAAGGATTACGAGTCGGTTTAAAACCGGAGTTCTCAGTTGATGAACCCATCGCAAATTCGTCCATATTTAATTTCCCGATCGTAACAGCTTCAGCATTTTGAAGATGTTTGACAACGGTAGCATCATAAATTGGATCAAAGTTTTCTAAAATCTTACTCGCACAAGTTGTACGTAAACCTTTTGTGACAATATTATCTTTGACCCCGATCGGCATACCAAATAATAGCCCAAATTCATTACGGCTATCTAATGCCTCATCTAATTCTTTTGCATATGTACGTGCTTGCTCTTCATTTAATGCTAAAAACGCTCCAACTTTATCGTCTACCGCTTGAATGCGTTTGAAGGATTCATCTACTAAATCAGAAACGGTAACTTCCTTCTTATGTAAAAGTTCTTTTAATTCTGATATTTTATGATCAAATAATGCCATGCTTGTCCCTCCTTTATTCTAAAATCGATGGTACACGAATATATCCATCAGCATGATCTGGTGCATTTTTGACAACTTCTTCATTGTCCAATCCTTTTTTAGGAACATCTTCTCTCATCACATTTTTCATATCTAATACATGTGAAGTAGGCTTTACATTTTCTGTATCAACTTCATTTAATTGCTCTGCAAACGTAATAATTGCATCTAATTGTTTAGTAAAAAGCTCAGCATCTTCTTCTGTTATAGATAAACGCGCTAAGTTCGCAACGTGTTTTACTTGGTCAATTGAAATTCTAGACATCTAACACTCACCTCCACAAAATCGTACAATCACAATACTCTGATGATACCAAATGAACATATATTTAATCAACAATTGTAGAGAAAAGCAGATTGAAATGATTTTATCTGAGGATTTTATCTACGATTATTTTATTTTATCTCCGATTACAGCTATTTATCTTCGATTTTCTCAATTTATCGATTATTCGACGAAAATCTACAACAAACCGCTAGCTCTATACTAGCGGTCCCCACTCCTACTCAATCTCAATTTTCTTTGGCTTCTTTTTATTTAGCTGAACCTCAAGTAACCCATGTTTGTACACAGCCTTCATATTTTGCCTCAGTACATAATGAGGCAGAGAAACACTTTTGACTCCACTGATTCTTCGGCTTTCGTGACGTTGCTCCTTCACCGTAATGACCACAGCATCATCACGCAATTCAACTTGAATATCTTCTTTCGGGACACCTGGGAGTTCAGCAATAATAATAAAGTGATTTTTTGTTTCTTTTACATCCAAAGAAAAATTAGCTGCGGAATTTGACTTTCTAAACGCTTCATCAATAGAATCCAGCAATGTTCGCTTTGGTCGACTTTGAAAAAAGTCATTGATCTGCTTCATTGGATCATTCATTCTTTATGCCCTCCATTTTCGTTTCAATAGTATATCCTATGAAGCTAATCAGTTTTTGCCTATTAGAAAAACTCGGCTTTACACCCAGATATAAAGGAAGTAGATGGATTTTCCTTAAAAAAAATAACATCCCCTAAATCTAAAAAGGGGATGTTATGGCTATTAAGACTTTCGTAATTCAGTTTTAAACGTATCGAACTCATTTTGAACTTCTTCTGAAGGCGCCTTTCCTAATAAACTCACGACCATAATGGCGATCCACGCAAATACAAAACCAGGTGCCAATTCATACAGGTCGAAAATACCGCCAGTTATTTGTTTCCACACAATAACTGTTACAGCCCCAACGATAATTCCTGCTAATGCACCATTTCGCGTCATACGCTTCCAGAACAAGCTCAAGATTATAACAGGACCAAATGCTGCTCCAAATCCTGCCCAAGCATAACTTACTAGTTCTAAAACTTTACTTTCTCGATCGTAACCAAGTAAGATAGCAATTACTGCAATTACTAATACGGCAATTCTTCCAACAAACATTTCTTCTTTTTGGCTAGCTTCTTTTCTAAAAATAGCTTTATAGAAGTCCTGTGCTAAGGCACTTGAAGAAACAAGTAATTGTGAATCAACTGTACTCATAATCGCTGATAAAATAGCTGCAAGCAAGAATCCTGCTACCCACGGATTGAATAATACCTGCGAGAACATAATAAAGACTGTTTCCGAGTTCTCCAGCGGTGAATCGGCAAAGTAAGCAATACCGGTGAACCCAATAAAAATGGCTCCGAAAAGAGAAACGATCATCCAAGTCATACCAATTAATCTTGCCTTTGGTATTTCTTTTGTTGACTTAATTCCCATAAAACGAACGATAATATGCGGTTGACCAAAGTATCCTAAACCCCAAGCCAGTAAAGAAACAACACCAATAAAAGTTGCACCTGTTGTAATGTCTAAATAGGATGGATCAATGTTTCCAACCTTTTGCAATGTTTCATTCCATCCACCAAGTTCATAAACAACGACTATTGGAATAATGATAAGTGCTAAAAACATTAGTATACCTTGTATAAAGTCGGTCCAACTTGCAGCTAAAAAGCCTCCAAAGAATGTATAGGATAAGATAACTGCTGCACCAACCCATAAAGCCAATCTATAATCCATGCCAAATGAGCTTTCTAATAATATTGCTCCACCGACAAGACTTGATGAAGTATAGAATGTAAAGAATACTAGAATAACAATTGCTGAGATGACTCTTAAAATCTTTGAATTGTCTCGAAAACGATTCTCAAAAAAATCAGGCACTGTTATTGAATCATTTGCAACTTCTGTGTACACCCTAAATGGTTTTGCAATAAATTGCCAATTCAAGTATGCACCGATTGCCAATCCAATTGCAATCCAGGCTCCTCCCATACCACTCACATACATGGCACCAGGTAAACCCAGCATTAGCCAGCCACTCATATCTGATGATCCGGCACTTAATGCAGCAACACCCGCTGTTAATCGTCGGCCACCTAAGACATAGTCAGATAGATTACTAGTCATTCTAGCTGCTACAATCCCTACAAATAGCATTCCGACTAGATAGATAATGATTGCTATTAATGTTGGTAAATTAATTTCCATTATTCATTTCCTCTCCTTTCAGTAAAGTAAGTTACTAATGAAAGTACAATTAGCAAAGGCATTGGTACTAACAACCAAAACCATGTAGCTCCTGTTAGTGCGTGTTCCATCGATTGCTCACCTCCTAAATCAGCTATCACCAAATCCTTATGCAAGTTTATGCAATTTCATGATGAATGATATAAATAGTTTACTAGGATGACAATAGGCAGAACTCGTTAAACATCGTAACACAATTTGACAAAGCAAACAAATTTTCGTGTTGGACTTAAATAACAAAATGAATATTTATGCATTAAAACGCATTAAATAGGCAGTATATCCTATAATAGATTATATCTATTCATTAAAATTCATAAAATTAAGTTCGCAAAAAACGTGCTTTCCCAAACACTTTTTGGTGAATTTTGTCTTTATGTAACTAGAATTTCATGATATAACATTTCACTTTTCCCTTAATTTACTTGCTTGAAACGTCTTTTACATCTTCAAGATTCTGGAGACATTTCTAGATTTATGGTAAAATTGGACAAGAATCATTCTTGTCAGGAGTGGTAAAATTGAAAAAATTTTTAATTGGATTTGGTGGTTTCTTAATCCTTCTAGGTATTGGTGGATTAATCAATCATATATCGATGACTGTTAAAGCTGCTGAAGCAGAAAGAGAAATGTATGGTGGTTCAATCGAATTTATGTTACTTCAAATGGCTGGTTCACTTGGACCTTATTTATTTGCGTTGATAGGTGGAGGGATCATTATTGCCCTTGCAGCCTTTTTAACCGCATATGAAAAAAGAAATGACCTCACAGCACAGTTAATTCACGCATTACCGAACAAAGGTTTAGATGAAAAAATAAACCCACCTCATCCACTGCCACAACAAAAAGAAAATACACCACTGCAGGAATCAATTTCGGATGAAACTCCGCAATATGACCAACCTCACAATGAGCGGCTATACTGGAATGGTTAATGAAATCCCAATTTACTTTAGTTAATAGAAAAAACGCTTGGAAATCCAAGCGTTTTTGTTATTTATATATATGAACCGTTGGCTCTTCTTGATTTGGTTCTCTCAAAATAAGTGCTTCTTGACCAGATGTTGACATAATATTGACTTCTACATTCATGTAATCTGGAAAGTATTCCATTACCTTACCCGTAACAAATTGAGTAAATGCAACAACCTCTGATTTTCCATAAAACTGCATTGGAATTTCAATATCTAAATAGTTAAGTTCATCGTTTTTATAGAACGCTTTTCCTATTACCCCAGTGTAATTTGGGAAAAATTCCTCGATATCCTGCTTAAAGCGATTAAACATTTGGGCATCATCTCTATAGTCTTTTGTTGCTTCAGATGATGGAAAGAAGTAATAATCCTCATTTATGTCTTCCCATTTCCCTAACGTGTTTGTCCCTTGTTTTACTGTTGTTTTAGCAATAAAATTACCCGGTACAATAGAGGATCTTTTTTCTTGTTCATATAACGCAATTACAATTGGCACATTTTCTAAACCATTTGTTTTTCTAACACGTTTAATAACTTCCTGTGCAATCTCATTTCCTTTTGAAAGAATTTCACTTCTACTAATATTATGCTCTCTGGCATAACCTTTCTCTTGTTTAAAGTAGTGAACAGAATTCATAGCTAACCCGATCACAACACCGCCAAGCTTGGCAGTATTACCTTCCTGGATTAAATAGTTATGCTCAAGCATATGTGCTAAATAGATAGGGTTTTCTGCATTCTGTTGTTCTAATCCACCTTTACCGGACAGTGCAGGATTTAATCCTAACTCTACATATTCCTCTTTATTTTCCTTTGCCTCTGCTTGTGCTTGTTCTAGGTTCTCTCCTGTTTTCTTTCTGCTTAACCAGCTTGTAATCACATCACCTGTTAAATATTGCCCTTCCTGATAAAGATATTTATCTGTTGAAAAGGTATCTTGTGCAATTCTCATTAAACCTGTTTCAAACTCATCAATATCAAGCCTTGTATTTAATTGCTCTGAAACTAAACCTCTTGCTTCCCCTTGCTTAAATGGTAAGACCATTTTGTAATATGAATCTGAAATATTATACTTTGGAATAATCGCTGTTTCCTTTGATTCATCCTCGGTTTCCTGAACGATTTCATCTTGCTCTCCGAAATTAGGTGCACATGCCGTTAAAAATAGTAAGCCTGTTAGCACCATAACTAGTTTCTTTTTCAATGTAAGTCCACACCTCTTATTTTTCTCAATTTCGCTAGGACTGGTTGACGATTATTTATTTAATTCTTCTATTAGTTGAGCTTCATTCCATACTTCAATATTTAACTCTTCAGCTTTTTTCAGTTTACTTCCTGCAGCCTCACCAGCTATGACAAGATCAGTACTTTTGCTAACACTTCCAGTAACCTTTCCTCCCAGAGCTTCAATACCTTCTTTCGCTTCATTCCGTGACAATTGTTCAAGCTTTCCCGTTAAGACAATGGTTTTGCCGGCAAAATAAGAATTGCTATCCTCTGCTTTTACAAGCTTCGGACCTTTATACATTGTGTTAACACCTAATGCTTTTAAATCACTCACAAGATGTTGTACATCCGGGTTTAAGAAATAAGTTGTAATTGCATCTGCCATTTTTCCGCCAATTTCATCAATAGCTATTAACTCTTCCTCTGTACTCCTCTGAAGATTTTCAATTGATTCAAAATGTTGAGCCAATGTTTTAGCTGCTTTTGCCCCAACATGACGGATTCCTAAACCAAAAAGAAGTCTTTCAAGTGAATTTTCCTTTGATTGCTCAATCGCTTGTAATAGGTTATCTGTCGACTTTTCACCCATTCTCTCAAGCCCTAGAAGCTGTTCTCTTGTTAACCGATAGAGATCTGCCACATCTTTAATTAATCCTGCATGGAATAGCTGAGAAACAACTCTTTCCCCAAGACCATCTATATTCATCGCATTTCTTGAGACAAAATGAATGAGACCTTCTTGAATTTGAGCCGGACATTGCGGATTAATACATCGTAATGCTACTTCCCCTTCAATCCTTACCAGCTCACTTTCACATGCAGGGCAATGTGTTGGCATTGAAAATTCCTGTTCCTCACCTGTTCTATGCTCCACTAAAACATTGACAACCTCAGGAATGATGTCACCCGCTTTTTTCACGACAACGGTGTCTCCGAGTTTAATATCTTTTTCTCTAATCAAATCTTCATTATGTAGTGATGCACGCTGAACAGTTGTGCCTGCAACTCTTACCGGCTCTAAAATAGCTGTTGGTGTGATAACACCTGTTCTACCTACACTTAATTCAATTTTAAGCAGCTTTGTCATCACTTCTTCAGCAGGAAATTTATAAGCAATTGCCCAACGGGGACTTTTTGCCGTAAACCCCAACTCTTCCTGTTGAGCTAAGGAGTCTACCTTAATGACAATCCCATCAATATCATACGGAAGTGTTGCACGTTTTTCCTGCAGGTTTTCAACTAGTGTGATTACCTCATCAATATTTTCACATTTTCTACGTTCCTTATTAGTTTTAAAGCTTTCTTTTTCGAGAAAATCCAGTGCTTCACTATGTCTTTGAATACCTGTAGCACCTAAATCTGCGATACTATAAACAAAAATATCCAGATTTCTCTTTGCTGCAATCTTTGGGTCTAGCTGTCTAATTGAACCCGCAGCAGCATTTCTGGGATTTGCAAATGGCTCTTCCTCAGCAGCTAGTCGAAGTTCATTTAACTTTTCAAAAGATTTCCCCGGCATAAACACTTCGCCGCGTACTTCAAAGGACACATCGGATTTTAACTTTAGTGGAATAGAGCGAACAGTTTTTAAATTTTCCGTAATATCTTCTCCTGTTGTTCCATCACCACGTGTTGCTCCTTGAACAAAATAACCATTTTCATACCGTAGAGATACAGCCAATCCATCTATTTTTAATTCAACAACATATTGTACGTCGTCTCCAACCGCTTGTCTGACTCTTCTATCAAAATCTCTCAGGTCCTGTTCATTAAATGCATTTCCGAGACTTAGCATTGGTGTTCTATGTACAACCTTTTGAAAAGCCTCTAACACAACCCCTCCAACCCTTTGGGTCGGAGAGTCTTGTGTTTTAAATTCAGGAAATTCTTGTTCAAGCTTTATAAGTTCCTGCATGAGACGATCATATTCTGCATCAGGGACACTTGGCTGATCTAAAACATGATATTCATAGTTGTAAGTGTTTAGTAGCTCATGCAGCTCTTGAACTCGTTTTGTTGCTGATTGTTTATCCATTCAGATGTCCAATCCTTTCTACCGAAACTTTAGTTTAGACACGATTAATAGGAGCAAATTTAGCTAATAGACGTTTAATCCCTACTGGACTAGGAAACGCAATATCTAATTCCTTTCCTTCTCCTGCTCCTTTTACACTCACAACCGTACCAATGCCCCACTTTTTATGTTCAGCCTTATCTCCAACTGCCCACGGAAGTTCATCTCCACCAGTAGTTGATGCCATAACAACAGGTCTTGATACCGGGGATCTCTTTTCCTGTCTACGGGCAGCACTAAATGAAGATGCAGCTTTTTTTGCTTGTTCATTCAAGTTCTCAATTAATTCACTTGGAATTTCGGATATAAATCGTGATTCCGGATTCATACTCGTCCTACCAAATAATGTACGCATTTGGGCATTTGTTAGGAATAATTCCTGCTCAGCCCTTGTAATACCTACATATGCCAGGCGGCGTTCTTCCTCCATCTCATCTTCTTCCATTAAGGAACGGCTATGTGGGAAAACCCCTTCTTCAAGTCCGATTAAAAAGACAACCGGGAACTCTAATCCTTTTGCAGAGTGAAGCGTCATTAAAACGAGTGCATCACTTTGTTCCTGCTCATCTTCATCAAGCTTGTCAATATCTGATACAAGAGCTAAGTCTGTTAAAAAGGCAACAAGACTCTTGTCTTCACTTTGTTTTTCAAATGTTTGCGTAACAGATAAAAACTCATCAATATTTTCTAAACGGCTTTGAGCTTCTAGTGTCTTTTCTTGCTTTAACATATCTCGATATCCTGATTTTTCAATAATCTCTTCTGCCAATTCTGTAACAGAAAGATAATCCTGCATATTGCCAAGATTTCTGATTAATTCCCGAAACTCTACCATAGCATTAACAACTCTAGCACTTACTCCAATATGTTCAATTTCATCTAGTGCCCGGAATATAGAGATATCTTGATCGATTGCGTAATTGGCAATCCTATCGAAAGATGTTGAACCAACCCCACGCTTCGGTACATTGATTACACGGGCTAGGCTAATATCGTCATCCGGATTAGCAATTAACCGAAGATACGCTAGTAAATCCTTAATCTCTTTTCGATCGTAGAACTTAATGCCTCCGACAATTGTGTAATTCAAGTTTGATTTTAATAATACTTCCTCAATGATACGCGACTGTGCATTTGTACGATAAAGGATCGCTATATCAGATAGCTTTCGTTGCCCTGAATCTACGAGCTGCTTAATTTTCCCTGCAACAAATTGACCTTCTGATGCCTCACTGTCAGCACGATAGTACGTAATTTTCGCTCCTTGCGGATTTTCCGTCCACAACTTTTTCGGTTTTCGATTTGAATTCTTCATAATTACTTCGTTTGCGGCTTCCAAAATGAGCTTTGTAGAACGGTAGTTTTGTTCTAAAAGAATTACATTTGCTTGAGGATAATCCTTTTCAAACGATAGAATATTGGCAATGTCGGCCCCACGCCAACGGTAGATCGATTGATCTGAGTCCCCAACCACACATAAATTTTGGAATCTTGCAGCTAAAAGCTTAACAAGCATATATTGCGCTCTGTTTGTATCTTGATACTCATCAACATGAATATATTGGAACTTTCGCTGATATGCCTCCAGCACTTCTGGAACACGCTGAAATAGTTGAATCGTCGTCATAATAAGATCATCAAAATCAAGTGACTGGTTTTTCCGGAGTTTCTTTTGATAATCCTTGTAAATATCACTTACAATTTGTTCGTAATGACTGCCTGCTTGATTATCAAATTCTTCTGGTGTAATCAGTTCATTTTTGGCACTGCTAATAGATCCTAAAATGCTTCTTGGATCATACTTTTTAGGGTCAAGATTTCTCTCTTTTAAAACTGATTTTATCACGGACAATTGATCTGTCGTATCAAGAATGGAAAAGTTACGATTAATTCCCATTCTGTCACTATCTCTTCTTAAAATTCTTACACACATCGAATGGAAAGTAGAAATCCAGATCTCATCTCCGCCTGATCCTAAGATTCCTTGAATTCTCTCTCTCATTTCACGTGCCGCTTTATTTGTAAATGTAATTGCCAATATGTTCCAAGGGGCAATTTGTTTTTCTGTCATTAAATACGCAATACGATGAGTCAAAACCCTCGTTTTTCCACTACCGGCACCTGCCATAATTAATAAAGGTCCGTCAGTTGTTTTAACCGCATTTTGTTGCATATCATTCAAACCTGCTAATAACTGATTTGATAAAAATTGCAACATTCTCACCATCCTTTATACAAACATATGTTCTATTCTAACGTCATCACAATAATCCTTCAACTACAGAGTGATGGATACTAGAATATATTATTATTTAATTTTTTCTTTTCACAGCATCTACAGTTTTCAGAGCAGCAGGTAAGTTTTCATATATGACATTCCCCACGACAACCACATCTGCAAATTGAGAAAATTTTTTTGCCTGCTCAGGCGTTAAAATTCCACCGCCATAGAAAAGTTTTGTTGTATTTAACACTTTTTTCGTTTCCTCTACAACAGCAATATCCCCAAGTTTTCCACTATACTCCAAATAGAAAATTGGTAGATGATACATGTTTTCTGCTACACGGGCATATGCTTTTACATCTTCAATTGTCAGATCTGTATTTGCATCTGTTAAAGCTGCGGCTTTACATTCCGGATTAAGTATACAATAGCCCTCGACAAGAACTTCATCCCAATTCATAATTTCACCATATTCCTTAACAGCTTCTTGGTGAAGCTCCATCATCCACTTTGTTTTTTTACTATTTAAAACAGTTGGAATGAAATACAAATCAAACCCGGGAATAATTGATTCTGCTGTTGAAACTTCCAACACACATGGGATAAGATAGCGTCTAATTCTCGCCATTAAATTCAACACATTATCCTCTGTGATATTATCACTTCCGCCAACTAAAATTCCATCTGTACCAGATTCACAGATCTTCTCTAGTTGTTCATCACTTATCTCTTTATCAGGATCGAGTTTAAACACATGCTTCCACTCGGTAATATCGTACATGCTTGGATTCCTCCATTCAAAACATCCATTTCCCTATTATAACAAATTACCTTGTGGCAAAAAACTTAAAAGAGAAGGAAGATGTTTGAAGTTTTAGAAGTAAGATTTGTTTATTAATGTAAAATAAAAAACACCGCAATATGCGGTGTTTATCAATCTACTCTACTTCTTCTTCCGTTTCGTTTTTTCCATGAACACGTTCCAATGCCATTGTATAAGCATCATTTCCATAATTTAAGCAGCGCTTTACTCGCGAAATAGTCGCTGTGCTTGCACCTGTTTCTGTTTCGATTTTATGATAGGTATTCCCTTCACGCAGCATTCTTGCAACTTCAAGCCTTTGTGCTAGTGATTGAATCTCATTGACTGTGCATAAATCATCAAAAAAACGATAGCATTCCTCAAGGTCTTTTAATGACAAAATAGATTGAAAAAGCTGATCAAGCTCTTTCCCACGAAGCTTTTCTATTTGCATAAATCATTCTCCTTTTAATTTTACGATTGAATTAAAAACATATCTAAATTTGGTACAATATTAATCCATGTTTTTCCCGGAACAAACTTTACGATGTTTCCGTCTTTTATTGGTAAAATCCTACCATCTTTATTTACCCATTCTACCTCTTGCATCAAACCATTTTGAAGTAATATGGCTTTTCCTCTAGAAGTCAAATCAATGTCTCTTCTTCCATAATCATCAATTATGCTATGGTCCATTTCGAGTACAAGTATATTTGAAAGTTTAACAGGATCATTACTTTCAAGATCAACCGTTTGTTGATTGTTACTATATCGACTATAGGACTTCTCAGTTTGATTATACTCGTAAGTCGCATGCCAGGTTTGAGAGTTGTCATATTTGATAACAAACTTGTTTGCTTGTTTTCCCTCTAAGTTTTTTTCTTCTTCTTCCGTTAGAAATTCATAAGGCTCTACTTCAGAAGCTACTTCGTATTGCTTGGAAATTGCACCTTCTAAAATATTTTCTTTTGATATATAGGAGTTATGTGGTGCTTTCCGATGGTCAGCTCTCCAAAACAGTGTTCCATCATATTCCATACCATTTAAGGAATCGACTTCACCATTAGATAGCTTTTCTAAGGCATCAGGGCTATAGCCATGTGCAATATAGAGTGCATTATAACCTTTACTTAAATCAATGTAATACGGCCTGGCACTTCTTACAGGTCCTATTATATCTGGGATCTCACTTTGAAAAATAGCGAGAAATCTCGTAATATTACCTTCGGCTAAGACTTCATATACAATGTCTGCCTTTGTTAACCCTGATTGCGGTCTTGCTGCAGGGTGATTATTAATCATCACACCAACTGGACGTTGTGTTACATTTTGTTCTTCTGATTCTATTCCTGTTAATGGCGAGACAACGCTTTCTTCAACAACTTCGACTACTGGTTCATCTATTTTTTCGGATGCTCCATTATCCGGAGTACTTTGCTCTTGTGAATCATTGTTACTGCAGGCACTCATAAATACACATATGGATAAAAGTGCTACCGCAAATTTTGCATTCCTCAAGCTAACACAACCTCATCTCATTTTCCACTTTTATATTTTAACGCATTATAGATGGAAAGAGTACCGTTTTTTTCATCACATCAAATATACCTCTTGGTGTAATTCGAATATATGGTAAATGAGTAGATGATAAAAAAAGCAAAGAATGAATCGGGTCATCAAATGGATATCCCCGCTCTTTTAGCAAGATATTTAATTCCTTATGCTTTGTCATTATCTTATCAAGAACCTCATTCGAAGCCCCACCATTTAATTGTAAGGGCAGTTCAAATATGATACGGTCATTTTCTGATAATACAATCCCTCCACCAATTTCTTTCATTCGTGCAAATGCCGATAACATTTCATTTTTATTTTTTCCGATAATAATAATATCACCTGTTGTAGAATACGAACTAGCAAAACCTTGCACTTTATTTGAAAAGCCTTTTACCATAGTATTAACCCGCCACTGACCATTGCGATCAATTAATGCTAAAAAGCTTTCGTCATGATTTTCTGAAAGATTATCTGAAGAACTATCAATTGTGATTGAATACGGCTCCATTATGACAGCATTACGCATTTTCATACCCATTGGCATCGAAAACTGTAAATCGTCAATGAGAAGGTCCCATTTTATTTCCGCAGGCTCTAATCCATATTGCTCCCATTTCACACCGTCGTTATATGGTTGAACTTCCCTGTTTTTCACAAGCCATTTACCTTTTGACATAACAGATAGTGGATTTGGGTTATCAATATTCTCCAGTATATTCAATGTTGCCATACGACCTGGTGCAATAACACCAATACGGTCTTCTATCTGATAATATCGAGCAATATTAAACGAAGCCATATGATAGGCGTCTATTGCAGGAACATTACATTCTAATGCAATATTTATACATGTGTTTATCATCCCATTTTCATAAAATGTTGGTGTTGAACCATCTGTCGTAAAGTATAAATGGTCATACACTGTTAGTCCTTCATCCTGTACTTCTCTTATTAACTTTTCCAGGTCCTGGCGAATAGAGGATTGTCTCAATGCAGCAGTATACCCCATTTTTAAACGGTTAACCACATCTTTACCTGTCATTGATTCATGATCACTATCAACACCAAATAATTTCATTTTCATTAACGTATTTTCAGAAGCCCCAGGAAAATGCCCTTCTAATCGTTTTCCCTTCCTTTTTGTTTCCTGTAACCAATATAAGATCCAATCATCCCCATCAGCAAGCTTAGGCCATCCTGTTAACTCTCCACCTTGTAGAACAGCTTTATGCTCCAACCACTTTCGAACAAAATCATGAGAAAAGACCTTTTCTTCAGAGTTCACCTCTGTTTGCAAATCAAATCTGGCCCACCAGTAAAAGTGGTAAGGCAGCTTCTCCATATCCTCGATAAAAGTAAGCGCTTTCTTTTTATTGGTCTGTAAAAGCAGAAATAGGTTATCACCGACGAATGTTGTTGTACCTGTTTGTGACACATATCTCGCTAAGGATTGGGGATTATATAATTGAAATGGATGAGCATGTGGCTCAATATACCCTGGCACGACCACCTTGGAAGCGCAATCAATTATTTCCATCTGAGAAGTCTTGTCAGGTAATTTGTCCCCCACATAAACAATTCGATCTTCATAAATCCAGATATTCGCTTTCATCCATTGCCTTAAGTAAGAATTAAGATATGTTGCATTTTTAAGAACAACTGTCGGAGCTAAATCATTCGTTAAAACGTCTATTTGTTTTCGTATCTGACTATTTTTCCATTGAAATTTTTGCTCGGGCATAAAAGACCCTCCATTTTCTAGTTACTACTTAGATACTATGTTAACATATGGATTTTATTAACGCATTAAAGATTTTATTTCAATTTTATGACAATTTAGGAGGTTTATGATGGTTAGACCAAATATTGGGATTGTTAATGCGCTTATACGAATCACATGCGGCCTGTCTATTCTAGCATGGGCTACATCAAAATATTGTAAGAAGCCTTGGAGAGATTCTTATCTTATCGCGATCATTCTTGGTGCTATGAAGGTTGGAGAAGGTATCCTGCGTTTTTGTCCAATTACGTATTTGTTTGAGAATAGAAGTTCTTATTTCTTTGACGATGATGATGAAGATTTTTTTGATGAAGATGTGGAGGAAGTTACGTATAATCCTTCTTAATTAATAGAGCATTTTTCTCGTACTGCTTTGTAAAAAGTATTGTGTTGGTTGATTGGTGCTCCAGGATGCTCGCTTTCCGTGGGGTGGGCGGTGAGCTTCCTCGTCGCAAGCGCCTGTGGGATCTCACCTGTCCCACTACTCCCACAGGAGTCTCGCACCTTACGCACCAATCAACTATACTGTATTTTGTCTAACTTACTTATCAATATCAACGGATTCTTAATATGTGCCAAACTTAAAAGGGGACCGGAGTTATTAATCCAGTCCCCTTACTCAACCCGGAGGTGTTTCATATGTTTTTAGAATATTTAACAGATATGTCGTTTCTTCTTATTGCAATAATTGGCGGTATTGTTGCTTTGCTTTATGTTTATATTAAGAAACGACGTGCTTAATTGCCTTATTTCCAATGTCTGTTCTGTAGAACAATGCAGGTGCTGAAATTTTTTCAACTAGTTCATATGCTTGTTTTTGTGCATCTTTAATCGTTGAACCATAGCCTGATACAACAAGCACACGACCTCCATTATTTA
Source organism: Metabacillus schmidteae (assembly GCF_903166545.1). Lineage (NCBI taxonomy): Bacteria > Bacillati > Bacillota > Bacilli > Caryophanales > Bacillaceae > Metabacillus > Metabacillus schmidteae. The sequence continues at coordinate 652,077 of NZ_CAESCH010000001.1, read as the reverse complement.
CAAACTGATCATCCACTTTTTTCGTTCCTGCATGGAAGATAACAGCCTCTTCATGTTTAGCAGTAAGTGGACCGATCGTTTGTCCCTTTTTGTAGTCATTTGGATAGCCTTTTGAAGCAAGAACAACGCCAAGCACTGCTTGCTCAGACCATTTTAACTCGACAGGTTCGTCATTAATGATAGACAATAACGACGCTACTAGATCAGATTCCAGTCTTGGCAGGACAACCTGTGTCTCCGGGTCACCAAAACGAGCATTAAATTCAATAACCTTTGGTCCATTTGAAGTTAGGATTAGCCCGGCATAGAGAATTCCCGTAAATGAACGTCCCTCGCTTACAAGTGCTTTTGCCGCCGGCTTTAAAATCGTTTCAACTGCAGTAGTAACAACTTCTTCGGAAATTTGCGGTACAGGAGAATAAGCACCCATTCCACCGGTGTTTGGCCCTTCATCATTATCAAAAGCGCGCTTGTGATCCTGAGCTATGACCATTGGGTACACTTGTTCACCTTTAACAAATGCCATTAATGAAAATTCTTCACCTGCTAAAAATTCCTCAATAACTACAGAACTTGATGCATCACCAAATTTCGCATTTTCCAGCATATCTGTCACACTATCTAATGCTACATCAAGAGTTTCAGCAACCGTTACACCTTTACCAGCAGCTAATCCATCGGCTTTGATAACAATTGGTGCACCCTTTTCCTGAATATATGCCTTTGCCTTTTCTACATCTGTGAACGTTTGATATTCAGCAGTTGGAATATTGTATTTGATCATAATTTCTTTAGCAAAGTTTTTGCTGCCTTCAATAAGAGCCGCTTCTTTTCTTGGGCCAAATACTTTTAAGCCTTCAGCTTCAAAATCATTTACGATACCGTTAAGTAAAGGAACTTCAGGACCAACGATTGTTAAATCAATTTCTTTCTCTTTTGCAAAAGAAACTAATGCATCATTGTCTGTTTCGCTAATGTTTACTCTTGTAGCCAGTTCATTCATTCCATCATTACCAGGTGCAACAAAAACTTCCTCTACAAGTTTACTTTGTGCTGCCTTCCATACTAATGCATGTTCACGTCCGCCTTGCCCGATAATTAGTACTTTCATCTTTACACCCCGCTCTTGTTTATAAAACATTCTAGAGCCAGACCGACTGGCTCTATGTTCATCGTTTAGGAATTTATAAAATCCTTGAACTGTGGATAAGCGCTTTGACGTCCAGCTCCAGCGCCTAGCCCCTCGAGGTCATAAGCCACAAATGAATTGAAGACAAAGAACATCTTCTATTCATTTGCGTCTTATGCTTGTCGGGGCTGATCAAGGCGCTTGCGCTTTAGTTCTTAATGTTTAAAGTGACGTACTCCAGTGAATACCATCGCAATGCCATACTCGTCAGCCATACGAATGGAATCTTCGTCCTTGATGGACCCGCCAGGCTGGATGATTGCTGTTACACCAGCTTTTGCAGCTGCCTCGACCGTATCCGGCATAGGGAAGAACGCATCTGAACCTAATGCACTTCCTTGTGCCTTAACACCCGCTTGTTCAATGGCAATTTTCGCTGCACCAACGCGGTTCATTTGACCCGCACCAACACCAACTGTCATTTCATCCTTTGCTAACACAATAGCATTTGATTTCACATGTTTAACAACTTTCCATGCAAGTTTAAGATCCTTCCACTCTTCTTCAGAAGGCTCACGCTTCGTTGGAATTGTCACTTCAACATCATCAAGTGAAAGTGTGTCTTCATCTTGTACGAGTAAACCACCGTGTACAGATTGAAGAACTTTATCCTGTTTAGATGCTGCTTTCACATCAATTGTTAACAGACGAAGGTTTTTCTTACTTGTTAACACATCCAATGCTTCTTGGCTAAATGAAGGAGCAATAATGATTTCAAGGAAGATTTCATGTAACTGCTTCGCTGTTTCAACATCAACTTCTTCATTTAATGCAACGATCCCGCCGAAAATAGAAGTTGGATCTGCTTCATAACAACGTGAAAATGCTTCGTTTACAGACGTTCCAACACCTACTCCACATGGATTCATATGCTTAACAGCAACCGCTGCCGGCTCCGTAAACTCACGAACAATTTGTAATGCCGCATCCGCATCTTTAATGTTATTAAAAGATAGCTCTTTCCCGTGAAGTTGCTTTGCATTTGCAATTGAAGCTGTTGGTACAAATGGTTTTTGATAGAATGTTGCACTTTGATGAGGGTTTTCACCATAGCGTAGAGATTGTTTTTTCTCGAACGTGTATGTGACTGTTTCCGGATCATCTTCACCAATTGTTTTTGTTAAAAATTCAGCAATTAAGGCATCATAAGCAGCTGTATGACGGAATACCTTTGCCGCTAAGCGTTGCTTTTGCTCCAATGAAACTTCACCAGAAGCTTTAAGTTCATCCAATACAGCCTGATAATCTGCTGGATCAACAACTACTGTGACATCTTCATGGTTTTTAGCAGCAGAACGAAGCATAGAAGGACCGCCAATATCAATGTTCTCAATTGCATCTTGGAATTGAACATCCGGTTTAGAAATTGTCTCTTTGAATGGATAAAGGTTTACGACAACCATATCAATTGTTTCAATATTATTTTCTTTCAACTGATTCATATGACTAGGATTGTTACGCACAGCTAGTAATCCGCCATGGATATTTGGGTGAAGAGTCTTTACACGGCCGTCCATAATTTCTGGAAAGCCTGTTACCTCTGAAATTCCAATAACGTTTAGTCCGCTTTCTTCTAATAGTGATTTTGTTCCGCCAGTTGAAATCACTTCAACACCTAGTTCAATTAATTCTTTTACAAAAGGAACAAGATTCGCTTTATCTGAAACACTAACAAGTGCACGTTTTACTGACATGATTCCTCACCTCTATGCTTTATTTTGTAATTAGTTCTTGAATGACTTTTGGGTATAAAACATGCTCAACTGCATGGATCTTTTCAGCAATTGATTGAGCAGTATCTTCCTCTGTAATATCTACTGCTTTCTGGGCAATAATTGGCCCTGTGTCCATGCCTGCATCAACATAATGAACAGTTACACCTGTTATTTTCACCCCTGCTTCATATGCTTGTCCAACGGCATCCTTACCTGGAAAAGCCGGCAACAATGATGGGTGAATATTAATGATCTTTGATTCATAAGCAGTTAGCAGTGTTTCACCAATTAATCTCATATAACCCGCAAGAATAACGAGATCAACTTGATGTTTTTGCAAGGCAGCTAAAATTTCTTGTTCAAACTGAGCTTTTGTTTTATACTCCTTTGGTTTAAAACAGAAAACCGGAATATTCGCTGCTTCAGCTCGAGCAATAACACCTGCGGTTGGCTTATCACAAACAACTAAGCGAATATCAGCCTCTAAAGTACCATTTTTCACTTCATCTATAATCGCCTGAAAATTACTGCCATTCCCTGATGCAAAAACAGCTAACTTCTTCATTAAAATGCTCCTCCATTATATGTCACTCCAGAGCCTTCAATGACGCGACCAATTACATAACCTTTTTCACCATTTGCATCTAGTTTCTCAAGAACATCTTGAAGTACATCTTCTTTCACTGCAAGAACAAAGCCAATTCCCATATTGAATACATTATACATGTCTTCACTTTCCAGCTGTCCTTTTTCCTTTAAGTAGTCAAAGATTGCAGGCTTAGGCCATGAACCAAGATCGATTTCTGCTCCTGTTCCCTCAGGTAACATTCTTGGAATATTTTCAATAAAACCGCCACCCGTAATGTGGGCCATTCCATCAACTTGATAGGTTTTGATCACGTCTAAAACAGGTTTCACATAGATTTTTGTTGGTGTAAGCAGCACTTCTCCTAACGTTTGTGTAAAAGGCTCATATACTTTATCTAGTTCAAGCTTTTGGTCCTCTAACAGAATCTTACGAACTAATGAAAAACCATTACTATGAATTCCGCTGGATGCTAGACCCACTAATACATGACCAGGCTTAATATATTCTCCCGTTACAATTTCATCTTTTTCTACAGCACCAACCGAAAAGCCGGCAACATCATATTCCTCTTCTTCGTATAAACCTGGCATTTCAGCTGTTTCTCCACCGACCAATGCACATCCTGATTGTTCACAACCGTCTGCAATTCCTTTTACAATTTGCTCAATTTTTTCCGGCTTTGCCTTTCCAAGTGCTAAATAATCTAAGAAAAATAACGGCTCTGCTCCTTGAGCTAAAATGTCATTCACACACATGGCTACAGCGTCAATTCCGATCGTATCATGCTTATCAGCCATAAAAGCAAGCTTTAACTTTGTTCCAACACCGTCTGTTCCTGAAACAAGTACAGGCTTTTTATAATTCAATTCGCTTAAATCAAACATTCCACCAAAGCCGCCAAGTCCCCCTAATACACCTGCGCGCATTGTCTTGGCAACATGCTTTTTCATTCTTGTAACAGCTTCATAACCAGCTTCAATATCTACACCGGCTTGCTTATAAATGTCAGACATGTGTGATCCTCCTAAAAAACTAATCTAGTTATCTTGTTATTTCTGCGAAAACAATCAACAAAGTGCTAAAACCTATATGGATGTTAAACACATAATTCAGTGTAAGATTTACCACTTTGTATTGTAAAGTAAGACAGGAATCGAGCCTTCGATTCCTATCACATTTTTCCTATTTAGGCTTTTTCATGTGGTAAAACGGTATCTGCATAAATTTCGGTCGGATAGCGTCCTGTGAAGCAGGCTAAACATTGTCCTCTTGTTTCACCCTCATATGGTCGACCAAGACCTTCAAGTAAGCCTTCAACACTTAAGAAAGCTAAGCTGTCCGCCCCAATAATTTGTCTAATTTCCTCCACTGAATGATTAGAAGCAATTAATTCCTCATGTGTGGAAGTATCAATTCCATAGAAGCATGGATTTGCGATTGGAGGTGAACTTATACGCACATGAACCTCTGCAGCCCCAGCTTCACGAAGCATATTCACAATACGTCTACTTGTTGTTCCACGTACGATCGAATCGTCAACCATGACAACACGTTTTCCTTCAACAACACCACGAACTGCTGAAAGCTTCATCTTTACCCCTTGCTCACGTAATGATTGAGAAGGTTGAATAAATGTTCGACCTACATATCGATTTTTAATTAATCCTAACTCATAAGGAATTCCAGTTAATTCAGCAAAACCGATCGCTGCTGAAATACTTGAGTCAGGAACACCTGTTACAACGTCAGCATCTACTTCAGATTCAACCGCCAAGCGTTTACCAAGGTTTTTACGTGCAGTATGAACGTTAATACCATCAATATTACTATCAGGACGTGAGAAATAAATATATTCCATACTGCAAATGGAACGATTAATATTCATCGAAAAGCGTTCAGAGCGAATGCCTTCATCATTGATGATTAACAACTCACCCGGTTGAACGTCTCTTTCGTACTTTGCACCGACAACATCAAAAGCACATGTTTCAGATGCAACAACGTATGCATCTCCCATAACCCCGATTGACAATGGACGTAATCCGTTTGGATCAAGTGCAACCATCATTTCATTTTCCGTCATAATTAAGAAAGCATATGCTCCCTTAAGCATCGTTAAGGCATTTTTCACAGCTTCCTTCATATCTTGATAGCCGCTTCTTCTAATCAGATGTGCTAACACCTCTGTATCAGAAGTTGTTTGAAAAATACTTCCCTGACTTTCAAGCTGATGCTTAACCTGTGTCGCATTAACAAGGTTTCCATTATGGGCAAGAGCTAAGCTGCCACTATGTGATTTAAAAAGGAGAGGCTGGACATTTTCATACCCGCCTCCACCAGCTGTTGCATAACGAACATGACCGATAGCTGCTTTTCCTGATAACTCATTTAATTTTCCGTTTGCAAATACTTCATTGATGAGCCCTAATCCCTTCATACCTGTTAGCTTCTCACCATCGCTAGTCACAATCCCGGCACCTTCTTGACCTCTATGCTGTAGACTATGCAAGCCATAATACGTAATTTGCGCTGCCTCCGGGTGTCCCCAAATTCCGAACACTCCACATTCTTCGTTTAATCCCTTGAGTTCAGCAAGCATGGGATAGCTCCTTTCCATGCATCTTTTAACTCTTCAACAGATGCATCGACAAGTGTTTCATCCTGTTCGTTTTTAATAACTAGTTTGCCTGAGTCTGTTACTTCCCCAATACAAATTGCTTCAACTAATTGTTCAAATGCTTCTTTGTTTTCTTTTTTCACTGAAAGAATAAATCTTGTTTGTGATTCACTAAACAATGCTGCAGTTGCATCACCTTGAAGAGTTACTTCCGCACCTAGTCCTTTACCGCCGAATAATGGTTCTGCTAAAGCAACCGCAACACCACCTTCAGAAACATCGTGTGCAGATGCAACAGACTTCGCACGGATTGCTGCTGAAAGCTGGCCTAGTACTTTGCTTTCTTTGTCTAAATCAAGCTCAGGTGATTGACCAAAGATTTTTCCGTGTGTAAGCTTCTGAAGCTCACTACCACCGAATTCTGCTTTCGTTTCCCCTACTAAATAGATAAGATCTCCTGCTGTTTTGAAGTCTTGAGTTGTAATATAATCTGTATCTTCAATTAACCCAACCATTCCAATGACAGGAGTCGGATAGATTGCTGTTCCGTTTGTTTCATTATATAGAGAAACATTCCCGCCGATTACCGGGGTATTTAATACTCGACAAGCTTCACTAATACCGTCTGCCGCTTTTTCGATTTGCCAGAAAATCTCAGGTTTTTCAGGGTTACCGAAGTTTAGATTATCTGTAATTGCTAATGGAGTTGCTCCTGAACATACGATGTTACGCGCAGCTTCAGCTACAGCAATTTTCCCGCCAACTTCCGGATCTAAATATAGATAACGAGAGTTACAGTCAGTTGTCATAGCTAATGCTTTTTTCGTATCACGAATACGAACAACAGCTGCGTCAGAGCCAGGTGCTACGACTGTATTTGTACGTACCATGTAATCATATTGATCATAAACCCATTCTTTTGAAGCAATTGTTGGTTGTTTTAATAGATTAAGAAGTGTTTCTTTATAGTTATCTACTTGAATTGGCGCAACATTCATTTGTTGGAATTCTTCAAAATATGCCGGTACCTTTGAAGGCTTATGATAAACTGGTGCTTCCTCTGCAAGTGCATCAACTGGAAGCTCACAAACCACTTCACCTTTATGGAAAAGACGAAGCATTTTATCGTCTGTTACTTTACCAACTGTTACTGCTTCTAAATTATATTTCTCAAATAGGTCAACAATTTCTTGCTCTCTTCCTTTTTCGATAACTAGCAGCATTCTTTCTTGTGATTCAGAAAGCATCATTTCATATGCGGACATACCTGTTTCACGTTGTGGGATTAAATCAAGGTTCATTTCCATACCTGATCCTGCTTTACTTGCCATCTCAGCAGATGAACTAGTTAATCCAGCTGCACCCATATCTTGTATACCAACCAGTGCATCATTTTTTACAACTTCAAGACAAGCTTCTAATAAAAGCTTCTCCATAAATGGATCGCCTACTTGTACAGCTGAACGGTCTGCACCAGAATCTTCGGTTAATTCTTCAGAAGAAAATGTTGCACCATGAATTCCATCACGACCAGTTTTCGCACCAACATACATTACAGTGTTGCCAACGCCTTTAGCCTGACCCTTTTTAATATCTTCATGATTGATTAAACCAACACACATTGCGTTAACAAGTGGATTTCCTTCATATGAATTATCAAATTGAATTTCTCCACCTACTGTTGGAATTCCGATACAGTTACCATATCCTGCAATACCTGCAACAACCTCTTCAAATAAGTATTTCACTCGAGGTGTTTTGAGTTCACCGAAGCGTAATGAGTTTAAGATAGCGATTGGTCTTGCACCCATTGAAAAAACGTCACGAATGATTCCACCTACACCTGTTGCTGCACCTTGATAAGGCTCAATTGCTGAAGGGTGGTTATGACTTTCAATTTTAAATACAACCGCCTGATTGTCACCTATATCAACAATTCCTGCACCTTCACCAGGACCTTGTAATACTTTTTCACCTGTTACAGGGAATTTTTTAAGGATTGGTTTAGAATTTTTATAACTGCAGTGCTCAGACCACATAACGGAAAAAATTCCAATTTCTGTGTAATTTGGGAGACGTCCAATAATTTTTTCAATCAGGGCAAACTCGTCATCACTTACACCCATTTGTCTGTAGATTTTTTCATCTTTTATCATCTGGTTAGTTGGTTCAAGCAGTAGTGACATGAGATTCCCTCCAGTTTTTTACGATCGATTGAAATAATTTTAATCCGTCTGCACTTCCTAATAACTCATCAACTGCACGCTCAGGATGTGGCATCATCCCTAATACATTTCCGCGCTCATTTGTAATTCCTGCAATATCAACTAGGCTGCCATTTGGATTCGTTTCGTACGTAAACACAATTTGATTGTTTTCTTTAAGCGCTTGTAGTGTTTGCTCATCACAATAATAGTTCCCTTCTCCATGTGCGATCGGAATTGAAATGATCTCATCCTTTGAGTAAGCTGAAGTAAAGGCTGTATCATTGTTCTCAACCTTTAAGTTCACAGGACGGCACATAAACTTTAAGTTTTCATTTCGTTTCATAGCACCTGGAAGTAATCCTACTTCTAATAAAATCTGGAATCCATTACATACTCCGAGTACGGGTTTACCCGCTTCAGCTGCCTTTACCACTTCTTTCATTACGTTTGAGAAGCGAGCAATAGCACCTGAGCGTAAATAATCTCCATATGAAAAACCGCCTGGAAGAAGAATTCCATCAAATCGGCTTAAATCTGTCTCATCATGCCATACGTATTCTACTTCTTCACCGAGCTCATCTTTAATTGCATGATACATATCAACATCACAATTAGATCCTGGGAATACAATCACAGCGAATTTCACTTTGTGACAACCTCCTGTACCTCGTAGCTAAAGTCTTCAATCACTGTATTAGCAAGTAATTTTTCACACATTTCGCGAACAGCTGTATCTAAATCACGATCTGACTTTTCAATCGTTAACTCCATATATTTTCCGATACGAACATCTTGAACTTCTTTGTAGTCCATGCTGTGTAATGCACTCTTTACCGCGCTTCCTTGTGGATCTAATACACTTTCTCTTAACGTGACATAAACTTTTACTTTGTACATGTTGATTGGCCTCCAAGTCTAGTTAAAATAACTTCATATGCATCTGTTAAACTTCCAATATTTCTGCGGAAAACATCTTTATCAAACTTCTCATTTGTGTTGATATCCCATAATCTGCATGTATCAGGTGATACTTCATCTGCAAGAATAATCTTTCCTTCCTCTGTCATACCGAACTCTAATTTGAAATCAATTAGGCGTATATCACAGGAAAGAAAATGAGCCTTAAGTACTTCATTGACCTGCTTCGCAAGAGTTTTCAATGTTTGAACCTGCTCTGGTGTTGCTACTTCTAAAAGCGCAATGTGATCTTCTGTTATGAGCGGATCCCCTAAATCATCGTCTTTATAGTAAAACTCTACCAGCGGATTCTTAATCTCTGTTCCTTCTTCAATGCCAATTCGTTTAGAAAGACTTCCTGCTACAACATTTCGTACAACGACCTCTAAAGGAATAATCGTTACTTTTTTTACAAGCTGCTCTGTTGACGACAATCTTTTCACAAAGTGATTTTCAATGTTGTTTGCTGTTAGCTTTTCAAAAATTAATGTGGAAATTTCATTGTTTAAACGACCCTTACCAGTAATCTCTTCCTTCTTCTCACCGTTAAAAGCAGTCGCGGAATCTTTATAAGAGACCCAAAGAATATTAGGTTCATTTGTTTTATAAATCTGTTTAGCTTTACCTTCATATAGTAATTCAAGCTTTTCTGTGCTCATGAAAGCCCTCCTAAAACTGAATATTGGGAACCTTTAGATTAAGTTCTGTCAGATTTTCTTACTAGCGTTTTTGTTCAAAGAGATAGCAAGGGACTTTATTAAGCCCTTGCTATTATTTTTTTAAAAGACCAAGACGTTCAAAAATTGTGTCTACACCTTTTAAGTGGTAGTTATAATCGAAGCAATCTGCAATTACTTCCTCAGATAATCTTGAAGTAATTTTTTCTTCTGCTTCTACTAATCCTCTAAAAGGTACTTGTTTTTCCCAAGCTTCCATTGCTTTTGGTTGAACAAGATCATATGCTTCTTCTCTTGTCATTCCCGTATCAATTAAAGCAAGTAAAACACGTTGAGAGTAAATAAGACCTTGTGTACGATCCATATTGCGCTTCATATTTTCCGGGAAAACAGTTAAGTTTTTCACGATGTTACCAAAACGGTTTAACATATAATTAAGAGCAATCGTAGCGTCCGGTAAGATAATACGCTCAGCTGAAGAGTGAGAAATATCTCTTTCATGCCATAACGGAACATTTTCATAAGCTGTTAACATATAACCGCGAATGACACGAGCAAGACCAGTCATGTTTTCTGAACCAATTGGATTACGTTTGTGCGGCATTGCAGAAGATCCTTTTTGACCTTTTGCAAAAGACTCTTCCACTTCACGAGTTTCACTCTTTTGTAAGCCACGAATTTCTACAGCAAACTTTTCAATTGATGTTGCTACAAGTGCGATAGATGCCATGTAATCAGCATGACGATCGCGTTGAAGAGTTTGTGTTGAAATTGGAGCTGGTTTTGTACCTAGCTTTTCACACACATATTTTTCAACAAAAGGATCGATGTTTGCATACGTTCCTACTGCACCGGAGATTTTCCCATACTCTACTCCTTCTGCAGCACGTTTGAAACGATCTAAGTTACGTTTCATTTCTTCATACCATAAACCAAGTTTTAAACCAAAGGTTGTTGGTTCAGCATGTACACCGTGAGTACGTCCCATCATAACTGTATATTTATGTTCTTGAGCTTTTTCTTTTAATATTTGGATAAAGTTCTCAATATCTTTTAATAAGATATCGTTCGCTTGTTTTAATAAGTATGATAAAGCTGTATCAACAACATCTGTTGATGTTAGCCCATAATGAACCCATTTACGCTCTTCACCAAGAGTCTCAGATACCGCTCTTGTAAAAGCTACAACATCATGACGAGTTTCTAACTCGATTTCATTTATGCGATTCACATCAAAAGATGCATTTTCACGAAGCAATGCCACATCTTCTTTTGGAATAACACCAAGCTCAGCCCATGCTTCACATGCAAGGATTTCAACTTCTAACCATGCCTTAAATTTGTTCTCTTCCGTCCAAATTGCTCCCATTTCTGGTCTTGTATAACGTTCGATCATTTCTTTTTGCCTCCGTTCAATTTTGACCCCAAATTTTATTGATCTTTTCTATATTATCCTGATTTGGTTCAATAATAAATGTTATATGTCCCATCTTACGCTTAGAAGCAGGCTCTTTTTTACCGTAAAGATGAAGTTTAGCTTGTTGCAGGAGTGAAAGATGTTCACTTACAATTGGTAAATCTTCTCCTAAAAGATTAACCATCATACCACTTTGTAGTAGCTTGGTTTGTCCTAGGGGTAGATTACATACAGAACGTATATGTTGTTCAAACTGATCTGTTTCACATAAATCAATCGTGTAATGACCTGAGTTATGTGGACGTGGTGCCAACTCATTTATATAGATTTCGTCATTGTCCGTTAAAAACATTTCAACAGCAAGTGTTCCTACAAGTTCAAAACTATTTGATAGTTTAATAGCCAGCTCTTCTGCCTTTTCGATGACACGATCCGATACTCTGGCAGGAACAATGCTTTGGTATAATATATTATCTTTATGAATATTTTCAGCTACCGGAAATGTTTTTGTTTCTCCATTAACAGATCGGGTCACAATAACTGAAATTTCTTTTTTGAATGGAACCCACTTTTCCAAAATACATGTACCGTGATTTAACAATTCTTTAGCTTTTGAGAGATCCTGTTCTTCCCGAATCACTACTTGTCCTTTGCCGTCATAACCACCCCTGCATGTTTTTAAGACACAAGGATACTGAAGCAGTTCTACAGATTGCTGTAGCTCTTCCTCCGAGTGGATAATCTGATATGGTGCTACCTGACAACCCGCATTTACGATTGCTGCTTTTTCTGTTTCACGATCTTGTGTTAGCAAAAGCAAAGAGCTTTTCTGTGGCAATGATGCATGCTCTTCTAACCAATGTAAAGCTGTATAATCAATATTCTCAAATTCATATGTTATGACATCACTAACTTTTGCTAACTCTTTAATGGCATCTAAATCATCATAGCTCGCTGTAATTTCAATATCAGCAATTTGACCACATGGACAGTCTTTTGTTGGATCTAATACAGCAATACGATAGCCCATTTGTCTAGCTGCGACTGCCATCATTCTTCCAAGCTGTCCACCGCCGATTATGCCAATTGTGCTTCCTGGTAGAATGGTTTGATTATTCAAGTTCATCACTGCTTTCCAAAACTTTTAATCTTAATTCTTCTCTTCTTGTATCTAACTTATCAGCAAGTGTTTGATCATTCGTCGAGAGAATTTCAGCAGCTAAAAGCCCTGCATTTGTTGCTCCAGCTTTACCTATCGCAACAGTTGCAACTGGAACACCTCCTGGCATTTGCACGATTGATAATAATGAATCAAGACCATTTAAAGCCTTTGACTGAACAGGAATACCTATGACAGGCAGTGTTGTTTTTGCTGCAACCATGCCTGGTAAATGGGCTGCTCCACCTGCACCTGCAATAATAACCTTCAAGCCTCTGTTTCTAGCATTCTCAGCATATTCAAACATATAATCCGGCGTACGGTGTGCAGAAACCACCTTTTTCTCATATGGAATACTAAGCTCATCTAGTATATCGCATGCAAATTTCATCGTGCCCCAATCAGAGGTACTTCCCATTATGACTCCAACAATCGGATCCATTTTTTCCCCACCTTTATCAAATCTAAAAACAAAAAAGCCCGATATTTAACTTTTCTCAACTAATAGAGAAAGTTAGATATATCGAGCTCGGATTTTTTGATTTCCGAATCGTATATACATTCACTTTCCCTCATAGTCCGATAATTTACGGTTACCGGGTAGAAACTTCTGGGCCATATTCCCAATTATATATGAGGTTCAATTTAAATTAATTATTTACATGTTTATATTAACAATGAAGCTACCCAATGTCAACGTAAAATCGAACGATTAATTTTAATACTAACTTATTGTTCGGTTTTTACAATAGTTTCCCTTCAAATGTAATCATTCTTCCACATGGGATATGTTCAACTACATTATCTCGGACCTCTTCCTTAAAAATGGGCTGCTCCGTTCTTCTAACCGGCATATATCCTTCCTTACTCATTCTGTTAAGACAATCATCAATTGTTTCATTCTCCTCAACAATAAACTTTTTCTTTTTTGGCTTTGCTGTCATTCTCATTCCTCCATGCTTACAATCCTATGTATTCTACATTCTACCACTATTTATGTAAATATATCCTTTAAATCAGAAGTGACTATTTAGGAAGTAAAAAAAGGAATGACTAAAATGATCATTCCTCAAAAAGTTTTAAATGAAGTTTAATTATGTATCATAGAAGTCACTCTTTTTCACTCATGCTTAATAGCCATTACTCTAATACGCTTGTAATCTGCCTCCCACTGCTTATCCTTATATAGAATCTGACGTAAGTTATTTTCTACATTGGTTAGCACCCTCATCTCCACATCATCGGGCAGTGAGTGAAGGAAATTCGGCATAAACATGTGTAGCCAATTTCTAAGCCCATCTTCTCCATCAAGTACTGTAGGTCGATTAAAATGCACAGCACACGTCACCTGAAAACCGACAGCCTCCATTAAAGAGGTATATTGACCAATCGTAGGAAAATACCAGGGAAGAGATTCATTTGTCACAGAATAACCTTCTTGTTGACACTGCTTTCTAAACTCATTTAAGATTAGCTCAACATTACCAGCTCCCCCAAACTCCGCAACAAAACGTCCTCCCACCTTTAAACTTTCATACATTTTTTCTAATGCTAATTTTGGTTCTTTAACCCAATGTAAGGTAGCATTTGAAAAAACAGCATCAAATTCTCCTTGGAAGTCCAACTCTAGAACATCCTTAACCTCAAAGCTCAATTCAGGATACTTTTCTTTCGCCTTCACTACCATTGTCTCTGATTGATCTACACCTAATCCATCAACACCAAAGTCGACAAGTGTATTCATTAAATCCCCTGTACCGCATCCAACATCAAGTATTCTCTCTCCAGAAGTTGGATTCAACAGCTTAACTAGATCATGACCATACTCAGAAACAAATGAATGATGCTGATCATATAAATGTGCGTCCCACTGATTTCTTCTCGTCATTTTGCACCAACCTATTTTTTATATAATATAACATCATATGTTAAAAATAGGTATTTTTATTTTAGAGGCTTGAGTTTTTACAGTAGAATACTTTTTAATATACAAAAAAAGACCAGTATTTCTACTGATCTTTTTCCTCTTCTTACTTGGCAACGTCCTACTCTCACAGGGGGAAACCCCACCTACCATCGCCGCTGAAGAACTTAACTTCCGTGTTCGGATTTCGGCTGGCGATAAGCGGCGAATCTCCGCGTCAGCTTGTTCGTCAGATCCTCATGTGCCAACTGCGCACATTAGTAGGGTGTTAAGTTAATTTATCTTCGATTATGGAGATTTATCAACGATTATTTCATTTTATCTTCGATTTTCAGCAACTTATCTTCGATTATTTTAATTTATCTACTATTCTACAAAATTCACCAAAAATCTACATACACGTAAACTCCATATCAAACAAAAAAAGACCAGTATCTCTACTGATCTTTTCCCTCTTCTTACTTGGCGACGTCCTACTCTCACAGGGGGAAACCCCCAACTACCATCGGCGCTGAGAGCTTAACTTCCGTGTTCGGATTTCGGCTTGCGATAAGCGGCGAATCTCCGCGTCAGCTTGTTCGTTCAGATCCTCATGTGCCAACTGCGCACATTCCGGTCTTCTCTCTCGGCACTTCCTTACTTGCACAGGAAGTGCTGACTTCTACGTTGCCACAGGACGTGGCGCTCTTAGTAGAAGTTCCTTAATATGCTTCTCCCAAACCTCAGGCTAGTAAGTTTACTTTGTCTCTACCTCTTTACAGACTAAACCTTCGGTTTATATTATTTTTTAAATTCATATAAAAAAAGACCAGTATCTCTACTGATCTTTTTCCTCTTCTTACTTGGCAACGTCCTACTCTCACAGGGGGAAACCCCCAACTACCATCGGCGCTGAAGAGCTTAACTTCCGTGTTCGGCATGGGAACGGGTGTGACCTCTTCGCCATCATCACCAAATAATATAAAGTTTGAAGGCATATTCCTTCAAAACTAGATAACGAATCACAATTCAATTCACTAAGCTTACGCTTTTATTAGGTTAAGTCCTCGATCGATTAGTATCAGTCAGCTCCACACGTCACCGCGCTTCCACCTCTGACCTATCAACCTGATCATCTTTCAGGGATCTTACTCACTAGTGTGATGGGAAATCTCATCTTGAGGGGGGCTTCATGCTTAGATGCTTTCAGCACTTATCCCTTCCGCACATAGCTACCCAGCTATGCCTTTGGCAAGACAACTGGTACACCAGCGGTGCGTCCATCCCGGTCCTCTCGTACTAAGGACAGCTCCTCTCAAATTTCCTACGCCCACGACGGATAGGGACCGAACTGTCTCACGACGTTCTGAACCCAGCTCGCGTACCGCTTTAATGGGCGAACAGCCCAACCCTTGGGACCGACTACAGCCCCAGGATGCGATGAGCCGACATCGAGGTGCCAAACCTCCCCGTCGATGTGGACTCTTGGGGGAGATAAGCCTGTTATCCCCGGGGTAGCTTTTATCCGTTGAGCGATGGCCCTTCCATGCGGAACCACCGGATCACTAAGCCCGACTTTCGTCCCTGCTCGACTTGTAGGTCTCGCAGTCAAGCTCCCTTGTGCCTTTACACTCTACGAATGATTTCCAACCATTCTGAGGGAACCTTTGGGCGCCTCCGTTACATTTTAGGAGGCGACCGCCCCAGTCAAACTGCCCACCTGACACTGTCTCCCAGCCCGATCAGGGCTGTGGGTTAGAATTTCAATACAGCCAGGGTAGTATCCCACCGACGCCTCCACCGAAGCTAGCGCTCCGGCTTCTCAGGCTCCTACCTATCCTGTACAAGCTGTACCAAAATTCAATATCAGGCTACAGTAAAGCTCCACGGGGTCTTTCCGTCCTGTCGCGGGTAACCTGCATCTTCACAGGTACTATAATTTCACCGAGTCTCTCGTTGAGACAGTGCCCAGATCGTTACGCCTTTCGTGCGGGTCGGAACTTACCCGACAAGGAATTTCGCTACCTTAGGACCGTTATAGTTACGGCCGCCGTTTACTGGGGCTTCGGTTCAAAGCTTCGCTTGCGCTAACCTCTCCCCTTAACCTTCCAGCACCGGGCAGGCGTCAGCCCCTATACTTCGCCTTGCGGCTTCGCAGAGACCTGTGTTTTTGCTAAACAGTCGCCTGGGCCTATTCACTGCGGCTTTTCCGGGCTATTCACCCTAAAAAGCACCCCTTCTCCCGAAGTTACGGGGTCATTTTGCCGAGTTCCTTAACGAGAGTTCTCTCGCTCACCTTAGGATTCTCTCCTCGCCTACCTGTGTCGGTTTGCGGTACGGGCACCTCTCACCTCGCTAGAGGCTTTTCTTGGCAGTGTGGAATCAGGAACTTCGGTACTATAGTTCCCTCGCCATCACAGCTCAGCTTACGTGACAACGGGATTTGCCTCGTTGTCAGCCTAACTGCTTGGACGCGCATATCCAACAGCGCGCTTACCCTATCCTTCTGCGTCCCCCCATTGCTCAAATGGTGAGGAGGTGGTACAGGAATTTCAACCTGTTGGCCATCGCCTACGCCTTTCGGCCTCGGCTTAGGTCCCGACTAACCCTGAGCGGACGAGCCTTCCTCAGGAAACCTTAGGCATTCGGTGGAGGGGATTCTCACCCCTCTTTCGCTACTCATACCGGCATTCTCACTTCTAAGCGCTCCACGAGTCCTTCCGGTCTCGCTTCACAGCCCTTAGAACGCTCTCCTACCATTGTTCGTAAGAACAATCCACAGCTTCGGTGATACGTTTAGCCCCGGTACATTTTCGGCGCAGAGTCACTCGACCAGTGAGCTATTACGCACTCTTTAAATGGTGGCTGCTTCTAAGCCAACATCCTGGTTGTCTAAGCAACTCCACATCCTTTTCCACTTAACGTATACTTTGGGACCTTAGCTGGTGGTCTGGGCTGTTTCCCTCTTGACTACGGATCTTATCACTCGCAGTCTGACTCCTGAACATAAGTCTTTGGCATTCGGAGTTTGACTGAATTCGGTAACCCGATGGGGGCCCCTAGTCCAATCAGTGCTCTACCTCCAAGACTCTCATTTCAAGGCTAGCCCTAAAGCTATTTCGGAGAGAACCAGCTATCTCCAAGTTCGATTGGAATTTCTCCGCTACCCACACCTCATCCCCGCACTTTTCAACGTGCGTGGGTTCGGGCCTCCATTCAGTGTTACCTGAACTTCACCCTGGACATGGGTAGATCACCTGGTTTCGGGTCTACGACCACGTACTCTTTCGCCCTATTCAGACTCGCTTTCGCTGCGGCTCCGTCTTATCAACTTAACCTTGCACGGGATCGTAACTCGCCGGTTCATTCTACAAAAGGCACGCCATTACCCATTAACGGGCTTTGACTACTTGTAGGCACACGGTTTCAGGATCTCTTTCACTCCCCTTCCGGGGTGCTTTTCACCTTTCCCTCACGGTACTGGTTCACTATCGGTCACTAGGGAGTATTTAGCCTTGGGAGATGGTCCTCCCTGCTTCCGACGGGGTTTCACGTGTCCCGCCGTACTCAGGATCCACTCTGGAGGGAACGAAGTTTCAACTACAGGGTTGTTACCTTCTTTGACGGGCCTTTCCAGACCTCTTCATTTACTCCGTTCCTTTGTAACTCCGTATAGAGTGTCCTACAACCCCAAGAGGCAAGCCTCTTGGTTTGGGCTAATTCCGTTTCGCTCGCCGCTACTCAGGAAATCGCGTTTGCTTTCTCTTCCTCCGGGTACTTAGATGTTTCAGTTCCCCGGGTCTGCCTTTATTACCCTATGTATTCAGGTAAAAATACTACTCCATTACGAGCAGTGGGTTCCCCCATTCGGAAATCTCCGGATCAAAGCTTACTTACAGCTCCCCGAAGCATATCGGTGTTAGTACCGTCCTTCATCGGCTCCTAGTGCCAAGGCATCCACCGTGCGCCCTTACTAACTTAACCTTCGACATCGAAGATGTCATTTACTTCATTAATAAGAGAATCACTAAACTAAGCGTTTAAACTCAGTGAATTACTTGAATTGTTATCGTTATCTAGTTTTCAAGGAACATAAAGCACAGGATATTCATATCCTATGTGTTTTATTACTTATATTGAAAGATCCAATGATCTCTCAAAACTAAACAAAATACCAAGCGTACCTCATATCCTTAGAAAGGAGGTGATCCAGCCGCACCTTCCGATACGGCTACCTTGTTACGACTTCACCCCAATCATCTGTCCCACCTTAGGCGGCTGGCTCCTTACGGTTACCCCACCGACTTCGGGTGTTACAAACTCTCGTGGTGTGACGGGCGGTGTGTACAAGGCCCGGGAACGTATTCACCGCGGCATGCTGATCCGCGATTACTAGCGATTCCGGCTTCATGCAGGCGAGTTGCAGCCTGCAATCCGAACTGAGAATGGTTTTATGGGATTGGCTTGACTTCGCAGTCTTGCAGCCCTTTGTACCATCCATTGTAGCACGTGTGTAGCCCAGGTCATAAGGGGCATGATGATTTGACGTCATCCCCACCTTCCTCCGGTTTGTCACCGGCAGTCACCTTAGAGTGCCCAACTGAATGCTGGCAACTAAGATCAAGGGTTGCGCTCGTTGCGGGACTTAACCCAACATCTCACGACACGAGCTGACGACAACCATGCACCACCTGTCACTTCGTCCCCCGAAGGGGAACCTTCTATCTCTAGAAGTAGCGAAGGATGTCAAGACCTGGTAAGGTTCTTCGCGTTGCTTCGAATTAAACCACATGCTCCACCGCTTGTGCGGGCCCCCGTCAATTCCTTTGAGTTTCAGTCTTGCGACCGTACTCCCCAGGCGGAGTGCTTAATGCGTTTGCTGCAGCACTAAAGGGCGGAAACCCTCTAACACTTAGCACTCATCGTTTACGGCGTGGACTACCAGGGTATCTAATCCTGTTCGCTCCCCACGCTTTCGCGCCTCAGCGTCAGTTACAGACCAGAGAGTCGCCTTCGCCACTGGTGTTCCTCCACATCTCTACGCATTTCACCGCTACACGTGGAATTCCACTCTCCTCTTCTGCACTCAAGTTCCCCAGTTTCCAATGACCCTCCACGGTTGAGCCGTGGGCTTTCACATCAGACTTAAGAAACCGCCTGCGCGCGCTTTACGCCCAATAATTCCGGACAACGCTTGCCACCTACGTATTACCGCGGCTGCTGGCACGTAGTTAGCCGTGGCTTTCTGGTTAGGTACCGTCAAGGTACCAGCAGTTACTCTGGTACTTGTTCTTCCCTAACAACAGAACTTTACGACCCGAAGGCCTTCATCGTTCACGCGGCGTTGCTCCGTCAGACTTTCGTCCATTGCGGAAGATTCCCTACTGCTGCCTCCCGTAGGAGTCTGGGCCGTGTCTCAGTCCCAGTGTGGCCGATCACCCTCTCAGGTCGGCTACGCATCGTCGCCTTGGTGAGCCGTTACCTCACCAACTAGCTAATGCGCCGCGGGTCCATCTGTAAGTGACAGCTAGACGCCGTCTTTCAATTTCGAACCATGCGGTTCGAAATGTTATCCGGTATTAGCTCCGGTTTCCCGGAGTTATCCCAATCTTACAGGCAGGTTACCCACGTGTTACTCACCCGTCCGCCGCTAATCTTCGGGAGCAAGCTCCCTCAGATTCGCTCGACTTGCATGTATTAGGCACGCCGCCAGCGTTCGTCCTGAGCCAGGATCAAACTCTCCAATAAAGTGTTTGATGTAGCTCATATAAATTTGTACTATTATAGTACGATTTTTGTTAATCGAAATTAACGTTGGCACGCTTGGTTTTGTTTAGTTTTCAAAGATCATTTGTAGCTTGTCCGGTATACAACTTAATTATGACCGGAATTACATCTTAACATTCATCTAAACCAATGTCAACGAAATGATGAAAGTTTTTTTGGAGTTAACTTTATCTCTCGTGACTAAGATTATATAATATCAATCAACTTAATGTTTTTCAACTGGTATTTCTTGGATCTACCTACGGAATGTTACATACCTCTGCCCCAAATAATTTATTATTGTATATAAGCATACAGAAAGTAATATTGATAACTCTTTACCGAATACATTCGTTTGAAATAACCTCTCAAATAACAGGTGATAACCAATAGGGTAAGCTATCAAATAGCTACCCAAAATAACAAAAATAAAGAGTATTATTCCTTTTTTATTTTCTACATTACTTTTAAATGTAAAGTTACGATTAAAAAAATAACTCACTGTTGCCCCAATGCTATTTCCGATAAATGTTGAAATACCATACGAAAATCGAAACAATTCTAATAGCAGAAACATGATCGAAATTCCAATAATAGTATTAAATACTCCTACAAGAATATACCTAATAAATGTATTTGATTTATTAAAGTAATTCTCTATGATCTCCACCATTAGTTTCTAAATTCCTTTCAATCAATT
Source organism: Metabacillus schmidteae (assembly GCF_903166545.1). Taxonomy (NCBI): domain Bacteria; kingdom Bacillati; phylum Bacillota; class Bacilli; order Caryophanales; family Bacillaceae; genus Metabacillus; species Metabacillus schmidteae. The sequence goes on along the minus strand of NZ_CAESCH010000001.1, from coordinate 631,181 downwards.
GTTGTGTCAAATTAAGTGTATTAATATCAATACTGTATCTTGGTCTCCTTTTAGATTCTTTATAGACCTTGCCGATATATTCCCCAATCAATCCTATTGCAATTAGCTGTAATCCTCCTATTAACCAAATAGACGTAATAAGCGATGTCCAGCCAGTTTGTGTTTCTCCTAAAAATTTTAATGTAATAAAATAAGTGCCAAATAACAGGCTAGTGATAAAAGATAGAATTCCTACTAACATAACAAATCTTATAGGAGTAATAGAAAATGACGTAATACCTTCAAATGCAAATGATAGCATTTTTTTCAATGGATATTTTGTATCGCCCGCAAACCTTTCTTTACGATCATAGTGAACAGATGTTGACGAAAAACCTATTAAAGGAACAATTCCCCTTAAAAACAAATTTACTTCCTCAAACTTTTCTAACTCTTGAATCGCCCTCTTGCTCATTAACCGAAAATCTGCATGATTATAAATAAGGTTTACCCCTAGCTTCTGCATGATTTTATAGAATCCTATTGCAGTGGCTTTCTTAAACAATTTATCAGTATCCCTTTTTTTCCTTACTCCATAGACAATATCAAATCCTTCCTTAAACTTTTTCACGAAATCCCTAATTACACACACATCATCCTGCAAATCTGCATCAATGGAAATAACGCAATCTGATGTTTTGCAAGCGGTGATTAATCCAGCCAATAGTGCATTTTGATGACCTACATTTCTCGCCAATTTTAATCCGTGTACATTTCTATTTTCCAGACTATTTTTATATACAATCGACCATGTTCTATCTTTACTTCCATCATCAACAAACAAGATTCTACTATCTTCAGATACAACGGTTTTCTCAATTAATTCATTTAATTCCTCAATTAACACCGTTATTGTCTCTGGTAACACTTCCTCCTCGTTATAGCATGGTACAACAATTGTTAAAATAGGATAACTCATGATATAACCCTCCACCTTTATAAGACTTTATATAAGTAAATTTTCCATGCAGCTGACTTTGTTTGAAAGGTCCTTTCTAATTCCAATTGATTCATATCACTGTTCTCTATAGGTACAGCTGAAAATATATAAGCTCCACCTAATTCTTTTAATGCTCCTGTGTTTAATTCAAGGTTTTTTAATGTTTTCTTTGAATTTTTTTTAAACATATAATGCTTTCCAAGCTCATCTGTGAATATATAACAACGGCCACCCCACTCATCAAAGTAAGTCCGAATGGTTTTATTTTTCTCAAGCTCCTTTTCAATAATGGGCCTAAATTTGTACTTATATGATAGAGGGTAGAAATTATTATACGTATCAAGAGTATAAAAACCGTTATATTGAGAAATTGCCGGATGTATACCAATACTTACTACCCTGTATTCTTCTTGCGGCAAGCCGATATAATGTTTAATCTCTTCAAACAGTTCTTCAGCATAAAACTCTTTTACTGAAGGTTTTTTATGATAAATAATTTCATCATTAAAACAGAAAAGTAAGATAATCTGCGCAATGATAAAGAATGTCGCATATGACCTCCAGCTTTTCCTGTAATTCCAAATAATCTTAAGTCCTAAAGCAAATCCAACATATATAACCATTGGTCTTAAAAAATGAAATCTCGCAAAATTAAATGTATCCATGACATGGAATCTTTTTGTTAATGGTAACCAGCCCTTGTAAAACCAAAATGCATACCATGCAGATAACAAGAAATTTAGAATTAAGAAATATATAAAGATCTTTTCTTCCTTCCATAATTTTTTAGAAATTATGATAGCAAAAGAAATAATAGTAACGGCTAACACAAAAATCCCATGGACTGTCATCACATGTGTGTGGCCTAGAACAAAATTTTTAAATGTTAATCGAATAACCCTCCACAAAGAAAGTCTCGCATGAAAATATTCATCCCTGCTATTTGGCTCATCATCAAATATGAAAGAGTATACTAAACGATACTCAACAATTAAATACAGTGCAGTCATGTAACAAAGAGCAAGAAGAAAATAATAATTTCGTTTTCCTCTAATAAAATCGATAACCCAAAAAACACCCATACCAAATAAAAAAAAGAAGAAGCCTAAAACTATACTTGAGTACAAAGGTAGAAGCGTTAATACAACAAATTGCTTCCACGATCTAGTTCCGTTTCTAATATGTAAAAAAGACCAAAGAGCCAGTGGCATTCCTAACGTACTAAGCATTCCAGAAGGCCAGAAAGGTGTTAATGCAAACGCTAATGCAACCCCAACAGAAATCAGATGATATTCTTTCTTTAAGAAGTGATCCTTTAGGAGTAAATACATTCCGATAAAGGCAAATACCCTGGTAATTGTTTGACTCAGTGCATATGCAATCATAGTTGGAAATACTTCATACAACCACACAATCAAACTGAATTCAGTTCCATATGCATTTCTTGGGAGTCCATTAATTACTTGGGGAACAACATCATTAGTTGAACTTAATAATTGTCCACTTTCACTTAAAACCTTATACCAAGCTAAATTTGAATCCAAATTGTCATGAACACGAATATGGGCATTCTCACCTAAAAGAAATAATGGAGATAGGTATATAAAGATAATAAATAAGGCAAATAGGATTAGAAATTTTTCTTTATTCATTCCAATATCACGCACAACATCCACACCTTTAAATAGTAACCAGATATCTAATAGTACTATTAAGATTTACAAAATCAGGATAAAAATACTAAAAAATTTTGCTGGATAAAATTCAGGATTCACAACCTGATCATTAAATCAGGAATAATTCTCTAAGGGTTTGGTAGTAGTTTAAAACTTAATATGAGGTGATTATTAGAGTAATGAAACTTTCCCTTATTTGATTACGTATTACTTTATAAATCCAATCTATGGATTGTGAATATTATGTTTGCCATAAATGTAAAATAATTGACGATAAAGTAATAATTAGATGGTAGTTTTCTAAAATTGAAATCCTAAGCTCTGATGTCCTTGAAGTAACTCTTGATGATACATACGGTGGAAAAGAAAGAAACGCGATTAGAACAGGCACACCAAACGGGGCTACTGATAGAGTAGTAATTAAGACAAAAAAGAGATCCTTTAATTTATACACAACTAATTACATTTCTATAAAAAACAAAATACTTTCTTAAATTAATCAGCCTTCAGCGTTTTTAATATAGTAATCAAAAAAAAGACCAGTATCTCTACTGGTTTTTTCTCTTCTTAAATGGGGTGTCAAACGCTACAGGGGGAACCCCTCAACTACCATGTACTGTTATTTGTTGCCGTTCCAAAATGAAGCATATCTTAAGAATTCATTATGTTATAGTTTAAAGTATCTTTCTAAAAGGATAGAGATTGGTAAGGGACGACTAAAATAATAACCTTGTAATCTGGGACTACATTCTGAAGTTATATAATTTACCTGTTCTTCCTGTTCAATCCCCTCTACAACAACATCTATATTTAAATCTAATATCACTTTAAAAATTCCGGATAACAGAATAGTATCAAAAGAATCCTTTGGTACATTTTTAATAAAGTTTCGATCAATCTTTATTACATCTATTGGTAACTCTTTAATAAATAAAAGGGAGGACGTTCCCACCCCAAAATCATCAAGGGCAATGATAATGTCCCGTTTTTTAGCTCATTCGAAAATTCTTGAAGTTCATTTAAATAAGCATCAATACCACTTTCAGTAATTTCAATTTGTAGCTTTGTAGGAGGGTAATCATATTTGATTAAGATTTCATCTAACTTATGAATAAAGCTATTATCCTTCATCTGTGTTTTTGATACATTGACTGATAGTACTATGTTTTTAAAACCTTTACAGTGTAATGAACTTATTTGCTTAATAGATTCTTCTAATACCCATTCACCAATCACTGGCATAAGTCCGTTTTCTTCTGCTATAGGAATGAAAAGCGCTGGAGAAATCATTCCCTTTGATGGATGATTCCAACGAACCAAAGATTCCACCCCAACAATACTATGGTCAACACTACAAACGATCGGTTGATAATGTATTTCTAGCTGATTCTTACTCAGAGCAAATTTTAATTCATTCTCTAATTCTAGTATATTTTTATATCCACTAACGGACGCTAAATCTTGATAAAAATATGATTGATTTTTGCCTTTTCGTTTCGCTTCATACATAGCGATATCAGCCTTCTGCAGTAATTCATTAAGGCTACTGCCATCCTGTCCATAAATGCTAACCCCTATACTTGCAGTTACAAGTGTCTTATATGTTCTTAATTGCCTTTCTTTCCCTGCCTCAGTCAGAATATCTTGGACTAACAGCTTCAAATCTTCTATCTGACTATAATTCACAACTATTACAAATTCATCTCCTCCAAATCTCGAAAATATCCCTTTTCTTTTAGAAATTAGTGGAGCGATTTTATTTGTAACACTAAGAAGTAAGAGATCCCCTATTTCATGGCCAAATGAGTCATTAACTCGCTTAAAACCATCAAGATCCAAAAACAAGACAGCTACATTCTGTTGATTTTTTTCAATTAACTTGTCAAATTCTTCATTTAAAAAATAACGATTTGGTAACTTAGTAAGAGGATCATGATAAGCTAAGCTAACGATTTCATTATGTTTTTCCTCAAGGGATTCTAACATTGAATTAATTGAATATTCTAGATCTAATAACTCATCTTTATGTCCATTACTCGTTTTAATTCTTGATCTAATCTCTTTATTATCTTGAATATGCTTTAATTGTAAGGATAAGTTTCCGATACGAGAAACAATAAAACGATTCAACAAAAACAGAATCAATAGAATTGTTGAAATACTAGTGAAAAAAATATACACTGACAATTGATTAACGCCAGACTTTTTCTGTATATAGTAATCTCTGTTACTCACATAGCTTATTTCATACACTTTATTTTCATTATAATCTTTTAAGAATAGTGATCCTTTTATTTTTTGTTCATTTAATACCTTAACTTTTGTTCTCTTCAAAAACGGATTATTAACTTTTTTCATAACAAGTTGAAGATTAAGTTTTTTTCCCATCTCCTTTATAAGCTGCTCATCTATTGTTCTCCCAACAATTAAAGTTCCAGCAGGTTTACCTTCTCCACTACTCAAGTATACTGATTCAAACGACAAAATAGTTAATCCATAATCTGTAGTTATTAAATGTGTTCTTTCATTATCCCTTGACTGAACAACTGGCAAGAACTCTGTATAAAATTCCTTTTCCAAGGTAATAAATACTTTACTTTCAAAATTATAGCCAACTTGATGTACTACCTGATTTTTATCATCTAAATAAATCATAAAATTTAGCATTGTATTTTCGAAAGTAGTTTTTTGTAGATTAACTTCCGGGAAATCTGGATATTTCCCTTTGATATACCAATATGTATCATCCCATACAGACCAGTCTAAATTTGTCCTTTTAATCATACTCATGGTGGATACCAATTGGTTATTTATCGTATCTAGCTCTCGCTGAATGTGAGTTTTATCTAATTTAATTGCATCTTCTAACAAAATTGGGCGAATCGTAGTCAATAGCAACCCTAAAAATAGCAGCATTACAAATCCAACCACTAAGAGACTTTTCGTCTTAAGCTTCATTACCTTACCCTCTTTTCGTAAAGGTATTATGCCCATCTCCCAGAAGATAGGTATTTTTACCTATTTTGATTAACTTATTTTAACATTGTTCTAACAAAATAATAATTTGTATTTTCTTCCATATGGTAAGTTCGCTGTTACCACTAACAAGTTTTAATTAACTCTCTAAACTTCAGGCTAGTAGATATATTCTGTTTCTATGTCTACCTCTTTACGAGCATACCTTCGGTTTTTTATAACTATTTAATTAAAACAAAAAAGACCAGTATCTCTACTGATCTTTTTCCTCTTCTTACTTGGCAACGTCCTACTCTCACAGGGGGAAACCCCCAACTACCATCGGCGCTGAGAGCTTAACTTCCGTGTTCGGATTTCGGCTTACGATAAGCGGCGAATCTCCGCGTCAGCTTGTTCGTTCAGATCCTCATGTGCCAACTGCGCACATTCCGGTCTTCTCTCTCGGCACTTCCTTACTTGCACAGGAAGTGCTGACTTCTACGTTGCCACAGGACGTGGCGCTCTTAGTAGAAGTTCCTTAATATGCTTCTCCCAAGCCTCAGGCTAGTAAGTTTACTTTGTCTCTACCTCTTTACAGACTAAACCTTCGGTTTATTTTACTTTTTAAATCCATACAAAAAAAGACCAGTATCTCTACTGATCTTTTTTCCTCTTCTTACTTGGCAACGTCCTACTCTCACAGGGGGAAACCCCCAACTACCATCGGCGCTGGAGCTTAACTTCCGTGTTCGGATTTCGGCTTGCGATAAGCGGCGAATCTCCGCGTCAGCTTGTTCGTTCAGATCCTCATGTGCCAACTGCGCACATTCCGGTCTTCTCTCTCGGCGCTTCCTTGATCTTCTTGCTTCTCCCAAGCCTCAGGCTAGTAAGGTTACTTTGTCTCTACCTCTTTACAGACTAAACCTTCGGTTTATTTTACTTTTTAAATCCATACAAAAAAAGACCAGTATCTCTACTGATCTTTTTTCCTCTTCTTACTTGGCGACGTCCTACTCTCACAGGGGGAAACCCCCAACTACCATCGGCGCTGAAGAGCTTAACTTCCGTGTTCGGCATGGGAACGGGTGTGACCTCTTCGCCATCATCACCAAATAATATAAAGTTTGAAGGCATATTCCTTCAAAACTAGATAACGAATCACAATTCAATTCACTAAGCTTACGCTTTTATTAGGTTAAGTCCTCGATCGATTAGTATCAGTCAGCTCCACACGTCACCGCGCTTCCACCTCTGACCTATCAACCTGATCATCTTTCAGGGATCTTACTCACTAGTGTGATGGGAAATCTCATCTTGAGGGGGGCTTCATGCTTAGATGCTTTCAGCACTTATCCCTTCCGCACATAGCTACCCAGCTATGCCTTTGGCAAGACAACTGGTACACCAGCGGTGCGTCCATCCCGGTCCTCTCGTACTAAGGACAGCTCCTCTCAAATTTCCTACGCCCACGACGGATAGGGACCGAACTGTCTCACGACGTTCTGAACCCAGCTCGCGTACCGCTTTAATGGGCGAACAGCCCAACCCTTGGGACCGACTACAGCCCCAGGATGCGATGAGCCGACATCGAGGTGCCAAACCTCCCCGTCGATGTGGACTCTTGGGGGAGATAAGCCTGTTATCCCCGGGGTAGCTTTTATCCGTTGAGCGATGGCCCTTCCATGCGGAACCACCGGATCACTAAGCCCGACTTTCGTCCCTGCTCGACTTGTAGGTCTCGCAGTCAAGCTCCCTTGTGCCTTTACACTCTACGAATGATTTCCAACCATTCTGAGGGAACCTTTGGGCGCCTCCGTTACATTTTAGGAGGCGACCGCCCCAGTCAAACTGCCCACCTGACACTGTCTCCCAGCCCGATCAGGGCTGTGGGTTAGAATTTCAATACAGCCAGGGTAGTATCCCACCGACGCCTCCACCGAAGCTAGCGCTCCGGCTTCTCAGGCTCCTACCTATCCTGTACAAGCTGTACCAAAATTCAATATCAGGCTACAGTAAAGCTCCACGGGGTCTTTCCGTCCTGTCGCGGGTAACCTGCATCTTCACAGGTACTATAATTTCACCGAGTCTCTCGTTGAGACAGTGCCCAGATCGTTACGCCTTTCGTGCGGGTCGGAACTTACCCGACAAGGAATTTCGCTACCTTAGGACCGTTATAGTTACGGCCGCCGTTTACTGGGGCTTCGGTTCAAAGCTTCGCTTGCGCTAACCTCTCCCCTTAACCTTCCAGCACCGGGCAGGCGTCAGCCCCTATACTTCGCCTTGCGGCTTCGCAGAGACCTGTGTTTTTGCTAAACAGTCGCCTGGGCCTATTCACTGCGGCTTTTCCGGGCTATTCACCCTAAAAAGCACCCCTTCTCCCGAAGTTACGGGGTCATTTTGCCGAGTTCCTTAACGAGAGTTCTCTCGCTCACCTTAGGATTCTCTCCTCGCCTACCTGTGTCGGTTTGCGGTACGGGCACCTCTCACCTCGCTAGAGGCTTTTCTTGGCAGTGTGGAATCAGGAACTTCGGTACTATAGTTCCCTCGCCATCACAGCTCAGCTTACGTGACAACGGGATTTGCCTCATTGTCAGCCTAACTGCTTGGACGCGCTAATCCAACAGCGCGCTTACCCTATCCTTCTGCGTCCCCCCATTGCTCAAATGGTGAGGAGGTGGTACAGGAATTTCAACCTGTTGGCCATCGCCTACGCCTTTCGGCCTCGGCTTAGGTCCCGACTAACCCTGAGCGGACGAGCCTTCCTCAGGAAACCTTAGGCATTCGGTGGAGGGNTTGCTCAAACGGTGAGGAGGTGGTACAGGAATTTCAACCTGTTGGCCATCGCCTACGCCTTTCGGCCTCGGCTTAGGTCCCGACTAACCCTGAGCGGACGAGCCTTCCTCAGGAAACCTTAGGCATTCGGTGGAGGGGATTCTCACCCCTCTTTCGCTACTCATACCGGCATTCTCACTTCTAAGCGCTCCACGAGTCCTTCCGGTCTCGCTTCACAGCCCTTAGAACGCTCTCCTACCATTGTTCGTAAGAACAATCCACAGCTTCGGTGATACGTTTAGCCCCGGTACATTTTCGGCGCAGAGTCACTCGACCAGTGAGCTATTACGCACTCTTTAAATGGTGGCTGCTTCTAAGCCAACATCCTGGTTGTCTAAGCAACTCCACATCCTTTTCCACTTAACGTATACTTTGGGACCTTAGCTGGTGGTCTGGGCTGTTTCCCTCTTGACTACGGATCTTATCACTCGCAGTCTGACTCCTGAACATAAGTCTTTGGCATTCGGAGTTTGACTGAATTCGGTAACCCGATGGGGGCCCCTAGTCCAATCAGTGCTCTACCTCCAAGACTCTCATTTCAAGGCTAGCCCTAAAGCTATTTCGGAGAGAACCAGCTATCTCCAAGTTCGATTGGAATTTCTCCGCTACCCACACCTCATCCCCGCACTTTTCAACGTGCGTGGGTTCGGGCCTCCATTCAGTGTTACCTGAACTTCACCCTGGACATGGGTAGATCACCTGGTTTCGGGTCTACGACCACGTACTCTTTCGCCCTATTCAGACTCGCTTTCGCTGCGGCTCCGTCTTATCAACTTAACCTTGCACGGGATCGTAACTCGCCGGTTCATTCTACAAAAGGCACGCCATTACCCATTAACGGGCTTTGACTACTTGTAGGCACACGGTTTCAGGATCTCTTTCACTCCCCTTCCGGGGTGCTTTTCACCTTTCCCTCACGGTACTGGTTCACTATCGGTCACTAGGGAGTATTTAGCCTTGGGAGATGGTCCTCCCTGCTTCCGACGGGATTTCACGTGTCCCGCCGTACTCAGGATCCACTCTGGAGGGAACGAAGTTTCAACTACAGGGTTGTTACCTTCTTTGACGGGCCTTTCCAGACCTCTTCATTTACTCCGTTCCTTTGTAACTCCGTATAGAGTGTCCTACAACCCCAAGAGGCAAGCCTCTTGGTTTGGGCTAATTCCGTTTCGCTCGCCGCTACTCAGGAAATCGCGTTTGCTTTCTCTTCCTCCGGGTACTTAGATGTTTCAGTTCCCCGGGTCTGCCTTTATTACCCTATGTATTCAGGTAAAAATACTACTCCATTACGAGCAGTGGGTTCCCCCATTCGGAAATCTCCGGATCAAAGCTTACTTACAGCTCCCCGAAGCATATCGGTGTTAGTACCGTCCTTCATCGGCTCCTAGTGCCAAGGCATCCACCGTGCGCCCTTANCTACTCCATTACGAGCAGTGGGTTCCCCCATTCGGAAATCTCCGGATCAAAGCTTACTTACAGCTCCCCGAAGCATATCGGTGTTAGTACCGTCCTTCATCGGCTCCTAGTGCCAAGGCATCCACCGTGCGCCCTTAACAACTTAACCTTCGACAAATGATAAGCTTCAGATTACTTCGTTGGCTTCATGTTCTGCGGTGCTCATGGACAAATTACGTCCATTCCGCTCCTCAACCATTTCGCCGCCTCGTACTCTTCGCTTCTCCTTTGTCTCAAGACATAAGTACTTACTTAATGTCCTGATTCAAATATTATTAAGAGAATCACTAAACTAAGCGTTTAAACTCAGTGAATTACTTGAATTGTTTTCGTTATCTAGTTTTCAAAGAACATTGGTGGAGCCTAGCGGGATCGAACCGCTGACCTCCTGCGTGCAAAGCAGGCGCTCTCCCAGCTGAGCTAAGGCCCCATATTTTTATTTGAGATGGTGGGCCTAAATGGACTCGAACCATCGACCTCACGCTTATCAGGCGTGCGCTCTAACCAGCTGAGCTATAGGCCCATCTCTATAAATTCAGAGAACAAAGTTCTCTCAAAACTAAACAAAATACCAAGCGTACCTCATATCCTTAGAAAGGAGGTGATCCAGCCGCACCTTCCGATACGGCTACCTTGTTACGACTTCACCCCAATCATCTGTCCCACCTTAGGCGGCTGGCTCCTTANTCTCTCAAAACTAAACAAAATACCAAGCGTACCTCATATCCTTAGAAAGGAGGTGATCCAGCCGCACCTTCCGATACGGCTACCTTGTTACGACTTCACCCCAATCATCTGTCCCACCTTAGGCGGCTGGCTCCTTACGGTTACCCCACCGACTTCGGGTGTTACAAACTCTCGTGGTGTGACGGGCGGTGTGTACAAGGCCCGGGAACGTATTCACCGCGGCATGCTGATCCGCGATTACTAGCGATTCCGGCTTCATGCAGGCGAGTTGCAGCCTGCAATCCGAACTGAGAATGGTTTTATGGGATTGGCTTGACTTCGCAGTCTTGCAGCCCTTTGTACCATCCATTGTAGCACGTGTGTAGCCCAGGTCATAAGGGGCATGATGATTTGACGTCATCCCCACCTTCCTCCGGTTTGTCACCGGCAGTCACCTTAGAGTGCCCAACTGAATGCTGGCAACTAAGATCAAGGGTTGCGCTCGTTGCGGGACTTAACCCAACATCTCACGACACGAGCTGACGACAACCATGCACCACCTGTCACTTCGTCCCCCGAAGGGGAACCTTCTATCTCTAGAAGTAGCGAAGGATGTCAAGACCTGGTAAGGTTCTTCGCGTTGCTTCGAATTAAACCACATGCTCCACCGCTTGTGCGGGCCCCCGTCAATTCCTTTGAGTTTCAGTCTTGCGACCGTACTCCCCAGGCGGAGTGCTTAATGCGTTTGCTGCAGCACTAAAGGGCGGAAACCCTCTAACACTTAGCACTCATCGTTTACGGCGTGGACTACCAGGGTATCTAATCCTGTTCGCTCCCCACGCTTTCGCGCCTCAGCGTCAGTTACAGACCAGAGAGTCGCCTTCGCCACTGGTGTTCCTCCACATCTCTACGCATTTCACCGCTACACGTGGAATTCCACTCTCCTCTTCTGCACTCAAGTTTCCCAGTTTCCAATGACCCTCCACGGTTGAGCCGTGGGCTTTCACATCAGACTTAAGAAACCGCCTGCGCGCGCTTTACGCCCAATAATTCCGGACAACGCTTGCCACCTACGTATTACCGCGGCTGCTGGCACGTAGTTAGCCGTGGCTTTCTGGTTAGGTACCGTCAAGGTACCAGCAGTTACTCTGGTACTTGTTCTTCCCTAACAACAGAACTTTACGACCCGAAGGCCTTCATCGTTCACGCGGCGTTGCTCCGTCAGACTTTCGTCCATTGCGGAAGATTCCCTACTGCTGCCTCCCGTAGGAGTCTGGGCCGTGTCTCAGTCCCAGTGTGGCCGATCACCCTCTCAGGTCGGCTACGCATCGTCGCCTTGGTGAGCCGTTACCTCACCAACTAGCTAATGCGCCGCGGGTCCATCTGTAAGTGACAGCTAGACGCCGTCTTTCAATTTCGAACCATGCGGTTCGAAATGTTATCCGGTATTAGCTCCGGTTTCCCGGAGTTATCCCAATCTTACAGGCAGGTTACCCACGTGTTACTCACCCGTCCGCCGCTAATCTTTGGGAGCAAGCTCCCTCAGATTCGCTCGACTTGCATGTATTAGGCACGCCGCCAGCGTTCGTCCTGAGCCAGGATCAAACTCTCCAATAAAGTGTTTGATGTAGCTCATAAAATTTTTGTACTATATAGTACGTTTTTGTTAATCGAAATTAACGTTGGCACGCTTGGTTTTGTTTAGTTTTCAAAGATCATTTACTAGTCATTGGCGACTAGGTATCTATCATACCATCAACAGGTTAGTGCTGTCAACAATAATTTAAATTTTATTATTTTAAAATATTGTTTATTCTATTACGTTTTTATGGCAGAAACTTATAATAAACGATAACTATTTATTAGTCAAGATATATTATTAATAATTTAAAGTTAATTTATGAAATAGCTATCTATTATTAGGTTAATATTTATTATTCTTACATAATTAGTAACATTCATAGCTTAACTTCAACACATTTACATATGTATGGGGTTCATTCAGATATGTTACTACTTATTATGGCTTCCATATCTTAAGAATATGGAAGCCATAATAAAATCAATCTAACTAACAATCATTTTGCCACACCAAACAAAATTTATCTTTGGATGATTCCTTTACATTTTGGGCACTCATATATGATTCCCATATCTCCGAAACTTCTTTGAAGAACTTCTTCCATTAAAATTTTACATCTCGGGCAGTTTATTAACTCTGTTTGTCCTTTTTTAGGTGACAAATTATACACCTCCCTATTTTATTTGTATTCAAATATGAGATATAGGTTCGGTAGAGTTAGTTTTATTTGAAGCCACCTTTTATCAATAAATTCCCTTGTCCTTTATTATCTATTCTTAATTAACTTTCGCTATCTTCTAGCTAGAACTTTATGCTATTAGTCTTAATTTGTTTTTAGGAAACCTTCGGTTTTTCTATGATTATTTAATTAAAACAAAAAAGACCAGTATCTCTACTGATCTTTTTCCTCTTCTTACTTGGCAACGTCCTACTCTCACAGGGGGAAACTCCCAACTACCATCGGCGCTGAGAGCTTAACTTCCGTGTTCGGATTTCGGCTGGCGATAAGCGGCGAATCTCCGCGTCAGCTTGTTCGTTCAGATCCTCATGTGCCAACTGCGCACACATTAGTAGGGTGTTAAGTTAATTTATCTTCGATTATGGAGATTTATCAACGATTATTTCATTTTATCTTCGATTTTCAGCAACTTATCTTCGATTATTTTAATTTATCTACTATTCTACAAAATTCACCAAAAATCTACATACACGTAAACTCCATATCAAACAAAAAAAGACCAGCATCTCTACTGATCTTTTCCCTCTTCTTACTTGGCAACGTCCTACTCTCACAGGGGGAAACCCCCAACTACCATCGGCGCTGAAGAGCTTAACTTCCGTGTTCGGCATGGGAACGGGTGTGACCTCTTCGCCATCATCACCAAATAATATAAAGTTTGAAGGCATGTTCCTTCAAAACTAGATAACGATTCACAATTCAATTCACTAAGCTTACGCTTTTATTAGGTTAAGTCCTCGATCGATTAGTATCAGTCAGCTCCACACGTCACCGCGCTTCCACCTCTGACCTATCAACCTGATCATCTTTCAGGGATCTTACTCACTAGTGTGATGGGAAATCTCATCTTGAGGGGGGCTTCATGCTTAGATGCTTTCAGCACTTATCCCTTCCGCACATAGCTACCCAGCTATGCCTTTGGCAAGACAACTGGTACACCAGCGGTGCGTCCATCCNTACTCACTAGTGTGATGGGAAATCTCATCTTGAGGGGGGCTTCATGCTTAGATGCTTTCAGCACTTATCCCTTCCGCACATAGCTACCCAGCTATGCCTTTGGCAAGACAACTGGTACACCAGCGGTGCGTCCATCCCGGTCCTCTCGTACTAAGGACAGCTCCTCTCAAATTTCCTACGCCCACGACGGATAGGGACCGAACTGTCTCACGACGTTCTGAACCCAGCTCGCGTACCGCTTTAATGGGCGAACAGCCCAACCCTTGGGACCGACTACAGCCCCAGGATGCGATGAGCCGACATCGAGGTGCCAAACCTCCCCGTCGATGTGGACTCTTGGGGGAGATAAGCCTGTTATCCCCGGGGTAGCTTTTATCCGTTGAGCGATGGCCCGTCGATGCGGAACCCCCGGATCACTAAGCCCGACTTTCGTCCCTGCTCGCCTTGTAGGTCTCGCAGTCAAGCTCCATTGTGCCTTTGCACTCTGCGAATGATTTCCAACCATTCTGAGGGACCCTTTGGGCGCCACCGTTACATTTTAGGAGGCGCCCGCCCCAGTCAAACTGCCCACCTGACACTGTCTCCCAGCCCGATCAGGGCTGTGGGTTAGAATTTCAATACAGCCAGGGTAGTATCCCACCGACGCCTCCACCGAAGCTAGCGCTCCGGCTTCTCAGGCTCCTACCTATCCTGTACAAGCTGTACCAAAATTCAATATCAGGCTACAGTAAAGCTCCACGGGGTCTTTCCGTCCTGTCGCGGGTAACCTGCATCTTCACAGGTACTATAATTTCACCGAGTCTCTCGTTGAGACAGTGCCCAGATCGTTACGCCTTTCGTGCGGGTCGGAACTTACCCGACAAGGAATTTCGCTACCTTAGGACCGTTATAGTTACGGCCGCCGTTTACTGGGGCTTCGGTTCAAAGCTTCGCTTGCGCTAACCTCTCCCCTTAACCTTCCAGCACCGGGCAGGCGTCAGCCCCTATACTTCGCCTTGCGGCTTCGCAGAGACCTGTGTTTTTGCTAAACAGTCGCCTGGGCCTATTCACTGCGGCTTTTCCGGGCTATTCACCCTAAAAAGCACCCCTTCTCCCGAAGTTACGGGGTCATTTTGCCGAGTTCCTTAACGAGAGTTCTCTCGCTCACCTTAGGATTCTCTCCTCGCCTACCTGTGTCGGTTTGCGGTACGGGCACCTCTCACCTCGCTAGAGGCTTTTCTTGGCAGTGTGGAATCAGGAACTTCGGTACTATAGTTCCCTCGCCATCACAGCTCAGCTTATGTGACAACGGGATTTGCCTCGTTGTCAGCCTAACTGCTTGGACGCGCTAATCCAACAGCGCGCTTACCCTATCCTTCTGCGTCCCCCCATTGCTCAAACGGTGAGGAGGTGGTACAGGAATTTCAACCTGTTGGCCATCGCCTACGCCTTTCGGCCTCGGCTTAGGTCCCGACTAACCCTGAGCGGACGAGCCTTCCTCAGGAAACCTTAGGCATTCGGTGGAGGGGATTCTCACCCCTCTTTCGCTACTCATACCGGCATTCTCACTTCTAAGCGCTCCACGAGTCCTTCCGGTCTCGCTTCACAGCCCTTAGAACGCTCTCCTACCATTGTTCGTAAGAACAATCCACAGCTTCGGTGATACGTTTAGCCCCGGTACATTTTCGGCGCAGAGTCACTCGACCAGTGAGCTATTACGCACTCTTTAAATGGTGGCTGCTTCTAAGCCAACATCCTGGTTGTCTAAGCAACTCCACATCCTTTTCCACTTAACGTATACTTTGGGACCTTAGCTGGTGGTCTGGGCTGTTTCCCTCTTGACTACGGATCTTATCACTCGCAGTCTGACTCCTGAACATAAGTCTTTGGCATTCGGAGTTTGACTGAATTCGGTAACCCGATGGGGGCCCCTAGTCCAATCAGTGCTCTACCTCCAAGACTCTCATTTCAAGGCTAGCCCTAAAGCTATTTCGGAGAGAACCAGCTATCTCCAAGTTCGATTGGAATTTCTCCGCTACCCACACCTCATCCCCGCACTTTTCAACGTGCGTGGGTTCGGGCCTCCATTCAGTGTTACCTGAACTTCACCCTGGACATGGGTAGATCACCTGGTTTCGGGTCTACGACCACGTACTCTTTCGCCCTATTCAGACTCGCTTTCGCTGCGGCTCCGTCTTATCAACTTAACCTTGCACGGGATCGTAACTCGCCGGTTCATTCTACAAAAGGCACGCCATTACCCATTAACGGGCTTTGACTACTTGTAGGCACACGGTTTCAGGATCTCTTTCACTCCCCTTCCGGGGTGCTTTTCACCTTTCCCTCACGGTACTGGTTCACTATCGGTCACTAGGGAGTATTTAGCCTTGGGAGATGGTCCTCCCTGCTTCCGACGGGATTTCACGTGTCCCGCCGTACTCAGGATCCACTCTGGAGGGAACGAAGTTTCAACTACAGGGTTGTTACCTTCTTTGACGGGCCTTTCCAGACCTCTTCATTTACTCCGTTCCTTTGTAACTCCGTATAGAGTGTCCTACAACCCCAAGAGGCAAGCCTCTTGGTTTGGGCTAATTCCGTTTCGCTCGCCGCTACTCAGGAAATCGCGTTTGCTTTCTCTTCCTCCGGGTACTTAGATGTTTCAGTTCCCCGGGTCTGCCTTTATTACCCTATGTATTCAGGTAAAAATACTACTCCATTACGAGCAGTGGGTTCCCCCATTCGGAAATCTCCGGATCAAAGCTTACTTACAGCTCCCCGAAGCATATCGGTGTTAGTACCGTCCTTCATCGGCTCCTAGTGCCAAGGCATCCACCGTGCGCCCTTANCTACTCCATTACGAGCAGTGGGTTCCCCCATTCGGAAATCTCCGGATCAAAGCTTACTTACAGCTCCCCGAAGCATATCGGTGTTAGTACCGTCCTTCATCGGCTCCTAGTGCCAAGGCATCCACCGTGCGCCCTTAACAACTTAACCTTCGACAAATGATAAGCTTCAGATTACTTCGTTGGCTTCATGTTCTGCGGTGCTCATGGACAAATTACGTCCATTCCGCTCCTCAACCATTTCGCCGCCTCGTACTCTTCGCTTCTCCTTTGTCTCAAGACATAAGTACTTACTTAATGTCCTGATTCAAATATTATTAAGAGAATCACTAAACTAAGCGTTTAAACTCAGTGAATTACTTGAATTGTTTTCGTTATCTAGTTTTCAAAGAACATTGGTGGAGCCTAGCGGGATCGAACCGCTGACCTCCTGCGTGCAAAGCAGGCGCTCTCCCAGCTGAGCTAAGGCCCCATATTTTTATTTGAGATGGTGGGCCTAAATGGACTCGAACCATCGACCTCACGCTTATCAGGCGTGCGCTCTAACCAGCTGAGCTATAGGCCCATCTCTATAAATTCAGAGAACAAAGTTCTCTCAAAACTAAACAAAATACCAAGCGTACCTCATATCCTTAGAAAGGAGGTGATCCAGCCGCACCTTCCGATACGGCTACCTTGTTACGACTTCACCCCAATCATCTGTCCCACCTTAGGCGGCTGGCTCCTTANTCTCTCAAAACTAAACAAAATACCAAGCGTACCTCATATCCTTAGAAAGGAGGTGATCCAGCCGCACCTTCCGATACGGCTACCTTGTTACGACTTCACCCCAATCATCTGTCCCACCTTAGGCGGCTGGCTCCTTACGGTTACCCCACCGACTTCGGGTGTTACAAACTCTCGTGGTGTGACGGGCGGTGTGTACAAGGCCCGGGAACGTATTCACCGCGGCATGCTGATCCGCGATTACTAGCGATTCCGGCTTCATGCAGGCGAGTTGCAGCCTGCAATCCGAACTGAGAATGGTTTTATGGGATTGGCTTGACTTCGCAGTCTTGCAGCCCTTTGTACCATCCATTGTAGCACGTGTGTAGCCCAGGTCATAAGGGGCATGATGATTTGACGTCATCCCCACCTTCCTCCGGTTTGTCACCGGCAGTCACCTTAGAGTGCCCAACTGAATGCTGGCAACTAAGATCAAGGGTTGCGCTCGTTGCGGGACTTAACCCAACATCTCACGACACGAGCTGACGACAACCATGCACCACCTGTCACTTCGTCCCCCGAAGGGGAACCTTCTATCTCTAGAAGTAGCGAAGGATGTCAAGACCTGGTAAGGTTCTTCGCGTTGCTTCGAATTAAACCACATGCTCCACCGCTTGTGCGGGCCCCCGTCAATTCCTTTGAGTTTCAGTCTTGCGACCGTACTCCCCAGGCGGAGTGCTTAATGCGTTTGCTGCAGCACTAAAGGGCGGAAACCCTCTAACACTTAGCACTCATCGTTTACGGCGTGGACTACCAGGGTATCTAATCCTGTTCGCTCCCCACGCTTTCGCGCCTCAGCGTCAGTTACAGACCAGAGAGTCGCCTTCGCCACTGGTGTTCCTCCACATCTCTACGCATTTCACCGCTACACGTGGAATTCCACTCTCCTCTTCTGCACTCAAGTTCCCCAGTTTCCAATGACCCTCCACGGTTGAGCCGTGGGCTTTCACATCAGACTTAAGAAACCGCCTGCGCGCGCTTTACGCCCAATAATTCCGGACAACGCTTGCCACCTACGTATTACCGCGGCTGCTGGCACGTAGTTAGCCGTGGCTTTCTGGTTAGGTACCGTCAAGGTACCAGCAGTTACTCTGGTACTTGTTCTTCCCTAACAACAGAACTTTACGACCCGAAGGCCTTCATCGTTCACGCGGCGTTGCTCCGTCAGACTTTCGTCCATTGCGGAAGATTCCCTACTGCTGCCTCCCGTAGGAGTCTGGGCCGTGTCTCAGTCCCAGTGTGGCCGATCACCCTCTCAGGTCGGCTACGCATCGTCGCCTTGGTGAGCCGTTACCTCACCAACTAGCTAATGCGCCGCGGGTCCATCTGTAAGTGACAGCTAGACGCCGTCTTTCAATTTCGAACCATGCGGTTCGAAATGTTATCCGGTATTAGCTCCGGTTTCCCGGAGTTATCCCAATCTTACAGGCAGGTTACCCACGTGTTACTCACCCGTCCGCCGCTAATCGTTGGGAGCAAGCTCCCTCAGATTCGCTCGACTTGCATGTATTAGGCACGCCGCCAGCGTTCGTCCTGAGCCAGGATCAAACTCTCCAATAAAGTGTTTGATGTAGCTCATAAAAGTTTGTACTATATAGTACGTTTTTGTTAATCGAAATTAACGTTGGCACGCTTGGTTTTGTTTAGTTTTCAAAGATCATTTATGTCGTTCTCTCAGAAGCGACTTTACTAATATAACATGAGGCTAATATATAAGTCAACATGTTTTTTCATCAGCCAAAAAAAACTGAATGCTTTTCTGATGACCTCCACTACTATATCAGCTACTTAACATATAGTCAACAATAAATTTCAAATAAAGAATACTCACCAAATGGCAAAGCGAGACGCATAGTTATACTTAACACTCAAGATTAGTCACTACATCGAATAATCTTTCTCGCTACTAATTTATACTTCCAAAACAAAAAAAAAAGAGAGAGCATACGCTCCCTCAAAAATTGTTTTTAAGCTAGGAAAATAAAATATAGTATAAAGATAACAAATAAACCGTACATAACAGGATGGATATCCTTTGCTTTACCCTTCATGATCATTGTAATTGGATAGAAGATAAATCCAACTGCAATTCCTGTAGCAATACTGTATGATAACGGCATTGTAATAATCGTTAAAAATGCAGGGACAGCAATTTCAAATTGTTTCCAATCAATATTCCCTAGTGACGCTACCATTAATGCTCCAACAATAATTAATGCCGGAGCAGTTACAGCAGATGTAATAACTCCTAGTAATGGAGAGAAAAACAGTGCTAATAAGAATAAAACAGCTGTTACAACAGATGCAAAACCTGATCGTGCTCCTGCAGCAACCCCTGCAGAAGATTCAACATATGATGTAGTAGTAGAAGTACCTAAAATAGAACCTACAACTGTAGCAGCAGAATCAGCAAACAATGCTTTCCCTGCTCGCGGCAGTTTATTATCCTTCATTAGTCCCGCTTGGTTCGCGACCCCAACCAATGTTCCAGCTGTATCGAAGAAGTCTACAAATAGAAAAGTTAAGATGACAACAAGCATTTGCACTGTGAAAATTTGATCTAAATTCATAAATGCCTGTCCAAAAGTTGGAGCTAAACTTGGTATCGCACCAACCACCTTGTCTGGTACAGCAATTTGGCTTGTTAACATCCCTACTATAGCCGTAATTAGCATACCATAGAAGATTCCACCTTTTACTCCTCGTACCATTAAAATAACTGTTACAAAAATACCGAAGATTGCAAGTAATGTTTGAGGATTTGTAAAATCTCCCAAGCTAACTAAAGTTGCATCATTGTTAACAATAATCCCTGAATTCTGAAATCCAACAAAAGTTATAAACAAACCGATCCCCGCACTTACCGCAAACTTTAATTCTGCAGGAATTGAGTTAATAATTTTTTCACGTAACCCTGATAATGTAAGAAGGATAAAGATTAACCCTGACACTAAAACTCCTGATAGCGCTGTTTGCCAAGGTACACCCATTGTCAATACAACTGTAAAAGAGAAAAATGCATTCAGCCCCATACCCGGTGCTAAAGCGATCGGATACTTTGCAATAAGACCCATTAATAATGATCCCACCGCAGCTGCAATTGCAGTAGCTGTAAAGATAGCACCTGTATCCATTCTCATGTCAGCAGGTAAATCCGGAATAGATGTCATTGCCAATGTGTTTGGGTTAACAAATAAAATATAAGCCATAGATAAGAACGTTGTTAAACCACCAATGAATTCACGTCGATAATTTGTACCTAATTCATCAAACTGAAAAAACTTTTTCATAAATAGGTATTCCTCCTCAGTATTAGTTCAATGCATATACGACTATTTTCCCCATTAAAATCCAAATAAAAAAGCGCCCAACTTTTACGTGAGCGCTTGACTATAAAAATATTAACGGCAGGTATAATCGTACCATGCTATTAATACCTCGTAGTCAAGCCATTTACGGTAGCTTGGTAGAAACTTTCGAGCCATATCCTCGACATTATACGACGTATTCCGACTTATTTAATTCTACTATCATTTTATCAGCACACCCCATTTACGTCAACAAAAAAAACGAACATTATTTTAAATAATGTTCGTTTTGTTCGTATTTTACTCCCACTCAATTGTTGCAGGTGGCTTACTGGTAATATCGTACACAACGCGGTTAATATGTTTAACCTCATTTACAATTCTTGTTGAAATAACTTCTAGCACTTCCCAAGGAATTCTCGCCCAATCAGATGTCATCCCATCAATTGATGTTACAGCTCTAATCCCAATTGTGTAATCATATGTTCTCGCATCGCCCATTACACCAACACTTCGAATGTCAGGTAAAACCGTAAAGTATTGCCAAATATCACGATCAAGTCCGGCTTTTTTGATTTCTTCGCGTAAGATATAGTCTGATTCACGAACAATCTCAAGCTTTTCATCCGTGATTTCTCCAAGAACACGAATACCTAATCCAGGACCCGGGAACGGCTGTCTCCAAACAATCTCATCAGGAATACCAAGTTCAGTTCCGAGAGCACGAACTTCATCTTTAAATAAAGTATTTAACGGCTCAATTAATTGGAATTCCATATCTTCCGGAAGACCGCCTACATTATGATGTGATTTAATTGTTTGAGCTGTCGCTGTACCACTTTCAATAATATCTGTATAAAGTGTGCCTTGAGCTAAGAATTCAATACCTTCCAATTTAGCTGACTCGTCATCAAATACATAGATAAACTCGTTACCAATGATTTTACGTTTTTGCTCAGGATCTGAAACACCTTTTAACTTATCTAAGAAACGATCCTTCGCATCTACTTTAATGACATTCATGTTAAAGCCTTCACTAAAAGTCTTCATGACACTCTCTGCTTCATTTTTACGTAATAAACCATGATCAACAAAGATACATGTTAATTGATCACCAATTGCCTTATGAATTAGAACCGCTACAACGGATGAATCAACTCCACCACTTAATGCACATAGAACTTTCTTATTTCCAACTTTTTGCTTTAGCTTGTCCGTTTCCATTTCAATGAAGTTTTCCATTGACCAGTTACCTGCACTGCCGCAAATATTGAAAACAAAGTTCTTTAGAAGTTCATTTCCAAATTCTGAATGACGAACCTCCGGATGGAATTGAACACCATAAAATTTACGATCTTCATTACTCATTGCTGCGAATGGACATGAAGTGCTTGTAGCATCTACATTAAAACCTTCCGGAATTTCTTGTACTAAATCACCATGACTCATCCAAACAACTTGCTGCTGGGGTAGTTCTGCAAAAAGAGCTGGTTTTCCGTGCACATCAATTGTTGCTTTCCCGTATTCACGGTGATCAGCAGGAACAACCTTACCACCTAGTTTGTGTGTCATTAGCTGCATTCCATAACAAATACCAAGAACAGGTATACCTAAATCAAAAATTGCCTCATCACAATCAAAGGCTTTTTCTCCATACACACTGTTAGGTCCACCAGACAGAATGATTCCCTTTGGATTCATTTGTTTGATTTCGTCTGCTGTAAGAGTGTGTGGATGTAACTCACTGTATACGCCAAATTCACGGATACGTCTTGTAATTAATTGATTGTACTGACTTCCGAAGTCTAAAACTACTACCATTTCATGAATGTTTGCCACCATCGTCACCTCATCGTATATTTCATGCATTTATTAGTATGCTAAAAAGACCATAGTATCCATACAAAAGGATCATAACCCAGGAAATACCACCTATCATTACGTCTAAATAGCAAAAAAACTAGAATCCACCTTCATCATGGACAAGGCATCCATGAATATTACACCATAAAGATGTAATAATTGAAGAAGGCAGAATTCTAGTTACATTACGAACTTATTCTGCCTTCATAGTCGGGAAATTTAAGGTTACCCGGTAGAGACTCTCGATCCATATTATCGAGGATATATGAAGGTCTATTAATTTTTTAATTCTATCAATCTACTATACGATTGGTCAAGATGATGTCCTTTTAATTAAATTTTCCCACAATTCAACCGACTTACGCCATTCATCTTTTGCATTATCCTGTCTGTACAATGCTTTTTCATAGTTTTTTGTTAATGCTGTCATATGAACCATTTGAAAATATTCATCAATGTAACGGGCATACTCTCTTAGAGTTTGACCTTCTTTTCGTTTAATTCCACGTCTTTCATACTGTTTTAGCAGGGATTCATACGCTTGGAAAAACACATCTTCATCTGATCTATTCTTGTATTTCATGATAATAAATCTTGGCAACCACTTCATTCTGGTTTTGTATACAATAAAAATCAAAAGGGTGAGCGCAATTAATATTATATACAAACCGATACTACCTAAACGAAAATCACCTATATTCAAATTAGAATGATTCGTAGAGGATGTAGTTTCTTCAACTTTCTCTTCCTCCGGTTTTTCCGGAGTTTGTTCAGGCTCTTCTTCAACAGCTTCCTCCGGTTCTTCTGTCTCTTCAGTTTCTGCTACATCTCTATAGTCGTTTGTTAAGGTGTAAGGATTAACAAAACCCTTTGTTGGTTCAAATGGTACCCAACCAACACCATCAAAGTATATTTCCACCCAAGAATGAGCGTTATTATTTGTGACCACATATTCTCTTTTATTGTTTTCGGCCGTGCTTTCAAGTTCACCTTCTGTATACCCTTTAACCCACCTCGCAGGAATATCAAGAGATCTTAATAACACAATCATCGATGTAGAGAAATTATCACAATAGCCCTTAAATGTCTCGAATAGAAATTGATCTACATAATCTTGATCAGCATTAGGGATCGGTATGTCTTCTTTATCATAGGTATATTCTGCACTACCTAAGTAATTTTCAATCGCCTTCGCTTTATCATATTGATTATCCGCTGACTTTGTAATTGATACTGCCAGTTCTCGAACACGCTCTGGTAATGATTCTGGTAGTTGTGTATACCTTTCTATAAAACCTTCTGGTACATCTTCATGAATTTGCTCTTTCTTCATCTCATTCAGTGGATATAATGGGAGCTCATACGTCACCACATATGATAGAAAATCCTCCCTGGATCCTTCATCTTCCTGAAATGGAGAAATCATTTCCGAGTTCCGATTAAGATATAACGGTAACTCCGCTTCTGTTTGAAAAGAGGTTAAGCCCAAAGGATAAATCACATGCAGATAACGATAATCTTGATTAATCGTAACACTGGATTCAAGACTTCTTGTTTCTACTCTTTCATCAAACCAACTGAGCTCACCTTGAATAGAACTTATTTCTTCCTTTACTGCTTCGGGATCAGAGGCTTCCCACCCCTTCCCTGTGTATACATCCTTTGTTTCCACCCTCCAGTAATGCCTTTCTGTTGATGTATGTCTAAACACCTCAGTGTCGTCACTAACAAACGATCCTCCTAATGATTCATCATTAGGACTATATCCAATCCTTTTTGTATCTCCTCCCCCTTCACCTTCTTGACCAACAGCAGTTATATAAGGTACAGGATCAGGCCATTGTGGAGATGCTTTAGGCGCTAATATAGCGAGAATCATTGAAAAAACAATAAAGGCTAGTAGAGGCATAATCCATCGTAAGGAAGCAATTCGTTTCATTTTTAGATTCTCAAGCTTTTTTAATCGATCAAAATAGAGCAAGCCCAGCATAAAAAATCCAATCAACACGACTCTTACGATCGCATAGGTAGCATCATAAGGTGTGAATGTATCCAATACTGTAATATAAACGAGAGTCAACACAAAGAAAAACAGAATTCTTTTCTGATATAAAATCCAGTAATGAATTAAATATACCAGGAGCCAGAGTAAGATAAAGAATAGTATTGTCCGGAAATTAGGGGTCATTCCCATCCAATTGGCACTTGGAATAAGTGAGAGATTAAAACCAATATCCCTCATTAAGTCACTTATCCATAAAAAACTGAAAAATACCCCTTCAAAATACAATCCATGCAGTATAAATAAAATGATGAATAATTTCACAGGAAATGTAATATACCACTTCACATGAAAAAACGTCATTAGAAAACTAACGCCAATAAAAAATACAAAAATAAATGTATTTGCTGTATCTGTGAATTCACCAAGAGGCCTAAGCCACTCCCATAACAAAATGAACGCAAACACATAATATAATAAAGCTACTGATTTCCCCTCAAAACTATTAGATGGATTCATGAGTTTCTCACCTCTTTATAGTTTTGACTTTTAACAACATGAAGTTGGATCTTTCGTTTAGCTAACCTTTCAACTAACACGTTTTCCTCTTTATTAAGATCTTCGTTTTTACCTTTCACAAGGTATAGAATAAACAGCCGTTGCTGTCCTGACAAAAACTCCAATTTCCTGGTCAAATCGAGGGTAAGATTCGATGTAACAACAATGCTCGCAGCTAGCTTAAGCTCTGTATTTAATCTGTTTTCCTCTATAATCGAAGCAAATGAAGCCTGACTATCACAATCAACCTTTGCTAAATGATAGAACATACTCCTTCTATGCTGTTCATCTAATTGCATTGGAAATACTTGAGATTGTTGTCCAACCGAAACAAACCCTACTCTCGCTCCGCTTTTTAAAATAGCTTGGATCAATGAAGCAACATAAGAAACAGCCGTTTCAAACAAAGGTGATGGTGTACGATCTAAGAAAATAACCACATCATGACTTTGCATTTGTTCGAACTCTTTTGTCATGATAGAATCCCTTCTAGCCGTTGCCTTCCAATCAATCCACGCGAACTTATCACCAGGCTGATATTCCCTTACCCCTACTGCCATCGTTGAATCCTGCCAATATTTTGTTAAGGTCGAGGCAGCCCCTTGTTCATACTGCTTTTGGTTTGAGCGATAGACAAGATCAACTGTTGACGGATACACTAAAAAGTAATTTTCCACCTCTACTGAAACTTCTTTTTCAATCAAGCCAAAAAGATCTCCTGTCCTTAGTCGAACCGATCTAAAATAGTGCTCACCACGAGGCATTTCTAAGAGTGCATAACTAAACGAGACCTTTTTTTTAAACCAAGGGAAAAATAGTTTTTTAGGCTCTTCCAGTCGTTTCACACCCAGTAGCTTATCAGATAATTCATCTTCAACAAGTAGGTAAAATAGAGGAAATGGAAATGATCTCTTAACTGTAATTGTACCGATCAATCGTTGTCCGACTGAAAATTGATCCTGATTAATTCTTCTCGTAACATTGAAAGAACGTATAGGATAAATCATTAATAAAAAGGAGTAGATAGCAAAGGGAAGAAAGCTGTAAAATAAGAACCAGCTTACAAATCCACCTTGAAACATTGCATAACTAAAAGCAGCCAAAGTAAAAAATAATAGGGAAACAACCTTCCAGCCAACCTTTATATTCTTCAGGAACTTATTCATTTACCACTCAAAGCCCTTTGTACTGGGACAGGTGTTTTCTTAATAATTTCCTGTACAATATCATCAGCTGTTTTCCCCTCAAACCTTGCTTCCGATCTCAAAATAATCCGATGAGCTAATGTAAAAGCTGCTAAATATTGAATATCATCAGGAATGACATAATCTCTCCCCATAATAAATGCATACGCTTGGGCAGCCTTCATTAACGCAATAGATGCGCGGGGGCTGGCACCTAGATACACAGATGGATGCAACCTTGATTTTGATGTTAAATCAATAATATAGTGTTTAATCGTCTCATCAACATAGACAAATTGCATTTCATTTTGCAGTTCCACTAGCTCTTCTTTTGTAATCACACTGTCAATTTTATGAATAGGTCGTTCTCTTTCAGCTAATGTTAATACCTCTAATTCTTCAGCCTTCGTTGGGTACCCCATTCTGAGCTTAAATAGAAAACGGTCTAACTGAGCCTCCGGCAAAGGATATGTTCCTTCATAATCAACCGGATTTTGCGTCGCCATAACAAAGAACGGCTTAGTAAGCACTCTGGTCACACCATCAACTGTAATACTACCTTCTTCCATTCCTTCTAGAAGTGCTGATTGAGTCTTCGGAGAAGTCCGGTTAATTTCATCTGCTAATATAATATTTCCAAAAATAGGACCTTCCCGAAACTCAAACTTTAATTCCTTTGGATTATATATCGACACCCCAGTTACATCTGAAGGGAGTAAATCAGGTGTAAATTGGATTCTTTTAAATTCAGCACCTACTGATTTAGCAAGTGTACGAACCATCATCGTCTTCCCGACACCCGGAACATCTTCTAATAAAACATGTCCATTCGCTAGAATCGCCACAAGACTCAGAATGCTAACATCCCTTTTTCCAACCATAACATTTTCTATATTTTTAATAACTCGACCGAGTTTTGGATGCATTTCTTCAATTTGAGACATAATTTTCCTCCTACGGTGAAATTCTATCTATTTTCTATTATAGTATTCTTTGGAAACCTATTGAAATCCTTTTTCAATGACAATACTCTCAAAATTTAACATTAAATTAATAAAGAAAATTCGCAGACTCCCGAGCATGCAGAGTGAAGACAATTGCGTAGTCGTACTTATAAAAAAAGCGTCCCTATTGAATGATCAATAAAGACACTAATAGTATAGATATCTTATTCCAGTTCGATTGAAACAGGAAATGTTAACGTAATAACCGTCCCCTTTCCAACCTGTGAGTTCACATGAATATTACCGTTATGTAGTTTGACAATTTCCTTCGCAATCCCCATTCCAAGCCCCGCTCCATCTACTTTTTCTTCTGTATTTGTTCCTCGATAATAACGGTCAAATAATTTCTCTTTCATCTCCTCTTCCATACCAACCCCATCATCTTTAATTTTTATCTCTATTACATTCGGACTCGATCCTCTAGTAATGATAATCGTAATAATTGTATTTGTTGGATTATGCTTTATTGCGTTCATAATTAGGTTATCAAAGATGCGTTCAAACCATTTTCTTGAGATATTTAATTGTATATTTTCTATTTCTTCAACCAGCGCAAGGTTTACTGCCATCAAAGTACGATCTTCCCTGTACTTTGTAACAACATTTCGAAGAAATATGTTTATATTAACTTTTTCCTTCGATACTTCTAAAGCTTTATTTTTCAATTGAAAAGCAAGTGAGAAATCTTCAACAAGCTCGAGCATATATTCTCCTTTTTCACGAATGACCTTACCCATATCTTTAATTTCAGCCTTTGACCATTCATATTTATCACTTTCCAATAAATGACCATACCCTTGTACTGATGATAAAGGCGTTCGTAAGTCGTGTGAGATCCCGGTCATCCACTCTTCCCTCGTTTGATCAAGACGTATCCTTTCTTTCTCTGCTAAGCTTAGCCTTTCCGCCATACTATAAAATGCCTGAAAAACCTCTTGATACAAGCGATACCGTGTCTTAACCTTTCCATTTTTACGAAAGATTCTTTTTCTTTCTCTTTCAGTTAGAACTTCCTGATATTGCCCCTGTTCCATTCTCCCTAACCAGCTAGTAAAGATCATAATTGGTCGCCCGTAGCGAATACCATGCCAAACGGCAATACTAAGTGTGATGACTAAAACAATAATTGCCACCACTAAAAATGCAATTAATAGATTGCGTATGAATGAAGGATTGGAATATTCATTTGATAAATGGTTTTCAGAATGCAATACCCATGTAAGGTTTGACTTTTCGTCAGATAAAACAGACACCTTCGTATGATACATCCCGGGATCTATTCCTCTTGTTAAAATTTCAAGAGGTTTATACTTTTGAATATCAAGCTTTTTACCAAAATTTTGAAGAATGTGACCATCTGTATCAACAATATGTAATGTTTCATTTGCATTTAAAAGTTCGCTGTTAACCTTTTCTTTATGACGGCTATCAATTTTGCCATTTTGGCCGTAATTGTTCATAAGACCCAACAGATGTTTATACGATAAGTCTTTGTATCCTAAAAGATAATAATAAGGTTCCGAATAGGAAATCGTATCAATTTCAGTATAAACATGATAATCTCTAAAGCGGTTTTCTTCATCAATTTTTAATAACTCATTAAACGTATATGATTCAGGAATAGTTACAGGAGTATTACTTGAGGCAATCTCATTGCCTTCTTCATTGATAATTTGAAACCACATGTTTTTCTTTTTCAATTCCTCTTCCCAGTTTTTACTGATCTTTGCCTCTCCATCTACAATATTAATTTCTGTTACCAGCGAACTTAGTGCCCCCGCAGGAAAACTACGTTTCATATCTTCATTTGTAATAAACCAAAATAATAAGATGACAAGTCCAACAACAATAATGCTTAACAGCAAGGCAATGGTCATATACTGGATAAAGAAATGAAATGTTAATCTCCTCTTTACAACTCTCACATTTCTCACTCCTTGACGAGCTTATATCCTAACCTTCTTACTGTTTTTAAATATTTTGGATTACCAGGATCAACTTCAATTTTTTCCCTCAATTTATGTATGTGGACGGTTACGGTATTATCATCTACGTATCGTTCAAATCCCCAAACTGTTTCTAATAGTTTTTGTTTAGAAATGACAATATTAGGATTTTGACAAAAATAGATTAATAGATGAAATACCTGGGCTGGGCATTGCACCACTTTTCCATCAACAATTAATTCCCCTGCATCAACATCAACACTAAACTCTTTAAAATCGTACCGATTCGTATTTTTCTGTACAGCTTTTTTCAATCGGACAGGCAGTTCCCTCCTCCTAAGAGTAGCTTTAATCCGAGCTGCAATTTCAAGCGGATTGAATGGTTTGGTTACATAATCATCTCCACCTATCGCAAAACCAGTCAGAACATCTAAATCAGATACTTTAGCTGTTAAAAATAAAATATATGCATCAGATACTTCTCTGATTTTTGGACACAATTCAAAGCCTGTTAAATCCGGCAGCATTACATCGAGCACAATAAAATCTATAGGATTATTTTGAATAATCTTTAACGCATCATGCGCTGTGTGGGCGGTATAAATATTCGAAAAACCTTCTTTTTCCAATACCATTTCAACCATTTTCACGATCGATGTTTCATCATCTACTAACAAAATATTTGCTTCTTGCAACGAACCTCACCTCAGGAACGATCGTAACATACAAACATTACCAATACATTAATTTTACTTTTTAAAAATTAAGTAACTGTTAATCTACTCTTTCCGTTGAATTAAGGCTCTTTGAATATCCTAAAGATACAAAACACCAAAAGGAGATTACATATGGAGACTACATCTAACAGAATTACCATGATTGATGCAATGCGAGGAGTTAGTTTATTTGGAATATTACTCGCGAATATACTCATTTTCCAATATGGGATATGGGGAAAAGATGAGATCAATTTATACTCTTTATCACCAGCTAATCATGCAGCCTATCATGTAATAAAGATCGCCATCGAAGGGAGCTTTATGCCAATCTTCACCTTTTTATTCGGATATTCAATGGTTAAAATGAAGGAGAAATTAGAAAACAATAACCTTAAATATAAGCGCTATTTCGTTAGGAGATTTCTAACACTTTTACTACTAGGTCTATTACATGGTACTTATTTATGGGAGGGAGATATTTTAACATTTTACGGAATGATGGGTTTCTTTTTGTTACTTTTCTTAAGCCGAAAAAGTAACACCATCCTTATCTGGGCAGTCATTTTACTATGTTTAACTTCCTTATTAGGTTATGGAGGATATGAAGAAACGAGGAATGAACAAGAGCTAATGAAGACGTATGTACAAGATACAATGGAAGTTTATAGCTCAGGCACTTATTTAGAGATTAAAAACCACCGTAACAATGAGATTCCAATGGAAATGTCAGAGGGATTATTCCTCTTTATCCTTGCCCTTGCACCACTAATCACAGCGCCACTTTTTTTACTTGGAATCTATAGCGCCAAAATAGGATTCTTTACAATGCCTCATTTAGAACAAAAACAATATAAACTAGGATCCGCTCTTGTACCTGTTGGTTTGACTTTAAAAAGCTGCTCACTCCTTTTCCCGGATTTTAATTGGTCTGAGGTATTTAATTTCTTAGGAGCTAACTTATTAGCACTTGGGTATATCTTTTTATTCGCACTCCTTTTTACTTTATTAAAAGAAGGAAGTATTACAAAAGCTCTAGTAAATGTCGGAAAACTCTCTCTAACAAACTATCTTATGCAAACGGTTATTTGCACGACAATCTATTATGGTTATGGCTTCGGCTACTTTGGGAAGTTTTCTGTATTTGGAGGAATTGCCCTCACCCTTTGCATTTTTATCCTTCAAATGCTTGCCAGTACATTATATTTTAAAATAGCTAAACAAGGTCCTATCGAGAGGATATTGAGAATTGCGACAAACTTTTCTTTCAAAGGCCAAAAAAGCAAAAAAGCAGCTAGTTCCCATGTAGAATACACCTAAAAGGGCAGGCACATGATATGATGTGCCTATCCTCAATGCATGTAGAAAAGAATGTGAGTTAGGTTTTTTTGTTATGCCAAAAACGGCTTCCTATTTTCAAATACCTCAAAGCCAATAAATAGCATCTATAGTCCTCAATCCTATACTCTTCAGACTACACTGACCAATTTTTACAAACTAACACTCTCTATTGTAAGTACAACAATTATCCGGTAGAATTCTCTAGTTAGCTATTATATTAGATTCATATTTTTTCTCTAAAGAATACTTGAAAGGAGTATACAATCATTAAAAAGAGCAAAAAGATAAAATTCATTATCATCCTTTCGATTATTACTCTTCTTTGTTTAATTACGTTAAATATATTGGTTTCTTACTTTACAGCTAAAAAGGCAGCAGAAATATCTGTAGCGAATAACGCTCAAGTAATGGCTGCTTCAATCGCCAAAACAATTGATATAGATGCCTATGAGCGTTTCCTCAAAAAACCTGAAAGAACTGAGGATTACTGGAAAATTAGACAATCACTATATGAAGCTCAAAAACATACGGCAGCTTTACATGTTTATACACTATCTTTTCAAGATGCAAAGTCTAAACCCAAAGTAATGATTGCGGGTTTTCCCAGAGATAATAAACATTACTATACGATTGGTATGGACTGTCTGGTTCCACTCGATCAAGTTCAACAAGCCTTTGCGAACAAGCCATATGTTACAGGCAAAATTAATGATCCACACTATGGTGAGTATTTATCCGCTGGTGTTCCGATCCATAACAAACAGGGAGAGACTATCGGTTTTTTAAGTATAGATATTGAAACAACAACACTCGATCGTATTGGTGCTACAGTTATTGAAAACAGTAAACCAAACTTTATCATAAGTGGTCTATTGGTTATTTTATTGTTAATAATCTTTTTCATTGTGCAGAATTGGTACAAACGTGAATTAAAGAGCCAAATCGGAGAAACAGAAGAAACATATCATGTTGAAATTCATTCATTAATACAGTCTGTTCGTTCATTGCGTCATGATTTCGCCAACCATATTCAAGTTTTAAACGGGTTGCTTAAGCTTGGAAAGCAGCAGGAAGCTCTGGAATATTCAAACCTTATGCGTGAAGAAGCACACGCCATCTATCAACTCCCAAGTAACACTAAAAATCCAGCATTATCCGTTTTATTCCAAACAAAATATCTTAAAGCACAGTATCATAATATAGATATTCAATTTCATAACTCAAGCTCACCTTTTGATTCCATCCAATCTATTGATCTGGTTAAAATTTTATCTAATTTGATTGATAATGCAATTGATGCAACATGTGAGCTTCCACATGACCTGCGGAAAATTGACATTTTCTGCGAAGACAACAACGAAAGTTATGTATTACAGGTAACAAACACAGGCCCTGCAATCTCAACAGAAAGAAAAGAGAAGATTTTCGTCCCAGGATACTCAACGAAATCGAAAAATGCAGAACAAAAAATTAGAGGACAGGGACTTTATATAGTGAAGGATATAGTAGAGAAACATCATGGAAAAATTGAAGTCGAGTCTCGTAAGGGTCAAACTACATTTATAGTAAAACTGCCTGTAAAGCTTTAATGAACACGACTCAAAAAAGAAGAGAGGTTAATTGAAAAAGCTGCTAAGCGTTTCATTAACCTTTCAAAGATTTATTACCTTCTACGTTAACTAAATTTAAGTCCATAATTAGTTTTATCCAAAGCAAAGGGTCTATTACACCATAAATCGCGTATCTCTATTGGTACATTTTAAAAATTCTTTATCTCAAGTTAAGCTGTAAGTGATTGTTCTTCATATAAGCAACATTTTATTGCGATTTTGAATTTTTTAACGGGAATCAAGGACATTGTCTGCAAAATTCAGTAGCAATTTGTCTTTTATAACAGGAATGAAGGACACTATCAGCATGATTTAATAACCTTTTGTCTTTCATTACAGGAATGAAGAACACAGTCAGCATGATTTAATAACCTTTTGTCTTTCATTACAGGAATGAAGGACACTATCAGCATGATTTAATAACCTTTTGTCTTTCATTACTGGAATGAAGAACACAGTCAGCATGATTTAATAACCTTTTGTCTTTCATTACAGGAACGAAGAACACTATCAGCATGATTTAATAACCTTTTGTCTTTCATTACAGGAATGAAGAACACAGTCAGCATGATTTAATAACCTTTTGTCTTTCATTACAGGAATGAAGAACACTATCAGCATGATTTAATAACCTTTTGTCTTTTATTACAGGAATGAAGAACACAGTCAGCATGATTTAATAACCTTTTGTCTTTCATTACAGGAACGAAGGACATAGACTGCTATATCTAATGACGTTTTGTCTTCCATAACAAGAATGAAGACCCAGAGTCAATTTAAATACAGCATTGATAAACCTTTCCTAATTCATGTAAAATACACACTTCTTTTTAACGATATACTTTCTTACAAAGTAAAATAGAAAAACCCAAATAAGAGCCCTAAATTGACTGTTACTTGGGTAATCGTTCAATTCCTCTTTTCCACTCTGCTTAAGAATCCAAATCACTTAGTTAAAAAGTTTTCCGTGTAATAAGGACGTGAGTCAGCACTGAAAGCTACACCAACAC
Source organism: Metabacillus schmidteae (assembly GCF_903166545.1). NCBI lineage: Bacteria > Bacillati > Bacillota > Bacilli > Caryophanales > Bacillaceae > Metabacillus > Metabacillus schmidteae. The sequence goes on along the minus strand of NZ_CAESCH010000001.1, from coordinate 597,211 downwards.
CAAGTCCTTCAAAATCTGTTTGCAATATATTTTTCCGATGACCTAGTGAATTCATTAAGCCTTCATGTGCGAAGATACTGCTTATTTGTCCTGTAGCGAGGTTTTCCCCGGCCATTCGGTACGAAATATTGTCTTCAGTCATTCGATCAAATGGTGATTGACCGTTAAGATTGGTATGACTAAAGTAGTTGTTATCCGCCATATCCTGGCTGTGGTCACGAGCAGTTTCCCGCACCGGTTCCTCCCAATTCAGTACAGATAGGCCATGGGTTACTCTGGCAGCATTCGTCAGATCAAACAACTGGTATTCAAAACCTTCCTTTAATTGTGCACTTGGCACAGGATAGAAATTTTCTCTTTGTTTTTCAAGCTCCTCACTGATAATTTGAATTGCTGTCACAGTCTCTTCTTCATGTTTATCATAAAAGATGGTCACATAGTTTTGATCCATTTGGAATATATCGTATTCCTCATTGTTTTGAACTTGGTAAGATACAAATCCCTTTTGAACACTCGTAAGTGGTTCATTCATTTTGGTTAGAACCTCATCCCTAGAACTTGTGAAGGAAATCCCCATTTTCGTTGTGACTAAATCCTGGTTTGTATATAAGCCAGCCACCTTATTTTCATTATCATAAGCAACCATGAAAAAGCTTTGGTAATTTTCATGATAAGCAACCCAATCAACCCCATACTCATTTAAGGATGACCGTTTTGCTGTACCTACTTGCTGTTCAACCTGTTCCTTCGTGTCACCAATTTCCACATTATAAACAGAAAACGACTGTTCAGAAGGTGCTTCCAGCTTTGGAGGATCTATAACCTGTTGATTTTCCACTTCTTTTTCAGGTAAAGATTGAATTAGCTCACCAAACAACCGCTGGATTTCATTACTCATTTTATTTATGGCAGAGATCACTTCAGGATTTTCCTTTATCTCTGTAATATCTGTACGAACTTCTTCCACTACCCCTTGTATACCAACCTGATTAAAGGTCTCTCCATAAAAATACCAAAAACCGCCTGCAACCAAAAGCAATGCAACAATATTTTGTACTCTCGGCAATAATGACACTCCTGTCTCGCATTTCATTTAGTCATGATTTTAGCAAATTAGCCACTCTATAAACTTTGACCTAACTAAAGCTTATTATAACGTTCCTTTATGAAAATTTGGTGAAAAGTCATCCGATGTCCCCCTTACACCTTCAGACCTAATATCTATAAAACAAATATGATAAAATAAAGGAATGATGAAAAGTAGAGTGACCTGGGAGTGTAACCAATCATGAATAAAAAAGATATCGCAACTATTCGAAAACAATTCAAATTAAATAATGATCTACTTAAAATCTCTGATATTTTTAATGTTTATATTATGAAGGAATCAAGTGAAATTTATCATCATCAAAGCCAACCATTTGAAATGCTTGACGATGATCAAAAAGAGTTATTTATGAGTAATTTCAAAAAGTTACTTGCCGGCAATTTGGACGAAAAGCTCTTTGAATTAAAGTTTCAAAGAGATGCAACCAATAGCAGCCAGCTTATTTTGCATCAAGGATTACTCAGTCATGATGTGGAAGGCTGGAAAGAGCAAATGCTTCAGATTGTAGAAAAGATGCTCCTCACCCGACAATATGAGATGGATATAGTAATCACCTTCATCCGCGGAGAATATTTAAAGCCAACAAAACGCCGCAATGAAGAAGCAGAGGAAAGTGAACGGGATACCGTATACTCCCATCCCTTTATTCTATGCAGTATCAATAATACGCAAGAGCCCAAAAAAGAACTCCTTTTTGACTATGTTGAAAGAGAGTTCAAGTACAATTTCGTTGTTGATCCAATTATTAACCTGAATGCACCTATGGGCGGTTTTCTATTCCCTTGTTTTACTGATCATGCAGCAGATGTTAACCACATATTGTATTCTTCAGGAAGGGTGCATGAACCTGACCACCAATTCATTGAGGACGTGTTAAATGGCGAGGAAACGATGACTGCAAAAGATGATAAAATCGTTTTTGAGGAAATTATTAAAGATGTTACTGGAGATCAATTAAATACATCCACTCTCTCCAATGTATATGAAGAAATTAACCGTATCATTGTAGAAAATGAAGAGGAAGAACAACCAAAATTAGATTCAATTGATGTTGCACGTGTACTGAAGATGAGCGGCCTTGAAGATGTAAATACAGAAAAGGTAGAATCCTCCTTTAAAAAAATAATTGATGATGACAAATATGAGATAAAAGCAAATAGCATTCTGCCAAAATTTACATCAAAATCAATTAAAATCAATACAAAAATAGCAAATATCTCTATTAGTCCCCAAGATTTAAGATATGTAAAACAAGTTCAATTAAGCGGCAAACGCTACCTTATGATTGAAGTGGAAGAAGATACTGTGATTGAAGGCTTTACAATGATTCCAGAGGCTTTTGTTGGGAATTCTGAGGAATGACACCAATTTTAATTTTCTAATTAATTTTGTATAAAAGAAAACTACTTTCCTTGTTAACAGAAAAGTAGTTTTTCACCTTTATTATGCATTTTCTGTATTTTTAAAAACGCCTTCAAAAAGCAACTCCTCCAACGGACGGCGACCGCTTGGCTGCTCACGTTCCTGAAGATTCTCTGGTAGTGCATCTTTCTCACCTTGATATCCAATAGCAATAACAGCGTGTAAGTCAATATCCTCCGGTACATTTAAAACTTCTCGAGCTTTTTCTTTATCAAATCCGCCCATAGCATGTGTTATTAGACCTTTTGCATTCGCTTCTAAGGATAGATGTCCCCAAGCAGTTCCTGAATCAAAAGCATGCCAGGAATTAAATCCGCGTTCAGTTGTTTTTTGTGAAGCAATAACGGCTAGTACTGGCGCTTTTTGACACCAAACAAGGTTTCCAGGCAAAATAAAGGAGTGGAATTTTTCAAGATCTTCCTTTGTACGAGCTATAATAAACCTCCAAGGCTGTATATTTGAAGCAGATGGAGCCCAACGTGCTGCCTCGAAAAGGCTGAATAAGACATCCTCGGGAATTTCCCTTTCTAAAAAAGATCTAGGAGACCAGCGATTGATAAATTGCGGGGATACTTCGAAATTAGGTTTCCGTATATCAGAGACATTCACCATTTTTTATCCTCCATAATCAAGATAACATTATTTTAACAATTATTACCTGAGAATCAAAACATACTGCTTTAAGCTGAATTAGGTATTTTTTTAACGAGTGTTACCTTAACTCTTATTATTTTTATAGGAGAGTTTCTGTTTCCATGTTTTACCGATCATGTAAAAAAGGATTAAGGACAAGTTAAGTCCTTAATCCTTCATTTATTCACGAAATTTTTGTGTTACTATCACTTTCTTCTACACTACTATCTCTTTCTCTTACTCTATGGATTACTTTTTTGGTTGATTCGCTAATATTAGCATTAAAATAAGGTTCATATGCCTCAATAGGTGGTTTTTTAGTAGCAAAAACAGCAATCAAAACTCCTGCTAAAGAGATAACAGCAGCGATTAAGAATGGATTGGTGGCACCCATTGCCTTTGAAACGACATAGGTGATAGAACCGATAATGATTCCCGCATACCCTCCTGCAGCATTCATTCGCTTCCAATATAACCCTAAAAAGACAACCAGGAAAAAGGCAGCTCCAAAACCTCCGTACACATAAACAAATCCCATCGCTAAAAACCAAGGTGGATTAATTGCACTAATTACCGCGATAAGTCCCATAACAAGAATAATCATTCTTAGACGTTTATTAAATGTTTTGTCATCAATTTTTGTTTTCTTGAAGATGCTTAAATACACATCATAGTAAAGCGTAGTACCAGCCGTTAACAACATTGAATTGGCCGTCGAAACAGCAGCACCGCAAAGAGCAACCAGGGTCATCGCTCCAACTAATGGATGTGCATAATCTTGAATAATTAACGGTACAATGTAATCTGTTGTTTTCCCTTCAGGAATACTTGGTAATAAAGTTTTTGCTCCCAGACCCATAATAATTAAAGGACCCATAATAAAAATTAATACACCAATTGTACCCATCACTTGTAGAATAGCTACTTTTGTATTCTTAGGTGCCAACATCCGGCCAACCCAATGAGGAGAAGCAGGAGAACCTAAAGAATTAGAAATAAAAATAGAGATAAGTGCACTTAAACTAAAGGTTCCGAGTGGTGAAAGAAGAATACCTGATTCCAACGGTTCTCCACCTACATAAGTCGGAGCAGTTGTTGTAGCAAGTTTATCTAAAATATTATCCATTCCCCCCGTTGCCACCAAAACAGCACCACTTCCTAAAATCATACCAATGACAATTAGCACTGTATTTAGCGTATCAGTTGCTGCCACAGACCAGAATCCACCTATACTTGTAAAAATTAAGAATATTAAAAAGGCAAAAATAGCAATTTTATAATCAATTCCGGTTATAGAAGCAAACACAATACCAAAGCCGTTAACCTGAATATGAACTAATAAGAAGTAACCAATTGTCATTAAAATTCCGACAATCATCCTTAACGGGCTATTTTTCTTATGTGGTTCATATCTAAGATGAATATACTCCGGAAAGGTCCGAACAGGAGTCTCCGGTCTTCTAATTTTGTATGCAACAAGTGGAATTAACGCTCCACCTAAACACCAACCAGCAACCCATCCGATAATAGCAGCTACCCCAGAACTATACAGATAGCCAGGTACTCCTAGAACAGACGCAACACTTACCCATGTAGCAGTGGTTGTACCAATCCCGATAAGTAAGCCCATTCTGTGCCCACCTGTCGTAAAATCAGAAATGGATTCTGTATTTTTTAAACTCTTAATGCTTGACCATACAATAAAAAGCAAATAAAAACTAAGTACGATTAGGTACATCATGTTGTTTTAGCTCCTCTTTATCCTTATTTATACTTATAAAGCTTTCCAGTAGCGCCCCATCGTTTGACACCTGACTTTTCTATTTTGTAGCAAAGGTATGTGCCTAAGAGAAAAGAAAAAACCATTGTGCCAACCCAAATCATTAACGCAATAAACACTTAAATCCCCCCTTTATTAAAGTAAAGTTAAAAAAGCCATGTTCTGAAGAGAACAGGGCTTACATGCAAGCTGACATCAGCTTTACACATTGCTTCTCATCTCCGGAACATCATCCTCTGAAATTGGCACCGTGCATCAAAATTCCTGCCGGTTGCCGAGGTTTCATCGGGTCAGTCCCTCAACCTCTCTTAATAAGAAAGATATTTAAATTTTCAAAATATAAATTCTATTCTAGCATACTAAGTAATCTAGTCAATATAAAAGATGAATATTACCTAAAATATAGTAACAATAAGGAGTAAGGTTTATAGGAATAAATGTGAATATATGTTAATTTATTATCTATTTAAAAATAAAAAAGCTTTTCACAGAACAAAAATCCGGTGTTATTCTGCTAAAAAACAAGAATAACACCGGATTTTCAATTACATATTAATATTTATACCTTTTCTCTCTTTACGTCTTTGAAAGAATTTCACAATAGCTGGATAGCTAATGGATAAGATCGTTAAGAAGATAAGAGTTATAGAAATTGGTGAGGCGAGGAAGATATCCATACTTCCATCAGATGATAATACTGCCTTTCGGAAATTTTGCTCCATGTCCGCTCCAACAATTAAAGCCAAAACAAGAGGTGCAATCGGGAAGTCTAGAACTTTAAGCATAAGCCCAAATAGTCCGAAAACTAGCAGTAAGAAGAAATCAATAGCACTGTAACTTAGTGTATATGTCCCAATGAAAGCTAGTAACACGATAATTGGATAAAGTACTTTTGCTGGTGTATCAAGTATTTTCACAAGGACACCAACTAGTAAAATATTAATAATGACTAAGGCGATATTCCCAATAAACATACTATTAATTAGAGACCAAACAGTTGTAGGGTCGTTTTCGAATAGAAGTGGGCCCGGTTTAATTCCGAGCATAATAAGTGCTCCTAGCATGACAGCTGTTGTACCGGATCCTGGGATACCCATTGTTAATAATGGGATCATCGCTCCTACAGATGCGGCATTATTAGCAGACTCCGGTGCAGCAAGTCCTTCTACAGCACCCTTACCAAATTCATCCGACTTTTTAGACATTTGCTTTTCCGTAGAATAACTAATCATTGAAGCAATGGATCCACCCGCTCCTGGCAGAACTCCTATAATAAATCCAAGTGGTCCGGATCTTAGAATTGGCCACAATGACCGTTTCCATTGCTCTTTGCTAAACCAAATTTTCCCGACCTTTTTCTTTTCCTTCTTAAGGTGATCAATTGTAAGGAAATTGTACAATACCTCACCAATTGCATAAACCCCGATAATCACGATTAAGAAATCAATTCCTTCACTGAAATGTGGTATTCCCAGTGTAAATCGGTATACACCCGTTTGTGTATCAATTCCAACTGTACTTAATAATAGACCAAGTGACATGGCCAAAAAACCTTTAATCATTTTACCAATTGAGAGTGATACAATTGCAGAAAGAGTGAGAAGCATTAAAAGAAAATATTCTGCTGGTCCAAATTTCAAGGCAAAGTTTGCAAGTGGCTCGGCAAGGAAAATAAATCCGATAACAGCCATAATTCCACCAATAAAGGAGGCTACTGCTGAAATGGCCATTGCTTCACCAGCTTGACCCTTTTGAGCCATAGGATATCCATCAAAGGTTGCAGCAATTGCTGATCCATCACCAGGTGTATTTAATAAAATTGAACTTCTCGATCCACCATACATGGCACCATAGTAAATCGCAGCCATTAGGATAATCGCACTGATCGGCTCCATTCCAAATGTAATAGGTATCAACACCGCTACAGCTGTTGCTGGTCCAAGTCCCGGTAACATCCCTACGATTGTTCCTAAAAACCCTCCAATAATAACCCATAATATATTCATCGGCTCTAAAGATGTCATTAATCCTTCGAGAAAATTATTCATATCCATTCGATTCACCTCCTAAGGTAAGCTGACACCTAGTAACACACTAAATGCATACCAGGATAAAAATGAGAAACAAACCGTTACGATAACATTTACTTTCCACTTTTGTTTACCATTCACGACAAATAAAAGTGCACCTAAGAATAGGACTGTTGAAAATAAAAATCCAATAACCTCGAAAATAAACGCATATCCTACTCCTAACAAAACAGTAAGCCCAATAAGTTTTGGAGTTCGCCCAGCAAGCATTAGTGTTATTTTCTTATTTTCTTTATTTACTGTTTTAAGTTCCTGAAATAAATACAAAATGCTAAAAATCAACAACAGACAGCTTAATCCGATTGGAAAATAAAGAGGACCATTTGGATTACCCAAATTTGCTTTTGGCAGATTGAAAGATCCAGCTAAAAAAAGGCAGCTTAATAAAATTAAAAATATCGGCATACCCATTTTAATGATTTTCATTAGGAATCGCCCCTTTCTATACTTCATCTAAGGCACTTAGCTAAGTATCACTACTGATGAAAAGTTAACCTTCCCTTTAGAAGGAAGGTTAACTTTATTTCTTTTTTCAATCAGTCTTTAATTAACAAGCCCGGAATTATTAACCAATTCTGTATATGTTTTCTCTTGTTCCTCTAAGAAACTTTTAGTTTCTGAACTATTTTTATAGAAATCGTCCCAATCATTATTTTCAAGGACTTTTTGCCATTCTTCTGTTTTTACTAATTCCCCAATTTTTTTATCCCAGTATGCAATTTCTTCTTCTGTCATATCAGGCGGTCCCATAATTCCTCTCCAATGTGGGAAAACCATATCAACTCCTTGCTCTTGCCAAGTTGGAACATCATCAAGCTCTTCTACTCTTCCCTCAGATGAAACAGCTAGTATTTTAAGCTTTCCTGCTAAATGTTGGTCTTTTACTTCAGATAATGCAGTCGTTATAACATCTACGTGGTTGCCTAGTAATGCTGTTACAACGTCTCCGCCACCTTCATATACAAGAAAATCAAGTTGAGAAGGATCTCCACCGTATTCACTAAAGGCTTGAACAAAAGATAGATGGTCGTTATTCCCTAGTGCTGGACCTACTCCAATTTTTAATGACTTTGGATCTTCTTTTAATTTTTCCATTACTTCTTCAGCTGATTTAAATTCAGAATCAACTGGAACTGCAATCGAGATCCATTCAGTTGCAAGAGTTGCAATTGGAGTAAATTGCTTATGTGTTAACTGACTTTGACCTAGTAAGTTGTTTGTAAGAAGTAAGCTTGAATTAACAGCTAAGTAATGAGCATCCTTAGACTCTAAGTATTTCCAGCCTACTTCTCCCCCGCCGCCAGGTTTATTCATTACATTAATATTGCTGTCTACTAGATTATTATCCTTTAAACCTTGTTGAATCGATCTGGCTGTTAAATCCCATCCACCACCTGGTGATGCAGGAGCAACGATTTCAATATTTTCATTTGGAAATTCCTTGTTTCCTGAGGCCGAATTTGAACATGCTGTTAAAATCGCCATCAATAAAAGTAAAATTCCTATTTTTTTCATAATAACTAACACCCCTTTAAACGATTTTTACTAGCCTACCCTCTTCGATAAATATGTGTTTCTTTATCTATGAATATCGTATCTTCCAAGCATACCAATGTAAACGTTTACAAAATATTGGGTAATAAAAAAATTAAATTTAGTTTTGTTCATATTGTTCACAAAACAGCAGAGAGACACTACTACTCTGCCTTTCTTGAGTAGTAGCGTCTCTCTGGCCTTCCGACAATTCCATATACATGCTCAGAGATAGCTTCACCAGTCCCAACTAAATATTCAAGATATCTCCTTGCTGTTGTCCTTGATGCACCCATTTTTTTGCCGACTTTTTCTGATGTTATTCCATCGGATTCAAGTTTAATGATTTCTTTTACTTTTTTTAGGGTGACATAATCAATACCTGATGGAAGCAACGGCTTTTCAACTTGCTTATCACCTGATCCAAACAGATGATCAAGAAGGTCCTGGTTTACGTCTGTAACAGACTTCAATAGCTCTTTTTTCTTTTTATATTGATCCATCACCTCTTTAAATCGTTCAATGGTAATTGGCTTTACTAGGTAATGCTCTACCCCGTAGTTTAACGCCTTATTTACAAATGCCCTATCTGTTGCTGCTGTAATCATCATAATGTCAACTTCAGGATAGTTTTCTCTAATTTCTGCTAAAAGCTCTGTGCCAAGCTGGTCAGGCATGTACACATCTAATAAAACTAAGTCTACTTCCAATTTCTCCAGTAATTCAAACGTTTCTTTCGCATTGCTTGCTTTTCCTATTAAATTCATCTGGTTCACTTCTGCCAAATATCCCTCATGAATTTGTGCAACACGAAAGTCGTCCTCAGCTATAATTACGTTGATCACCCTATGCTCCCCCTCTTTTTCTATTACTTTGGTAAAAATACAGTAAATACGGTACCCTCATCTTCTGTACGTGTTAATTCAATCGAGCCGCCAAGAAGTTCAACTTCATCTTTTACATTTGCAAGGCCATACCCTCTTTTTTCTCCCTTAAGTGATACACCTTTTTGGAAAATGGCTTCTTCCATACCTTCTGGAATACCCATCCCACTATCTGTTACCTCAAACAAAACATCTTTCCCAAAATCGGTTACAAAAAAGGAAACTCTTTTTTCTTCACTATCAGCAGCTGCATCAAATGCATTATCTAATATATTTCCTAAAATAATGATTAAGGGAGCAAGCCGAAATTTTTCTGATAGAGTTGATAATGAACTTTCTTCTTCAATATGAAAGGTAATTTTCTTTTCAGATGCTTTCGCAAGCTTCCCTAATAAAATGGCTTGGATTTTCTCATCTTGTATATTGTTGAAAATAAGCTCGGTATGTTGTTCTTGTGACTTTGTTTCTTCTTGGATAAGCTGGATTGCTTCCTCCTTTTTGCCAAGTTGGATTAATCCTAATATGACATATAGTTTATTTGTAAACTCATGTGCCTGCGCCCGTAAATCTTCTGAATACTGCTTCACCTCAGAAAACGCATCAACCATCTTTTTCATTTCAGTCTTATCCCTAAAGGTGGCAACTGTTCCTACCCTTTTTCCATCCTCTAAGACCGGCTGTGTATTGACAATAATGGTTCTATCCTTGTACTGCACTTCCTCATTTATGACATCTCTTTTTGATTCCATTAGTTTTAAAATTTGATCAGACGTAATCATTTCACTAATCGTTTGGGCATCTTCCCGGCTTGAAATGTCTAAAATTTGTTGAGCTGATTTATTCATCATCGTAACTCTGCTGTATTGATCAATAGCAATAATACCTTCTTTGACAGATTGTAAGATTGCATTTCTTTCCCTAAATAATAAAGCGATTTCATAAGGTTCCAGCCCAAGAGTATCTTTGCGAATATTCCGCGCAAGAACAGCACTTCCAATAATCCCTATAAGTAATACGACTCCAGAAGTAATAACCATTTCTTTTACATCCTTGGTAATACGCTCACGAATTTTTATCATCTGAAATTCAACAACTACGGCCCCTTCGACTTTTGTATAATCTCCGTAATCAATAATGATTGGAGCAATTCCTCTTAAAACCTCATTCTCTCCTTCTCCTACATGAGTAACATAAAAACTCCCGAATACAAGTGCTTTATATGTGTCTTGAAATTGATAAAGAGGCTCTCCGCCAGCTATTATGTTCTTTTTTCGATCTTCAATAAAAATCCTTGACGCATCTACTTGATCAGTCATCTTATTAATAACCAAATTTAAACTTTGCTTATTGTTAATTTGCTCCCGAAAAGCATCCTGTACCGCAGGCATAAACGAAAGGGATTGGGCTGTTTGAAGTGCTAATTCTTCAGCCTGTTTTACATCCTCTTTTGATTCATTAAAAGCAAACGTAGCTGTTAGGACACCAACAACAAGTAAAATGAGAAAGAAAATGAAACCTAGAATTTTTGTTTGTAATGTAAACTGAACTTTCATATCGACCTCCATTTTACATGTGATGAACTGTATTAAAATAACATAGTTTGAGATATTACTATTAATCATACATGATTGAATATTTTGACTCAAATGAACATTCAAAAATATAAAGAACCCTCTCAGCTGATGAGAGGGTTTTATAGAATGGAGTCTATTCCATCTTCACTAAGGAAGGTTGGTTTCTATTTGTTACCATTGGTGCGTTAATTATGAAAAGTGAAAAACAGCATCAGCCTGAACTTAACAAAAACTTGGTTGCCTAGTAGTTAAGTTTGATAACTATTTTTCGTTAAAAGAACACAATTTGTCTTTCTGACTAATTGTGTTCTTTTTTTCAGATGACTTAATAAAGGAGCACTCTAAACAAAAAACCAAACCCGAATTCTGTTTTTCTTTATTTAACTACTGCACCCACCTCCACAACTGGAACAACTGGAACCTCCTGAATCTCCACCACCACTTGAATCACCTGAATCACTGCTACAAGCAAAGCCTGAACAAGTAGATCCTCCACTGTACGGAGTACCTTTTTGATATTCTTCAGGAACGACCTCACTCATATGCTCATCAAATTCATTTTCATTGTATATTGAATAAAAAACAGCTGCTCCCGCTGCATATAAATAAACGTTAGTGTCACTTGACGATGTATGTGAAGCAAACTTCTTTGAGTTTGTGTTTTGCTGCTCAGCCTCATAAATTTCATTTTTCATTTTAAGAATCAAATATCTCTTCACTTCCAGCCATTCTTCATTTTTTCTAAAGTATTTTGATAGTAAATCATCTTCAGATAATAAACGGAAATCCTCTAGTATTTCACGCTTAATGGGGTTCTGTAAAAATCTCCCCCAGATGGCTCTACTGTTCTCAGTCACTTCAAATAAACTAATATACACCCAATCAAAAAATGCTCGTTCCCCCGGAATTGGTGTACTATCCATGTTAGGTGTGTGATGTAGTGTATCGTTGTAAAAATCCTTTGAAAACTTCTCATAGTCCCTAGTAAACATAAGCATTTCATGCCAAATCTCATCTACATGATGACTAAACATCGGGACTGATTTTAACATACTATTCATCATGAAGTAACGTTTTAATTCAAACATTCCCCAGTCGAACTCATGATCCTTCCATTTCGGATGACTTTGTAGGACCCGGTTTTTCACATTGTCTATGTAAGAGTTTGATAAGGACTGATTGAGCTTATTCACTATCGAGATCCCTTCCCCTACCTGCACACCAAGCTGTTCTGGGATAGGGTCATTCCTTAATGACTTTTTCTTTCCTCCTGCAAACAACGTACTTCCCAGCAGGACAAAGATTCCTATCACAATAAACCCTATAAAAAATCCTACCATGGCCCTCTCCCCTTTCACGATCATGTTAATAAATCTCCTTTAATACCTTATATATACGAATTAAATTGAGGTAAGTTCCATTCATTTAAAATTTCTTTCTTGTTCTGATAGTATAAAAAAAGAAGCTTCTCATAAGTTTGGTTACCTTATGAAAAGCCTCCACTAAAAACCTGAGACTGGTGCATTTTTTTCTAATCTGCCATAAACGGCCCTAAATTCTTGCCCAATTGCCGACACTCTTAATCTCTTTATACTCAGGCTCCCACACGGCATCTACCACAGCTTTTGCAACATCCGTAATTTCCGCTTTTGCAATCCCTTCCTCTATCGCAGCCTTAGCTACTTCAACTGCAACATAGATCGATACATCATGCAATTTTTCAATCGATGGAAGCAGTGATGCACCTGGTTGGCTGCTATCACACATCTGTGCAACAGCGTTTGCTGCTGCTGCAAACATTCCTTTTGAGATCATTTCAGCTTTTGCAACAATTGCTCCTAGCCCTAGACCAGGAAATACAAAGGCATTATTCGATTGGCCAATTTCATAGGTAACACCTTTATATTCCACATCCGCAAATGGACTTCCTGTTGCAATTAAAGCCTTTCCCTCTGTCCAATTGATTAGATTTTCAGGCACTGCCTCTGCTAGAGAAGTTGGATTAGACATAGGCATAATAATTGGACGCTCAACGTGTTTGGCCATTTCTTTCACTATTTTCTCATTGAAGGCACCAGCTTGTCCTGAAGTACCGATTAGGATGGTTGGCTTTACCCTCTGTACTACTTCCATTAATGAAATAATCCCATCCTCGTTTCTATCCCAGTTCTTGACTTCATCTAACTTTCTCACATAAGACTTTTGGAATTTTAGAACATCCGGTGTTTCATCTGTTAGTAATCCCCGATAGTCAATAGCCCAGAACCGGTCATATGCTTCTTCTTTCGTTAGCCCTTCAAGAATCATGGCATCTGCGATTTGGTCAGCATTACCGATACCAGCAGCCCCTGGGCCGAAGACAACGATACGCTGGTCCTTGAGGGATTCCCCTGTTACTTTTAGTGCAGACATAATACCAGCAAGTGTAACAGCACCTGTTCCCTGGATATCATCGTTAAAGGTAAGGATTTTGTCACCATATTTATCCATGATGTTCCGTGCATTTACGTTGCCAAGGTCCTCCCAATGAAGAAGTACCTCCGGGAAAAACTTTCTTGCCGTGTCAACGAATAAATCAATAAATTCATCATATTGTTCACCACGGACACGTGCGAATTTGTTACCAATATAGATAGGGTCGTCAATTAAAGACTGATTGTTCGTCCCAACATCCAACACAATTGGCAATACACGGCTTGGATCTATACCGGCAGCCGCTGTATATACTGCCAGCTTACCGATCGCAATATTAATACCGCCTACACCTTGATCCCCAATACCAAGGATGCTTTCAGAATCAGTGACAACGATTAAGTCAATGTCATTTTTGGAATAGCCAAGATTATGAAAAGCCTTTTCCACTCCTTCCGGATCATCAATAGAAAGATATAATCCACCCGGACGGCGGTAGCTATGAGAGTATGATTGGATCGCATCACCGACAGTAGGAGTGTAGATGATCGGGAGCATTTCTGCTAAGTGTTCTTTTAAAAGTCGGTAAAACAAGACGACATTACGGTTATATAAATCATAAAGCAAACCGTTTTTGAAAAGATCCGTAGTCCGCATCGAATACTGCTCATAGGCTCTGTTTACCTGCTCATCAAGGGTAAGCACTTGTGGCGGCAGGAGACCATCGAGTCCGAGATCCTCCCTTTCCTCTTTTGTAAAAGCCGTTCCTTTATTTAAAAAGGGATTAGAGAGAATTTCTTTACCTTTTAATGTTGTAATAATGGCATTCTCAGGTACGTTCATGGTGGTAGATCCTTCTTTCTATATTAGAGTACTAATTTTATAGGTAAAAAAATAAATAGCTTTAATTTCTATGTTAATAATATTTGCTTTTTTCCACTAGGTTATTTAACTTAATTAGCTTTTTTGTAACTAAACAAATCAGAAAGGCTCTAATGTCTTAATCAGTAATCATTGAATTAGCAAAATGACACCCGCCATTATTGGAGTAAACACCATAGCACTTTTTAAAATCGGCAGTGGAACTTTGTTGGTAAATTTAGCTCCAATATAAGAACCAATCATTGTTCCAGCCAGTACCTGGATGAAAAGTAAGACATCAAAGTAGCCTTCAAAATAGTAGCCTATCCCTCCCGCAATAGCGATAGGAAGAATAACCAGCATCGTTGTGCCTACTGATTTTTGTACAGAAAGACCTATCACAACTAAAAGTCCAAGCTGGATGAATGGAGCAGATCCAATACCAAATGTACCTGAAAATAAACCAGTTACAATTCCAACAAAAGCTGCACTAACGAGAAAGCTGCCAGAGAATTTATTTTCCCTCTTGTTTGTTTCTTTTAGCCTACCTACTAAAAACAGGCGGATCAAAAGCATAACAGCAGAAAGGAACAGCATTCCAGCTGTAAGCCAATGGAGAGAATTGACAGGAATCCATACGGCAATCTTAGACCCTAGAAAAGACATAATCGCCCCAAAGATCCCTACAGTTATTCCTGTTTTCACATCAATATTTCCTTGTCGGAAATGGCTGTAAGCCCCAGATAAAGTGGTAAACACCATAGCCGCAAGAGATGTACCCAATGCTGTGTGAATCGGCACTCCAAAAACAACGGTTAAAAGAGCAATAATAAAACCAGATCCACCGGCCCCAATAAAACCTAATAATATTCCCATTAGAAACATAGTGAGTGTGATAATCAAAGATGTCGCCCCCAAATATAACTTCACTTGGTGAAGTTTGTCCAAGTTTATTATAGTACTTGAAGGTTATAGGGTGGTTTTTGTAATTAAAAAAAGTCGATATATATTTTCCAATTTTTAGTTGGCGATTCTTATACAATTCTTCAGATGTATGGCTGGAACAAAAGATCGCAAAATTATACACCTAAATGCTATGCAAGAACTAAAGCGCAAACTCCTTAATCATCCTCGGGCAGAAGAGCCACAGTTAAAGAATTTTATAATTTCATAAACGCTAAAAAAACTTCCCACAAGTTTGGTCAACTTATGAGAAGCCTCTGATAATTTTCAGATTTCTCTAATTTTTTTAAACCTAGAATATAATTTCACACCATAATATAGAAACAAAAATGAACAGATTGTCATAAGTGCATAACCCTGGACTGCGAATTGAAAGGTCGTTCTCTCATCTGGTGCAAGCTTGCTGCCAATCAGCATGCCAATATATATGACGATACTATCTCGTATCGGCTCATACCATTTGATCTTACGCATTTTCATATAGATAAAAAACTGCGAAAGAAGAGTGAATAAAAGAGCAATAAATTCCCCGGAACTATCACTGAAGGACTTATCCTCTATTTCCCAATAAGGAAACCAAAAGCAAATCATGATGATCTGTGAAAGAGATAAAAGAAGTGTAAAATAAAAGCCATTCTTTCTTCCTCTTCCCTCTTTTCCCTCAACCAATCCTTGCTGTTTTTCCGTTAAAAAAATATTATCCAAACCGTCTGCCTCTGAACCTATTTCAAAAGAAAGTGTTCCCTCAAACCTCTTCTTTGGAATTGATTCAATAACTTCTGGATTGTTGGGGGTTGCTGTTAAGGCTTTATCTGTATGGAATATATCCACCCCGTGCTTTTGAAATACATCAATCCATTTATAAAGTGATTCTTGATCCCAGTGAGAAAAACTTGTAACCTCTAATCGATTATGGGTACTAACACCACAGATTAATATTTTTGCCGACCGTACTGTAATAAGTTTCGCCCGATCATAATGAACACTATATTTGTACTTTGCCTTAAGTCGATAGTCCATCCCGATTAATATATATTTCATATTTTCATAAGGCAGGAAAATTTCGTGTTCTATAGCTTTCTTCTTGTCTTTTGCGTAATAATCATAACCTTTTTCTCCAACATGGACTTTTATAACGAAGTCTAAATACTTTCGTAAATTTTTGTAACTAAACCACGAAAGCCCAAGAAAGACAACACCAATCACAAATAGAAGAATTGAGATGCCCAGCCCAGTCTCTGAGACTTCTTTGGCAGTTAAAACAAACATACCTATTCCTAGTAAAAAGAAAAACGAAATTAACCCAATATGGCATCCAATCGCCCACTTTGGCAACTGATTCGTAAAATCCAAATTATCTTTCGTTTGCATCTCCATAAGCCAATACCTCCTGGGACACGGGGACAGGTTCATTGTCCCAAAAAATTACATACAACACGGAATTTGTAGATATTTCCCGGGAATTTGTTGGAATTTGAAAAATAAGAGGTCCGAATTGTCAGAACAAAAGAATTTCTGTTCTTGATTATATTACCTTGGGAATATAACTTATTTGCAACCTCTATATCGACCCCAGATACGTAATAATGTTATAAACAGTCATATCCATATCGCCCGGTGATATGAATATATTGTCATACAGTAGTGGTGAATCCCCACTACTTCTGTTTTAAAAAAAAGGCGTGTTATCGATTGTATAATATATCGCATATCGATCCACAATTTCTATTAAAACATGAATCTTTCGAGTTTATTTACAAGGTATATCACCCAGCGATACAACAAAAAAGATCCAATTCAGCTATCTATTTTACTTTTTCTAAACATAGCAATAGAATAATATCATCATTTGCACTTTATTTTCGAAATAACGAGAAAAGCCATTCCCATTTTTCTTTAGGTTTTTGTATTGATACTTCTAAGCGTTTATTAAAATCGTTTTGTGAACTCCATTCTTTTTTCTGTTCCTCCCGCATATTTTGTATTTCCTTTTGTAAGTTTTCACTTCTTTGTTTCTCATGTTGCAGTAATGCTTCGTAATGGATGTTTTGTTGTTCCGTTAATTTTTCAATTTTAGTATTGGTTCTTTGTGCTGAATTTGCAATGCTTGAACTTATAACATGATGGTCTTGTTGGAGTTGGGAAACGTGTGTTTTAAGCTGTGATATATCGTTTGTCAATTGGACATTCATTTCACGTGCTGCTGCAAGCTCATTCACTAAAAACCTTAAGGCCTCTTTTACTTGATTAGGGTCGTGTGGTAAATTTTCATATGTATCGTTTATCGCTACGTCTGTTTCATCAGATGTTTCTAATCTTTCTTTTTGTTGAACCACAAGCTCTTTAGCTGTATCGTCCAGGGGCTTGTCCGTATCGCGTAACGCTATAAGTGCTCTAATATCAGATTGAACAAAGATACGCCTGTCCCCATCTTTTAAAAACTCATATCCATTCCGCTCTAAAATTTGTCCATACTTTCGAACTGTGGGAGTTGCAATTCCCACTTCTTCCGCTACCTCCTTGGAAGAAAATGCCCGTTCATTTGCTTGTATATCGTGTCGCATATCGCACCTCCTTCCTTTAAATATGAAGGTTTTTAAGTATATTTGCAAGAGGCATATCGCCCATATCTTTTAAGTGTGGAGATAACCATAAGCACATGCGATTAATAAAAAAGAAAAGGTCTCAGTTGGTTGAGTGATGAAAGACCTTTTCTAATATAAACCATGTCTCATATAAATTTTAAACAACTAAAACACATTAAAATTCACACACTTAGAATCCAAGAAATGATCTAATCCAACTCCAGAAAGAATTAGGCATCGTTGAACAATTATTGAACATATTAGCTATCAAACAAATTATGGATAGAATCGGTTATCCAGTTGATCATAATACGAAAGTGTGCACCTACACGTTACGCAATAAATGAAAAAAAGCTTCCCGCAAGTTCAATAAACTTATGAGAAGCTTCTTTTTATTTATCTAGCAAAATGTTAGCATTTCAATCTCAACTTATTCAAAAACCCAATTATATCAAGGGTTTGAGGGCGTTATTAAATCATGCAACCCCTAAGGTGAGAGTGTGTAATATCTTTACACTTGTGTGCCAAAAGTGCGGTAAATCAAGGTTTTGCTAAATCCCTCCTGTAAAATCTTTAACGAGGTTTTATTATTTTTTACTGGATTGCGTTAGCAAAATGTTAGCAATTTGCATGTCTAATTACGACTACGAAGTTTACAAATTGCTATTAGCGAATTTATCGAATATAAACGTCAAGAGTTTTTTAATATCATTTTACTTATTGAATAGTATCCCAAAACAAAACAACCAATTAAATAAGCAAATGCTAAAGCTACTAAACCAGTATTAATATCAAGTTTTTCACCCAGATAGATGGCAATGATTATAGCCAATATTATTAAAATGGAATAGAACATCATTTCTCCTCCTTATTTATCCTTAAGTTTTTTATATGTAGTGTGTAGTCACCTAAGCTAAGATAAAGCGCTTCCAAAAATAATGAGAAACTATTAATTTAGTGCCAATATGACTACCACCTCTTATCTATTATTCTTTCTTACTCTAAAGTTAATAATGATTTGTATTTGTACATGTCTCCACGATAGGAAGAATCACCTGTTAAAACACACCCATTTTTTACTTTTAAGTCAACACTTCTAAATAAAATGGGAGAACCTACAGAAACATCAAGAACTTTTGAAATTCTTTGACTAGCAAGAACTGCTTCTATTTCAATTTCTCCTTCGGTTAGGGCCATATTAAACTTATTTAAAAATAAATGCGAAAAAGAATATTGAACATATTCTTCATCAGTAATTTGTTCACCATACTTTTTTAAAAAATATCGGTTATCGATAACAATGGGGATCCCCTCTGAAAGACGTAAGCGTTTTACTTGATAAACTTCTTCTCCGGGTTTTACCCCCAATTTTACATCTACCCCTTCTGGACAAGGTACGGATCCCCGGTATAGCAGCTTAACTTGGAAGTTTTTTTCTAAGTACCACCCTTGAAAAAAAGTATCCAATTTCGCTATATCTGTTTTTAATTTATCTTTACGAACAATAAATGTGCCTTTTCCTTGGATGCGCTTTAAAAGACCTTCTTCCACTAGCAATTGAACCGCCTGACGAATCGTCATTCTAGAGACTTCAAACATTTTAATTAGTTCATCATCACTTAAAAATTTTTCTTTTCCTTCTTTGTACATTTCATCGACTTTTTTTCTTAAACTATCTGCAATTTGAACGTACTTTGGAATAAGAGAATTATAGTTACTCATGTTTACCCTCCTGGGGATAATAATCAATCACATTGCACCTCATATCATCTATACATCTAGATGACTTGTTTATTATTGTATAGAATCAAAAGGTAAGCGTCAACATAATTTTCTGAATTTTCTTGGAAGCATGGACGGTTCTCTTGTTTCCTTTCTACGAGCGACGTAGGGACAGATACCTAGACCCATTTATTAAGTCTCTCCAAATATTATTTTGAGTAATAAAACAGAAAAGTGGTTACCAATTAATTGGTAACCACTTTTTAAATACTTATAAATAAGTCTGTTGATTATCTCACCTTACTTATTCAACAAATGTGCTTGGTTTATTTTGATATCAAATATATATTGCTAACTTATCTTAACACATTAAGTATGAAGGACTTATAACAATTTGTTGAATTTTCCAAATGAAAAATTCTCCCTCATTATATGGTATATGTTTCTTGTTTCTTCTGTTCCCGCTACAGGTTTAGCTAATTCAGACGGGATCATTAGCTTTATCTTTTAGAAAGGATATTGCTAGTCAAAATATAAAACAAGTAAAGGACATTAGTTTATTTGCAGAAGATGCTGCGAGAATAATGATTAATAACGGTTGGTTTAAAAGACCTCCTTAAGCAATTGATAGAGAATACCTAGTTAAGGAGAAAAAACAAATAATAAGATTGTAGGTTAGTCATTTAAAAGGCTAACCTACTTTAATCAAACATTATATTTGTAACATAGTTTCTTTGATTCTCAAATTCATTAAAACTGGACTTATTGTTGAAAACCTACTACTGACAAAATCCCCATACTTTAGTGTACATTCTTTCAATAAATGATATATATATATCGCAGTATAAATCTAATACATATTACAAGGGTTGATCTGTAAGCCTGTACCTGAGAGAATGTGGTGAACATATAACACAAAAAAGCTTCTCAAAAGTTGAATCAACTTTTGAGAAGCCTCTTTTATGTTAGCAATTTATTAGCAAAATCACTTCAAACCCTTATATACCAAGGGGTTGAGCGGTCATTACATCATGCCGCCCATTCCACCCATGCCGCCCATGCCGCTCATATCTGGCATGCCGCCGCCACCTTCTTCAGGTTTGTCAGCGATAACAGCTTCAGTTGTTAAGAACATAGCTGCTACAGAAGCTGCGTTTTGAAGTGCAGAACGAGTAACTTTAGTTGGGTCAACGATACCAGCTTCAAACATGTTTACCCATGTTCCGTTTGCTGCGTTAAAGCCTACGCCAACTTGTTCGTTTTTCAAGCGCTCAACGATAACAGATCCTTCAAGACCAGCGTTGTGAGCAATTTGACGAACTGGCTCTTCAAGAGAACGAAGGATGATGTTAACACCTGTTTGAGTGTCACCCTCTTCTTGAATTGAAGCCACTTTGTTATATACGTTCACTAGAGCAGTACCACCACCGGAAACGATACCTTCTTCTACTGCAGCGCGAGTAGAGTTAAGAGCATCTTCAATACGTAGTTTGCGCTCTTTTAATTCAGTTTCAGTTGCAGCACCAACTTTAATTACTGCTACACCGCCAGATAATTTAGCTAAACGCTCTTGTAATTTTTCTTTATCGAACTCAGAAGTAGTTTCTTCTACTTGAGCACGGATTTGGCCTACACGGCTTGAGATTTGATCAGGTTGGCCAGCACCTTCAACGATTGTTGTGTTTTCTTTTGTTACAACAATTTTAGAAGCGCGTCCTAATTGATCGATTGTAGCTGATTTAAGGTCTAATCCTAAGTCTTCTGTGATCACTTCACCGCCAGTTAAGATCGCAATATCTTCTAGCATTGCTTTACGACGATCACCGAAACCAGGTGCTTTAACAGCAACAGCATTGAATGTTCCGCGAAGTTTGTTCACTACTAGAGTTGCTAGAGCTTCACCTTCTACATCCTCAGCGATTAATAATAGTGGCTTACCTTGTTGAACAACTTGCTCTAACACTGGTAAGATTTCTTGAATGTTTGTGATTTTTTTGTCTGTGATTAATACATACGGGTTTTCAAGAACTGCTTCCATTTTGTCAGAATCAGTTACCATGTATGGAGATGCATAACCACGGTCAAATTGCATACCTTCAACTACTTCTAATTCAGTAGAGAAACCTTTAGATTCTTCGATTGTGATAACACCATCGTTACCAACGCGCTCCATTGCTTCAGCGATCAATTGACCAACTTCTTCGTCAGCAGCAGAAATCGCAGCAACTTGAGCGATAGATTCTTTACCTTCGATTGGTTTAGAAATAGTTTGCAGCTCTTCTAATGCAACAGCTACTGCTTTTTCAATTCCTTTACGAACAACCATTGGGTTAGCGCCGGCAGTTACATTCTTTAATCCTTCACGGATCATAGCTTGAGCTAATACAGTTGCAGTTGTTGTACCGTCACCAGCAACATCGTTTGTTTTGCTTGCAACTTCAGCAACAAGTTTAGCACCCATGTTTTCGAAAGCATCTTCTAATTCGATTTCTTTCGCAATTGTTACACCATCGTTAGTGATTAAAGGAGAACCGAATTTCTTTTCTAATACTACGTTGCGTCCTTTAGGTCCTAATGTTACTTTTACCGCATCTGCTAAAGCATCAACACCACGAAGCATTGAACGACGAGCTTCTTCGCTAAATTTAATATCTTTTGCCATGATTACAAGACCTCCTCAAATTTTTAAGTAATCTATTATGTGGGCTGTTTATTATCCAATAACAGCTAAGATGTCATTTTCACGTAAAATTAAGTATTCAGTACCTTCATATTTCACTTCAGTACCAGCATATTTTGAGAAGATAATACGATCGCCTTCCGCTACTTCTAGAGCTACTTTCTCTCCGCTATCTAGTACACGACCTGTACCAACAGCAACTACTTTACCTTCTTGTGGTTTTTCTTTCGCACTATCCGGAAGGACAATACCACTAGCAGTTTTTTCTTCTGATTCAACTAACTCGATAATAACGCGATCACCTAATGGCTTTAACAAGTGAAACAACCTCCTCAAATTCTTTGAATAAATGATTATTTTTCCTTTTTATTAGCACTCACTATCCTTGAGTGCTAACACAATTAATATAATATATAAGTTCTCTTTTAATTTCAAGTACGAAGTTTAAAATTTTTATAAGAATTTCCAACTTGTCTATTAATTATCTACTTTTGGTGAGTGCGCTACCAAAATTGAACACTTCACCATTTTGTCTCATTCTTAAGTGGTATCATACATAGGATGACAATAGGGTATGGTACAATAAAA
Source organism: Metabacillus schmidteae (assembly GCF_903166545.1). Classification (NCBI taxonomy): domain Bacteria; kingdom Bacillati; phylum Bacillota; class Bacilli; order Caryophanales; family Bacillaceae; genus Metabacillus; species Metabacillus schmidteae. Next base: position 574,376 of record NZ_CAESCH010000001.1, on the reverse strand, counting down.
TCTGACATGTGATTAAACGGCTAAAGTTCGTGCTTTACTTAGGAGGTTTACATGAAAAAGCATTATTGGTTTATTATTATTGCCTATATGATTCTCCAGTTAACAGGTTATCTAGGTATTCAGTTATTGAACATATTAAATATCGGGGAGACTAATGCAGAGAGGTTTGCCTTTTGGACCATCTTTAGCTTTACACTTACACTCTTAATTATTCTTTATCTATTAAGAAATGAACGTCATGCAGAGAACCGCTTTCGCGGGGAACCGGCTTCTGTTGGAGCATCCGTTGCTTGGGCTATTATCGGGTTCTTCATGGCTATTTTTGTACAAGGGTTAGCTGCTAATATTGAGGTCAATATTTTCGGGGTGGATCCGGGTTCTGAAAATACCCAAAGAATTGTAAATATGATTGAGCTCTTTCCATTAGTTATACTTGTTACATCTATTATAGGCCCGATTCTGGAGGAAATTATATTCCGTAAAATCCTATTTGGCGTACTATATACAAGAACAAACTTTTTTATTGCAGCATTGATAAGTTCACTCATCTTTTCTCTCTTACACGGTGAACCACAGCATGTATTATTGTATGGTTCTATGGGCTTTACCTTTGCTTTTCTTTATGTGAAAACGAAGCGTATTCTCGTTCCCATCTTTGCACATGTTTCGATGAACACAATGGTTGTAGTGATTCAAACTGTTTTCAGAGACGACATTGAGAAAATGATGGAGCAAATGGAACAAATGGAGCAATTGCAGGTTATAATTGGAGGCTTTTTAACATGAGAACAAACCCTATCTCTATGGCTATTTTTTATTTGATCATGGGGTTGATATTTATCTATTTAGCGATTAACAGTGCAAAAAATGGCATTTTCACTTTCCCGACAATTCTATTGATGCTCATTGCAACCTTTGATATTGGTGTTGCCATTAGAATGTTTCGTTTATCTCGAAAAATCAAAAAAATGAACAATAAAAAATGAGACTAGCGGTAGTCTCATTTTTTATTTTCTTCTTCAAATCTTAATTTTTGCGATTTTCTATAGGTTAATCTTGATACCCAAATACTAATTTCGTATAAAATGAATAAAGGTATAGACACCATTAAATGTGAAGCTAATTCTGGAGGTGTTATAAGAGCTGCGATCACTAATAACACAAAATAGGCATATTTACGTACCTTTGATAAAAACATCGGTGTAACGATTCCTAATCTTGTTAAGAACATAATAACAACCGGTAATTGAAAGAGTAATCCAAATGGGAGCGTTAATTGAATTAAAAAGGTAAAGTATTCATTAATACCAATTACCTGATTTACATCCAGATCATTCGAAATTCTTTCCATAAAATCAATAACAAATGGAAAAAGAATAAAGTATGAAAACGACAGACCTAACAAGAACAGAAAAACTGAGAGTGGTATATAACTTAACGTTACTTTTCTTTCTTTTTCATGTAAGCCTGGGCTAATAAAAGACCAGAGCTGATATAAAATGATTGGCGATGTAATAACAAAGGCAATAATGAATGCAAATTTCATATAGACCATTAATGGATCTGTAAGATTAAATGAATTTAATGTTAATGATTTTGCTTCATCAGTATGCTGTAAATATTTAATAATCGGTCCTGAAAGTAAAAAACCGCCAATAACAGCTATGAAAAAGAAAACGACAATAATAACGAGTCGTTTTCTTAGTTCTGTTATATGTTCAATGACCGACATTTCATCTTGTCTCATATCGGGTTTCATCCTATCTTACTTAACTTCTTCCTTATTCTTTTGCTTAGCATCTTGATCATCATCGTCATCATCAGCTAAGCCTTTCGTAGCATTTTTAAACTCTCGTAATGTGTTACCGGCAGCTTTTCCTAACTGTGGTAATTTCTTTGGTCCAAAAATAAGGAGTGCAACAAAAACGATTAATAAAAGGCTTCCGATACCTACTGTTGGCATAAAATCCATCTCCTATGTTTGTTATTATTTTTCATCATTCGGATAATGCTTTAAAAAGTAGACAAGTGACTGAAGTTCGACCGCTAAATCAATATGATGTATTCTAATATCATCAGGGACATTAATTCTAGCCGGTGTAAAATTTAAGATTCCTTTAATTCCTTTTGTAACCAGACGATCTGTAATTGATTGTGCAACCGCAGCTGGTACTGTTAAAATGGCCACTGTTACATCCTCGGGAAGCTGTGCTTCAAGATCATCTAAATGAATAACAGGAACTCCACCAATTTCCGTCCCAACCTTTTCTTCCGCTACATCAAATGCCAAAGAAATCACAGTATTATTATTCTTTGTAAAATTATAATGTAGGAAAGCAGTACCTAAGTTACCTACTCCAATTAAACATACCTTTGTTGTTTCATCTTGATCTAGTGTTTTTCTAAAAAAGGATAACAAATAATTCACATTATAACCATATCCTTTTTTTCCTAATGCTCCAAAATATGAGAAATCTCTTCGAATCGTAGCAGAATCTACCTTCACAGCATCACTTAGCTCAGCCGAAGAAACACGCTGCTTCCCTGATGAGTGTAAATTTTTTAAAAAACGGTAATATAAAGGCAATCTCTTAGCAGTTGCCTGTGGTATTTTCGTTTGGTCTATATTCAATCTGATCCCTCACATTCACACAAACAAACAATAATATTTCTCACATATTATTGTCATCTTTCTTTTCTTAAAAAATCACAGCTTTTACCACCCGTTTTTTCAACTAAATAGGTTTCCCCTATGATCATACCTTTGTCAACGGCTTTACACATGTCATAAACAGTCAGTGCTGTAATGCTTGCAGCGGTTAACGCTTCCATTTCAACACCTGTACTTCCTTTTGTTTTGACAGTAACAGAAATACATAATGTGTAATTAGGTTCATTTACTTTCCAATCAAATTCAACATTTACACCTTTAATTGAAATTGGATGACACATCGGAATAACATTTGATGTTTGTTTAGCAGCCATAATCCCCGCTATTTGAGCAACAGATAAAACATCACCCTTGCCAATCTCATGATTCGTGATTTTCTTATAAACTTCTTCGGTGACAGTTATGCTTGTTTTAGCATGAGCTGTTCTAACTGTTTCTTCTTTAGCAGAAATATCAACCATTTTCGCTCTGCCTTGTTCATTAAAATGAGTAAACTCTGACATATACAGTTCCCCTTATACCTAGACTATACACTATTTTTTTGTATCTGTCTTTATTGTGATATTTAATAGATTTGGATTTGTTTTACTTATGAAGGACGTTTTTCTCGGGATCTCCTTGACTTTTGTCTTTGATCTTCCTTATGAAAGACACTTCCCTCGGGATCTCGCTGACTTTTGTCTTTCATCCTCCTTATGAAAGACTTTTTCCACTGAATTTTCCAATTAGAACCTGTCACTGTTGCCTATAAGGGTCTTATTACGCTACACTAAAAGCATTAGTAGAGGTGAAAAACAATGATATTGTTACAGATAAATCAGCTTAGTAAATATTTCGGTGCTGAACCTATTTTATCGAATATTAAGCTGGAAGTACAAACAAGAGATAAAATTGCTCTCGTTGGCCGAAATGGGGCTGGGAAATCAACTCTTTTAAAAATAATCTCTGGTGCCATATCTTATGATTCCGGTGAGATTATAAAACCGAAGGATGTTTCTATTGGTTATTTGGCCCAGGATACTGGATTAGAATCACAATTATCAATTTGGCTTGAGATGAATTTAGTTTTTAAGCATTTAAAATCAATGGAAGAAGAGATGCGGACACTTGAGCAACGAATGGCAACTGTTGATCCTAATAGTGAAGCTCAAAGGTTTGAACAACTTTTAAAAGAATACGATACACTTCAAGTGAAATTTAAAGAGGAAGGCGGTTATCAGTATGAAGCCGATATTCGTTCCGTCCTTCATGGATTAGGATTCAGCAACTTTGATCCGGAAACGAAAATTTCTTCTTTAAGTGGTGGCCAAAAAACACGATTAGCCTTGGGTAAGTTGTTGTTAACGAAACCAGATCTTTTGATTTTGGATGAGCCGACAAACCACCTTGATATCGAAACCTTAACTTGGTTAGAACAATACCTACAAAACTATCCTGGTGCTGTATTGATTGTTTCACATGATCGATATTTCCTCGATAAAATTGTCACTCAGGTTTATGAAATTAGCAGAAAAACGAGCATTAGGTATATTGGAAATTATAGCAGCTACTTACAACAAAAAGCTGAAAACTATGAAAAAGAAGTAAAAAGCTTTGAAAGACAGCAAGAAGAAGTCGCTAAACTCAAGGATTTTATTCAACGTAATTTAGCCAGAGCCTCCACAACAAAGCTTGCACAAAGCCGCAGAAAAAAGCTGGAGAAAATGGAGCTCATGAGTAAACCCCTTGGAGATGAAAAATCAGCAAGCTTTCAGTTTGATATTGAAAGACAAAGTGGAAATGATGTGTTAAAAGCATCAGATATCTCTGTTTCCTATGACAAACTACATCCTATCATTTCAAATATTTCTTTTTCGATTTCAAGAGGTGATAGTATAGCCCTTGTTGGTCCAAATGGTATTGGAAAGTCAACCTTGTTAAAGTCGATTGTCCAAAAGCTTGATGCATTAACTGGTAGCTTTTCTTTAGGATCACATGTACAAATTGGTTATTATGATCAACAGCAGGCTGATTTAACATCAAATAAGCGCGTGTTGGACGAGCTTTGGGATGAATATCCACAGAAAACGGAAAAAGAAATTCGAACTGTTCTTGGTAACTTTCTATTTTCAGGTGATGATGTACTAAAGCCTGTTTCAACACTAAGCGGTGGAGAAAAAGCAAGATTAGCCCTTTCTAAGCTTATGCTGCAAAAAGCGAATTTCCTTATTCTTGATGAACCAACAAACCATCTTGATTTAGATAGTAAAGAAATTTTGGAAAATGCTTTGATCGATTTCCCTGGTACCATCCTATTTGTTTCACATGATCGTTACTTTATAAATCGCATTGCGACAAAAGTCTTTGAATTATCAAGTCATACTATAACCGAATACTTAGGTGACTATGATTATTTTATTACAAAAAAAGAAGAAAAATTAGAGTTTGAAAGACTTGAGAAAGAAGAACAAGAGGATATTTCTCAAAAAAGCAGTTCTATCACTTCAGAAGGAAAACGTAACTATCAGCAGGAAAAAGAACTTAAGAAGCTCGAACGACAAAAGCAACGAAGAATTGAGGAAATCGAGCAAAGCATTAGTGAGATTGAAGAGAAAATCGAAGAGAATGAGGCCCTGCTTTGTGATCCATCTGTATATCAAGATCATGAGCAAGTACAAAAAATTAATACAGAAAATGAACAGCTGAATTCTGAGTTAGAACAACTAATGACTGAATGGGAACAATTACATTAAAACAGCGAACTTTTCGCTGTTTTTTTGTTGCGTCAATTTGTCCACTCGTTGCTTCGTTCTCTTACCTTATCTCAAAGTGAAAGAGAATTGAATTCGACAAACTTCTTCACAACCCCAATAGATAAAAAAAATGTTATGCACAATCCACTCTTTTATCCACATGAAAAATCCTGTATTTTCAACATATCAACAGACTTATGCACATTATCCACAAAATTAGGTTTATTTATCCAAGTTATACACATAGCGTTTTTCGTTGATTTGACAGCATTTTTACTAACTTTACACAATTCTACAAAAAACAGTGAACATCCTGTGGATAACTTTATTTTAAAACTAATTTCAATGAACTTTGACTAATTTACTTTGAAAAACAATAATTTTGTCGAAAAATAACGAAAAATAGGACAGAACCTCATTCAGTTCTGTCCTATTTTTTATGTTTAATATGAATGTAGCTCTAGACCGGGGTTAGCATTAAGTGCTAAATCACTTCTAATGCCCTTTTCAAATAAAATACTTCCAGCTGCAGCAATCATTGCTGCATTATCCGTACATAGCGATAACGGCGGAATAATTAACTCTACCTCTTCTTTACTAGAGAATTCTTTTTCTAATGCAGCTCGTAGACCTTTATTTGCTGCTACTCCACCTGCTAATAATAATTGCTTTACTTTATATTTATCCACAGCTTGGGCAGTTTTTGTTACTAATACATCTACAACACTTGCTTGAAAACTCGCAGCAACATCCTTTGGATCAAGCTCGAGGCCTTTTTGCTTAGCATTGTGTAAAGTATTAATAACCGCTGACTTAAGACCACTAAAGCTAAAGTCAAAAGAGCCTTCACCAAGCCATGCTCTCGGTAGATCAATATTCGCCTGTCCCTCATGGGCTAGACGATCAATATGAGGACCTCCCGGATATGGAAGACCAATTGTTCTAGCAACCTTGTCATATGCCTCACCTGCAGCATCATCCAACGTTTCACCTATTACTTCGAAGTGTCCATGTTCTTTCATATAAACCAATTCTGTATGTCCTCCGGATACAACTAAGGCTATTAAAGGGAATGTTAATTCTTTAATTAATCGATTTGCATATATATGGCCAGCAATATGATGAACACCTACTAATGGAATAGAATGTGAGAAAGCCAAAGCTTTTGCTGCATTAATACCTGTTAATAATGCTCCTACTAAACCGGGTCCTTCTGTTACTGCAATAGCTGAAATATCATCAAACGAAAGCTCAGCTTGTTTCATTGCTTCCTCAAAAACTATTGTTAATTGCTCAACATGATGTCTTGATGCAATTTCCGGGACAACACCACCAAATCGCTTATGACTCTCAATTTGAGATGCTACAACATTTGCTACAATCTCTCGTCCATTTTTCACAATGGCTGCAGCTGTTTCATCACAGCTGGTTTCAATACCTAATATATATTGATCAGTTTGACTCATACTATATTCACCCACATTACTAAAGCATCTTCCTGATTATCTGTATAATAGTTTTTTCTTATACCACCAGGTTCAAACCCTACTTTTTTATATAAAGATTGAGCAATATGATTTGATACTCTTACTTCTAACGACAACCTGCCTGCCTTCATTTCCCTGCTTAACTGCATGGCAAATCTCAATAGACCTTCACCTATTTTTTTCCCCCGAAAATCTGGATGGACTGCAATATTGGTGATCTGGGCATCCTCCATAATCACCCACAACCCACAGTAACCAATCACTTGTTCCTCATGTTCAACGACGATATATTTTGCAAATAAATTTTGCTCTAGCTCATAATATAAGGACTCTTTCGTCCATGGTGCAGAAAAAGATTGACATTCTATTTGATAGACTTCGTCAATGTCCTCTTTTCGCATTTTTCTAATTGTGTATTGTTTTTCCACAGTAGCCACCATCTTATTTTTGTTGCTCAAGCCACTTTGCCTCTGCTTCAGCTAATCTGATATAATTTGGAACTAGATTATGAACAGCTGTTGCTTCTTTCTTTAACCCTAATAGACCTAGTTCACTCGGCCTTGGATTATGTAAAGAAACACTTCCTATTACAGCCCGACCTCCGAGTAATCCCACTATCGTATCTTTGTGAATATGAACATCATTACCTAAAAATAAAACATGTTTATTGCTTTCATCCAAGTGGCTCAGCCACTCAGTTAATAGCAAATTTTGGTCTTGTTCAACCGTCACTAATTCACTATTTTCATACTGATATAATCCTGTATAAACTTGTCCTCTTCTTGCATCAAAAATCGGGGAAATAAGTCCGTCAAAATAGCGGCCATTTGCAGCCAAAATTTCTAAACTGGATATTCCTACAATAGGAATCTTTAAAGCCCATGCCATCGTCTTTGCAATAGAAACTCCTATACGTACACCAGTGTATGAGCCTGGTCCTGTCGCAACAATAATCTTTTCTAAATCTTTTGGTGTAAGATCACAGTCATGTAGTAGCCTCTCAATTGCAGGCATTGCTCGAACAGAATGATTTTTCTTTAAATTTGTTATATATTCGCCTACAACTGTTTCTTCCTCTACAAGGGAAATTCCCAGCACATTATTCGTCGTGTCTATAGCTAATGCTTTCATCACTTAACTCCTTACATAGTTCAACATAATGATTTCCTCTCGGTATCATTATAATTGTCCGTGTTGTTTCATCCACATAAAGAATCTTTATATCTAAACGTTCATTTGGCAGCTGATCTTCTATTAAGTGAGCCCACTCTACTACTGTTATACCATTGCCGTGGAAATACTCATCAAAACCAAGGTCTTCATCCGCATCTTCAACACGGTATACATCCATGTGATAAAGCGGCAATCTACCATCTCTGTACTCTTTAATAATTGTAAATGTAGGGCTATTTACATTTCGACTTATCCCCAGCCCTTTTGCTAATGCTTTAGTAAACGTTGTTTTGCCAGCACCCAAATCACCCTCAAGAGTGATGACATCATTTTCCTTTAACTTTCCAGACAAAAATTGTGCAATTGTTGCTGTATCTTCACTGCTTTTTGAAATAAATTTAAATTGATCCACTTTACTCACCTTAACTTATTTTTTGAAGTGGTTATATCCAGATTTCTCTAGTTTTACATACTCTTGATTCTTTGTTATTAATAATACCTCTTTATGACTGGAATCAACTATCCCTATTTTGGTGATCTTAATACCTACCTCATGACAGGAATTCTTTAACTTTTCCCATGAATCGGGAGAAGTTGTCCCAACTAACTCGTAATCTTCTCCGCCAAATAAAACCCAGCCTTGAATATTATAAGTTGACTGTAATGTTAATAGTTCATCACTTATTGGAAGTGCCTCTTCATCTAATGTGATTCCGACTTGACTAGCTTCTGAGATTTCATTTAACTCACTTGCTAGTCCATCACTAATATCATTTAATGAAGCTCTGTTCAACTCGCCTACCAACCTGCCTGCTTTCACTTGTGGAACAGGCATTTTATGTTTTTCAATAAAATACTTTTTTAATGATACATTATGTAAAGAAGTTTGCCCTAATAAAATGGCTAATCCGGCAGCAGAATCACCAATTGTCCCTGTAACAAAGACAATATCCTCATCCTTAGCATTACTTCTTAGTGTTTTTCTGCCCTTCTCAACTTCTCCAATTACTGTAACTGTTATTACGAGTTTATCCGAGGTAGAAACTGTATCGCCACCCAATAGGTCCATTTTATATTCTGATGATATTTGCTTCATACCCTCATATATTTCTATAAGATCTTTCTCATGCCAATTAGATGGTACAGCTAGAGAAATCAAATAATAAAGAGGTTTAGCTGACATAGCAGCAAGATCGCTTACATTAACAGCCAAAGCTTTATAGCCTATCTCAAAAGGAGAAGACAAGTTTCTAAGGAAATGTACACCTTCAACCATTGTATCTACACAGACCACTTGATGACAGCCTTGAGATGATTCATAAACTGCCGCATCATCACCGATAGCCACTTTAACATTTTGCTGAAAGATACGATCCGGCTTTATCTTATTAATAAAATCAAATTCATCCATTTCGAATCTCCACGTTTCTATTATTTTGACCTATGAAAAAACCTTAGGAGTATTTCCTAAGGAAGTCATTTTTTTCGTAGAAAACTATTACATAGTGTAACCAAGTTTGACACATTCTATCGTATCATATTAAGTCTCATCGTGGTAATATTATTGCTTTTGGTTTTATTTAAAAAAAGACATAAAAAAAACGAAACATCTATGTTTCGCAAGCAATCAATTATATGGCGGTCCGGACGGGACTCGAACCCGCGACCTCCTGCGTGACAGGCAGGCATTCTAACCAACTGAACTACCGGACCAATATTGGTTGCGGGGACAGGATTTGAACCTGCGACCTTCGGGTTATGAGCCCGACGAGCTACCAGACTGCTCCACCCCGCGATAATAAAAATGATACTAAGATTTAATATGCACTTAATTTAGTGCTCTTACGGACCGTCCCGATTTCAGGAAGTTTAATCAAGATGTCATTCAATCGGTACGCTGAAGTATTTCAATGAAGCATATTCAATCGTGCTCCACCCCGCAATAATAATAATACCTGGCAACGTCCTACTCTCACAGGGGGAAACCCCCAACTACCATCGGCGCTGAAGAGCTTAACTTCCGTGTTCGGCATGGGAACGGGTGTGGCCTCTTCGCCATCATTACCAGATATTATAAAGTTTGAAGGCATATTCCTTCAAAACTAGATAACGATTCACAATTCAATTCACTAAGCTTACGCTTTTTATTAGGTTAAGTCCTCGATCGATTAGTATCAGTCAGCTCCACACGTCACCGCGCTTCCACCTCTGACCTATCAACCTGATCATCTTTCAGGGATCTTACTCACTAATGTGATGGGAAATCTCATCTTGAGGGGGGCTTCATGCTTAGATGCTTTCAGCACTTATCCCTTCCGCACATAGCTACCCAGCTATGCCTTTGGCAAGACAACTGGTACACCAGCGGTGCGTCCATCCCGGTCCTCTCGTACTAAGGACAGCTCCTCTCAAATTTCCTACGCCCACGACGGATAGGGACCGAACTGTCTCACGACGTTCTGAACCCAGCTCGCGTACCGCTTTAATGGGCGAACAGCCCAACCCTTGGGACCGACTACAGCCCCAGGATGCGATGAGCCGACATCGAGGTGCCAAACCTCCCCGTCGATGTGGACTCTTGGGGGAGATAAGCCTGTTATCCCCGGGGTAGCTTTTATCCGTTGAGCGATGGCCCTTCCATGCGGAACCACCGGATCACTAAGCCCGACTTTCGTCCCTGCTCGACTTGTAGGTCTCGCAGTCAAGCTCCCTTGTGCCTTTACACTCTACGAATGATTTCCAACCATTCTGAGGGAACCTTTGGGCGCCTCCGTTACATTTTAGGAGGCGACCGCCCCAGTCAAACTGCCCACCTGACACTGTCTCCCAGCCCGATCAGGGCTGTGGGTTAGAATTTCAATACAGCCAGGGTAGTATCCCACCGACGCCTCCACCGAAGCTAGCGCTCCGGCTTCTCAGGCTCCTACCTATCCTGTACAAGCTGTACCAAAATTCAATATCAGGCTACAGTAAAGCTCCACGGGGTCTTTCCGTCCTGTCGCGGGTAACCTGCATCTTCACAGGTACTATAATTTCACCGAGTCTCTCGTTGAGACAGTGCCCAGATCGTTACGCCTTTCGTGCGGGTCGGAACTTACCCGACAAGGAATTTCGCTACCTTAGGACCGTTATAGTTACGGCCGCCGTTTACTGGGGCTTCGGTTCAAAGCTTCGCTTGCGCTAACCTCTCCCCTTAACCTTCCAGCACCGGGCAGGCGTCAGCCCCTATACTTCGCCTTGCGGCTTCGCAGAGACCTGTGTTTTTGCTAAACAGTCGCCTGGGCCTATTCACTGCGGCTTTTCCGGGCTATTCACCCTAAAAAGCACCCCTTCTCCCGAAGTTACGGGGTCATTTTGCCGAGTTCCTTAACGAGAGTTCTCTCGCTCACCTTAGGATTCTCTCCTCGCCTACCTGTGTCGGTTTGCGGTACGGGCACCTCTCACCTCGCTAGAGGCTTTTCTTGGCAGTGTGGAATCAGGAACTTCGGTACTATAGTTCCCTCGCCATCACAGCTCAGCTTACGTGACAACGGGATTTGCCTCATTGTCAGCCTAACTGCTTGGACGCGCTAATCCAACAGCGCGCTTACCCTATCCTTCTGCGTCCCCCCATTGCTCAAATGGTGAGGAGGTGGTACAGGAATTTCAACCTGTTGGCCATCGCCTACGCCTTTCTGCCTCGGCTTAGGTCCCGACTAACCCTGAGCGGACGAGCCTTCCTCAGGAAACCTTAGGCATTCGGTGGAGGGGATTCTCACCCCTCTTTCGCTACTCATACCGGCATTCTCACTTCTAAGCGCTCCACGAGTCCTTCCGGTCTCGCTTCACAGCCCTTAGAACGCTCTCCTACCATTGTTCGTAAGAACAATCCACAGCTTCGGTGATACGTTTAGCCCCGGTACATTTTCGGCGCAGAGTCACTCGACCAGTGAGCTATTACGCACTCTTTAAATGGTGGCTGCTTCTAAGCCAACATCCTGGTTGTCTAAGCAACTCCACATCCTTTTCCACTTAACGTATACTTTGGGACCTTAGCTGGTGGTCTGGGCTGTTTCCCTCTTGACTACGGATCTTATCACTCGCAGTCTGACTCCTGAACATAAGTCTTTGGCATTCGGAGTTTGACTGAATTCGGTAACCCGATGGGGGCCCCTAGTCCAATCAGTGCTCTACCTCCAAGACTCTCATTTCAAGGCTAGCCCTAAAGCTATTTCGGAGAGAACCAGCTATCTCCAAGTTCGATTGGAATTTCTCCGCTACCCACACCTCATCCCCGCACTTTTCAACGTGCGTGGGTTCGGGCCTCCATTCAGTGTTACCTGAACTTCACCCTGGACATGGGTAGATCACCTGGTTTCGGGTCTACGACCACGTACTCTTTCGCCCTATTCAGACTCGCTTTCGCTGCGGCTCCGTCTTATCAACTTAACCTTGCACGGGATCGTAACTCGCCGGTTCATTCTACAAAAGGCACGCCATTACCCATTAACGGGCTTTGACTACTTGTAGGCACACGGTTTCAGGATCTCTTTCACTCCCCTTCCGGGGTGCTTTTCACCTTTCCCTCACGGTACTGGTTCACTATCGGTCACTAGGGAGTATTTAGCCTTGGGAGATGGTCCTCCCTGCTTCCGACGGGATTTCACGTGTCCCGCCGTACTCAGGATCCACTCTGGAGGGAACGAAGTTTCAACTACAGGGTTGTTACCTTCTTTGACGGGCCTTTCCAGACCTCTTCATTTACTCCGTTCCTTTGTAACTCCGTATAGAGTGTCCTACAACCCCAAGAGGCAAGCCTCTTGGTTTGGGCTAATTCCGTTTCGCTCGCCGCTACTCAGGAAATCGCGTTTGCTTTCTCTTCCTCCGGGTACTTAGATGTTTCAGTTCCCCGGGTCTGCCTTTATTACCCTATGTATTCAGGTAAAAATACTACTCCATTACGAGCAGTGGGTTCCCCCATTCGGAAATCTCCGGATCAAAGCTTACTTACAGCTCCCCGAAGCATATCGGTGTTAGTACCGTCCTTCATCGGCTCCTAGTGCCAAGGCATCCACCGTGCGCCCTTACTAACTTAACCTTCGACATCGAAGATGTCATTTACTTCATTAATAAGAGAATCACTAAACTAAGCGTTTAAACTCAGTGAATTACTTGAATTGTTATCGTTATCTAGTTTTCAAGGAACATAAAGCACAGGATATTTATATCCTATGTGTTTTATTACTTATATTGAAAGATCCAATGATCTCTCAAAACTAAACAAAATACCAAGCGTACCTCATATCCTTAGAAAGGAGGTGATCCAGCCGCACCTTCCGATACGGCTACCTTGTTACGACTTCACCCCAATCATCTGTCCCACCTTAGGCGGCTGGCTCCTTACGGTTACCCCACCGACTTCGGGTGTTACAAACTCTCGTGGTGTGACGGGCGGTGTGTACAAGGCCCGGGAACGTATTCACCGCGGCATGCTGATCCGCGATTACTAGCGATTCCGGCTTCATGCAGGCGAGTTGCAGCCTGCAATCCGAACTGAGAATGGTTTTATGGGATTGGCTTGACTTCGCAGTCTTGCAGCCCTTTGTACCATCCATTGTAGCACGTGTGTAGCCCAGGTCATAAGGGGCATGATGATTTGACGTCATCCCCACCTTCCTCCGGTTTGTCACCGGCAGTCACCTTAGAGTGCCCAACTGAATGCTGGCAACTAAGATCAAGGGTTGCGCTCGTTGCGGGACTTAACCCAACATCTCACGACACGAGCTGACGACAACCATGCACCACCTGTCACTTCGTCCCCCGAAGGGGAACCTTCTATCTCTAGAAGTAGCGAAGGATGTCAAGACCTGGTAAGGTTCTTCGCGTTGCTTCGAATTAAACCACATGCTCCACCGCTTGTGCGGGCCCCCGTCAATTCCTTTGAGTTTCAGTCTTGCGACCGTACTCCCCAGGCGGAGTGCTTAATGCGTTTGCTGCAGCACTAAAGGGCGGAAACCCTCTAACACTTAGCACTCATCGTTTACGGCGTGGACTACCAGGGTATCTAATCCTGTTCGCTCCCCACGCTTTCGCGCCTCAGCGTCAGTTACAGACCAGAGAGTCGCCTTCGCCACTGGTGTTCCTCCACATCTCTACGCATTTCACCGCTACACGTGGAATTCCACTCTCCTCTTCTGCACTCAAGTTCCCCAGTTTCCAATGACCCTCCACGGTTGAGCCGTGGGCTTTCACATCAGACTTAAGAAACCGCCTGCGCGCGCTTTACGCCCAATAATTCCGGACAACGCTTGCCACCTACGTATTACCGCGGCTGCTGGCACGTAGTTAGCCGTGGCTTTCTGGTTAGGTACCGTCAAGGTACCAGCAGTTACTCTGGTACTTGTTCTTCCCTAACAACAGAACTTTACGACCCGAAGGCCTTCATCGTTCACGCGGCGTTGCTCCGTCAGACTTTCGTCCATTGCGGAAGATTCCCTACTGCTGCCTCCCGTAGGAGTCTGGGCCGTGTCTCAGTCCCAGTGTGGCCGATCACCCTCTCAGGTCGGCTACGCATCGTCGCCTTGGTGAGCCGTTACCTCACCAACTAGCTAATGCGCCGCGGGTCCATCTGTAAGTGACAGCTAGACGCCGTCTTTCAATTTCGAACCATGCGGTTCGAAATATTATCCGGTATTAGCTCCGGTTTCCCGGAGTTATCCCAATCTTACAGGCAGGTTACCCACGTGTTACTCACCCGTCCGCCGCTAATCTTCGGGAGCAAGCTCCCTCAGATTCGCTCGACTTGCATGTATTAGGCACGCCGCCAGCGTTCGTCCTGAGCCAGGATCAAACTCTCCAATAAAGTGTTTGATATAGCTCATAAAAGTTTGTACTATATAGTACGTTTTTGTTAATCGAAATTAACGTTGGCACGCTTGGTTTTGTTTAGTTTTCAAAGATCATTTTTTTGGAGCGGGTGAAGGGAATCGAACCCTCATCATCAGCTTGGAAGGCTGAGGTTTTACCACTAAACTACACCCGCAAATTGATACGTCTGGTCGGGAAGACAGGATTCGAACCTGCGACCCCTTGGTCCCAAACCAAGTGCTCTACCAAGCTGAGCTACTTCCCGTGAATGTATTATGGCGCGCCCGAGAGGAGTCGAACCCCTAACCTTTTGATCCGTAGTCAAACGCTCTATCCAATTGAGCTACGGGCGCAATATTAAATCCCACTATCTTTAAGCGACTTTACTATAATAACACCTTCAAACATTGAAGTCAAGTTCTTTTTCAAAAGAAAAACTTAAATGTTTTTTGGTGCGGCCGAGAGGACTTGAACCTCCACGGGGTCGCCCCCACTAGGCCCTCAACCTAGCGCGTCTGCCATTCCGCCACGACCGCGAAACTAAACAATGGTGCGGGTGAAGGGACTTGAACCCCCACGTCACAAGGACACTAGATCCTAAGTCTAGCGCGTCTGCCAATTCCGCCACACCCGCACGGTGTGTAAATGGTGAGCCATGAAGGACTCGAACCTTCGACCCTCTGATTAAAAGTCAGATGCTCTACCAACTGAGCTAATGGCTCATTTTATAATGAGAAGTATAACAATGGTTTCTAAATAAAAATGGCTGGGCTAGCTGGATTCGAACCAACGCATGTCGCAGTCAAAGTGCGATGCCTTACCGCTTGGCTATAGCCCATCAATAAAATGAATTTCAAAACAAAAACCACAAGGATTAAATGATATCACATCTTTCATTGCTTTTCAAGATGTTTTTTAAAAAACAATGGCGGTCCGGACGGGACTCGAACCCGCGACCTCCTGCGTGACAGGCAGGCATTCTAACCAACTGAACTACCGGACCGAATTTTTTAAAATACCTTTAGAAATAAATAGGAGGTGGGCTTTTAGCTTTCGTAAGTGCACCCACTTCCTACTATCCTACGATATGATATGACCCGTACGGGATTCGAACCCGTGTTACCGCCGTGAAAGGGCGGTGTCTTAACCGCTTGACCAACGGGCCATAATGTTATGGCGGAGAAGGAGGGATTTGAACCCTCGCGCCGCTTACGCGACCTACACCCTTAGCAGGGGCGCCTCTTCAGCCACTTGAGTACTTCCCCATATGGCTCCGCAGGCAGGATTCGAACCTGCGACCGATCGGTTAACAGCCGATAGCTCTACCACTGAGCTACTGCGGAATAACTTCTTACAGATTTTCTTAATTATATTAATCAAGGCTCGTTCTGTCAAGACTTTCGTTATCAAAACTATTTAATTAATAATGGCCATCAGCGACGGCTTTTATAATTTAACACAGTATCAACTTTAGAGTCAACCCTTTCTGTAAAGATAGATTTTTCCAGCACATTTTCCGCAAACAAGCCTTGTTGTATCCACCCTTCTCTTTCTTTTATATTCTTGATGACAATCACGACAACGATATATTAAAATTGGTTTCCGAGCTTTTGTTTCATTACTTAATGGACTACAAAACCTCGGAGCTCCTACCTTCTTTAATAATAATTTAAAATCTTGATCACCATGCTTATACCCTTTCCCTTCTATATGAAGATGGTAATGACAAAGTTCATGTTTGATAATCCCAATCACTTCATCCAATCCATACTCATGAAAATATTTAGGATTAATATCAATGTTATGACTATGCAACATGTATCTCCCACCTGTTGTTCTCAGACGGTTATTGAAATAAGCTCTATGCTTAAACTTTTTATTAAAATAAGTTAATGATATGTCTTCAACTAACTTTTGCAACATTTGATCATTCATAAAAATCCCTCATTTCATGTAACACTCCAATAGATTCCTGCATACATTATAAACACCCATACTCCATTATAATAGCTAAGGAGGTATGAGCAATGCCATCATGGTTACAAAATCAAATGCAACGAGCATTTTTAGAAAAAAATCGTTATCAAATAAAATTACTTAATCAGTGCTGGTTTTTTTATAGAGAAAAACACTGCTCATAAGGCAGTGTTTCTTCTTATTTATTAGTTATTAAGCATCGTGAGTGCTACTCGACCTTTCTTAAAATCTACTTCATCCACCCAGACTGTAACAACATCTCCTACCGAAACAATATCTAATGGATGCTTCACAAAAGACTTGCTCAACTTAGAAATATGTACAAGGCCATCTTGTTTAACCCCAATATCAATAAATGCTCCGAAGTCAACAACGTTTCTTACAGTTCCTTGTAACTCCATTCCTTGTTGCAAATCCTCTAATTTAAGAACATCTTTTTTTAATAACGGCTTAGAAACTTCGTCACGTGGATCTCTTTCCGGACGAATTAGAGCGTCACAGATATCCTTTAATGTTAATTCTCCAACTTCGAGAACCTCAGCAACTTCCTTCAAATTCAAGTTTTTAACTTTCTCCTTTAGTTCAACTGTTCCTAAATCTGAATATGAACCTTCCAATTGTTTAAGTAGATTTTCTACTTCAACATAACGTTCAGGGTGTATGCTTGTTCGATCTAATGGATGATCACCATCAATTACTCTTAAGAAACCAATACATTGTTCATATGTCTTGGCACCTAATCTCGGAATATCTTTTAGTTGTTTTCGATTAGAAAATCTCCCTAACTCCTCTCTCTTTTTCACAACATTGTTGGCAACAGCTTTACTTAGTCCTGCCACATATTGAAGAAGAGAAGGAGAGGCAGTATTTACATTAACACCTACTTGGTTAACAACGGTTTCTACAACAAAGGTTAAAGAATCATTTAGTTTTTTCTGTGAAACATCATGCTGGTACTGACCAACACCAACTGATTTCGGATCAATTTTCACTAATTCAGCTAAAGGATCTTGTAATCTTCTTGCAATTGAAACAGCACTTCTTTCTTCAACCTGTAAGTCCGGAAACTCTTCTCTAGCAAGATCAGATGCAGAGTAAACACTTGCCCCCGCTTCGTTTACTATTAGATAGGAAGTGTCACCGTTCAATTCTTTTAATATATCAGCAATAAATTGCTCTGTTTCCCTTGAAGCTGTCCCATTTCCTATAGCTACCACTTCAATGTTGAACTTCTTTAACACTTCTATTACTTTCGCTTTTGCCTGCTCATGTTTTTTAACAGGCGGATGTGGATAAATAACATCAATATACAGCATTTTCCCGGTCTCATCCACAACCGCTAACTTACATCCAGTGCGATAAGCAGGGTCAACCCCAAGAACCATTCTCCCTTTTAATGGAGGCTGCAGGAGCAGATTCCTTAAGTTTTCTGAGAAAATATGAATGGCGCGATCTTCAGCTTTCTCAGACAATTCTTTTCTAATTTCCCTTTCAATAGAAGGTTGAATTAATCTTTTATAAGCATCTTCAATTGCACTTACCATCACTTCGTTCACTATAGATGTTTTTTTCTTCAGTTCTTCTCTTTTAAGATATTCAATGATTTGTTCCGTCGGTGGTTGAACGGAAACCCTAATAACCTCTTCCTTTTCTCCCCGATTTAACGCCAGGACTCGATGTGGGACAATTTTATGAATAGGTTCTTCATACTCGTAATACATTTCATATACATTTTTTTCATCTTTTTCTTCATCCTTTGCTAAAGAAGAAATTTGTCCTCTACGAAATGTTGTATCCCGAATCCATTGTCGATATTTAGGTTGATCAGAAATTTGCTCGGCGATAATATCTTGTGCTCCTTGGATTGCCTCTTCAACAGTGCTTACTCCTTTTTCCACGTTAAGATATTCTTGTGCTTTTTGCTCTATGTTGCCTTGGGTAGGAAATGAAATAATCCATTCCGCAAACGGTTCCAATCCTTTCTCCTTTGCAACAGTTGCCTTTGTTCTTCTCTTTTGTTTATATGGTCTATATAGATCTTCAACCTGTTGAAGCTTCATTGATGACTTGATCTCAGCTGCGAGTTGCTCCGTTAACTTTCCTTGTTCATCAATTAAACGTAAGACTTCTTCTTTGCGACTTTCTAAGTTTTGAGTGTATGTCCACTTTTCTGATATATCCCGAATCTGCACCTCATCTAATGCACCTGTTTGTTCTTTACGATATCTAGCTATAAATGGTACTGTATTTCCTTCTTCCAGAAGTGAAATCACATTAGCCACCTGTTTTAAATTGATTCCAAGCTCTTTGCTAATGTGGTTCATAATACGTTCTTGTTTTTCTATCATCATATATAATCCTCCAAACGAGACATTTCCTTTTTCTATGTAAAAATATGAAAACACATATAAACATTTTACCAAAAATATCGTCGCTATTAAAATATGTCACCAAATTCACTAATTGTTTTAAAAATAGCCCAATAAAAATAGCCGACCAGCTATTTCAATCATTAAAACAGCTGACCGACTATGTATGTTAAATCGTCATTTCTATTATTCGTATATACGTCAAGTTGTCGTGATAGATCTTCAACAGAATTTCCTTTATTCAACAATGCTCTTACTCCCGGCAATACTAAACCATCCGTATAAATAATAAATTTAGAACCTTCTTCATAAGTAAAGGTTTGTGTTCGATACTTTTGTGGTTTACCTGATAAATACCCGAGAATTGGGAGTGGGTAAATAAATGCCCCTGAAGGTCCATAAAGCATAAAACGAATATTACCAACTGAACTATACGTAAAGCTCTTGGTATGAAAATCAAACTTTAAGATCGAGACTGTTGCCCCTCGTTTATCTTTGAGTTCGTCGTTACACAAATGCATTAAAACATCGACATCTTCATCATAGTTTTTTTCAACTAATGAACTAATGGCAGCAGATGATTCATTAGCCCTCTCTCCACTTCCAAGACCGTCGGCTAGAGCACATATCATAAAGTTTTCTGTTGTTTTTATATAAAAGCTATCACCACAACACGATTTACCTTCTTTAGGTTGTTGAAAAGCTAGTGTATGGACATGTTGGTTAGACTCTTTGACAATCATCTATTCAACTCCGGAGGCATGTCTTTCGAGAGCGCTTCCCTTAATTTTTGAATGGCTCTCCTTTGCAACCTTGATACATGCATTTGAGAAATTCCAAGTTGCTCACCAGTTTCTTTTTGGCTTTTGTTTAAAATAAAAGTACATTCAATAATATCTTTTTCTCTTTCAGATAAGACATGCAATACACTTTGTAACATAAGCTTTTGATTCACCTTCTCATACCCCTGATCCTGAGAGCCTACAATATCAAGAATCGTGACCGTACTGCCATCAGAGTCAGCTTCAATTGAGTGATCAACAGATAGTGCCTGATAACTTTTTCCCATTTCCATTGTTTCCAGAACTTCCTCTTCTGTCACATCTAAGTAATCAGCTATTTCCTGCACCTTAGGTGAACGTTGATTATCAGTCGTTAATATTTCTACTGCTGCTTTGATTTTAGGTCCTAACTCCTTAATTCTCCTCGGGACGTGTACACTCCATGTTTTATCCCTTAAAAATCTCTTAATCTCTCCAATAATGGTTGGTATCGCAAATGCTTCAAACGGCTTACCAACCGATGGATCATATCTTCTAATCGCGCCTAATAGACCAATCATTCCAACCTGTCTTAGATCTTCGTGGAAACTTTTCCCCTTAGAATATTTTTTCGCTAATGTTTCAACCAATCCAGTGTAGTGTTCAACAAGTGCTAGTTGAGCTGTTTCACATTCATTCCGTTGAAACTCAAGAATTAGCTCAATTATCTCTTCTTTAGTTAGTTTCATACTTTGAGATGGTTGTGCCATGATCAATCCGCTCCCCGCTTAAATACTTGATCATAAAGACCGTTACTCCAGAATTAACAAGTACACGGACTTCATCCATGAGCGTTTCCATCAAATAGAGACCTAAACCTCCTTCTGGAAGTTGATCAACAGGACTTGTAGAAGAATAAGGACCTAATTCATTTTTCGTTTTTTCAAAGTCAAAGCTTTTTCCATTATCAGCAATCATCACTTCAAGACGATCATCATAAAGACCAAATCCAACGACTACTTCGCCTTCCTCGCTGTTTTTATAAGCATGTTGCACAGCATTCGTACATGCTTCACTAGTTGCAATCTTTAAATCTTCTATCTCATCATATGAGTATCCCATTCTACTAGCAATACCAGAAAGTGTTAAGCGGATAATCCCTACGTACTCTGGTTTAGCCGGAACCTTCATCTCTATATAATCTACTAGTTGCTTCATTGTACCCCACCCTCTGATTTTGAAGATATATCAATGATGTCACTTAGACCTGTTATAGTAAATAAGCGTTCCAAACGATCTGACAACTCCACTAAATTCAATTGACCATTGTTTTTCCTCACAGTTTTTAACAATCCAACAAATACTCCTAAGCCCGTACTATCCATATAGGAGACGTTTTTCAAATTAATCGTAATGTTTGGGTTTGGTTCTTCCGCCAATGGTAAAATCGCTTCCCGTAACTTAGGTGCCGTATAGGCATCAATTTCTCCAGCAACGGAAACAACCGTTTGATCACCAAATTTATTTATCTCAACTTTTAAATTCATATGTTATCACCTCGAAAAGAACTTTTATGTTACTACATACCCCATAAAATGTTTTATTAAACCATTCTCTTCATGATTATTAAAGTGAAATCATCTCTTAACTGAAAATCCTGCATCTTTTCAAAATGTCTATAAATTTTATCCACCATTTCCTGAGCAGATAAATTTTTGTATTGGTTAATCAGATCAGTAATGGCAGATCTTTCAACAAACCCTTCATCTGTTCGTGATTCGGTGACTCCATCTGATAATAAAACAATCATATCACCTAGTTCTACTTTTTTCTGGAATTGTTGATATTTATAATTTTGATCTATACCTAAAACAAGTCCTTTGGCATCTAAATCTTCAAACGTTTGTGCTGTAGCTTTAAAATAAAAGCCTGGCTCATGTCCTGCTGATGCATATGTAAAAATATGATCTTCAATATTATACATTCCATAAAACATCGTAATAAACATACTCGGATCTACATTACGTTCAACGACTCTATTAAGGTTCTCCAAAATTTGATTTGGATTTTTACGTGATTCCGGAAAGCTGTCCATCGCATATTTAATCATCGACATGCACAAGGCCGCAGGAATACCTTTTCCTATCACATCCGCAACAGCAATACTAATTCCTTGGTCGTCTTGAACAAAGTGATGATAATCACCATTCATGTGCTTTGCCGGGACACTGATTGCCCCAATATCTAACGATTGAATAGTAGGCACCGATGTCTCAAGAAGTGTTTGCTGAACATTTGCAGCAATTTGTATTTCAGATCGGATCTCCAGTTGTTGGTCTCGTAAGCTTTGATGCTCTTGATAAGCAAGACCATATCCTATCATGACCTCCAGTAGGAAATCTAATGAGGATAAAACATCCTTTTGTATATCTGGAAAAAGCTCTTGCAATACTTTCCGATGAGTACTAATAATCTCTTCAGGTGGTATTTGATGCTCTATCGTTTTCCTACTAAATTTCTGCCCTTGATATAGAGCAGTTTCTGTTTGTTCATTTAGGAAATTTCTAAGTAGTTCCCGATATCTCGGTTCCAGCACATCACGATAATCCATTTACATCCTCCTACCGAAGCCATTTCACCGCCTGAATTTCAGTTCCTTCACCTACCGAGGAAGAAATATCAAATCCATCCATTAAACGTTTCACACCTGGTAAACCTGCTCCCAGTCCCCCGGAGGTTGAGAAGCCGTCTTCCATCACTTTACGTATATCAGGAATTCCCGGTCCATTATCAATGGCTATTATTTTCAAACCTTTTTTACCAAGGTCCTGAATGCGTTCAATCCGCATTTCTCCTTGTCCTGCATATAGATATATATTACGAGCTAATTCGGAAATAGCGGTTGTAATTCGCGCTTGATCAACCGTACCGAAGCCAAGCTCTTTTGCAACATTCCGACCGAGTTGTCGTGCTGCTACAATGTCCCATTCGGTGACAATTTTGACACAGGATTGGTTTTCCATGTTTTACTCCCCCAACTCCCGCTGTAATGTTTCCAGACCTTTTTCTAAATCTAAGGCTGTTTGTACATCCTCAAGCTGGATGCCTAATTCAATCAATGTAATGGCTACAGCTGGTTGTATACCTGTCAATACAACTTTTGCACCCATCAATTTTGACATGCTTATTACATCACCCAAAACCTTTGCAATAAAGGAATCTATGACATCTACAGAGGTTAGATCAATGACCACTCCATTAGCACCTGTTTCATGAATTTTATGAAGTAGATCCTCTTGGAATTGAAGAGCTGTTTGGTCATCTAACTCCCATTGAATTGAAATCAGCAAACAATTATACAATTTTAAAATCGGTATTCTAGGATTCATTTCGCTATTCCCCCAAGGATACAATTTGACGATTTGTCATTTCTAAAGCAGCTTCTATTCCCTTTTGCAGGCTGTTCTTTGTGATCACTTGACTCAGGTCAATTCCCAAGTTCACGATCGTTTGAGCAATCTCAGGTCTAATACCTACTAACAAACATTTTGCTCCTACCAATCTTACAGCTTCAGAGGCTTGAATAATATGATGTGCTACCATTGTATCAACAACTGGTACACCCGTAATATCAATTAAAACGACCTCAGCTCTATGTTTGACTACACCTTGAAGCAAGTTTTCCATAATCCGCTTCGCTCTCTCCGTATCAATCGTACCTACTAATGGCATTACTGTAATATTATCAAACACAGGAATTAAAGGTGCAGATAATTCCTGGAGTGCAATCTTTTGAAGAGAAACAGTTCGCTCCCATGATGAAGCATAGTAATTTAAAACTTCACTATTAATCGGTGCAATCCATTTATCAAAAGCCCATACCAAGCTCATCTTTTCCTCTTCCGTGTTATTAGCAGTCATCCACTCAAACAAGATCTTACTCATGTCCGATAAACTCGTCGAAATAAAACGCAGCGACCATCCTAACTGGACAATCTTTTGCGAGAAGTCACTGATCTTACTCACAATTTCTTCGTCATCCGGATTCATAAAAGAATGGATTAATATATTAATATATTCATTGCAAATAGTTGTATAAGTATGGTCTGAAATAACAGATGATAGCTTTTGATCATCTTTCTCTTTCATTTTTAGTTCCCATTTTTCTATTAGTTCTTCTCTATTTTCTTGAATAAACGACAAAAACGGATTAGATACTTGATTCATGTTTCTGTTCTTCCTCCTTAAAAATTTACGGTCATGGAATCATTTTCAATTATACATTTATTATTAATTTAAAAAAAGATATACCAAGTATACCACTTTTTAGTTCGTATGTTTTTAGTGCCAGCCCTATTCCCATTCATATTGTAATATTATATATATAGAACTTTTATAGTAAAACAAAAAAGGCTGCTTAATTGGCACCCTTTTGTTTTGGTTGTGGCTATTTTTTATATTTAAAAAACATTAAAAATCGATAAGTCCTAAGCTTATTTGTAAAGCTTCATCAACTTTATCCATCATTTCATCATCAAGATGGGTAATTTTGTCAGTTAGTCTTTGTTTATCAATTGTTCGAATCTGTTCAAGAAGGATAACCGAATCCCTTTCAAACCCGTAACGCTTCGCATCAATCTCAACATGAGTTGGCAATTTTGCTTTTTGAATTTGGGCCGTAATTGCCGCTATAATGACTGTAGGACTAAAGCGGTTCCCAATATCATTTTGAATAATTAATACAGGACGCACGCCGCCTTGCTCAGAGCCTACAACAGGGGAAAGATCGGCAAAATAAACGTCGCCACGTTTAACAATCAAATGATTAACCCCCGCTTACTAAGCGTTCTACGGTATGGTCAGCCTCAGATTCTGCCAAAAATGCTTCAGATGCAATGTTTAAATTAATCTTTGCCATTTCCATGTATCCACGTCTCATAGATTCACGAATCTGACGCTTTTTACGCTCTCGAATATACATCTTTGTCGCTTGATAAATAAGCTCGTTTCTGTTTCCGTTCTCCTGTTTTACCAGTCCATCTAATTCCGATACTAATGCTTGAGGTAACTGAATTAAAATTTCTGTTGTTGCGCTGGATTCAGACACAAACATACACCTCCACCAAACTTAACCATCCTATTATATTCATCCAAATTTAATAATAACATTTACTTCACCAGATGCAAAGCATTTTAATAAAGAAAAGCGAAAGCACCTGGATTACTATTACATTTAAAAGTAAAATAGGGCTTTAGCTGCTCATTAAGCTATGAAAATGATTCTAAACTCACTATTATTGCAGTACTTTATCCATCGATCTTCTGTTCCTGACTCAAACCTCTGTTCATTTATAAGCTTGTCTTTTAGCTTTTAGTGAAAGTGCTTTGGTCTAATCCTCTGATATTTATGCAAAGATAATGATCATGACTACCCTTAAATGTTTACCCTTCTCTATTATCGTCATGTATTTTTAATTTATTCATTTTATTGGGGACATTTCAAATGTTAGGATTCAATGGTCATATTAGTTAAAAGCGGATTGATTAGCTCACAGCTTTTGTTACCTTTAAAATATAAACGCGGAACGCGACTTGTAATCATACAGGGAATCTCATAGTTGATCGTGTCAAGACGATTTGCAACCTCATCTATGGAGATCTTTTGAGTGTCTTGCTTACCGATTAGTGTGACTTTAGTCCCCACAGGCAGTTCGTAAGGTAACCTTACCATACATTGATCCATACAAATTCTGCCTACAAGAGGAAATCTTTGACCAAGAATCAGTACTTCAGAGTCTCTTAATTTTCTTATCCATCCATCAGCATAACCAATTGGCAAAGTTCCAATCCATTCATCTTCCATCGCCTCATAAGTTGCACCATAGCTAATCTTCGTTCCTTTTGGCACCTTCTTAACATGAACTAATTTTGTTTGTAATGAAAAAGCTTCTTCCAACGTGAACGGAAGGCTATTTTTCATATCGACTGAAGGTGATAATCCATACATCGATATCCCTAATCTTACTGCATTATATAATTTCGAAGGGAATTTTAGCCCTGTTGCACTATTTGCACAATGAATAAGCAATTTTTCATGAGGGATAAATGATAAAAATTGCTGAAACCTTTTATATTGAGTTAAAAAATATGACGGTTCATCTTCATCTGCGGTGGCAAAATGAGTGAAAATCCCAGTAATTTGAAAGTGTGGTGAAGATTCTACATAGTTAACTATTTTCTTTAACTCACTTTCTTCCCTTACACCTAGGCGGCCCATTCCTGTATCAACCTTAATATGAAGCTGAATACCATGAGACATACATGCATTACCCGCTTCCATAAGCCAGTCAATTGAAAAACAGGTAATGATAAGATCATACTTATTTGCAAGCTCAATATCAGCCGCACGAATTGCCCCCAACACTAATATTGGAGCTTTTATCCCTTGTTGTCTCAATGATATCGCTTCGTCTATAAACGCAACAGCCAGCATGGATGCACCTGCATGAAGTGCTGATTCTGCAACTTGCTTCGCCCCATGTCCATAGCCATTTGCTTTAACAACAGCTATTAAATCGACAAGGTCACCAATATGATTTTTCATATTTCGGACATTTTGTTCAATAGCATCCAAATTTACTTCTACCCAAGTATCACGATAAAAATCCGCTTGCATAAATCCACTTCCTCATCTTATCTTCTATGAATGATTATCTCGATTATGAGACGGTAATGTCAAATAATGATGAGAAAAATTTGAGGAAAAATGATAAATGAATGTCGTGGTAAAGATATGAGGTTTATATTGAAGAGAACATCGGGTGGATGTCCCACCCGATATCATTTATTTAGCAGTTTGCCCTTGAACAGATTGAGCAACCATTAACATTTCTTCTTCTGATAGATCTTCTGACGCTAACATATAATCTACTCCTTCATGTGTCCATGTTAGAGACGTTTCTGACATTGCACCAATTGTGAAGCCTAAATCAGCAGGGTACCCTTCAACATAGGTTGATGCTGAAGCAGATGCCGGTGTTGCAATCTCTGCTGTTTCCTGGATTAACGTGAATGATTTTTCTCCACCAAAGCTTAAGATGACACGTTTTCCATTTTCAGTTTCGACTTCCGTTTCTTCTAGCAATTTAACACCGTTTGGTTGCTCTAAAGGATACTTCACAGCAAATGGCTCACGGTCTCCTTGTGCCATTGTCGGAACTTCAATTTGAGCACTTGACATATTTTTCTCAACATCAAATGAATTATCATCAAATGATGCATTAAATTCAAAGCTGGCAAACTCAACAACAACTAATGGATTTCTATCTGTATCCATGACTTTCACCATTTTTGGTGCTAAATCTTTTTTATTGAATGTAATTTCTTGTGAAGGAAGCATTTTGTTATTTTGATAATTTGTTTTTGTTTCAAATACATAGTTGTCTTCAGCTGCACTAAATTTCGCTTCTGTATCCTTTAAAATATCACTAACCAATGATTCAAAAAGATAAGCTTGACTGCTGTTTTGAGGCCACTCACTTTGGAAACGGAAACTCTTATTTAGTGCCGGAGTTAATACAAATACCCCTTCATCATTTCGCAAAATCATTTGACTTTGGTCTTTTTGTGAATTCTTTAGGTTTACTCGATAATAGGATGGATCTTTGTGCCAGATTTCAATTTCATACTCTTGGGGTTCACTTCCTGTTTGAAGCGTCATTTTCCCCTTCGCTTTATAACCCGACATCTCCTCAACCTTCTTTTCTAACGATTGGACGACGTCAGCCTGTGATTTCTCCCCACATGCCGCAAGAACTACTACTGTTAAAAGCCCTACTAAAAATAACACCAAGCTTTTTTTCAACTTTTTCAGCCCCTTTGCCTCATATAACGTTATACAGGAAGAATGTTTCACTAGACCTCATCCCATGACACACACATATATTTTTAGATGATTTCTAAGCAAACAACTTGTCTTCCCTATCGCATTACCCAATATATGAGACAACCTTTTCGAATATGCAGACTACCCCCAGGAAAAAGGAGAAAACAAAATAAAAAAGAAGCAAAGGGTAAATCCCCCTCACTTCTCTTGTAAAACAACTTGAGCAGCTGCATATTGACGTGTATGTGTAATTGACACAAAAATACGTAAGTTATTGGGTGTGTCCTTCAGAATATTGATATTCGGCTTTCCTTTTTCATCATTCGTAACCTCGATATCCTGAAATCCTATCTCCTCTCCTATTCCTGTTCCTAATGCTTTTGAATAAGCTTCTTTAACAGCAAATCGTCCTGCAAGAAATTCAACCTTTCTTTCTTTTGAAAGAGTCGCGAATTTCTCAATTTCATTTAATGTTAATATCCGTTTTATGAAGCCCGGCTGACGATCAACAATTCTTCTTATGCGATCCAGTTCAATAATATCCAAGCCGATTCCTGTTATCATATGTAATTCAACACCTTCCAAACCTATTCATAGTACTAATTACCATAAATCGAACATATTCGTGTTAGTATAAAGTGAGACTTCCATCGGTGGGGCTTTCTTCCCCCAATGATGGTTAGCGAAACTTATCACGCATAAAGCGCCACATCCTGTGGCTGCGCCTGACTTGGACGCCCTGTCCTTTGTCGGATCTTTACGGACAGTTATCTCCCTCATATCTCCGTCGTTTCTCTCGGTTCCCAAAGTTGGAGTCTTACTGCCCGTTAAGATTGGGGATAAAATTAATTGTCATCAAAACAAGCTGCTCGTACATGCTGGTGTCACAAACAGCATTTTCCCTGCCTAAAATAAAAACCTAAAAGGAGGACATGATGTTTACTAGATCAGAAAACTTCCGTACATTTCTACATTTATATCCTGTTGTATCGATTCTTATTGGTATTCACATCTTATTTTGGTTCCTATTTCAACTACCTATTCCTCAACTTAAGATCTTATTAGGTTTATTAGATGGATATAATGCCGGGGTTGCAAACGGAGAGTATTGGCGGCTTATAACACCTGTCTTCCTTCATATAGGTTTTGGTCATCTATTCTTTAATTCAATCTCTCTCATCTTATTTGCTCCAGCGTTAGAAAGAATGCTGGGGAAAACGAAATTTATGATCGTTTATATCGGTTCTGGACTTGTAGCCAATATTGCCACATATATCATAGAGCCGCTTCAATACTCTCATATTGGAGCTTCAGGTGCCATCTTTGGCATATTAGGTGTATATTTATTTATTGTTGTTTTTAGAAAAGGACAAATAGACCAAGCGAATTCACAAATCATCATTAGTATCTTAGTCATCGGTCTTGTCATGACCTTTTTTAACACAAATATAAATGTTGTCGCGCATATTTTCGGGATGATTGGAGGCTTTTTATTCGCTCCATTTGTTATTAAAAAAAGGGCTCAATTCTCACATCAATCCTTTTACAGCGCGAGCACCAATCGATCTAAATTCACCTTTCATTTTCGCCCCAAACATATCATTTGGATATGCTTTATTATCCTTATTTTACTCGGTTTTATCTTTAGGCTATCTTAGAAAACAGACACAGCCGATCGCTGTGTCTGTTTTTTTAAAAGCTTACTTATTTTTTTCGTATGAATACCAGTTTACAATTTCTTCAACATCTTGTTGATCAAGATCTTTCACTGTAAAGTTGCGACCCAGAAGTCCTGATTTTATTGTACATTCAAAAGTCTGCAAAGCGACTCTTTTTTGGAAATACGTTGTTTTACTCTTCATTGATTGTAGTCGATTCCGATTAACGAGCACATGTGTTTTGGATATGACGCGGAACACAACATTTAATTGATCTCCATGATAATTCCAACCAGCATCCATGTATGAAGCATATCCCCACCAGGCAGCAACAGGTAATAGAATGATTGATAGATAGCCCCAAGGTGGAAGAAAGTATGCTACAGGCAGAATAACGATAAGAGCAGGTATTGCCTTTCTAAAACAATAGCGGAGCATTGACCGCTTTGGTAATCGATGCAAGTCGTTTTGCTGCTTAAAATCAGGTAGAAATTCTACTAAAAGCTGTTCTACATTTTTCTTTGGTACAACAGGAAATAAGATGGTAGAAAGACCCTCGTCACCGGAATTTCCTCCTGCGCTTTCAATATAGATTGTCGTATATCCCAAAAGCTGCCTTAGAGGATTTTGAACAATTTGGATCGCCTGTATTCGCTTAGTTGGAATCGTAATTTGTCGTTTCTCAAAAATTCCTCTTGAAATTTTTAGTTCTTCATCACCTTTCGTGACAGTAAAGTATGCATATTTCAAGACCACCCCAATGATACTAAGTATCCATGCGATAAAAAAAGCAATGAAAATTAAGATTGCGTAAAGAGTAATGCTCGCATTTGTAAGGAATTCAAAACGGTCGATAATACGATCAAACGGAATAAATTCATCAAATTGAGAAACAAAGGCTGCTACTGCAGATATAATGACACCGATCCCACTTGAGGTACTGGCAGCAACTAACAAATCCTTTGCTGTCATTTTATAGGTGGGCAAATCCAGTATGACTTCCTCTTGTTCATCTACTGCAACAGAAGATTTTGATAGCTGCTTATACTTTGAGATTTCTTCCTGAATACGATCAGCTTCTTGTTTCTTAATAGCAGTTAAACTTACCTCAGCTTCCAAACCGCTGCCTGCTGTTTCAATCTGGAGCTTCACAAGTCGAAAAATTTGCTGGATAATTCCTGCACTTGTATTAATTGTTTGAATACGCTCAATTGGAATATATCTTTTTTTCTTAACAAAAACTCCATGTTCAATCCTTAATTCTCCATCTTTAATAAGATAGGTGAATTTCCACCATTCTAAAATACTGGTCAACACTACTAACAAAATTAAAAGACTTCCTCCAACAATGACATACACATTAAAAGATTCATTACTACTAACAAAAAAGAAGATGATTGCAGGTATGATATACGATTTTATCATTTTCACAAAGCTCAAAATCATCCCTACAGGGTGAATTCTTTTTGGCTCAAACATCATCATCGGTCACCCTTGCTAACTTCGAGATATGGTCTCTAAGCTGATCTGCTTCTGCAATATCAAGTGCAGGTATTTCATGCTTTGTAGCAGCTGTTGAAATTTCAATGGACGCTAATTTATTCTTTCTAAGGAGTGGCCCTTGATGTGTATCTACATGCTGAACCCTTACCATCGGTATTAACACCCTCTTAATAACAAAGAGGCCAAATTGCAAATCAATTTCATGCTCATGAACTTCATATCTCCATACCCGATGCCTGATTTTTGGAACTAAAAATACAGTAATAACTGAATAAATCCCCCATAGTCCTGCAGCACCGACTGTATACCAATATGACAGCTCAAGAAAATAGACACCTACTCCTGCGCCAATTACGATTAATAATAATATTCCGGAGGTTATTAGTGCACTAATCCTCCAGACAGTTAACGCCTTTAGGCTAATTTGATTTTGCGGTTGTTTTCTCAACCTACTCTCCCCTTCAAGACTTGATTCTATATACTTTTTTAAACATGAAAATTATCCCATTTTATTATAGCATAGCAGGCTTGTATTCTTCAGGAGGGATTTAATGAATTTTAAAAGATGATTGATCAATCCATTCAATACTTTTCTCTGAATGTAAATCTGTTACTAATTGAAATAAAGCATTATCCTTTTGTTTCGCCTCAATCATACAATCAATTTGAGGCACACTTCCTTTTACCTCATGCAAAAATTTCAAAAACATGTTGGGATCAATATAATCCGCATGAGCCCTAAAGTCTTTTTCATTCTTTGGACTTGAAATATGCATTTTAATTGGTAAAGGTGATGCCTCCCAAGTACCAATAATCCTCTCCCATTGTTGCTCCCAATTTGGATCCTCATGAAAGGCTAGATGGTGGTGATAATCAAACACTTGAGGAACTCCAAGCTTTTCACATAAATAGAGAGCATCTTGTAAGTGAAATGTTGTATCATCATTTTCAAAAAGAAGCATTCTTTGGATAGAGACAGGAATCAGTCCCCAATTATGAATAAACTGTTCTAAAGCCTTTAGCTTGTCCTCATAAGCTCCACCGATATGTATAACACACCGATGTTCAGGATTAACTCCCATACCTTTCAGAAGCATTTCATGCATATGTAATGTTTTGACTGACATCTTCATAATTTCCGGTTTTGTAGAATTCAAGACAACAAAGTGGTCCGGATGAAATCCAACACGGATTGGGTGTTGATGAATAAACTCTTCTACCTCTTTTAGTTGCTCAGCCAGATTTCTCATGTATTTCCAATCGCTCAGCTCCTCGTGATTAGCTAAAGGAATTAACTTCGAACTAAATCGAAAAAAGTGAATGTCATGAGCAAGATTGTGCTTTAGTAATCGCAGACAATTTAAGATATTCGATTTTGCAATTTTTTCAAGCTTAGCAATAGCAGCATCTCTATCTTGAATTTTTTGAAATTGGGTAAATGTCATTGTTTGAGAGGGAGAACAATTTTGCAGATTCATACTCATCGCTACATAGCCTAATCTGATAATCGTCAATTTCCTTTTCACCTCGTTATTTCGTTCTATTCTTAGCTTTCCCAACTATTCATTTCGTATCATGCAGCTACTAGTAGACAGGTGAAGTATTGATATATTCTCTGTTATGGAGGATTTATAATCAAGTATGGTTGATATATTACCTTTTATGGTGGAAATCCTTTTGTTTTGCGGATAAATAGTTCATGTAGGAGAATTTTCTTTGGTTAATGGTGGAAAAATCACTTTTATTGGTTGATATCTCTACATTCTGTCTTAATAAAAAAAGACCGAACCTATTTCAGGTTCGATCATCAGTATCTTATTTCTTATTTCGAGTTAGAGTAACGACGTTGTTTGCTACCTTGGCCACTCTTGCCACGGTCACGACTTCCGTAAGATGAACGATTTTTTTGTCCATCTCTACGATTGAAATCACCTTTTCTTCTGTTATTAGAAGAACGGCCTTTGTTTTTAGATTTTGAGTATAATGGAGCTTCTTCAGTTAATTTAACTTCAACTGAGTTAGGCTCTTTAGTCATATATTTGATGGCAGCAGCAACAACTACTTGTGCATCAAATTCTTCTAAAAGCTCTTCAGCTGTACGCTTGTAGAAAGATAAATTATCACTTTCAATGATTGAGCGCATTTTTTCAACTGTCATCTGTTGTTGACTTTCAATTGCCTCATCAAGAGTAGGCGGCTTCATACGATCCATTTTGCGTTTTGTTGTGCGTTCGATGTTCTTCACAATGTCCAATTCTCTTGGTGTGACAAACGTCATCGCCATACCTGTTTTACCAGCACGGCCAGTACGTCCAATACGGTGAACATAGCTTTCCGGATCTTGTGGTACATCAAAGTTGTAAACATGTGTTACACCGGAGATATCTAATCCACGTGCAGCAACATCTGTTGCAACAAGAACCTCAATCGCACCTTCTTTGAATTTACGTAATGTTGACATACGTTTAGCTTGTGTTAAGTCACCGTGAATACCTTCAGCTGTGTAACCTCTTAATGTTAACGCCTCAGATAATTCGTCAACACGACGCTTTGTACGACCAAATACAATCGCAAGCTCAGGTGATTGGATATCAAGTAGTCTTGTTAAAATATCAAATTTCTTTCTTTCCTGTGTTTCTAAATAATATTGTGTAATATTCGGAACTGTCATTTCCTTCGCTTTTACTTTAACAAGCTCAGGCTCTGTCATAAACTTTTCCGCAATACGACGGATTGGATCAGGCATAGTCGCTGAGAAAAGTAATGTTTGACGCTCATCTGGTACATTTGAAAGGATTGCTTCAATATCTTCAATGAATCCCATGTTTAGCATTTCATCTGCTTCATCTAATACCAGTGTATGAACGTTGTTTAAGCGAATTGTTTTACGATTAATATGGTCAAGTAAACGACCAGGAGTTCCAACAATGATGTGTGGATTTTTCTTAAGAGAACGAATTTGTCTGTTAATATCCTGACCACCATAAATAGAAAGAACTCGAGAGCGTTTATGATAACCAATTTTATATAGTTCTTCTGAAACTTGAATTGCTAATTCACGTGTAGGAGCAACAACAACAGCTTGTATATTGTTATTTTTCACATCAATTTTCTCAATAAGAGGGATACCAAATGCAGCTGTTTTTCCAGTTCCTGTTTGTGCTTGCCCGATTACATCCTTCTTCTGCAAGGCTAATGGAATGGTTTGGGCTTGAATTGGTGAAGGCTCTTCAAACCCCATTTTGCTAATAGATTCCATCAATGACGAACTTAAACCTAAATCTTGAAACGTTATTGTCAATGTATTCATACTCCTTCTATATCGTTTGCTGTAAATATTTACAGACCTTATAGGTAATCCAAAATCGTCTTCATAATGAAACGATGTTTATATTCAATCCTAATCTCTGGTATGCTCCCAGAAACATTAGATAAACTGGGCTAATCGCAAGTCCCAGCGAAAACCCTAGTTTTTCTTATACCATCATCCATAATTTACCTATTTCTAATAGTATAAAAATAGATTATCAACTGTTGTGTCATCATGAAAAACAGTCAGATATTTAGAAAACATACTGTTCAAAAACAAATGTTTTCTTCATAAAGTTAAACCGTTCTGATTATTTGCAATAAAAAAATGCCCTTTTTCAGCCAAGGGCAGCAGTTTTACCTTATTTAAAGCCCGCAAACACTTTAAATGTAATCATACCACTACCAGTACTTTATTTCAACTTAATGTCAAAACCAGTAAATGAAATTCACTTAAAAAATACCTGATAAAAGACCTAAAGATCAATTATGTTAGTACATTCTCTTCAGTAGATAAAAAATCTTCAACATAGTTTTTTAGGTCTTCATAATCATCTCCGTGGCAAACATGGTGCTTCGAGCACGGTAATAAATAAAGTTTTTTTTCTTTCGAAGGAATGTTGTTATATAGATAATGAGCACTTTTTACCGGTACAATCCCGTCACATTCCCCCTGAATAATTAAAACGGGTATGTTTAGTTGTTGAAAGTATGGCTTTACTTTTTTTACAAGCTTTTGAAATTCTAAAGTAGATCTTATTGGTGTTTGAAGTATTTTTTGTTTATACCGGTTAAACAACTCATTATTATTAATGTTCCCACTCATTAAATCTTTTATCATATCTTTTGTATCAATCACAATTTGTTTTGGATTTACGTAATAGGCTGCTGCACTGAGCAAAACTAACTTCTGAACATTATAATGGGCTGCTAAGTAAGAGGCAATGATACCTCCCATTGAGAATCCAATTACATACACCTCATCCACCTCTTCCATTAAGGACAGAAGCTCTTGTTCAGCATATGTAATCCACTCCATATAGGTATGCCCTTTTAACGAAAGAGTTACTCCATGTCCAGGCAGGGTCGGCACTTTGACAACCCAGCCTGTTTTTTTACGAATATAGCTGGCTAAGGGCTCGACTTCATAAGGAGCACCGGTAAAACCATGAATAAAGAGACAGCCTTTCATCGAAATCATAGCCTCCTTTGAAACATATCACAAAGTCTATATCCTTTGGTTTTTTATGGGAAAAATGCTATTTAAATAAGAGCATTCACGACCTCTTCAAGCTTCATCCCTCTAGACGCTTTCACAAGTACAACATCATTTTTATGAACGAGTGATTTTAACATTGTAATCAATTCGCTTTTTTCCTCAAAGTGATGCACAAGTTCTTGACTATATTTTTCTCTTGCCCCTGCAGCTATTTCTGCACCTAAACGTCCATAAGTAAAAATATGTGAGATGTTGTTTGGCTTAATCGCTCTCCCTACTTCGCGATGATATTCTTTTTCTTCCTCACCAAGTTCGAGCATATCACCAAGAACGACAAACTTTTGTTCAAATCCCTTTAAATTTTCGATTAAGTCAATTGCTGCCTTCATTGATGTAGGACTGGCGTTATACGCATCATTAATGACCGAAGCACCACTTTTAGCTTCAATTAGCTCTAAACGCATACCTGTAATCTTTATAGACAAAAAGCCTTCCTTAATCGCTTCCTCTTTCACTCCTAAATGGGAAGCAACAGCATATGCAGCTAATGCATTCCATACATTATGTTTTCCTAGTACTGGAATAAAGTATTCCTCATTTTTCACTTTAAAAGATGTACCTGTGAGCTCTTGTGTAATTTCTGTTGGATAATAATCATTCGTTGACTTTTCACCAAATGTTGCTGTATGTATCGATAGGGATGGAACTCTTTCTTGTAGCAATTGTTCATCTCCATGGTATATGAACAATCCATCCTTTTTTAACCCCTTTGTAATTTCAAGCTTTGCCTCTGCAATTCCTTCCCGGGAGCCCAAATCCATTAAGTGTGATTCACCAATATTTGTAATTACGGCTACATCAGGATTGGCCAGAGTTGATAAAAGTTCAATTTCTCCTTTACCGCTCATGCCCATTTCGAGTACAGCTATTTCTGTATCCTCACTCATACTTAATACCGTTAATGGTAAGCCAATATGATTATTGAAATTACCCTTCGTTTTATGCACTTTAAAGGTTGTTTCCAATAGTGAAGCAACCATATCTTTTGTTGTTGTTTTTCCATTACTTCCTGTAATTCCTACAACTTTTACCTGCAGTTGATCGATATATGATTTCGCAAGTGCCTGCAAAGCCGTAAGCGTATCCTCTACAAAAATCACCGGGGCATCCTTTGGTGGATTTTTTTCAGTTTTTTGCCAAATTACTGCTGCTGCTCCATCTTTTATTGCTTTCTCTCCAAATTCATGACCATTATAAATATCTCCAACAAGCGGAATAAACAAGCAACATTCTTCAACCTGACGAGAATCCGTTGTAACCCCTGTTATGTAAAGGGTTTTATATTTTTCCTCTAGCCCGAATCCTCCAACCATTTTCTCAATATCATGCAACGACCTTTTAATCATATCCCCACTCCTAATTAAGGATTTTTTGAATGGAAAAAAGGAACTGATTGGTGTTTTATTCAGTTCCCCTCTTTTTATCCTGAATAAACGTTATTTTACCGTTTAAAAGGAATGTTTAATTTGTTGTTTTTGCTCATAGCGTTCTAATGCAAGATCCACAAGCTTTTCAATAAGCTGTGCATATTCTAAGCCTGTATGCTTCCACATTAACGGGAACATACTATAAGGAGTAAACCCCGGCATTGTATTTACTTCGTTAATTAATGCTCTTCCATCCTCTGTTAGGAAAAAGTCAGCACGTACAAGACCTGACCCATCAATTGCTTTAAAAGAAGCAATCGCCATTTCTTTAATCATTTCATATTCTTCATCTGTAATATTCCCTGGAATAATTAAATCTGTATCGCCATCTTCATATTTCGCTTTATAATCATAGAAATCTTTTTTCGGAGCAATTTCACCCACAACAGAACATTGAGGCTGATCATTGCCAATTACCGCAATTTCTATTTCTCTTCCTACAATTGCTTCTTCAATAATAACCTTACGATCATACTCGAATGCTTCTTTAATTGCTGCCTCTAATGATGAACGGTCCTTACATTTATTAATTCCAACGCTTGAACCAAGATTAGCAGGCTTTACAAAGCAAGGGTACCCCAACTCTTTTTCAATTTCTTCACAAGCAGCTTCCGATGACTGCTCATAGTCATTTTTAATAAAAGAAACATAGTTAGCTTGTGCTAAGCCTGCTTGTGCGAAAAGATTTTTCATGATGACTTTATCCATTCCAGCTGCAGATGCTAATACACCATTTCCTACATATGGAATATTTAATAGTTCAAGAAGCCCTTGAACTGTTCCGTCCTCACCATTTGGACCGTGCAGAAGCGGGAAGATGACATCAATTTTATCTTGCTCTTCAACAGTAGCAGGAAATAAGTCGGAGTTAAGTGAAACAGGTGAAATAACATCACCATTTCCTTGCAGCCTTAATGTTCCCACTTCTTTAACAGGTGCATTCAAAGCCTTACCTCTTACCCATTCTCCATCTTCTTTTATATAAATAGGATGTATATCAAATTTGCTCATATCTAACGCATTTATTACAGCTAAAGCCGTTTGCAGGGAAACATTATGCTCTGCAGACTTTCCGCCATAGATTAGACCTAACTTCATTTTCATCTGGATTATCCTCCTCAGTTCTTTCATCATTCTTATTTTATCACTTTAAGGCAAAATTGTTATTAACGATTCCTTATTTATGTAATAAGTTTTCAGGATCATTCGTCATTGCCACTATATAATCCGTTTATAACTATTTTTTTATAGGGTGAGTCTGAATAGTACAAGAATAATTTGAGGAGGAAACTTGTAATTACTTTTGCGCTAAAAAAGTAAACACCTTACCTTCTAATACTTCATTAGCACGATTGGAATAATCTGTATATATTGTGACGGATGAGAAACCAATTCTTTCAAGAATTAATTTAAACTCCTTAATCCCAAACCATGAAAAGGTTTGAATCTTATTCTCCTTATATGGGTTTTGACCTTCCTTCCAATGCTCGATTGAAAGGGTATATGTAGCTTTTTGCTCTATTAAATCAAATTTTACAAGTTTAGTTTCCCCAACAAATAAGTCATCATTTTTTTCAATGACAATGTTGTCTGTTTGAAGCTCCGAAAACTCACGTTGTAAATAAAGATCCACAATAAAAATCCCTTTATCTTTTAAATGATCATAACTATTTTTCACTATTTTAATTGCTTCAACTCTTCTGGACTTAGCACAAATCCCCCCAAAGGGAAGGATAATCGCTTCATACAATGAGGCAGTTTTATAATTAGGTAACATAGCCTGAAGTAATTTAGCTGATTGATCAATCTCTGCACATTTTTCATTGCAGTCTTTTTTTCCACCTTCAGTTTCTATAACACCTTCCATTTTCAAACCACGATTCATGAATATAGGGAGTAAATATAATGAGTTATGACCTAATTCAAGCACTTTCCCTTTTGTATCCTTCAACCGTTCATAATAAAAATTCACGGCATCCACCAGTTCATTCTCCTGTATATACGACTGAAGTGAATCCATAACAAACCATTTCAACCCTAATGACATTCCACATCTCTCCTAAAATACAATAAGTACGCTTCTAACTTCCCACTTACACTTGAAAATTATGTAAGTGAATTAGAAAAGTGGAAGCACCTTGATCAGTAGTTCATTAATATTGATCATTTCAAACTAAATAGAAATATGAACGAAAGGTTGTTCATATTTATTTATAAAATAATGGAAAGGTTATATTCATGAGACACAAAAAAATCTAAACTAGAACTATGGGTTATCATAAGGACTGACTAACCCACGAGCGACAATCAGCCATTAAGAAATGGAGTGAGAAAGATGAAACGAATTAGTGTTTTTTGTGGATCTAGCCCAGGGGCTTCTCCTTTATATTTAGAAGCTGCAGAAAAGCTCGGGCACCAGTTAGCCAAAGAAGGAATCACTCTAGTCTATGGTGGATCAAAACTGGGTGTAATGGGCACAGTGGCAAATGCTTCTCTTCAAGCAGGTGGAGAGGTTATTGGTGTCATTCCTAAAATGTTAATGGAAAGAGAGCTTGCACATACAAACTTAACAGAATTAATTTTGGTCAACACAATGCATGAACGTAAAGCCAAAATGGAACAACTTTCTGATGGATTCATTATCCTGCCAGGAGGACCGGGTACAATGGAGGAATTCTTCGAAGTATATACTTGGGCACAGCTTGGAGAACATCAAAAGCCAATCGGGATGAT
Source organism: Metabacillus schmidteae (assembly GCF_903166545.1). NCBI lineage: Bacteria > Bacillati > Bacillota > Bacilli > Caryophanales > Bacillaceae > Metabacillus > Metabacillus schmidteae. Next base: position 534,566 of record NZ_CAESCH010000001.1, on the reverse strand, counting down.
CAATGCTAATCAGTACTATGATAAGCTTCTTGCTTTTTTTGACCATATGATTCATGAAGAATTTTTAAAACCGGAATATCATTCTATGGTGATTGTTGAACAAGACGCACAAGAACTTATCAATAAATTCCGCACCTATAAACCACCATTATTAACAAAATGGATCACACCTGAACAAACATAGGTTCCTGTCTATGTTTGTTTTTTCATCCCAACTATCCTCTATCTATAGAAGTTTTCTTTTTTCACTCTGTATATAGTTTTCATTTTGATAAACACTACTCACATAGAGGTGAGGGATTATGAATCGAGGGATTTGGACAGCTCTTTCAGCGATAGGAATTGCTCAAGGTCTAAAAATATTTACACATAAAAAAGAAAACGATGTTTGGGATTGGCGGCCAATCTTCCAAACAGGTGGAATGCCTAGCTCGCATTCAGCTGGAGTGTCAGCTCTCGCAACATATGTGGCATCAAAAAAAGGCATGAATTCTGTTGAAACAGCCTTAGCGGTTATTTTTGGAATTATTGTTATGTATGATGCACAAGGAATAAGAAGACATACAGGTGAGATTGCAAAAATTGTCAATGACCTTGATGCAGATATAGAGCTCTTATCCGGCCATATGCCTGGTCTTTTTCATGTAAAGCAAGAAAAAGAGTTAAACGAGCTCTTAGGTCACCAACCCGCTGAAGTAGCAGGTGGAGCGTGTTTAGGAATTTTAATTGGCCTGATCAGCTCTCTTTTTGAGAGAAAACCAAAGTAAACAAAAAATCATGATGTGAAGCTTGTTAGCCTCAAATCATGATTTTTTTGACATTATAATAGAGCCTTGACTCCTTGATAACCAAAATACATCCCAAACACTATTAGCGATATCCCTGAAATAATAGAAATTGTCGCAAGCAATGTATGTGTAAGATACTTTCTTAAGATACTTGAAAGGATCGCCATCATAAAATCCCATAATAATACACCACTTAGAATAGCTGCTGAATAAAAAACAAAATGAGTTGCACCTTCTGTTGTTACGGTATTAGCTAAGATAGACCCATATATTCCAATCCAAAACAAGATGCTCAATGGATTCAGTAAAGACATAAAAAACCCTGAAAAATATGATTTGGTATGGCTTACACTTCCTCTTCCATTAATCCTCGTTTGTTTTTTTGCAGATAGTAAACTTTCAACACCTGTATACACTAAAACGAAAAATCCAAATAACCACAGAAAAGTTTGGACAATTGAGATTTGAAGAATATTAACAAAGCCCAGATACACTAAAAACATGTATACAACATCAGCTGTTGTCGCTCCAAGCCCAAACAGCCAGGCATGGAAAAATCCCCCTTTTATCCCCCTATCAATTTGCCCTGCATTTACAGGTCCGATTGGTGCTGCTAATGAAACGCCTAGAAAAACATAGCTAAATAAACTATTCAACATCCAAACCTCCATTATCTGTTGTAACCCTTTAATATGTATGCTTGTACATCATATTCAAGGAGATGACAGATTATGTAGGTTTGTTTAGGTTAACGATTATATGAAAAATAACCACATTATTCAAAAAACCCCCTATTTATTAGAGGGGTGTCGACATATTCAATGAACAGAAACTAACTTAATATGTTCTATATGATGTGTACTATGCCATGCATATAAAGCAACATTTGTGGATAGCTTAACAGTCTGTTTTGTCTCAGGATGATAAAAGGTTTTATCGAAGTCTGACATGGATATGGACCTTAATAAATAACACCAACGTTTATGAAGTGATTCCAGCAAATTAAGAGAAACATCAATTGGCATTTCACAATCTGGTAAATTAGCCCAAGCCTTTTCATCATATGCTTTTATAGTGGGTGAATTTTCTGTAAGAGCCCATTTAAATCGTATGTAGCTATTCAAATGACTATCAGCAAGATGATGAACGATTTGTCTTACTGTCCAGCCTCCAGGACGATAAGAAGTTTCAACTAGTGAATCAGGCAGAGATTCAAGTACTTTTTTAAGTTGCTCAGGAGCCCTTTCTATTGTCTCGATCCACCCATCTAAATCCTTTTTTGTAACATTCTCAGGAGCTACAAATTCACCAATGGGATACTGCAGGTTTTTCTTCATTTACATCATCTCCCTTATTACATTGTCTGTAGTTTCATTATATTTATGTCTGAACTTTTTAACAATACAGAAAAATCACACTTTATAATAGAATTATGATATAGTATGGTCATTCTCTTTCCATTAAATGGCTACTTTTTGTTGGGGGTGTACACTTTGAGAGCTATCCTTCTAGGGATTTGTTCTTCCTTCTTTTTTGCGTTTACTTTTGTTTTAAATCGTTCAATGGAGCTATCTGGAGGGAGTTGGTTATGGAGTTCATCATTGCGGTATTTTTTTATGCTTCCATTTCTCATTCTTTTTGTCATGGGGACAAAGAAATGGTCTCCACTTATGAAAGAAATGAAGAAAAATCCAATTCAATGGCTATTATGGGGGACAGTAGGATTTGGGTTATTTTATGCTCCTATCTGTTTTGCAGGTGCATTTGGTCCCGGTTGGTTAATTGCGGCCACATGGCAAATGACAATCCTTTCAGGTTCACTGCTTGCTCCGCTATTTTATAGGGAAATTCATACAGCAAATGGTCCTTTAAAGGTACGAGGACAAATCCCTCTTAAAGGTCTAAGTATGTCAATGATTATTCTTTTGGGAGTTGCTGTTATGCAATATGAACATGCCAGTCACTTATCACTAAAACCCGTATTATTAACTATCATTCCTGTGCTCATCGCATCTTTCGCCTATCCACTAGGAAACCGCAAAATGATGGCACTTTGTGAAGGAAGATTAGATGTGTTTCAGCGTGTTTTAGGGATGACATTAGGCAGCTTGCCTTTATGGATAATCTTTGCAATTGTGGCTTTATCCACAACAGGACTTCCGTCAAAAACTCAAACGATCCAATCCTTTTGGGTGGCCATATGTTCAGGCTTGATTGCGACATTATTATTCTTTCAAGCTACAAATATCGTCCAGCATAATATGGCACAGCTTGCAGCAGTCGAGGCCACTCAGTCTGTTCAAGTATTATTCGTCTTATTAGGCGAGATTCTTTTCTTAGGAGCTCCCTTACCAACCTCTATTTCTCTCTTCGGGATGGCATTGGTTATGATCGGTATGGTATTACATAGCTACATTTCCCGGAGTGACAAGGTAACACAAACAGTAAAACCTGATGCTTCTAAACAATTTTCATAATCAGTTTGGGTATGGTCTTTAAGGATAAGCAGATATAGTTTGCTTGTCCTTTTTATTTTTATAGCAGAATTCAAAAACTTACTAGAAAATAGGAAAAGATAGTGATTAGTAACAATTATTCAAAGTAAGTGTTTACAAAATTGTTAATAACTTCGTTGATATGTGGATAACCTGTTGGTAAACACCTATGTTATCCACATATCATTGTTAGACGGGACTATCTTCCATCACTTGAATTGACCGGTTCTCGTTAAGTATTTTGATTGTTTTATAGATGTTATCCACAATAAATGGTGCATCATAATCCATTGAAGCAACATGATAGGAATTTTCCAATTCTATAAGCAATTTTTCAGAAGTGGAGATGTGGTTAAAAATATAGTCCGAATTAGTTGGTGACACAACATGGTCGATTTTGGACTTAAAAATGACCGTTGGACTTGATACATGTTTCACTTTATCCTTTGTATCGTCCATTAGATCCAGTAATTGATGAATAGCCTTTAGTGGTACTTGAGTATACGTAATTTCATGCACAGCAGGTTTTTTTATATCAGGTGCACCTTCACCAATCATGCTTGGTGTAGTCTCATATTGATATTCCTTGTAAGCAACATCTGTAACAGCAGCGTTAATAAGAAAAATACCATCTACATCCTGTTGAGAAGCTACTTGAAGTGTTAAAGCTCCTCCCATTGATTGACCAACAATATATACCTTTTTACAGGTTTCCTTTAGGTTTTCATAGGCACTCTGAAGATTGCCAATCCATTCCTCATATGTGCTGGCCTCCATATCTCTTACGTGTGTCCCATGACCCTTTAGTCGGGGAATTGACACGGTATAACCATAATTAGCTAGATGTTCTCCTATATATTCCATACTCTGTGGTGTTCCATTAAAACCGTGACATAAAACAATTCCGGTTTCATTTCCTTTAATAAGTATATTTTCTGCTCCTGACATAACGGGATGCAACTCGTTATTCATAATAAACGGCCTCCTTATATTTTCACATATATTTACTTAGATTCACTATAAATTGGTGATATAATCAGGCTGTTTTCGCATAATTTGTTGCTTTTGATGCGTTATTGGGGAAAACTAGTCCGTTCCATTGCGCTATAGAGTTAATTTATTTTTTAAAAGCCAGCCACAACCTTAGTGAAAACAGTCAATATTTAAAGAATCATAATTTAAATTATTCTTATAAGTTTACTTGGTTTTATAATTTTATTTTATCCTATACTCAGCTTTTATACAACAAGAGAATCGGAATCGAAATTAAAAAAGCACGATGCCAAATTTCTTTAACCTTCGTGCTTTCTCTATTATTTATAACTAGGATAACCTGTAAATTTAAAATCATTACCTATTTTCATGATATCTATACGATCTATATGAACAGCATCTGCCATCTTTTCAATTCCGAGACCACCGATAAACCCGGGTGCTCCCTTTCCGCCTATCACCTTTGGAGCCATATATAAAACGAGCTTATCAACTAATTTCTCAGCTAAAAACGATGCATTCACATCTCCTCCACCTTCAATTAATACGGAAGAAACACCTTTTTCACCAAGTATTTGAAGCGTGTCTTTTAAATCAACCTGCTCTGTACCAGAGGTAATAAATACTTTTGCGCCTAATGCTTCCAATTGGTCTTTAGTTAATTGTGAATAGTTTTTGGAGGTGAAGATCCATGTTTCCGCCTGTTTATCAGTGACGACTTTAGAGTGAAGTGGAGTCCGTAAGCGGCTGTCAAGAATGATGCGAATAGGATTTCGCCCGTGCTCAATTCTAGTAGTTAATTCTGGATCATCCTTAATAACTGTCTGAACACCTACTAAAATCCCGGCATGCTCGTGTCTTAATTGATGGACATCTTTTCTAGCTTCTTCAGATGTAATCCACTTACTATCTGACGTATAAGCGGAAATTTTGCCATCTAAAGTTGTAGCGGATTTCATTGTGATAAATGGATTTTTAGTTGTGATATATTTATTAAACACTTCGTTCATCATGATGGATTCTTCTTCACAAACACCAACAATCACATCTATATTTGCATCCTTTAAAATTCTTATTCCATTCCCTGCAACAAGAGGATTAGGATCCAGAGTTGCAACTATAACTTTTTTGATACCTGCTTCAACAATAGCAACTGCACATGGACCTGTTCGACCATGATGTGAACAAGGTTCAAGGGTAACATACATTGTACCTCCCTTTGCTTGGTCACCAGCCATATGTAAAGCATGAATTTCTGCGTGCGGTCCACCCGCTTTTAAATGCGCACCAACGCCGACGATGCGATTATGATTTACAATCACCGCTCCAACCAATGGGTTTGGTACGGTTTGTCCTTTCATAGCAAGAGCATTGTTTAAGGCTAACTTCATATAAACCTCATGTTCACTCAATCATATAACCTCCTCTGAAATGGCCGGCCTTCTCCATTTTTGTTTCTAAGTAGCGCTGATTATAGTCTGACACATCTCCCCATAATGGTATTCGACCAACAACATTTGCGCCGGATTGTTGAAGCGCCTCCAGCTTAAGTGGGTTATTTGTAATTAATGTAACAGGTAACTGTCTAAGTGTTGCTAACACTCTTAACGCGTCTTTATAGTCTCTCGCATCATCAGCAAACCCTAATTGCTCATTTGCTTCTACAGTATCCAAACCTTCTTCTTGAAGAAGGTAAGCAAGCGCCTTACTAAACAAACCGATTCCCCTACCTTCGTGATTTGCCAGGTAGAATAACGCACCCGCTCCATGTTCTTTTATCATTCTTAGCGATTGTTTTAATTGATATCCACAATCACATCTCTTACTTCCAAATATATCACCTGTATGGCATATGCTGTGCATTCGAATGAGGGCAGATTCTTCTGTTTCAAAATCACCGTATACTAGTACACTCGATTGCTGTTGACTTGCTAATGGAAGAGTTTGTATTCTATCTAATAATTCCTCAAAAGAAGAATCTTTTTCCCCTTCTACATTCAGCCAGCAATACCATTTAAAGAATAATGTTTCATCATCTAATTGAACAGGCAAATGAATTGGGCCAACTATGTATGTTATTCCCGTTTCATACGGTACTACCTTTGTTTTATCTTTTAAAGTGTTTAGAGGAACTTCTTTTATTGCTTCAATCATTCATCTATCTCCCCTTAGCAAATAACTTACTTATTGTAAGTCAGTATACGGTTTGGGGATAAATGCCGTCAACTTTTCTGATTGTTTATTTTAGCATTTCTTTTGACCCTCATTATCCTCTATAATGTAACCATCAGTTATAGGCAAAATACTGTTTTTTCAACAAGATATGGGTAGAATAGGTGGTAGAGGTGATTATAATGGAACAGATAAAAACAGACAATCAATTTCAAGAACTTATTAGCAGGGAAGAGCCTGTAGTCGTAAAATTCGTCACTGACTGGTGTCCTGACTGCAAGCGCATGGATATGTTTTTGCCAACTGTTTTCGAAGAGGTTGGGGACATACCTATGTTTGAAATTGACAAAGACGAGTTTCCGGAAATTGCAGAAAAAAACAATGTTATGGGAATTCCAAGCTTGCTAGTATTTAAAAAAGGCGAGAAGCTTGCCCATTTACATAGTGCGAATGCGAAAACTCCTGATCAAGTCATTGAGTTTTTGTCAGAATCAGTTAAATAAACTTTAATAGGGTAGTCTCAGTACATGAGAGGCTACCCTATTTATTATTTTATGATCTCCAGCATCCATAAGATCATAGTTTCTTGTTGATAGGTCATCCAGAGTGTTCCCAGTTCTGATGATACAACCTTACGATCAGTCGGCATGATGATCCCTCCAATATTTATACATTTTTAACTTTTCCTTCTCCATTAAAAACATACATATATTTGGATGGACACACTACCTATAGGAATAATTCCTATTTTAATTTTTACTCGGTTTGAAACCCATTGTAGCGTTCACTGCTTTTTGCCATCCATCATAAAGCTCATTTCTTCGGATTTCTTTCATTTCAGGTTCAAATGATTGGTCCACCTTCCACTGAGACTCAATTTCATCACGATTCTGCCAAAATCCTATGGCCAAGCCAGCTAAATAAGCGGCACCTAATGCAGTTGTTTCATTAATAACAGGACGCTCAACAGGAACATTTAAAATATCACTTTGAAACTGCATGAGCATATTATTTTTTACAGCTCCACCGTCAACACGAAGCTTTTTAAGCTCGATTCCGGAATCTGCCTCCATTGCTTTTAACACATCTTTTGTTTGATAAGCTAGAGATTCAAGGGTAGCTCGAATAAAATGCTCTTTTGTTGTCCCACGCGTTAAACCAAAAATAGCACCTCTTGCATCACTATCCCAATACGGGGTACCTAGTCCTACGAATGCCGGTACAACATATACCCCATCTGTTGAATCTACTTTTTCTGCATATTTTTCAGATATAGGAGCGTTATCAATCATTCTTAATCCATCACGCAGCCATTGAATTGCAGAGCCTGCGACAAAAATACTACCCTCAAGCGCATATTCAACTTTCCCATTAATTCCCCAAGCAATAGTTGTTAATAATCCATTCTCTGATGGTACAGCCTTCTCACCTGTATTCATTAACATAAAGCAGCCTGTTCCGTACGTGTTTTTTGCCATTCCTTCCTCATAACATGCCTGTCCAAATAAAGCAGCCTGTTGATCCCCTGCTACTCCTGCAATTGGGACTGCTTCTCCAAAGAAATGATAATCAATCGTTTCTGCAAATACTTCTGAAGAAGAGCACACTTTAGGTAACATTGATTTTGGAACATCTAAAATTTCCAGTAACTCATCATCCCAATGTAGATCATAAATATTATACATAAGGGTTCTTGATGCATTTGTATAATCTGTCACATGTTTTAAGCCGCCTGATAGCTTCCAAATTAACCAGGAATCAATTGTCCCAAAAAGTAATTTCCCTTCATTTGCTTGTTGTCTGGCACCTTCGACATGATCTAGGATCCACTTTACTTTTGTTCCTGAAAAATAGGGATCTATTAATAATCCTGTTTTCTTACGAAAGAGATCTTCATGACCGCTTTCCTTTAACCTTTCACAAATATCAGCTGTTTGTCTTGATTGCCACACAATCGCATTGTAAATAGGCTTCCCTGACTCCTTATCCCAAACAACAGCAGTTTCACGTTGGTTTGTAATACCGATACCTGCTATTTCCTTAGGTGAAATATCCTTTTTCGCTAGTACTTCTGCTATCACCGCTAATACAGAACTCCATATTTCCAGGGCATTATGCTCTACCCAACCTGGCTTGGGAAAATATTGCGGAAATTCCCGCTGAGCTACTTCAATAATTTCACCTTTTTTATTAAACAGAATAGCTCTAGTACTTGTCGTCCCTTGATCTAATGACAATATATATTTCTTCTCCATAAAAAGTCCTCCATTCTTCATTATGATCTGTAATTACAATACTTCTTGATCTTTTACGCCAAATCCTTTATTTCTTACGGTGTTTTCACAGACTTTGTTGCTTCTAAATACATGAAGAAAGGGACCAACCAAAAAGGTTGGTCCCTCTATATTATGTTAATAGATCATAAACTCTTGCCTCATGAGGCTGTAATTTTAATATATTACCTTGTTCCACGTCTGGATTATCATAGTTTCCGATAATGATTTTTCGCTCTTTTTCTTTGAAATCTTCAGGTAAATGATATTCAACTACATGATCGGAATGATTCAACACAATAAGCCAAGTTGTTTCATTGTTTGAACGTGTATAAACATATAATTGTTCATCCCCCGGAGATAAATCGATAAAATCTCCATATACCATAACATCATGTTGTTTTCTTAATGAGATAAGTTTTTGATAATAAAAGAAAACTGACTTTGGATCGTTTAAAGCTGATTCAACATTTATTTCTTTATAATTAGGATTCACCCTTATCCAAGGCTTTCCACTAGTAAAACCAGCCTGACTCTTATCATTCCATTGCATAGGTGTCCTTGAATTATCCCTGCTCAATAATAAGAGGCTTTCAAATACTTCCTGTGGATCCCTGCCTTTTTCAACTTCTTCCTTATACTTATTTTTCATCGCAATATCATTATAATCATGAATCGTTTCAAAGCGAACACCTGTCATTCCAATCTCTTCCCCTTGGTATATATATGGTGTTCCCGGAAGAGTATGAATCATTGTGGCTAATAGTTTTGCTGATTCAACCCGAAACTCTTGATCATTTCCATATCGAGTCACCTGTCTTGTATGATCATGGTTATTGAGAAATTGAGAATTCCAGCCTTTTCCCTTTAAACCTTGATACCAACGGTTTTGAATTTCTTTATACCTGAGCATATCCCATGTTGGCATATCATCTGCTACTTCAAAATGAAATAACGTATTTAACTCATTTCGATCTTCTCCAACATACAAAAGCCCATCTTCAGGAGTGACAAAAGGAATTTCTCCAACAGTCATAACATCGTACTGTTGCAGGACCTCACGATACATCTCCTGAAGGTAGTCATGTATACCCGGATTATTTCCAAGGTAGCTTATGTTGGATGGTTCTTTTGCATCTGGAAAGCCTTCTTGTTTTGCTAAGAGGTTGATAACGTCCATTCGAAATCCGTCTATACCTTTATCAAGCCAATAACGCATCATCTTGTAGATTTCCTGACGGAGCTCAGGATTTTCCCAATTTAAATCAGGCTGCTCAACTGCAAACGAATGGAAGTAGTATTGATCCGTTTGTTCATCATATTCCCATGAGGATGGAGCAAAGTATGATCTCCAATTATTAGGTGCTTGTCCATTTTTTGAATCATGCCAAATATACCAATCACGCTTTGGGTTATTTCTAGAAGACTTCGATTCAATGAACCAAGGGTGCTGATCAGATGTATGATTTACAACTAAATCCATAATAACTTTTAGACCGCGGTTGTGAATTTCTTTGATTAACTTCTCGAATATTTCTATATCTCCTGCTTTTTCCATAATTCCATAATAATTTGATATATCATAGCCATTATCCCGATCCGGAGATTCATAAAATGGATTTAACCAAATGACATCAATTCCAAGCTTTTTGATGTAATCTAATTTGCTTAGCACTCCTTGTAAATCACCATATCCATCACCATCAGAATCGTAAAAGCTGCGCCAATAGATTTGATAAACGACAGCTTCCTTCCACCATTTTTTATGCATCTTTTTCAACCGCCTTTTATTTTGATTGAAAAAAAATCGCAGACCATATCATGTGATCTGCAATTTTCTTTTTTATTTGCTTTTATAAACTCTTGCCTCATAGGGTTTCAAGTTAATTGATGAGATTTCTTCCGTTTCTTCTACATCATAATTACTTATTAACAGTTCAACTGATGGCATCGTTACGTTTGCAGGGAGTGTGAATTGAGCTTCATCACTACTAAAGTTTGTTATTACTAATAGCTTTTCACCTTCATATGTTCTTGTATAAGCAAAGATTGTTTCATGTTCAGGTAAGATTAGTTCGTAATCACCGTACACAATAATAGGGTGTGCCTTCCGTAAAGCAATGATTTTTCTGTAATAATGATAAATAGAATCTGGATCCTGGACAGCTTGCTTTGCATTGATTTCTGTGTAATTCGGATTCAGTTTAAGCCAAGGTTCACCGGTCGTAAATCCTGCATTTTCACTATCATCCCATTGGAATGGTGTTCTTGCATTATCCCGACCCTTTACATAAATGGATTCCATTACCTTTGCAGGATCCTCATTTCCTTGGATGACCTTTTCATTGTACATATTCAAGATTTCGATATCTTTGTAATCATCAATTGAATCAAAACGAACATTAGTCATGCCGATTTCTTCACCTTGATACACATATGGTGTTCCTTGAAGCATATGAAGAAAAGTTACAAGCATTTTTGCCGATTCCACGCGGTATTCCTGATCATTACCAAATCTTGAAACCATACGGGGTTGATCATGATTATTTAAGTACAAGCTGTTCCAACCTACTCCGTTAAGACCAGTTTGCCATTTTGAGATATTCTCTTTTAAATCTAGAAGATTCAGCTTCTTTAAATCCCATTTTCCTTTTGGACCTGAATCAAGATCCATATGTTCGAAGGTGAAAACCATATTTAATTCTTCGCGCTCATGCCCTGTATACAGCTTTGCATCCTCTACAGATGCACCAGGCATTTCACCAACGGTAATAATGTCATATTTTGAAAGCACCTGTTGATTCATTTCCTGTAAAAACTCGTGAATCCGTGGTCCATTCATAAAATATTGACCACCTGGAGCGTATGTCTTACCTTCAGGATTTGGTGCATCCGGTAAACCAGGTACCTTGGAGATAAAATTAATAACATCCATCCGGAAGCCATCGATTCCTTTATCAAGCCACCAAGTCATCATGTTGTAAACTTCTTCACGTAACTTTTGACTCTCCCAGTTAAGATCTGGCTGTTTCTTACTAAAAAGATGTAGGAAATACTCATCTGTTGCTTCATCATATTTCCAAGCAGATCCACTAAAAACAGACTCCCAATTATTTGGTTCTTTCCCTTCCTTACCAGGACGCCAAATATAATAGTCACGATATGGGCTATCCTTGGATTTTCTCGATTCAGCAAACCAAGCATGCTCATCTGATGAATGATTAACAACCAAGTCCATAATTAATTTCATTCCACGCTGATGAACCTGATCTAAAAGCTCTTCCCAATCTTGCATTGTTCCGAATTCATCCATAATATTTTGATAATCACTTATATCATAACCATTGTCATCATTAGGTGACTTATAGACTGGAGAAAGCCAGATGACATCTATCCCCAAATCCTTTAGGTAATCAAGTTTTTCGGTAATCCCTTTTAAATCCCCGATTCCATCACCATTACTATCATTAAAGCTTCGTGGATAAATCTGATATATGATACTTTCTTTCCACCATGTTTTTTCCAAGATGTACACTCCTTCAACCTTACTTAAGGAAGCCCTCTCGGGGGCTGTCCCTATTACTTGATAGAACCTTTCATTACTCCGCTAATAATCCATTTCTGTGCAAAAATATACACAATAATCATCGGGGCTAAAGCCATTAAATACGATGCAAATGCTAAGTTATAATCTGTACTAAATTGTGATTGGAAAATGTATTGTACTAACGGTAATGTCGCCATTTCCCGGTCACTTAGCATAACTAAAGGCAGCATAAAGTCATTCCATGCACCTAAACAAGTAATAATGGCAACCGTTGCATTCATCGGTGCCAGCAATGGGAAAATAACTCTCCAGAAAACACCCCATGTGCTTGCTCCATCTATGATTGCGGCTTCTTCCAACTCTTTTGGAATCGAGCGAATATAACCTACGTAAATAAACGTATTAAAAGATAAATTGAACACAACGTATAAAATGATTAATCCTACAAGGTTATCCATTCCCCAAGCAGCTGTTTGCTTAACGATCGGTAACATGATGATTGGAAATGGGATAAACATAGCACTCACAAAATAATAAAATAGAAACTTATAAGCTTTTTTGTGCATATTTCTTGCAATAGCATAGGCTACTAACGAGTTTGTTAACACTGTAAATATCACAACGAATACTGTCACAAACACTGTATTACCAAGGGCCTGGAAGAAATTAGTCATTTCAATTGCTTGTGTAAAGTTATCTAAAGACCAGGATTTTGGAAGGGCTAATAAATTTCCTGCCATCTCCTGTGGAGTTTTAAAAGCAATGGTAATCGTTAAATACAATGGTAATAATATCAGTAATGTACCAACAATTAAGAGAGTGGTAACAGGCCAGTTTGTTCTTTTGTTAATCATTAGCTTTCCGCCTCTCGTTTTTCTAAGAATTTCAATTGAATAATCGAAATGACAACAATGACAATAAAGTAAATAACTGCATTTGCTGATTGATAGGCAAACTCTCCGCCTTCAAAACCACCTCGATAAATAAGTAACGAAATTGATTCTGTTGATGTTCCAGGTCCCCCACCAGTCAATGCAACGATTTGATCAAACACCATTAAAAAGTTTTTCATTGCCAATACCATATTGATTGTAAAGAAAGGAGCGATAAGCGGGAAGGTAATGTTCCAGAACTTTCTCCATATCCCTGCACCATCAATACTTGCTGCCTCATATAAATCTTCTGAAATTGTCACTAACCCCGCTAAATATAGAATCGTATTAAAGGCTACTGACTGCCAAACAGCGACAAGAACGATACCTAACCATGCCAGTTTTGGATCTCCTAGAATATTTTTCGAAAGAAACTCTATTCCGAAGCTTTCTCCAATGCCTGGAAGGAAATGCGTGAAAATAAAATTAAAAATGAACCCTACAATTAAAATACTTAGAATGTATGGTAAAAAATAAATCGCACGAAGAGTCTTCTGAAATTTAATCTTTGAATTAAGTCCCATTGCGACAAGTAAGCTGAAAATGTTAACCAAGATTGTAGAAATAATGGCAAATTTGAATGTAAATCCATATGCATCTAAAGCACGTTCATCCTTAAAAACATTTAAGTAATTCTTTAACCCAACGAAATCCCAATTCCCATACCCTTTCCAATCAGTAAAGCTATAGAATATCCCTTGAAGGGCAGGATACGTATGGAAGATGAAGAAAAGGATAAACGCAGGAATTGCTATTATCATATACACATAATTTTTCTTATTCATTATGACCTCTCCTTTATCAAACACCTATATATGCATTTTTTAACTTCAAGCATAAGACGCTCCTTAAAATAAGATGTCTTTCTCTATATCTTCCCTTAAGGAGTGGCTTATTTATTCTAATAATAGAATTGGGCATCAAAACGTGATGCCCATATTCTTTTTAACGATTTTGAACTTTTTCCCATTCACTATCTAATTTTTTCAAGAAAGCATCTTTCTTTTGTTCAATTAAGTACTCTTGAACAAGGTTTTCTGCCCCCATGCCTGATGGATAGTAGTGATCCGGGAAGCTCGTAATTGCACCTGTTTCAAAATTTGTTTTTATACCTTCAAATACAGGATCCTCTTGGAATACACCTTCAATAGCTGAGAATGCTTTTTGCTCATCGATATAACGTTTTGAAGTATCTTGATTCATCATAAATTCAATAAATTTCATCGCTTCTTCCTTATGCTCTGTTTCTTCATTCATTGTTAATAACACATCTACACCTGAAACAAGTTTATTTTGAGCAGGATCATTCGTTACAGGCATTGCAAAGGTACCTAATTGAATATCCGGATTAGCTTTTAGAATTTCTGGAATTGCCCAGTTACCTTGGATATACATAACACCTTTACCACTTGCAAAAGCGTTATTTCCATCGCCGTACGCAACACCAAGATTGTCTTTATGACCATATTTAGTTAGTGTTGAAATCTTATCAGCTACTTCGTCATAGCTCTTAACAAACGTTGTTTCACCAGCATTTTTCTTTTCTGCAAAATCCTCACCGGCAATATTTGCACCTAGTGAGTTCCATGCGATCATGCCTGTCCATGCATCTTTTAAAGTAAAGTAAATTGGAATTTCTCCAGCTTCTTTAGCCTTGTCTAAAATGGCAACAAACTCATCCCAGGTTTTTGGAACCTCTAAACCAAGTTCTTCAAACTTTTGCTTGTTGTAAATAACAGTGTTCGCGTTTGTTGCATATGGAAGTCCGAATACTCCTTCTTCTTCAGAACCAACTAAGCGACCGATCATATCAACATAGGAAGGTTGAATCGTTTTCACTAATTCGGAATCTGAGAAATCATGTAAAACTCCAGCTCTTCCTAATTCTCCATAAGTTGCATTCCCACCAATTGACATAATGTCAGGTAAATCATTTTTCGTTAATCTCGTTTTCAATACTGTTTCAGCTTCTGGAGGGGCATCAAGTTTAATTTTGATATCAGGATTTTCCTTTTCAAAATCGGCAATTATCCCTTTGTACGTATCAATGCTTTCAGCCTTGTTTGAGAAAAGTTCTAATGTTACTTTTCCATCCTCAGCTCCTCCACCCTCATTTCCCCCACATCCAGCTAGAATAGATGTTCCTAGAACTAGACTTAGGATACTTGCTGTTACTTTTTTCTTCATATTTAATCCCCCTAAAAATTTGTATTTGATACTTATGCTGTGTAAACATTTACAATATTAGTCAAAGAAAAACATATTCTTGCAATTTCAAAGAGTAAACGTTTACTCATTTTATTAAAAAAAATCTAGTTTCCATATCCTCTGTTCTTTTTTAATAAATCAGTAAACGTTTACGTAAACCTGCAAAAAAATATTATTCCTCCTTTTTAAGTACACTCTTTCTTTCAACAATTTTATGTGGCATGATCCTACTTTCAACTGTTTGATCAGAATCAAGTAACTCGAATAGCATCTTGGCTGCCATCTCTCCCATTTCCGTTAAAGGCTGTGCAACAGTTGTTAATGGTGGTGTAGACATATCTGCAATACTCAAATTATCATAGCCTATAATCGATAGCTCTTCAGGAACCTTTATCCCAAGCTCATAAGCAGAAGAAATAGCTCCAATCGCCATTTCATCACTTGCAGCAAAAACTGCTGTAAGATCGGGTACCTGTTTTAATAAAATTTTTAAGCTTTCTGCGCCATCATGAAAGGTAAATGCCTTATTAAATACCACATTATTGTCATCGAATGGTAGATTATGATCCTTTAAAGCACTCTTAAATCCGTCGAACCTAGGCTTGCCTGACACGGCATCTTCAACATTCCCACATAGCATCCCAATTTTTTTATGGCCTTTACTAATTAAATATTGAGTTGCTGTATATGCTGCATGTCGGTCGTTCACTTTAACATACGGTACTGGAAATGAATATGTTTCGGTCGACAATAATACCATTGGCACATTCATTTTCTTTATATATTCATAGTATTCCTCATACAAGGGAGCACTAGTGAAGATAATCCCATCAATCCGCTTTTCATTTAACAACTGCAAGTACTTCATTGTTTTCTCACCATTTGACTCTGTATGACAAACAATGACACTTGAACCAGCTTCATGTGTTGCTTTTTCAATACCGCTTAGAAGATCAGTAACAAGTGTACTTGATAGCTTTGGAAAAAGAACTCCAATTGTATGTGTGCGTTTGTTAATAAGACCTCTTGCAACAGCATTCGGTTGATAACCCAACTCTTCTATCGCAGCAAGTACTCTTTTTTTCGTTTTTTCAGAATAACCGACTTGATTATTTATAATTCTTGATACAGTTGCAATTGACACATTAGCATGCCTTGCAACATCTTTGATGGTATAAGACATAACCAACCTTCTTTCAATTAGGAAAACGTTTACGTAAATTATAATATCACCTTTAGAAAACCCTTTCAATACTTTTTTTAAATATGTATACCCATGGAAATAGTTTTAGCCTTATGTAGGCTAAATGAAAGACTTTTCTCGCTATTCCTCCTTGCGTTTTTGTCCTTCATCTACCTTATGAAAGACTTTTCTCATCTTCCTCCACCGGTTTTGTCCTTCATCTGCCTTATGAAAGACTTTTCTCGCCATCTCTCCACTAGTTTTGTCCTTCATGTGGCCTTATGGAAGAATTTTCTCGTCTTTCCTCCACCGGTTTTGTCTTTCATCTGCCTTATGAAAGACTTTTCTCGTCTTTCCTCCATCGTTTTGTCTTTCATTTCATCCACCTAATAAAAGATTTAAGCTATTAATTAAAAGAAAAAAAGAATCGAGTTCATAGCACCTTGAAGGTACAACCCCGATTCTAACTAGTATTAAGTGACTTCTTCTATTTTTCAATTTATATAAATTACTAAATGAGACTAATCAGTTCCTGTACACCTGTTAGGAAAATTCCGATTAAGAAACCACATACTGCTCCATTTACGCGAATCCATTGCAAATCTTTCCCAATGTTATTTTCCATCATATCAATTAATTTCTCATTATCCAGCTTATCTAAATTTTCTTGGACAAGATTTCCTATTTGTGAATGATTTTTTTCTATTAGGACCGCTAAATGTTCCTGTATCCAGTGGTCAATTTTCACATTTTCTTTCTTAATATCGTTTAATAGTTGGACAATAAATGGAATGATTTTAGTTTCAACAAATTCTTGATCTTCTACAAGCTCTATCGCATTTTCTTGAATTCTCTTTATGCTCTCTGTTATTTTTTGATCGGGTTCCCAACTATCCAGTAACTGACTTTTCCAATTTTCTACACCATCTATAAAGGCCTTGTTTTCATTAAGGGATTGAATTTCGTTCTGTATATACTTAATTAATGCCTCCCGATTAGGCTCTCCCTCGTGCTTTAAAGTCTTGATCACACTTAACAAGAGGTTTTTTATAATATTCCCCATCTTTTCCTCATCAAGTAAATTCTGAATGGACTTCAGTGCAAACTGCATGATCCCTTCCACTTCAACCTTGTTGAGCACATTCATAGAAATAGTTCCCAGCTGATGTTTTGTTCTTGGATTAGCCAGCCATACCTCTGCCTTATTTAAAAGATAATCTAACCCTTTCTTTTCAATCTGTTGATTAAGCAGGATTTTTTGAAGAAAATGGCTTATGTTAAGGTTTGAAAGAGTTGACTCTAGTTGTTTCTTCACAAAAGGAGTAAGCTTCTCAGCATCGATATATCGAATCAATTTCTTCAATTGTCCAGTAAGATTCTTTTTAAAGCTTTCTGTATGTATTTCTTTTTCCATAATAGTCGACAGCTTTTCTGTGAACGGAATTTGTTTCGTTTTTTCCAGAATACTTTCTTTCGATAACCAATCATTTTTTAGTATAGAAATGATTGCATTTGTCATTCTCTTTCGATTTTTTGGCAGAAGAGCAGTGTGTGGGATTCGTAATCCAAGCGGATGACGAAACAACGCTGTGACGGCAAACCAATCCGCTAATCCGCCGACCAATCCTGCTTCAAATCCTCCTTGTACTAAATCTACCCAAAGTGAACCTTGAAATGGGGTACAAGCGATAAAACCTGTGCCCATAATAATAAGTGAGTAGCTTGCAATTTTTTTAGACTCTTTTGTTTTAGTTGACATCATATTCGCTCATCCTTAAAAGTTATACATATACTATAACCAGTCTTTACTATGATCATTATGAGAATTTACTAAATCAATTTAAAAAATATCATGTTAGCAGCGCGGATGCAATTTTTTTGATTACTTGGTACTTAGAGTTTATTAATCCTAAAATGATAAAAATCAAATTATAGATGTATAGCACAATCTGCACAATTCTCCTAAAAAAACACAGAGGTTTTCAGCCTCTGTGTCGACAGTACTCTTCTATACCTGTGGTTCATCGGTATATTTCCGTTTTTCCTTGAATGTTTTTAAAACACCTTTTTTCTTCAACTCTTTATGCTTCCACTCAACCCATATCTGTGCAGCAATAAAAATGGATGAATATGTTCCGACGATTAAACCAACCAGCAATGCAATTGAAAAACCACGGATAGCTTCACTTCCAAATATCAATATGGAAACAACCGTTATTGCCACCATTAAAACTGTGTTAATGGAACGTCCTAATGTTTGACGCAAGCTTGTATTAACTACATCAACAATATCTTCATATTTCTTCAAATATCTTCTTTTTTGCATATTTTCACGCATACGGTCAAACGTAACGATCGTATCATTAATGGAATAACCTATAACAGTTAATAGTGCCGCAATAAACGTAATATCCACCTCAAGCCCTGTTAGACTAAAGAATGGAATAATGAAAAATGCAGCATACAAGAGAGCGATAACTGCTGAAACAGCCATTGGAAGCTCAAAACGAATGGTAACAAAGATAATTAAGCCAACAACAGCAATCGCAAGAGCTTTTACCGCATTCTTAGCAAGCTCTTTCCCTACTGTTGGAGTAACACTGCTCACATTGGGCTCTGCTCCCAACTTTTCACTAAAATGAGATTTTATTTTTGCAATTTCCTCTTTTGAAAGCACACCTTTAAACTGAGCAACAGCTATATTATTATTATCACCTGAGATTACAATATCATCAGAAGGTAACTCCAACTGTTCAAGTTCAGTGGTTACCTCTTCTGTTGTAAGTGAATTATCAGAGAGTATTTCAATTCTGGTCCCACTTGTAAAGTCAATGCCGAGATTCAATCTAAGCACCAATAAACAAATGATCCCCAAGGCAAAAATAGCACCTGAAAAAACAAAAAACTTTCTGCGATGCTTAACAAAGTCAAAACGATCAAATCTAGTTGGTAAATCGAGAGTATCAAAGTTTTCCGAAATATCCTTTATTTCACTTTTCTTTACCCCAAACCAACCTGGTTTATGCTTGAAGATTTTGCTATTTACCCAAAGACCTAATAACCATCTGGAAAGATAAACATTGGTTAAGAAGCTTCCAAGAATACCTATAATTAAACTCGTTGCAAACCCTTTTACTGAGCTTGTACCATAAAAGAATAGAACCGCTGAAGCCAATAGTGTCGTTAGATTGGCATCTGTTACAGCTGAAAATGAATTCTGATTACCGACCTTAAATGCAGCCTGAATTGATTTTCCTACTTTTATTTCTTCTCTTATTCGTTCATAGGTAATGATATTCGCATCAACAGCCATACCTACACCTAATATAAGAGCTGCTATCCCTGGTAATGTTAAAACAACGTTCATCCAATCGAATACTAATAATGTTAAATAACTGTATACAGTTAACGTAATTGTCGCGATAAAACCTGGGAATCTGTAATAAAAAATCATAAATAGATATACAGCGATAACCCCAATGATACCCGCTAATAGGGTTTTACTCATCGCTTGCTCACCAAATGAGGCACCTACAGAAGTTGAATAAATTTCATCAAGTTTTACCGGTAAGGCCCCTGCATTTAATACATCAGCAAGGTTTTTAGCTTCCTCAATTGAAAAGTCACCAACAATAGAAACAGTATCTTGATTAAATACTTGATTAACGACAGGTGCAGAAATATACTTTGGCTCTGCTTTTTGACTTTCTTCTACAAAAGAATCTTTTCCTTCTTCAAAATCAAGCCAAATTGCTAACACATTATTAGGAGCTAAACTAACAATCTCTGTTGTTACTTCCTTAAATTTCTCAGCACTTTTCAATTTTATGGAAACACTAGGTTTGCCATTTTCATCAAAGGTTTGTTCGGCTCCGCCTTCCGCAAGATCTGTACCATCCATCATTAAGCGATCATTAGCATCACGAAAAGAGAGGTTTGCCTCTGTTGATAATATTTCCCTGGCCTCGTTTTGATCTTCTACACCTGCTAATTGTACACGGATCCGGTTATTTCCTTCTATTTGAATATTGGGCTCACTCACGCCTAATATATTGACACGTTTATCGAGAGCTTCTGCAGTGGCTGAAAGTGCAGCCTCGTCTATTTTTTGGCCCTCTTTAGCCGGTTTCACCTCATAAAGGATTTCAAATCCACCTTGTAAATCCAATCCTAACTTGATATTACTTAAAATATTACTCGTTGTTAGGACCATGACTGATGTAAAAGCTATAATAAACACCATAAATGCCACTATTCGACTTTTTTTAATCATTCTCAATATCTCCTTACCATTTATAATGCCTCTTAATAAGTTTATCTAAATTTTCAAATAGTAAAAAACAAACGCCGGTTCATGTTTATGTATATCGTAACTCACTATATCCTAACCATTTATGTATTCCGCTGAGGTGTCATACCATCTTCATTAAATCTAGATAGCTATGGACGTTTCTTGGAAGATCCAACGTCAGTTAAATCCTTTTGAATAGGAGAAATGGATTCAACGTATATAATACCACTAATATAGCTATATTTATATAATTCCCCTCTTTTCTAACATTCAAATTAACATTGTGAAGGCAACCCTCTAAAGAGTCTCCTACCTATATTGTCTCACTTCCACTACTATAGAGTCAAAGCTTCCTTTACTTTTTATTTATTTTTATTTCAAATTCATGGACAAAAATACTCATTACAAGCTCTCATCTTCTTTGGAATAGCTAAAAAAAGACTGAGGACCCCATGATTTGAATCATAGCATCCTCAGTCTTTATATATTCTCTTTAAAAATAAATTGTTTTTTTGATATCCGGATTTTCGGAAATTTACCTTTATTCTACCGTCACACTCTTAGCCAAATTACGTGGTTTATCAACGTCACAACCACGGTGAAGTGCTGCATAGTAAGAGATTAACTGTAATGGTACTACAGCTGCAAGAGGTGCCAGCTGTTCATGAATGCTTGGCAGAACAAAACGATCGTCTTCTTCTTCAAGACCCTTCATTGAAATAATACACGGGTTAGCTCCACGTGCCACAACCTCTTTCACATTTCCGCGAATGCTTAGGTTAACATGTTCTTGTGTTGCTAGTGCAATAATTGGTGTACCGTTCTCAATAAGGGCAATGGTACCATGCTTTAATTCTCCACCAGCAAATCCTTCCGCTTGGATGTAGGAGATTTCTTTAAGCTTTAATGCGCCTTCAAGTCCCACATAGTAGTCAACAGAGCGTCCGATAAAGAATGCATTACGTGTTGTTGCAAAGAATTCTTTTGCGATAGCTTCCATTTCTTCTTTTTGATCACACAGTACTTCCATTGCATTAGCTACAATACCTAGTTCTTTTGTTAGGTCAAATTCCAATGATAGACCTTTTGCTTCTGCTGCCTCAGCTGCAAGGATTGATAGTACAGCTAATTGTGCTGTGTATGCTTTTGTTGATGCAACAGCAATTTCAGGACCTGCATGTAATAAAAGTGTATAATCCGCTTCACGAGACAGCGTAGATCCTGGAACATTTGTGATTGTTAATGCTTTATGTCCTAGCTCTTTAATTTGGACTAATACTGAACGGCTATCCGCTGTTTCACCACTTTGTGAGATGAAAATAAATAGTGGATTTGGTGATAAAAGCGGCATATTATAAGAAAATTCACTTGCAATATGCACTTCTACAGGGATCTTAGCCCAGTTTTCAATAAATTGCTTTCCAATTAATCCTGCGTGGTAGCTAGTACCTGCTGCAATGATATAAATACGGTCGGCACTATTTACTGCCTCAACGATATCAGCATCAACTGTAATACCGCCATCTTCATTGCGATATTTTGCAATAATTTTTCTTGTTACTAATGGTTGTTCATCAATTTCTTTTAACATGTAGTGAGGATATGTGCCCTTTTCAATATCACTTGCATCCAGCTCTGCTTTGTAAGGAGCACGTTCAATTACATTACCTTTTAGATCTTTAATTGTCACAGTTTCGCGTTCAACGAATACCATTTCTTTATCCATAATTTCCACGTATTGGTCTGTTACTTGAAGCATAGCCATTGCATCTGATGCAATTACATTAAAACTTCCATCACCTAAACCAATTAGAAGTGGACTCTTATTTTTCGCAACATAAATCATTTCAGGATTTTGCTCGTCTAATAATGCAATTGCATATGAGCCTTTTAAGATTGATAACGTTTGACGGAACGCTTCCTCAACCTCTAATCCTTCTTTTACAAACTTTTCGATCACTTGAACAATGATTTCAGTATCTGTGTCACTCTTCAATTGAACATCTTGCAAATATTCACGTTTTAAAATTGAGTAGTTTTCAATTACACCATTGTGAACAAGTGTAAATCTTGAAGACGTACTTTGATGAGGGTGTGCATTCACTTGGCTTGGAACACCATGAGTTGCCCATCTAGTATGCCCAATACCAGTTGAAGCTTCAACCTTTTCATCTACGATTTCACGTAATTTTGCAATACGTCCTTTTTCTTTAAAGATGTGAACACCATCTTGATTCATTGCAGCAATTCCAGCAGAGTCATATCCACGATACTCTAATTTTTCAAGACCCTTTAATAAGATTTCCTTTGAGTCCTGTTTTCCAATATAACCAACAATTCCGCACATAAATTTTTCCTCCCATAGTGTGAAACTAGGGACAGGAGCCAATAAACTTAATGGAGACATCACTGTCCCCTCACACATGTTTTTATTTTTGGAAGGCTATACTTTTCCCTTTGTTCAAAAAGTTACCTCTTTGGTTTGAGGAAAAGCTTACGGCTGTAACCAAACCAGCCGGGAGGCATCCGCCGAAATTTCGATAACCTCCATCCTCGTCAACTAAGCTGTTATACGTCCATGCTTAGTTCAGGCGCTTTAGGTGAATAAAAAAATCTCCTATTACTCCTTCCTTTTAGTATAAGTAAAACAACAAAATTAATGATACAACAGAAGAAAATAAAACGTCAATCAATTTTTACCATCCATAACCTTCAAATTGAATGTTATACCTTATCTATATGAATCCTCAGCTATACATGTTAACAACAATCACCCTTATTGAAATAAAAGAAGACGGGTTTCATCCCGCCTCTTTAAGTCTTATTCTAATCCCATTTCTTCCTTAACAACTTCGACAATTTGTTCTACATAAATACGGCATTGCTCTTCTGTTGGTGCTTCTGCCATAACACGAACTAACGGCTCTGTGCCGGACGGGCGAACTAGAATGCGTCCATTTCCACCCATTTCCTGTTCAACTGCTGTGATAACTTCACTTACTTTTTCATTTTCTGTTACTTTATACTTATCTGTTACCTTTACATTTATAAGCAATTGTGGATATTTTTTCATTTCATTTGCAAGTTCAGATAATTTTTTACCTGTAAGCTTCATGATATTCACCAATTGCAAGCCAGTTAATAAACCGTCACCTGTCGTATTATAATCTAAAAAGATAATGTGACCTGATTGCTCTCCACCTAAGTTGTAGTCATTTCTTTTCATCTCTTCTACAACGTAACGATCCCCGACAGCTGTTGGAATACTCTTAATATCGTGCTCCTCAAGAGCTTTATAGAAGCCTAAATTACTCATAACAGTTGAGACAACTGTGTTTTTCTTTAATCGGCCTTCACTATCCAAATGTTTTGCACATATGTACATAATCTGATCACCGTCAACGATTTCTCCATTTTCATCAACGGCTATCAAACGGTCACCATCTCCATCAAAAGCTAGTCCAATATCAGCATTTTTCTCTTTTAAGAAAGCAGCTAATGCTTCTGGGTGTGTAGATCCTACGCCCTCATTAATATTTAAACCATTCGGAGAAGTTCCCATAGTTGACACATCTGCGTCCAGATCAGCAAAAAGATGCGTAGCAAGAGAAGATGTTGCACCATGAGCGCAGTCTAATGCAACATGGATGCCTGTAAAATCTTCATCCACTGTTTGTTTTAAAAATTGCAGGTACTTTTGTCCACCTTCAAAATAATCATTAACTTGTCCTAAATCTTTTCCTACCGGTCTTGGTAACGTATCTTCTTCTTTATCCATCAAACTTTCTATTTCAAGTTCCTGCTCATCTGATAATTTGAAACCATCTGGACCAAAATATTTAATTCCATTATCAGCAACAGGATTATGTGATGCAGAGATCATCACCCCTGCTTCAGCTCCCAATGCTTTCGTTAGATAAGCAACACCCGGCGTTGAAATCACACCTAGGCGCATAACTTCGGCGCCAATTGATAATAGTCCTGCGACTAAAGCTCCTTCTAACATATGACCCGAAATGCGAGTATCGCGTCCTATCAAGACTTTAGGTCTTTCTTTATCTTTTGTTAAAACATACCCTCCAAAACGCCCAATTTTAAAGGCCAACTCAGGTGTTAATTCACTATTTGCAACTCCTCTAACTCCATCTGTACCAAAATACTTTCCCATAGGTTTCGCTCCTTTATGTAATCTGCATATTAAGAGGCAGAAGAAATTCTCACTTTTACTTTTTCTTGTTCTAATGACCAGGTAATATTATTTTGTGAACTATTTACTTGAACGGGTACTTCATGTTCTCCATCACTTAAGTTTGAAAGGTTAATATAGAGCTCGATATCTTCAGAATTGATCTGATTAATTACACTTGGCGCACCATAGATTTTAATATCTAATTCTCCAACATTAGGATCCAGAAAGTCAAAAACCTTACCTTCTGCCATACCAACCTCTTCAATTTTTTTATCAGAGAATGATTTCTCCTGTTGCTCATCCACATCTATATCAATTTTAATCGTTTCTGGACTAACCTTTTCAATCCCTTCAGGTATAGGGACATCAACTTCAAGGACTGTATCCTTCTCAATTTTTGATAAATCCACCTTTACCCCATCAATAAAATCATAATTTTCTAACACATCCATAGGCCCGTATGCTGTAATTTCTTTCGGTTCTGTTTCCATACTTAAAATGCTGAATCCTTTTTTAAGTTCTCCTTCTCGTACTACTTTAAAAGGGAGGACTTTACTTGGGCTTTTTATCGGAACCGTTACATCAACTACTGATGGGTCAACTTCAACCGGTAGTATGTTGCCATCACTATCATAGATCGTAATTCTGGATTCTTTATTAATCGTTTCTTTTGCACCTTCTAAGTTTATGGTAGCTTGAACTTTTGAAATACGGTCGATAATTTCTTTTGATGCAGTAACATGAACGCTATTCGGGCTTACTATTGGTTGATCAGGTGTATAACCTTCTTCTAATTTATCTTCATTTATATATTCAACTTCAACCGGAAAATTTTTTGAAATCTTTTCTTCAATTGTGACTGTAATAGCTGAAGGACTTATGGTAGCTTTTAGGTCACTAGATAAATTTTTAATTTTTAGATTTACTTTATGTGATCCAATTGATAAATTGGTTAACTCTGCATAGACTTCAAAATCCTTTTGTTGCCTTGCCTTTACCAACGTACCTGTTGGACCTTCTAATGTGACATTCACCGTTTCAGGTACCCCTGTTACCACTAAACCTTCTTCATCAAAGTATGTAACAACTGGTATATCAGTCACTACCGCTGTTTCTAAAGAAGAAGAAGTTGAAGTTTCAAATGGTGTTGAGGATTTATTAGTCTGAGTTCCTGTTGTTTCAATATTTACTGATGCATAAAGCATTAAAGCTAAAAACAGAGCAATAACTCTCATAACCCAATGATTATTCATCAACTTATCCATCTTTTTTCCCCCTCCAGTGCCAACGGTTTGAGGAAACAGCTTTAGTTTGCGTATACAGTTCCTTTTGAAGAATATCCCTTAACTCATCTTGAGTTAAATTACGATGTAATTCACCATTTCTAGTAACAGAGACATTTCCTGTTTCTTCAGATACAATAATTGTTAAGCTATCTGTTACTTCACTAATCCCTAATGCTGCTCTATGTCTTGTTCCAAGTTCCTTCGATATAAAAGGACTTTCTGATAAAGGAAGATAACATGCTGCAGCAGCTACTTGGTTTTTCTGAATGATAACCGCACCATCGTGTAGTGGTGTATTCGGAATGAACAGGTTAATTAAAAGCTCAGAAGATATTCTTGAATTTAAAGAAATACCTGTTTCGATATAATCGCTCATACCTGTTTCTTTTTCAATTGACATAAGTGCACCAATACGTCGTTTTGCCATGTAATCTGTTGCCTTTACAATAGCTTCTACAGTGACTTCAGGATCATCTTCTCCCGGTAAGCCACTTCTAGAAAATAACCGACCTCTTCCCAGTTGTTCCAAAGCTCTGCGAAGCTCTGGTTGGAATATGATAATAATTGCTAAGAAACCCCATGTTAGGGCTTGGTCCATTAACCATTGCAAAGTACTTAAACCAAGATATTGACTTAACATACGGACCACGATTATAACCGTTATTCCTTTTAACAACTGAACAGCTTTTGTTCCCCTTACAACCATAATTAATTTATATATAACGTACCATACAAGGAGAATATCAATAGCTATACCGAGGTAATGCAATATTGGTATGTCATTCAATATTGGTAAAACCTCATACCCCATTCACTTGTCCTCCATGAGTTAACTTTATTCTATTCTTTATTACTATTTTGACAACTATCCCATTATATCATTTTATATAGAGCTATGTAAAAAGGCCACCATTTCGATGACCCTGCCGTTAACTTACTACGTCCTCAGATATCCTTTTAATGTGATACCATAACCATTCAAATACTTCGTCAACCTCTTCAATTTTTCCTGTTACATTACCTGCAGATGCCATATATTGTTCTCCATTAATAACAGTAACATCGCCTTCTATTGTACCTTGTATTTCCAAGGTCCCATTTTTGACGATCACATCACCTTTCACTACTTCATCTTTCGGAACAATGACTTTACTATTTTCGACAACAAGATTTTCCTGTTTTGAAACACTGAAGTGCTGATCCTCATTCCATGCAGAAAATAAGCTACTTACCATTAAAAGGATAAAAAGGGATGCAGCTGTTAAAAGCGGATGTCCTTTAAACCATCTATTCCATGATACAGTTCTTTTTTCTTTAGGAAGGCTGTTCATGATTCCTTCAGTGAAATTTAATGGTGCTTCTATATGTGATGTACTTTGAACGAACGCTACTGCTTTCTCAAGTTCGTGAAAATGCTGATAACAAGCTTCACACCTATGAAGGTGTTCTTTTACATCTTTCTCTTCAGCAGGTGATAGTTCATGATCTAAATATTTATGCAAAAGTTGTACATATTCTGAAGAACAGCTCATCTTTTTCACCTCTTTTTATATATACCTTAATTGCTTTCTCAAAGCTTCCCTGCCTCGATGTATACGAGTTTTAACCGTACCAACTGGTATTGTTAAGATTTCACTAATTTCATTTAGTGATAGTTCATCAATATACTTCAATACAATTACAGTTCGATACTTATCAGGTAATTTTAATATTTCTCTTTGAATCGTTTGTTGTAATTCTAACGTTTCAAGTTCTTCTTCTGGTAATGAAACATCTGCCGCTACTTGAGAATACATATTTAAACCATCAGTACCTGATACCTCTGCATCTAAATAGAAATCTGGTTTCTTTTTTCTAATTCGATCAATCGATAAATTCGTTGCGATACGGTATAACCATGTTGAGAACTTTTTATTCATATCATACGTATGAATATTAACATATGCTCTTATAAATGCTTCTTGTGCAATATCTTCTGCTTCATGAGCATTCCCAAGCATCCGATAACATAATTGATAAATTTTATCTTTGTAGATATCAACTATTTCAGCAAATGCGTTTTGATCTCCCTTTTTTACTTGTTTTATTCTTTTTCTTATTAGTGTCTCCATATTTATCATACCCCCGCACTCTGCGGCTATCTTTTATACGTAATAGAATGCTGCTAAGTTTCATTTTTTTCACATAAAATTATTTTAACAAATTTTGGTTGAAGTATGGAGAAAACTTTATTTCTTTTCAATGAATTCTTGTTAGATAAATATGATAATGCATCAAAAAAGCGATAAACAGAGGTTTATCGCTTATATGTAAAAACATTATATCAAGTTTTTGGTGGAGCCTAGCGGGATCGAACCGCTGACCTCCTGCGTGCAAAGCAGGCGCTCTCCCAGCTGAGCTAAGGCCCCATGGTGCCGTTGGAGCGGAAGACGGGATTCGAACCCGCGACCCCCACCTTGGCAAGGTGGTGTTCTACCACTGAACTACTTCCGCAAAATGAGCCATGAAGGACTCGAACCTTCGACCCTCTGATTAAAAGTCAGATGCTCTACCAACTGAGCTAATGGCTCTAATGGCTGGGCTAGCTGGATTCGAACCAACGCATGTCGCAGTCAAAGTGCGATGCCTTACCGCTTGGCTATAGCCCATTAATTAAGTAATAATACTATTCCCTTTAATAGTGAAATTATTCACAACTCATTAGAAAGATTTAATTATAAAATGGTGGAGGGGGGCAGATTCGAACTGCCGAACCCTAAGGAGCGGATTTACAGTCCGCCGCGTTTAGCCACTTCGCTACCCCTCCATATTATAAAGAAAGAGTGCCGGCGAGAGGACTTGAACCCCCAACCTACTGATTACAAGTCAGTTGCTCTACCAGTTGAGCTACACCGGCATATGGTGGAGGATGACGGGATCGAACCGCCGACCCCCTGCTTGTAAGGCAGGTGCTCTCCCAGCTGAGCTAATCCTCCAATTTAAATGGTGACCCATACGGGATTCGAACCCGTGTTACCGCCGTGAAAGGGCGGTGTCTTAACCGCTTGACCAATGGGCCTTAATGATATTCCTTTAAGCTTCCAACCGGGCTCGAACCGGTGACCTCTTCCTTACCATGGAAGTGCTCTACCAACTGAGCTATGGAAGCAATGGCTCCGCAGGCAGGATTCGAACCTGCGACCGATCGGTTAACAGCCGATAGCTCTACCACTGAGCTACTGCGGAACAATCAAAGCCTGGCAACGTCCTACTCTCACAGGGGGAAACCCCCAACTACCATCGGCGCTGAAGAGCTTAACTTCCGTGTTCGGCATGGGAACGGGTGTGACCTCTTCGCCATCATTACCAGACATTTGTGACAAAAATTATTATACTATTTTGAAGGGATTTTTCAAGTCTTTTTTCAAAGAAAATAATATTCCTTCAAAACTAGATAACGATTCACAATTCAATTCACTTACTGAGTTTATGCTCTTACTCTGTCCAGCTACAGAAGCCAAATCCTACGGTCATTTCACTCTCTCGTACGAAGTCAAAGAACGACTTCTGCTCGATCGCTCCAATGCCCTATGGATTTAAACGGGCTTCTTCCGCTTTTCTAATAGGTTAAGTCCTCGATCGATTAGTATCAGTCAGCTCCACACGTCACCGCGCTTCCACCTCTGACCTATCAACCTGATCATCTTTCAGGGATCTTACTCACTAGTGTGATGGGAAATCTCATCTTGAGGGGGGCTTCATGCTTAGATGCTTTCAGCACTTATCCCTTCCGCACATAGCTACCCAGCTATGCCTTTGGCAAGACAACTGGTACACCAGCGGTGCGTCCATCCCGGTCCTCTCGTACTAAGGACAGCTCCTCTCAAATTTCCTACGCCCACGACGGATAGGGACCGAACTGTCTCACGACGTTCTGAACCCAGCTCGCGTACCGCTTTAATGGGCGAACAGCCCAACCCTTGGGACCGACTACAGCCCCAGGATGCGATGAGCCGACATCGAGGTGCCAAACCTCCCCGTCGATGTGGACTCTTGGGGGAGATAAGCCTGTTATCCCCGGGGTAGCTTTTATCCGTTGAGCGATGGCCCTTCCATGCGGAACCACCGGATCACTAAGCCCGACTTTCGTCCCTGCTCGACTTGTAGGTCTCGCAGTCAAGCTCCCTTGTGCCTTTACACTCTACGAATGATTTCCAACCATTCTGAGGGAACCTTTGGGCGCCTCCGTTACATTTTAGGAGGCGACCGCCCCAGTCAAACTGCCCACCTGACACTGTCTCCCAGCCCGATCAGGGCTGTGGGTTAGAATTTCAATACAGCCAGGGTAGTATCCCACCGACGCCTCCACCGAAGCT
The DNA here is from genome assembly GCF_903166545.1 of Metabacillus schmidteae. Lineage (NCBI taxonomy): Bacteria > Bacillati > Bacillota > Bacilli > Caryophanales > Bacillaceae > Metabacillus > Metabacillus schmidteae. The sequence goes on along the minus strand of NZ_CAESCH010000001.1, from coordinate 503,854 downwards.
AGCGCTCCGGCTTCTCAGGCTCCTACCTATCCTGTACAAGCTGTACCAAAATTCAATATCAGGCTACAGTAAAGCTCCACGGGGTCTTTCCGTCCTGTCGCGGGTAACCTGCATCTTCACAGGTACTATAATTTCACCGAGTCTCTCGTTGAGACAGTGCCCAGATCGTTACGCCTTTCGTGCGGGTCGGAACTTACCCGACAAGGAATTTCGCTACCTTAGGACCGTTATAGTTACGGCCGCCGTTTACTGGGGCTTCGGTTCAAAGCTTCGCTTGCGCTAACCTCTCCCCTTAACCTTCCAGCACCGGGCAGGCGTCAGCCCCTATACTTCGCCTTGCGGCTTCGCAGAGACCTGTGTTTTTGCTAAACAGTCGCCTGGGCCTATTCACTGCGGCTTTTCCGGGCTATTCACCCTAAAAAGCACCCCTTCTCCCGAAGTTACGGGGTCATTTTGCCGAGTTCCTTAACGAGAGTTCTCTCGCTCACCTTAGGATTCTCTCCTCGCCTACCTGTGTCGGTTTGCGGTACGGGCACCTCTCACCTCGCTAGAGGCTTTTCTTGGCAGTGTGGAATCAGGAACTTCGGTACTATAGTTCCCTCGCCATCACAGCTCAGCTTACGTGACAACGGGATTTGCCTCGTTGTCAGCCTAACTGCTTGGACGCGCATATCCAACAGCGCGCTTACCCTATCCTTCTGCGTCCCCCCATTGCTCAAATGGTGAGGAGGTGGTACAGGAATTTCAACCTGTTGGCCATCGCCTACGCCTTTCGGCCTCGGCTTAGGTCCCGACTAACCCTGAGCGGACGAGCCTTCCTCAGGAAACCTTAGGCATTCGGTGGAGGGGATTCTCACCCCTCTTTCGCTACTCATACCGGCATTCTCACTTCTAAGCGCTCCACGAGTCCTTCCGGTCTCGCTTCACAGCCCTTAGAACGCTCTCCTACCATTGTTCGTAAGAACAATCCACAGCTTCGGTGATACGTTTAGCCCCGGTACATTTTCGGCGCAGAGTCACTCGACCAGTGAGCTATTACGCACTCTTTAAATGGTGGCTGCTTCTAAGCCAACATCCTGGTTGTCTAAGCAACTCCACATCCTTTTCCACTTAACGTATACTTTGGGACCTTAGCTGGTGGTCTGGGCTGTTTCCCTCTTGACTACGGATCTTATCACTCGCAGTCTGACTCCTGAACATAAGTCTTTGGCATTCGGAGTTTGACTGAATTCGGTAACCCGATGGGGGCCCCTAGTCCAATCAGTGCTCTACCTCCAAGACTCTCATTTCAAGGCTAGCCCTAAAGCTATTTCGGAGAGAACCAGCTATCTCCAAGTTCGATTGGAATTTCTCCGCTACCCACACCTCATCCCCGCACTTTTCAACGTGCGTGGGTTCGGGCCTCCATTCAGTGTTACCTGAACTTCACCCTGGACATGGGTAGATCACCTGGTTTCGGGTCTACGACCACGTACTCTTTCGCCCTATTCAGACTCGCTTTCGCTGCGGCTCCGTCTTATCAACTTAACCTTGCACGGGATCGTAACTCGCCGGTTCATTCTACAAAAGGCACGCCATTACCCATTAACGGGCTTTGACTACTTGTAGGCACACGGTTTCAGGATCTCTTTCACTCCCCTTCCGGGGTGCTTTTCACCTTTCCCTCACGGTACTGGTTCACTATCGGTCACTAGGGAGTATTTAGCCTTGGGAGATGGTCCTCCCTGCTTCCGACGGGATTTCACGTGTCCCGCCGTACTCAGGATCCACTCTGGAGGGAACGAAGTTTCAACTACAGGGTTGTTACCTTCTTTGACGGGCCTTTCCAGACCTCTTCATTTACTCCGTTCCTTTGTAACTCCGTATAGAGTGTCCTACAACCCCAAGAGGCAAGCCTCTTGGTTTGGGCTAATTCCGTTTCGCTCGCCGCTACTCAGGAAATCGCGTTTGCTTTCTCTTCCTCCGGGTACTTAGATGTTTCAGTTCCCCGGGTCTGCCTTTATTACCCTATGTATTCAGGTAAAAATACTACTCCATTACGAGCAGTGGGTTCCCCCATTCGGAAATCTCCGGATCAAAGCTTACTTACAGCTCCCCGAAGCATATCGGTGTTAGTACCGTCCTTCATCGGCTCCTAGTGCCAAGGCATCCACCGTGCGCCCTTACTAACTTAACCTTCGACATCGAAGATGTCATTTACTTCATTAATAAGAGAATCACTAAACTAAGCGTTTAAACTCAGTGAATTACTTGAATTGTTATCGTTATCTAGTTTTCAAGGAACATAAAGCACAGGATATTTATATCCTATGTGTTTTATTACTTATATTGAAAGATCCAATGATCTCTCAAAACTAAACAAAATACCAAGCGTACCTCATATCCTTAGAAAGGAGGTGATCCAGCCGCACCTTCCGATACGGCTACCTTGTTACGACTTCACCCCAATCATCTGTCCCACCTTAGGCGGCTGGCTCCTTACGGTTACCCCACCGACTTCGGGTGTTACAAACTCTCGTGGTGTGACGGGCGGTGTGTACAAGGCCCGGGAACGTATTCACCGCGGCATGCTGATCCGCGATTACTAGCGATTCCGGCTTCATGCAGGCGAGTTGCAGCCTGCAATCCGAACTGAGAATGGTTTTATGGGATTGGCTTGACTTCGCAGTCTTGCAGCCCTTTGTACCATCCATTGTAGCACGTGTGTAGCCCAGGTCATAAGGGGCATGATGATTTGACGTCATCCCCACCTTCCTCCGGTTTGTCACCGGCAGTCACCTTAGAGTGCCCAACTGAATGCTGGCAACTAAGATCAAGGGTTGCGCTCGTTGCGGGACTTAACCCAACATCTCACGACACGAGCTGACGACAACCATGCACCACCTGTCACTTCGTCCCCCGAAGGGGAACCTTCTATCTCTAGAAGTAGCGAAGGATGTCAAGACCTGGTAAGGTTCTTCGCGTTGCTTCGAATTAAACCACATGCTCCACCGCTTGTGCGGGCCCCCGTCAATTCCTTTGAGTTTCAGTCTTGCGACCGTACTCCCCAGGCGGAGTGCTTAATGCGTTTGCTGCAGCACTAAAGGGCGGAAACCCTCTAACACTTAGCACTCATCGTTTACGGCGTGGACTACCAGGGTATCTAATCCTGTTCGCTCCCCACGCTTTCGCGCCTCAGCGTCAGTTACAGACCAGAGAGTCGCCTTCGCCACTGGTGTTCCTCCACATCTCTACGCATTTCACCGCTACACGTGGAATTCCACTCTCCTCTTCTGCACTCAAGTTTCCCAGTTTCCAATGACCCTCCACGGTTGAGCCGTGGGCTTTCACATCAGACTTAAGAAACCGCCTGCGCGCGCTTTACGCCCAATAATTCCGGACAACGCTTGCCACCTACGTATTACCGCGGCTGCTGGCACGTAGTTAGCCGTGGCTTTCTGGTTAGGTACCGTCAAGGTACCAGCAGTTACTCTGGTACTTGTTCTTCCCTAACAACAGAACTTTACGACCCGAAGGCCTTCATCGTTCACGCGGCGTTGCTCCGTCAGACTTTCGTCCATTGCGGAAGATTCCCTACTGCTGCCTCCCGTAGGAGTCTGGGCCGTGTCTCAGTCCCAGTGTGGCCGATCACCCTCTCAGGTCGGCTACGCATCGTCGCCTTGGTGAGCCGTTACCTCACCAACTAGCTAATGCGCCGCGGGTCCATCTGTAAGTGACAGCTAGACGCCGTCTTTCAATTTCGAACCATGCGGTTCGAAATGTTATCCGGTATTAGCTCCGGTTTCCCGGAGTTATCCCAATCTTACAGGCAGGTTACCCACGTGTTACTCACCCGTCCGCCGCTAATCTTCGGGAGCAAGCTCCCTCAGATTCGCTCGACTTGCATGTATTAGGCACGCCGCCAGCGTTCGTCCTGAGCCAGGATCAAACTCTCCAATAAAGTGTTTGATGTAGCTCATATAAATTTGTACTATTATAGTACGATTTTTGTTAATCGAAATTAACGTTGGCACGCTTGGTTTTGTTTAGTTTTCAAAGATCATTTCCGTCCACTTCCTCAGAAGCGACTTTATTAATATAACATTTGACAATTTCTTTGTCAACTTCTTTTTTTATTTTTCAGAAGAAGTTTTTTCCATCGCTCAGCAGCGACGTTTATTAATATATCACCTTTAATTAGTATGGTCAACCTTAAACTCAATTTTTTTTTTGATATTCATCAAAACATTTTTTCTCTCTTGAAGGGCTCTTCTTTTTATTGATTTTGAACTGTCCATTTTTTCTATGAGTTCATTAACTTTCCTAATCTCATAACTAACTATACATTCCAGCTCAATTCTTTCCTTCTCATGAAGTAAATAATAATTCATTAATTTATACCTCCCTTCACATTCTTTCTAATTAATTCGTTTTTTAATCATTTTAGAGAAGGTCCAAGCATAGACTTGTCTCAAGAGAATGCTGTTTTAAGGAGGATCGATATGAATCAGTTTCATGTCATTCATATGAAGAAAATTAAACAACTTGCACTCATTATGCTAGCTGCATTTTTCACCGCAGGAATCTTATTTGTAGAGAACACATTAAATTATCCAGTGTTTTCAACAGCTGAGGGACCAAAAGCAATCTATAGAGGGGAAACAAAGAATAAGGAAATCGCTCTAACCTTTGATATTAGTTGGGGGGATACAAAAGCTGCAAACATATTAGATACATTAAAAAAACAAAATATTAAGAATGCCACATTCTTTTTATCCGCTTCGTGGGCTGAGAGACATCCGGATGTGGTAAAACGAATACAAGAAGAAGGTCATCAAATTGGAAGTATGGGCTACAATTATAAGGATTATCGAGATTTAGAACCAAATGAAGTCAGAAAAGACCTAGCTATGGCTCAGGATGTTTTTACTCAATTAGGAATTAAGGATGTTACATTACTTCGACCACCTAGTGGCGGGTTTAACAAAGATGTCCTAAAAATTGCAGATCAACAAGGATTTACTATTGTACATTACAGCATAGACTCTGACGATTGGACGAATCCGGGAGTGGAAGAAATAATCAAAAACACGACTTCAGACATTAAAGGCGGAGATATTGTTCTCCTCCATGCATCAGATTCTGCAAAACAAACAGCTCAAGCGTTACCTACAATTGTTAAGGAAATTCGAGGTAAAGGCCTCCAGAATGTTACAGTTGATGAGCTCATTGCAAATGCTGAAACAAAATCTTCTGAAGTAAAATGAAAATTAAGATATAACAAAAAGAGCAGCCTATGGCTAGCTCTTTTTTGTTTGAATAAATCTTGGCAACATGATTAGTTGATATGCGTTACATATTTGCAAAGGAATCAGCATTAGCAATAACCAGTCTTCTTGGTTAACTCGTAGAGCGGGAAACCACTCAATGACCGTTACAACCGTCATAAAGAATAAAGCAGGTACAAATGCTTCTTTGTTTGTATCCTTTCTTTTAAAGAAAGCAACAATTATTCCAAATATAAATATGTAAAGTGCTAATAATATATAGGGTGTATAGCTTTCACCTTCTGTAGAGAATAATTGATATCGAAAATAAACTAAATCAAATAGGACGAAGAGGATAAGGATAATTTGAGCAAAATTCCATAGGGAAACCGATCTAAATATCCCAAGTCCAAATCGATGGACTGTTAGATAAGCAAAGAAACCCATCTGACTGATGACACTAAATATAAGTCCTACTCCAAATAACCAAAAAAGAACGGAAAGAATTTCAATGATATCAAAATTTAAAAATAAATCTTTGTATTCTGACCACTTAAGGAGAAATCCAATTATACCTGTTGTAACTCCTCCAACAAGCAGCGTGCTTAAAAATAACCGTACCCAATTTCTACTGTTCACGTTTACATCCTCCATCACATTAATCCATTTTGATTTTACCAATCCTTTTAAAAAAAAGCCATATGATTGCTATTTTCCTCGTATAAATTCTCTATTCTAATTCAAAATATAACTAGTACGCAAATATGAAAGGAGCTTGGATTAACATGAAGAGATACTCGCTCCTCATGACTCTCATAGTTTTTATTCTCGTGATGTCTGCCTGTGCCCCTAGAGAAGAATCAGGAGCACAAATGGATTATGAAGAAACAAAGAAAATGGTTGTCGATATACTTAAAACCGATGATGGTAAAAAAGCATTGCAGGAAGTAATGAAAGACGAAGAAATGAAGCAGGTTTTAATAATGGACCAAAATATCGTCAAAGAGACCATCGAAAAAACGATGACATCTGACGAAGGAGCAAAGTTTTGGAAAAAGGTATTTGAAGATCCTAAATTTGTCGAAAGCTTTGCAACAAGCATCAAAGATGAACACGAAAAAGTAATCAAGAGTTTAATGACTGATCCTGAATATCAAAAGATGTTAATTGATATTTTAAAGGATCCTGAAATGGAAAAAAGTATGTTGGAGGCCGCAAAGAGCCAAGAATTCAGAAAACATTTACAAGATATCGTAATGGAGACATTATCCAGCCCGCTTTACAAAGTCAAAATTCAAGAGACTCTTTTAAAAGCTGCAGAAGAAGCCGGTCAACAAGCCGGTGGTAGTCAGTCCCAACAAGGTCAAGAGCAACAAGGTAGTGGAGGCGGTCAAGAACAGGGTGCGGGTGGCGGGAGTTAACCCAATGATCTCTGCAACTCATAATAAAAAAAGCGCCAACGGCGCTTTTTTTATGCTTTAACTGGTACTAATTTGATTACTTCCTGTCCGATATTTGTATAGATTTGTCCTATCGGATGATCTGCAGTATAAACAGATGGGGCAAAATCATCATCATTCCAATCAGGCTGTTGTAAAGGGATTTTACCTAATAGAGGTACTCTTAGTTCCTCAGCTAGTTTCTCTCCACCACCACGTCCGAAAACATATTCCTTTTCTCCCGTTTTTGCACTTTCAAAATACGCCATGTTTTCTACAACCCCAATGATCTCGTGATCTGTTTGCAATGCCATCGCCCCAGCTCTTGCCGCTACAAAAGCAGCCGTTGGATGAGGTGTAGAGACAATAATCTCTTTACATGCAGGCAGCATGGAGTGCACATCTAAAGCAACGTCTCCAGTTCCAGGAGGTAAATCTAATAGAAGATAGTCAAGGTCTCCCCATTCAACCTCACTAAAAAAGTTATTTAACATCTTCCCTAACATTGGTCCTCTCCAGATGACAGGTGCATTATCTTCAACAAAGAACCCCATGGAAATAACTTTCACACCAAATCTTTCAACTGGGATGATCTTTTCTCCTCTTACTTCCGGACGTTTCGTAATTCCCATCATGTCAGGGACACTAAATCCATAGATATCAGCATCAATCAATCCTACTTTTTTTCCAAGGCGCGCTAGTGCTACAGCTAAATTTACGGATACTGTTGATTTTCCAACTCCGCCTTTTCCACTGGCAATAGCCACAAATGTTGTTTTATTACCAGGAGACAATAAGGATTTAGATTCACTTTGATTTGTCTCTTGATATGCTGCGATTGTTTCTTGTGAAAGCTCATGAAAGCGAAGTCCCACTGATTCAGCGCCTTCTTCTTTTACTAAAGCTACTATTTGCTGTTGCAATTGCAGTTGTTCAGCTGTATTTATTTTTGATATTCCTATTTTTAAACTAACATGTTGTTTCTCTTGCTTAATTTTTATTTCTTCTATGGCATGTAACTCGTCTAATGATATATGTAAGAAAGGATCTTTAAGTTGTCCAATTAATGTGCGAAGTGCTTCTTCTTTTAGCATACTATTCCACCCTTATCATGAATTCGTTTCCATTAGTATACCATATTTAAACAGGAAGGTAGAATTTGAGATACCACTTCACTCTGGTGGATTTTTTTCATTTGAAAAATACCTTAGAACTCCATTATAAATGGATGCAGCAACTTTTTCTTGATACACCTTTGTCGAAAGCAGGTTTTCTTCAGCCGGATTAGATAAAAAGCCAACTTCGACTAAAGCTCCCGGCTTTTCTACGTTTCTAAGAAGGTATACCCCATCTATAGGCTTTGCAACTCTCGTTGTATTCTCCAGATTCCTTCTAAGTTCATCTTGAATAAATTTAGCTACATGTTCATTTTCAACATATCTTCCACTATAAAATGTCTGTGCCCCACTCCACCTTGCTGAGGGAATAGCGTTAAGATGGATGCTTAAAAATAAATCAGCTTCAGATTCATTAATAATGTTTACCCGCTTTTTTAAATCTTCTGCCTTTCTTCTGCTATACCCTTTTGTATCTTCATCAGCAAGGTCTACATCGTCTTCCCTCGTTAGTAACACAAGTGCTCCTTGTTCTTGAAGGTAATCTCTTATCATTAGCGAAATACTTAATGAGATATCCTTTTCTAATGTGTCACTACCAACAGCACCGCCATCAGGGCCTCCATGACCTGGATCAATATATATAACTTTTCCTGTTAATGGTAAATTCCAAGAATCCCATGAATTATTGTTCGTAAATTGCCATTGAAATAAGATTAATAACACGATAAAACCACTAATAAAGGCTATCCATTTTATCTTTTTCTTCATCCCATTCCCTCCTGCTCGTCCTCACTTCAATATATGGGACAATTAAAAGGAATATGATAAAGTTTGATATGTTTTCAAGATCATTAATGAAGTCTTAATTTATATCGTTTTTCACCCTTAGTGTAACCTTGTTCCCACCAAGAATGGATATAATACTCACAAGCAAGAAAAAGTTCTTCAATTAACAAGTCACCCTCTTTTATTTTTCCCCAATTCAATAAGTAGTCAAAAAGATCATCCATTAACCTCTTCTCTTCAAATTGGCATCTTTTATTTGCCGAATGCATTGATTCTCCATAATAACCAAAGCGACTATACTTAGCACCTAACAAAAATGCTTCTATTGCAAAATCGATACAACCGTCCTCAATAATTGTCTTTTTAAATTTCCCTTCAAAGCTTCTAAAGCAATCATCAATTCTGGTCTTAATCTCGGTTAAGTTTAATTCTCTAAGCATTTTTCTTTCATATTTCAATTCTTTCTGATGTCTCTTTTGTTTCAAAGAAATGATCTCAGTCATTATCAATGCCTCCCTTTCTAATTATTGTTTATCAGTCCTTTTTTATCATTCGTTAAATGGCTTCCAATTTCATCTAGAAAAGGAAAGGATGAAATTGCTGAGAAATAAAATTATTTCCTAAGAAATGAACTTTCTCTTTAAGATTTAGCCCAAAATAAAAAGGCCGCTAAAACACATTTCTTTTTTATAATGAAATGTCAATCTAAAAGACATATTAATAGTAAACAACAGAAAGGAAGATATACTAAATGCAATTTACGAATCGGGATAAAGTAATAAAAGACTTACAACAAGCCTTCCAACCATTAATTGAGCAATATGGTATTGAGGATATCGGTGTTTTTGAAGAGCAAGGTCAAAAGAATCAATACCATATGGGATATACAATTAGGAAAGATGGAAAAACCTATATGGTACATACTCCTTACTTCAAGAATGAGCTCGGGCAGCTGTCAGCTGGTAACAGTGAATGGACAGTTGAAACAGATGAACCTAGTTCAGAGGATATAGGTGGATATAAAGGGTTGGATGAAGCTTTACGTTCACTTTAATTTAGTGAGTTATAATCTTCATGATAAAAAAAGACATCATCTTGATGTCTTTTTGATTAAATATATTTTTTGAGGAAAGTGCGATATAACGTTATTTCTCTTGACGTAATATCCACATAAATTAATAGCTACAAATTTTTGAAATTACTTTCCCAGTCATGTCCTCATAATCTTTACACATGATTTCCCATGATTTTTCGATATCTTCATCTAAACCAAATAAACCGCTACGACCTATGATATAAATATCAGGACCGGCTGCATCAATGCTTTTAAATGTTTTCCGACTAGATGATCCATCCATTTCAATGACATATTGATATCCTTTTTCTTCTCGTAATTCTCTTAATGCTACAATTTTATCTAGAGTGCTTTCGATAAAACGCTGCCCAGCAAACCCTGGATCCACTGTCATAATTGTAATTTTATCTACTAACTCAATATAAGGGAAAATCGTTTCAATAGGCGTTTCAGGATTTAAAACTACCCCTGCTTTTAATCCGGCATCATGTATTTGATCGATTAACCGAAAAGCCAAACCATCAAGTACTTCTGCATGCATGCAAATCCATTCGCACTTCATATCAACTAATTGTTGAACCCAGAAACTTGGATTCGTTACCATAAGATGTGCAGACATTGGTAAATCACTTATTTTTCGTACTTCTTGGATAAACCATGGAGATAATGTAATATTAGGAACATAATGCCCATCCATAATATCAATATGATAAGAATCTACATGATTGTTTAAAAAAGTGATTTGTTCTTTAAACTTATCTAAGTCCATTGTCATCAATGATGGTGAAAATTCTACTTTTTTCATACTCTGTTTCCCCTCCACAAAACTATAATGGTAGGGTTTATCGTCACCCCACCAAATAGTTTTAAAGTATTGATATGTTTACATATACATTCTCTTAATATTTATTTGTACTTACATTTATATAATTTGAATATCATCTAGATCAATATCATCTTCTTCAATTTCTACTTGCTCGTCTTCTTTCACATTTTTCTTAATCAGAGCCAAGGCCACCCCTGTTACAAGAGCATTCACTAATATGGCTACTGCTCCTGTCCATGGTTGCGACATCGTTGGTAACATGAATACACCACCAAATGGGACAGTCGCATCTGCTCCTAACACCATAGATACTGCTCCACCTGCCGCTCCACCAATCGCTACGGCCGTTACGCAACGAACAATATCATTCATAACGATCGGAATAACACCTTCAACGATATTAACAACACCCATAGGAACTGCTGATTTCAACGTCTCAACTTCTGATCGAGTATAGATATTTTTCCCAAACATTTTTGCTATAAAGAAAGCTAATCCGAATCCAATTGGTGTTGCTGTATTTACTAATTGTAGGGCTGTAATCGGTCCATTAATTCCTTCTGCCTGCATTGTCAATACGAAGGCAAATACAGTCTTGTTAATTGGGCCACCGAAATCAACCCCACTCAATAAGCCTACAATTCCACCAAATACTAACAATGAAGATGTTCCTAAGCTATTTAATGCATTTGTTAATAATGATGTAAAAGCTGCGATAGGGATACCTATAATGTAGACCATGAGTAATCCACCAATAATAGAGGTGAAAAATGGAACAATTAAAGTTGGCATTAATCCCTTAGCCCAACTAGGAACTTTAAAATGTTTAATAATAGCTACGGCAAGGTACCCCGCCAAAAATCCTCCTAAGATCCCACCAATAAATCCAGCGCCAATTGCATTAGCAGTTAACCCTATAATAAAGCCTGGAGCGATCCCCGGTTTTCCTGCAATTGAATAAGAAATTCCTGTAGCAATAACGGCAGGTAGTAAACCTAAACCAGCACCGCCCATAGTTGCTAAAGCATCCCAAATGGAAAACTCACCTTGTACTAAGGTACCTTGACTAGTACCTCCAAAAGCCATCCCAATTGCGATTAAAAAACCTGCTCCACAAACAATTGGAATCAAATATGAAATTGCCGTCAATAAATGACCTTTAAGATTTAAATTTTTTATTTTACTCATTCTAAGCCCCCCTATTACTACAAGTCTTTTTAATTACATAAAGCTTCTTTCACATCTGCAGCATTTTTCGACTGTAGCATGTTCTCAATGACTTCATCATTACCTAATTTTCTAGCAAATAATGATAATAATTTCAGATGAGTTTGTGCCCCATCATTTTCTTTTCCAACAGCAAACAAAATGATTCCCTTTACTCCGTTTCCATCGAGTGTTTCCCAAGGGATTTCTTCCTTCGTAATCCCAATCGCTACTCCTATTTTGTTGACAGAATCACTATTACCATGAGGAATAGCAATATAATTTCCGATTCCAGTTTGTCCTACCGCTTCCCTAGCATAAATATCTGTCAGAAATCCTTTAACATCTGTAATGTATTCATTTTGCAATAATACCTCTGCTAATTCTTGTAGTGCTTCTTCCTTATTTTTAGCATTCATGTCGGTTTTGATTGTTTCTAAATCTACAATATCTTTTACATGCATATCTTTCTCCCCCTATTCGATGGATTAAATTATTTCTTTTGTTCTATAACTTCTGCAGCTTTTTGAATTAATTTATTTGGTGATTTTACAGCTATTTCTGTTGTAACTTGGATGATTCTCTTCCCGTCAAAACGTTCTCTTCCTGCGATTTTAACATCTGCTGCTAAGATAACGATGTCTGCTTCATCGATCTGTTTTTGAGTTAGTTCATTCTCTGTTCCAATCGTTCCTTGTGTTTCAATATGAATTTCATGGCCGGCTTTCTTTCCAGCATTCTCTAATTTCTCCTGTGCGATATATGTGTGTGCGATCCCAACTGTACATGCTGCTACTCCTACTATTTTCATCATTAGCCCTCCTAAAATTTTTTAATTTCTTTATAAAAGTTTGCTTCTTCCTTAATAGTCAATAATCGATTTAAGTACTCTTCATCTGCTAGAGTTCTGGTGAATAAGGATATTTTCTTCTTTATTTGTTCGTTTTCATTTTCTTTTAATAAAATAGCTATTAACAATCGGATATCCTTTGTTTGATAATCCCAAGATAAAATCGGGTTTGCTAATCGGATAAATATAATTTGGCTCTTCTTTATTTGAGCACTCTCAATATGAGGCAACATCACATGTTCAGCGATTAATGTGCTACCGACTTCTTCTCTATCATTTAATTGATTAATGACTTCCTCTTTTTTTGAAAGATCATCCTGACATACAATTTCAGAAATAAAGGAGTATACTTCTTCTCTTGTCTTTAACTCCCAATTAAAATAGAGTTGATAAAATGAGTTAATTTCCATGATAAATCTCCTCTATCTTTCTCTGAAGCCTCTTCTGATCATCAATTGTAAACATCGCACTCACTAATAAATTGTGAATTGGTACTTCGTCCTTAATATGGACCGTACTTAGGATCAACTCAGCACCTGGGTATTTCTCTTTAAACGTTTTCATATTTTGGGAAGCTACTACATCAACAATTTCTAGCTCAGGAAATTTTCTTGATACTTTAGCTTTTAAAAGTTCTGAAGTTCCAATTCCTGTAGTACACATGATTAGTGTTTTTATAGGACGTTGATGTTGGCCAGTTACAATGACTTTTGCAAAGTAGAGGGTGATAAACCCATTTTCATCGTCATTAATTGCTGGTAAGTTAAATTTCTCACTTACAAATTCAGATACGTTAGCTACACCTAAAAACACATCTTCATAAGTTACCTTGATTTGACTTAACAAACTATTTTTAATTCGAATTTTATATTCCAATCTATTAAGCATAGGTTTAATATGATTAGCTAATTCAGTAAAAATAGATTGACTATTTATATCAATTCCTAAGTGAATACTCATCCCTTCAATGTATGCTTTCGTCACTTGGATAACCTCTGGTGAAAAAGTGGAGGTTTTAGCAGGAGATCCCTGCATTCTTGATGACACTAAATACTGATATAGAAAATAATTTTCAATACCTGGTAGAGAACTGTTTAAATATTTTTCAATATTGTTAACAACAGCTTTAGCAACCGGATACAAAATATTATCTCTCTTCATGTTTTCCATTTCTTCAATAGAAACCTTATCAGGAAATAATAAGGCAGGAACTTTTCTAGAGCGACTTAGTAGTATATATAAGTGTGAGAAAATGTTTACATTATATGGGTAGGGAATCGTGATATCTAAATCCTTTTCAATGTTTCTTAATTGACCCAATATAAATAAAACATCATGCTTATTGAAATTAAGTTCTTGATTCCTTTTTAAATCATCAAGATCAATCGCATTAAAAATTTCATTCGTGTACTTGATTGCCTTCCTAATATCAACTTCCTCACCTAATATGGCCAATTTTCTGTTTTTTCGCTCTAAAACTAATTTGTACTTTTTTAATTCTTCACTCATTATTTGTTCATCGTTAGAAATAACAGAATCCCCTACATAATAGTCACTAAATAATTGGTAAATACTTATAGGGTTGGGAGAAGACAACAATAATTCTTCCATAATTCGTTTGCGTCTCTCGCTAGGAGAAAAATGCTTTTGTTCATTATTATTTTTGCCTTTTTGGTAGTTAATAAAATTTTCGTAATCTAGTTTATAACCTCTTCCTCTTTCAGAAATAATTAAAGGGCTGTCTACGTACTCATCGTTAATTTTTTTTATTAAACGATATACTGTTTTTTGAGAAATATTTAGTGCATCTACTAGTTCCTTTGAAGTAACGTAATCTTGATTTTTTGAAAGAAACAGTAACAGATTTTGTTCACGATTATCTTTTGAACTCACAGCCATGCCTCCTTGATATTTATATTAACCCATTTTAAAGAAAACGCTTCCCTGTAAAATGACCGTTGCAACGGTCATTTTTTTTGTGAGTAGGTAAACTCATTTCTATGTTTTATGTTAAAAAAGCTATAAGGGTCTTGCATCTAATCTTTCTTTCCAACGGGCATATTATTAAGTGAATACATCACTTTTAAAATAACATAAAAAAAAACCTATCCACCAAAGTGAATAAGGGTTTTCTCCATTTATTACTATTAACGTTTTGAGAACTGAGGTGCACGACGAGCGCCTTTAAGACCGTATTTTTTACGTTCTTTCAATAGCGGAGTCGTTTACTATTATATGGAATTTTATAAACCTCTTTAAATCAACGTTTTTCCCTGGTTAAACTTCGTGGGATTTTAACGGATCTTTCGCAAAGGGTATTTCAAGGGGTATTCAAGAAGGTATTTAAAATAAATACGCTGGCAGGCTATATACAGGAAACATTTAAAGCGTACTGGGAGATTATATCGATTCGCGCAACAACTTCTCGCCACACTATCCGTTAACACTTTATCATTTTGGTTTTCCTTATGGCAGCAATTTTAAATTAAGGTTTATATGAGATCGACTGATCTGATACGTGATTGACATTTGGGGTGTTCTCCAGTTGTTTACGTTGAAATTCATTGAAAAATAATTTTACCCATATTAGTTCCCGTTCTTTCTATTTGTTTTGAATATATCGGGTTATCTATGGTAAAACATAAAAAATCCCTAATAATGGACTTTTTTATAAGTGTCCATTATTAGGGATACAGTCAAATAGTTCTAGTCTTTTAAATATTATTAACCCATAACTATCGGTATAACAAGTGATACAATGAAAAAAATTAATCCTATACTACCAACTAGTGTTAAGTTTTTGATCATTTTTTTATCTTTAAAGATTTTCCTGTTAAATAATAAATTTATAATAATGTATACAAAAAGTCCTAAGATTAATAGTCCAGCTATGATAGATGTAACAAAAAAGGCAGTCTCTAATATGGAATTACCCATATATTGGTGAAAATTATCTTGTAAAGCTGTAATTATTGTTTCTTGATTATATGAAGTTTCTGACTCTTTGTTGTTTTGAATAAGAAGAGCTACATATCCACTTATGTAAGCAGTAGCAAAAGATGCTCCCGTATCCAGTGTTAGTTTATCATCTAAAAAAGTACTGGCAATATCTTCTCCAGGTCCATAAACATCAATTTTTGAATCTTCGAAACCATTCTCCGATAACTTTCCTTCTTCATCTAACATTCCAACTGAAATTACTTCTTCATAAGCAGCTGGAAAGGCAACTTTTCTTTCCTTATTTGGATCATCCTGATTTCCAGATGATGCAACCATAATAATATTATTGTTGTAAGCTTCTTTAATAACTTTATGTAAATCCGGATTATCCTCATAAAATTCTAAACTAATATTAATAATATCTACCTTTTGTTCGATTGCCCATTGGATCCCTTTAATTAAGTCACTAGACTTGGCATATCCCAGATCATTTGATACTTTTCCAACGTAAAGATCAGAATTAGGTGCAATGCCTAATAATCCAAAGTTATTTTCTTTTGCTCCAATAATACCTGATATTTTTGTACCATGACCATTTACATCTGCTGCACTTGGATCGTCCAGATTTTCTTCATCGACAAAGTTCTGTGATGCAATGACTTTTAGGTCTTTATGTTCTAAGTCAATTCCTGTATCTAACACAGCAATTTTAACATTTTCACCTTTTAGTCCATCTTCATGTAGAGATGAAACGTTAAATAGACCATAACCTTGTTGGTGAACTTCTTCCTTTTGTCCCAATAAGTTTTCGGTACTTTCACTTAATTCTTCTGTATGGTCCATATGTTCTGAGTGATCAGTATGTTCTAAATGATTTTGATGCTGGCCGCTTTCCGATTGACAACCCGCTAGTATAAAAATAAGAAATATACCAAGGAAAACGGTAAAATTTTTTAATTTCATAATCGACTCCTTTTTCGTAAATTAATTAGTAAAGCACCCCAAAAACTACCAATTCCAATTAAAAATTAATAACTTATAGGGGCTCTATAAAATTAATGAGTATGCCAGTATTTGCTGTGGAAAATTAATGGGGAACAATTCCTTATATTTGTCTTACAATATCTTAACGAATATACACCCATTTTACTTCCGGATTGATCAAGAACACAGAAGAACCACCAGAAGTATGCCCATTGACAGTCTGAGTTAATAAAGTTTTTATAACCCCATCCATTATCATCCAAGCAATAAGGCCAACCCCCACCTGAGATTCTTCCATCTGTATCTTCGCTACTATGATCAACATAAATTAAACTTTTAGGTATTTTCCAATCAATCGATTCTTTGATAGAAACTGCTAATGGATGATCTTTTTTTCCTAATTTATCAAATTCTTTATGTAACTTTTCATACTCTTTTACAGTATTTTTAATTGTCTTTTTAATATAAGACATATCTTTTTGAGAAATTCCAAAATCTTTAGCTTTTGCATTCAAGATTTCATCATAACTGTACAACTTTTCCCCATTATCCTCTGCTTGTTCTATTGCATTTTCTATGAATTTCACCTTTTGTTTCTGCTTCTCAACCATATCATTAACAAACAAAGAGTTAATGTTTTCATCTTCAGCTATCGCTTCTGATGGATCCCCCTCAATGGAATTTTCATCATACATTTCCAATAAGTCTTTTGCCATCATTTCATAATGCGCTTCTTCTGTAGTAGCAAAAGCTTTTATACTACCAGTGAAGAAAGTAACCGCTAATACCAATGCGACAACTGAATAGTATCTTCGGCTTATAATCATTTTCCTCTTCCCTTCCCATTTAATTAGTATTTTTAATACAGTTAAAATGGTACCAAATGGAAATAATTGTGATAATAAGGAAAAATAATTATAAATTATAGTTCATAAGATATGTTTTTTTGGAATTACATGTAAATTAAGTAACTATTATCCTCTTGTTATACAAGTTGGATCAATATCAAACGAAGTAGTCTTGAGGTAATTTTATGTCTCTTTTAGATTATCAAATTGAATTTAATTATAACAATTAATCCATTTGTAGATTATTCCATTATCAAGACCCAAATCGTAAAAAGTCATAAAAAATAAGGAGTGATACATATTATCATGAATAATATGTATCACCCTTTTACTACTTGTTCAGCAAACTCGCCCTTATATACAGTATAGCAAGAAGTAGTATTTAACGTTTTCAAAGTTAAGTATTACTTCTTTTTTGTTTCTTTAAAAACAACTTATATACAGTAGGAAATTATAGTATTCATAGTTTTTATAGAAAGACTTTTATAAATACATCACTATGTATTCTGGAGGTGATGTTAATGAAAGTTCAAGAGGTTTTAATTGATGATAAAAAGCGATATATACTCATTGATGAATACAACAAACCAGTGGTTCCTGTTGTCAAATATCTTAAATATATCGATAACATTGGAAAAGTTGAAAACATATTGAAATCATACTGTCATCAATTGAAATTTTACTTTCAGTTTTTAAAGGAAAAAGGAAGAGAATACAAAGAAGTTGATCTCGATCTATTGGCGGAATTTATATCTTGGTTAAGAAATCCATATCAATCTAGTAAAGTTGTCCACTTTAAACAAACCAAGGCTAAAAGATCAGAGCGAACAGTAAATACAATGTTAACTTGCGTTCAAGGCTTCTATGATTATTTGATGCGTATTGAGGAATATGAAAAAGACCTTTCCGAAAAAATAAAAAAGCACATGGTTGGAAATTACCGATCATTCAAACCGTTTTTACATCATATTTCAAGGGGAACTGTACGCACTGCATTGGTCGGACGTGGACTTTCATCATAAGAAAATCAGTTTGAAAAAGACATTGATCCACACAAACGGCGAAAAACAGCTTCAGACATCAAAAACAAAAGCCTCTCGTCGTGTTGTTAGCGTGGATGATAAAACTCTAGCAATTTTAAAAAAATGGCGTAGCAAGCAAATACAGCGCTATCTGACGTTACAACTTGCCGATCGTTTTCGATCTGATGATAAGCAGCCCGTCTTTACGGTCTATAATCAGTTAAAACAGGAAATGGATTATTGCCGACTGGCTTACTTTAATGAAAAGTTGGAGCGGATTTATCAACAGAACCCGAATTTGCCACAAATAAATGTTCACGCATTTAGGCATACACATGCCAGTTTGTTGTTTGCAGCCGGTGCTTCCATTAAAGATGTACAAACCCAGCTCGGTCATACGGATATTAAAACCACTATGGATATTTATACTCATGTGACCGATGAAGCGAAGGAAAAAACAGCGGAGAAGTTCCAGAAGTACATGAGATTTTAGCTCGGGGTATTCAAAGGGTATTCACTTCCATCTTCGGCCATGAAAAAACCCTCCTTGCTCCATATGGGCAAAGAGGGTAAACATTGATATACCAAGTATATTAACGTTTTGAGAACTGAGGTGCACGACGAGCGCCTTTAAGACCGTATTTTTTACGTTCTTTCATACGAGCGTCACGTGTTAATAGACCAGCACGCTTAAGTGATGCACGGTATTCTGGATCTGCTTCTAATAAAGCACGAGAGATACCATGACGGATAGCGCCTGCTTGACCTGCATATCCACCACCTGAAACATTTACAAGTACATCATAGCTACCTGCAGTTTCAGTTAAGTTTAATGGTTGTTTAATATCTTCGATAAGTGCTGCTGATGGGATATATTCTTTAATATCACGACTATTTACAACAATACGACCTTCGCCTGGAACTAAACGTACACGTGCTACTGAGCTTTTACGACGGCCTGTACCGTAATATTGAACCTGTGCCAAATTAATAACCTCCTCTTATAATTATCCGCGAAGTTCGTAAACTTCTGGTTGTTGTGCTTGGTGTGGATGTTCGCTACCAGCATATACATGTAATTTTTTAGCCATTTGACGACCTAAAGAACCTTTTGGAAGCATACCTTTGATTGCTAATTCAAGCATTTTCTCAGGGTAGTTCGTGCGCATTTCTAATGCAGTTCTTGATTTTAATCCGCCAGGGAATTGGCTATGACGGTAATAAATTTTATCAGTTAATTTTTTACCAGTTAATTCAATTTTCTCAGCGTTGATTAGAATTACATGATCTCCAGTGTCAACGTGTGGTGTGTAAGTTGGTTTGTGCTTACCACGTAGAATAGATGCAACTTCACTTGCAAGGCGACCTAAAGTTTTGCCTTCAGCATCTACTACGTACCATTTACGTTCGATATTTGCAGCGTTTGCCATAAACGTTGTACGCATATGTGTTTTCCTCCTAATGATTAAAATAAAGATGGTTCCTATTCTATTTCATAACACGATAAGTTTCCGGGGCTTATTCGTGGGGTTGAAATACATACCATTAGATATGATATACCCTATGGGACCTAATGTCAAGAGAATGTTACACCTGGTTTAGTTGTCATAATAAACTTTCCATAAATATAATCCATGTCCAGGTGCTGTTTTACCGCTTAAGCTTCTATCTTTACCTTCAAGTATTGCAGGTATTTGATCAGGTGTTTTTTTTCCTTGCCCTATTTCTAATAATGTTCCCATTAAAATTCGAACCATATTATACAGGAAACCATTACCTGTAAAACAAAAAATAAGATCTGTTTCCTCTTCTATTATGTCTATTGAATAAATGGTTCTAACTTTATCTACCACCTCGGTTTTTGCTACACAAAAACTAGTAAAATCATGTGTACCACAAAGGTGATGACAGGCTTTTCTCATCATTTCCACATCTAATTTGTACGGAAAATGATAAGAATAGTCTCTTTTAAACACATCGGGCATTTTTTGCGTTGATAGTTTATAACGGTATTCTTTCTTTCTTACATCATATCGTGAATGAAAGTGATCTGCTACATACTCAGCCTCTAAAATAACGATATCATTTGGTAATAGGCTATTTAGGGCATATGGCCACTTTTCAGGAGGAATCATTAGGTTGGTGTCAAAGTGAATAACCTGACCTACAGCATGTACATACGCATCCGTTCTGCCAGATGCATGTATTTTGATTGGTTGGCCCTTATGAAGCTTTGTAAGAACCGCTTCAATTTCACTTTGCACTGTTCTTTTATTCGGTTGTACCTGATAGCCGCTAAAACGTGTACCATCGTAAGATACAATACATTTAACCCTCATTTTCCTACTCCTACGTACGCAAATATAGTAATGCAAGCCCTAGTATGGCTAGTAATACAAGATATGCTGTGTCTGTGAGACTCCAGTGTAATTGTCGAAGCTTTGTTCTACCTTCCCCACCTCTATATCCTCGCGCCTCCATCGCTGTAGCGAGCTCTTCTGCACGTTTAAACGCACTAATAAAAAGTGGGACAAGCAATGGTACGATTGCCTTAAATCTGTCCTTTATAGGACCTCCTGTAAAGTCTACGCCCCTAGCCATTTGTGCCTTTAGGATTTTATCTGTCTCTTCCATTAAAGTTGGAATAAATCTTAATGAAATGGACATCATTAAAGCAAGCTCATGTACTGGTAATCTAACTTTTTTTAGAGGACCTAATAAACTCTCCATCCCATCCGTAATTTCAATAGGTGTAGTAGTTAACGTTAGAATCGTCGTAATTAAAATAAGAAAGAGAAAACGAAGAGATATATAAATTCCTTGGAACAATCCCTCTTCATAAATTTTCAAAAATCCCAGATCCAGTAAAACACTTCCTTCCTTTGTGACAAAAAGATGAAGAAAGAAAGTAAAGAGAATAATCCACAAAACAGGTTTAAGCCCTTTAATTAAAAATCGAACCGGTAACTTTGTCATAAATACGATAGCTAATGTGTAAATACCTAATAATAAATACGTAAAAAGATTATTAGCTAAAAAGACGATAAAAACAAAAGCAAAAATCATCAATAATTTTGCCCGTGGATCCATTCGATGAACAGGAGAGTCACCTGGTACATACTTCCCAATTATCATACTATTCATCATAGATGGCCCACCTCTTTCATAAGAGCTCTTATTTGTTCAACAGCCTCATCGAGAGTAAGGGGGATTTCATCAAAAGCTAACCCTTTATTCTTTAACTTTTGTTGGAATTTCACTGTCTCAGGTAAATCCAGGCCAAAAGATGCAAGTTTATCTCCTTGGCTAAAGATCTCTCTAGGGGTACCCTTCATAGCAATTGTACCTTTATGCATCACAATCATTTCATCAGCATATTTAGCAGCATCCTCCATACTATGTGTAACAAGTATGATAGTGAGGTTTCTCTCTTCTTTGAGACGGTAAAATAAATCCATCATCTCTTTGCGGCCTTTTGGATCTAATCCTGCTGTCGGCTCATCCAATACAAGCACTTCAGGACCCATTGCTAATACTCCAGCAATAGCTACTCTTCTCATTTGGCCACCACTTAAGTCAAAAGGTGATTTCTGAAGTATTGATTCTGGTAAACCAACAAGTTGTAAAGACTCTCTGGCTCTTTCAAATGCATTCTTCTCATTGACCCCAAAGTTCATTGGTCCAAACGCAATATCCTTCTCAACTGTTTCTTCAAATAGCTGATGTTCCGGAAATTGAAAGACAATTCCTACTAGTCTTCTCACTTCTTTTAAATTCCTTTGTTTTTTACCTGCCTCAATAACGTGGTCTCCAAGTTGAATAGATCCTTCTGTTGGCTTTAACAAACCATTTAAATGTTGAAGTATTGTTGACTTACCAGAACCAGTGTGCCCAATAATTGATACATAAGAACCCTGTTTTATTGATAAGTTCACATCATAAAGGGCTAATTTTTCAAATGGTGTACGAGCTTGATATCGATGCTCTACATTTTTGAATGTAATGTCCATAGCTCATCCACCAGCCCTTCCTCAGTTAAGTGATGCTTATTTATAGGAATACCTGCTTCTCTTAGTCGTTTGCTTAATTGTAGTGGAAATGGTAAATCTAAGCCGATCTTTACCAACTGATCATCTAATTTAAAAATCTCCTTAGGAGTACCTTCTGCAAACTTTTTACCACCATTCATGACAATAATTCGATCAGCCTTTGAAGCTTCTTCTAGATCATGGGTGATAGAAATCACGGTTAATTCACTTTGTTCATTAAGTTCACGCACTGTTTGAATAACTTCTTCTCTTCCGATTGGATCTAACATTGAAGTAGCTTCATCCAAGATGATAATATCAGGTTGAACTGCAATAACACTAGCAATTGCTACACGTTGCTTTTGCCCCCCTGAAAGGTGATGTGGCTCATGGTCAAGAAATTGATCCATTCTTACCTTCTTCGTAGCCCAGTCAATTCTTTTCACCATTTCTTCTCTTTTTATCCCATTATTCTCAAGACCGAATGCTACATCATCTTTTACAGTTGATCCAACGAATTGGTTATCCGGATTCTGAAATACCATTCCCACGTGTTTACGGACATCCCAAACCGTGTCTTTCGTTAATTCAATTCCGCAAACCGTAATTTTCCCTTCGTCAGGAATGTACAGTCCATTTAAGATTCTAGCTAATGTGGATTTTCCAGACCCATTATGTCCAACGATTGCAAGCCATTCTCCCTTGTTTACTCGTATAGAAACATCATCTAATGCAGGAGGGGTTGACTGATCATAATGAAATGTAATGTTTTCCACACTGATGATTTTCTCGCTCATTTCTCGTCTCTCCTAATCTTTCTTGCTAATAACAAAAGCGCAAGCGCCTTGATCAGCCTGGGGCAAATAAGACACAAATGAATAGAAGACGCTCTTTGTCTTCAATTCATTTGTAACTGGACCCTAGAGGGCTAGGCGCTGGCAGTTATAATACGCGACGTCTTGTCGTACTGACTGCACTTGAACGTCCTGTGCTTCGGAACTTAATGTCGTGCGATTATGCACAGTTTATGAAGTTTATAATTTTCTAAACAAGAACTAAAGCGCCTTGGTCTGCCTTTTACTTATAAGCATTTCAATCTATATAATCATATAAAAAAAGGGCATTGATCCAGTTATGAAACTGTCACGCCCTTGTGATACATATATTAAACTAATTCAATGATGACCATTGGAGCACCGTCTCCGCGACGAGGTCCAAGTTTCATAATACGAGTGTAACCACCTTGGCGGTCTTCGTAACGTGGAGCGATATCACTGAAAAGTTTTTCTAAAGCATATTTAGGTTTATCCTTAGTTTTACCTTCTTCAGTTGTAACAGATACAACCTCAGCAACTTCGTTACGTACATATGATGCAGCTAAACGACGTGCATGAAGATCTCCGCGCTTACCTAGTGTAATCATCTTTTCAACAGTTGAACGTAATTCCTTCGCACGAGCTTCAGTAGTTTCGATACGCTCACTGATGATTAGATCAGTAGTTAGGTCACGAAGCATTGCTTTACGACCTGCACTAGTACGGCCTAATTTTCTGTATGACATGAGATGTCCCCTCCTTCATTAAATAATGAATGTTATTTCATGGATTTATAGGCTGAAAGCTATTCTTTAATGATAGCATACGAAAACGCTAGTTTTGTTACAAACTAGTCATCAGTCGTCTTTTCGAAGACCTAAACCTAGTTCTTCTAATTTCGCCTTAACTTCTTCTAAAGATTTACGACCTAGATTACGAACCTTCATCATATCTTCTTCTGTTTTATGAGCAAGCTCTTGTACGGTATTAATACCAGCACGTTTTAGACAGTTGTAAGAACGGACAGAAAGGTCTAACTCTTCAATCGTCATCTCTAGAACTTTTTCTTTCTGATCCTCTTCTTTTTCCACCATAATTTCTGCATTTTGAGCTTCATCCGTAAGCCCTACAAAAATATTTAAGTGTTCAGTAAGGATCTTTGAACCAAGAGCAATCGCCTCTTTTGGTCCGGTACTACCATCTGTCCAAACATCAAGTGTTAGCTTATCATAGTTAGCTACTTGACCTACACGAGTTTTTTCCACTTGGTAAGAAACACGAGCAACTGGAGTGAAAATCGAATCGATTGGAATTACACCAATTGGTTGATCTTCTCTTTTGTTTGAATCAGCTGGAGTGTAACCACGTCCACGCTTAGCTGTAAGCCTCATTCTGAAGCTCGCATCTGAAGCAAGAGTAGCAATATGAAGATCTGGATTCAGAATTTCTACATCACTATCATGAGTAATATCTGATGCAGTTACACTACCTTCGCCTTGAACATCAATTTCTAGCGTCTTTTCTTCATCTGAATAGATTTTAAGAGCAAGCTTTTTAATGTTTAAGATAATCGAAGTAACATCTTCAACAACACCTTCGATCGTTGAAAACTCATGAAGTACGCCATCTATTTGGATCGATGTTACAGCGGCACCAGGGAGTGAGGATAAAAGAATACGACGTAAGGAGTTACCCAAAGTTGTACCATATCCACGCTCAAGTGGCTCGACGACGAATTTACCATATTTGGCATCATCGCTGATTTCAACCGTTTCGATTTTTGGTTTTTCAATTTCTATCATCTATAAACCCTCCTTCAAAACGTCGAAACCCCGGCTAGACAAAACAGACCATAATGCGTCTAACCGAAATTCCCCATTCAAAAGTTCCCGAATGTGCACAACAACAAAGTGAATTCTGCTAGAACTTATATACTGTATCATAACCCATTATAGACAGGGATACAAAATCTATACAGAAAATTTACACACGACGACGTTTTGGTGGACGGCATCCATTATGTGGAACAGGAGTTACGTCTCTAATTGCAGTTACTTCAAGACCTGCAGCTTGAAGTGAACGGATTGCAGCTTCACGTCCTGCACCTGGTCCTTTAACAGTAACTTCAAGAGTTTTCATCCCATGCTCCTGTGATGCTTTTGCAGCAGTTTCTGCAGCCATTTGTGCAGCGAAAGGAGTAGATTTACGTGAACCTCTAAAACCTAACGCACCAGCACTTGACCATGAAATTGCATTACCATGAGTGTCAGTAATTGTCACGATCGTGTTATTGAAAGTTGAACGAATATGAGCAACTCCACTCTCAATATTCTTTTTCACACGACGTTTACGAGTATTCGTTTTACGTGCCATTATTGGTTAACCTCCTTTTACCTTATTTTTTCTTGTTTGCTACAGTACGACGTGGTCCTTTACGTGTACGAGCATTGTTTTTCGTGTTTTGACCGCGAACTGGTAAGCCACGACGGTGACGGATACCACGGAATGAACCGATCTCGATTAGACGTTTAATGTTAAGAGATACTTCACGACGAAGGTCACCTTCAACTTTTAACTTATCGATTACATCACGGATTTTTCCTAACTCTTCTTCCGTTAAATCACGTACACGAGTATCTTCAGAAACACCAGCTTCAGCTAGAACTTTCTGAGCAGTAGAGCGTCCGATTCCGAAAATATATGTTAATGAAATCACAACACGTTTGTCGCGAGGAATATCAACACCTGCAATACGAGCCATTATGCTTGCACCTCCTTATATATTAACCTTGTTTTTGCTTATGTTTAGGATTCTCACAAATAACCATGACTTTACCTTTTCTGCGAATGACTTTACATTTTTCACATATTGGTTTAACAGATGGTCTGACTTTCATGATTTTAATACCTCCTTAGTAGTACGGAGTGCTAAATTATTTAAAACGGTACGTAATTCTGCCACGAGTTAAATCATATGGAGATAATTCTACCGTAACTTTGTCTCCTGGTAAAATACGAATGAAATGCATGCGAATCTTTCCGGATACATGCGCTAATACCGTATGACCGTTCTCTAGTTCTACCTTAAACATTGCATTTGGTAATGTTTCAACAACAGTTCCTTCAACTTCAATTACATCATCTTTTGCCATTGAACTGTTCTCCCTTCTTCAAATCAGTAACTTGCTCATCGACAAACTTCCATTTGTCACACGACATGTTTCCATTATACTGTCTGAACTTCTGGAGATACGCTAATTAGTAATTCTTGATGATAGACATCTCTTTAATCAGAGAGAGAAACTTACGTTTTTCTCCGTCAACAAAACGAATTCCGTCTCAATCGGCGTATAATCAATAGCTCATCCTGTCGGTGCTAGACAAGCACATATACACCAGGAAGGGAAGTTCCGATCAACAATAGAAATGTCTCATCTTCATTTACTCTATTGTCAGAATCTCAAAGCCATCTTCAGTGATGGCAATTGTATGCTCAAAGTGCGCACAATACTTTCCATCAACTGTAACAACAGTCCAATCATCTGCCAACGTTTTAACATAGCGGGTACCTGAATTAACCATAGGTTCAATCGCTAATACCATACCTGGCTTTAATCTAGGTCCTTTATTTGGCGGACCATAATGCGGAATTTGTGGATCTTCGTGTAAATCCTGCCCAACTCCATGGCCAACATACTCTCGAACAACCGAAAAATCATGTTGTTCAACATAAGTTTGAATTGCATGAGAGATATTGGACAATCTCACTCCTGCCTTTGCTTCCTCCAAGCCCTTAAATAAAGATTGCTCTGTTACATCTAACAGTTTTTGAGCTTCATCGGAAATTTCACCAACAGCGTATGTCCAAGCAGAATCACCATGATATCCATTGTATTTCGCACCAATGTCGATACTAATGATATCCCCTTCATTCAATACACGGTCACCCGGTATCCCGTGAACCAGTTCTTCATTTACTGAAGCACATATACTTCCGCGGAAACCATTATACCCTTTAAAAGAAGGAATTGCATCATTTGCGCGAATAAACTTTTCGGCAATTGCATCCAATTCTTTAGTAGTAATTCCCGGTTTAATATGTTTTTTTAACTCTTTATGAGTTAAAGCAACAATCCGGCCAGCCTCTCGCATTATATCAAGTTCACGCTGAGTCTTACAAATGATCATGCACCTAGTCCTCCAACCAGATGATCAACATCATTAAATACCTTATCAATATCTTGCTCACCATCTATATTTCTTAGATAACCTTTTTCGTTATAAAAGTCTAATAGAGGTTGAGTTTGTTGAAGGTTAACTTCTAAACGATTTGCAACCGTTTCTTCGTTATCATCTGCACGTTGGTATAGTTCGCCACCACATTTATCACACTTGCCTTCAGCAGCAGGCGGATTAAATACTAGATGGTAAGTTGCACCACACTGTTTACAGATTCGACGACCTGTTAGACGCTCCATTAAGATATCTTTGTTTACTTCAATATTTATAACGTAATCAATCTGTTTGTTAAGCTCTGATAGAATTCCCTCAAGCGCATCTGCTTGAGCTACTGTTCTAGGGAAACCATCTAAAAGAAAACCTTTTTGACAATCATTCTTGCCTAATCGCTCGCGAACAATACCAATTGTAACTTCATCCGGTACTAATTCACCTTTGTCGATAAAAGATTTTGCTTGTAGACCTAGTTCTGTTTCTTCTTTCATAGCAGCTCTGAACATATCCCCTGTCGAGATATGAGGGATATTGTATTTCTCTACAATACGTTCAGCTTGAGTACCCTTACCAGCACCTGGAAGACCCATCAATACTAGATTCATTTGTATTCCCCCCTCAGTCTCTATTTAGAGGGAATGGGAAGCATTTCCCATATCCTCATTATTTAATAAAGCCTTTATAATGACGTTTCACTAACTGACTTTCAAGCTGTTTCATCGTTTCAAGAGCAACCCCTACAACGATGAGTAAACTTGTTCCACCAATCTGTGCAGATTGAGGCAGATCAGCAAATTTAATAAAGAAAACAGGAAGAACAGCTATAGCTGCTAAGAAAAGAGATCCAACAAAAGTTAAACGATATAATACCTTTGTAACATATTCCTGCGTGCTTTTTCCCGGACGGATTCCAGGAATATAACCGCCTTGTTTCTTCAAGTTTTCAGCCATTTGTTCAGGGTTAACTTGAACAAATGTGTAGAAGTATGTGAAAGCAAGTATTAAAGCGATGTAGATAATCATACCTACAGGCTGAGTGTAGTCAAAGTATTTCTGAATCCAATCCGTCACGTCGTTCGGACCGAAAAAAGATGCAATTGTTGGTGGTGTAATGATAAACGATACTGCAAAGATGACAGGTATTACACCAGCAGGATTTACTTTTAATGGGAGATGAGTTGTATGTCCTCCACCCATGTTTTTGTTAGCAGATCCTTTTGCATATTGAATTGGTATTTTACGAAGTGCTTGTTGAATAAAGATGACTCCAACCACAACAGCTAATATTGCTAATAGTAGAATGGCAACCGTTACGATATTGATGAATAATTGGTCACCTGCATTTTCAAATTGTTGTGCATAAATTTGGTTAACAGTTGAGGGGATTCCCGCAGCAATCCCGGCAAAAATGATAATGGAAATTCCATTACCAACACCTTTAGAAGTGATTTGTTCTCCCAACCACATCAAGAAGGCTGTACCAGCAGTTAAGACAATCGCAATTAATAAGTATGTTCCAATGCCTGGATTATCAATTAACATCCCACCTGACTGGGTGTTAAATCCATAGGACATACCTAACGCTTGGATGAAACCTAATATTATCGTAAAGTATCTTGTAAATTGAGCAAGCTTTCGTCGCCCAACGTCACCTTGTTTAGACCATTCAGTAAACTTCGGTACAACATCCATCTGTAAAAGTTGAACGATGATCGAAGCTGTGATGTACGGCATTATCCCCATTGCTAGAATAGAGAAATTGAATAGTGCACCACCACCGAAGGTGTTTAGAATTCCGAATACATTCAGTTCATCCTGAGCCCTTAATACATCAGCATTAACATTTGGCACAGGTATGAACGTTCCAATACGAAATACAACTAACATTAAAAGGGTGAATATGATCTTTCTTCTAATATCACCCACGCGCATAAAATTGGAGATTGTTTTAAACATTAGATCACCTCAGCTGTACCGCCAGCAGATTCAATAGCTTCTTTAGCAGAAGCAGAGAACTTGTTAGCTTTTACAGTAAGTTTTTTCTCTAACTGACCGTTACCAAGGATTTTAACACCAGATTTAGCATTACTTACAACACCTGTTTCAAGTAAGAATTCTGGAGTAACCTCTGTGCCATCTTCAAATCGGTTTAGGACATCAAGGTTTACAATTGCATAATCCTTGCGGTTAATGTTCGTAAATCCACGTTTAGGTAAGCGTTGGAACAAAGGAGTTTGACCACCTTCGAATCCTGGACGAACTCCACCACCAGAACGAGCATTTTGTCCTTTATGACCTTTACCAGCTGTTTTACCATTACCAGAACCAATACCACGACCTACACGATTACGTGTTTTGCGTGAACCTTCTGCTGGTTTCAACTCATGAAGTTTCATCGGGACACCTCCTTATATATTTATGTTTCAATTATTGTTCTTTAACTGTAACTAAGTGAGCAACTTTATTAATCATACCGCGAATCGCAGGATTATCTTCTTGGACTACAGTTTGATGTAGCTTTTTAAGTCCAAGTGTTTTAACAGTAATACGTTGGTCTTCAGGACGACCAATCACACTGCGAGTGAGGGTAATTTCTAACTTATTCGCCATTTTAGTTCCCTCCTTATCCTAACAGTTCTTCTACCGTTTTTCCACGTAACTTCGCAACTTCTTCAGCACTCTTAAGTTCTTTCAATCCAGAAATAGTTGCACGAATCATGTTAATTGGAGTGTTTGAACCTAAAGATTTTGAAAGAATATCAGCTACACCAGCTAACTCAAGTACCGCACGAACAGGTCCTCCTGCGATAACTCCAGTACCTTCAGATGCAGGTTTTAAAAGGATGTTTCCAGCACCAAACTGTCCGATAATTTGGTGAGGAATCGTTGTACCTACCATAGGTACCTCGATTAAGTTTTTCTTAGCATCCTCAATTGCTTTACGAATCGCTTCTGGTACCTCTTGAGCTTTACCAGTACCGAAACCTACATGACCGTTTTTATCACCTACAACAACAAGTGCTGCAAAGCGGAAACGACGACCACCTTTAACAACTTTAGCAACGCGGTTTACCGTAACTACGCGTTCTTCAAGCTCTAATTTGTTTGGATCAATACGACGCATTCTTTATGTCCCTCCTTTTGCGATTAAAATTCAAGTCCAGCCTCGCGAGCAGCTTCAGCTAGAGCTTTAACACGACCATGGTATAAATAACCCCCGCGATCAAATACAACTGTTTTAACGCCTTTTTCGATAGCACGTTTAGCTACTAATTCTCCAACCTTTTGAGCAGCATCAACATTGCTTTTAGAATCTAAATTAAGATCTTTATCTAAAGTAGACGCACTTACTAAAGTAACAGAATTCGAATCATCAATTACTTGAGCGTAAATGTGTTGGTTAGAACGATATACGTTTAAACGAGGACGAACAGCAGTGCCTTCTAATTTAGCACGAACACGAGCATGTCTCTTTTTACGTACAACATTTTTATCAGCTTTAGTAATCATTTAGGTCACTCCTTTCTTATCATCTAGGCGATATTACTTCGCAGTTTTACCTTCTTTACGACGCACATGTTCGCCTTCATAGCGAATACCTTTACCTTTATAAGGCTCTGGTGGACGAACGTCACGAATGTTAGCTGCAATTGCACCAACACGTTCTTTATCAGTTCCTTTTACAAGAACTTTTGTTTGTGATGGTACTTCGATTTCAATACCGGATTCAGGTGTGATTTCAACAGGGTGTGAGTAACCAACGTTAAGAACTAATTTGCTACCAGACTTAGAAGCACGGTAACCGACACCGATAAGTTCTAAACCTCTTTCAAATCCTTTAGAAACACCTTCAACCATGTTACCTAATAGACTACGAGTTGTTCCGTGTAATGCACGGTGCTCCTTCGCATCTGAAGGACGAGCAACTGTTAATACATTATCTTCAATAACGATTTTCATATCAGGGTTGAATGTACGAGTTAATTCACCTTTAGGCCCTTTAACTGTTACAGTATTATCCTCAGCGATGTTAATTGTAACACCAGCAGGGATTTCAAGTAATTTCTTACCAATACGAGACATTCATTACACCTCCATTCTTTTTTAAACTTATTACCAAACGTATGCTAATACTTCTCCACCAGTTTGTTTTGCACGAGCCTCTTTGTCAGTCAAAACTCCTTGAGAAGTTGAAACGATCGCAATACCTAATCCGTTAAGTACACGTGGTACTTCTCCAGTTTTAGCATATACACGTAAACCTGGTTTACTGATTCTTTTAAGACCAGTGATTACACGCTCATTGTTTGCACCGTATTTTAAGAAAATACGAATGATACCTTGTTTGTTATCTTCTACATATTCAACATCACGTACGAAACCTTCACGTTTAAGAATTTCTGCAATTTCCTTCTTGATTGTAGATGCAGGAAACTCAAGTTTTTCGTGACGTACCATGTTCGCATTACGAATGCGAGTAAGCATATCTGCAATAGGATCTGTCATAACCATTACTAAATAACCTCCTTCCCGTTTTACGGTTTTACCAGCTAGCTTTTTTCACGCCTGGAATTTGACCTTTATAAGCAAGTTCACGGAAACAAATACGGCAAAGCTTAAATTTGCGTAGTACTGAGTGTGGACGTCCGCAACGTTCGCAGCGAGTGTACTCTTGTACTTTAAACTTTTGCGTGCGTTTTTGCTTAGCAATCATTGATTTTTTAGCCACAATTTCGCCTCCCTTTACTAGCGATTATTTTTGGAACGGCATGCCGAACGATGTTAATAGTTCGCGTGCTTCTTCATCAGTATTCGCAGTAGTTACGATAACGATATCCATACCGCGAACTTTGTTTACTTTATCATAATCAATCTCAGGGAAGATTAATTGCTCTTTCACACCTAGAGTGTAGTTTCCACGGCCATCAAAAGATTTCTTTGATACCCCACGGAAGTCACGTACACGTGGTAATGAAACAGAGATTAATTTATCTAAGAATTGGTACATACGCTCACCGCGAAGTGTAACTTTTGCACCGATTGGCATACCTTCACGAAGACGGAAGCCCGCGATTGATTTTTTCGCTTTTGTTACAACAGGTTTTTGACCAGTGATTTGAGTTAACTCTTCAACAGCTACATCTAAAGCTTTTGAGTTTGAAACTGCATCACCAACACCCATGTTGATAACAATTTTCTCTAGTTTTGGAGCTTGCATTACTGATTTGTATGAGAACTTCTTCATTAATGAAGGAGTGATTTCACTTTGATACTTTTCTTTAAGGCGGTTCATCTATATACCTCCCTTCCTGATTTACTATTTATCTAAAGTTTCACCAGATTTTTTTGCTACACGTACCTTTTTACCGTCTACCACTTTAAAACCAACACGAGTCGGTTCACCAGATTTAGGATCAAGTGGCATAACATTTGATACATGGATAGGTGCCTCTTGGTTTAAGATACCACCTTGTGGGTTAGCTTGAGATGGCTTAGCGTGTTTTTTCACGATATTAATACCTTCTACAAGTACACGATCTTTTTTAGGATAAGAAGCAAGAACAACACCTTGTTTACCTTTATCCTTACCAGAGATAACCATTACTTTATCACCTTTTTTAACATGCATCCTCGTTGCACCTCCTTAGTAAGGCAATCGAAATTTATTATAGAACTTCTGGAGCTAAAGAAACGATTTTCATAAAGTTGTTTTCGCGTAATTCACGAGCAACCGGTCCGAAAATACGAGTACCACGAGGGCCTTTGTCATCACGAATGATAACACATGCATTTTCGTCAAATTTGATGTAAGAACCATCTGAACGACGAGCACCGCTCTTCGTACGGACGATTACAGCTTTAACAACATCACCTTTTTTGACAACGCCACCTGGTGTTGCTTGTTTTACCGTACAAACAATTACATCACCGATATTAGCAGTTTTACGACCAGAACCACCTAATACTTTGATTGTTAATACTTCACGAGCACCAGAGTTGTCAGCAACTTTTAAACGAGATTCTTGTTGGATCACTTATGTTACCTCCCTTCGGAATTAACTATCCGAACAATATTAAATAATGATAGCTTCTTGTACAACTTCTACTAAACGGAAACGTTTTGTAGCTGATAATGGACGAGTTTCCATAATCTTTACGATGTCACCTGTTTTAGCTTGGTTGTTTTCATCATGAGCTTTTAATTTCTTAGAGTATTTTACACGTTTACCGTATAGTGGATGTGTTTTGTATGTTTCAACAAGTACTGTGATAGTTTTATCCATTTTGTCAGAAACAACACGACCAGTATACACTTTACGTTGGTTACGTTCACTCATTCTGTAAACCTCCTCTCTTATTAACGATTATTAGCAGCGAGCTCTCTTTCACGGATAACAGTTTTCATACGAGCGATCGATTTACGAACTTCACGGATGCGAGCAGTATTTTCTAATTGTCCTGTCGCTAATTGAAAGCGAAGGTTAAATAGCTCTTCTTTAAGAGATTTTACTTTTTGTTCAATTTCAGCAGTGGTTAGGTCACGAATATCATTAGCTTTCATTTGATTCACCACCAATTTCTTCACGTTTTACGAACTTCGTTTTGATCGGCAATTTATGAGAAGCTAAACGTAATGCTTCACGTGCTACCTCTTCAGAAACACCTGAGATTTCAAACATTACTTTACCTGGTTTTACAACTGCTACCCAACCTTCTGGAGCACCTTTACCAGATCCCATACGAACCTCTAAAGGTTTTGCTGTATAAGGCTTAGAAGGGAAGATTTTAATCCAAACTTTTCCGCCACGTTTCATGTAACGAGTCATCGCGATACGAGCTGCTTCAATTTGGCGGTTTGTGATCCATGAAGCTTCTAAAGCTTGAATCCCGAACTCACCGAAATGTACTTCAGTACCGCCTTTAGCGCGACCGCGCATTTTCCCACGGTGCTCTCTGCGATATTTTACGCGTTTTGGCAATAACATAATTAATTTCCTCCTTCCTCTTTTTTCTTCTTAGTAGGAAGAACCTCTCCACGATAGATCCAAACTTTTACGCCTAATTTACCGTAAGTTGTATCAGCTTCAGCTGTTCCATAATCGATATCAGCACGAAGTGTGTGTAGTGGAACTGTTCCTTCGCTATAATGCTCTGCACGCGCAATATCTGCTCCGCCTAGACGACCAGACACTTGAGTTTTGATACCTTGTGCACCAGCACGCATAGCACGTTGGATTGTTTGTTTTTGAGCACGACGGAAAGAAATACGGTTTTCCAATTGACGTGCAATATTTTCAGCAACTAATTTTGCATCTAAATCAGCTTTTTTGATTTCTAAAATGTTAATGTGAACTCGTTTACCAGTTAATTGGTTAAGAGCTTTACGTAGAGCTTCAACTTCCGTACCACCTTTACCGATTACCATACCAGGTTTAGCAGTGTGGATTGTAATGTTTACACGGTTAGCCGCACGCTCGATTTCGATTTTAGAAACAGATGCATCACTAAGACGTTTAGTAACATATTCACGAATTTTGATATCTTCATGTAAAAGAGTTGAGTAGTCTTTTCCTGCGAACCATTTTGACTCCCAATCACGAATAACTCCAATACGAAGACCGACTGGATTTACCTTTTGACCCACGGATTATCCCTCCTTCTTTTCTGTTAAGATGATTGTGATGTGGCTTGTGCGCTTGTTAATAGCACTTGCACGACCCATAGCGCGTGGACGGAAACGTTTAAGAGTTGGACCTTCGTTTGCATAAGCTTCAGATACAACTAAGCTATTGATGTCCATTTCATAGTTATGCTCAGCGTTTGCCACTGCTGATTTTAATACTTTCTCTATGATTGGAGAAGCAGCCTTTGGTGTGTGATTTAAAATCGCCACTGCTTCACCTACTTGCTTACCTCGAATAAGATCTAGAACTAAACGAGCTTTACGAGGAGCAATACGAACTGTTCTTGCGACAGCTTTAGATTGTTGCATTTAAATGCCTCCTCTCATTAACGTCTTGTTTTTTTGTCATCACTAGCATGACCTTTGTAAGTACGAGTAGGTGCGAATTCACCTAGTTTATGACCTACCATGTCTTCAGTTACATAAACAGGAACATGTTTACGTCCATCATAAACAGCGATAGTGTGACCAATGAATTGTGGGAAAATTGTAGAACGACGAGACCAAGTTTTAATAACTTGCTTTTTCTCAGTTTCATTTAACTTTTCAACTTTGTTAATTAAATGATCATCAACGAATGGTCCTTTTTTTAAGCTACGGCCCATGATTGTACCTCCCTTCGCGATCGTGCTACGGTTCGAATGAACCGTAGTTCAATCACGTTATTTTTTACGACGACGCACGATAAACTTATCTGATTTGTTTTTCTTCTTACGAGTTTTGGCTCCAAGAGTTGGTTTACCCCATGGAGACATTGGTGATTTACGTCCGATTGGAGCGCGTCCTTCACCACCACCGTGTGGGTGATCATTAGGGTTCATTACAGATCCACGAACAGTTGGGCGTTTACCTAACCAACGAGAACGACCTGCTTTACCAATATTGATAAGTTCATGTTGTTCATTACCAACTTGACCTACTGTAGCACGGCAAGTAGCAAGAATCATACGAACTTCACCAGAGTTCAAACGGATAAGAACATATTTACCTTCTTTACCTAATACTTGAGCAGAAGTACCTGCAGAACGAACTAATTGACCACCTTTACCAGGCTTTAATTCGATGTTGTGTACAACAGTACCTACAGGAATGTTTTGTAATGGAAGTGCATTACCTACTTTGATATCTGCTTCAGGACCTGACATAACTTCAAGACCTACTTGAAGATTTTTAGGTGCAAGAATGTATCTTTTTTCACCATCAACATAGTTGATAAGTGCGATGTTTGCAGAACGATTTGGATCGTACTCGATTGTAGCAACGCGTCCTGGTATACCATCTTTGTCGCGTTTAAAATCGATCACACGATATTGGCGTTTGTGTCCACCACCTTGGTGACGAACTGTTAATTTACCTTGGTTATTACGTCCACCTTTTTTATGAAGAGGTGCAAGTAACGATTTTTCTGGTTGATCTGTCGTAATTTCAGCAAAGTCAGATGCTGTCATACCACGACGACCGTTTGAGGTTGGTTTATATTTTTTAATCGCCATATCGATATCCCTCCTTTTCTATTAAAAATTATACTTCGAATAATTCGATTTCTTTGCTATCAGCTGTAAGCTTGATGATCGCTTTACGACGACGGTTAGTTAAACCGCTGTAACGACCAACGCGTTTGAATTTACCTTTATAGTTCATGATGTTTACTTTTTCAACTTTTACACCAAAGATTGATTCGATCGCATCTTTAACTTCAGTTTTATTAGCCTTAACATCAACTTCAAACGTGTATTTTTTCTCTGACATAAGATCAGTTGAACGTTCAGTGATTACGGGGCGCTTAATAATATCACGAGGATCTTTCATTATGCAAGCACCTCCTCTACTTTTTGCACCGCTGCTTTCGTCATAATTAGTTTATCATGGTTTAGTACATCAAGTACGTTAACACCATTAGCAGTAACAACTGTTACTCCTGGGATATTACGTGCTGATAATGCAACATTTTCGTTGTTGTCAGCTGTAACAATTAACGCTTTTTTCTCAACAGAAAGACCTTTTAATACAGAAGCCATTTCTTTTGTTTTTGGTGCGTTAAGTGCTAAGTCTTCTAATACAACGATGCTGTTGTCAACTACTTTAGATGATAAAGCTGATTTGATAGCTAAACGGCGAACTTTTTTAGGTAACTTATAAGCGTATGAACGTGGAGTTGGGCCAAATACGATACCACCACCGCGCCATTGTGGAGAACGAATAGATCCTTGACGAGCACGACCAGTACCCTTTTGACGCCAAGGTTTACGACCTCCGCCTGCTACTTCAGAACGATTTTTTACTTTGTGAGTTCCTTGACGTAAGGAAGCTCTTTGCATGATAACCGCTTCAAATAATACATGCTGATTAGGTTCAATACCAAATACAGAATCATTAAGTTCGATTTCTCCAACATTAGATCCAGATTGGTTTAATAATGCTACTTTCGGCATTACCCAATTCCTCCTTTCCTAGTGAAATTATTTAGATTTAACTGCACTTTTCACAGTAATTAGGGCTTTTTTAGGTCCTGGAACATTACCTTTGATTAATAATAGATTGCGTTCTGCATCTACTTTAACGATCTCTAAGTTTTGAACAGTGATTCGTTCTCCACCCATACGACCAGGTAATAATTTGTTTTTGAATACACGGTTTGGTGCTACAGGTCCCATTGAACCCGGGCGACGATGGTAACGAGAACCGTGAGACATAGGTCCACGAGATTGTCCGTGGCGCTTGATTGCACCTTGGAAACCTTTCCCTTTAGAAATTCCTGTTACATCTACAGTTTCACCTGCTGTGAAAATATCAACTTTGACTTCTTGACCAACTTCGATTTGCTCTAAGCTTGCTTCACGAAGTTCTTTAACGAAGCGCTTAGGTGCAGTATTTGCTTTCGCAACATGTCCTTTTTCAGGTTTGTTAGAAAGCTTTTCACGTTTGTCTTCAAAACCTAATTGAACAGCATTATACCCATCAGTTTCAACAGTTTTCTTTTGAAGAACAACGTTTGGAGCAGCTTCGATAACAGTTACCGGAATTAGATCACCATTTTCTGCAAACACTTGCGTCATACCAATTTTTCTTCCTAAGATTCCTTTGGTCATGAGTCACACCTCCTAATAATCTTTTCTAATTTATTTCAAGAATTATAATTTGATTTCAATGTCAACACCAGACGGTAAGTCTAAACGCATTAATGCATCAACAGTTTGTGGTGTTGGGCTGATGATATCAATTAAACGCTTATGCGTACGCATTTCGAATTGCTCACGAGAATCTTTGTACTTATGAACCGCACGTAGGATTGTGTACACTGATCTTTCAGTCGGTAATGGAATCGGACCAGATACATTTGCACCAGAACGTTTTGCAGTTTCAACAATTTTCTCAGCAGACTGATCAAGAATTCTGTGATCATATGCTTTTAAACGAATACGGATCTTTTGTTTTGCCATTATTTTCCCTCCTTTTCGCCTACTTTTAAAATAGACATTTTCTCCGCAAGAATTTTCCCTACACACGCCATGGCAAAGCGGCCGTGTGTATCGGCAACCTCCTGCTTCATCGCAGTCAAAGACCAACATTGTCTATTATACATAAAACTTATAATAGATGCAAGAATAAATTTATAAATCTTGGTTTCTTAAGCACTTTTCATATTATACATAGATTTATGATGAAGATCAAGGATTTCACGATTGGTTTAATCTGTAAGAATTAATGATCACTTCATACTTTTTATTTATGACTTTTTATATATAAATTAAACATATTATATAGAAGAAAAGAGCAGACAATATTAACATGCAATATACAACACATGAACAAAAGCGCAACCGCCTCCTCTATCAACCTAGAGTACATAGAGATTTAACAAATTTATAAATTACTAAACACAAAAAAAGACGAGCTAGGAAGCTCGTCTTTACTATTTTAATAATTACTCAACGATTGTAGCAACAACGCCTGCGCCTACAGTACGTCCACCTTCACGGATTGAGAATTTAGTTCCTTCTTCAATCGCGATTGGAGCGATAAGTTCAACAGACATTTCTACGTTATCTCCAGGCATAACCATTTCTACGCCTTCAGGAAGATTACAAATACCAGTTACATCAGTTGTACGGAAGTAGAACTGAGGACGGTAGTTAGTGAAGAATGGAGTGTGACGTCCACCTTCTTCTTTTGATAAAACGTAAACTTCTGCTTTGAATTTAGTGTGTGGAGTGATTGTACCTGGCTTAGCAAGTACTTGTCCACGTTGGATATCGTCACGAGCAACCCCACGAAGAAGTGCACCGATGTTGTCACCAGCTTCAGCATAATCAAGAAGTTTACGGAACATTTCAACACCTGTTACAGTAGTTGATTTTGGCTCTTCAGTTAAACCGATGATATCAATTACGTCACCAACTTTAACTTGTCCACGCTCAACACGACCTGTAGCAACAGTTCCACGACCAGTGATTGAGAATACATCCTCAACTGGCATCATGAATGGTTTTTCAGTGTCACGCTCTGGAGTTGGGATGTATTCATCAACAGCATTCATAAGCTCGATGATTTTTTCTTCCCACTCAGCTTCTCCTTCAAGAGCTTTAAGAGCAGAACCTTTGATTACAGGAACATCATCGCCTGGGAAATCGTACTCAGAAAGTAAGTCACGAACTTCCATTTCAACTAGTTCTAATAATTCTTCGTCATCAACCATGTCACATTTGTTTAAGAATACAACAAGGTATGGTACACCTACTTGACGAGATAATAGGATGTGCTCACGAGTTTGTGGCATTGGGCCGTCAGCAGCAGATACTACTAGGATCCCACCATCCATTTGAGCAGCACCAGTGATCATGTTTTTAACATAGTCAGCGTGTCCTGGGCAGTCAACGTGTGCATAGTGACGAGTGTCAGTTTCATACTCAACGTGTGCAGTTGAGATTGTGATTCCACGCTCACGCTCTTCTGGAGCAGCGTCGATCATATCATATGCCATAGCTGCACCTTTACCACTGCGCTTAGCAAGTACAGTTGTGATAGCAGCTGTTAAAGTTGTTTTACCATGGTCAACGTGTCCGATTGTACCGATATTAGCATGCGTTTTGGAACGGTCGAATTTTTCTTTAGCCATTCTAAAAATCCTCCTTAGAGATTATATTTTTTAGGATATATGTAACAGAAAGTGAATTCATCACTCTCTGTTCTCACATAAGTAGTTATACTTCATAAAAGGGGTAAAAATCAATTACTCACCTTTATTTTTTTTGATAATTTCTTCTGAAACTGATTTTGGTACTTCTTCATAGTGATCAAAGTGCATAGTGAAAACACCGCGACCTTGAGTACTTGAACGTAATGCCGTAGCATAACCAAACATTTCAGAAAGAGGAATCATTGCACGTACAACTTGTGCATTACCACGAGCTTCCATACCTTCAACGCGTCCACGACGAGCTGTTACTTGACCCATGATATCACCCATGTATTCTTCAGGCACTACTACTTCAACTTTCATAACAGGCTCTAAAATTACCGGGCTACATTTTGATACAGCGTTTTTAAGAGCTAATGAAGCCGCAACTTTAAACGCCATCTCACTTGAGTCAACATCATGGTAAGAACCATCAACTAATGCAGCTTTAACATCAACTAATGGATAACCAGCTAATACACCGTTTTGCATTGCATCTTCAAGACCAGCTTGAACAGCAGGTACATATTCACGAGGTACTACCCCACCAACGATTTTGTTTTCAAACTCAAAACCTTTACCTTCTTCATTAGGTTCAAACTCGATCCATACGTGTCCGAATTGTCCACGACCACCAGATTGACGAGCGAATTTACCTTCGACTTTAGCGCCTTGGCGGAATGTTTCACGATATGCAACCTGTGGAGCACCAACATTTGCTTCTACTTTGAATTCACGTTTCATACGATCAACAAGAATATCTAAGTGAAGCTCACCCATACCAGCAATAATTGTTTGACCAGTTTCTGCATCAGTATGTGCTCTGAAAGTTGGATCTTCTTCTTGAAGTTTTTGTAAAGCAGTTGTCATTTTATCTTGGTCTGCTTTAGATTTTGGTTCAACAGATAGTTGGATAACTGGCTCTGGGAACTCCATTGACTCTAGAATAACAAGATTTTTGTCATCACATAGAGTATCACCAGTAGTTGTATCTTTCAAACCAACAGCTGCTGCGATATCCCCAGCATAAACTTGGGAGATTTCTTCACGGCTGTTTGCGTGCATCTGAAGGATACGACCTACACGCTCACGTTTACCTTTAGTAGAGTTTTGGATATAAGATCCAGAACTTAGAGTACCAGAGTAAACACGGAAGAATGTAAGTTTACCAACATAAGGGTCTGTCATTACTTTAAATGCTAATGCAGCAAAAGGACCTTCATCGCTAGATTCACGAGTTACTTCTTCATCTGTATCAGGAAGAGTACCTTTAATTGCAGGTACATCTAATGGAGATGGAAGGTAGTCGATTACAGCATCTAGCATTTTTTGAACACCTTTGTTTTTGAAAGCAGATCCACAGATTACTGGATAAAAATCAACATTTACAGTACCTTTACGAATGGCAGCTTTAAGCTCTTCGTTAGAGATTTCTTCACCACCAAGGTATCTTTCCATTAATTCTTCATCAAGTTCAGCAACTGCTTCAACTAAGCTTTCACGGTACTCGTTTGCTTGATCTTGGTATTCTTCAGGAATTTCTCCAACTTGGATATCAGTTCCTAAATCATTACCATAGAACGTAGCGTTCATTTCAACTAAGTCAATGATACCTGCGAATTGATCTTCCGCACCAATTGGTAACTGGATTGGGTGAGCATTCGCTTGAAGGCGTTCATGCAAAGTTTTAACAGAATATAAGAAGTCCGCACCGATTTTGTCCATTTTATTTACGAACACAACACGTGGTACTCCATAAGTTGTAGCTTGACGCCAAACCGTTTCTGTTTGAGGCTCAACACCAGATTGAGCATCAAGTACTGCAACAGCACCATCAAGTACACGAAGTGAACGTTCAACTTCAACTGTGAAGTCTACGTGTCCTGGAGTATCGATGATGTTTACACGGTGGCCTTTCCACTGTGCAGTTGTTGCAGCAGATGTGATCGTGATTCCACGTTCTTGTTCTTGCTCCATCCAGTCCATCTGTGATGCACCTTCATGAGTTTCACCAATTTTATGAATACGACCAGTGTAATAAAGAACACGCTCAGTAGTTGTTGTTTTACCAGCATCAATATGAGCCATGATTCCGATATTACGAGTATTTGCTAAGGAGAACTCTCTTGCCATTGGGTAATTTCTCCTTCCTTATAGGAAAATTTAGTGTATTTAAAGTGTATTGATTACCAACGATAGTGAGCAAATGCTTTATTTGCTTCAGCCATTTTATGAGTATCTTCACGTTTCTTAACTGCTGCACCAGTATTGTTAGCAGCGTCAAGAATTTCGTTAGCTAAACGCTCTTCCATCGTTTTTTCTCCACGAAGACGAGCGTAGTTTACTAACCAACGTAAACCTAAAGTAGTACGACGATCTGGACGTACTTCTACAGGTACTTGGTAGTTAGCACCACCAACACGACGAGCTTTAACTTCAAGAACTGGCATGATGTTTTTAAGTGCTTGTTCAAACACTTCCATTGCATCATTACCTGAACGTTCTTTAATTAAATCGAAAGCATTGTAAAGTACAGATTGTGCTTTACCTCTTTTTCCGTCGATCATAATTCTGTTTACTAAACGTGTAACAAGCTTTGAATTGTAAAGTGGATCTGGTAATACGTCTCTTTTTGTTACAGGACCTTTACGTGGCATGTTATGTCCTCCTTTCATTTTTGGTTTTTATTTTAATTTTTGTTCATTATTTTTTTGCTGCTTTAGGACGTTTAGTACCGTATTTAGAACGGCCTTGCATACGACCATCAACACCAGCAGTATCTAACGCACCACGAACGATGTGATAACGTACCCCCGGTAAGTCTTTTACACGTCCACCACGGATAAGAACAACGCTGTGTTCTTGTAGGTTGTGACCAATACCAGGAATGTATGCTGTAACTTCGATTCCGTTAGTTAAACGAACACGAGCATATTTACGAAGCGCTGAGTTTGGTTTCTTTGGCGTCATCGTACCTACACGAGTACATACACCACGTTTTTGAGGTGAAGATACGTTAGTTTGCTCTTTTTTGAAGCTGTTGTAACCTTTGTTTAATGCAGGTGATTTTGATTTCTCAATTTTGCTTACGCGACCTTTACGCACTAATTGATTAATAGTAGGCATTTTTGTTTTCCTCCCTTCTTTATTTAATACCACACATCCAGGTGGTTCATATTTAGGCAAAAACAAAGTTTCTGCAATAATTAATCTTGCAAAAACACTTTTTACCGGATTATAGCTACAGCCGCAGCTCCTACTTCTATTCCACAAGCTTTCCCAAGCTTTTTCATAGATTCAACTTTAATTAAGGGTACTTGCTGCTGTACTGCTGTTTGAATGACCTTGTGAAGAACATGATCATCAGCATCCTCAGCAATTACAATTTCCTTAACATGATTGTTTAAGAGAGCTTTAACTGATTGCTTAGTACCAACAATGATTTCATTTGCCTGTGATACTTTATCATAAGACATAATCAAATATCCTCCAAAGCAACAGGTTTAAGATCGAGCACCTTGAATATAGTAACATTGTAATTGATAGATGTCAACACGGTTTAAAAAAACTTTATTCAGCTTTTTCTAAGTACTTCGTCTATCAACTATACAGCTCATTGAGGAAAAACCTCAATGAGCTGAATTTATATTTTAGTCTACAGAAACAACTTCCTCAGTTTGTTCAACTTTTGCAATTGGTTCTGCTTGACGATATCTCGGCATACCGGTACCCGCAGGAACTAGCTTACCGATGATAACATTTTCTTTCAGACCTAGTAATTCATCACGTTTTCCTTTAATTGCTGCATCTGTAAGAACACGAGTTGTTTCTTGGAATGATGCTGCAGATAGGAAGGAATCTGTTTCCAGAGATGCTTTTGTAATACCAAGTAATACAGGACGACCTGTTGCAGGGCGTTTACCATCTAACAACACTTGTTTATTCGCATCAGTAAACTGATGAACATCCAATAAAGTACCTGGTAATACATCTGTATCACCTGCATCCATAACACGAACTTTACGAAGCATTTGTCGTACCATAACTTCTACGTGCTTATCGCCGATTTCTACCCCTTGCATACGGTATACTTTTTGCACTTCACGTAATAGGTATTGTTGAACTGCTTGTAAATCCTTCACTTTTAATAGTTCTTTAGGATCAATAGAACCTTCTGTTAAGACCTGACCACTCTCGATTTTATCACCTTGAGTAACTTTTAGTCTTGCATTATAAGGAGCTGTATAAGAACGAGATTCTACTTCACCTTGAATGACAATCTCCTGCTGCTTATCGCGTACTTCGTTGATTTCAGCTACAACACCATTAATTTCAGAAATGATCGCTTGACCTTTAGGATTTCT
Organism: Metabacillus schmidteae; assembly: GCF_903166545.1. Taxonomy (NCBI): domain Bacteria; kingdom Bacillati; phylum Bacillota; class Bacilli; order Caryophanales; family Bacillaceae; genus Metabacillus; species Metabacillus schmidteae. The sequence goes on along the minus strand of NZ_CAESCH010000001.1, from coordinate 459,214 downwards.
AGCTTCAAATAACTCTTGGATACGAGGTAAACCTTGAGTGATATCGTCTCCGGCAACCCCACCTGTATGGAATGTACGCATTGTTAACTGTGTACCTGGTTCACCGATAGATTGAGCAGCAATGATACCAACAGCTTCCCCAACTTCTACTTCGCTACCAGTTGCAAGGTTTCTACCGTAACATTTCTTACATACACCATGTCTTGTGTTACATGTAAACGCTGAACGAATCCATACTTTATCAATACCTGCGTCGATAATCTCAACAGCGATATCTTCTGTAATTAATTCATTTTCATCTACGATTACTGCACCTGTTTCAGGATGTTTAACAGCTTTACGGCAATAACGTCCGATAAGACGCTCATCAAGCTTTTCAATGATTTCTGTGCCTTCTCTGATTGCCTCTGCCAATATACCGCGATCTGTTCCACAATCATCATCACGGATGATAACATCTTGTGCAACGTCAACAAGTCGACGTGTTAGGTAACCTGAGTCAGCTGTTTTAAGAGCTGTATCTGCAAGACCTTTACGTGCACCGTGAGTTGAGATGAAGTACTCTAATACAGTTAAGCCTTCACGGAAACTAGATTTAATCGGTAACTCAATAATACGTCCAGCCGGGTTGGCCATCAGACCACGCATACCAGCCAGCTGAGTAAAGTTAGATGCGTTACCACGGGCACCTGAATCACTCATCATGAAGATTGGGTTACGTTTATCAAGGGATGCCATCAGCTTTCCTTGAATTGTATCCTTAGCAGCACTCCAGATTGAGATAACACGTTCATAGCGTTCGTCTTCAGTAATTAAACCTCTTCGGAACTGCTTTAACACATTATCAACTTTTGCTTGTGCTTCACTAATGATTTCCTGCTTTTCTTTTAAAACGATGATATCAGATACACCAACGGTAATACCTGCTTTTGTTGAATATCTAAAACCAAGATTTTTCATGCGGTCAAGCATTTTTGAAGTCTCAGTAATATGGAACTTTTTAAAGATCTCAGCAATAATCTTACCTAGAATACCTTTTTTGAAAGGCGCTATCTCTTCTAGATCAGAAACATGCTCTTTCACATTAACAGTCGGATCAACAAAATACTTTTCAGGAGTTTTCTCCTCAATGTTTTGCTTAGTTGGCTCATTCATGTAAGGGAATGATTCAGGTAAGATTTCGTTGAAAATCAACTTACCAACTGTTGTAACAAGAAGCATTTTATTTTGTTCTTCTGTAAATGCTTGCTTGTTTAATGAAGATGCATGAACAGCTACACGTGTATGCAAGTGTACATATCCGTTCTGATAAGCAAGTAATGCTTCATCTGTATCTTTAAAGATCATTCCTTCACCAATTGCACCAGCACGCTCAAGAGTTAGGTAATAGTTACCTAAAACCATATCCTGGGAAGGTGTAACAACCGGTTTTCCATCCTTAGGGTTAAGGATGTTTTGTGCTGCCAGCATTAAAATACGTGCTTCAGCTTGAGCTTCTGCAGATAGTGGAACGTGAACAGCCATTTGGTCACCATCAAAGTCTGCATTATAAGCAGTACATACTAGAGGGTGAAGACGAATTGCACGACCTTCTACAAGTGTAGGCTCGAAAGCTTGGATTCCTAATCTATGAAGAGTAGGTGCACGGTTAAGCAATACCGGATGCTCTTTAATAACAGATTCTAATACATCCCATACTTCCGGTTGAACTCTCTCGATTTTTCGTTTTGCACTCTTAATGTTATGCGCTAAACCTTTTTCGACAAGTTCCTTCATAACGAATGGCTTAAATAGTTCAAGAGCCATTTCTTTTGGTAAACCACATTGGTACATTTTCAAGTTTGGACCAACGACGATAACCGAACGTCCTGAATAGTCAACACGTTTACCTAATAGGTTTTGACGGAAACGTCCTTGTTTTCCTTTAAGCATGTGTGAAAGTGATTTTAATGGACGGTTCCCTGGACCTGTTACAGGACGGCCACGACGACCATTATCAATCAATGCATCTACTGCTTCCTGAAGCATACGCTTTTCGTTTTGAACAATTATGCTAGGAGCCCCAAGATCTAATAAACGTTTCAAACGGTTATTACGGTTAATAACACGTCTATATAAATCGTTCAGATCGGATGTTGCAAAACGTCCACCATCAAGCTGTACCATTGGACGTAGTTCTGGTGGTATAACAGGCAGGACATCAAGGATCATCCATGATGGATCATTCCCTGAGTTACGGAACGCTTCAAGAACTTCTAATCGCTTAATAGCACGTGTTCTACGTTGTCCTTGTGCTGTTTTAAGTTCTTCTTTTAACGTATCAACCTCTTTATCAAGGTCGATATCTGATAAAAGCTTTTTAATAGCTTCAGCACCCATTGATGCTTGGAATGTGTTACCGTACTTCTCACGGTAAGCTCTAAATTCCTTTTCAGATAGAAGTTGTTTCTTCTCTAACGGAGTATCTCCTGTATCTGTTGTCACATACGAAGCAAAATAAATAACTTCTTCTAGAGCACGTGGAGACATATCTAACACTAATCCCATACGGCTAGGAATACCTTTAAAATACCAAATGTGGGATACAGGTGCTGCAAGTTCAATGTGTCCCATTCTTTCACGACGGACTTTAGCACGAGTTACTTCTACTCCACAGCGATCACAAACTACACCTTTGTAACGAACTCTTTTATATTTACCGCAATGACATTCCCAATCTTTTGTTGGCCCAAAAATACGTTCGCAAAATAGACCATCTTTCTCTGGCTTTAATGTACGGTAATTGATTGTTTCTGGTTTCTTAACTTCACCAAAGGACCAAGAACGAATCTTGTCAGGTGAAGCCAAGCCGATGCTCATATATTCAAAATTATTTACATCTATCAAGGGGCCTACCTCCCTTTTCGTCTTCAGGTTATACCCTAATTTAAGTGCTATTTATTAAATTTTAGAATTGTTTTAAAAACGAAAAAAGTATGTACCTAAGGATGAAATTTCATGAACGGAGAGATCATACTCCCCGTTCATTCAATTCCTCCTTGTTAGGTCACTATCACAAAGTTACTCTTTCGCTACAGTATCTTTTTCTAATTCTTCAAGCTCCGGCTCTGGCTCAATTGTTTCATTGACGGAAAGACCTTCTGCTTGTTGTGTATCATCTTCGTCATCTAGGTCTCTCATCTCAATTTCCTGCTCATCACTTGAGAGCATTTTAACATCCATACCTAAACTTTGAAGTTCTTTAATTAATACTTTGAACGACTCTGGAACACCTGGTTCCGGTACATTCTCACCTTTTACAATGGCTTCATATGTCTTCACACGACCAACAACATCATCAGATTTAACAGTCAAGATTTCTTGTAATGTATATGCAGCACCATATGCTTCAAGTGCCCATACCTCCATTTCACCGAAACGCTGACCACCAAACTGTGCTTTACCACCTAAAGGTTGTTGTGTAACTAGTGAGTATGGTCCAGTTGAACGAGCATGTAATTTATCATCAACCATGTGAGCTAGCTTGATCATGTACATGATTCCTACAGAAACACGGTTATCAAACGGTTCACCTGTACGTCCATCATAAAGAACTGTTTTTGCATCTCGTGCCATTCCAGCTTCTTCTAATGTTGACCACACATCTTCTTCACGTGCACCATCAAATACTGGTGATGCAACATGAATGCCTAATCTGCGTGCAGCCATACCTAAGTGCAACTCTAATACCTGACCGATATTCATACGAGAAGGTACCCCTAATGGATTTAACATGATATCCACAGGTGTTCCATCTGGTAAATATGGCATATCTTCTTCAGGAAGAATTCGTGAGATAACCCCTTTGTTACCATGTCGTCCCGCCATCTTATCTCCTTCAGAGATTTTACGCTTCTGAACGATATATACACGAACTAATTGGTTAACACCTGGTGGTAACTCATCACCATCTTCACGGTTAAATACTTTAACGTCTAGGATGATTCCTTCTCCACCATGTGGTACACGTAATGAAGTATCACGTACTTCACGAGCCTTTTCCCCGAAGATTGCATGTAAAAGTCTTTCTTCTGCAGTTAGCTCTGTAACTCCTTTAGGAGTAACCTTTCCTACTAGCAGATCTCCGTCTTTTACTTCTGCACCGATACGAATAATTCCACGCTCATCTAAGTTTCTTAGTGCATCTTCCCCAACGTTAGGGATATCGCGTGTAATTTCTTCAGGTCCTAGTTTTGTGTCACGAGACTCTGACTCATACTCTTCAATGTGTATTGAAGTGTAGACATCATCTTTTACAAGTCTTTCGCTCATAATAATAGCATCCTCGTAGTTATAACCATCCCATGTCATGAAGGCAACCATTACGTTTCTTCCTAATGCAAGTTCACCTTTTTCCATAGACGGACCGTCTGCAAGGATTTCACCTTTCACAACTTCATCACCTTCACTAACGATCGGGCGTTGGTTGTAACAAGTACCTTGGTTCGAACGAATAAACTTCAACATGCTATATTTATCTAAATTACCTTTAACCTTTTGACCATCCACTTCTTCATAACGACGAACCCATACATTTTTCGCTTCTACACGCTCTACAATACCTGGATATTTACAGATTACAGCAGCACCTGAGTCTTTACCAGAAACGTATTCCATTCCTGTTCCAACGAGTGGAGCTTCAGGATTCATTAATGGTACAGCTTGACGTTGCATGTTCGCTCCCATTAATGCACGGTTTGAGTCATCATTTTCTAAGAATGGTATACAAGCTGTTGCAGCAGAAACAACTTGCTTAGGAGATACATCCATATAGTCGATACGATCTTTATTAACAACCGTATTTTCCCCGCGGAAACGAGCAACAATATCATCATCAATAAATGATCCATCATCTGCTAGTCTTGCGTTCGCTTGGGCAACAACATAGTTATCTTCCTCATCAGCAGTTAAGTAATCGATTCTGGCTGTTACTTTTCCTGTTTCAGGGTCAACTCTACGATATGGAGTTTCAATGAAACCGAAACGATTAACTTTCGCATATGAAGAAAGTGAGTTGATTAATCCAATGTTCGGACCCTCCGGTGTCTCAATCGGGCACATACGGCCATAGTGAGAATAGTGAACGTCACGAACTTCGAAACCTGCACGTTCACGAGTCAAACCACCCGGTCCAAGTGCTGATAAACGACGTTTATGAGTTAACTCAGCTAAAGGATTTGTTTGATCCATGAACTGAGATAATTGTGAGCTTCCAAAGAACTCTTTAATAGACGCAATAACTGGGCGAATATTAATTAATTGCTGTGGTGTAATTGTGTTCGTATCTTGAATAGACATTCTTTCACGAACAACACGTTCCATTCTGGATAAACCAATTCTAAATTGGTTTTGTAATAGCTCACCAACAGAACGTAATCTACGATTCCCTAGGTGATCGATGTCATCCGTATCGCCTACACCATGTAACAGGTTAAAGAAGTAGCTAATAGAAGCTAAAATATCAGCAACCGTGATGTTTTTTACAGCCTCTTCTACATAAGCATTACCTAATACATTAATGACTTTTTCACCATCAGGGTCGTTTGGTGCATAAATCTTGATAGATTGGATTGTTACATCTTCTTCAACAACCCCACCAGAAGGTTGCTCTTTCTTGAATCCAACACCACTCTCGAGGTTTGGAATAATACGATCGAGCGTTCTTCTATCAATCATCGTACCTTTTTCCGCAATAATTTCACCTGTTTCAGGATCAACAAGCGTTTCGGCTAACCTTTGGTTGAAAAGACGATTCTTAATATGAAGCTTTTTATTAATTTTATATCTACCAACATTCGCTAGGTCATAGCGTTTTGGATCAAAAAATCTGGAGTCTAATAAACTCTTGGCATTATCCACAGTAGGTGGCTCACCAGGACGAAGACGCTCATAGATTTCAAGCAATGCCTTCTCTGTACTTTCCGTATTATCTTTATCAAGAGTGTTACGTAAGTACTCATTTTCACCTAGTAAGTCGGTGATTTCTTGATCAGAGCCAAACCCAAGAGCACGTAACAAGACTGTTACTGGTAATTTACGTGTACGATCAATACGTACATAAACCACATCTTTAGCATCTGTTTCGTATTCTAACCAAGCTCCACGGTTTGGGATAACAGTTGCAGTAAAGCCCTTTTTACCATTCTTATCTACTTTACCGCTGTAATAAACACTTGGTGAACGGACTAACTGAGACACGATAACGCGCTCTGCTCCATTAATCACAAATGTACCTGTTTCTGTCATGAGAGGAAAATCTCCCATAAAGACATCCTGATCTTTTACTTCACCAGTTTCCTTGTTAATCAAACGCACCTTCACACGTAATGGCGCTGAATAGGTAACATCGCGTTCTTTTGATTCCTCTACAGGATACTTAGGATCTCCCAAGCTATAATCAATAAACTCTAGCGAGAGGTTACCAGTGAAATCCTCAATAGGAGAAATATCCTGGAACATTTCTCTCAAGCCCTCATCAAGAAACCACTGATAGGAAGATGTTTGAATCTCTATAAGATTCGGTAATTCTAACACTTCACTAATGCGTGCATAACTTCTACGTTGGCGGTGTCGTCCATACTGAACTAGTTGACCTGTCAACTCATTCACCCCTCAAATCAAGCGTAATATGGTTTTGCGTCGTACCATTATGTATACCTTTTTTTTAGACAGACGAATAAGAGAACTCACGTAAGATCATTCTCTTTAAACATAATATCTTAATATACTACCAATAAAATATCTGAAATAAAAACATAGGAAATTCTAGTACAGACGCAAGGAAAAAACAAAAAATAAAAAGGGTTTCTAGTAAGAAAACCACAATTTAAACGTACTTTTGATTTTATAAGTATTTCCAAAAAGCTACCTTTTATACATCATTTTCCTCAAAAAATAGATAGTTATGGAAATTATATATTGGCATTTTATAATACTAACACAACAAAAATTTAGAGTCAACATTTTTTAGCTTTAATGATATAATAACCCTTCTTCTTTTCTACTGTATCAACTTCTCCAAACATTTCTTTAAGCTTTTCAATAGCTGAAGGAGCTCCCTGCTTCTTTTGTATCACAACCCATAACTCTCCTCCATCAGATAAATGTGAATAGCTTTTTTCGAAAATTTGATGAACAACTTTTTTTCCCGCACGGATTGGAGGATTTGTTAAAATAGCCGCATACGCTTGTTCATCTTGTATGTTTTCGAATAAATCACTTTGAAGGATCGTTACATTCTCTACCTTATTTAATTTTGCATTATCTTTCGCTAATTCTACCGCACGCTCATTAATATCAACCATATCTACATGTCTGTTAAAATGTTTCGCCACCGAAAGACCGATTGGACCATATCCACATCCAACATCTAAAAAGTCTCCTTCGATCTCAGGAAGTTCAAATGATTCTATTAAAAGACGGGAACCAAAATCTACTTCATTTTTCGAAAACACCCCGCGATCACTTTGAAATGTAAAGAGGTGACCTTTTAACGAAAACGACCAAGTCTTTCGTTCACTTTGAACTGTAGGCTTTTCTGAATAATAATGATCACTCATGCTAGTTCCTCCTCTTTCAGAAGTATAGGATTTGCATAATAACGTCATTTTATACAACGTTTTTTACGATATATAAAAAGCCCGCCTATGATGGCGAGCTTTCTATACATTTATATTAATTACTTAACTTCTACAGAAGCTCCAACTTCTTCAAGTTTAGCTTTTAATTCTTCAGCTTCTTCTTTAGAAACGCCTTCTTTAAGAGCTTTTGGAGCGTTGTCTACTAATTCTTTAGCTTCTTTTAAGCCTAAGCCAGTAGCTTCACGTACAACTTTGATAACCTTGATTTTTTGTCCGCCAGCACTTGCAAGTACTACGTCAAATTCAGTTTGTTCTGCAGCAGCTTCGCCACCAGCAGCAGCAACAGCTACAGGAGCTGCAGCAGTTACACCAAACTCTTCTTCGATTGCTTTAACTAAGTCGTTTAATTCTAAAACAGTCATATTTTTAACTGCTTCAATGATTTGTTCTTGAGTCATTATAATTTCCTCCTTGTTTTTCCAATTAATAGTTTATTGTCATGCACATAAAAGTTCGTTCGAATTAAGCACCTTGTTCTTCTTTTTGATCTGCAACTGCTTTAGTAGCAAGAGCAAAGTTACGGATAGGAGCTTGAAGAACGCTAAGCAACATAGAAAGTAAGCCTTCACGTGATGGAAGTTCAGCAAGAGCTTTAACTTCTTCAACAGACGCTACATTACCTTCAATAACACCAGCTTTAATTTCAAGAGCCTCATGCTTCTTAGCAAAATCGTTGATGATTTTTGCTGGAGCAACAACATCGTCATTACTGAAAGCAATCGCATTAGGTCCAGTTAAAACATCGTTAAGACCAGCAAGCTCAGCTTGCTCAACAGCACGGCGAGTCATTGTGTTTTTGTAAACTTTGAAGTCAATACCTGCATCACGTAATTGTTTACGTAATTCAGTTACTTCACTAACAGTTAGTCCACGGTAATCTACAACGATTGTAGACTTACTATCACGGAACTTAGTAGAAATCTCATCTACGATCTGTTTCTTTTGTTCGATAATTGCGCTCATTGTTACACCTCCTGTAGATTCATGTAACACTAGTACCGTTCGGTGATGGTCATTGAAAAACCTCCACGATAGACATGGAGGTTTTGTATATACAATAAGCAAGAACATGCTTTATTCGTAAATACACCTCGGTAGGATATTTAAGCTAATTGCACCTACTGTCTACGGTATAGCGATATTCATTTAAAACAACATTGATTATTATATATAAACTTCTTTAAGAAGTCAATAGTTATTATTTTACAGCGAAGCTTGAAGAATCTACTTTTACACCAGGTCCCATAGTAGAAGTAGCATTTACGCTCTTCATGTAAGTTCCTTTAGCTGCAGATGGTTTAGCTTTTAGTAAAGTTTCATATACAGTTGTAAAGTTCTCAACTAATTTACTATCTTCAAATGAAACTTTTCCGATAGGTACATGGATGATACCAGCTTTATCAAGACGGTATTCAACTTTACCAGCTTTGATTTCGTTAACAGCTTTTGTTACATCAAATGTAACTGTACCAGTTTTAGGGTTTGGCATTAAACCTTTTGGTCCTAATACACGACCTAATTTACCAACCTCACCCATCATGTCAGGTGTAGCAACAATTACGTCAAAATCAAACCAACCTTGTTGGATTTTGTTGATGTAATCAGCATCCCCTACATAATCAGCACCAGCTGCTTCAGCTTCTTTCGCTTTTTCACCTTTAGCAAAAACTAATACACGTTGAGTTTTACCAGTACCATTTGGAAGTACTACTGCTCCACGGATTTGTTGATCAGCTTTCTTAGGGTCTACTCCTAAACGGAAAGCAACTTCAACAGTTGCATCAAATTTCGCTACGCTAGTCTTTTTAACTAGTTCGATTGCTTCTTGAACAGCATAGAATTTAGAACGGTCTACAAGTTTAGCAGCTTCTAAAAACTTTTTACCTTTTTTAGCCATTTTTATTTCCTCCTTAGTGGTTTTAGCGGAATAACCTCCCACGAATAAAGGTTGCGAACTTGTTTTTAAGCAAACTCGCAACCCCCCTAAAACATTCGAGACTAACTAAATATTAGTCTTCGATAACGATACCCATACTACGTGCAGTACCTTCAACCATACGCATTGCCGCTTCAACGCTAGCTGCGTTTAAGTCAGGCATTTTTGTTTCAGCGATTTCACGTACCTTGTCACGTTTAACAGTCGCTACTTTATTACGGTTTGGTTCACCAGAACCAGACTCAATTCCAGCTGCTTTCTTAAGCAATACAGCAGCAGGTGGAGTTTTCGTAATAAATGTAAATGAACGGTCCTCGAATACCGTGATTTCAACTGGAATGATTAAACCAGCTTGATCAGCTGTACGAGCGTTAAACTCTTTACAGAATCCCATGATATTAACACCAGCTTGACCTAATGCAGGACCAACTGGTGGCGCTGGATTAGCTTTAGCTGCAGGAATTTGCAATTTTACAATTTTAATTACTTTTTTAGCCACGAGACACACCTCCTTAAGTCCGTGATGTGGTAAATGGGTCATTAACCCTCCCACTCATCTAACCATTTATTGATAATGGTAAAATTAGGGCAACTCAAGTAGAGTTTACCTACCCTTATACATTCAGAAATGAATATTTCTGATCAAAACTACATCTCAAATCTTTGAGACATACTGACCTATGAAATATTACCACTTTTCGTAAATGATTTCAAGTTTTTTCAGATTATAATTTAGCAACTTGTGCAAAATCCAATTCTACCGGTGTTTCACGACCAAACATATTAACAAGAACTTTTAACTTATTCTTGTCATGGTCAATTTCTTCAATAGAACCTGTAAAGTTAGCAAACGGACCTTCTGTTACTTTAACTGTTTCATTTACCTCAAAATCAATTTCTACACGACGCTCATCCATACCCATGCGTTTTAAGATGAAAGTCACTTCATCAGGTAATAAAGGAGTCGGTTTTGATCCATGTCCGGCAGAACCAACAAATCCTGTTACACCTGGTGTGTTTCTGACAACATACCAGGAATCATCAGTCATAACAATTTCAACCAGCACATAACCAGGGAATACCTTTTTCTTTACAACTTTTTTCTTGCCGTCCTTAATATCTGTTTCTTCCTCTTCGGGCACAACAACGCGGAAGATTTTATCTTCCATACCCATTGATTCAACACGCTTTTCAAGATTTGCTTTTACTTTATTTTCATACCCTGAATAAGTGTGCACTACATACCAATTCTTTTCCATAGCATCAGGACAACTTGTCCTTCCCTCCCCACAATTAGGTTAATCAACAATCTATTTCGTTCTGCTTTAGTTTAAAAGCGCAAGCGCCTTGATCAGCCTCGAGCCATAAATCAAATTGGCATAAAATGGCCTTCAATTCCAATTTGATTAGACTCTAAAGGTACTAAGAGCTGGAGCTAGATCCATGCGCTTATACAAAGTTAAACCAATATATTATTTTTTATACAATGAAAAAACCCGTTTAACGGGTTTTGCAGACAAAATGTAATATTTTCTATTATAGCACGATTTTCCATTTGTTATTCAAAAAACAAACGAATTAAAGAAGAAATACCTAGGTCAATAACCGCAAAGAACACTGCTACAAACGTCACAGTTGAAACAACCGTAATTGTATATTTTGTTAGCTCTTTACCTTTAGGCCAACTAACCTTTTTCATTTCACGAGTAACATCTCGGAAAAAATTAATTAAACGTTGCATTGAGCTACCTCCAGGAGTAATAGGAAAACTTCGTGTAAGAAATAATATAAGGGCTATTTTGTTTCACGGTGGTTTGTATGCGAATTACATACCTTGCAAAACTTTTTGACGTCTAATCGGTCATTTGAACTAGATGTGTTTTTCATCGTGGTATAATTTCGACTTCCACACGTTGTGCATGCCATAATGATCTTCTTTCGCATGTCGTCACCTACCGCAACTTTATATTCTATAAAACTGTATCATAGTAAATTTTTTTCGTCAATAAACGATACAATCTACCTATCTTCTAGTTTACAAACTAATCTCTCTCAGTTCTATGTAGCGCTCCAGCTTTCTTTTTACTCTTTGCAGTGCATTATCTATTGATTTCACATGACGATTCAATTCTTCTGAAATTTCATGATAAGATCTGCCATCCAAGTAAAGGGCCAAGACTTTACGCTCGAGATCACTTAACAATTCTTCCATCTTTCCCTCAATATCATCAAATTCTTCCTGATTTATAATGAGCTCTTCTGGATCCATTACTTTTGCACCAGTAATAACATCCATAAGCGTCCGGTCGGACTCTTCGTCGTATATAGGCTTGTCCAATGAAACATAGGAATTTAGAGGAATGTGTTTTTGGCGAGTTGCAGTTTTGATTGCGGTAATAATTTGCCTAGTGATACATAGCTCGGCAAATGCTTTAAATGAAGAGAGCTTGTCCTCCTTGAAGTCACGAATTGCTTTGTATAAACCAATCATGCCTTCCTGGATAATATCCTCCCGATCTGCTCCAATAAGGAAGTATGATCTTGCCTTCGCTCGAACAAAGTTACGGTACTTTGTAATTAAGAAGTCGAGAGCCTCACTTTCCCCCTCGTGAACAAGTTCAACTAATTGTTCATCTTCCAATAATTCTAATTCTTCCTTGTTGACTTTATCCTTGTTGATTGGTGAATTCAAGCCGATCCCCCCGACTGCACGCAAGATAACAATATTATACTTTATTCATTTTGTAAGCGTCAACCAAGATTAAACGCAAGTGCCGGATAGCTCTGTTAAGTATAAAGCTTATGGTAGGGTGTAGTATCATTGACCAATTTACACAAATTTAATAATTTCTTAACTATCTATAAATCGCCCCTGCGCCACTTCTCCAGCTTTTCCATTACATCTTCAGGAATGGCAATTTTTGATGATGGCCGCTTCTGCTCAATTTTCTTCACTTTATGCTGAATTCTGCTTTCGATTGAATTCATCTCATTTAGAAGTTCTCTTGCAGATTTCCTCAATGCTCCCTGACCAAATATTGCCCATTGTTCTGTGAAATCTGATGTTGCCACATGTACTTGTGTCTTGATATTACTTAATGAAATAGCCAGTTTTTCGATTCTCTCATCCGCTGTTTCATTTTCACGGGTGAAAATCACTTCTACCCTGTGGTTTTTTAGCTTTTTCTCGATTCCTTTTACCATATGGGCATCAAAAACGATCATAACTCTAAAGCCGGTATATGCTTGGTACTCAGCCATTTTTTCGATCAAAAGATCGCGTGCTTCAGCCAAACCATTTTTTTTAAGCTTTTGTAAGTTCGGCCACGCACCAATAATGTTATATCCATCCACTAAAAGGATATCCATTTCACAACTACTCCCCTAAAGGATATCGCTTTCTATATACCTCATACATTAAAAGGCTTGCTGCAACTGATGCATTTAATGACGTAACATGACCAACCATCGGCATCTTGACAAGAAAATCACATTTTTCTTTGATTAACCGACCAATTCCCTTTCCTTCACTACCTATAACCAAAGCTAAGGACATTTTACCATCAAGATTTCGATAATCATCTGCACCTTTCGCATCTGTGCCAACTATCCATACGCCCTTTTCCTTTAACTCATCAATGGTTCTTGCCATGTTTGTTACTCTTGCGACAGGTATATGTTCTATTGCTCCTGTTGATGATTTCGCAACTGTTGCTGTAAGTCCAACAGCTCTTCGCTTAGGGATAACAATTCCATGTGCACCAACAGCATCTGCCGTTCTCATAATAGATCCTAAGTTATGCGGATCTTCTATTTCATCTAAAAGCAATAAAAATGGTGATTCTCCGCGCTGTTCTGCTACGTTTAATATATCATCCACATGAACATATTCATAAGCTGCAACCTGTGCAACAACACCTTGGTGATTTCCTTCAACCATCTGGTCAATTTTCTTTTTGGGGACAAAATTAATCGTAATGCCTCTTTCTTTGGCTAGCTTTGTAATCTGCTGAGCTTGTCCTTTTAAAGAGTTTTCAGCCACCCATATCTTATTTATATCTCGCGGAGATTTTAGCACTTCAATAACAGGGTTGCGGCCTATAATGAAATCTTCACTCATGATAACCCCTCCTTTTCACCATCAAAAAATTCAAAGGATCGCTCAATCAATTCCTCAAGACGTTCATGCTTTTTCTCTAAATATAAGTAGCCAATGAGTGCTTCAAAGGATGTACTATATCGATAGGTTTGAACATTTGTATTTTTAGGAATTGTTCCCGATTTTGCATTTCTCCCACGCCTTAAAACACCTTGTTCTTCTTCAGAAAAAATTTCCTGAGAATAAAAATGGTGCAAAACACTTGCCTGTGCCTTCGCCGACACAAACCTCTTTGCTTGATTATGTAGCTGGTTTGGGCGAATAGTTCCCTTTGATAAAAGATAATGCCTCACATAAATCTCAAAAACAGCATCACCAATATAGGCCAAAGCCAAGCTATTTAAATGTTTAGAATCTTTAATTGCCTTTACATCTAAAAACATGTTGGTCCTCTTTTCTACAAATCATGGCAGTTATAAAAGCGCAAGCGCCTTGGTCATCACCGTACAAACTGGAGGAGCATCGACTGAGATAAAGTGAGACTTCCATTAGAATTTTCCTTCTAATGGATAGCGAGACTTACCCGAGACATTTACGGGCAGTACCTCACTCTTCTCTCCCAATAATTTTTACTGCCCATTAATGTGGGGCAAAGGAAACACGGTAAGCGGAAGCGAACCGATGTTGACTTATCGTAGGGAGATGATCTGAAGTTTGATAGGCGATAGGCGCTGGAGCTAGACACCAAAACTAAGTGCAAAAGTTTATACTTCTGTTAGTAAATCTAAGTGCAAGCGCGTCAGTTATTACTTTTACTCTGCCACTTTCCTCACTATTATCTTTATTCCCTATTGTTTCATACTCTAATCAATTACGCTTCCATCTCGTTCCTTGAGGAGTGTCCTCCAGGATAATATTCAAATCTTTTAATTTATCACGTATTTCATCAGCTAAGGCAAAATTACGGTCTTTTCTAGCTTGAATGCGTTGTTCAATCATGATCTCAATTTCTTCATCCAACAGGTCTGTTGAACCAAACGTTACTCCTAGAACATTTCCGAGCTCATCAAATTGATCAAGGAAAGCTTGGATAACCTCTTCTGAAGTATTTTGCTCTTGCATGTAATAATTTGCTTGCTTTGACAAATCGAATAAAATAGAAATCGCATTTGCCGTATTAAAATCATCATCCATTTCTTTAACAAATTGCTCTTGGTATGAATTGATTTTATCGAACCACTCCTGGTCATTTTCCGTAAGGTTATTGCTGCTATTTTTACGATGTTTAAGATTGCCATACGATGTTGATAATCTTTCAAAAGCATTTTTTGTACTTTCAAGTAACTCTTGAGAGAAATTAATTGGGTGTCTGTAGTGTACAGATAGCATAAAGAAACGAACAATTTGCGGATCAATTTCCTTAATAATATCGTGCACTAATACAAAGTTACCCAATGACTTAGACATCTTTTCGTTGTTAATATTGATATAGCCATTATGCAGCCAGTACTTCGCAAATGTTTTTCCCGTTACTGCTTCAGACTGGGCAATTTCATTTTCATGATGCGGGAAAGTTAAGTCCTGACCACCTGCATGAATGTCGATTGTATCCCCTAAATATTTCTTTGCCATGGCCGAGCACTCAATATGCCAACCAGGTCTTCCATGTCCCCAAGGACTTTCCCAGGAAATTTCTCCTTCTTTTGCTGTTTTCCAGAGAACAAAATCAAGTGCATCTTGTTTTTTATCGCCAACTTCAATTCGATTTCCCAGACGTAGCTCCTCAATTGATTGATGAGAAAGCTTTCCATACTCTTTAAACTCTCGTGTTTTATAATAAACATCTCCGCCTGCTTCATAGGCAAATCCTTTATCGATTAGCACTTGAATGAACTCAATAATAATATCAATGTTCTCTGTTACGCGTGGATGAATTGTTGCACGTTTGCAGCCTAACGCTGAAACATCCTCATAATAGGCATCAATAAATCGGTCTGCAATGGTAGGTACATCTTCTCCAAGCTCGTTTGCTGCTTTTATTAATTTATCATCTACATCTGTAAAGTTCGAAATAAACGTTACATCATAGCCGCGATATTCCAAATATCTTCTAACCGTATCATAGACAATTGCCGGTCTCGCATTTCCTATGTGAATATAGTTATAAACCGTCGGGCCGCAAACATACATCTTCACTTTTCCTGCTTCGAGAGGCTCAAATGTTTCTTTTTGTCTCGTTAGCGTATTGTACAACTTTATTGTCATGTTCATTCGTTCCTTTCTTATATTGTTGTACTTCATATCTTAAATTAGCTAATTCAGTTTCTAATTCTTTAAATCGGTCAGCCACTGGATCCGGAAGATCACAATGGTTTAAATCTTGACCTACTCTTCTGCCATTCTGAATGACTACTTTTCCGGGTATCCCTACAACAGTGGAATCGTCCGGGACATCTTTTAGCACAACAGATCCTGCTCCTATTTTAGAGTATGCCCCTACTGTGATAGACCCTAACACTTTGGCTCCTGTTGCAATTAAAGCATGATCTTTAATTGTTGGATGTCTCTTTCCTTTTTCTTTACCAGTACCACCTAAGGTAACACCCTGAAAAACTGTAACGTTATCACCTATTTCACATGTTTCACCGATAACGACACCCATTCCATGGTCGATAAAGAAACGACGTCCAATTCTTGCTGCAGGATGAATTTCTACTCCAGTAAAAAATCTACTTATTTGAGACACCGCTCTCGCTAGGAAGAAGAACTTCTTTTTATATAAAGCATGAGCGATACGATGACTCCAAATAGCATGGAGCCCTGAATAAGTTAAGATAACTTCAAAATAACTTCTTGCTGCAGGATCTTGCTCGAAAACAATATCAACGTCTTCCTTCATCATTTTAAACACTTATTTTACCCCCAATCCCCATCTTGTTTAACGAATTTGCCTCTTTTACATATAAAAAAACGCCTCTGTACAATGACAGAGACGCTTTGATGCGCGGTTCCACTCTGTTTAGGCAAAAGAAAACTTCCTTCTTACCTCAACTCCAGCTCTGTAACGTAGAGCGATACGCTTTTACTTACTGATCATGAAAAAAGACGTTTAGTAAAAGACTCTAAGGTGCATTTCAAGAATTATTTCTCTTAAGCCCCTTTCAGCCGTGGGGGCTCTCTCTAAAAAGGAAATAAATCTCTACTCTCCTTATCAACGCTTTAAATATAGTTAACCCTACTATATTACATTTTTATCTAAATGTTAACTAATAATATTTTTCAATCTTGTTAGGACAGTATCTTCCCCTAATACTGCAATAGATTTTGGCAAATCAGGTCCGTGGGTTTGCCCTGTTGTTGCAACACGAATCGGCATAAATAAATTTTTACCTTTTTGACCTGTCGCTTTCTGTACTGCCTTAATTAATCCTTTTATTGTCTCGGCAGTAAAATCCTCTGCATGCTTAATTTCATGCTGAAATGCTTTTAAAACTTCAGGAACTTGTTCCCCTTCAAGAACTTCTTTAGCTTCCTCATTATAGCTAATTTCTTCTTTGAAAAATAGTTCGGTTAATTGAACTATTTCTGCTCCATAGTTTAATTGATCTTGATATAGAGCGATCAGCTGATTTGTTCTTTCTTTTTCTTCATTGCTCATATCCTCAGAAACTTTACCAGCCTTTACTAAGTGTGGTAGTGTCAGTGGAATAAGTTTCTCCACTTCAAGTTGTTTAATATATTGATTATTCATCCAAGCAAGCTTCTGCGTATCGAATACAGCAGGGGATTTTGATAAACGATTTGCATCAAAAATCTCAATAAGCTGATTCTTAGTATACACTTCTTCTTCTCCAACTGGTGACCAGCCTAGTAAAGAAATAAAATTAAATAATGCTTCTGGCAGATAGCCAAGTTCTTCATACTGTTCAATGAACTGAATAATGGACTCGTCGCGCTTACTTAATTTTTTGCGGCTTTCATTCACGATCAAAGTCATATGACCAAAAATAGGGATATCCCAGCCGAAAGCCTCATAAATCATCATTTGCTTTGGCGTATTTGATATATGATCCTCTCCTCTAAGAACATGGGAAATTTTCATAAGATGATCGTCAACTGCTACAGCAAAGTTATAAGTTGGTGTTCCATCTTTTTTGACAATAACAAAGTCACCCATTCCTTCTGATTCAAAGGAAATGTCTCCTTTGACCATATCATAAAAACGGTATTCCTTATTGGCTGGTACTCTAAAACGTATACTTGCCTTTAAACCTTTTGCTTCCAATTCCTTTTGCTCTTCAGCTGTTAAGTTTGCATGCTTGCCGGAATACATAGGTGTTTCGCCACGTGCAATTTGTTCTTCACGTTCTTTTTCCAATTCTTCCTCTGTGCAATAACATTTATAGGCCAAGCCCTTTTCTAGAAGCTCTTCATAATATTTTTTATAAATATCATTTCTTTCTGATTGGCGATATGGACCGTACTCTCCACCTACATCAACACTTTCATCCCAATCAATTCCAAGCCATCTTAAGTACTTTAGTTGGCTTTCCTCACCACCAGCGATATTACGTTTTTTATCCGTATCTTCAATTCTAATAATGAATTTTCCGCCTTGGTTTTTTGCAAATAAATAATTAAATAAAGCTGTTCTTGCGTTACCAATATGTAAATGTCCTGTAGGACTAGGTGCATATCGTACTCTTACTTCATTTGTCATTTTTCTACCTCCGTTACTAATTATATGTAGACAGTTGTCCGCAAGTTTTTGGAATAGTTCCTTTATGTAAAATGGTTTATCATTTAAATCATGGTTAGGTCAGAATTTATTTTATCACCAAAGGTCCTAAGACACAAAGAGAATTACAATGTTTATGAGCGTTTCTGTAACAGCACTGTTGCTTGTGAGGCAATACCTTCTTGTCTACCAGTAAAACCTAACTTCTCTGTTGTTGTAGCTTTAACATTCACCTGTGAAATATCAGCTTCCAACAGTTCAGCAATACGTGATCTCATTTGGTCAATATAGGGAGCCATCTTTGGCTTTTGTGCAATAATTGTACAATCAATATTTCCTAATTCATATCCTCGGTTTTTCACAAGATTCCAAACATGTGTTAACAATTTGGCTGAATCAGCATCTTTAAAAGCTGGATCTGTATCAGGGAAATGCTTTCCTATATCTCCCTCTGCAATCGCTCCTAAACAGGCATCTGCCACTGTATGTAATAATACATCAGCATCTGAATGACCTAATAATCCTTGTTCATAGGGAATTTCAATTCCTCCAATAATTAAAGGGCGGCCTTCCACCAATTGATGTACATCAAAACCTTGTCCTATTCTTAACATCTTTTTTCCTCATTTCTCGTTAAAATAGCCTCCGCGATATAGAGGTCTTCTGGTGTTGTGATTTTTATATTTGTATAATCTCCTGCTACAATTGATACCGGTTGTCCCACTCTTTCCAACAAACTTGCATCATCTGTGCCTAAATATCCTTCAATTCTTGCCTTTTCATGGGCTTCTAAAAGCAACTTTAATTTAAAGGCTTGCGGTGTTTGAACAGACCATAGAGTTGATCTCTCAACAGTTTCAGTGACAATTCCCTCTTCAACCTTTTTAATGGTATCCTTTACAGGGACAGCAAGAATGGAAGCTCCTGTTTCATCAGCTTTTGTAACCAAACGCTCGATACTTTCTTGCGTAATAAACGGTCTTGCTCCATCATGGACAAGCACAAGCTCCTCATTCTCCACTGCTCTAACCCCATTATAAACACTATCCTGCCTCTCTTTACCGCCAAATACAAGTTGCTTAACTTTCTGTAGCCGATAGATCTCAATCAGATGTTGAAAATCAGCTTTCTCCGCTTCATTAATGACCAAAATAATGCCTGAACATTGATCATGTTCTTCAAATACTCTTAAAGTGTGGATAATAATAGGTATCTCATTCAATTTAATGAATTGTTTATTTTTCCCAGCCTTCATTCGCTTTCCCTGTCCTGCAGCAGGTATAATTACTTGATATTCCATGAAGTTACTCCCCTAAATTTAAGTATAACAACATTAGAAAAACTTGGCTTATGGCCAAGCAATAATGGCCAAAGCCTAAGTTTTTCTTATACGATCATCCATAAAAATTTTATACTTTCTGATAGTATCATAAAAGATTACACTCTATATGTAAAACAAAGGGCCAGTTTCCGCTTTTTCCCGGAACCTGACCCCTTTCTTTTATATACATAAGAATGTTTTTCTAATAAGTTTACAAAGCTTTTTCTAAAAGTTTAGGCTTTGCAAAAATCATTCTTCCTGCTGAAGTTTGAAGAACACTCGTTACTAATACATCAATATGCTTTCCGATATAATTTCGACCTTCCTCAACAACTATCATCGTACCATCATCTAAATACGCAACACCCTGATTATGCTCTTTACCATCTTTGATAACCTGAACATTCATTTCTTCTCCAGGCAATACAACCGGTTTAACAGCATTTGCCAAATCATTAATATTTAATACAGCCACTTTTTGAAGTTCACATACTTTATTTAAGTTAAAATCATTGGTTACCACAACACCAGATGTAAGCTTTGCTAATTTAACCAGTTTACTATCCACTTCTTGAATTTCTTCAAAATCACCTTCATAAATTTCTACATTTATTGAAAGCTCTTTTTGAATTCTATTCAGAATATCCAGTCCTCTTCTTCCGCGATTTCTCTTTAATACATCAGATGAATCGGCAATATGCTGAAGTTCCTCCAGAACAAATTGAGGAATAACAATCGTTCCTTCTAAGAATCCTGTTTGGCAAATATCCGCAATTCTTCCATCAATGATGACACTTGTGTCCAAGATTTTTAACTTTTTATCCTCAATTTCAGCTTCTTCTTCTGACACACCTTTTTTCTTTCCAATACGATTTGGGACAGAAAATAAATTAATAAGTTCGTCTCTTTTCTTAAAACCAACCTGGAATCCTAAATAACCCAATAGTAGCGTTAAAAAGATTGGAATAATGGTGTTAAATACTTGGTATTGGATATCTTTTAAAGGAATAACAATAAGAAAAGCAACTATAAGACCGAAGATTAATCCTAAACTACCAAACAAAACATCTGTTACAGGTGCCTTGACAACAGCCTCTTCCAATACTTTAATCCAGTTTACAACATAATCTACTAACCAAAATGTTGCGATAAAAAATATAATTGCACCTATTACTGCTAATGTATACGGCGTATTAATAAAAGGTATGTCCTGCATATTCATTAATTCAAGTAGTTCGGGTATAAAAAGAATGCCCAGCATCCCACCGATAACTAGAAAAAGCAATTGGATTATGCGTTTAATTAACATACCTTCACCTCCCTTTGAGTTATTACTACTTTATCCTAATTCTGAAGCTTGTGAAATAGTTATCTTAATTTGTAAATAGATTGAAACAAGCTTGTAATGTACTAAAGAATTTAACAATAAAAACAATTTTAATATACCCTATTTTTCATAAATTAAAACACATTTAATAAAACTTTCATTAAATCTTCTTATATATGTCGATCAATGAGGAGTTGATCTTGTAATCTTTTTAAACCCTCTTTAATTTTTTTTGCCCTTACCTCACCTATCCCTTCCACTTCATCCAACTGTTCTACGGATGCGCGCATAATAAGTTTCAAATTTTTATATGTTGTCACTAAATTTTCAATAATGATGGCGGGAAGTCGTGGGATTTTATTTAAAATACGATAACCTCTTGAAATAACAGGTCCATCTACATTCGTAAAAGAAGAATAACCTAATAGTTTAAAAAGAACTGCATCTTCTAAAAGCTCAAAACTTGATAGGTCTTGCAGTTGCTGGATAACCGGGAAAGGATCAACAGATTTATCTTGGGCATAATCCTTAATTAACAGTGCTGCTTCTTCTTCCACACCTGTAAGAAGTTCTGCTAACTGTAGCCTAATCAAATGACCCTCTGCTCCAAGCTCATTTACGTAGTCATTGATTTCATCCTTAATTCTTAAAACCATCTCAAAACGATGAAGGACTTGAAGTACTTCTTTAAAGGTAACGAGTTCTTCCAACTCTAATGCACCTAATGTTAAAATCGATTGGTCCAGTACTAATTTATATTTTTCCAATGTTTGAATAGCCTGATTAGCTTTTGTTAAGATAACACCTATATCACGCAAGGCATATCTTAGCTCACCATGATATAACGTAATGACATTCCTTCTTTGAGAAATAGCAATAACTAAATTTCCGGTCTGTTTCGCGACACGCTCTGCTGTTCTGTGCCTCATTCCAGTTTCTGAGGAATAAATTGAGGAGTCAGGGACCAGTTGTGCATTTGCATACATAATTTTGTTTCCAGAGTCACTTAAAATAATGGCTCCATCCATTTTTGCCAGCTCATACAAATGAGCCGACGAAAATGCACATCCGATTGCAAATCCGCCATCAATAATCTTTTTAACCTTTTCGTTATGGCCAACAACAATTAAACCACCTGTTTTTGCACGGAGAACATTTTCAATCCCTTCTCTTATGGGTGTCCCGGGTGCAACAAACTGTAGAATTTCGTTTAAGGTCTTTTCACCTGACTTACTCTCTACCTCTGTCATTTACGATCCTCCTAACGTTTTTTGGAGAGCCTCCGCTACATTTTTTACTCCTATTATTTCAATATCTTCTGGTGGGTTCCATCCCCCTATATTTGCGTGTGGTATGACTGCTCGCTTAAAGCCCAGCTTAGCTGCCTCGATCACTCTTTGTTCAATCCTTGACACTCTTCGAACTTCTCCTGTTAAACCTACCTCACCAATTATAACGTCCGTCGGTTTAGGGGGGGCATCTTTAAAGCTTGAGGCGATACTTACCGCCACAGCTAAATCAATAGCAGGTTCATCCAGTTTTACACCACCTGCTACTTTCAAGTATGCATCTTGATTTTGCAATAAAAGACCTACACGTTTTTCTAAAACAGCCATTAATAGCGGCACTCGATTGTGATCTATACCTGTGGCCATCCTGCGTGGATTTCCAAAACTCGTCGGGGATATAAGTGCTTGAATTTCAACTAAAACAGACCTTGTACCTTCCATAGAGGCAACTACAGTTGAGCCTGCAGCTCCCTTTGAACGCTCTTCTAGAAATATCTCCGATGGATTTAGAACCTCTTCTAAACCAGCTTCCTTCATCTCAAAAATGCCCATTTCATTTGTCGAGCCAAAACGGTTTTTTACAGCACGCAGAATTCGGTATGTATGATGTCGCTCTCCCTCAAAATAAAGGACTGTATCAACCATATGTTCAAGTAGTCTAGGTCCGGCTATGGAACCCTCTTTTGTAACATGACCAACAATGAAAATTGCAATACCTTTTGTTTTAGCAATTCTCATCAATTCTGCAGTTGATTCTCTAACTTGAGATACACTACCTGGTGCTGAGCTTATTTCACTATGATAGACAGTTTGTATTGAATCTACTACAACAAAGGAAGGGTTCGTATCTTCAATAGCTTTTGAAATAAAACTTAAATCTGTTTCTGATAAAACTAATAATTTGTTTGACTTTACACCTAAACGATCCGCTCTTAATTTTGTTTGCTTTACCGATTCCTCACCTGAAATATATAAAACATCATTTCCGTTATCCGCCAGCTGGGAGGATACTTGTAGTAACAATGTTGATTTTCCAATTCCAGGGTCTCCACCAATAAGTACTAAAGATCCTTTTACAATTCCGCTACCTAATACACGGTTAAATTCTTTTAAATTTGTATATATTCTAGGTTCTTGGGTTGTTTCGATGGTTGTTATAGGGGAGGGTTTTTGTACAGTTTGGTTAGAATGAGCAAACACTGCTCTTCGTGGTGATGCAGATTTTAATACTTCTTCTGTCATCTTGTTCCACTCACCACACCCTGGGCATTTTCCCATCCATTTGGGCGATTCATACCCACAGGACTGACAAATAAATTTCACCTTTGATTTAGCCATTCATATATTCCTCTCTTATTAGGTTAGCTAGTAGACGAGCCAATTATGATATGAAATAAAAACAATTCAATTGGGGATAAATTGTGCATGTCAGACTATTGTTCTTAAGATTTTATCACATGCATTGAATATGTAAGTGGAATTTGATTTATTAAAAAGAAAGTGAGGCACACAACATAAAGTGTGCCTCAACCTTTTTTAATTTGCCTTTACTTCTTCTTTTTCATCTGTTTTGACAACAAATTCGCCATTCTCAACATCTAAAATGATTTTTTGACCTTTATTAATTGCTCCTTTTAATAGCTCTTCAGAAAGACGGTCTTCAACATTTTTCTGTATAGAACGACGTAATGGTCTTGCTCCGTACTCTAGATCAATACCTTCGTCTGCAATCTTTTCCTTAGCAGCTTCAGTTAGCTCTAGAGACAGATCTTGCTCTTTTAATCGTTTTGTTAATTGATCGGACATTAATGATACGATTTCTTTTAAATGTTTCTTCTCTAAAGAATGGAACACGATAATTTCATCGATACGGTTAATAAATTCCGGTCTGAATGCACGTTTCAGTTCATTCATGACTTTACCCTTCATATCTTTGTAATTTTGTGTTTCATCCTGTACATTGAATCCTACGTATTTATTTCGTTTTAACTCACTAGCTCCAACATTTGATGTCATAATTAAAATTGTGTTTCTAAAGTCTACTGTACGTCCTTTAGAATCAGTTAGTCGCCCATCTTCCAACACTTGAAGCAAGATATTAAATACATCAGGATGTGCCTTTTCAATTTCATCTAAAAGCACTACAGAATATGGTTTTCTTCTTACTTTCTCAGTTAACTGACCACCTTCATCATATCCAACATATCCTGGAGGTGAACCAACTAGACGAGATGTAGAGTGCTTCTCCATATATTCTGACATATCAATCCGAATCATTGCATCTTCATCACCGAAGATAGATTCAGCTAATGCTCTGGCAAGCTCAGTTTTTCCGACACCTGTAGGTCCTAAGAAAATAAAGGAACCAATCGGACGTTTAGGATCTTTTAATCCGGCACGAGCACGTCGAACTGCTTTTGCGACAGCCACGACGGCTTCTTCCTGACCAACTACTCTGGAATGAAGAATGCTTTCCATGTTAAGAAGTTTATCTGTTTCGGTTTGAGCTAATTTCGATACAGGAACACCCGTCCAGCTCGAAACAACCATTGCAATATCTTCAACCGTAACTTCAGTGTTTTCTTGTCCTTGCTTTTCTTTCCACGTTTTCTTTGTTTCCTCTAATTGCTCGCGCAAACGTTGTTCTGTATCACGTAAAGATGCTGCTTTTTCAAATTCTTGACTTTGAACTGAAGCATCTTTCTCCTTGCGAATTTCTTCAAGCTTCAATTCGAGCTCTTTTAAATTTGGAGGTGTAGTAAAAGATCGTAAACGTACTTTTGAGCCTGCTTCGTCAATTAAATCAATTGCTTTATCTGGTAGAAAGCGGTCAGAAATATAGCGGTCAGATAACTTTACAGCTGCATCGATTGCCTCATCCGTAATAGAAACTCTGTGATGTGCCTCATAGCGGTCACGTAATCCTTTTAAAATCTGAATACTTTCATCAACAGTTGGCTCATCTACTTGTATTGGTTGGAACCTACGCTCCAATGCTGCATCTTTTTCGATATATTTTCTATATTCATCAAGTGTAGTTGCCCCGATACACTGCAACTCACCTCTTGCTAATGATGGTTTTAAAATATTTGAGGCATCAATTGCACCTTCAGCGCCACCAGCACCAATTAATGTGTGTAATTCATCAATAAACAGAATAATATTCCCTGCCTGGCGAATTTCGTCCATTACTTTTTTAAGACGGTCTTCAAACTCACCACGGTACTTTGTACCAGCAACAACAGTTCCCATGTCTAATGTCATAACACGTTTATCTCTTAAAATTTCCGGTACTTCGTTTTGTACAATCTGTTGAGCTAAACCTTCGGCAATAGCTGTTTTACCTACACCAGGCTCCCCAATTAGTACCGGGTTATTCTTAGTACGTCTGCTTAATACTTCAATTACACGTTGAATTTCTTTACTTCTACCAATTACAGGATCTAAGCTACCTTCTCTAGCAATAGCTGTTAAATCTCTAGCTAAGCTGTCCAGGGTTGGTGTATTAGCATTTGTAATACCTCCGCCCTGGTGATTTGCTGACGATTCATTGCTTCCTAGTAATTGAAGAACCTGTTGTCTTGCTTTATTTAGACTTACTCCTAAATTATTAAGTACTCTTGCTGCTACTCCTTCACCTTCACGGATAAGACCAAGCAGAATATGTTCTGTTCCTACATAAGAATGACCTAGCTTTCTAGCTTCATCCATTGATAGTTCAATAACTTTTTTTGCTCTTGGTGTATAGTGGATTGTTTGGGATGCATCTTGACCTCTTCCGATTAAGCCCTCTACCTCTTTTTGAATCTTATCAGGTCCTAGCCCTAACGCTAACAACGCTTTAGCTGCAATGCCTTCTCCTTCGCTAACAAGACCTAATAGAATATGCTCTGTTCCAATATTATTATGGCCTAAACGAACTGCTTCTTCTTGTGCTAGTGCTAATACCTTTTGAGCACGCTCTGTAAATCTTCCAAACATCATGATTCATCATCCTCCATCCGTTTATTACGATCCATTTCTAGATTTAGACGCTCCCTAATTAGTGCTGCCCGTCGAATATCTCTTTCGTTAGGACGTAATGGTCCACCAAAATACTGCTGTAAAAACCCTGGTTGAGTTAAAATCATAAGTTCGTTGAGAATTGTCCTGGATACGTCTTTTATAATACCTAAATCAATTCCCAGACGAACATCGGATAAACACTTTGCCGTCTCATTTGATTCAATAATGCGGCTGTATGCTAAGGTTCCAAAGGAACGATAAACCCGATCCTCAAGTTGAATATGCGAAGATTGATAAAGGGCTTCGCGGGTTGATCTCTCTTGGTCAATCAATTGTTGAACAACACTAATCAAATCATCTACAATGTCTTTTTCAGATTTACCTAATGTAATTTGATTAGAGATTTGAAAGAGATTCCCTATAGCTTCGCTACCTTCACCATAAATTCCTCTAACAACTAATCCTAATTGATTAATTGCCGGAATAATTCGGTTAATTTTTTGAGTGAGGACCAATGCAGGTAAGTGCATCATCACTGAGGCTCTAAGCCCTGTTCCTACGTTTGTAGGACAACTTGTTAAATAACCTCTTTGTTCATCAAATGCATAATCCACTTCATTTTCAATCCAATCATCCAATTGGTTGGCCATATTCAATGCTTCTCCAAGCTGAAATCCTGGAAACAAACACTGAATACGAATATGGTCTTCTTCATTTAGCATAATACTAACTTCTTCATTATCCGAAAGTAAGCACCCTCCATAAATGGAATGGTCAGCAAGATTAGGACTAATTAAATGCTTTTCTACTAACACCCTCTTTTGAATTGGTTGCAGATCATTCATCTTTAGAAGCTCCAACTGACCAATATTTTGGAATGTTTTATTTGCATATGTGTTTTCAAAGAAATTTAGAACATCTTGTAACTCTTCATTTGTAGAAAGTGTTGGAAATTTATACTTTTCGATATTTCGAGCTAAACGAATACGACTGCTCAACACAATATCTGAATCAGGACCTTCTTGGTTCATCCAAGCACTCATTGCTTTATTCATAAAGTTTTGGAGTGACATGCTTATGATCCCTCCTCATTGGAGCTGCTTATTTTCTTTTCAAGCATCCTAATTTCATCCCGGACTTTAGCGGCCTGTTCAAACTCTTCCTGATCAATATAACTATGAATTTGACTCTTTAATTGTTCAATCTTTTTCCTAACATGAAGATTGCCGCCAATTCTTTTAGGTATTTTCCCTGAATGAACTGTATTTCCCCCATGTACCCGTCTAAGAATTGGTGTTATATAATCCTTAAATGTAGAATAGCAGTTAGCACAGCCAAATCTTCCAACCTTTTTAAACTGATGAAAAGTCATCTTACAACGATCACATTGCAGGACTTCTTCTGTTTTAAAAACACTTTTCTCTTCCGACTTTGCAAGGCCATGATCCATATTTAGCAGGCCTGTTAAAAGGTTATTTAGTGAAAAACCTGTATTTGAATTAAACATAAAAAGCTCACTATTTTCTTTTGCACAATGCTCACAAATATGAACTTCTGTTTTTTCACCATTGATCACTTTTGTAAAGTGAAACGTTGCCGGCCTTTCATTACATTCCTGGCAAATCATCCGTCTCCCCTACTTTCACTTATATTTCAATGAAGTTAACATGGCTTTAACCATTCTTGCCCTCAATTCATCCCGATGGGGAAGCTCAATATATAAAACGGAACGGTCAATAACACTTAACATAAGCTTTGCTTCACGTGCAGAAATAACTTCCTCTGTAACTAATCTGCCAATAATATCCTCAGCAGCAACCTGTGATAGTCGTTGGCTAATTAAACGTAATATCTGTTCCAGCAGATGTGCTTGGTTATCAGCGCGAACTTTAATAATTCGGATATAACCTCCCCCACCACGTTTACTCTCAACCACGTAACCTCGTTCAATTGTAAATCTTGTATTAATAACATAGTTTATCTGTGAAGGCACACATTGAAATCGATCCGCAATTTCACTGCGCTTTATTTCAACAATTTCTCTTCCACTACTGTCCAGTACACTTTTTAAGTACTGTTCAATAATGTCTGAAATATTTCTCACCCAACCTCCCCCTCCCTGACTTTGACTATATTTGACTTTAATCTAAATATAAAACGAACAGAAAAATTTTTCAACTCTTCTGTTTCATTTTAAATATTGCCAAATTTGAAGCTTGTAAAACCTCTTTAATAAATTTTTTCCACTTCACTTATTTCTATAAGAACCTCTTCAAGTATTCCGTGTTGAGTTAAATCAACATCTATATCAAACTGATAATAAAAGGTGACTTTACCGTCTCTTTCTTTCTTACATGAAGTCATAACAACTTTATTTGTTTTAATCTTATAGGATAATAATTTTTCAATCACCTCATCTACCGAAGATCGAGTTGATTGAACGACGACTTTCATTTTTCTTCTCGTTTTTTTCACTTCCATATACTCTTCAAGTTTATTTAGGAAGATTAAACACATTAGGACAATTATTGTAGTAAACGATGCTAATATATACATTCCAGAGCCAATGATTAATCCTAACCCTGCAACAATCCAAATAGAAGCGGCGGTTGTGAGACCCCTGACTGTAGCTCCTTTAACTAATATTGTTCCTCCACCAAGAAATCCAATTCCACTTATAACGTAGGAAGGAATTCTTGAAGGATCAAATTGACTATTAATCGTAAGATAATCCTCAAAACCATAAAGGGATAGAATCATCATCAAACACGAACCAATTCCAACTAATAAATGAGTTCTAAAGCCAGCAGGATGACTTTTAAATTCACGCTCTAACCCAATAATCCCACACAATATCGCTGCAATTAAGATTCGGAAAAACATCGTATATGTATCATCATCAATATATCCCAACAACTCCATATGCATTTCTCCTAGTTAGTTAAACATTGTATTTTATTATATATATACGCGATTGTGTCCCATCAAACACAAATATTCAAATTTTTTTATTTAAATACTAAATCACATAAGAACTTTTTTATTTTACGATAACAAAGAAGTGTTAGAGAATATGATTCATCAGCTGAATTCCATATTATAAAGATCAAATTGAACTACTGATCTGTTACTTCTCTTCCTTGGCGATGTCCTACTCTCTGGGGGATCTCCCCAACTGCCATCGGCGCTGAGACCTTAATATCCGTGGTCGGATTTCAGTTTGCGATTAGCGGCGAATCTCCGCGTCAGCTTGTTCGTTCAGTGTCATGTGCCTGTGTGCGTAGACACTAACATAGGGTTAAATTAATTTATTTTCGATGATGTGTATTTATCTTCGATTACTTCATTTTATCTTCGATTTTCAGCAATTTATCTTCGATTATTTTAATTTATCTACTATTCTACAAATTTCACCAAAAATCCACAGTATATTTTGTTTCTACCTCTTTACGATAAAACCTTCGGTTTTTCTACAATCATTTAATTCATGCAAAAAAGACCAGTATCTCTACTGATCTTTTCCCTCTTCTTACTTGGTGATGTCCTACTCTCACAGGGGGAAACCCCCAACTACCATCGGCGCTGAGAGCTTAACTTCCGTGTTCGGATTTCGGCTTGCGATAAGCGGCGAATCTCCGCGTCAGCTTGTTCGTTCAGATCCTCATGTGCCAACTGCGCACATTCCGGTCTTCTCTCTCGGCACTTCCTTGATCTTCTTGCTTCTCCCAAGCCTCAGGCTAGTAAGTTTACTTTGTCTCTACCTCTTTACAGACTAAACCTTCGGTTTATATTATTTTTTAAATTCATATAAAAAAAGACCAGTATCTCTACTGATCTTTTTCCTCTTCTTACTTGGCAACGTCCTACTCTCACAGGGGGAAACCCCCAACTACCATCGGCGCTGAAGAGCTTAACTTCCGTGTTCGGCATGGGAACGGGTGTGACCTCTTCGCCATCATCACCAAATAATATAAGTTTGAAGGCATATTCCTTCAAAACTAGATAACGATTCACAATTCAATTCACTAAGCTTACGCTTTTATTAGGTTAAGTCCTCGATCGATTAGTATCAGTCAGCTCCACACGTCACCGCGCTTCCACCTCTGACCTATCAACCTGATCATCTTTCAGGGATCTTACTCACTAGTGTGATGGGAAATCTCATCTTGAGGGGGGCTTCATGCTTAGATGCTTTCAGCACTTATCCCTTCCGCACATAGCTACCCAGCTATGCCTTTGGCAAGACAACTGGTACACCAGCGGTGCGTCCATCCCGGTCCTCTCGTACTAAGGACAGCTCCTCTCAAATTTCCTACGCCCACGACGGATAGGGACCGAACTGTCTCACGACGTTCTGAACCCAGCTCGCGTACCGCTTTAATGGGCGAACAGCCCAACCCTTGGGACCGACTACAGCCCCAGGATGCGATGAGCCGACATCGAGGTGCCAAACCTCCCCGTCGATGTGGACTCTTGGGGGAGATAAGCCTGTTATCCCCGGGGTAGCTTTTATCCGTTGAGCGATGGCCCTTCCATGCGGAACCACCGGATCACTAAGCCCGACTTTCGTCCCTGCTCGACTTGTAGGTCTCGCAGTCAAGCTCCCTTGTGCCTTTACACTCTACGAATGATTTCCAACCATTCTGAGGGAACCTTTGGGCGCCTCCGTTACATTTTAGGAGGCGACCGCCCCAGTCAAACTGCCCACCTGACACTGTCTCCCAGCCCGATCAGGGCTGTGGGTTAGAATTTCAATACAGCCAGGGTAGTATCCCACCGACGCCTCCACCGAAGCTAGCGCTCCGGCTTCTCAGGCTCCTACCTATCCTGTACAAGCTGTACCAAAATTCAATATCAGGCTACAGTAAAGCTCCACGGGGTCTTTCCGTCCTGTCGCGGGTAACCTGCATCTTCACAGGTACTATAATTTCACCGAGTCTCTCGTTGAGACAGTGCCCAGATCGTTACGCCTTTCGTGCGGGTCGGAACTTACCCGACAAGGAATTTCGCTACCTTAGGACCGTTATAGTTACGGCCGCCGTTTACTGGGGCTTCGGTTCAAAGCTTCGCTTGCGCTAACCTCTCCCCTTAACCTTCCAGCACCGGGCAGGCGTCAGCCCCTATACTTCGCCTTGCGGCTTCGCAGAGACCTGTGTTTTTGCTAAACAGTCGCCTGGGCCTATTCACTGCGGCTTTTCCGGGCTATTCACCCTAAAAAGCACCCCTTCTCCCGAAGTTACGGGGTCATTTTGCCGAGTTCCTTAACGAGAGTTCTCTCGCTCACCTTAGGATTCTCTCCTCGCCTACCTGTGTCGGTTTG